>JBGSWR010000056.1:0-66989 GCA_041751855.1 Pyrinomonadaceae bacterium
GCGCCGGCCCGGCGGCGCTTTCGGTTTGCGGTGCCCGCGCGAGTACAATTAAGACCAAAGCGCCGCCGGGCCGGCGCCCACCAAAAGGGTTACCGGACGCAGCGAAAGCCCAGATTGTTCAGACCGCTATCAGGAGTGGCATGACTACGAGCGGCAACACGATAGTTCGAACAGAAGTTCTCACTGCACATCCACGAACCGCCGCGGATCACTCGCTCCTTGCCGTCCTTTGGGCCAAGAGGATCCTCGGCAACTGCTTCCCGGATGGTATAGGTGTCAGGAGCGAACCAATCACTACACCACTCCCAGACATTGCCGGCCATGTCGAAAAGACCGTAGCCATTTGGCGCAAAACTTCCCACCGGCGCGCGACCACGAAACCCATCTTCGCCGGTGTTGCGTGTCGGGAAATGTCCCTGCCACCAGTTCGCAACCGGTTTGCCTTCCGGTCGCAGATCCTCTCCCCACGAGTATGTTTTGCCAACGAGTCCGCCGCGCGCGGCATATTCCCACTCGGCCTCGGTGGGAAGTCGTTTGCCCGCAAAACGCGCATACGCATTGGCATCGTTCCAGGAGACCTGAGTTACGGGCTCGTTCGGCGCTACCTGTGATCCTGGACCATCGGGGTGACGCCAGTTTGCGCCGTCGACTTTCTGCCAGGCGCCGTGCTCGACATTGAAGACGAGAGACCAACCAAACTGCTCGGCTTCAGTCACGTAACCGGTGGCGGTTACGAACCGGGAAAAGTTCGCCACCGTGACTTCATGAGTATCCATCCAGAAGGACTTTACCGTGACCTGATGGACGGGAGCTTCGTACGGCATTCCATCAGAGGCGCCCATCGCGAAAGAGCCTCCCTCGATGAACACCATTGAACCGGCATCGACGGGAGGCCCATCTCTTAGCACAGTTGAACTCGCGGGGTTACGCTGGCAACCTTGCATCAGTGATGCGATTGCAAGACACGCCACAAACGACGCATTGGAGAATTGTGACCGCATCTGTTTAAGTTAATCTAAGTGTCTTTAGCGCCCACTAGCTAAAGCAAAGCCATTGGCCGTTCATCTGGTTGAAAGTAAATAGGTTTCTAGTATATTAAGTGGCGCAGCCCTCAAAAAGTGCAACTTCTGATGCGTCAGAGCAACCCAACTTCACTCTTCGATCGGAACTCGGACCGATGAGAATCAGAAATCTACTCGCAGGCTTCGAGAAGTGGTTTTTTTGCGGGCTTTCAGCATTGGTGCTCCTTCCCCTCGTTGAATTCTGCCAAACACCTGCGGTAGCAGCCCCGTTAAACTGCCTGAATACAAAGCTACTGGCTGGGCTGTGTGCGCAGCAATCCGATGAGGCAGCGAAATTGCTACAAGAGGCAGCGCTGAACCTTAAGGCCGGCAAGCTTGATGTCGCGGAGCCACTTATTCGTCGCGCCCTCGAGTCCGAGCCAAAGAATTCCGACGCGCATAACCTGCTCGGTATCATTCTGGATCAACGGGGGAAACTCTCGGAAGCGGAACAATCTTATCGTACTGCACTCCGTCTTCGCCCTCAGGCCATTTCACCCCTGGCAAATCTTGGGGTCCTGCTCGCGCGCAGCAACCGTTACGAAGAAGCGATAAGAACCTTGGACTCGGTGTTGAAGGTGGCTCCCGATCACCCTCAGGCGACCCTCAATCTGGGTCTGGTTCATGCCCGGCTTCGCAATTACGAACGCGCTTCGATTCTGCTTACACGCGCCAACGAGCAGCAGCCGGGTAGTTACGACATTCTTTATCAGCTAGGAGTGTCGCTTTACAACCTCAACCGTCTCGAGCGAGCCGCTGAAGTCCTGGAATCTGCGGCAGCGCTGGCTCCAACAAAAGCTGAACCATTTTACTATCGCGGTTTGATCTCCTATGCCAGCAGTCAGGACGAAGCCGCCGGGCAGTTCTGGGAAAGGGCTGTCCAGTTACGACCAGATTACGCAGCAGCCAATTTCATGCTCGGGGAACTTCTGAGGAAACACGGGCACATCCCGGCTGCGAGAGACTTCTACGTGCGCGCGCAGCAGCAGGATCCCTCGCAGCCGGTTCACCACATCCGCCTCGGTGGGGTCTATATCCTTGGCGGCGAATTTGGGCGTGCGCTTGAAACCTTTCAGCGAGCCGCGCAACTGTTTCCGGAGTTGGCTGAGATCGACTACTTTATAGGTCTCGCAGCCCGCGGCACCGGCAATTACGTTTTGGCTCGAGCGGCTCTACGCAAGGCACTTGTGCGGCGACCGAATGATGCTGACGCGCTTGCACTTCTTGGAGCCATCCTAAGCGACCAGGGCGAGAACGTTGAGAGTGAGGAGTTACTGCGAAGAGCCATCTCCCTCAACGATAAACACTTTAACGCTTATCACGATTTGGGCAGCCTGCTTCTGAGAACGCGTCGTTACGTTGACTCACTGGCGGTGCTGCGGCGCGCCGCAGCGCTCAACAGCCGCAATCCGGATGTCCGCTACAAGCTGTTTCTAGTGCTCTCACGCCTCAAGCAACATGACGAGGCGAATCGTGAATTGGCCCTCTTCCGGCAACTCGATGAAGACCGGAAAAAACAGGGACTTGTCGACCCCGGCGAAGATGTCGAGGGTCGACCGAAGCCTTAGTTAGAAGTTAAACCGCGCCTGCAACTCGATCACCCGCCCCGACAGCGCATCGGTTGCTCTACCAAACTGCGTCCGATTGACGAAAGTGCTCGAGTTGTCTGAGTTAAAAGGAGCGAGGTTCTGAATATTAAAGATATTGAAGAAGTTTACCCGCAGGTCTAGTCCCGCAGCCTCGCTCAATTTTAGAAATGAACCCATCCTGAACCGTTTGATCAGACTGAGATCAAAGTTTCGGTAGCGAGGACCGCGAAAGACATTGCGACCGATCCCCGGGGGGTTCAACAAATAAGTCGGAGCATTGAGGACCGGATCGACTATCGTCTGCGTTGAAAAGAACTGGGCGCCCCCACCAGGAAAGTTTCCGTTCGGGCGCAGGAAGGCCTCGTTAGATGTATCCTCAAGCGCGCCACCGAAGTAGGCGATTGGGCGGATTGGTCCAAAGAAGTTACCGTTAGGAAGGCGGAAGTTAGCGTCCAGCTTTGGTGTCCAGGGAAAGCCAGTGTGGGCAGTCAGGATACCGTTCAATTGCCAGCCACCCAACAGCTTACCCGTCAGGTCATTTCGCGTTCTGAAGATCGGCAGATCCCAGAGACCCGAGAGTACGAAGTAATGCTTTACGTCATAGTCTGAGGGACCGCGCTCGGTGCTATTGTCCAAAGGATAAGTTTGGTTGGTCAGGTGGGTCGGCGCATCATACGACACCGTGTCAATGCTCTTTGACCAGCGGTAGATTGCGTCGACCTGAAAGCCGTCCGCGAAACGGCGGGCCAGCCGGGTGTTCAGCGCGTTATAGCTCGTATTGACATCGGGAGTTGCAAAGTAAACAGCGAAGAACGCAGGATTGATCTGCTGATTAATGAAGTTCTGGTTGACGATCCGAACGAGCTTATGTCCGGTGCTCCCCTGATAGCCGACAGTTGCGGTAAGTTTAGCTGGTAGTTCGTACTGGCCTTCCAACGAATATCGATAGACATAGGCGTTTGGTTGGTCCGGCAAGGTGCCATAGATCTCTACAGCACCCGCGCGCGGCGCCCCGGTTGCTGGATCGATACCCTGACCTAACACCGGATTAGCCGGGTAACTTAACGGTGAAGTATCGCTGCCCAATGAGTAAAGGATCTGACCATCGACGAACGGTGCACCAAAGCCGTCTGCCGCACCGGCAGTACCGCAACAGATGTTGAAGCGCGCGAAGAAAGGTGGGTTGGCGCGGGTGTTCAGCAGTAGTGCATTCGGCAGGCGGTTGTACCCGATGCCAAAACCGCCGCGTAGCACCATTCTGTCTTCAAACCTTGTGGGAGACCAGGCAAACCCTAGTTGCGGTCCGAAGTTGTTTTTGTCAGTTTTGTGAATCTTGTCAACTAATTCGACTCGGGCATCAACAAGCCCGTTTGGCCCGAGCACCAGGTTACCCAATTGACCATCTTTGGCTTTAATGGGTGAGAAAATCTCATATCTCAGACCGAGATTAAGAGTAAGGTTAGGGCGAAACTTCCAATCGTCCTGCACAAAAAAGCCGTAGTTGCCTGTGCGCATTTTCCGCTGACTCGCGGCCGTCTCTCCCGTGGAAGGGTCGCGATTGATTGACTCGAAGATGGGTGTATCATTCGCGAAATTCCAAAGACGAACAAACGAGTAAAGGGGCCGAGCACCGCCTACGAGACCGTTATCATTCAACTCGCGGCGCAGCTCAACGCCGAACTTGAGAGCGTGGTTGCCAACCACCCTGGTCAACGTGTTACGGAAGTCGAGGGCTGTTTCTTTAAAGATTCCGGGCGTGCCCTCACTACGGGCTGCACCGAAACGGAAGCGATCGAACGGCAATCCCTCTATTTCAATGCGAGGAATACCGAAGTCGACATTAGGATTTGAAGCCACTTCGTCAAAGCCCCATCGAGTGATGTTGAAGCGCGCTTCGTTGAGGGTGGTGGGACTGATGATCCGATTGTAGATAACGGCGGCGTTCCAATTTAATCTTTCCGAAAGGAGATCGGCCATGGGGCGGCTCTGCCCGCCGGCGTCACTACCCAGTGAACGGGTGGGGACAAAGATCGTTGTGATCGCCACATTATCCCGATCGCTAATGTGGTAATCGACCCGGGTATGAAACTGATGCCCACGAAAGTTAGTAGGATTCTCGAGCAGCGCGAGCTGAATATCCGGAATGTTATCAAAGCCCCCGCCGCCGAAAGCACTAAATGGCACATATTGCCCTACTGCGCCGGTGGGCGAACCGATATCGAGCCCATTTCCCGCTGGCTGACAATCTCCTGGGCCAATATTAGCGAAGGCGCAATCTGCCGGGATCAATTGAATGATTCGAGGCTCGATGCCGCTGGCGCCAAGTACTCTGGCAGCTATGCTGTTTGGCCGAGTTGCCCGGATCAGTTGACGATACTCGGGGGTTTCGACCCAGGCTCTAAAAGGAGTGTTGGTCCTGTTGCGCAGGCCCTCGTATGCAAAAAAGAAGAAGAGTCGATCGCGAACAATCGGGCCTCCGACACTGCCCCCAAATTGACGAAACTTGTTTTCAACTCTGATTGGCGTGATCGGCGCCTTATTGAAAGAATTCAGGCCGGGGTCGTTATACTTGAAGAAAGCACTGCCATGAAAATTGTTGGTCCCATTTTGGGTTACAACCTTGATCTGCGCGCCCGAGTTGCGCCCGTCCTCGGCTGAATAGGTGCTTGAAGATACCCGCACTTCCTTGACTGACTCCTGGCTTGGCGTGATTACAGCCGCGCCGCCCCATGTCTGGCTGTTAACGCTCACGCCATCAACCTGAAAACTGTTAGCCGAAAGTCGTTGTCCGTTGGCGGTTATTGGTACTTGATTCTCAGTTTGGAAAATCGAAAGATTGGAGCCTCCTGGCCCACTCGTATTTGGCAACCGAACGGAGCCGCCGCTGCCGCTACGCGCCCCGCTGCCGAACACACCCGGGGTTAGACGAGCCAATTCGTAAGGATCTCTGCCGAACTGTGGCAAGCGGAGCACTTCTTCTGACGTTATCGCACGATCAACACTTGCGTTCTCAGTTTGCAGTAGCTGTTCGGCGCTTTCTGTAATTGTAACGGTTTCAGCAAGGCCAGTGGGGCTAAGAACAATATCAAATCCCTGGATTGATTCTGCGCGAACAGTAATATTCATTGTCACGGGATCAAACCCGGTCTTCTCAGCTTGCAGCGAGTATTCGCCGGGGGGCAGGGAAGAGAAGCGATAGAACCCCTCGCCACTGGCGGTAGTTTGTCGCGTCTGATTGGTCCCCCGGTTAGTTAGAGTCACAACCGTTTCGGGGACCAGGGCACCGGTCGAATCTTTGACCGAACCTTGGACCGCGGCGTTGAACTGCGCGTTCACGCTGGTGGCTATCAGGAGTAAAAAAGTTCCACACAAAACAGCGCGTAGTGAAGTAGAAATCATGCGATACATCGCTTACCTCCGTAGAATTCGCAGCTCGTTGTACTTTGTTCAGGACTAAGCAAAGGGGGCTTCGAAACTAACTTCTTGAGTTGAAGGCATTCTTCTTCCAGTTAGAAAGTAGACAAAATGCTTAAACTCACCATTTGCGGCGTACTCCGTTCAAAGTTTGGGGGGATTCGGTTGTTAGCCCAAGGTTGGGGGGGGCATGGAGGCAAACAAAACGCTGGGAAGAGTGGGGGCGCTTAAGTGATCGAAAAAGACGCAAACTTGTTTGCCAAAAGACCGAGGGCGCCCATTAATCGTGAATGTTGTCCAAGCGTCGAGGCAATAATACGGGACGATGGCAGTCCGCGGCAAATGCCGGCCTCTGCTGTGGCCCCGAAGTCGTCGATCCTGGTGGCGGCGGTGGGGCTTGATATGGCAGGACGCAAGCGCGGCTGACGCGGCGTTGATTAAAGGTGTTACGCTGTCGCGCGGAAGTAAGATACTGTAAACGTTTGCTTCAGGCATCAGTCTTCTGCATAATCTCGCCCTTGCAAGAACACGAAGGATTGCTCGCATCAACTACAGAGATGTAGTAGGGTAAATATTTTCTCGGTTAGACTCGCCTCTTTTTCTTTCCGGGGCCTGCGGTCCCTTTAACTAAGCCCGGTCGAATAGTATGCTTGGACTGATTTTTCTTCTTACTTGCCTGGCTCTTCCCCCCGGCGCTTTGTTTGCTCAGACAACGAACCAGCAGGCACCCGGAGCTCCCGGGTTGGATGCGCATTGGCCCACCGCCGCAAAGAATGGATTCGGCACCGCTAACACCACGAATTCAAGGATCTGGTTTACGCTAGCCAGTGGCGTACTAACCGAGGTTTTTTATCCGACCCTCGACATGCCGAACGTCCAGCAGTTCCAATTCATCGTCGTTAGCGAGAATGGCGTCGAGACGGAAAGCGAACACATGGACCACAGGCTCGAGGTGCTTAATCCCCGGGCACTGTCATTTCGCCAGGTCAACACGTCACGCAATGGCGATTACACCATCAGTAAGAACTACACAGTCGATCCCGCCCGCGCGACCCTGCTCATCAAGGTCACGTTCTCGAGTCGCAACAGTTCGTCTTGCCGTCTCTATCTTTATTATGATCCCTCGCTAAATAACAGCGGCCGACATGATACAGCCTGGTCAGATCATCGAGCGCTCTTTGCTGTGGACGGGGACAAAGCGTCGGCGTTGGTCGCAAGCACGGGATTAGAGGAGGCTACAAATGGCTTTCTTGGCGTCAACGACGGTTTGACGCAGCTCAAGCAGACCGGGGAGATCGTCAACCACTATGCAAGGGCGATGGCGGGAAACGTGGTCCAAGTCGCTCGCATCCGCGAGCCACGCGCATTCACGATCGCATTGAGCTTTGGGAAGAGCGCCGGTGAAGCCCTGGCTCTGGCGCAATCCTCGCTCGCCACCGGCTTTCTTAACGTGCAGCGTGCATATGAGGCCGGGTGGCATTCCTATCTCGGATCGCTCGAACAGGTCGAGCCGAAGTATCAAAAGCAGTTCAACATGGCGGCCATGGTACTGAAGGCGCTCGAAGACAAAACCTATCGCGGCGCTATGAGCGCCTCACCGTCGACGCCCTGGGGGGGTGGACCAAACGCAAACGAGGCGACCGTAAGCGGCTATCATGCGGTCTGGACTCGAGATTTATATCAGGTTGCCACTGCCTTTCTGGCCATGGGCGATCGGGCTTCCGCCAATCGCGCGCTTGACTATCTGTTCCGAGTGCAACAACGCTCCGATGGCAGTTTTCCGCAGAACTCATGGGTTGATGGTCGCCCGATCGGCAACGGGCTTCAGATGGACCAGGTCGCATTTCCGATCCTCCTGGCCCAGCAGTTGGGCCGGCGCAATCGAGCTACCTGGCAAAAGCAGATCAAGCCCGCTGCGGACTTTATTGTGCGTCGTGGACCAGCCACGGAACAGGAGCGTTGGGAGGAGGAATCGGGCTTTTCCCCGGCTTCAATTGCGGCGCAGATAGCCGCGTTGGTTTGTGCGGCAAGCATCGCGGAACAAAATGGGGACCGGGGCTCTGCCGGCTTATACCTGCATAAAGCAGATGAATGGGAGCAGAACCTCGAGCGCTGGACCGTGACCGGCGCTGGCCCGCATGATAGAGAGAAGTACTATCTACGCATTACCGCAGCGGGCGCACCGGATGCTGGAGCGAAGATCGAGATTAACAGCGGTGGGGGAACTTACGACGAGCGTGAAATTGTGGATGCGGGGTTTCTCGAGTTAGTGAGACTTGGAGTCAGATCTCCCGATGACATCTTGATCGAAAACTCGCTGAAGATTGTGGATAAGTTGATTAAGATAGAGACACCGAAAGGACCGGCCTGGTACCGATATAATCACGACGCCTATGGTGAGCGCCCTGACGGTGGTCCTTACGATGGGCAGAACGGCGCTGGCCGGCTCTGGGTACTACTTACCGGCGAACGGGGTCAATATGAGTTGGCGCGGGGCAACCGCAAACTTGCACAGAGATATCTGGATGCGATGATGGCATTCGCTAATGACGGGCTGATGCTTCCCGAACAGATATGGGATAAGCAGTCCAGTCCTCGTCCGGAGTTGAGATTTGGATCGGGTACAGGCTCGGCGACTCCGCTTGCCTGGTCTATGGCCCAGTTCATCAGGCTTGCAGTTAACCTGCAAAAAGGACGTAATACCGAGACGCCTGAGGTCGTGGTTGCTCGCTACGTCAAGAGTCGAAAGTGATGATCGGTTTGAAAGGTCGGAACAAAACTACTGAATCATCCCTGGTCTTTGCGGCAGATCTGGGCGGGACGCATCTGCGGGCCGCTGCTGTCGATTGCGAGGGAAGGATTAGCTGTCGCTTTAAGCAGCCCACCCCCCAGGCGGAAAAACCGGACGATATAGTTCACGCGCTGGTGGAGGCGGCACTCGAGTGCCAGCGAGAAAGTGGAACCGCAGACAGACCCATTCGCGCAGTCTCAATTGTGGTCCCGGGCACTGTGAATACCGCCGAAGGTGTCGTGATCAAAGCTCCGAACGTCCCCTCTCTTGATGGCTTTCGTTTGGCGGCAGCGCTCAAAAGCGAATTGAAGTGGCCAACATTTCTCGAGAATGATGCAAACGCCGCAGCGCTTGGGGAGATGTGGCGCGGCGCGGCGCGCGGCTGCCGGACGATTATCTGCGTGACATTGGGCACAGGGGTCGGTGGGGGAATCATTCTCGATGGAAAGTTGTGGCGTGGTGTGGATGGTTCAGCCGCAGAAGTGGGACACATTGGCGTTGATCCATTCGCGGGTGTCCCCTGCACTTGCGGTAGCCGCGGTTGTCTCGAGGTTTACGCGTCGGCGACGGCGATCGTTCGCATGACAAGGGAAGCTCGACCGCGCTACCCACATTCTTTGCTGCACATGAGCGAAGATCTTTCATCGGTCAAGGTATATGAAGCGGGCATGCAAGGTGATGAGCTTGCTCTCGAGGTCTTCCGTCGCATGGGAGTTTACCTCGGCATCGGCCTGGCAACGCTGATTAATGTGCTTAACCCGGAAATGATCGTCATCGGCGGTGGGCTGGCAAACGGGTGGGAACTGTTTCAGAAGCATATGCAACAGCAGGTGATCGAGCGCGCATTTCCGCTGCCTGCGAGACGAGTAAGAATCGTGCAGGCCGAATGTGGCGACGACGCAGGTTTGCTGGGCGCGGCGCGATTGGCTTTCACAGCCTGATTCAAATCCGCCTCCAAGTTAACGTTCGGGAATCCTTAAGATGAAAAGACTTGTTGCGATTCTTTCATGCCTACTTGCTTCCGTCACCGCGATCGCGGCGCAGAACATTACTGAACTCGAGAAGATCGGACCGGTTGTAAGCCTTACCAGAACTGAGGATGGTGTGACTTTCAACTGTAGGGACAAATCACAGATCCGGATAACTGTGCTTGCTCCAGACCTCGTTCGCGTTCGGGCGTCATTTGCGCAACCGATCCCTGCAAGAGATCACTCGTGGGCGATTGCAAAAACGAGCTGGGAAGCCGTTCGCTGGAAGCTTACGGAGACTGCCGGCGCGGTAATAATTACAACGTCAGAGATCGAGATCGTCGTTGGCCGTTCGCCATTACTTATCGAATTTCGCGACCCGAAGACCGGTGCCGTGATCAATGCCGACGAACAACCGATGGCTTATGACGCCAAAGGTTTGCTGAAGGGAATGATGTTCGATCCGGAAGCCGGGAAGTTCGTAGCCGTGGCAAAGAAGCTCGGTTTCAGCGAACATTTTTACGGGCTGGGCGAGAAAGCCGCACGGTTGGATAGGCGACGCGGTTCGTTTGTTAACTGGAACTCTGACACGCCTGGTTACAAAGAAGGAACTGATCCAATCTATCAGACGATCCCATTTTATCTCGGTCTCCAGAACGGTGCTGCCTACGGGATCTTTTTTGACAACAGCTATCGCAGTTACTTCGATTTCGGCAAATCATCGCAACAGCGGGTTTGGTTCGGCGCCGAAGGCGGTGAACTGAACTATTACTTCTTTCAGGGTCCTACCATCACGAAGATACTCGGCCGTTATGCGGACCTGACGGGTCGCATGCCGCTGCCACCCCTTTGGGCCCTCGGACATCAGCAAAGTCGTTGGAGCTACTATCCCGCGGCAATGGTCGAGGAGGTGGTGCGGGAATACCGCCGGCGCGATCTACCGCTGGATGTTATCCATTTGGATATCGACTACATGAGTGGCTACCGGTCTTTTACCTGGGATCCTCGACGCTTTCCCGATCCGAAGGGTCTAAGCGACAGGCTGGGAAAACAGGGAGTGAAGGTGGTTACCATCGTGGATCCCGGGATCAAGTATCAGCCTTCCGCACCAACGGCCGGGCGTATTACATCAACGAGACCGGAACTAGACCCGCAGGAGCAACGCTACTACGTGTTTGACCAGGGACAAGAGCGCGACTTTTTTCAGAAACGAACAAATGGCGACCTGTTTATCCCGCGTGTATGGCCGGGCGACAGTGTGTTTGTCGATTACACGTTACCAGAGGCGCGACGCTGGTGGGGAGATCTTCACCGCGCTTATACGGACCATGGTGTCGCCGGCATCTGGACCGACATGAATGAGCCGGCTGATTTTGTGGACCAGACCGGAAAAAACCAGATTGACGTAGTGAGTTACGACGAAGGTGCGAAGTCGACCCATGCCAAGAACCGTAATGTATTTGCCTTGTTGATGGCGCGTGCTACCTATGAAGGGCTGGAAAGACTGCGACCCGATCAGCGCCCGTATGTAATCACGCGGGCCGCTTATGCCGGCATCCAGCGTTATTCGACAATGTGGACCGGAGACACCAACAGCACCTGGGACGCGCTCGCGTTGAGCATTCCAATGTTTCAGTCGCTGGGGCTTTCCGGGCAACCTTTTGTTGGGGCCGACGTTGGCGGCTTCATGGGGCGCGGGAGCGGCGAGTTGCTAGTGCGTTCTTATCAGGTCAGTTTTCTGGCGCCCTTTTGCCGAAACCATAAAGTGAACGATGGTTACGACCAGGAGCCCTGGCGATTTGGAAGTTATTACGAAGAGATTATTCGTAAATATCTCAAGCTGCGTTATGAGTTGATGCCGTTTCTTTATACAACTCTGGAGGAAGCCCACCAGACAGGCGTACCTCTGTTTCGACCGCTGCTACTCAATTACCAGGATGATTCGAACACTTTGAGCCTCGACGATCAGTTCATGATTGGCGCCGATCTTCTCGTTGCTCCGATCGTCACCGCCGGCGCCACCGAGCGCTTAGTCTATCTGCCGAAAGGCGAGTGGTATGACTATTGGACCAATAAGAAGCACGCGGGCGGTACAATGATTCGGGTTGCGGCGGCGCTCGACACAGTCCCTATGTTCGTGCGCGCGGGAGCGATCATTCCCACTGCGCCTGCAATGAATTACATTGGTGAAAGAGCCTGGGATCCGATTACCTTTGCGATCTACCCTGATGATCGTGGCTCTGCGGAAACCATTCTTTACGAAGACGACGGCACCTCGCCGGCTTACAAGAAGGGAGCATTCCGGCGTACTCGTGTGGCTGTGTCTCGGAGTGGGGTGGGTTTCGCGGTGATCGCGAACGTCGAAGAGGGTGTTTACAATCCCGGTGCGCGAAAGCTTACATTCGAGATCAAGTCTGAGCGGCCAGCGCGCCGCACAGTAACTGTGCCTGATGAGGGCAAAGAGATCCGAGCCCATATTCGCTAGAGGGTGAGCGAAGCCTGAATTAATTCCAGTGTGCGTTAAAATTCCCTGATGGTCGCATTAATAATTCACGGTCACTTCTATCAACCACCAAGAGAGAATCCCTGGACGGGCGAGGTAGAGCGAGAGGTTGGCGCCGACCCATACCATGACTGGAACGAACGCATTCATGCGGAGTGCTATGGACCGAATGCATATGCGCACCTGATTGGCCATGATGGCACAGTCGAGCGGACCCTCAATAACTACGAGAACATTAGTTTCAATTTTGGGCCGACGCTGTTGTCGTGGTTGGAACGACATCACCCAAAAACTTACAAACGAATCCTTCAGGCTGACCGAAACAGCATGCTCCAGCGCGGGGGGCATGGAAATGCAATAGCCCAGGCTTACGGTCATGCAATTCTGCCATTGTCTAACGAGCGGGATCGCCTGACTCAGGTGTTGTGGGGGCTCGCGGATTTTCGTTATCGCTTTGGTCACGAGCCGGAATCGCTTTGGCTGCCGGAAACCGCCTGTGACGAAGCCACGCTCGAGTTATTGATCGAGCAGGGCCTGCGCTTTGTGATTCTGGCGCCCGGTCAGGCTGAACGTTACCGGCAGCCTGGTTCTGATCAGTGGCATTCGGTCGCTAATGGTGACATCGACACCACCAGACCTTATCGATATCCGCATCGAGACGGCTCGGGAAGGGAGATTGCGATCTTCTTTTACGATGGACCACTGGCCCGCGCGATCGCTTTCGAGCAGGCCCTGACTTCGAGCCAGCATCTGGTCGAGCTTTTTAAACAGGCGGCCGCGCGTGGGCCGCTGGTGAATGTGGCCACCGATGGCGAGACTTACGGACATCATTTCAAATTCGGCGACCTGTGCCTTGCACATGCGTTGGAAATTGAGGCGCGGGGGGAGGGATTCTGGATCACCAATTATGGCGAGTTTCTAGATCGACACCCGGCAGAATTCGAGGTTGAGGTTAAGAAAGGTGGTTCCTCATGGAGTTGTGCCCATGGCGTCGGGCGCTGGTCTCGCGATTGCGGCTGTCATACGGGAGGGGAGCCGGGATGGAACCAGCAGTGGCGCGCCCCCTTGAGTGCCGCATTGGAATTTCTTCGTGACGAAGCTGCAATCCATTTCGATAGAATTGGTGGTGAACTGTTTGTTGATCCGTGGGCGGCACGCAATGCATACATAGAGCTGATTCTTGACCACGGCCGATCACGCTTCGAGTTTCTCGAGCGCTACGCCAGACACCCTTTGGAACCCGCCGATCAGGTGCGGGCCTTGACGCTGCTCGAAATTCAGCGCCACTCGGTACTGATGTTCACCAGTTGTGGCTGGTTCTTTTCAGAGCTCTCGGGAATCGAAACGGTTCAGATCATGAGATACGCAGCTCGAGTAATCGAACTAACGGACGAACTGGGTCTGCCATCGTCCCGGACGCGCTTTCTGGAGCTCTTGTCCGAAGCAAAAAGTAATCTCATCGAGAAGGGAACGGGGGCAGATATTTATCAGCTTTACGCCGAATCGGCGGCCAACAGGGCGCCAAATCCGAGACGTCCGGAAACGACAATTTCATGAGCAAGAAACCGGAGCACCGAAAAGCGCAGGGAATGACAGGCGGGCGGGCCGCGGCCAGAGCAATGGACCAACCGCGCTCCAAAGAGGATTCCGCAGGCCTCCTCAAGGGGCAGGATCTGGACAGTTTTCTTGCCCTCAAAAATCGCGACCCGCACGGGATTCTGGGAGCTCATCCGTATGATGGCGGTGTGCTCTTTCGGGCTTTTCGTCCGGATGCCGACAAAGTGGAATTGCTTATCGGAATAAAGAAGCCCGTTTTGCTAACGAGCATTCATCCCGCCGGTCTGTTTGAAGTTTGGATTCCGAACCTGAAGACAATCCCAACCTATCGCTTCCGTGTCTACTACCCTGAAGGGGTGGTGGCGACTTTTCGCGATCCCTATTCGTTTCTTGCAACCCTCGGTGAGCTTGATCTTCATCTCTTTGGCGAAGGACGGCACGAAGAGATCTTTCAGGTCCTTGGCGCGCACGTGCGAAAGGTCAATCGCGTACCGGGCGTTGCTTTTGCAGTCTGGGCGCCTCACGCCGAGGGCGTAAGCGTTGTCGGCGACTTTAACGGTTGGGATGGCAGATTGCACCAGATGCGCATGCTTGGAAGTTCGGGGGTCTGGGAGCTTTTCATTCCGGAGCTCGAACCGGGAACACTTTATAAATACGAAATCCGTGCCGGTGACTGGCTGCCGTTTCTGAAGACCGATCCTTACGCGACATTCACAGAGGTGCCGCCTGCTACCTCCGCAGTGGTTTACCAGTCAACTTACAAATTTAAGGATCAGGAGTGGTTGAAGGCTCGGGCCGCGCGGGAACATTACCGGCAACCGCTCTCGATCTATGAAGTACATCTGGGTTCGTGGCGGCGAGTGCTTGAAGATGACAACCGGCCTTTTCAATATCGAGAACTGGCGCCGGTCCTAGCGGATTACGTCAACAAGATGGGCTTTACTCACGTTGAGTTTCTGCCGCTGAAGGAACACCCCTATGGTCCATCATGGGGCTATCAGGTGAGCAACTATTTTGCGCCGTCGGCCCGTTACGGTTCGCCCGACGACTTTCGCTATCTCATCGACCTTCTGCACCAACGTGGCATAGGTGTCATCATGGACTGGGTCCCAGCGCATTTCCCGAAAGACGCCTTTGCTCTTGGGCGTTTCGATGGATCGGCACTGTACGAGCATCTCGATCCGCGCAAGGGAGAACATCCGGATTGGGGTACTTACATATTTAACTATGGTCGCAACGAGGTGCGAAACTTCCTTCTTGGTAATGCACTCTATTGGTTTAAAGAGTTTCACATTGACGGACTTAGGGTCGATGCGGTGGCCTCGATGCTTTATCTCGACTACAGTCGCAAGGAAGGCGAGTGGGTGCCGAACGAGTTTGGCGGGCGCGACAACCTAGAAGCAATTTCACTCCTTAAAGCCCTGAATGAAGTCACGCATCGTGTGTGTCCGGGAGTGATGATGATTGCGGAAGAATCGACTTCATGGCCGCAGGTGAGCCATCCGGTCTATTCCGGGGGGTTGGGTTTTGACTTCAAGTGGAATATGGGTTGGATGCATGACACGCTCAAGTACTTCCAACTGGATCCGGTTTATCGCTCTCATCATCATCATAGCGCGCTGACATTCGGTTTTCTTTACGCCTGGAGCGAGAATTTCATCCTACCCTTTTCGCATGATGAGGTCGTCCACCTCAAAGGGGCGCTGTTGAACAAGATGCCGGGGGACAACTGGCAAAAGTTTGCCAACCTGCGTGCGCTGTATGGTTACATGTGGGCCCATCCCGGAAAGAAGCTGTTGTTCATGGGCGGCGAGTTTGGACAATGGCGCGAATGGACCGAGACCGAGAGTCTGGACTGGCACCTGCTTGAACAGCCCTACCACAGGGGCATCCAACGTTTGGTTTGCGATTTGAACCTGATCTATGCGACCAACAATGCCCTATGGGAAGTGGATGGTGAGCCGGCCGGCTTTCAATGGATTGATGCGGACAATACCCGGGAGAACATTGTCTCATTTATTCGCCGCTCTCCCGAAACAGGCAAGGAACTTGTTTGTGTTGGTAACTTTTCGCCGGTAGTTCGCGAAAATCATCGTCTCGGTCTGCCGCGTCCCGGTGTTTACCCGATGATTCTGAATACGGACAACGAAGTCTATGATGGCAGCCACATAGGCGTGGTGGACTCAATCACAGCCGAGCCAACCCCATTTCATGGACAGGAGTATTCGGTGTCGATCACTCTTCCGCCGTTGGCGACCGTTTGGTTCGAAGTGCCGCAGTAGTTAGCTTCTAGCCGCACACCCAAACAACTCCCGCGACAGCGTGGTAGAACTGATCTGATTGGACCGCGACAAGAGTAACTGCGAGCGCCAGAGACCCAACGGGTAGAACATCCGCACTTGGCCCAAATAGCCCTACCGAAGGGTGCGGGATTTTTCAAACAAACCTACAAAATGAAGCCTTCCTGCCCAAGCAAAGCCCAACGGGAGTACGGGAGTTGGTGGATCTTCGACCTGGCCTACCGAAGGCAGTGCCTCCTTTGAACTTCGATGGACCACGAAAGACCACCAGCGGGAGTTGGTGGATAGTTCGACCTGGCCTAACGAGGGCAGTGCCCCTTTGAACTTCGATGGACCACGAAAGACCACCAACTGCCGTTGGTGGATAGTTCGACCTGGCCTACCAAAGGCAGTGCCCTCTTGAGCCTCGATGGACCACGAAAGACCACCAACGGGAGTTGGTGGATAGTTCGAGGTGGCCTACCGAAGGCAGTGCCCTCCTTAAACTTCGATGGACCACGAAAGACCACCAACGGGAGTTGGTGGATAGTTCGACTTGGCCTACAAAACCACCGGCCCGAAGAAGCTCTTCACTGGACCACACAAAGACCACCAACGGCAGTTGGTGGATAGTTCGACCTGGCCTACGATCGGGCGCTTCGAAGTGCTTGTGTCTTCTGGTCCCATAGGCCAGGTCGAACCATCCACCAACTGCCGTTGGTGGTCTTTGTGTTGAGTCCAGGGGGCTGGCGTGTGTAGGCCAGGTCGAACCATCCACCAACTGCCGTTGGTGGTCTTTGTGTTGAGTCCATGGGGGCTGGCGTGTGTAGGCCAGGTCGAACCATCCACCAACTGCCGTTGGTGGTCTTTCCCGGCTATTCAAGGGACGTGCTGTGTAGGTTGGGCCGAACAATCCACCGCCTTCCGGTGGGGGTATTCGTCAACTTCTGATCTGTTCACATGAAAAAATCCAGAACTCAAGCCTTCAACGAAAATACTTCTCAAAAGGAGTTGGAAGCTTGCTCAAGTTTTCTATGACTCAATCAACAGTCCTGTTCGCCCGCCCATTCCCGCACTTTCTTCAGCCACTCGAGTCGCCCCATCTTCAGACTGTCGCCAATGAATTCTGTTACCGTTTCTACTGTTACGCGGGGTAGCGCGAGACTTGCAGAGATGCTGTGGTACTGGCCCTCCTTAAGCAGGTAGAACTCTGCTTTCTCACCATCGAAACGCCAGACCTCCGTCACTCCAAAAGCTGCGAAGATTGGAAGTTTGTTTAAGCTAGACCTGGAGATGTCGATTTCAATGACAAGATCGGGGGGCGGATCAACTGAGAGATTTAGTCGTTTCTTGCCTCGCATTACTCGTTCGTTCTTGAAGTAAAAGCAAGAATCCGGCTCGAACCCCTGCTGGAGATCCGGGCGTTTGTAGGTTGTCGAACCAAAACTTCCGTGTTCAATCTTAAAAGCTTCCGCCAATAGAGTAATGAGCACCTTAAAGGCATCATTAATTCTTTCGTGTTCTGGTGAGGCAACCATAATCAACAAATCTCCCCGGTCGTAGGTGAAGCGAGGATTCGGGGTTTCCGCCTGGTCTTTTAGCAGACTCTCGTATGTGGACCAACTGATGTTGTGAAGCAGGACGAAGTCCACACCCGATTCCGTAGCTTGAGGCGGTTCAGGAACGCTTGTCATAATCTTCCCCTATTGCCGCACATCTTCGCATCTCAGGTCACACCAAACAAGGCTGTTATCGGCGCTACCTGCGTGTCATACGATTGTGAACCTAAGAACAGACATAAACGAACCTACGCATCTCTTCCGTTTGAATGCCGGCACGTGTATTTTGGCGTCATGACTGATTGGCTAAGTATTAGAAAAGAGTTTCCTGTCACCGAGCGGGTGGCCTATCTGAATACCGCCGCGGCCGGACCCTTATCGCGCTCGGTTGCCGAGGCGGCGACCACCTATTACGAACTAATGAGTGCTGATGGGGACATTCATTGGGATGATTGGCTAAAGCAACGCGAGTCGATCCGGGAACGAGTTGCCCGGTTTATCAATGCCGAGCCGGAAGAGATTGGGCTTACTACCAATACTTCATCCGGGATGAATGTGATTATCGATGCGCTCGAGCGGCGCGGAGAAGTCATCTCCTGCAACCTCGAGTTTCCCGTCTCCACTATTCCCTGGATGCATCGCCGTATCCCTGTCCATCTGGTTGAAGCGAGGGCTGGCATAGTTGAAACAGCCGATATCCGTAATGCAATGACTGCTAAAACCGGCGTCATCTCGCTTAGCCATGTGCAATTTTCGAATGGATTTCGTATGAATTTCGACGAACTGGTCCATAACAAAGGCAATCACGCGTTGGTGGTAAACGCGAGCCAATCCGCCGGAGTGTTCGAAATTGATGTTAAGCGGATGAAGATCGACGCCCTTTGCGCGACGGGTCATAAATGGATGCTTTCCGGTTACGGTTCCGGCTTTGTCTACCTTAGTCCCGAACTTCTGGAGGCGAGCCATGCGCGTTCGATTGGCTGGCTTAGTGTGCAAGAGCCCTATGCGATGCGTAATAATGAGATTCACCCGCGCAAAGATGCGTCGGCCCGGACCGAGCTTGGTTGTCCGCACTTCGCAGGGATCTTTGCACTCGGTGCTTCCGTCGATCAATTTGAGACGATTGGTCTCGGAAATATTGAGACGCGCGCCCTCTCTCTGAACAAGACGCTGACTGAGCGACTGACTGAGGAGGGCTGGAAGGTGCTTTCACCCTTGCAGAGTGAGAGCATGCGTTCCGCTGAAACTCTGGTAGAGGTTCAGGAGCCTTCTCGAGTTGTTGAAAACCTGGCGCGCGCCGGAGTGATAGTGACGGAAAAGCCTGAGGGCATTCGCATAGCGACAAATTTCTTTAACAACGATAGTGATATTGACCGATTGATGGAGGCCTTAAGAAGTGAGCGGTGAGCAGTAAGCAGTGCCGCTCACTGGCTCACTGCTTACTACTCACGGCCCTCGGCCTTTTGCGAGTCGGCTTTGGCTTTCTACTCTGCGTCTCCACGCCATCAGAACCGAAGTGCTTACGCGCCATACGAATAAATGTCTGCAGGATTGGTGACTCGTAGCCGCCGCTGAGACGCGCGATGCCGAGTTGCCAGTTGATCTCGGCCCCTTCGATCCACCACCGCACCAGTCTCCCCTTTTCAACCTCGTCGCGAACAGACTGGAGCGGTACTATGCCAACACCCATATCTTCTTCGACCATCCGCTTGATTGCAGCTTGCCGGCTTAACTCCATGCATACGGCGATACTGACGCCCGCTTGAGCAAAAAACTGGTCGATCAGCCGTCTGGTGTTACCGCCTCGCTCGCCCAAAATCAGTTTCTCGCCCGCTAATGTGTAGGCGCTGACCGTCCGTTGCTTTGCAAGTCGATGGCGCGGTGAAGCGATGGCGACCAACTGGTCCTCGTTTAGTCGCTCGGTTTGAATGCCACGTGCCTCAACCGGAAGGGATACGAAGGCAAGATCTAACTCGCCCGCAAGAATCTGTTCGACCAGGGCTTCACTGGTGCCTGAGGTGACCGCGATGTCGGCACGCGGATGTTGCTTACGCAGGTCGCGCAAAAGAAGCGGCAAGGGTTCAGTGGTTACCATCGCCGAAGCGCTCCCGATTCGCAGTCGTCCGCGTTCGGCTCCAGCCAATTCAGCAATTTCGTCCAGGGCTGCATCGTGTTCTCGCAGAATATGGCGGGCTCGATGGAGCAATTTTTCCCCCGCTTCAGTGAGAATCACGCGTCTGGGCGCTCTCACAAACAGGCGCGCGCCAACTTCAGTCTCGATCTGCCTGATCTGCATGCTAATCGCGGCCTGTGTAACATGAACCCGCAAGGCCCCGGCAGTAAAGGTTCCAGATTCGGCGATCGCGACAAACGCCCTTAATTGTCTAATCTCCATCTTTCCAACTCCGGACTATCAAGCTGTATTATCGGAATAATAAAATCTTTTAGTTTCCATTATAAGTCAAGCCTCCCTAGAATGGCGCGCACGGTTAGTCGTCCCGGCTTTTCACTCCAAAGCCGGGACCACCCCAGATATGGGAATCACTGAGCGTAGATCCGCTGAAGTTCGCGCTGCCCCCCAAGTCGGGCCGTGGGATGTTGTCGTTGGGGTTGACGGCGGCGGAAGCAAGACCACTGCTGTGGTAATGGATGGCGAGCGGCGGGTCGTCGGTGAAGGCACGGCCGGGCCCTCAAATCCACTGCGAATTGGAGTTGCGAGCGCTGCCGCGGCAGTCCGAGAGGCTGTCGACAAAGCGTGTGAGGTGGCCCGGGTGCGTCGCGCTGATGTGCGAGTGGCTAAGATTGGTCTGGCGGGCGCGCGCCGCAAAGAACTGCGAGCGCGCATGCGCGACGCGCTGAGCGTACTTGGGGTGGGCGAGATCGATGTTGTCACCGATGCAGAGATCGCTTTACATGGCGCCACTGACGGCAAACCCGGATTGGTGGTTATCGCCGGGACGGGTTCGGTTTGTTGTGGCGTGAATGCTAAAGGCAAACGAAAGTGCGCCGGTGGTTGGGGACCCGTTGCCGGAGATGAAGGTGGAGGCGCCTGGCTCGCGCGCCGAGCGTTGCGGGCAATTGCGCATGCCTCAGATGGTCGCGGGCCGCAGACTTTGCTAGTTCAGGAAGCCTGCGCATATTTTCACGTCAGTACGGCCGATGACCTGTCAACGGCAATTTACGCCCCGACAATGACTAACGAGCGGATCGCAGGCTTTGGCAAGCACGTGATCGAAGCCGCCACTCAGCAGGACGAAGTGGCTATTCAGATTTTGGCGGATGGCGGGGTTGAGTTAGGGCTTGCCGCAGTTGCGGTGATCCACAGCTTGAAACTGGAAAAAGAACCCTTTCAGGTCGCATACGTAGGCGGTGTGTTTACGTCCGGAGGAGAGTTAGTTCTTCGCCCTATGCGAGACCAGATTCACAAGGTGGCCCCTGGCGCCTTCCTGGCGCCGCCGCGATTTGCCCCGGCCGTAGCCGCCGCGCGCATGGCCCGTGAATACCTTGACCAGGTTGCCGTCGCCGTCTAGTGACCAATAGCAGATGAATCCTGAAAACTTCGCTGAGCTTCCCGTCACTGAACAGGAAAATCCCCGCACTTCTAACTTGAGTTCGCTTAACCCTGCGGCCATCGTGCGCCTGATGAACGAGGAGGACACGCTCGTCGCGCCAGCCGTTGGTCTAATCCTGCCGGACATTGCGGCCGCGGTCGAAAGGATTGTCGAGCGATTGCGCTCCGGTGGGCGGCTCTTTTACATCGGCACCGGTACTTCCGGACGGCTTGGAGTCCTTGACGCGTCGGAGTGTCCACCTACCTTTGGAGTTTCTCCGGACCTCGTGCAAGCAGTGATCGCTGGTGGTTACGAAGCCTGCTATCGAGCCGTAGAAGCTTCGGAGGATGATGCCGCAGCCGGAGAACGGGATCTCAAAGCGCGCGGCTTCACCAGGAACGACGCTCTTGTTGGGATCGCGGCATCAGGCAGAACGCCCTATACTATCGGGGCGCTCTCCTTCGCACGTTCAATCGGCGCATTTACTGCGGCGATCACCTGTGCTCCCGGATCTCCAATCACTCGCGTTGCCGAAGTCAGCCTGGCTCCGGTAGTGGGCCCGGAAGTGCTTACTGGATCTACGAGGCTAAAAGCGGGCACAGCCCAAAAGATGATCTTGAACATGTTATCCACTGCGACTCTGGTGGCACTGGGTTATGTGAGCGGCAATCGGATGTCTAATCTGCAAACGGGAAACGCAAAATTGCAGGCCCGGGCGATTCGTATCCTGAGTGCGGAAACGGGATTGGACCATGCGGCGGCCGCCGCAGCACTCGAGCGCGCCGGCGGCGATCTGCGTATTGCCCTGGTCTCGAACAAGACCGGTTGTGACCGGAACCAGGCGCGGCTTGCTCTGGGGAGCGTGAACTGGGCCGTTGAACTGGCAATCGCAAAGATCAGTGGTGAAGGTTCAAAACAAGACTGAGCGTTTTGTCTCACTATGCAGCTTCACACTGTAGACCTTTTGGTAATCATCGTATACATCGCAGGAGTGACTGCCTGTGGTTGGTACTTTGGCCGAAAACAGAAGAACATTCGTGACTACTTCCTCTCGAACCGCGATGTGCCCTGGTGGGCGCTCGCCGGGTCGATCGTCGCCACCGAGACTTCAACTGTTACCTTCATCAGCGTTCCGGCTTTTGCGTTTGCGGCGAACATAAGAGGCGAGGGAGGCAACCTTACCTTTCTTCAGTTGGTCACCGGCTATATGATCGGGCGACTGGTAATTGTACTGATTTTTATTCCCCTTTACTTCAAAGGAGAACTCTTCACTGTTTATCAGGTTCTTGACCAGAAGTTTGGTGGCCAGGTTAAGCGCACCGCGGCATCGCTCTTTCTCTTCACGCGGTCACTTGCAGATGGGATTCGACTCTTTGCCACAGCGCTTGTGCTGGTAGCGCTCACGGGATGGACCGACACAACCTCGATCCTGATTATTGGGATAGTTACAATCTTTTATACCTACCTGGGGGGGATGTCGGCAGTCATTTGGACAGACGTGACACAGTTGGTCATTTACGTCGCCGGCGCGGTTGTGGCGATGATCATTTTGCTGAATGGCATCCCGGGAGGCTGGGGTGAGGTTGTGGCGGTGGGTAACGAGTTCAATAAGTTTCAGTTCTTCGACTTTACCTTTGATATCGGCCGCAGCTACACATTCTGGGCGGGAGTGATTGGTGGCGCCTTTCTAACTACTGCCACGCATGGAACTGACCAACTGATGGTGCAACGTTATCTGGCCTGTAAGAATGCGAGACAGGCAACAGCAGCGCTGCTCACCAGTGGAGTGATAGTTTTTGCCCAGTTCGTGCTGTTTTTACTAATTGGTGTGATGTTGTTCACCTACTATCAACACTTCCCGACCCTTCCGGCGGATGTTGCGGCGCGCGCCGACCGCGTTTTCCCGCATTTCATTGTCACTCAACTTCCACACGGTGTTATTGGGTTGGTAGTCGCCGCGATCTTTGCTGCGGCAATGAGTACGCTTTCTTCATCGTTGAATTCGTCGGCTGCCACCTCCATGACAGATTTTTACAAGCCTTTGTTTGCGCCGAATCGAGGGGAGAGTCATTACCTGAGGATCTCGCGCGGTATGACGGCGATGTGGGGTGCCGTTCAGATTGGAGTGGCAATTCTGGCAATCACAATGCAGCAGCGGGTGGTAGATGCCGTACTTTCAATCGCTTCATTTACCAATGGCCCCATCCTGGGACTCTTCCTGCTAAGCGCGTTGACTAGGCGGGTCAGACGAGTTGGAGCACTCACCGGAGTTCTGGTGGGGGTGGCAACAATGATCTTTGTGTGGGCTCGTCTGCAAGTATCCTGGCAGTGGTACGTCTTGATTGGCTCGCTTGTGACTTTTGCCGCGGGTTACGTGGCGAGCGCCATTTTTGAGACAAAGGCGGCGCGTTCGTAAAATCGATCCTTCAGAGTAGCCCGGCGGCACTCTGGTTTGTCGTGCTTTGAAATACTGTTCACCGGAAAAAGTAATGCAGATAAAAAATCACAGATTTCCTTCGCTTCTGAGTCGGGTTGTTTACCTGACAACACTAATTTCCTTATTGGCTTCACTGGCGCCAACAGCGGCCACTACCTACGCATCCGGCAAGTCAACTTTGGCTGTTCCCAGCCAGAAACAGCGAATCAATCCGTACTCAGTGCAGCCTACGAAGGATGCTCTCAGGTGGGCTGACAAAGAGTTGGCTCGCATGTCGCTCGAGGAGAAGGTAGGCCAGTTAATCTCAGTAGGCATCAATGCCACGTTTCTCAATCAGGACAGTGATGAGTTTATAGCTCTCAAGCGTCAGGTAGAGAAGAACCACATTGGTGGAATAATTCTGTTTCGTGGACCAGTGTACGAATCGGTCTTTCTTGTGAATCGCATGCAGCAGTTTGCGCGCTATCCGTTGCTGATCTCGGCAGATCTCGAGGCGGGCGCCGGGATGCGCTTTGAAGACACGGTAAATTTTCCATGGAACATGGCAGTTGGCGCCACGGGCGACCCGGATCTTGCCCGCCGGCAGGGAGAAGTTACAGGTCGTGAGGCGCGCGCTATGGGAGTTCATCAGATCTTTGCGCCGGTCGTCGATGTCAATAACAACGCAGCCAACCCGGTGATAAACGTGCGCGCGTACGGCGAGGATCCGGAAACGGTCGGTCGTTTGGGTGCGGCTTTCACCGAGGGTGCGCAACGTGCCGGAACGATTGCCACTGCAAAACACTTTCCGGGACATGGCGATACGGCCGTCGACTCGCATCGTGGTCTGCCCCTTATTGACGTGGGCCGCCAGCGTCTGGATTCCCTCGAATTAGTACCATTTCGTGCAACCGTACGGGCCGGCGTTGGCGCCGTGATGGTTGGTCACATCGGCCTGCCGCAAATAGATCCAACCGCGATTGAGCCTCTCCCGGACGATGTGAAGATACGGCCCATTGATACATATGAAGGTGGCGAGATCATCGTAGAGAATGCAACTATGCCGGCGACACTTTCGCCGGTGTTAGGTGCTATTCTCCGCCGCGATCTCAACTTCAATGGGATGATTGTTACCGACGCGCTCAGCATGAGCGGGCTGACAATCTATTTCACGCAGGAGGAGGCGGCAGTGCGGGCGCTTGAAGCCGGCGCCGACATGTTGCTGAAACCCGCCGACAACGACGCTGCGTTTCGTGGGGTGGTTGAAGCTGTCAGAAAGGGCCGGTTGAGCGAAAAACGAATCGAGGAATCTGCTCGCCGTATTCTTGCGGCGAAATACGATCTGGGGCTGGTCAAGCAGCGTATCACGCCGCTCGACGAGATTGACCGCATAGTCGCGAGTCGGGAAGTGAACTCGCTCGCTCGCGAAATTGCTGAGCGCGCCATCACCCTCGTGCGTAATGACGACAATTTACTTCCCCTGAAAGGCTTACGGAAGGATGCCCGAATATTCAATCTCGCCATTACCAATGGGGACGATCGCTTATGGATTGCCAATCGTTTTGCGGGTGCGATGGCTCGATCAGGTCGTCGTGTCGAGACAATTGTAATTGACGATCGGTCGTCTGAGGCTGAAGTGAAGAAGGCGCTCGAGCGAGCTGCGGAAGCAGATATCGTGATTGCCGCTCTTTATGGTCGAGTGAGGACAGGGCAGGCGCGCAGTGTCGATTTGCCTGAGCCCGGCGAACGCGCTCTTAAACAGTTGATTGCCGCTAAGGCGCCGCTCATCGGCATCAGCTTCGGTAATCCCTACTTGCTTCAGAGTTTTCCGGCACTGCGCACCTATCTGGTCGCGTACGGTGACATGCCAAGCTTGCAGCAGGCTGCGGCGCGGGCCATTACAGGGCAGATTGACATTAGCGGCAAACTGCCCATCTCATTGCCTGGCCTGTATGCTCGAGGGACGGGAATTCAACTAAAGAAGGAAGCGCAGGAGAGTCGTACGTGGTAAAGGGCTTCGCCCTTGGGTCTAGGTCTTGGGTCTAGGTCTTGGGTCTTTGGCCTTGGGTCTTGGGCCTTGGGCCTTTGGCCTTGGGCCTGTGGCCATGGGCCTTGGGCTTTGGGACTTTGGCCTTTAGTCTTTGGTCTCATTAACACCTAACTTCAGTTAGGTGGTCCACAAACGGCCAAGATCCGGGGAACCGTTTCAACGGTTTACCACACGAGATCGTTCCTCTGCGCGAACGGGGCAAACCGTTGAAACGGTTTGGGAAAGCGCTGAGGGGCTGGCCACCTTACTGAAGTAAGGTCTTAATGAGAGCGGTGTGAGAGGCCTCAGCCCGTCCTTGATTCGAGGCTGGTCCTTACTGGAGTAAGGTGTTGATGAGAGCGGTGTGAGAGGCCTCAGCCCGTCCTTGATTCGGGGCTGGTCACCATACTGAAGTAAGTTGTTAATGATGAGGGGGAATCTCTATAGATTAGGCGGGTCCTAAGCCCAAAGCCCAAAGACCAAAAACCAACTTACATACGATGAATCTAAAACACAAATCTATCATCATGTTCTGTGCCTTGATCTGGCACTCCGCACCGGTAGGGGGGACGCAAGTAGGTCAAAGTCGCGCTGCCAATGTTGCCGTCTCAGTCCGACATCTTTCGGCGATCGATGACGTAATCGCTGAGTCAATCAAGAGGCGTCAGTTGCCGGGCGCCGTGGTTCTTGCCGCACGCAAAGGACAGGTCGTCTGGCACAAAGCTTATGGAGCGCGCGCGCTTGAACCCGCGCGCGAGGCCATGACCACGAATACCATCTTTGATCTCGCCAGCCTTACCAAGGTTGTCGCCACAGCAACAAGCATCATGATCCTGGTTGAGCGTGGAAAGGTACGGCTTAGCTCTCCCGTTTCCACTTATATTCCCGAGTTGAAAGGTGATGGCCGAGAACGGATCACCATCGAACATCTCTTAACCCATGTTTCAGGATACCAGCCCGACTTTGACCTCAAGGACCGTTGGACTGGCCACAATGAAGCAATCAAGCGGCTGATCAAAGAACCTTTAAGAAATTCTCCCGGAGCGCGATTTGTTTACAGCGACATTGGTTATATCGCGCTTGGTGAGGTCGTGCATCGGGTAAGCGGCTTGCCGTTGGACCAGTTTGCGCAACAGAATATCTTCGGTCCGTTGGGAATGAAGGATACGAGATTTCGGCCATCCCGCGCGTTAACGGCTCGGATTGCTCCTACTGAGAGAAGGCGCGGACAGTTGAGTTATCTTGGCGATACAGCAACAGACGCGGGAGCCGAAGGTGAAAGATGGCTCCGCGGCGAGGTCCACGATCCAACGTCCTATCGCATGAATGGAGTAGCAGGGCACGCAGGACTTTTTTCGACTGCAAGCGATCTCGCAGTCTTCTGCCAGATGATTCTCAACGGTGGGCAGAACAGTGGCGTTCGCATTCTTGGTCCACTGAGCGTCGCCGAAATGGTGAGACCTCGAGTTATTTCGGCCGGCGGCGCTGCTCGGGGGCTCGGTTGGGACGTGGCTACGACCTTCTCGACAAATCGCGGTGAACTTTTTCCGCTCGGCTCGTTTGGTCACACGGGATTTACGGGCACCTCGATGTGGCTCGACCCGGCTAGCGAAATGTTTGTGATCTTTTTCAGTAATCGCGTTCATCCTGACGGTAAAGGCGATGTAGGGCTGCTGCGAGGACGGGTGGCATCGATCGTGGCCGGAGCAGTCAACGATCCTTCCGTTGTCGCTAAAGCCCGCCTCCAACTCGAACAATACTACGATGCGGTGACGAGGGACCAGGCACGCTTCTTTGCCGCTCGCGAGCAGGCACGCTCACCTTTGCCAGGACTGGGCGCCGAGACAAAGGTATTGACGGGAATAGACGTACTCGAGCGAGATGGTTTCAAACAGCTCAAGGGGATGCGCATAGGTCTGGTGACCAATCATACGGGACAAAATCGCGCTGGAAGGTCAACTATCGATGTTATTCATCAGGCGCCGGCAGTGAAACTGACGGCCCTCTTTTCACCGGAACACGGCATTCGCGGTCTGCTTGATGACAAGGTTTCGGATGCCACCGATGAGAAGACGGGTCTGCCAATCTATTCTCTTTACGGTGAAACGCGTCGTCCTACGCCAGAACATTTGAAGGATCTGGACGCTCTAGTCTACGACATCCAGGACATCGGGGCGCGTTTCTATACGTATATCTCAACGCTTGGCTATGTAATGGAAGAGGCTGCGAAAGTAAAGCTTCCGGTTATTGTGCTCGACCGGCCTAACCCAATCGGTGGTGCGGCTGTTGAAGGGCCGATTGCTGATGCGGACAAGCTTTCATTCATTGCTTATCACACCCTGCCCGTAAGGCACGGCATGACAGTCGGGGAATTGGCCCAGCTCTTCAATCGCGAGCGTGACATTAATTGCGATCTGCGAGTTATCAAGATGGAAGGCTGGAACCGCGGCTTGTGGTATGACGCTACCAATCTGCTCTGGATTAATCCTTCGCCTAACATGCGGAGTTTGACTGAGGCTACTCTATACCCGGGAATCGGTCTCCTCGAGACGACTAACCTTTCAGTGGGACGCGGTACAGACACACCTTTTGAGGTTGTAGGAGCGCCCTGGCTTGATGGGCAGAATCTTGCTGAATATCTGAATAGTCGCCGGCTGCCGGGCGTACGATTTGTTCCGTTGCGCTTTACGCCCCGAGCATCAGTGTTCAAGGGAGAGGAGTGTAGTGGAATTAACATTATCATCACTGATCGCGCGGAGTTTCGGCCTGTCACCACAGGTGTAGAAATTGCGGTGGCTCTGCGCCGCGCATATCCGGCGGCATGGAAAGTCGATAGTTACAGCCGACTGCTGGTTAATGCCGATACGCTGGCGCGGGTGCTGCGCGGCGAGTCTGCGGACGAAATTGTTAAGACTTGGGCAATCGGGTTGAATGAGTTTCGCGAGCGTCGCCGCCACGCCCTGCTGTACAATTAGCGGGTGGTCCGTGGTTCGTAGTCCGTGGTTCTATCACCACGAGCCACTGACTACGGACCACTGACTACGGACCACTGACCAACTCCGCTCTTCGCCACTTTTGCACGGAGTTAATCAGGAAGAAGCTTTCGGCCTGCCGTAATTCCTCAAGATAAATCACGCGTTCGCGAATCTTGCGTGTTGCCAGAAGTTCGGCACGGAACACGCCCGGTAGTAGACCGGAATGTAGGGCTGGCGTCCACAGCTCTTGCCCCTGCACTAACACCACGTTTGCAATCGTAGATTCTGTGACCTCTCCGCGCTCGTTCCACAGCACCACGTCATCGCAGTCAGGTCGAGCCCTGAGTGCTTGCTCATAGACTGCCCGGTTCGTTGTTTTGTGAAACAAAAACCGATCGCTGGATTGAACAGGTCCGGTTGCCAGTCCTACGCGTAAGGCTCGAGAATCTTCCGCCTGAAGCGGTAACACCTCAATCGTCAACTCCGCGTCGTTTGCCAGCAGCAGCCGCACCTTCCAACGCCCGGTTGAATGCTCAAGTCTCAAGCGCTCGAGTGTCTCAAGCACCTCCATTCGCGGATGCATGAACCCAAAGTACCTTGCTGAGCCCTGCAGGCGCTCCAGATGAAGGTCGAGAAGGAAGAACTCGCCGTCTTCAAGCATGATGGATTCAAGCAGCCGGAAGGCTGGTTGTGGAGCACTGAGAAACGAGCTCTTGAGCAGGCACTCGTCATATTCGCGCTCCGCCGTCGAATCGATAGTGACGCCGCCACCCACACCGAACGTTACCTCACCGGTGGTTGAATCCAGCAGCAAAGTCCTTATTGCCACATTGAAAGTGCAATCGCCACCCGGCCGGATCAAACCGATTGCGCCGGTATAGATCCCACGCGGGAACGGCTCGAGGTCGCGAATTATCCCCATGGTGCTGATCTTCGGTGCGCCAGTCACCGAGCCGCAAGGGAAAAGAGCGGCCAACAACTCCATCAGGCTAACGTCCGGACGCAAGGTTGCTTCTACTGTTGAGGTCATCTGCCAAAGAGTCGGGTACCGCTCGACTTCGTAAAGCTCGGAAACTCTTACCTGGCCGGGCACGGCGACTTTCCCGAGATCGTTCCTGATCAGATCGACGATCATCACGTTCTCGGCGCGGTCTTTTGATGACGCGGCGAGACTTTGGGCCAGCGCTTCGTCTTCCGCGGTCCAGCGTCCGCGTTTAATCGTTCCCTTCATTGGCCTGGCGCGAACATGATTGCCTCGACGTTCGAAGAAGAGTTCAGGGGAAAGCGACAAAACCTTAAATGTTCCCAAATCGATATAGACAGGATAGAGGGCGTTCTGGGCGCCACACAGTGAGTGATACCAGGCTTCAGGGTTTCCATTGAATGATGAGAGAAGAGGAAATGTGTAATTGACTTGATACGTATAGCCGGTGGCAATCAGGTCGCGAACCCGGGCAATGGCGTCGTTGTATTCCTCCCTGGTTACCTGGGGCGTCCACGTGACCTGCTCAATTTCCTTCATGAACCTGCCATTGGGGGGAACTGGCAGACTCTGGTTAAAGATCGCAGCCCATGCAAGGGGGAAGGCCGCAGGGTCATGTGCCTTAAGTGCGTGATCGAATGCCGGGGCCGCTTCATAACTGAGCATCAGGGCCACCCAGGCGCCGGACGCGGCGGCGGTCTCGACCGTGTCGAGCAGCGGCACAACTTCCTCGAGCGAGTAAGCGGCGTAGATTGCGGCCGGCTGCTCCAGAACCATGGACCATCCGCAGTCAGGCTGTTCTGAAGAACCGAAAATCACTTTGCTCATGACACCTTTTCCCTGGGGTGAACGATTCGACCGCTAGTGCTAGTGTAGTGTCTCTTAATCTCCTTTACAGTGGCCCATCTTTCTGAGGCCCATTTACATTGGCGATTAGTGCAATACCGGCGAAAAGAAATTTCAGAGACACTACAGTAGAATACGATCAAACTTTATAGATTGGGTAAGATCGTTGATATCACTTGGCTTTAGCTTACGTAACCATTGACCCGCAGCTCACCTGTATACTATCCGGCAACAGCCGATGGGGTTTCAGGTCCGGCCTAACAAAACATCCCCAGGGTGACACAAGACACCACAGGCTTTAGCCTCGTGAGTTTCAATTTCTGCCTAAGGAAACCCAGCCCAACAACGTGCAAGACTCCACAGGCTTTAGCCTCGTGGAGTTTCAACTTCAGCCTAACGAAGCCCCGGCTCTTGGACCACAAGACACCACAGGCTTGAGCCTCGTGGAGTTTCAATTTCTGCCTAACGAGGCACCCTACGTCGTTAGGCCGACGTTGAGTACCGGCAGAAGGCTGAAACGAGGTGCCTCAAGTTCATTTGGGACCCCTCGTTAGGCTGAAATTGAAACTCCACGAGGCTGAAGCCTGTGGTGTCTTGAGTGGTCCGTGGAGGCGTTGCGTCAGGCAGAAATTGAACTCCATGAGGCTGAAGCCTGTGGTGTCTTGAGTGGGACTTGGGAGGCGTGGCGTTAGGCAGAAATTGAAACTCCACGAGGCTCAAGCCTGTGGTGTCTGGCGTGGGACTTGGGAGGCGTTGCGTCAGGCAGAAATTGAAACTCCACGAGGCTGAAGCCTGTGGTGTCTTGAGTGGTCCGTGGAGGCGTTGCGTCAGGCAGAAATTGAAACTCCACGCATTATGAAAGGGCGCCCCTAATGGCGTAAGTTGCAGTTGTTCAAATCAAACAACTTTCACCAAAAGGAGAGCCCTATGGACAACGATAAGTATGTAGCAATGGATGTGCACAAGGCAAGCGTGGTCTATGCTGTTCGGGACGCAAGCGGAAAGATCATCGGCAACGGCGTACTGGAAACGAAAGCACAGACCCTGAGAGATTTCATTCTGGGATTGAGTGGCACCGTCCATTTGACGTTTGAAGAAGGAACGCAATCAGCCTGGTTGTACGACCTGCTGCAGCCGCTGGTGGCTGAATGTATCGTCTGCGATCCGCGCCGCAACAAGTTACTCGAGAGCGGGAACAAGAGTGATGAGATCGATGGGGCCAAGCTTTCCGAACTGCTTTACCTCAAGCGGCTGCGGGCAATCTATCACGGCGATCACGGGACCCGAGCGCTAAAGGAACTGGCGCACAACTACGATGCTCTGGTGAAAGACAGCACGCGCATAAAGAATCGCTTGAAGGCGATTTTCCGGGGGCGCGGCATTAGTTGCGAAGGCGAAGCGATCTATAACTGCCAGCAGCAACAAATCTGGCTCGCAAAACTGAATGAACGAGGCGTTAGAGAACGAGCGCGCCAGCTTTACGAACAATTGGCACAGCTGGACGCCTGGGTGAATACGGCGCGGCAGCAAATGCTGCGCGAAAGCCGCAAGCAGAAGAGCCGCAAAGTGCTCAAACAGATTTCGACGCTCGGGGACATCTCCGTGGCTCAGCTGATCGCTACCGTTGATACGCCGTTTCGCTTTCGCAGCAAACGCCAGTTCTGGACTTACTGCGGGTTGTCTGTGGTGCACCGTACCAGCGCTGACTATCGGTTTGAACAGGGTGAATTGCGTCGGCGAACTAAGCCAGGACCGACGCGCGGTTTGAATCATAACTATAACCGGCGCTTGAAAAAGGTGTTCAAGACTGCTGCTCAGACCGGCAGTAGGAAAGGTCCATTCAAACCCTATTACGAACGGTTGATTGCACGCGGCTTAGATTCTGAACTCGCCCAGGTAACGCTGGCGCGCAAAATTGCGGCGGTTACCTTAACGCTTTGGAAGAAGGGAGAAAGCTTCGATCAGAAGAAACTAGGAAAGCCAGAGTAGCCGCGTCGGCGTAAGGGCTGAGCTGCCGGCGCAGTGAGAGTGTTGCGTTGCCGCAGAAATTCGGAAACGCAGCGGTTCGGGGTGAGTATCAATTCAGCCTCTGAGCGCAGCACCTGCTGCAGTACCAAACTCCACCGTATGCACCCCGGATAACCGGAAAAAGCTATAGGCACCAAGTCTCAGATAGAACTATGCTTGGCACTTTTAGTGACCAATGGTTGTGGCTTTCCAGTTTGCAGAACGAAGCGGCGCCTAAACGGCAGTACTCGAACGGTGCACGGTGAGCTGTCTTCTTACGCTAGCACCAACGCGCGAAGTCTCATAGTGACCATTGCCGCGCTGCGGCTAACTTGCGCTCAGGGCACGAACCAACGGACGCGTAGGGTGAGGATGGTCCCTCCGGGTTCCGCAACTTGTCGCGCTCCGGGTAACTTGAGTGGCTGCTTGCCAGCAGTGGCCGCACAGGAGAATTTTACTCTTGACAATCCCTTTCATAGAACGAGGCTGAAGCCTGTGGTGTCTTTGCGTGGTGTCAGGGGTTGCGTTTTGTTAGGCGGAAATTGAAGCTCCACGAGGCTGAAGCCTGTGGTGTCTGATGACCTTAGTCGAGCAACAACTTCAGCAAACCCCGCGCAGAAGCAATCCCGAGAATGCGCTGCTCTTCGTCGACGCCTCGTGGACCCGAGCGTAGCCTGTCGATGGTGAGTTGTTCCGCACGCAGTCGTCGCCGCTCCTCCTGAAGCTCAGCCTTCTCCCGGGCACGTTTCACTTCCAACCCACCGGCGCGAACAAACTCGATGATGCGACTCAATTCGTTCTGGTCGAACCATGTACCATGACCCTTGCAGACATCAACAATAACCCCTGAGCAGCGAGCAAAATTTATTCTATTCATCAACTGAGTACATTCGGGACAGGGCACGTAATTCACTTTGGTTGTTTCGCGCAGATCGATCGCGGGAGCAGGAGATGCCCTGCCCAGAACTACAGCTTGTTGCTCGCGGTTAGCACATATCTTCTCGAATGCGGCGATCTCAATCCAGAGGCCGTGGCACTTTCCGCATTCACGCACCTCTTCTGAGCCAATTACAACCGACTTCATTCCCGATCTGCATCTCGGGCAGTTCCGAGTTTCGAGTGTTCCGGCGGAGCGTGCAGCGGCAGCGGCGCCACAGCGCGGACAATGTCGCGTCCCGATAAACATCATTCCAAAACAGGAAGCACAAGCAATTGTCGCGAGTTTAGAGCTGCAATACTGGCATTGTGGCTGGTCGCTGGAGATTGCTGCCCCGCACATTGGGCAGTTGAGCGTTTGGGCTCGCATCGGCCGCATTCTAACAGCAACGAGTGCGCTGGACTACGTTTGCGTGCTGTGCGATGCTGACTAGAAATCTTAGGAAGAAATCAAGGGAGGGGGAACTCGCATGCGCAAGCTCTATGTAGTTGCAATCGTTCTTGCTATCGGGTTGCCAGTGTTAATTATCAGGTCAAACGCTGAAGCCCCTTTAGTAGCGCAAGCTCAGCAGTCAGGTGAGCGTCAGGTGTTGCCCGGCCCCCGAGCGAGCCGCTCCACGCGAACTCGTCGGAGGGCGAGCGACTTTGAACGCCGTCGACGAAACGGCATCAAGCGCTCTTACGCTAGAGCTGGAAAGAGCGCCGGCCATGGTGGCTCAGAGTTGGGCAAACACTTCGCCAAGGGAGGTAAAGAGTTTGGTAAAGGTGTGGGTGGTTTCGGAAAGCACTTCGGGATCGCCACGGCGAGGGTAGGCAAGCGGATTGTTGGTAGATAGTCAACCTTAATCGTCAAGACAATCGGGAAGCGCGGCCAATTCATGAGCAGCGTTGTGGACGAGGTCATTGAGGCCTTTGAACCATCGCCTAAAGTTGTTTCCGTGATGGCAGGAGAAGAACCTGCAATGCTGCTGGCGCTTGATGTCGGCACTTCGGGTGTCCGGGCCGCGCTATTCAATGAACGCGGGGAAGAAATTGTTAGCGCCAGCCGCCATCGCGCCGAATCAACCCAGCTCATAACGTCCGGCGCACTGGATGCTGATTCGATCGTCCAACTAGTCGAACAGACTGTTGATGATCTACTGGAGAATTGTCCGACTGCTGCCAGACCCGTCGAACTTATCGCGATCTCCTGCTTCTGGCACAGTCTAATGGGCGTTGACTCAGACGGTAGGCCTACAACCCCCGTGCTGACCTGGTCCGACACAGCTGCGGTCGAGGCAGTTAATCAGCTAAGGCTTCGATATGATGAGGCAGAAGTTCACCGCCGGACGGGATGCCGTTTTCACTCAAGTTACTGGCCCGCCAAGCTGCTCTGGTTGAGAGATCAAAACCCGGAAGGTTTTAATCGAACCCGAAAGTGGATCTCATTTGGAGAGTATCTTGGCCAACACCTTTTCGGTACAACCATGGCCAGTATCTCCATGGCTTCGGGAACCGGTCTGTTTAACCAGGCAACGCGTGAGTGGGACAGCGAGTTGGTGCAGGAGCTGGCTATCGATCCGGAGAAGCTCTCGGAAATTGCGAGTCAAACTGTCTCTTCAATCCCTCTCTTGGATCGACATGCGCGACGTTGGCGGCTTTTGAGAGGAAGCCTTCTCTGTCCGGCGATCGGCGACGGGGCTGCCAACAGCATCGGGTCCGGTTGTGTGACAAAGAAGAAGATCGCCTTGATGGTGGGGACATCAGGCGCCATGAGGGTTCTTTTTGAGGACGGTCCCCCCTCAGAGTTACCAGCGTCGCTCTGGTGTTATCGAGCCGATCGGACCCGAATTGTTGTGGGTGGCGCCTTATCGGATGGCGGCGGACTGTACGCGTGGATTAGAGATGCGTTCGCCTTCAGCGGAGATTCAGAAGAGATCGAGCGGGCCTTGCAAGCGATGGATCCGGACTCGCACGGTCTTACGATTCTTCCATTCTGGAGTGGTGAACGAAGCACGGGATGGCGGGCTGACGCGCGAGGTGCCATCCTGGGACTTACAATTAAAGTTCTACCAATCGACATCTTGCGCGCGGCGATGGAGTCAGTGGCTTATCGCTTTGCCCTGATCGCTAAGGATTTGCAGTCGTTCGCTCTGGATGGTGAGATCGTTGCTTCTGGCAACGCGCTCCATGCATCGCCCGCGTGGTCGCAGATTCTTGCGGACGTTCTTGGGCAGCGGCTCAAGTTGTCAGGTCTGCGCGAATCATCCACGCGTGGTGCGGCGCTGCTTGCATTGGAGGCTGCCGGCAAGCTAGAAACAGTTGAACATTTTGCAGTGCCAATCCAGAAAATTTACGAACCTGACATGGTGCGTCATGCTCGTTATCAGGAGGCGCTCGCAAGACAACAAAAATATGAGATTGTCGCAAGACCCGCAGGTAGTTAAGGACTCAAAATGCTTTCACCCAATCCATCAATACTGAGGGCAAATGCCAGATGAGTGCGCCAGTGCAAAAACAACCAGATACAACGCCTGAACTCGATCAGCTCTGCATTAATACAATCCGAACATTAACCCTTGATGCGGTTCAGAAGGCGAATTCAGGGCATCCTGGCCTGCCTTTGGGTGCAGCACCAATGGCCTATGTGCTCTGGACCCGCTTTTTGCGTCACAACCCTCGCAATCCCCGCTGGGAAAACAGAGATCGGTTTCTACTCTCGGCTGGTCACGGTTCGATGCTTATCTATTCGCTATTGCACCTGACGGGCTACGATCTTCCGCTCGAAGAGTTGATGAACTTTCGCCAGTGGGGATCGAAAACGCCTGGCCATCCGGAAAACATTCTGATGCCCGGAGTTGAGGTAACGACCGGGCCGTTGGGCCAGGGCTTTGGTAATGGCGTTGGCATGGCAATGGCCGCGGCACACCTGGCAGCACGATTCAATAAAGAAGAGTTTCCCATCGTCGACCATTACGTCTACGCCATTGTTTCGGACGGCGATCTGATGGAAGGCGTCGCTTCGGAGGCAGCCTCGCTCGCCGGGCACCTCAAACTCGGCAAATTGATCTATCTCTATGACGACAATCGCGTAACGATTGAAGGCTTTACAGATCTGGCTTTTACAGAGAACGTGCCGCAACGATTCGAGTCTTATGGCTGGCACACAGCTACGGTCGAGGATGGAAACGATCTGGATGCGATCGAGGTTGCGATAAGAGAGGCTCAATCGGTAGCAGACAAGCCATCTTTAATTTCTGTCAAGACGATCATTGGTTACGGATTGCCTTCTGCGGGCACGCACAAGGCCCATAGCGATCCACCCGGCGAAGAAGCGGTACGAGCAGCGAAGCGAAAGTTTGGTTGGCCCGAAGATAAGCAGTTTTTCATACCTACCGAGGCGCTGGCCCACTACCGCAAGGCTATTGAGCGCGGCGAGCAATTGGAAACCGACTGGAACGAACTCGGAGAGCGTTATAAGCAAAAGCATCCCGAAGCCGTTCGTCTCTGGCGGTCAATGATGGAAGGTAAATTACCCGCGAACTGGGAGGATCAATTGCCGTCCTTCGCCGATGCAAAACCAATGGCAACCCGTGCGGCAAGTGGCGAGGTAATAAACGCGCTGGCGCCTCATCTTCCAATGTTGATTGGGGGCTCAGCCGACCTCGGACCCTCGAACAATACGGACATAAAAGGCAGCGGCGCCTTTCAAGCGGGCTCGTATGAAGGCCGCATCCTCCATTTTGGTGTGCGCGAGCATGCCATGGGCGCGGCCCTGACCGGCATGGCTTTAAATGGAGGATTGATCCCGTTCGGCGGTACCTTCCTGACATTTTCAGACTACATGCGCCCGTCGATGCGTCTCGCTGCTCTCTCTGAAGTTCAGGTGATCTATGTTTTCACCCACGACTCGGTCGGACTCGGTGAAGATGGACCAACACATCAGCCTGTCGAACATCTGTCAGCACTGCGCGCAATGCCCCACCTTTACGTGATTCGCCCCGCCGACTCGCATGAGGTCCGCGAGGCCTGGCGAATCGCCATCCTGCGCAACCACGCGCCGACCGCACTGGCTCTCACGAGACAAAAAGTGCCGCTTATCGATCGCCAGCGCTACGCTTCAGCAGAGGGGCTACGGCGTGGTGGGTACATCCTTGCCGAAGCAGAGCAGGAGGGTAAAAAGATCGAGCCGCAAATGATCCTGGTGGCGACAGGTTCGGAGGTATCTCTCGTTCTGGAGGCCCGCGAAACACTTCAAAGTGAGGGTATTCCAACTCGGGTAGTCTCATTGCCTTGCTGGGAACTTTTTGATGAGCAGCCTCGAGAATATCGCCAGGAGGTCCTACCTGAGACGGTCCCTGCTCGTTTGGCAGTCGAGGCAGGAGTTCGACATGGGTGGGACCGCTACGTTGGGCCCGAGGGGGATGTTCTTTCTCTCGAACGGTTCGGTGCGTCCGGACCCGGCGATGCAGTGCTTCGTAATCTGGGCTTTAATGTCGAAAACGTTTTGAATCGTGCCCGTGCACTTTTATGAAGCGATGAGAATTGCAGTCGGCGCAGATCATGGAGGTTACCCCCTAAACGAGCGGGTGATCAAAGAACTGCGTGACGCTGGTCACGACATAATCGACTTTGGCACTCACGATGGCGCCACTCCGGTTGACTATCCCGACTATGCCCGACAGGTTGGAGAGGTAGTGCAGTCGGGTGCTGTAGAGGTTGGCATTCTCATCTGTGGCAGTGGTGTTGGCGCCGCGGTGGCAGCGAACAAATTGAAAGGCATTCGCGCAGCTCTTTGTGGTGACACCTATTCAGGTCATCAATCCCGCGAACATGATGATTGTAACGTGTTATGTCTGGGCGCGCGGGTCACCGGCGAAGAGCTTGCTATCGAAATTATGTGGGCCTTTGTAAACGCGAGCTTTACGGGAGAAGAGAGACACCGGAGGCGTCTGGCAAAGGTAGCGGATCTGGAGAATAGTTAGTGAATGGCAAATGGTAAATGGTAAATGTTGATTCGAAATAGCATTTACTATTTACCATTCACCATTTACCAATGAAAGCTGTCACCATAGTTGCGCCTGGGGATGTAGAGGCGCTCGAAATCCGCGAGGTCCCTGCACCTGAACTTACTCCCGGCGATCGCGTGCGCGTGCGTGTGCGCGCGGCGGCTCTTAATCGGGCAGACCTGCTTCAACGTATTGGTCGTTATCCGGCCCCTCCCGGCTACCCTCAGGACATTCCAGGTCTCGAGTTCGCTGGAGAAGTTGATGAAGTTGGCCCTGAGGTACGCGACTTCTCTTCCGGCGATCGTGTCTTCGGAATCACCGCCGGTGGCGCTCAGGCGGAGTACGTTGTAGTTCCCGCGAACCACCTCACAAAAATTCCTCCCAACCTCGACTGGATCCAGGCGGCAGCGGTTCCTGAAGCCTTCATTACCGCGCATGACGCACTATTCACCCAGGCTAACCTGCGGCCGGGAGAAGCTGTGATGGTCCATGCTGCCGGTTCTGGTGTTGGCACTGCGGCCATTCAACTGGCCCGTGCCGCAGGAGCAAATGTATACGGAACGTCGCGTACTGAGGAAAAATTAAGACAGGCCGCTACCTTCGGATTGAGTGGCTACATTGTGCCTGGTGAGGATTCAGCGAGCCTCGTTGCCGCAATCCGCGAATGGACAGAAGGCCGGGGGCTGGATGTGATCCTCGATCTGGTGGGGTCGCGCTACCTCGAAGCTAATCTCAACGTGCTCGGGATGCGCGGTCGGTTGCTGCTCGTGGGAACAACTTCAGGCGCCCGGGCGCCTCTCGATTTTGCCACCGTGATGCGGAAGCGTGCGACAATCATTGGCACAGTGCTGCGGTCCCGTTCGGCAGAAGAGAAGGCCACGGCGACGAGATTATTCACCAACCAAGTAGTGCCGCTCCTGGCCTCCGGCGCGGTGCGACCCGTTGTGGATACGGTGTACCCGCTGGGGCAAGTTCGCGAGGCCCACACCCGCTTAGAATCAAACAAGACATTCGGCAAGATCGTGTTAACCATCGACTAGAACATTTCTCACCAGCCAGCGTAGGCGACTGGGAGCCCCCAATTGAAGTCTGGCGACAGGTGTTTGACTCACTCGCGGGCGAGCTTTATTCTCAAAGCAAGTTCAAATTATTAGTCATTGATTTCCCTGATTTTCAGCTCGAACCCCCGTTATGGCCCCGCAGGTGAAAGATCTAACAGCGCTACTTGTCGCTTCGAGTAAGGGTGACCAGGAGGCTTTAAACCAGCTTCTCCCGCTCGTCTATAACGAACTGCGACACCAGGCGGATCGTTACCTGAGGCGTGAGCGTTCCGACCACACACTCCAAGCCACCGCCCTCGTCCATGAAGCTTATATTCGACTGATCGATCAACAAGTTTCGTGGCAGAACCGCGCCCACTTCTTTGGCGTTGCTGCCGAGATGATGCGGCGCATTCTGATAGACCACGCTCGCAGTCATCAGGCGGTTAAAAGAGGTAGTGGCGGAATCAAATTGTCCCTAGAAGACGTATTAAATCTGTCCGATGAGAAAGCTGCTGATCTGGTGGCTCTTGATGATGCCCTGAAGGCCCTGGCAGAAATTGATCCGCAGAAGTGCAAACTCGTCGAGCTCAGGTTTTTTGGCGGCCTTTCACTCGAGGAAACGGCAGAGGTACTCAACGTAGGAACGGCGACCGTAACGCGCCAGTGGCGGATGGCTAAAGCCTGGCTATACCACGAACTGAACAAGGGAGAGGAAGGGTGACCCCGGAACGCTGGAAGAAACTCGAGGAAGTGTTCGAGTCCGCAGTCCAGCGGCCGCCCCATGAACGTGCGCAGTTTTTGGAGGGAGCTTGTGCCGGGGACGAAGCTCTTCGCTCTCAGGTAGAAACATTGTTGCTTTCGTATGAGCAGGCTGGCAGTTTCATGGAGTCACCCGCTCTCGGTTCGGCGCTCTCTGAAACACTCGTCGACCAGACTACATCGGTAATCGGATTACGGCTCGGAGCCTACAAGATTGTGCGAGAACTCGGTCGAGGTGGAATGGGTTCTGTCTATCTGGCAGTCCGGGCTGACGACGAATTTCACAAGCAGGTAGCCATCAAGTTAATTAAGCGCGGGATGGATACGGACTTCATCATCCGGCGCTTTCGTAACGAACGCCAGATACTTGCCAGTCTTGATGATCCAAACATCGCTCGCCTGATCGATGGGGGGACCACCGAAGATGGGCTTCCCTATTTTGTGATGGAGCATGTAGAAGGGCTGCCAATCTATCATTACTGCGATCAGCACCGTCTAACAATAGTCGAGCGACTCAGACTCTTTCGCAAGGTGTGCTCAGCGGTTCATTACGCACACCAGCGCCGTGTCATTCATCGCGATTTGAAGCCAAGCAATATTCTGGTGACATCGGATGGAATTCCAAAACTGCTGGACTTTGGCATTGCCAAACTGCTGAACCCGGAAATGGCCTACCAGACACTGGATCCCACCACAGCGGCGATCCGGCTCATGACGCCAGAATATGCAAGCCCTGAGCAGATTCGCGGCGACATTGTTACCGTCGCAAGCGATGTCTACAGCCTTGGCGTAATGCTGTACGAACTGCTTACCGATCATCGGCCCTACCGTTTGAAAGACTACTCGCCGCAAGAGTTGGCGCACGTGATCTGCGAGGAAGACCCTGATCCTCCAAGCGTCGCCGTCAACCTGATCGAAGTTATATCCGATGACAGCGAACCGCTGGAAATTACGCCTGAGACGGTCAGCCACGCCCGGAGCACTACGCCTGAACAGTTGCGAAGGGAACTCTCGGGAAATCTGGACAACATCGTTCTTAAAGCGCTGCGCAAAGAAGCTGCGAAGCGATATGGCTCGGTTGATGAGCTATCCGAAGACCTCCGGCGCTATCTTGAAGGGCATCCCGTCTCAGCTCCTTCCTACTTTCCGACTCCAGAAACACTGCTTGTTGAAACTCCACTTTCAGGCACCACAGTCCATTCCGTCGCCGTATTGCCATTCCATGTGCTGCGCGTTGAGGAGAAGGCCGATGAGTTTCTCGGAATGGGGATGGCAGACGCGATTATCACCAAGCTTAGCAACATCCAGCGCATCATGGTGCGCCCGACGAGTTCGATCATTAAGTATTACGACGGGACTCATAACGTTCTCGCCGCCGGTCACGAATTGAATGTTGGCTATGTGCTGGATGGACGGATCCAGCGCGCCGGCGATCGCGTGCGGGTCACAGTTCAACTTGTCAGGGTCCGGGATGGGATTCCGTTGTGGGCGGCAAAATTTGACGAGAACTTCACCGATATTTTCGGAGTAGAGGATTCAATCTCGGAGCAGGTGGCCCGGGCGCTTGTTCCGCGATTAACGGGCCAGGAGCGCGAGCGATTGCTCAAGCGTGAAACAGCAAACGCCGACGCCTACGAGGCGTTTGTGAGGGGGCGTTACTTCTGGAACAAGTTCACGGCCGAAGATTTTAGCAAGGCTCTCGAACAGTTTCGTGAAGCTATTCGCCTCGATTCGGGGTTCGCTCAAGCATATGTAGGGGTTGCTGACTACTATAACTGGGCCGCGATCTATGGAATCGGCCCACCTCACGAATACTTTCCGCTGGCAAAAACGGCCGCAGCCACAGCCCTTGAATTGGATCATACGCTCGCCGAAGCACATGCGGCATTGGCTTTCAGCACTCTCTGTTATGACTGGGATTGGGAGGCCGCCGAATCCAGATTCAAGCGATCGCTCGAGCTCAACCCTAACTACGCTCCGGCTCATCAATGGTATTCGAACGCGCTGGCCACCCAGGGACGTTTTGAAGAGGCTATTGCGGAGATCAAGCGGGCTCAGGAGATTAATCCGCTCTCGATGATGGATCGATCGATAGCCGGTTGGACCTTCTATCATGCACGCCAATACGATCTGGCCATGGAAGAATTGCTCAAGGCCCTCGAAATGGATGGCAATTTCGGGAATGGCCACCTGATGCTTGCCGCGGTCTACGAGCGCCTGGGAATGTACGAAGACTCGATTGAGACGGTTCAGCGCGCACTCGAATTAATGGACGGGTCTATCATGCCGTTGTGGGTGCTGGGGTTTACTCTGGCTGTGTCGGGCCGGCGGACCGAAGCCCGCGAGGTAATCGAACAGCTCGATATTCTTTCGCAAAAGCGCTACGTATCGCCCTACTACTATGCTCTTATCCACACTGGACTGGGCGATCGCGAAAAGGCATTTGAATGGTTGGAGAAGGCCTGTGAAAGTCGTGATGAGTGGCTAATCTGGCTTGGCACAGAGCCAAAGCTCGACGAACTGCGGTCCGATTCGAGATTTCCTCAACTCCTTCGTCGCATTGGTCTTAAAGGCGACGAGACGAGGCGGGCAATCTCTTATGCGGACGAGCATTCGGGAAACGGGGCCCGCACCATCTCTCGCAGTCGAGAACTTCCACCGTCCAGAAGAGGAAGTCAAACAGGCGAAGTTTCCAGCGGGACGACCACACGGTCTCAAGGGGTTCGAGCGCGTCGAAACCGCCTGTTGATGTTGGGCGCAGGTTTGACCAGTTTAATCATTATCATTGCGGCAACGCTGGGACTATACAATCTGCTCAGTCGGCCGGTTCCGCACTTCAGCCGGGTCAACTTAGAGAAACTAACGACCAGCGGAAATGTGATCACCGCCGCAATCTCACCCGATGGCAAGCATGTCGCCTATGTTATGGATGAAGCGGGAATGCATGGCATCTGGGTGCGGCAGGTCACAATTGCCAACAGTATTCGTATCGTACCGGCCGGCGATGCAGAGATACGCGGGCTAACTTTCTCTAACGATGGTACTTACTTACACTACGTCACCACAGGTTCTGACGGGAGGGGGGTCTTATACCAGGTTCCCGCCCTGGGGGGCTTCGTGCGAGAGGTGAAGCGCGGAGTTGATAGTCCAATCAGCTTTGCTCCTGATGGAAAACAGTTCGCGTTCATTCGGAGTAACACGACAAAGGGCGAAGAGGAGTTACTGGTGAGCGATCTTACCACCGCGGGGGAGCAACAATTGGCGTTGCGAAAGTTTCCCGAACACTTCAGCCTGGATACAGCGCCCGCATGGTCTCCTGACGGAAAAAGGATTGCTTGCGTCACCCAGACCACCGATGCGGAAGGCTTTTTTATGAAAGTCTCTGAATTGAATCTGGCTGATCGAAAAGAGACTTCCCTTTCAAAGAAGCGCTGGCTCGAAATCGGGCAGACAGCATGGATTTCGGATGGTAGCGGCCTAATGATTACAGCCCAGGACGAGTCATCGGCGTTCCAGCATGTTTGGCTCCTTAGTTATCAGAGCGGGGATGCCCGGCGCATAACCAACGATCTGAGTGATTACCGCGGTGTAAGCTTGCCTACCAACGCTGATTTGCTTCTGACGGTACAACGCCAGACGCTCACAATAATCTGGATAACGCCAAGGGAGGATGCTGAGAACCCAAAACAGGTGACCTCAGGGGCGGGTAGATTTTTTGATCTAACCTGGACACCCGAGGGAAAGATTCTCTATTCATCGGATGCTAGCGGAATCGCTGACATCTGGGAAATGGATGCTGATGGGACTGGTCAACGACAACTAACGGCGGACGCCGGCAGGAACTATACTCCCGTAGCCTCACCTGACGGCCGTTATATCTTCTTTCATTCAAATCGTTCCGGAGCCTGGCAGATCTGGCGGATGGACCGTGACGGCAGCAATCAGATTCAGATGACGAGCGAAAAGGAGGAGAGCAACTGGCCTCAGGTTTCACCGGACGGGAAATGGGTATTTTATCAGCATGTTACCTCGGGCACTGCCAGCATCTGGAAGCTGCCGGTCGAGGGAGGAACGGCGGTTCGACTCACGACCGCTCTTTCAATGCGGCCCTCCGTCTCCCCGGCTGGCCAATTTATTGCCCACTGGCAAAAAGCTGATGCGCCAAATGCTCCCTGGCAGATTGCCATCACATCGTTCGAAGGTGGTGAGCCGGTAAAAATTCTTGATATTCCTCAAAGCCCGGCTAACGCAAATAGCGTTATCCACTGGAGTCGTGACGGTAAAGGGGTCCTTTTCATCGACTTTCGCGACAATGTTGCCAATCTGATGATTAAACCATTGGACGAAGCCCCCGCACGCCAACTCTCCAACTTCACAAAGGAGCAGTTCTATTCTTTCGATATTGCGCCCGACGGACGAATGGTACTCTCCCGCGGCCTGCGTACGAACGACGCTGTGATTATCAGTGAAGCGAGATAATCTCTGCGTTCTTGAATTCTCTTACGCCACGTTTTTAACCAACCACGGCCGGCGCTTCGGTTGCACCGCGCGGGTTTCAGCATGAGCCAAGTCCTCAGAGGATGAAGGGACGTAGTAATAAGGGCCGTGCAGCTCCCACGTGCTGAGATTGAATTGTCGCCGGGCGCCGCAGTTCAAGCAGGTGCGATAGGACTCGCCGTTTCGCGTTAGCGGTCTACTTATGTTCCGATGCCAGCACCCAAAAATGCTTCCGATCAGTCCAACCCGCCGCAACTCGACGGATTTTCGCCTCACGATAGTCGCTCCTGAATCATCAACTGCTTGCATTGCCACCATAACTTCCTCCCAGAAAGTCTCCCAAGTCGTTCAAACTCCCTCCGCGTCTAATAACGCGTAAATCTTGCCGAAAAGGAATCATGTACGGAACGGGACATCAAAACGCTCAGTATTTTGATAGTAAACAAAACGATTATTCTGACTTAATTAGTTATAACTATTGACGAAAAGCCGAGAATAAACGAGAATCCTAGGGCCTTGAGGACCCAAACCTCAGGAAAAAGGTAAAAAGAAAGTTCTTCCTCCATGATCGCGGACATCAAGATCGCGCTCTGTGTTTTCCCGGTTTAACTAATAAGCCGCCAGGAAATGGCCAATAATCCAGTCTAAGACCCAGTTGGGTTTTAGGCCTTTGCCCCTCTTCCCCGGGCTAGACTCACCTTGAAAGGTCCAGAATATGAAGCACCCTTCTTCAGAGGAACTCCAGACAAACGAGAACGTGGCCGAACTTGGTTCAACACTGTCTCATCTCGACTATGAATACCGTCCAGATGACTCAAGTGAAGAAAGCCTTTCTTCAAGCGAAGATGGGGATTTGGCGGGAGTTGAAGATCAGACACCTGTGCGGCCAAGCGATTTTGCTGAGGCCACGCACAAACTGCTCATGGCCGACTCGTGGACTGAAAGGGCGGTAGCCGCCCGCAGACTGGGGGAAATAGGGAACTCGTCCGCTGTTGCTTACCTTGTGGCAGCGCTTCATGACACTTCTCCTGAAGTGCGACTGGCGGCCACCGAGTCGTTGGGTCGAATTGGAGATGCTGGCGCAATCGAGCCCCTTAATGAACTGCTGCTGCGTGAGAAGAACCGCGGTCTACCCGGAACGGCAATCATCGATGCAATCGATCAGATCAGCGTCCGCGAAGGGGTGGCAGTCGTAGAGGATGTTCATGATGTGGCACCCTCCGAAGAGCCCACCGTCGATTGGTCTGCTTCGGACCAGAAGGAGGAGGAACTCGATTCACCTTCAGTCGAGTCGAACGTGGAAATCGAGCAAGGGGCGTTCGCTGAATTAGAGGTTTTGCGCGGCCAACAGGCGGCCCAACTTGAGCGAATCAGGCAAGCAGAGGCCAACCGCAACTCGGGCGAGGAAAGAAGTGAGCACACGGAGAGTAGCACCCAACTGCATGTAAGGCCTGAACCAGCGCTAGATTTTGGCGTAGATCAAGAACCCACGGGACTTGTGGAGATTCGTCGCCGGGCGGAAGCCGAAACGCAGGCGCGCATAGCCAAGGAACAACAACTGAAATCCGAGATTGATGCACTCCGCAAGGCCGAAGCAGAACAGCTAAAGCGCATCGAGGCAGCCAAAGCAACTCGCCTTGCCCACGAAGAGGCCGGCAAACAACTTCAAGCAGAATCGCGTCGTCGGGCGGAAATCGACCATCAGCGACTGGCCGGTATAGATGCCACTTACAACAAGGCCAAACTGGAAGCCCAACAGCGTGCGGTAAGAGAACAGCAACTCAAGGAGAAGATTGAGGCTCTGGCCCAGGCAGAGGCCAGGGAACTCAAGCGGATTGATGAAGCTGAGGCTCGTCTGGCGGAGCTTGAAGAGGCCCGCTATTTCGCAGAGACGAAGGCGCGTCAGCGAACTGAACGAGAACAACGAGTCTCTTCCGAGATTGAAGTCCTGACGAGGACGCAAGCCGAACAACTCGAACGCATTAGAGAGGCCGAGGCTCAACTCCAGAATGCCCGAGCAGAAATTCAGCGGCAGGTTGAGGAAGAGAATCGCTTCAAAGCCGAAGCCAAGGCAGAGCTTGAAAGGCTCGCAGCGCAGGTCGAAGCATATCGCCGTGAGCAGGAAGAAGCGCGTATTCAGGCTGAACTCGAGATTGGACGTCAGGCTGAAAACGAACGGCAAAGTCTGGTCCAGTTAGAGTCCCTCCGCAGTCAGGCGGCAGCGGAAGCAAGGCAGCGCGCCGAGAAGGTTCAAGCCCTCAGTGCCGAGATCGAGACACTTCGCCTCGCAGACGCAGAACTGGCAAATAAGCTTCACACAGCCGAGGCCTCAAGACAGGCTCAGGAGGAAGCTCGCCGGCAGCTTGAAATCGAGATTAGCCAGAGGGTGGCAGAGGAAGAAAAACGTCTGGCTGAACTGGAGACACTTCGCAGCCAGGCTGAGTCGGAAACACAACAGCGGGCCGAGCGAGAGCAGCAGGTTCGCAACGAGATCGAACTCCTGCGGCAAAAAGAGGCGGAACAGGCCAAACGGCTGGAAGAAGCAAAAGCGCGCCTCGCCGAACAGGAAGAGATATGCCATCAAGCTGAACTAAAGACTCGTCAGAGAGATGAAAGAGAGCAGCGCCTCACTGCTGAACGTGCAGCCCTCCAGGAAGTCGAGGTCGAGCAGCTTAGGCGGATTGAGCAGTTAGAAGCCGAAATCCGCGAAGCTGAAGCACAGACGCTTCGGCAGGCCGAGGAAGAGACGCGAATTAGAAATGAGGCAGAAGATCGGCGTAGGGCCGAGGCGGAAGCCCGTGCGCAGGCTGCCGAGGAAGCGCGCCTCCAATTCGAAGCTAAGGTGCGAGCTGCTGCTGAAGAGGATGAAATACGCCTGGCAGAATTGGAGCTATTTCGCTCACAAGCCGAAGCAGAGACCCATCAACGCGCGGAGCGCGAACAAAGGCTGAGGACCGCAATTGAGATTCTGCGTCAGAAAGAAGAGGACCAGGTAAGGGTTCTTGAGGAAGTACGAACCCGCCTTGCCCAGCAGGAAGAGCTATGTCAACAGGCAGAACTGGAGTCACGTCAAACCGCTGAGCGAGAACAGACCCTCATCTCCGAGTTTGAAGCGCTCAACCAGGCCGGGACCGAACAGCTTGCCCGAATCGCAGGGTTGGAGGCGGGAATCCGTGAAGTGCAAGCGGAGGGAATCCGTCTGGCCGCAGAAGAAGCACGTTTGAAGAGCGAAGCGGAAGCACAGCGCCAGGCAGAGGCCGAAGCGCGTGCTCAGGCTGCTGAGGAAGCGCGTCGGGCATTGCAGGCCGATATTCGCCTCAGAGCTGAAGAAGATGAACGACGCCTCGCCGAACTTGGATCCATTCGGAGTCAGGCTGAATCGGAAACTCAGGAGCGAGCCGAGCGCGAACAAGTACTGGGGACGGCGATTGAGGCTCTCCGTCAGAGAGAAGCAGAGCTCGCCAAGCGCTTGGAAGAGGCTCAGGCTCGTCTCTCCGATCAGGAACTCAGATGTCAGCAGCTTGAAAATGAAACCCGCCAAAGAATCGAACAGGAACAGGCACTCACCATTGAGTTAGAAAAGCTAAACCAGTTAGGGGTTGAACAACTCCAGCGCATCAGCGGGTTGGAGGCGACAATTCGACAGGTTGAGTCCGAAGCCTTCAGGCAGGCCGAGGAGGAAGCGCGACTGAAGACTGAGGCCGAAGCGCGCCGGAGCGCGGCGGCGGAAGCGCGTGCCCAGGCTGCTGAGGAAGAGCGCCTGGCGCTAGAAGCTGAGATCCGGGAACGACAGGAAGACGAGGAACGACACCTGGCTGAACTTGCTGCAATTCGCAGCCAGGCCCAGGCGGAAACAGAAGACCGCGCCGAGCAGGAGCGGCAGTTCGTGGCCGCCATCCAGAGCTTGCGTCAAACCGAGGCGGAACAGGTCAAACGACTAGAGGAGGCCCAGGCCCGTCTCACCGAGCAGGAAGAGCGATGCCGGCAAGCCGAGTCAGAGACGCGCCAGAGAGCGGAACGAGAACAGATGCTTGGCGCCGAATTGGAGGCCCTGAACCGAGTCGAGATTGAACAACTCAAACGCATCGACCTTCTCGAAACCGCAATTCGCTTGGCTGAAGCCGAATCGTTGCGGCAAGTCGCCGAAGAGACGCGACTCAAGAATGAAGCTGAGGCACGCCGGAAAGCCGATGCTGAAGCACGCTCGAAGGCTGCCGAAGAAGCACAGCAACAGGCTTTGGCGGTAGCACAGGAACGAGCCGAAGAAGAAGAACAGTTTCTGGCCCAACTGGAAGCAATTCGCAGCAAAGCTGAGGTTGAGGCGCAACAGCGAGCCGAGAGAGAGGAACTGTTAAATTCTGCGATTGAAGTTCTTCAACAGCTCGAGACGGAACAGATCCAACGCATCGAACAGGCTGAAGCTCGTCGCCGTGCTCAGGACCAGGCCCGCGAACAGGCCGAAGCCGAAGCCCTGCGAATGGCCGAAGAAGAAGAACGTCGATTGGCGGAACTCGAGACGTTACGCAGCCAGATAGAGACGGAAACCCAGCAGCGTGCCGAGACGGAACAGCAGCTCAGGGCTGGCATTGCCGTTATGCGCAAAGCCGCGTCAAGACAGCTACGGCGTATTGAAGAGGTTGAAACTGAGGCACGGGAATGGGCCGAGGAAGAAGCCCGGCTGCGGAGTGAAGCAGAGGCTCGCTTGCAAGCTGACGCTGAAGCTCGGTGGCGTGCTGCCGAAGAGCAGCAACGCTTGGCAGAGACTGAGGCACAACGCCGTTCTGAGGAAGAAGAACAGCTCGTAGCCCAATTGGAGGCGATCTTCAACCGGGCCGAGTCAGAAGGGCAGCAGCGCGCCGAAAAAGAGCAGCGGCTTAATATCGCTATCGAGGCACTGCGCCGGGCCGAGTCAGAACAGCTTAAACGAATCGAGTACCTTGAGACTTCGATTCGGGAAACCGAAGCCGAATCGCAGCATCTGCAAGCCGAAGAGGCCCGCCTGCATAATGAGGCTGAAGCACGTCAGCAGGTCGAGACCGAACGCCGGCGTCAGGCTACTGAAAAGGCCCGCCAGAAGGCTGAAGCAGCAATAGAACTCCAGGCAGCCGAGGAAGAGCGCCGGTTGAGTGAACTGGAGGCCCTCCGTAGCAAGGCCGAAGCGGAAACATTGCAGCGTTCTGAAGCAGAAGCGCAATTGCGGTTCGGCATCGATGCCCTTCTGCGGGCGCAGGATAATCAGATCAGACGGTTGGAAGAGGCGAAAGATCGGCTTCGGGAACTCGAAGTTGAAAGTCAGGCACTAGCAGAGGAAGAGGAACGATTACAGAGGGAACTTGAAGCTCGCCAGAAGGCTGAATCTATGGCGCGTCAGGAAGCCACGGAAGAGGCCCGCAGTCGCGCCGAGGCCGAAGCGCTTAGGCTCGCCGAAGAAGAGGAAAAGCGCATTGCCGCCTTCGAAGAAGTCCGGAACCGAGCGGTCGCAGAAGCGCGACTGCGTGCGGATAGGGAACAACAACTCAAGGCCGAGATAGAGGCGCTGCGCACCGAGGAGGCCGAACAGCTAAACCGGCTCAACGAGGCCGAACGACAGCTCCGCGAGACCGAGGCCAACGTCCGTCGGCAAGTAGAAGAGCAGACACGCCTGCTGGCTGACATAGAAGCACGCCAGCAAGCTGCTGCCGGCGAATCTGCGCGGACTGAGGAAGAGGTTAGGCGGAAGACTGAAACAGAGGCGCAGCGACGACTCGAGCAGGAAGAAGAAAGACTAGCTGAGCTTGAAGTTATCCGTCAGAAGACCGAAGCAGCTGTACAGGAAAGAGCGGCGAGGGCAGAGCAACTCAATGCTGAAATCAAGGCACTGCGTAGAGCTGAGGCCAGTGAACTCAAACGGATCGAAAAGGTCGAAGCACTTTTGCGAGCCCAGGAAGAGAGTTACAACTCTGGCGACGTCAAGGGAAAACGCCGTGCAAAGAGCCGGTCCAAGGTTGAGGAAGAGAGGCTTGAAGCCCTGTCAGGTGAAGTCGAAGCTGAAGTACAGCGCTTAACCAAGAAACAACAGCGCTTGATTGCCAAGCTGGAAAAGGCCCGACAGGCTGAACTCGACCAACTGAAACAGATCGAAGAGACGAAAGCTCGCCTGCGGGCCCAGGAAGAAACACAAGCAAAACTCGCTCAGGAAGAGGCGCTTTTACAGAACAATGCGGTTGGCCAAATGGTCGAAAGTGAAGCGCGGCTGAGAGCTGAGTTGGAAGAGCAGTTGAAGGCTGAGTTGGAGGTGCTACGCGCGAAGGAAGAGCAATTGAAGCAGCGTTTAGAGGAAGCAGAGGTCAAGCTTCAGCTCAGAGAACAGATGGTTTCACAGGCGCCCACAACGCAGTGGAATGCTTCAGAGGACAGAACAGTTACTCACGATGGGTCTGTTTTCAGCCTCACGACGGAGGAAGACGAAACGGATGCTATCACGATAGAGGAGCGCGATGCGGAAGCAGACGTGCAAACGATTTATGAAGCAGCCCTTGTAGTTGAGTCTGGACCCAGGAATGCGGATCAAGTTTTGGATGGATTCGCAAAGTGTCTCGACCTCGCCGGTGTAGAAAAAGGAATAGATGCCGTCGATGACGAGGACCCAATAGTCTCGGCCCTTGCGGAGCGCTTGAAGAGCGATGAAGTAGGCGAGCGAGTCGCTGCACTGGAGGACCTGGCGAAGGAAGGTGGAGATTCAGCCTTCCAACTTATTACCAGATCTTTCGATGACCCAGTGGAGGAGGTGCGGAACGCAGCGGCCCTGTCCCTTTATGATTTGAAATCCGATCGGGCTGACTCCTTTACGATGGCGCTTCGTGAGGGCTCATCCGAGCGGCGTCGCCGGATTGGTGTGGCATTAACCAGTTCTGGTATCTCAGCCGATGCAATCAATAATCTGGTGGGCGAGAGTCGCGAGAAGACCTACGAGGCGTTTTCAATATTGTTTCTGATGGCGAAGGCAGGAGGCGTACAACCCTTGTTGGACGCGATTCAGGACCATCCGAATGTGGAGGTGCGCCTGGCAGTGATCAAGCTGCTTGCTTTCAGCAATCAGAGTGAGATCATGCCGTCGTTTCGCCGTTTGGCCGTGCGAGGCTCGCTCCCTCCGGAGGTGCGGTCAGCAGTGATGGAAGCGATACATGAAATGAATAGCCAGTCGCAACCAACACCAAAGACGTTTGCTTAACAAGGTATTCAACACGTCAAAACAAAAATGCCGCGAGGGGAGCCGCGGCATTTTTATTTATATTGGCCGTTATGGTTTATGGTCGGCCGAGGATGCCTCCGAAGATTCCTCCCGCGTTGCCTCTTCCATAACCTCGGTTTCCAGCATACTGACGGTATCCCTGGTTATAGCCTTGAACGAAGCCTTCAAGATAGGCTCGCGACCGGGCGTTCTTGTAATGTCGTGAGCGTTGCGGGTTATAACTCTGCCGCCTGCGCGCATCGCTTGACCCGGTTTCCAGCCCCTGGCGATAACCGCTGTTCATTTCAGCCCGGTGGGCACTATTGTTATACCCACCCGAGTTACCATAGCCTGGACGCCGGTTGTCATAACGTCCGCGATCATTACGGCGATCATTACGGCGATTCCGATTCTGATCGCGTCGCCAGTCTCGGTTTCGGTCATTTCGGTCAATACGATCGTTTCGCTCGTAGCGACGTTGCGCCTGACTTGTGGTGCTGCTGATCACCACAATACCGAGACTAACAGTCAATGCCAGAAGCACGCCGCCAATTCTTTTTTTCATTCTTAAACCCTCCCCTTAAATCAATTGAGACGGAGGCGAACGCCGCAACCGTTATGCCACTTTAAGTTTCGAGGCTTAAAGCTATCGCAGGGTCGTGACTCGTTACCCATATGGTGCACAGGATGACCGAGATCAGGCAGCCAGCGGTTCGACGAACTTCCAGTTTGTCGCCTTCGCCATCCCCGGAACGTTGAATTGGAAAAGGTCAACGTGTCGGAAAACGCACTCCTACGAGACCTGGTCTTGACCCTTTCACCCAGCCAAAGTAACCTCGCCCAGAAATAGAAAGTTCCTATCAGATAAGAACTCAGGTTTTCCGTTAGTGATGAACTTAATCACGGGATCCCGGCTTGGCCGTTATGAGGTACTGTCGCGCCTGGGAAGGGGCGGGATGGGCGAAGTGTATTTGGGCCGGGACACAATGCTCGATCGTCCGGTGGCATTGAAGCTACTACCCCCTGAGTTGGTTAAGGATGAGGATCGCGTCCGGCGCTTCATCCAGGAGGCAAAGTCGGCCTCAGCTCTCAATCATCCGCACATCGTCACCATCTACGAAATCGGGCAGACCCAAAAGGAGGATGGCGGGGCCAAATCCGATGGGGAGATCCACTACATCGCCATGGAGTTTATCGATGGCGAGACACTGCGTAGCCGGATCTATCGCGACACAGATCTGAAGAAAGTGCTAAAGCTGTTGGCCCAGGCGGCCGAGGGTCTGGCCAAAGCTCATGCTGCGGGAATCGTCCACCGCGATCTTAAGCCTGAGAACATTATGATTTCGCAGGATGGTTACGCGAAGGTCGTTGATTTCGGACTCGCAAAGCTGATTGAGACCAAGCAACCGCAGGTTGACGATGTTCGTGAAGCCGACACTCTGATGATGCATCAGACGCAGCCTGGCATGGTGATGGGGACGGTAGGCTACATGTCTCCCGAACAGGTGCAAGGCAAAGCAGTCGATCATCGTTCGGACATCTTCTCGTTTGGGTGCATTCTGTTCGAAGCCGCGACGCGCAAGAAGCCTTTTGAAGGCGATACGATCATCGACTCGCTGCACAGAATCATCTACTCATCCGCGCCCCTGCTTAAGGACTTCAATCCGGAAGCTCCGGTCGAGTTACAACGAATCATTCGTAAGTGCTTGGCAAAGGAGCCTGAAGAGCGTTATCAGTCGATCAAGGATGTCGCGCTCGATCTACACACCCTAATCAGTGAATACGAAGGTCAACCTTTGGTTACGGGAGTTTTTTCAGGATCTCAACCTACGGTTTCTGTCGGTACTGTAACGGGTCCGATGTCGGCCCAACCGGCGCCGGTTAAAAGACCATGGGTGCTCGGCATCGCTGCGCTCATTGTCGCCGTGGGAATCGCCTTTGGACTATACCGTTTCGTTTTTTCCGGATACGGGGATGGAAAATCAGCGGTGCCTTTCCAGACGATGAGAATGAACCGGCTGACAAACACCGGCACATCGATAAGCGCAGCAATTTCTCCCGATGGAAAGTATGTCGTGCATGCAGTGGCGGAAGCAGGCCAGCAAAGTCTTTGGGTAAGACAAGTGGCAACGACAACGAATGTACAAATTGTGGCGCCTGCCGAGGTCCGCTACACTGGGTTGGCTTTCTCCCGCGACGGTAACTTCATTTACTACTGTAAATTCGATAAGGGTTCGGTATTCGCGGTGCTTTACCAGATACCTGTGCTCGGGGGACAGACCCGAAAGGTTGTGGAAGACATCGACAGTGCGATCACGATTGCACCCGATAACTCACATTTCGCCTTTATACGCAATGCCATCGACCAGCGCGAGAGTCACTTGATCGTAGCCACGTTCGAAGGCACGGGGGAGCGTGTGCTCGCATCCCGCAAGTTGCCGGACGGGTTCATTGGTAGTCCCGGTTGGTCGCCCGATGGAAAAACGTTGGCCTGCCCGATTCAAAATATCTCAGGCGGTTTCCATGCAAACCTCGTCGCCGTCAACCTTGCTGACGGAGTGCAAACTCCGCTCACCGATCAGAAGTGGCTTGGTATTGGACGCGTGATTTGGGTGAATGATGGCAGTGGCCTTGTGATGACTGCTGCGGACCAGGCAACTCGCCTCGCTCAGATTTGGTATTTGTCCTACCCGGGCGGCGCACTGCGCCGAATTACGAACGACCTTAATAACTACAGCGGCGTCAGCCTCAATGAAGAATCGAATATTTTGGTGACGGTACAGGCGGATCGACTCTCAAGCATCTGGGTAGCACCCGAGGGGGATTCCAATCGCGCCCGGCAATTAACTACCGGAGCAGGACGGTATGAAGGGGCCAGTGGGATTTCATGGTCTCCAGACGGCAGGATTATCTACAGCGCCACCGTTGATGGAAATCCCGAAATCTGGATCATGGATGCAGATGGCGCCAACAGAAAGCAACTGACCCACAACGCTGGCTTCAATCTCTTTCCAACGGTTTCTCCAGACGGTCGCCATATCGTGTTCAGTTCCACGCGCGGCGGTACGTTTAATATTTGGAAGATGGGGATTGATGGGAGTGATCCGGTGCGGTTGACGAACGGAGTCGGTGAGAACTTGCCGACCATCTCGCCTGACAGCCAGTGGATTGTTTACATGGGCTTCGGCACGGGCCGGCCTACGCTGTGGAAGGTACCTTATGATGGCGGTGAGAGCGTGCAACTCAGCGACGAGTTACTAATACATCCCGCCTTCTCGCCAGATGGGGAGAACATCGCCTGTCTACATTGGGACGGCCAGCTAGGTTCGTCGTTCTCCCTCGCTCTGGTTTCGCTGGATGGAGCCCAACCGCTCAGGGTACTGGGGACGGCTGCGATGGCGGCACAACTTTCGCTGGTCCGCTGGTCCAGAGACGGTCGCTCTCTTACTTTTGTTGAAAGTCAGAGTGGCGTGGGAAACATCTGGAGCCTGCCGGTGGCCGGCGGCGATCCGCGGCAGTTAACTCATTTCAAGTCCGACGAGATGTTCGCGTTTGATTGGTCGCGCGACGGGCAATTAGCAAGCGCCCGCGGCACCACAACCACGGACGTGGTGCTCGTCACTGATGTGGACCAGTAGCGTAGTTTAGAGAGCTTGCCTAGCTATCTCTCTTTCAACTGAGAGACGTACGGCTGCTTGTCCGCTTTGTCATCAGCACCGACTTTTGGATTATTGGAACTTGTTTTTTGAGTGTGGATGTAACTGTCACGGGCCTTCACTACCACATCCGGTTGGTTGACGCGAACCTTGATCTGCCGGCGCTGACCTGCCTGCCCGATGGTCTTGGGATAGTAGCCGAGGCTGTACTGGCGCCCGAGCTCTTCGGCGATCCACGTGAAGGCTTGTGAGATACCCACCATGGAATCGGCGCTGTAATAGCGACCCCCGGTCCTGTCAGAGAGGGTTTGCAAGTATTCCCTGGCGCGCCGGTAGTCACCCGGATTGGTTCCGGGAACGCCGCCCCCACCTCCCGGCCGCGGAAACGGAATACCAAAGATAATTCCGCCGCGGGAACCCGGCCAGGGTACTCCCTGGCCCATCATAACGCTTCCTTCAGTGTCGTATCCGACTGAGTAAAAGGTGGCGTCCGATTCCTCAGCATCCCGTACCGTCCGGTCATAGGATGAACGCCGGCTGGTCGTATCGACTCCATCGGTAAACAGCACTACAGCCTTGCGCCCCGTGATCGTTTTCAGATGTTGCTTCAGGGTCGCATCCACGGCATCGTACAGACGCGTGCCTCCTCCCGCCCGAGTGCGGCGAATGGCTCTGGTAATCGCATTGCGATCGGTGGTAGCTTTAGTCATAACGTCAATGCCATCGTCAAACGCGACGATCATTACACTGTCTTCCGGCTTGAGCTTACTGACAAAGTTGATGGCAGAGTTCTGAATGTCTTCCAGGCGAAAACGTGTTGAGCCGCTCGTATCGATCAAAAGAACAACAGTGAACGGCTGGTCAACCGTTCCGAAGTACGCGATCTTCTGTTCGACACCATCTTCGAAAATGCGGAAATCCTGCCGTCGCAGTGTGGGCACGTACTTGCCCCCACGATCCATTACGCTCACGGGAACCATGACAAGTGATGTGTCGACACGGATGATGTCATCCTCCACAGTCTCACCTTCCTCGCCTAGCCGCGATTGGGAAATGCCGTCCGAGGCTTCGGTACTGGAACCGGCCTCAACTTCTCGCTCAGCAGGAGGTTTTGCGGATTTTTCCGCCACCGGAGGAACCGTTCGATTTCGTCCGGATTGGGAGTACAGGGTCGCCAAAGGAGTCAGAGAAAGCAGGAAGAAAAGCCAAAAGACAATAAAAGTTTTCATGATGTTCGGTCCGAAGTTACCAACTGCCTGGGAAGGGGAGCCCGATATCAATCGGTTCTGCAAACATTGATGCCGGCTCGGCGGGGAAAGTTTGTCTATCGAACGAGCCTAAGTTATATGCTGGCAATACATTTATCAAGTCGTATAGAATCACAGGGTATCCTCAGAACACGAATTCAACGTTCTATCAGGCTCAGAACCGTTGGCAGTGCACGCCGGTTCGGGCCGAATACACCAAAGCCGTGAGGAAGCAAATTAAATGTCCGCTAAACACGCCGTTACCCCCGACAAGATCATGCAATTGGGCCTGGGATTCTGGGGCTCTAAGACTTTTCTGAGCGCCATCGAACTAGGCGTATTCAACGCCCTCTCAGACGGAGCCCTCGATGCGCAGGCGCTACAGGATCGCCTGCAACTGCATCCGCGCAGCTCGCGGGATTTCCTTGATGCGCTGGTCGCGCTCGGCATGCTCCAGAGCGATGGAGAGTCTTACAGCAACACTCCCGAAACCGCTCAGTTCTTAGTTCGGGGAAAGCCCGGCTATCTCGGCGGCATGCTCGAGATGGCGAATAAGCGACTCTACCCTTTCTGGGGTTCGCTTACCGAAGCCTTGCACACGGGTTTGCCACAGAATGAGATGAAGACCGGTGGGCAGGGGCTCTTTGAGACCATTTACGGGGATCAAGACCGCCTGCGTCTCTTTCTTAGCGCCATGACGGGTTTGAGCATGGGAGCAGCCATGGCGATCGCCGCGAAGTTTCCCTGGAAGGAATATCAGACTGTGGTGGATGTAGGTGGCGCGCAGGGTGGCCTGTTGGTCCAACTCTGTCTCGCTCACAATCACCTGAAAGGGATAAATTTTGACCTGCCTGTCGTCGGACCGATTTTCGAAGAGTATGTTGCTGCGAATGAGTTAAGCGACCGCCTCAAGTTTGTGCCTGGCAGTTTCTTCGAAACGGAGATCCCCTCCGGAGATGTGATCACGATGGGCCACATCCTGCACGACTGGAATCTTGAGGAGAAGCGGATGTTGCTGGACAAAGCCTACCAGGCGCTGCCTGATGGCGGTGCCCTGATTGTCTTTGAGGCATTGATTGATGACGAAAGGCGCCAGAATGCTTTTGGTCTGCTGATGAGTCTCAACATGTTGATCGAGACGCCGGGCGGTTTTGATTACACTGGCGCGGACTGTTCGAGGTGGATGCGCGAAGCTGGTTTTCGCGAAACCAGAGTCGAGCACCTTGTTGGTCCCGACTCGATGGTCATCGCAATTAAGTGAGCTTCGTTTTTTCGGTAAGGCTCGAGACTGTAATAGCTCAAGGTCGGGAAATTCGCAGGGCCGGAAATTCGCAGGTTGGGAAGGGTAGTTTACTCCCGCCTGTTCCATACCTCCGATCACTAGAAAACCGAACAGCCGAGAGTAAACTACCCTTCCTGACCCAAGTTATCGCGGCTTGAGTCAACCTTGGACAGGGTGCTGTGCAGATTCTCATAAGCATTCATGTACAACCTTTGGCCCTAATGAATATACTTAGTTACTCAGTTTTTACCTCTTCCCCGCGCGGGTCGGTAGAATTATCGAAAGTTTCATCTAAACACGAGAGATCCGGATATGCTTAATTTGATCATCCGTACGCTGGGGCTGCTTTTAGCGATCGCGATTGGTAGCTGGGCTATTCACTATACTATGGAAACCGCAAACGCAATTAACTCGCTGAACATTGAGGTCCCTCCTACCGAATCAATGCAAACCACGGCGAAAGACAACCCGCTTCTCAAAGAGTGGGAAGGACCTTATGGTGGCGTGCCGCCCTTTGACAAAGTGCAGGTAGCGCTCTTTAAGCCGGCGATGGAAGCGGCACTGGCTGAGAGACTCGCTGAGGCCCAGCGGATAGCTGCCAATACCGCCGCTCCCACCTTTGAGAACACCATCGCAGAGTTGGAGCGCGCGGGACAGACCCTTGCTCGTGTTCAGGCAATCTATTTTGTCTGGAGTGCGACTATGAATGCTCCGGAATTCCAGGTGGTGCAGCGCGAGACGGCGCCCCGACTCGCCGCCGCAAACGATCAGATTGTTCAAATTGAGCCACTCTTTAGACGCATCGAAGCTATCTATAACTCCCCCGAGAAGGCGCGGCTTACACCCGAGCAACAGCGACTGACCTGGCTCTATTACACCAACTTTGCTCGAGCTGGTGCGCAACTTGACGTGAAGTCCAAAACGCGCTTGTCCGAAATCAATCAGCAACTGGCCGGGCTTTATACGCGCTTTGGCCAAAATGTGCTCGCCGAAGAAACCGATCAGTTTTTGGTGCTGAAGAATGAAGCTGATCTGGCGGGCCTTTCGCAGTCTTTGCGTGATGCTGCTGCGGAAGCCGCGGCCGCTAAGAAGCTTTCCGGCGTCTGGGTGATCATGAACACCCGTTCTTCGATCGATCCATTTCTGACATACTCCGAACGACGGGATCTCAGGGAAAAAGCCTGGCGCATGTTCATCAACCGCGGCGATAACGGCGGCGAACACGACAACAACGCGATCATCACTGAGATCCTTCAACTGCGAGCCGAGCGCGCGAAGTTACTTGGATATCCCACTCACGCGCATTGGCGACTTGAGAACGCGATGGCCAGAACTCCGGAACGTGCGATGGAGCTGATGGAGGCAGTGTGGCCGGCCGCAGTTTCCCGCGTGCGCGAGGAAGTTGCTGACATGCAGGCGCTCGCCAATAAAGAAGGGGCAAACATTAAGATCGAACCCTGGGACTATCGCTTTTATGCCGAGAAGGTACGCAAAGCGCGTTACGATTTGGACCAGAATGAAGTGAAGCCATACCTCCAACTCGATAAGTTGCGCGAGGGCATCTTCTGGGTGGCGGGAGAACTCTTTGGCTTTAACTTTACTCCCGCGAAGAATGTTCCTGTTTATCATTCGGACGTTCGCGTTTGGGAGGTTACTGACAAGGCTAGCAAGCGGCATGTGGGACTCTGGTTCTTCGATCCATATGCTCGAGCCGGAAAACGCTCGGGCGCCTGGATGAGCGCTTATCGCAGCCAGGAGCGAGTCAATGGTGAAATCACTACAATCGTCTCGAACAACTCGAACTTCGTAAAAGGAAAGCCCGGCGAGCCGGTGCTCATCTCATGGGACGACGCGGTGACGATGTTTCATGAGTTCGGTCACGCGCTCCATGGATTGAGTTCCAATGTTACCTATCCTTCGCTATCAGGGACGGCGGTGGCGCGCGATTACGTTGAGTTTCCTTCTCAATTACTCGAACACTGGCTCCTAACGCCTGAAGTGCTCCAGCGCTTTGCAGTGCATTATGAGACCGGCAAGCCAATTCCACAGGACCTTGTGAAGCGGATCGAGAATGCGGCGACATTCAATCAGGGCTTCGCGACCACTGAATACTTATCGGCCGCGCTGGTAGATATGAAATTACATCTCGCTGGTGACAAGAAGATTGACGCGGATGCTTTCGAGAAAGAGACGCTGGCTGCACTGGGAATGCCGGATGAACTCGTGATGCGCCACCGCACGCCTCATTTCAATCACGTCTTCGCGAGTGATGCGTATTCGGCTGGTTATTACAGTTACCTTTGGTCTGACGTTTTGACCGCAGACGCGTTCGGGGCATTCGTCGAGGGCAAAGGTCCATATGACCGGACGGTTGCTGATCGGCTGCGCAAGAACGTCTTTTCGGTAGGCAATACGATCGATCCGGCCGAAGCCTACCGCGCCTTTCGTGGTCGAGATGCGAAGGTGGACGCTTTGATGAAAAAGCGCGGATTTACAAAATAGTCACAAGCTGATTCCAGCCCCGATCAGGTAACTAAACCAACAGACTCTACTGACGCCGAATGGCAACCACAGCCGGCCTGGGTGATCGGTCGGCCTTTTTCTCAGGCCAGTTCGAGCCGAGAGGCACTTGACGAGTTTGCCGGAATAGCCGGCCGCGGGTTGTCTTTAAAAGAAAGTCTCGGGTTTCGTCTGTTTCCTCACGACGAATTCCTCGCACTTCTCCGGGATGTTGTACAGAGAGAAAAAGGGTCTCCTGATCGTGCGTGAAGAATGGTCCAGTCAATTCACATTCCATTGGTCCAATGCCAAACAGATAAGCTTTGCCCGCATCCGGTCCGTGGGTTGGGATGAACCAGATGCTGTTGTTCCCAAACAAGCCTCGCTCGTTTGAGGTGTGTTTGTCATGCATGGCCGCCCGGTTCTGCGCAGATGACGAGATATCCGTAACCATCCAAAGGTGACCGTAACCATCGATCTCAAGATTGTCGGGATTGGAAAAACCGGCGCCACCTTCCGCAGGTTCACCGCCCAACGCCAGCATTGCCCAGCGAAAAGTTAACGCGGCCGGGTCTTTCCTGTCTTCGTTCAGGCGCATTATAAAGCCACATTCATGCGGAGTTTCGCCCTTTGGTCCTTTGAAGATCCGTTTATCCGGACCGCCATCGGACCCGGGAGAACCGGAGGTAAAGGCCACGAAAAGAACCCCATCACGGCCAATGATTGTGTCTTCCGGTCGTGCTGTCGCAGTTGCTCCCACAGCATTGCCCGCACAGTGCGCGTCAATAAGGATGGCGCCCCGTATTTCTTTCTCGTTACCCGTGTAAAGGTCGGCCAACGTCTTAAACTGCTCTTTGAACCGTACGGTCTGTTCCTCGCGTAGGGCTTTGAACGAGCCACCGGCTGGTCGTTGCGGCAGAAGCAAAACGCTTCCAAGGATATTCGCCGGCACATCCGGATTGACTGGGGTGCGAGGACTTAAAGGTATCCAGTGGCCAGTGCCGTCGGGGTTGAACTTCGCGGCATATAGCATCCCGCTTTCCAATAATCGCGAGTTGGCTTTGTCTCGGGGATTACGAACGTTCTTACTACTTACGAATTTATAGAGGTGCCCCCCGCGTCTGTCGTCACCGGAATAGAAGGCAAGTGGTTTGTCAGCCTCGACTCGTACGCCTACTGCTTCGTGACGAAAGCGGCCAAGCCAGGTGTGTTTGGTGCCATAATCATTCGGATTGGCCGGATCCACCTCGACGATCCAGCCGTATTTGTTACCCGCCAGCCCAAACACATTGCCCTGCCCGAACAGATCCTCCTCACCAATTGTGAATGCCCGCGCCGAAGGGTCAAAAGATGTTCCGTCCGCATAGACTTGCTCTGGTACCTGGTCCTGGAAATTCTCTTCAGCACTCAGAACCGTGCCCCACGGCGTGGTGCCTCCTCCACAGTTTGCAAAGGTCCCGATAATGGACGCGCCAAGGTTATCGATATAGCCAAGACCAGACTTTTTACGAAACACCGCGACGGCTGGTCCAGTCGCGGTGAGATAGCGGCCATCTTCCAACCCAGAGAGGCCGGTGATGCGACGATCGCTCTTCGAATTTGTTCGCACCCACTTCCCATCCACCGACCGATGTATCGAGATTACGGCCATGCCTTGATCGGTTAGTGCCTGGTATGAGATTTCGCGAATCCTATTTCTTAAATCATCACCTCTGGGCCGCCGAAGAGCATCAATCCCCGACTTGCTTTCCGTCTTCAGAGCTTCCAAAACTTCCGTGAAGGGGAGGGACTTTCCAATCACGCGCTCGAAGGTTTGCATCCACGGAATGGGACTGACGTATTCGAAATTGATTGTAAGATAACCGGCGTTTGGTTCGGTCTCTATGAAGGAAAGATAATCGTTGTTGTAGCCTAAGCGCGAATCGGCGACCGGGTCACCCCACATTCCGATCACGTCGTAGGCAAAACCTTCCGGGAGTACGAGATCGTCTCGCACCACGGAGTGTGAATACTCCCCCGGTTGTTTGGCCCACGGGATCCGATCGGTCTCCAGGGGCAGCGTGCCTATCACAGGCGAGAAACTGAGTGCACTGCCCGCGCCGGTGATCGATTTCTTTGGGCCGATTCCAAACGGCATTCGGAAGGTCGCGGTTGCGTCCGCTATGGGACCAAGGGCGAGACTTCCGGTGGCCGCTCCCAGAAAGGTCAGAAACTCTCTACGCTTAAGACTCATGGTTCGACTTAACTCTTAGAAAACAAAGCGAACCCCGAGTTGCAACTGACGTGGGCCGCCGAACCGCGCTGTTGAAGGCGCAAATCGCGCCTCACCGGCGGTGGGCAAAAGCGCATTCGGCGTGCCGAAGTCGCTGATCGAATCGTTGCCAAAGTTTTTGTTGGTGTTTCTGGTTACATTGAAAACCTCGGCCGAGAGATCAATGCGTTTGGTTTCGCCAAACCTGAAGGCCTTTAGTAATCGCAGATCGAGATTGAAGAAGAACGGCTGGCGAAAACTGTTACGCTCTACGGCGCGTCCGTTGATGATCGCTCGATCATTGTCGTCATTCCCGTCGTTCTGAATGTCAAAGCCGATCACCGGCGTGTAAGGAAAACCCGAACGCGTGAGAAGGATGCCGCTCAAGCTAAATCCGCGACCCAGATCGACCAGCCCATTTACGTTAAAGCTGTGTCGCACATCCTGTTTTGAGTAGGCGTCCTCGAGCGTTAAGTCGAAAGGGTTGAATGTGCGCTCGCCAGAGAAGTTTCTCTCGTTGGAATCGTCGTCACGGTTTCGCGCAAGCGTGTAGTTTGCCTGCATCTGATACCGTTGTGAGAACCTCCGGGTAAGCGTTACAACAAGGGCATCGTAACTCGAGTGGGCCGACGACTCATTTATCGACAGTCGGCCAATGGTAGGATTTGGCCGATTCGTGGGAAAGATTGGCGTGCCGGTCCCATCGATTGTCGGCGGGAACAGGTTGCGGTCGAGTCGCCGCTGTAGATTCCACGTCGAGTTGTGAATAAACCCCGCCGAAAAGACCAGGTCTGAAGCAAACCTCTGCTCGAGGGTGGCAGAAGATTGAAATGACTGCGGATTGCGAAAATCAGGCTGAAAACCGAAGATTCTAGGGGCAACGATGAAGTTGGTTGGGATGCTGGTTAGCACGTTTGGATAGAGCAGAATCGCGTCCGGGCCGCGTAGCCGGCAGCCTGTCATGCGCGTAGGATTATCACGGCAGCCGCCAACTTCGCCGATTTCAACTTCCTGCGCGCTCAGCCCGTTGTTTGTAAAGACACGTTGAAAAAGATTCGCTGGCGTACGCGCGGAATAAAGGCCTGCGGAAAGCCGAAGTACTGTGTTGCCTTGCCCTGCGACGTCCCAGGCAAGTCCAAGTCGGGGCTGGAACATTCGCAGATCATTGGGAATTCGGGCGGTCTCGGGTATCAGTGGATTGGGATCAGTTGGTTGCGGATTCCATTGCCCTTCCCATCTAAAGCCCGCGTTAAGGGTTAGGTTCCGAGTAAGTGCGACTGTGTCTTGAACGAAGAGCGCCAACTCCTTAATGGTGCCGCGAAAGATCAGGGCGTCGGGATCCGCGCCGGGAACACTCTGACGAAAACGCCGCGGTCGATTCGCAATGAAGTTCTCGATGGCAAAGGCGCCACCGCGAGTCTCGAAATCATATCGACCCTGCGTATTGGATTCGCGCTGTTGACGCACCTTATTAATATTAACGTCAAAGCCAAATCTCAGCCGGTGGGCGCCGGCGCTGAAGGACAGATTGTCGGCAACCTGGTACCTGAGCGTATCGAAGCGGCGTGGGCGCCCGTGATCGCCACCGAGCTGACCAAAGCCGGCTACAATGAAACTGGGAGACCTCAAGTTTGGCTCCTCAATTCGATAATCGGTGGCTACCTGAAAGCGAACCTCGTTGACAACGCTGGGACTGATAACCGACACAAGAGCGGTTTTGAGACCATTGCTCGATGCCACCCGCGCATAGTTTGCGCTCTCAGCCTGATCGATTCTCGGTGAATCGAAATTGAAGTTCTCTCCTCTAAGACGCGTATGAGTGTATTGCACGTTGAGCGTGTTCGCGTTTGAGAGAACAAAATCTGTGCGCGCAAACAATGCTGTAGGATTATTGGTGCCGCGCTGTTCACCCTCCTGGGAAAGAATGTCCGCTGGCAGTACAACACCCGGGGGTGGTGGCGCAAATTCCACGACGAACGGAACTCGAAGATAATTTTGCTCAATACCGAAAAAGAAGAATGCCCGATCGCGGATCATAGGCCCGCCTACCGACCCGCCTAACTGGTTCTGCGCATTGTCGAGGCTACGACCAAAGGCATTAGGAGAGGTGAGTTTCCGGTTGCGATTGAAATAGAACGCTTCCCCCCGAATGTCATTCGTACCTGATTTGGTTACGACGTTGACGAAACCTGCATTTGTCCTGCCAATCTCGGCGTTTGCACCCGAGCGCACGACCTGAAATTCCCGCACGGCTGTTTGCGGAAAGAAGAATGCTGTTTCCGCTCCACCGCGCTGATTGCCCTGGAGTGCGTCATTGTAATCAGCGCCGTCAATTGCGACATTCGAGTTGATTGATCGCTGGCCTGAAATTACCAGACCACCACGATCTGCTTCCTGTTCTACTGCCGGCGTGAGCTGGACGAACTCCGTGAAGTTGCGCCCGCGAATTGGCAGATCTGAAACAGCCCGCTCCGGTATCGTTGAGCTCGTGGCGGGGGCTTCTGTATCCAATGTTTCATTCTCAGTGGTAATCGTCACCTCTTCTCTGACAGAAGTGGGCGCAATAGTGAGATTAACAGTTGCGGTTTCTCCGACGATCAGTCTGACATCATCGCTGACTCCTGGCGCAAACCCGGCCGCTTCTGCGCGTACGACGTATCTTCCCACTGGCAAAACGGGAGCGCTAAATCGTCCACGGGAATTCGTGCTAGCAGTTCGTTCCAAGCCTGTCTCGATGTTACGAATTCTGACGTTAGCGCCTGTAACAACAGCGCCGTTCGAGTCGCTTACCAATCCTTCCATGGCAGCGCTGCCGGACTCGGATTGCGCTGAGGCGTTTGAAGCAAGTACCAAAAGGACCAATAGGCATGGCAAGCAAAAGGCTGCGGCTCTGCCGGGTAAGGAAATTTGACGTTTGGAATAAGCAGTTCGGGTCATAGCTTTCTCTCCTGATTGTCGATCGTCGCAGTGGATAAAGCTGACAAACTGTTTCTACAGTTGAAAGCAATTGCATGTTGACGTTTAAGTTTGAGGTGGAAAACATAACCCCTTAGGGTTACGACTGGCTTAAGACCGTATTAAATGGAGGTTAATGCAGTTATGACTGGAGAGCGTTGTTTTGCATTGCGCGACGGGTAGCCGTTTAGCCTTTTGATGCTTGTTGCATTGATGGATACAACCTCGCTTGACCCGCCGGGTCTATCTGAGATAGTGTTCGCCACACATTGGCGACTCGCCAGCAAACAATTTTGCCCAGTTAAGGAGATCTTTATGAAGGAAACATACATTAGGAATGGTCTGTCTACGGTAATTATGATTCTTTTGAGCCTGACCATCGCGGTGGCTCAGGAGTCTCAACCCGCTCAGGACCTCGAGCTTTATCACATCCACGTCGTGAATTCCGCGCCAGGAAAGCTGACGGAGCTCATTGATGCTTACAAAAACGCGCCGGGACCGGAAGCAGGCGAACCCCAGGTAACACCCATCATCCTGCGCCACGCCCAGGGGGGCGAGTGGGACTTAATTGTGATTACGCCGCTCGGAAAGCAAACAACCATTACAGCCAGCGCTCCCACGAAGGCTGTCCAGGAATACAACCAGCGCCTGGCGCCGCTTAGTAACTGGCATGGGGACACATTCGTAGTTGGCCCAGCATGGTCCGTCGTGCAGAAGTTACTCGTGCCGGCGAAAGGTGAACCCATTTATCAAATCAGTGATTACCGATCGCTGCCTGGACACCGGGCGCAATTGCAAAAAGTGTTGAATGACGGCCCTGCCGCAGCCCGTAGCATTCTCTTTGCTCATGTCGAAGGTGCTCCCTGGAACTTTCTGAGCATAACCCGCTTCGATTCCTGGGCGGAACTTGGTGCGCCGCCCCAGCCGGCCGCGGGCACAGCAACGCCTCAAGCACAGGGGCTTGCCATTCGCGACCACATGGCGGTACATCACGACACGATCGCTACTTACGTCTCAGGTGGCCAACCTATAAAGTGAACACCTCCGACGAAGGAAGTTTCTCGAACGTCCGATAAACTTCAGTTTGTCGTCTTCGGGGCTCGTAACTTGAATCACAACTCGAACCCCGGCCCGCGGAT
>JBGSWR010000057.1:0-3913 GCA_041751855.1 Pyrinomonadaceae bacterium
TCAATCAATCTCGCGCGCTCATACCTAAGTTGCCCCTGCTTCGTTAGATAATTCTTGTGCATCGTCTCGACATCAGGATTGCCGTCTGTCCACTGTTCTTCCGTCGAGCCGTAGAAAAACTGAATTGTGACACAGCCTCTTTAGGTTGGGGTCGGGACCGGTTATCCTCCTGCTGCGAACCATTTTAATGGTTTTCAAGTGGACCTCACACGTGATGATTCCGATTCGTGTGCACTTCGTGTCGCTTCGTGGATCATTTCTTAGCCAATTAGGACACAAGATCCACGAAACCACATTGAAGAACATCGTCAAGCCGAGCGTGGGTGATGGATTGGATAGGCGTTATCCGGCGTAGGGAGTGTGTCCGTGCCGGAGGGAGTGGTGGCCGCCCTTTTGTCGCTTGGCTCGCACGGATGATTTGGCAATAGAGTAGACTCTCAAAGGGGGATTTCCGATGCGAACTCGATACCATCTCAACTCCCTATTCCTCCTCGCGCTGTTTGGCGCCGCAACGGCTGCAGATGCACAGGTCGACCCGCAGCTTGCCAAGCGCTATTTCGATGAAGCCACGAAGCTCTGCGAACGAGACGCGGGCCGACTTTGGGGTGTGTCGCTCTGTGGTCCGATGGTGATTTTTGACCCAGCGACCGAAACGCGTGCCACAAGCCAGCCGGAACCGGAGGGTCCGGCACCCCGCTTTACGAGTTTCGCGGACGGCCCCGTGTCCTGGGGAGGGGTGCGATGGTTCGCCTTTCCCTTGTACATGCTCCCGGAGAACGATGCCGATGTACGTCAGCAATTAATGCTTCACGGGTTGTTCCATCGCATTCAGCCCGAGCTGGGGTTCTCCAAAGGAAACAGCGACGGCTTCAACGAGCATCTCGATACGTTTGAAGGGCGCCTCTGGCTGCAGCTCGAATGGCGAGCGCTCCGCCGGGCGATCGAGTCGAGCGGGGGCGACAAGGCCGAGGCCATCGCCGATGCGCTGGCCTTCAGACGCGAACGCCGCCGCCTGTTTCCCGGCTCGGCGGACAACGAAAGGCGCGACGAGATTCGCGAAGGGCTTGCCTCCTACACCGGCATCGCGGCCTGGGCCAATTCGCCCGCGGCTGCCCGCCGTGCCGCAGCGTCAGCGCTACCAGCAGGCGAAGCGCCGTGGTCCTTCGTCGGAAATTTCGAGGCCGCGTCCGGACCCGCCTACGGTGTGCTGCTGGACGATCTCCTGCCAGGATGGCGCCGGCAGCTTCGTGGCGCCTCGGACCTTGGCGACATGCTCGCCTTAGCAACCGACAGGCCACCGACGACGGATGTTGCCGTGGCAGCGGCGCGCTACGATGCGGCAACGCTGCGAAAGGCGGAGGAGGCGCGCGATCGGGCGCAGCAGGTCCGCGTTGCTGAGTTGCGCCAACGCTTCGTTGATGGGCCCGTTCTGACGATGCCTGCCGGGGGTAGCGGGACCAGCGACACCAGAGGGTCCGTCGGCATTCCGGGAGTCGGTACCGTGTTCTTCAACAACTTCACCCTTACGGCCCAATGGGGCCGTCTCAACGCCAACGACGGTGTCTTGCGCGCTGCCGATGGGAGAACATTGTCTGTACCGATTACCGGGCCGCTCGAAGGGACCACCCTGCAGGGGGACGGCTGGAGTGCCACTCTGAACTCCGGTTGGGTGGTGCGACCGGCGGCACGACCCGGCTCCTTTACTATCATTCGCGAAGATTGATTCGTGCTGCACACGATAGCAGCACATGCCACATAACGTTTTAAGAATTAGTGTGGCGCGGAGAGTAGACGCACGCAGCCTACACGGAAGTAGCCGCCACACAAATATGTGTTGAACTCTAAGAGCACGGAGTGGTCCCTAAACGCCGACGAATCTGTTGGCGCAAACCAATCAAAAAACGAACCGTGTTTCACGTACTTGACATGCCTGCAGTGTTTCTATTAAACACCGCACCAAACGTCGCGGCAGCATTCCTTAGGCACTGCTGATGACGTTATGACTCACGAAAGAAAGAAGACCTCACATGCGCGATACTCGCTCTGAATCCGCGGGCCTGGCAGGCGCAACTACAACCCCAAGGTCCAAACCAAGACTGCTCGAGCAGGTACGAATTGCGTTACGCTCTCGTCATTACAGCCGACGCACTGAAGCCACCTATGTCAATTGGATCAAGCGATTCATTTTCTATCACAATAAGCGCCATCCCAAGGAGATGGCCGAGACGGAAGTCAATCAGTTCCTAACTTATCTCGCCGTCAAAGAGAAGGTCAGCGCCTCTACTCAGAATCAGGCTTTAAGCGCTTTGCTTTTCCTTTATCGGTACGTGATGGAGCATCCGCTTGGTGAACTTGGGAGTGTCATAAGAGCCCGTCCGTCGAAGCGGCTGCCTGTCGTCTTGACACGGGAAGAAGTAAAGGCAGTCCTTAACAGGCTGAAAGGCGAGCAGCAGCTGATTGCGGTCTTGATGTACGGAACAGGAATGCGTTTGATGGAGTGTTTGCGGTTGCGGGTGAAGGATATCGACTTTGGCTCCGGTGAAATTACAATTCGGGAGGGGAAGGGTGACAAGGATAGGCGCACCCTGTTGCCCGAAAAGGCCACAGCCTCGCTGAAAGATCATTTGGAACGTGTAAAGAAAATCCACGCGAGGGATTTGGCTGATGGTTACGGCCGCGTTACGCTTCCGTTTGCATTGGATCGAAAATACCCGAATGCTTCAAGAGAATGGGGATGGCAGTACGTCTTTCCGCAGGCGAAACGATGGGTGAATGCGAAGACCGGCGCAGGGGCGTCATCATGTGGATCAGTCCATAGTGCAGAAGGCGATCAAAGCAGCGGTGCGAGCAGCCGGAATTGCCAAGCCGGCAACGTCGCACACGCTGAGGCATTCGTTTGCCACACATTTGCTTGAAGAGGGCTACGACATACGAACGATCCAGGAATTACTTGGTCATAAGGACGTAACGACGACAATGATCTACACGCATGTGCTGAACCGAGGCGGCAAGGGTGTCAAGAGTCCTGTCGACTTGCTCTGAGGGAACCGGTTCTGGTTTATTAGGATTCCTAATAAAACCGGACAGCCAGGATATTGATCGTCATCTCTCTCATGCTTAACTATTTAGCCAAACTGGGCTTTCTGTTATATTCGGAAGCACGAAGTTTCAACAGTTTTATTAGGAAACCAGATAATCAAGAGTTCGGTCGCATTGTCATATGACGCAGCAAGACTTTCTTCGAATGGTTCAAAGTCGCTCGGCTCGAACCTGCATCGGGCCATCGACGGTGCGTGGTCGCGGTAACGCCGGCGCGGTTGTCGCTGCGCGCAATTTTCTTCGTGTTCTCGACCTCGCTCCTTTTGGCGTGACAAATCGTGAAACCTTCAATGCCCAACTAGACCGAACCACTGAACAACTTCGCAGCGCACTACCTCATGGCTGCCAAAATTGGGGTCTCGCGCGTAAAATTCTCAACATCTTTCTTCTCGACTGTTCTTATACATCGCATCTCGTTTCGGCTTATCATCTCGATCGCTCAGAACCGTTTCTTGAGTTGCCGCTTGACTCAATAACCGCCAAAGCCTTGCGAAAGGCGGCGAAGAAGCGCGGTGAACCATTACCGGCTTGGCCTGGCGTAAAACATTTGACCGTGCCAATCAGTGCCAGTTATCAAAACGTTGCCGCTACCGAAGGCGCGGCCAACGGAATCGCTCGCGTTCATCTCGACGCCTTATGGTGGTCACTTGATCGCGACTAGCGGATGCGACCGAACAAATCGGGTATGAAAGTCGGAGTCAAGCGTAAAGATCTCCGTGCCCGCCAAAGTCATGATTGATTCCGGAGGGCTGGTTACGACACGCCGGCTGGCGATTCAAGTTGCTTCACCAAGTTACTGACCAGTAACCGCGCT
>JBGSWR010000058.1:0-102515 GCA_041751855.1 Pyrinomonadaceae bacterium
CTGACGGGCCGGTTCATAGTCGCCGTTGCGTGCATCAATTGCGGCTGACGCCAGAGCGGTTTGAATCGTGCACGCGCGTAACTCGCGGCGAGCTTCGTCCCGTTCAGCTGCGCGCGAACGAGCCATAAGCCACATGGGAACTAAGCCAAGCAGAAACACAACGACAAGCACAGCAGCGTAGATCAGTATGCGTTTCCGCCGATCATCAGTGGGAACCTGTTCCACTTCATTTTCATCTGTCATGGTAATTCTCCATTCTTATCTAGTTAAGGAAAGATACCCAACTCAGCTGAAACATAGCAATCGTGTTGAGCGCACCAACGAAAGATGGTCTGCAACATTTGCCCATTGCTCTTTACCTGCGTGACGCCATTACCGACCTGTTGAACGCGTCGAAAGTGAACCACATCTCAGATTCCGCATATGACTTTTGGGGCAGATACGCCCTTTGCCCCATAAGTCGACTCATAATCCTACTTTTGAGGCAAAGCCCCTTCCCTCATAATATGTATTATCAGACGCAGAGGATATCCGTTCGTTTGCTGAATTGGGTCTGGAAAAAGGTTCTCTGCTTCCTCAGTCTCATCCGTGTGTAAAGGCGTATGATCTGGAGTTTGAGGCATCATCCCGCATACCTCTCCTCCACGGTGGCCGCGAAGACCAATGTACCGATGAATCCAATTATGCCGGCCATAACAAATGGCGCCTCCGGAGAGACGTTCCACAGCAACCCCCCGATTGCTGCCGCCGGAGTGATGCTGATGCTCCTCATCAGATAATAAAGACCCACACTGCGGCCACGCAGCGACTCTTCAGCAAAGTCAACAATCATCGCCTTGCGCGCCGGTTCGCCGATCTCGCGAAGGCCGCCGATGATAAATGCCACCAGCAAAGCGCCGAACCCGGTAGAGATCATCACTGCCAGCGGAAACAACGCGAAACATACAAAAGTTACTACCACGAACGGCTTGCGCCCGATCCGATCTGCAATCTTGCTGGCCGGCAGGTAGACCAGAATTGAAGTCGTCACTTGTACCGCCACAAGCACACCGTACTGGGCCATGCTGACCCCCACCACATTCGTTACATACAAGATGACGAAGATGCCGGTCATTGCCTCAGCCGTCCGGATGATTATGTCTGAGATAAGCAGACGCTTAAGGGCCGAATGGAATGACCGCCACACGCCCAGGATCCTGACCGTGTCAACTGGCTTCACCTCAATGTTAATGCGCCAAACAAAAAATATTGTGATTACTGCAAGGACCAAAGTGACTACCAGCCCTGCCCGCACGCCCGAAGTTATTCCTACAGCGGCTATGACCATGCCACCGGCAATTGGCGCTACGATAACGGGAACGCGTTTGAGAATGGACTGCAAAGTGAACCCCATTGCCCGGCGTTCTCTGGGCAACGAATCCCCGATGACAGCGAATATTGCAGGGCTGGCCATGCTGTGCCACGCCATCGAAAATGCAAGACCAATGAAGACAATGGGCCAGGAAGGGCTGAGAAAATAGATGAGATACCCTACCGAGGCGATGGCAATGAAGATTAGAAAGGCGCGACGACGTCCGAAGCGATCGGCTAGCCATCCTCCCGGATACTGATAAACGGCGTCGATGAAGTCTCGAGCAGTTCCAAATAGGCCGATGACGACTGCGCTGGCGCCAAATGCCTCCAGGTACTTGGGTAGAAATTTCGTCCAGAGTTCCTCACCCAGCGTAAGCAGAAACACCGCTGCGGAGGCAAGCGCGACATTGCGTTCGAGACCCAGATAATCAACTATTCGCTCGCGCCATTCTTGAGTTTTGGTGGCGGGTAACATTCCAGGGTCGGGGCCAGGCCATCTTTATCGTGTCGCGTCGGACCTGACGAACGGAGGATCTATTTCTTTCGCTGTCAGACTGTTATAGAGCCGTGGCCGCCGATACGAATTGCCCCAGGTCTCACGCGCCCGATATTCGCGAATCTGATCCAGATCAAATGGAGCAATAAAGACGCCCTCCTCTTCTCCGGCCTCGACAACTAAGGTGTCGCGCGCCTCGCCGTCGGGTACAGGATAAACTATCGGATCATAAGCCACCGAGTGTCCGTTATGCTTTGGGGCTGCATAGTTCGCCATGGCTACTGCGACCATATTTTCGAAAGCGCGCGCTTTAAATTGTCCCAATCGATGATGGTCCAATGTACAGGCATTAGGTGTCAGGATCAGCTCCGCCCCCTGAAGCATCAGAATTCGTGCACTTTCAGGAAACTCCCGGTCGTAACAGATCATGAATCCCACTTTTACATCACCGCGTTGTGTGGCCAGGGTGCACACGGAGAAACTATCGCCGGGTGTTAAAGCTGCTTCGATATCGAATTCGCAGGTATGGACCTTGGCATAGGTCAAAACAATCCTGCCTTCGCGATCGATCAGAGAGGCTGAGTTCCGCGGCGCATTGTCCCACTTTTCAAGATAGGTCAGCGCGATCGCCATGTTCAGTTCTTTGGCGAGCTGTTGAAAGTGAACAATGAAAGGGTCATCTAGATCTATTGCCTGGCTGGCCCAGAGTTCCCTGCTGCCCGCCTGTTTCGGCTCGAAGTAGGTCATGCCCACGCTCCAGAGCTCTGGAAAAAGGGCGATGTCCGCGTTTCGAGCGTGAGCGCGGCGGCAGGCTGCTTCCCCTTCGGCAAGACTTGCCGGTCGATCGAAACCGCAGCCCTTCAATTGTAATAAAGCAACGCGCAAGGGATCATTCATGCTGAAACCCCTTCTGTCATGTGGGCATTCAAGTGATTTAGTGTAATTTAGTGGGTCATTTTAACCAACAAAGAGCCGTTCCCCGAAACCACACGAAATTACACGAACAGAACCCACACTAGCACCTTGCTCTTGAACCAGAAGCAGAACGTGACAATTATGCAAGGTAATTCTCGGGACGCTTTAGGGGGGACTCTCAACAACAGGCTGGAGCAACAATAGTGGGCGAGTAGGTACGCTTTGACAGTGTCAGCAGGCATCACCTACATTACGGGTTCAATCTGAAAAACTTTTATAGCGGAATTAATGTTCGTAGCGAGGGGACTGTCCTAATAGTGGCAATAAAAATCGAGAATACTGTTGAAAGAAAGCTGCCGAAGTACACAGTTAATCACATTGAATCAGCCTTTGATAGCTTACCGCGCGAACATACCCGCGGTGTCGAACGAATCAGGTTGGTCGAGTTTATTTCGGATCCACGTCTTAAAGGGGCCATTCAAGCAACTGAGTTGCCTGGCCTTTACCATCCCCGCCAGGGTCCAAAGGCCCCATGGTTCGATATCGCAGTGGGGGTTTTGCTACCCGCGAACAAACCAATTCACAAGCGACTCGTGCCGCGACTGTCCTTCAAGGGAAACCTGACAGCGATAGTATTCTCTCTGGTGGCCCAACACTACCACCTGACACTGAAGCATTCCCTGAAGAAGACCCAACTGGAACCTGCGGTCCGGGCGTATACCGAGAAGCAACTCAGACTCTGGAACGAGAAGCGGCACTCCTTCCGCGCCCGCTTGTTCAAGCCTCTCCAGCCGACGCTAGAACGTTGGGCCAAAGCTTTGCAGAAAAGGGCCGTGACGGAAAAGAAGAAGGGTGTGGCTTCGAAATCGTCGCGGTAAGAGCGCCTACTCCAGATGATTTCGCTCGATGTTCTCGGCGGCTGACCTGAGGGCCTCGGCAATCTCGAAAGCCTCAACCTGAGATCGTCGAAAGCGAACTTCGAGACTAAACTCCCTACCGGGCGCCGCGTACTTGAATGTGAAGGGCCTGGCTTCCGGAGTCACGCGCGGTCCCATCTCTCGCCTTCTTACTTCGCGAGCGTCATCTCTGTTCAAACCGCGAGCCGCAATCTCCTTAGCCAGACGCCTCATGCTTTCTTCGTCCGGCTGGCGCACGATCTGAAGCAGCACGGACTTTGCGGCAACCTCGGCTTGACGGCAAATTTCGCGGACGTCGGCTGGAATTCCCGCGATGGATAGGGCTTCAGTGACCGTACTTCGGCTCTTTCCGACTTTTCGAGCTACTTCCTCGTGGGTATAACCAAAGCGTTCGCAAAGCGCCTGTAAACCGTCTGCTTCTTCCCAGACCGTCAGGTCCTTGCGCTGCATATTTTCTATCAGAGCAATTTCGGCGACGGCGCCTTCGTCAACTTCCATCTCGACACACGGCACTTCGCTCAAACCGGCAAGTTGGGCCGCTCGCCAGCGACGCTCACCGGCGATAATCATCCAGCGCCCGGTCAGCTTGTTTGGCTTTACCAGCAAGGGCTCCAACACGCCCTTCTCGGCAATCGAAGCGGTGAGTTCAGTGAGGTCGCCAAATTCAACGCGCGGCTGCTCGGGATTCGGATCGATCTTGTCGACCGAGATCATGCGCCCCACCGGCGCCGATCTCGGTTGTGATAATTCTTCAACATAGTGCGCGTCGTGGCGCATTTGCAGACCTGTTGGTAGTCCCCTTTTAGACACGGCTCATTACCTCTTCACAAAGTTTTGCATACTCGATTGCGCCGGAAGAATTTGGCGCAAAACTGAAGATAGACTCCTTATACGCGGGCGATTCTTCGAGCCGCACGCTCTTTGAAATCACTGTTTCGAAAAGCTTTGGCCCGAAGACGCCGCGAATCTGCTCGTACACCTCGCGCGCCAGGGTCGTGCGCTTGTCGTGCAACGTCACGAGCACACCCAGCAACTCGAGGCTGGGATTGGGACGCGCCTTCACTTTTTCGATCGTTTCCAGCAGGTCATCTGTACCTTCGAGCGCAAAGTATGACGACTGGATTGGTATCAGGACATGCGAAGCCGCAACCAGCGCGTTGACGGTAATTAATCCCAGCGTGGGTGGGGTATCAATGATTACAACTGAGTACTGATCGCGAAATGGCGCGAGCCTGTCCTTCAAGCGAAAGGGTGCATCGAAATCACCAATCAGTTTTGACTCGAGCTTCGCCATGCTGATCCGCGCGGGCACAATGTCCAGTCCCTCTATCGGGGTCCGGTAAACAGACTGCTCGAGCGGAGCCAGACCATCCATCATTAATTCATAAGCCGAGCGTTCAATGGTCAGCGGATCCAGAAACGAGATTGAACTATTTGCCTGGGGATCGAGGTCGAGCAGCAGGACCCGTTGTCCGAGTCTGGCAAACGCAGCAGCTAAGTTGATGGCTGTAGTAGTCTTGCCAACACCACCTTTTTGATTTGCGATTGCGATTACCATTCGCTGCACGGAGGCACTGATTTGCGCTTAACTGCGGGCGGGACCACCCCCCTTCCCCGCGACGCCACGGACGACAAGCTCAACTCGGAATCGAGCCGGCAAGGACCTCAAACTTCACATCGGAAGGTCGCCGGCTTCGCCAATCACATCGGGCCATTCTTCTTCGGAAAGCGCTGAATCTTCCAGTCCTTCCTCTTCTGCCGGAACAGTATTGCGTGACGCCTTTATTACTTCCATATCGACAAAAATCGGGCAATCGGCTCGCAACGCCAGGGCGATTGCATCAGAAGGTCTCGAATCCAGCACCATGCGATTTCCGTCGCCCGTGCGCATCTCAATAACTGCGAAGAACGTGTTGTCGCGGAGGTTCGTTACGACAACGCGCTCGACCTGGATCCCGAGTTCCACGATCAGATTGCGTAAGAGATCGTGAGTCATTGGGCGCGGAGGAGCAATCTTCTCGATCTCGAGCGCAATCGCATTCGCTTCGTAGGCGCCAACCCAGATCGGCAGCATGGTGTCACTCTGGACATCTTTCAGGATGATAATCGGCGTACCACTATTAGGATCCATCATCAGAGCTCGGATTTTGACTTCGATTTCCATTTGCTACCTCTTATCGCTGGCTCTGTTATCTCAGTTCATTAACTCACCGTAGAGGCTGTTTGCTTTGGCTTTCGTAACCCTGATCCTGACGATCTGCCCTTCGAGGCCGGGGCTACCCTTAAAGTTTACAACCTTATGACAGCTTGAGTGGCCAGTAAGGTCCTCGTCGGATCTGGCGCTTTGACCTTCGACCAGCACATCCACCAGGCTGCCAACATAACTCTGATAAATCCGTTCCTGAATTTGACGCTGCAATCCCTCCAACGCGAGGAACCGTCGTGACTTCTCGGCAGATGAAACATCGTCGACAAGGTTGGCGGCTGGTGTGCCGGCCCGCTTTGAATATTTGAAGATAAAAAGACCGTCATACTCGCAGCGCTCAACGAGATTGAGCGTTTCGTGAAAGTCGTCCTCAGTTTCACCCGGAAAGCCAACAATGATGTCGCTAGTCAAAGCCATCCGCCGGCTCGCTCCCTTAATTGCCTCAACCCTTTGAAAGTAGTCCGTAGCTTTGTGGCCGCGTCGCATCGCCTTCAGAATTTGATCGCTCCCTGACTGAACGGGCAGATGGATCCAGTCACAAAGATTCGAGTGTTCCTCTATGGCGGTCACTATATCAGGATGGAAGTCACGAGGAAATGAGGTTGTGAACTTAATTCGTTCCATTCCGGTGGCGGCAACCGCTCTAAGCAACCGGCAAAAAGGCGTGGCGCCAGGGTACTCGGCAAGGCCTTCAGAAGACCTGGGCCGATAACTGTTAACGTTCTGGCCGATCAGGTGAATCTCTTTATAACCAAGTGTGCGCAGACGGGCTACTTCGGCAACAATTTCGGTCGCGGTTCGACTCTTCTCGCGCCCTCTCGAGTATGGGACTATGCAGAACGAACAGAATTTATTACAGCCCTCAATGATTGGCACAAACGCCACATAAGGAGAATGCCTTTCAACGGGAGAAACGTCCCAAACCTCACATTCAGCCCTCTCGCCGAGATCTATTACGTTGCGTTCACCTTCGCGGGCACGTTCAATCAGGGTTGGAAGGCGATCGGTCGCACGGGTCCCGATGACCATATTGACGGTAGGAGCATGATCGAATATTGCGGCCCCTTCAAGTTGCCCGACGCAACCCATGACGCCGACTACCGGCTTTTTACCTTGAGCGCGGCCACCGCGAAGGTCGGCAATTCGGGTGAAAACCTTTCGTTCCGCTCGTTCGCGCACCGAACAGGTATTCAGGAGAACAACATCAGCAGCGTCGGCTGAGTCGGTGAGTTCATAGCCGGCTTTTCGCAAACCCGTAGCCGCGCGCTCGCTATCGGCGACATTCATCTGGCAGCCAAACGTTTCAATATAAACTCTGGTCTTCATCAGTCACGCTGTTGCAATTTCAGGTGGACATAGTCTAACAGAAATAGCCGGATGAGGGGTAAATCGATGGGGGATAGGGGATTTGCGATTTGCGATTTTTGATTTGCGATTGGGTGTTCCCTATTGCACGCTCAAGCCAATAGTCCCAGAAAGGATTGGCGATAGGGGATTGGCGATTTGCGATTTTTGATTTGCGATTGGGTGTTCCCTATTGCATGCTCAAGCCAATAGTCCCAGAAAGGATTGGCGATTGGCGATAGGGGGGTTGCGATTTGCGATTTGCGATTGTTGATTTTTGATTGGCGATTGGGGGTTCCCTATTGCATGCTCAAGCCAACAGTCCCAGAAATCGAAAATCGAAAATCAAAAATCAAAAATATATAACCGCTGCCTTGCTTGACCCATTAATACTCGCCTAGTAGTATCGCGCTCTAAGTTGTACCGTATCCCAAAGAAATAAGAGGACCCTCATGTCTTTCAACAAGATAACTCTCGTTGGAAATCTAGGTCGCGATCCTGAACTGCGCTATACGCCGCAGGGCACCCCGGTCTGCACCTTTTCAATTGCCACAAACGAACGGCGAAAAGACAAGACTGGCGAAATGCAGGATCTAACAACCTGGTTTCGCGTCACTCTATGGGGACGACAAGCTGAAACTGCCTCACAGTACCTCACGAAGGGCCGCCCGATTTACATCGAAGGCCGCCTCCGCGTCGAGGAGTGGACAGACCGCGATGGAAAAGCGCGGTATACGCTTGAAGTTCACGGAACTGATATGCAGTTCATCGGCGGCGGTAGGTCCGAAGAACCACCTGCGGAAAGGGCGGCGGTTGCCGCTGGCGCCGGCGGCGCAATCTCTGAGCCGTCTGAACCTGCGGAAGACGACGTTCCGTTCTAATTCTCCTTAGAGCAGACTAAAAACGCTATCGGGCTCCGGAAAGGGTAACAAGTCTCATCGCTTGTGGCCGAAATCGGGATTTGTCCTCTCCGCCCCGCTAAGCCGAATTTGTCGCCCGGGATGATCCCCTGGCGAGTCTTTCTACGCATGTCTTAAATGAGGCGGTCAATGGCGGCCGGCTAAGAGTATGGCGGGAGGAAGACAATATGAAGACATTAAGTGTCGAGAAGAAAACCAAAGAAATACCGGTAGGCGAAATGGTGAATGGCGTCAACGTTAGCCAGCTATTCACCACCGTTGCAGCCATCAATGGTTCCCCCGGGCTGGCCAGGTTCAACTTTCGCGCCGAGAACAAATGGATAAACGGGGGTCACAACCGGACTACGATACAGGGGTTTTACGGCGTTGGTGAGGAAGACACCTCTCGCTCCGAACCAATGATTCTGGATTCGGATGAACCTAGCGTGCTGCTTGGTGAAGATAACGGCGCCAGCCCGGTTGAGTTTGTCCTGCATGCACTGGCCGCGTGTCTAACAACTTCCCTGATTTATAACGCGGCGGCCAAGGGAATCCAGATCGATGAAGTGGAATCGAGGCTGGAAGGAAATCTCGATCTGCGGGGCTTTCTCGGGTTGTCGGACGGTGTCAGAAACGGCTACGAAGACATCTGCGTGACCTTTAGAATCAAGGCCGATGCCCCGGTAGAAAGGCTTCAGGAGCTCTGCGAAATGGCCCAGCGACGGTCGCCGGTTTTTGACATCGTATCGAATTCAGTCCCGGTAATGGTTGCTTTAGAGAAGCAGTAGGTTGGTCCGTAGTCCGTGGTCCGTGGTCAGTGGGTTTTCGTGTGTTTTTAGTGTGATGTCGTGGATCGCTTTGAACCGAGGACCAAAAGACGACCCACGAAATCACACGAAATCACACAAATAATCCAAGCGGCCTCTTTGCTTCGGACGATTGAGTAGGTTGGTCCGTGGTCCGTAGTCCGTGGTCAGTGGGTTTTAAGTTTTGTATTGATTTGTTCGTGTGTTTTTAGTGTGATTTCGTGGATCGCTTTTGAACCGGGCCAAAAACACGATCCACGAAATCACACGAAATCACACAAATAATCCAAGCGGCCTCTTCGCTTCGGACCACAAAGCACGGACCACAAAGCACGGACCACGGACCACGGACCACGGACCACGGACCACGGACCAACTAACTAAAGATCCAGTTCGCGGCGCAACCAGGCCGTTGCAAGTCGCATGTCACGCTTTACTGTGGGGGCGGAGATTCCCAGCGCCTCAGCCGTCTCCTCGACGCTCAGACCACCAAAAGAACGCATCTCAACCACGCGACTCTTGCGCTCGTCGAGCGCGGCCAGCTTACTCAGCGCTTCATCAAAAGCCAGGAGTTCCTCAGTCTGAGCATGGGAAAAGACCTGCGGCGAGTCCTCCAGCGAAAGCTTGTGCTGGTCGCCTCCCCTTCGCGAAGCCCTGCGATTGCGCGCATGATCGACAAGGATCTGGCGCATCAAACGCGCGGCTACCCCAAAAAAGTGCGCACGACTTTGCCACTCCGGCATTTTCTGATCGACCAGACGCAGATACGCTTCATGAATTAAGGCCGTGGGCTGTAGGGTGTGGTCGTGGCGTTCGCTTCTCAGGTAACCGCTGGCGAGCTTACGAAGCTCCCGATAGACAAGCGGCATCAAGTGGTCCAACGCCGCCTTCTCGCCGTGACGCCAACCCAGAAGCAGTCGGGTCACTTCATTTTTTTGCGGGCTGGACATCTCTCTTTTCAATAACCGCCCGAATTAATCATTATTCCAAGTTTTGGCGAATTATATGTCAGGTGCCTCAATTCTGCATCACGATTCCGAAGTGTTGAAAAAGCAACTCCGAGTACTCCTGCTCGTCTGCCAACTCGCGCTCTTGCTTGTCACCGCCCTCGTTGGTGGTAATTAATCGCATCTCACTCAGGGTGATGCGGCCTTCCGCAGTCGCACGTGTGCAAACACGCCCTTTCGTAAAATGGGATTGCGGAGAGGTCTGATGGTAGCTACACATCTCCGCGTAGTTGCTATACTGCCGTGGCTCCAAAGTGAAGCGGTACTGCGCCTGCCATTCTTCGCCAGCGGTGTTAGCACGCTGCATCATGATCGAGTGGGCACCGTCTGAAACGAGCTTGTACAAACGCCTTCCCTGCTCCTGAACCCCACGCTCGTCAAGCAGGAGCGGCTCGCGGAAAGAATCACCAAAACCGACGTCCACGAGCCAACGCTCGTCGAGGACCACCATGAGCGTCATGTGATCGAAGTCAGGAGCGTATCCGCCTGAAGCGTTCGCCACCCCGGCGGAGAGCATAGTTACGTTAAAACCCAAAGCACGCAGCAACGCTGCGAACAACCCGTTCAATTCATAGCAGAAGCCACCGCGCCGGCGCTCGACGATCTTGCGGAACAGAGCTTCGTCTTCGAGCACAATCGGCTCTCCCGCGTGAATGCTTAAGTTCTCAAAAGGCACTGACAGCAGGTGCGCCACTTGCAGATCCCGCAAAACCTGAGCGTTGGGAACTGGCGAGCCGTGGTAGTTGATGCGCTGCAAATAGGCAGTTATGTCCATGAGTCCCGAACCTCATACTGCGAAATCGCTCGCAGGCTGACCGGCGACAACCACCGTAAAAGTGAGCTAAAGACTCCTTTAAAAATTAGATGGCGTAGCATTTCACCCCGCGTCACCGAGTTTGTCCTCCTGCAATTGTAAGGTTGGCAGAGTATATCAGGGGCACGAGCGAAGATGAGAAAGGCCCTGACTCTTTGCAGAGCAAGACCTTTCTCAAGAATTGACTAGACTCGTAACTTAACTAAACGCCGGAGCGATCTCCTCGATGCGTTGTCGGACCGCCGGATTTATGCGTTCCAGCGTTGCCAGGAAGTTCTGGTGAGTCATGCCCGAACCGAGATAGGTCCACCTGTTTGCCTGTCGCTGTATCTCTCGGTACTGCTCTTTCTCGCTCTCGGTCAACTCGCGACCGGTTGCTCTCGTGAAACTCTCGAGATCAAACTCCAATTGCTGTGAAAGCCCGCCATCAATGAAGCCGCCAATCTCAAGATACTCGTCAAGCGCTTTCTCGATCTGCTCGGGGCTGCGACCGTCGGCCAGGGCCTCAACCATCAATGTGTCAAGCTTTGCGTGTTGGGCCTCTTCCATCCAGTGGTGACGCAGCAGACTCTTGAATTGCGGGTCAAGGTCCTCGTCATCCTTGATGCTGTCAATATAGTGACGCTGAGTCATCCACTCGATCTGCAGAATAGCTATTGCGACGGCGAGCGGATCGTGTGCCAGAACAACCTCGGCGATTGCTTCCGGAGGTCCAATCACCGGGCACTCGGTGCCAAAGCCCTGCTCAAAGCCTTCCCGGAAGCATTTAAACAGATGGATGTGCTTCGCTTCTTCATTTGCGAACTGCAAAAGAGCGCGCACGCGATAATCGTCGCCCTGAAGCTTAGGACGAGCATGGTCAAGTACAAAGGGCAGAATGAACTCTTCGACCAGGCCAAAAATGCACAGATAGGAATTTCCGCGAATCTGATTCAAGGCAATCTGCTCTGCCGTGCTCAGGAAGTCGAGCTGCTTAACGCGCGCCAGGGATTCGGGCATGAACGGCTTTGTGAAATCCAGCCGCTTATCACCCCCGATGATATCCTCGACTCGCCAACGAACAACTTCGGAAGCTGCAAGGGTCGCCTGATAGGTATATTGCTGTTGCTGCATCATGTTGCTCCTCTCCTCAAGTCAGGGTGTCATTTCGGCTCAATTTGTTTGCCGTACCGATACATGCGGAGAAACTACCGGAGAGGGATAATGGTTAATGTATAATTTCCGCATCCAGATAATTGACCTTGTGGCCTACAGAAGTGGCCTACAGAAATTGGGCAGCTTAATGTGGGTCAACTAGCACAAATGATGAGCTACGATCAACAGGAGATCAGGTTCTGTACCTCGGCAGATGGCGTGCGCATAGCCTATGCCACCGTTGGCGCCGGTCCGCCGCTCGTCAAGGCGGCAAACTGGCTCAGTCATCTCGAGTTTGATTGGAACAGTCCCGTCTGGCGCCACTGGTTGCGGGAGCTTTCGAGAACGCACACTCTGATTCGGTACGACGAGCGGGCCTGCGGGCTCTCGGACTGGGATGTGGAAGATTATTCGCTTGACGCGTGGGTTCGGGATCTCGAAGCTGTGGTTGCGGCCCTGAAGCTTGAGCATTTCCCGCTATTGGGGATCTCCCAGGGTGGCCCAATCGCAATTGCCTATGCAGTCCGCAATCCGGGAAAGGTCAGTCACCTCATCCTCTACGGAAGCTATGCCCGGGGGCGCATGTTTCGTGATCCCACGCCCGAGATGCTCGAGGAGCGCGAAGTCATGCTTCGTATGGCCCAGGTCGGCTGGGGCAAAGAACACCCCGCCTTTCGTCAGGTCTTCACTTCCTTGTTCATTCCCGAAGGATCTCCGGAGCACGTGAATTGGTTCAATGACCTCCAGCGCATCTCGACCTCGCCGGAAAACGCCGTGCGAATTATGGAGGCATTCGATACGCTCGATACGCAAGAACTGGCAGAACGGATCGACATACCCACCCTGGTGCTGCATGCGAAAGATGACCTCCGCATTCCATTCAGCGAGGGCCGTTTGCTTGCTTCACTCATACCCGGAGCTCGCTTTGTGCCACTCGAGGGAAAGAACCATGTATTTCTGGAGAATGATCCGTCCTGGCCCCGTTTTCTCAGCGAGGTTCGTAATTTCCTCGGCACGCATCCACAGGAACAACCTACGCTCGAGGTGAGGGCTGGCACCGATCCAGCCAAGCCGATCACGAGCAGACAAACGCGCTGGCACGAAATCAGTGCGCTGTTCGAACATGCCGTGGCCTTGCCGACAGGCGAGCGCGCAGTCTTGTTGAACAAAGTTGAGGCAAGTGATCCTGAATTGCGCCACGAAGTGGAGGGCTTATTAAACTGCGATGCTAAAACCGATCTCCTTCAGAAGTTGGACGGCGTCCTGGGGGCAACGGCCGTATCTTTGGGCGCCAGCGGCGATTGGATGGGCGAGAGAATCTCGCACTACGAGGTGCTGGAGAAGGTTGGCGAAGGGGGGATGGGCGCTATCTTCAAGGCGCGGGACCAGAATCTGGATCGGTTAGTAGCCCTCAAGCTGCTCCCGCCATATCTCAGCCAGGATCTGGAGACCAAGCAACGCTTCATTCGAGAGGCCCGGGCCGCTGCGGCGCTGGATCATCCGAACATCTGCACGATTTATGAAGTGGCCGAGCACGCGGGGCAACTCTTTATCGTGATGCCCTGTTACGATGGCGAGACATTGAAGAAGAAGATCGAGCGGGGGCAGTTGCCGCTTTCGGAGACGCTTGAGTATTCGATCCAGATTGTTGAGGGGCTCGAGCACGCACATCAATCAGGAATCGTACATCGGGATATTAAGCCCGCGAATGTGATGGTGACCAACGGGGGACGGGTGAAGATCCTCGATTTTGGCATTGCCAGAATGGCGAACACCAATTTGACTCGCACCGGAGTAGTCATGGGAACGATCGCCTACATGAGTCCCGAGCAGTCCCGGGGAGAGGTAGTGGATCAACGTTCAGACCTATGGTCGTTGGGAGTGGTTATTTACGAGATGCTGTCCGGGAAGCAAGCTTTTACTGCAACGTCGGATGTGGGCCTGATCCATGCGATTCAAAATCGTAAACCCAGGAGTCTGGCGCGGCTGCGACCAAAGACTCCAAAGGAGCTCGTCGCGATTGTGACAAAGCTTCTGGAGAAAAATGTGGACAAGCGCCCGTCAAACGCCGCGGAAGTTGCTTCAGTGCTCCGAGGTATCAGTGGGTGATTTCTCGGTGGAGCATTTCTTTATCGAGCAAAGCGACGATCCACGAATCGCTTCAGGCAATTTGAACGCTCGGGTCTGTGCCCCAGCGACCGAACTTGCGTAGTTTACTGAAGCGCCGCGCCAACCTTTCTTCCTGACCACAGCTAACCGCCTCAGCAAGCCTTTCACTCAATGCAGAATCCAATAAGCGCGCTGTCTGGTCGTAGTCGGTGTGCGCGCCACCGGGTGGTTCATTGATGATCTGGTCCACAATTCCCTCTTTGTGCAGATGCTGGGCTGTAAGTCGCAAACCTTCGGCGGCGAGGTCAGCCCGCCCGGCATCCTTCCAAAGAATGGCAGCACATCCTTCGGGAGAAATTACAGAGTAAATTGCGTTCTCCAACATTAGTACCTGATCACCCACACCAATTGCCAGGGCGCCGCCCGACCCACCCTCACCAATTACCGTTACGATTACGGGCACCTTGAGTTTGGCCATTTCTCGCAAGTTGTAAGCGATGGCCTCTGCCTGGCCGCGTTCTTCGGCGTCGATACCGGGGTAGGCGCCCGGCGTGTCGATGAACGTAAAGATTGGGCGAGAAAATTTCTCCGCCATCTTCATCACGCGCAGTGCCTTACGATAGCCTTCGGGTTTTGGCATGCCAAAGTTTCGGTAACTACGCTGTTTTGTATCCCGGCCTTTCTGGTGGCCCACCACGACGATCGGCAGTCCGTGGAAGCGTGCCAGACCGCAGACCATCGCCGGGTCATCACCAAACCGGCGGTCCCCATGCGCTTCGACAAAGTCTTCGAATAGCCTCTCGACAAAATCGAGGGTGTATGGTCGATCAGGGTGTCGTGCCAACTGGACTCGCTCGAATGCGGTCTTCGACGCAGGAGAAGCGGGCTTTGCAGGCTCCGCAGTTACCGATTTCTTTTCACGCTTTGACATCGTCTCTCCAGCCGGTAGGTTTTCCCACAATGACGATTAGCTTCGGAACAGGTTCGTTTTCACATCATACCTGCTCAAGTTCGATTTTAACCAACTCAAAGCATTTACAAGCAGTGTAAATCCTTCCTGATATGGTGGATCCGTTCAGATCCGGCCTACCAAGAAGCCCTGCTCGAGAATTCCTGAGCCCCCTTAGAATTCCTGAGCTACAAACGACAAACTGAAGTTCGTCGGACATCGACGTTCGATAAACTTCAGTTTGGCGCTCCGATTACTCTGAACCTGAGCTGGAAATCGTCAACGTTGGCGAAGATTTTTCGAACCTCACAACACATCCGAGCTGCGAAAGCGCCGAATTGAGTTCAGCACTTCTCCCCACTCGAATGGCGGCGTTCGGCTTTACTCGCACAAGCACTCCGCCGTCGAGCTTGGCCTCAAGGACTAATTCAGAGTTTCCGGGGAAGGTGTTAATCAGATGGAGGATACTATCAAAAAAGGTTGCGGAATCCGACGTCGCCGGGAGGCGAACCACCAGGAGTTCGTCCCGGTTGCGCAACTCATCAAGCCCCTGGACATTATCAACGATCACAGTAGGAGGGTTATCTTCGCTTAATTCCAGTCTGCCTGTTACCAGAACCGGTAGCTCATTCTGAAGCAGTCCCGAGTGTTTGCGGTAAGGTTCAGGCCACGCAACACACTTTGTTCCACCTGTCTCGTCCTCGATTCGAAACAGGCCAAATCGGTCTCCCTTTCGGGTAGTCTTAAGTTGCAGATCACTGATTACGCCGCCGAGCGTGGTGCGATTGCCACTGGTGAGCCCGGGCAGATCGACTGACTTTACTGCCTTGAGACCCTGTAGCAGATCAACATATTTCCCGAGTGGATGGCCCGAAATGTAAAAGCCGAGCGCCGCCTTCTCGGCCGCCAGCAGTTCGCTATACGTCCAGCCTTTTGCCCCACGCGGTAGCTGTCCTACAACCTCTTCTTCGTCGGCTGACTGAGCAAACAGGCCATTCTGCCCAATCAGTCTTTCGCGTCTGGCACGCTGCGCCCGGGCAATCGCCGAATCTACCGAGCCGAAGAGTTGCCCTCTCCACTCCTCGAGTTTCCGGGCGTCAGTCTTCAGAGAGTCAAAAGCCCCCGCGCTCACCAGGCCCTCAAAGACCCGCTTATTCAGATTTCCCTGCTCAATCCGTTCTGAAAAGTTAAAGAAAGACTTGAACTGTCCGGATTTACGGGCCTCAATAATTGCATTAACTGTTCCTTCGCCCAGTCCTTTAATAGCCGCCAGCCCGTATCTAATGGCGCCCGTGAGTGGCGTGAAGCCAAGGTAGCTCTCATTAACGTCCGGCGGTAACAAGTGGATCCCCTGCGCCCGGAGTTCCTTCGAGTACTTAAACACCTTCGCCGCGTCCTGCGCTTCGCTCGAGAGCACCGCGGCGTAGAAGTGCTCAGGGTAATGAGCTTTGAGATAAGCGGTTTGGAAGGCAAGGTACGCGTAAGCAACACTGTGGCTGCGATTAAACCCATAATCTGAGAACTGTGCCATCAGTGAAAATATCTTCTCAGCCTTCTCCTTCTTTATGCCCCGAGCGATGGCGCCGTCGACAAACTTTTGCTCGTGCTCAGCCATCTCTTCGCGTTTCTTCTTGCCCATGGCGCGCCGCATCAGGTCAGCCTCACTCAGCGTATAGCCGGCCAGCTTCTGCGCCAACTGCATGATCTGTTCCTGATAGACCAGGATCCCGTAGGTATTGCTTAAGATCTCCTTCATCTCGGGAACCAGATAACGGACGCTCTTCTTCCCATGGTGTCGCAGGATAAACTCGTCAACCATTCCCCCATCGAGGGGGCCCGGCCGGTACAAGGCGTTCAGAGCGGCAAGGTCTTCGACGCCCTTGGGCTTCAACTTCCGGCAGATTTCCTGCATCCCGGAAGACTCGAATTGAAAGACTGCATCCGTGCGCCCCTCAGCAAACACCTGCATAGTCCTCTCGTCATTAAGCGCTATATCAGACCAGTTAATCTCGACATCAAGCAGTTGCTTAATGCTCTTTAAGCAATCATTTATAACAGTTAAAGCGGTAAGCGCTAAAAAGTCCATCTTAAGCATGCCGGTCTTTTCGAGGTCCGACATGACATATTGGGTAGTTACTTCTTCCTTGCCCGAGACGGCAATAGGGATCAGTTCCTGAAGTGGCAGAGGCGAGATCACGACGCCGGCCGCATGAACCGACGAGTGACGGGCGCAGCCCTCAAGGCGCTGCGCAATCTCAAGTAGTTCTTTAACTACGGGGTTGGTCTCAGCTTCCTTCTTCAGCTCGGGTACCTGCTCGAGGGCCTGGGCAATACTCACGTTTCGGCCCCGGACGGGTGGCGGAATCAGCTTTGCAATGCGGTCGACTTCGGCATAGGGAACATCGAGAGCCCTTCCCACGTCTTTGATCGCCGCGCGCGAGGCGAGGGTCCCGAAGGTAATGATCTGACAGACTGAATCGCGACCGTAGAGGTTGGCGACGTGGTTAATGACGTCGCCTCTACCCCGCACGCAAAAGTCGATATCTATGTCAGGCAATGAGACGCGACCGGGGTTGAGAAACCGCTCGAAGATAAGGTTGTACTCTAGGGGATCAACGTCGGTGATTTCGAGACAGTAGGCCACCAGCGAGCCGGCCGCGGAACCTCGACCGGGACCGACCGGAATCGAGTTCTCCCGGGCGTAGCGAACGAAATCCCACACGATGAGAAAGTAACCGGCAAATCCCATCTGCTTGATCATGGCGATCTCGCTGGCGAGCCGGGTCTGATAATCATTCAGATCGTGTTTAAGCTCTCCTCGCGCAACCAGTCGCTGCCACACCAGTTGCCGGCGCCGCTCGAAGCCTTCCCGCACGATCTTCTCGAAATACTCATCGGCCGAGAGACCGGCGTCGGAATCTGGGATGGGATAGTTTGGGAGGTAGTTGATTCCCTGCGGCAACTGGAGATCGCACATCTCTGCAATCTCGACTGTGCGAGTAAGTGCGTCGGGCAACTCGTCGCCGAAGATGCGCCACATCTCTTCCGGTGACCGGACGTAAAAATTCGGCGTGGGATAACGCAAACGATTGGTCTCGCCGACCGTTTTCTGGGAACCGATGCACAGGAGCACGTCATGGGCGCGCGCATCTTCCGTTCTCAGGTAGTGAGCATCGTTCGTGGCAACCAGGGGAACACCGGTGCGCCGTGACAACTCGACAAGTGGCTTACGAATTCTATCCTGCGCTTCAAGACCGTGTTCCTGGATCTCGAGGAAGTAGTTACCCTTCCCCATGATCGACTCGAACTCGAGGGCAGCAGCAGCGGCATCGTCAAACTTTTCGCGCGCGAGCATCGCCGACGGTAATCCCGACATGCAGGCCGAAAGCGCCACCAGCCCCTCGCTGTGTTCAGCAAGCAATTGCTTGTCAATCCTTGGTTTGTAGTAGAACCCTTCGGTATAGGCTTTTGAAGTCAGGCGGACCAGGTTCTGATAACCCGTGAGATTTTTTGCCAGCAGAATAAGATGGTAATTGGCCTTCTCTCCCGGCGCGCCGGCGGCCCGGTCCGTGCGGCTGCCGCGGGTGATATAGGTTTCACAGCCGATGATCGGTTTCACGCCGTTGCTTTTCATGGCGTTGTAGAACGAGATGGCGCCGAACATGTTGCCATGGTCAGTCATCGCGCACGCGGTCATTCCCAATTCTTCCGTGCGCGCTGCTAAGGGTTTGATCTGGATTGCGCCGTCAAGCAGGCTGTAATCAGTATGAAGATGGAGATGTACGAATCTTTGATCGGCCATGAAGATTTTCCGTTTATTCCCACTCGATGGTGCTTGGTGGTTTTGAACTTATGTCGTAAACGACCCGGTTGATTCCTCTAACTTCCGATACCAGTCGCGCCGATATGCGCGCCAGTGTGTCCTGCGGCAAACGAGCCCAATCAGCCGTCATTCCATCGACGCTCGTAACAGCGCGAATGGCAATCACCCGCTCGTAGGTGCGTTCGTCACCCATCACCCCCACAGTGGAGACGGGCAATAAAACTGGAAAGGCCTGCCAGACCGCATGGTAGAGATCGGCGAGGCGCAACTCTTCGTCGATGATTCGATCCGCGGCCTGAAGCAGGCTGACGCGTTCTGCGGTAACCTCGCCGATTATTCTTACAGCCAGGCCAGGCCCGGGGAACGGATGCCTCGTCAGGATGACTTCAGGGACACCCAATTCTCGACCAATCAGGCGCACTTCGTCTTTGAAGAGTTCGCGCAGAGGTTCGATCAAATCGAGATCCATCCTCTCCGGAAGGCCGCCGACGTTGTGATGACTCTTAATTACAGCCGAAGGGCCCCGCACGGAAACCGATTCGATTACGTCAGGATAGAGTGTTCCTTGCACCAGATACTTAACGTCGCCGAGTTGTCGTGCCTCCTCTTCAAAGATCTCGATGAATACTTTGCCGATGCGCTTTCGTTTCTCCTCGGGATCGGTAACCCCTGCCAGCGCCTGAAGGAAAATATGACCGGCGCGCACGCCTCGAATGTTGAGCTTCGTGGTCTGCTGTAAGAGGGTCAGCGTCGTTTCGAATTCACCCTCCCGCAGGAGGCCGTTATCGACAAAGATACAGGTCTGCCGATCCCCGATTGCCTGGTGAACCAAAACCGAAGCCACCGTGGAATCCACGCCTCCGGAAAGACCGGAAACGACTTTCCTATTCTCGCCGACAGCAGAACGAATGCGCGTTATCTGTTCTTGAATAACTGCCTCAGGTGACCAATCGCCGGTGCAACCGCAGATCGAGAACAGAAAATTGCGCAAGACCTGGGCGCCGAGCGGTGTGTGGGCCACTTCAGGGTGAAACTGGACCCCAAATATTCCACGCTGCTCGTCTTCGATGGCGTTCAGGGCGTCATCGGTCAAAGCCGTTATATGAAATCCCGGAGGAACAGAAGTCACGTGATCGCCGTGACTCATCCAAACATCCAGCTCCGGAGGCATTCCCTGAAACAATTTACTCGTGGTGTCAACAATCTTCAGGCGTGCATAGCCAAACTCGCGACTGGGTGATGGCTCGACTTCGCCGCCAAGATCTGCCGCGACAACCTGTAGGCCGTAACAGATTCCCAGTAGCGGACAGTTTCGTGACGAAAGCAGGTTCTCAGGAGGCCGGGGCGCCCCCTCCTGGTACACCGATGAGGGACTGCCAGAAAGGATCAATCCCTTTGGCTGACGCGCAACGATTGCCTCGACTGGAGTACTAAAAGGCAGGATTTCACAGTAGACGCCTGCTTCACGGACCCGGCGGGCGATTAGCTGAGTGTATTGCGATCCAAAGTCAAGTATGATTACGGTGTCGTGACTGATGGTATTCGTCAAAAAGTAAACCTCTCGTCACATTAAGGCGTCATAATGAATTGGCGTGGAAATCAGAGAGCGAGAATTATACTTCTGCAAAAGGTTAATACAAAGTCAGGCGATGTTTTTGCCAACAAGACTGCGCCCTTAAAACCAAAAGGCATCGGTAAGCGTATTCACTTAAGATTGGTTCATAAAAGATTTACCTGGTTGCTGGACAACTCCAAATGCAAAAGACGCGCTTAGACAGAAGCAAAAAGTATCTTTGTAAGACAATCGTGTTTGTCGTGTTCGCGATCATGGGTGGCGGAATGGCTCATCCTCAGGTCGCGAGCGCTAAGGCCTCGGTAGCGCTTTCCCAGCCTCTGACAGTTCGCTGGCGTTATGATTCAAACCTGACCTTAAACCTTACGCCTGCTTTTGATGCGGAACGCATCTATCTGCCGCTTGCTGGTGGCATGTTGGTCTCGCTCCAGGCGACTGACGGCCAACTCTACTGGCGCGCCGAACTCGGCGGCGAGCTTTCAGCCTCGCCTGTAGCCGACAACAACTCCGTTTACGTTGCTTCGGAGGTCGAGACGGCGGCAGGCGTAGCCGGAGATGACACTGGCACTTTGCGCGCCCTTGGTCGCGAGGGAGGTGTTACGTACTGGATGCGTACCTTGCCGGCGCCGCTGCGCGGGGCGCTTACACTGGTCGGTGACAGACTATTTGGTGGCGGTGATGATGGCCGGTTCTACGCAATAAATAAAGAGACTGGTGAGACTATATGGTCAGTCAGGACCGGAGCACGTTTTCACGGTCAACCGGTTGTTGCGCACGATCGAGTTTATGCCGGCAGCGAAGATGGGACGATGTTCGCCATTGATGGGGCCTCCGGCAGAATTCTCTGGCGCTATCGGACTCGTGGACCAGTACGAGGCCCGGTTGCCATTGCGAATGGTTCAGTATATTTCGGCTCGGGGGATGGGTATGTCTATGCTGTTCATTCGGCGAGCGGACGCAGGTTGTGGCGTAATCGTACCGGCGCGGGCGTCCAGGCGGTGACTCGAGTGAATGACTCGATCCTGGTGGCCTCGCTCGATAACTTTGTTTATCTGTTTTCCTTGAGTGGTTCGCGTGTCTGGAAGCGTCAGTTGCCGGGTAGGATATCTGCTCAGCCGCTAACAGCCGCGGATGGCGCGCTTTTTACACCTATCTCGAGTCTTGCGGGAGTTGTGCTGGGCCTGAAGGACGGCCGCCCTGTCAATTCCCTTCCCACCGGCGGCGAAATTACCAGCTCGGCATCACCTATCGCGGTTGGTGACGCAGTACTACTGACCACCGGTCAGGGGCTGCTCGCTTTTACCCAACCGCACCCGGCCCCGGCAAAGTAGCCGCCGATAACAACTCAAGCCTTTGCAGTGCGCCGGCCCGGCGCTCTTCAAAGAGCTGAGTGCCTCTACACCTGTTTAGCCTCTACCTTTGCTTCGCTTACGTCGGGACTGCGGCGAAAGGCGCTGATTACCCGCGACAGCAGACCGTGGAGAATGTAAGTAATCACGATTGCCAGCAGAACGTACTGCGAATAGAGAAAGATCAACATGCCCACCGCAACCGCAAGGATAATCGTGCGCATGCTGCGGCTGCGAGTGCCTACCGTTTTGAAGCTCGGGAAGCGTAACGTGCTGACCATCAGCACACCTAAGAAGCCGACGAGTATCATCAGCAAGGCAGAGTAGATTTCGGCGCGTTCGGTCCCATAAGCAATCAGGGGAGTCGGAGCAAAGTGCACGAGGGCAGCTATTAAGCCGCCGGCAACCGGTATGGGCAGGCCCACAAAACTCTTTTTGTCTGTTTTGATGGCGCCTTCCGCAAGCACTCGCGGACGCGTTGCCTGGACATTAAACCGTGCCAGCCTGAACGCGCCACACATCAAATACATGAAGGAAAGAAACCAAGCCAGTCGATGGAGTTCACTTCCCTCAGGTAGACTTGCGCCGTATCCCCACGTATAGACAAGAACTGCGGGGGCAAGCCCGAATGTCACAACGTCAGCGATTGAATCCAACTGGATCCCGATCTCAGTAGTCGTCTTTGTCATCCGCGCGATGCGGCCGTCAAGCATGTCAAAGAGAACAGCCCAACCGATTGCCTTTGCCGCGCTGTCAAAATAGCCGGCTGAGCGCAGCAGATCTTCCTCGATTCCAGTGCCAACATACTGAAAGCCGCGCAGGGCGGACATCACAGCATAAAAGCCCATCCCGATATTCGCGGCAGTAAAGGCGGAAGGAATGAGATAAAGCCCCTTCCGCAACCCGCGGCGCTCGGGATTGGGCCGGGGATCGTCAGCTTCGAGTTCGAGAGCCCGACTCATCGTATCCTCCCGATGATGGTAGTGCCCCCCTGGACTCGCATCCCTTCGGTGACGACTACCTCGACCTGATGAGGCATCACCACGTCTGTTCGCGAGCTGAACTTTATTAGGCCTATACGTTCTCCGAGCGTTACCCGGTCGCCTTGTTGCCTCCAGCATACAATCCGCCGGGCCAGAATGCCGGCAATCTGTTTGCACACTACCGTGATCTTGTCTCCCTCGATGGTCAAAGTGTTCTGCTCGTTTACCAGACTGGCATTCTCATTGGTAGCCATCAGAAATTTCCCCCTGGTGTAAGTGACGTCAGTAATTTTCCCGCCGAGTGGCGACCGGTTGATGTGCACATCCAAAGGCGACAGGAAGATGCTGACTAGCGTCGGCGAATCCGTGCGCTCCGGTTGCAATTGCCTGACCCGCGTCACGCGGCCATCGGCAGGCGCCACAACAACGTCTGTTGCGGTTGGTGGCTGACGCTCCGGATCTCTAAAAAAGAAGGCCATAAAGGCAGCGAGAAACAGAAAGATACCGGCAAAATACCAGTAACCCAGGGCTGCCAATAACAGCATCACCAGTGCGGGGGTCAAAATATATGGGATGCCTTCACGAGCGATCTTCAAGCTATTAGTTCAACTCTTTCTTAACGCAACTGTGAAAAAGGGGACGCGTACTCTTCGTTCCACGTCCCCAAAATCCTAACCGATTGGGAGAAGTCTCTCCGTAAGCTCTTAGTGACTTACGCTCTGGTTCTTCTCGTGTTGCAGCATAATTGAATACATCTGATCTTTTAGCGCCAGTTTCTTTTTCTTCAGGGTAATTTCTTCCAGTTGTTCTTCATCACTCGGATAGGCCAACGCAGAGAGTTCTCTCAACCTCTGTTCGTAGCGGGTGTGTTCCCTGGCCAACTCTCTGAATTCAGGGTCCCGATTAATGAGCTCCTCCTTAAGCCTATCCGTCGTTGCAATGTCCATTTGATGCATGTCTCCTTTCAGAAGATGGAACTGGCAAGATTAATCAACGGAGGTAATAAATTATACCAACCTCCAGGTGTGTGTTCGGGCAGGAAAATGGTAGCCCAATAGCAGCATGAGATCAAGCATCTCGGCTTAGCGCCATACCCATTACAAGCGCATCTTCAACGGGCTGAGAATAATAGTTGCGGCGGCGGCCGATGATTCGGAGGCCGCACCGCTCGTATAAGCCTTGGGCAGCCCGATTCCCCGCCCTCACTTCGAGCAAAGCTTCCGTCGCCCCACAACTTTTTCCTGCATCCACGATCCGCCGCAGCAACAAACTACCAATACCCTGCTGGCGATACTCATCACGCACGGCGACATTATTGATATGCAGCTCTCCAGCGCCCAGCCTCGCCACAATGTAGCCTGCAATCGCAGCCGTACACGCTTGCTCGAGCGGACGCGCCACGCGTGCCACGAGCATCAACTCACGATTAAGAGTTTGCAGTTCCGAATAGTAAGCAGCCCACCCCCAGCGACTCAAACCTGAACGTTCTTCAATCTCTACCACCTCGAGCAAATCATGCTCGGTCATTCTGTCAATGTGGACCGCCTCTGAGACAGCCGCCGTAGCTACTCTGCTTATTGACATTTCAGTTTCAATTCTGCATCTGAAGGCCGTACATAAATGGCTCGTAAAGCCTCAGGACTTCCACTCGCGCCACTTTCAAATTCCAGTAAGGCTAAAGCAGCAACCGAGCGAGCCAGGTTGTTTTCACGAGGCGCCAGAACCCAACCGGATTCTTCCTGCTTGCCCCGAGTATCTCGAAAAGGAATTCCAAGCTGCTGAGCCGCCGCCTCGATGGTCTCGCGCTGCACGTGAGCACCTTCCCCTACCCAGAGAATGTACTCGAGGGACTTGTATCGATCCACCAGCCGTTGCGGAGGCAGATGGGCGGCCTCGTCAAGATCTTTCACAACTCCAGAGTCCGATACAAAAAAGAGCTGGGCAAAAACCTCACCCCGCCCTGCCGGCAGGAGCGCAACGGTTGCCTTTGAAGGTCCTGCCGCGTGAGCCACTGCCCGCAACGTGGGAACGCCCATAGAAGGCCGGCGCAGAGTTACAGCCAACCCCTTAACAGTTGCGATACCTATTCTTAGGCCGGTAAAACTACCAGGACCGGAAGCCGCAGCAAACAGATCAACTTGATCGAGAGAAACGCGGGCTCGGTCAAGGACTTCATTAATATCGCTGAGCAATGTATTTGAATGTGAGGTTTGCGCATCGCCGATGATCGAGCCGAGCAGCTCTTCCCGGCGAGTTAAGGCAACACTACCACCCAACGTCGCAGTCTCCACACTGAGAACAATTTGTGCCTTACCCATTTTTGCTCATGTATCGATGGCTTGAAATTTTAGGTTGCGATAATGGATCGCGCAATCCAGCCTGTCGTTCAAGAACCTTCACTTCGCTGCGACCTGGGCAAGGTAATCTTGGGCTTCTCGAGCTTCTGCCGATCTCTCCTCAGCCTGGTCCTGCACACTTAGAAATGCGGCGTAATGGGCGGCAGCGTTTTTTCGGTCACCGTGAGCCGCGGCGGCCCTGGCGGCGCCGAGCAATGAACGAGCACGCCGCGGTTGCCGGACTAAGGCCGTAGAAAACTGCCCCGAAGCCTCTTTGGGGCGGTCCGCACGTAAAAGAATCTCGCCAAACAGCTCATGCGAAGGTTTGACCTGATCCGGCGGACCGGACGGAGGTGACATTTCCTGTTCGAGTGCTGTTGCCCGTTCCATCAAAACGATTGCTTCAGAGTGTTTGCCCTGACGCGAGTCGAGTTCCGCAGCCAGCCCGAGCTCGAAAATCTCGATCCATCTTGCCTGATAGGATTTGCCGGCGTCGGCGTAGAGTTGGCGAAGGGACCGCAACCTGTACAAGTGCTTTTCAGTCTCTGGTCCAAGCGAACGCTTTGCGGCAATCAGGCCGCGAATGAAGGTGGCGTAGGCCTCAGTGTTGTACCGGATCCAAGGGCCTTCGTCACCGCTCGCACCGGGATGGACGGTATGCTTCTCTTGCGATCGCTCGGGAGCAGCAGCCAGTAACTGCTTGAACTCCGGAGCCTCAAAGTACCGCTCTACAGCCTCCCACTTTTCCGTTTCCACAATGTATTCGGCCGCCATTAGCGGATAGAACCACAGTAACCTTCGGGGCCTTGCGCCCGGTTCTGCCATCGCCTCACGCATGAGCGCAAGGAGCGCTTCCGCTTTCTCATAACGTCCCTGTTGGAGATAAATGTAGTTAAGCCATTGCAGACTATGATAGTCGCGCAGATTCGGTGAGAGGTTCTTGCGTTTTACCCAGGACACAGACGCAGCCCACGACGATTCGTTTGAAGCGGCAGCTTCGGACCACATGCCGAGTTGAATAAAGATGTGCGACGGCATGTGGCGCGCATGATAGGCCTCGGGGGCAATTTCGGCATATCTGCGGGCTGCCGGCAGCGCCAGGATCGCATGTTCGGGATCATCAAACGCATGAATAATGTAGTGTGCCGCACCGGGATGATTGGGGTTCTTCTGATATAGATCGAGGGCGATTGCGCCGGCTTTCATCTGTCGCGTAAAGCCCTTGTCGCCTGGACGGACCAGGCCCAGCAGAGATAAGGCGTAGAAGGATGCTGCTTCGAAATGATCAGGATAAGCGAGATAGATCTGCTCCATCTCTTTGGCATAAGCAAGGTCACGCTGTTCTTTATCGCCTTCGCCATAAAGAGCCTTTACTGCTTTCAGAAAGGCCTGCTCTCGTGGTGTCACTTTTCCTGTCGAATCGAGTCGGGCGACTGCTTTACGGCCAGCTTCCGTGTCCTGCTGGGCCCAGAGCGGATGGTTGTGAGCCATCGCCTCGCCCCAATAAGCCATGGCAAAGTCCGGATCGATCTTGATTGCCGCGCGAAATTCCTCCAACGCCTCTTCATACCAGAACGAATGCAACGCCGCGACGCCGCGGAGAAAGTGGGTCTGCGCTTGTCCGGTAGCGGAGGTGGGAAAATCGACGCGACCCAACTGCGACTGCTGCGCGCGGAGAGTCGAGACAAGGAATAGAATGACGACAAGCGATAACGATGTTTTGATAAAGTTTCGAGTCAGCATGGTGGAGACCTCCGTGTGTTAACGCCTAAGAAGATAGATCTTCCTTTAAGAGGCCGTAAAGCCGTGCATCAATAAACTCACCGTCCTTGATGAAGTGCTTTCGCAGCTTCCCTTCCAACTTAAAGCCGTTTTTTTCGAGGACGCGGGCCGAGGCGACGTTTCTCTCAAACACATGAGCGGTCAGGCGGAGCAACTCAAGTTCTGTGAGAGCATAGTCTACGAAGACGCGCACCGTTTCTGTCATAATTCCCTGCCCCCAGAAGGGTTTTGCCAGCCAGTAACCAATCTCGGCTTTGTGAGAGAGGCCGGGTCTGACTCCGTCGGCGCCGATCGACCCGATCAGTTTTCCAGTTTTCTCGCGAATAGCGAAAGTAGTTTCACTTGTCTGCCCGCGCATAGCCTCCATTCGTCGACTCAGCCACCAGTCTGCATCGCCCTCGCTATAAGGATAGGGAATGTTCAAGGTTGTGTTGTAGACGTCTCGGGGCCCGAGGTGCTCGAGGAGGGAAGGTTTGTCCGTTAGCGCAAAAGACGAAAGGTACAAGCCAGAACGTATTTTGATGGTTTGGGTGGTCAAGGTTGGTCCGTGGTCCGTGGTTAGCGTCATTAATCTGTGGGCGGTAGGCAGTGATGATAATCTATGGCATAGTCGGTAATCGAGCGCAAAACGCGGACTACGGGCCAACTAACTACTGACCAACTGTAAAAGCAACGTAAACTGAATAATAAACAACTGAAGTACTTACAATTAACCACGGACAACGGAACAACTGACTACTGACCATCCTTAAGGAGCAAATGTTAATGCAATCACCTGTTCGTAATAATTTCCTGCTGCGTGGATTTTTGAGCGCCGGGCTGGCCATCGCCTTGCTCTCGCCAACCGTCCTTGGTTGGCAGGGCGCCGCACCGTCCACCGGCGCCGCTGCCGCGGTAAGATCCACTGCGACCCTAACGGCTGCCGAACGCGAAGCCGAAGCTCTTGTCAAACTCGAAACGATTCGCAATCTTACCACTAAGCTTAGCTCGAAAGAATTTGAAGGCCGGGGCACTGGACAACCAGGCGCTGATAAAGCCGCAAATTACCTGGCTGATCACTTTGCCAAGCTCGGTCTTAAACCCGGCGGTGAGAATGGTACCTACTTGCAGCCAATCAAGTTCAGAGTCACCCATGTCTCAGGCGACACGACCGCGAAAGTGGGGGAGACCAACTTAAAGCATGGGGAAGATTTCGTTCTCCTGCCCCCTTATACCTTCGACCAACTTGAACTCAGCACCGGCGTGGTATTTGCCGGCTACGGAGTCGTTTCAACCGAGCTGAATCGTGACGATCTCGCAGGGCTGGATCTTAAAGACAAGGTAGTAATTGTAGTCAATGGCCAACCGGCGGGTGTGGACACGGCTGCCTGGCGAAGGGCTACGAGTCCCCAGGCTCGAACCACGACGCTGCTTTCGCGGGGTGCTGCGGCCCTCATCATTGCGAATGCCGGGTCAACCTCACAACCCTTCGCAACGATCGCGAACTACTTATCCCGACGGCAAGTTCGGATTTCCAGCGGTGTCGAAGTGACGTTTAAGGTACCGCCAGTGTTGCTTGCCAGCAACGATGCGCTCGAAAAACTCTTTGCCGGTTCTGAACTCACTTACGCGCAGACATTTGAAAAGGCAAAGACTGGTGAATCTGTCTCGAGAGATCTTGGTAAGACACTGGATCTCGCCCTCCGGGTGAAGCGTGAAGACGCGCCCAGCAGCAACGTCATCGCAGTACTGGAAGGCTCGGACGAAAAACTCAAAGAGGAAGCGGTGGTCTACACGGCGCACTATGATGCTTACGGGATCGATGACAGTGGGCGTATCTTTCCCGGAGCTGCGGACAATGCTCTTGGTACTGCAATCATCTCAGCGATTGCCGAGGCCTTTGCTAAGTCAAAGGTCAAACCTCGGCGCTCGATCATATTCCTGGCTGTAACGGGTGAGGAATACGGACTTTTGGGTGCCGAATACTGGATTCAAAACCCAACCTGGCCCATCGAAAAGGTAGCGGCAAATATAAACTTTGATGGCATTGGAACTGAAGTCTACGGACCAGTGAAACGTGTTGTCGGGTTTGGCGCTGAGCATTCGGATCTGGGAAGCGTGTTTGAGGATGTCTCGGTGGCCAAAGGGATAACGGTCACTCCGGACCCGATGCCGGAAGAGAATGCCTTCGTCCGTTCAGATCACTACGCTTTTGTAAAGAAGGGTGTGCCGGCTTTGATGATAATGGGAGGACCAGCGGGCGAGGTGGACCAGTGGATTGCCCGCATGAAGAAATGGATTGAGACGGACTATCACGCTCCGAGTGACACCATCAAACCAGATTGGAATTGGTCGGGGCCACAAACCGTCGCTCAAGCAGGGCTGATAATTGGAATGCGCGTGGCGAATAACGAGGCGATGCCAAAATGGAACACGACATCGCCGTATAACAGGCCGCGTGTACAGGCAAAACCCGCCGCCGCGAGTTAGGGATATTTCGTGTAGGTCGGGGACTCCCGGCACCTCTCATTCACCCCTACCTTTAGGTTGGGGCCCCCGGGCTGCGCTATATTCACCGGGAACCATTTCAATGGTTTCTTACTCACCCTCACAAAGAAAAGTTACCAGATGTTAGTGAAGCGGTATGGCTTGGCGTGGTGCTCAGACAAAAACCATTAAGATGGTTCCGGTTGATCAAGACGTGCCGCGAGCCCACAACCTAAAGGTTGGGGTGAAACTGCGAACATAAGATGCGCACAAGAACGTTTGGGCGAAGAGGATCAGTAACCATGAGGATTCCTCACTTCCAGATTGAGTTGAGGAGAATCTACCGCAATTTCACCAGGTCCGGCAAGGTCCTTAAACTAATCTCTGCAAATCGGTATCTCGTGTGCGTTGAAGATATCGATGCGCGCTCTTGAAGTATGCGCCGACGTTTCCTTCCAAATACCTGGACCAGTCAGGCTTACTCTCACCGCGCAACCAGGCAAAAGCCGCCAATGCGTAACCAAACATCTCCTCACTCATGTACCCGCGTCGCTCGCTTTCCCATCCCTGAGAAAACGCGTCAGTCCACTGCCTGAAGCTGAATACCGAGTTGCCGGTAAATACCCCAGGCCCAGAAAGACGGTCAAGAGATCCGTTAGCGGTTCATGGTCATCAAAACTGGCCGAGACTCTTCCTTCGCCGATCAAACGAACGTGTGCGAGTTCGTGCGCGAGGGTCGCAACCAGGCACACCGGATCAGAAACCTGAGAAGCTTCAACGCTAATGACGAATTTGCCGCGGCGCTTCAAATAATGACCGAGTGCACCACTGTGTGAGGACTCAGAGGATGGCAGGCTGCGTTGTGCGGCCCTGTCTTCATCGGTAAAGATGTTCAACTCAACTCGCTTCGGATCGACGCCCATCCAGCCGCACAGGCGCGTAAGTAAAGTTTGCAGGTCTTCCTCATCTTCAGAAAATTCGTCGGGAAAAAAGTCATCCGTCGGTAGGACAACTGTACCCTTAGCCAATGTATCAGGTCCAAACTCGTCGATGAGCCACAGCACAGACTCTTCTATCCAGCCTTTGTCTTCCGCATCGACCGGGCATTTGGGCGTGAACCAGTCCATACTTGTGCCTGTCAGGATAGTTACTTACTTTCAATCCTGATTGAATGGCCCACCTTAAATTTTCTGACTCCTTCAAGTCTCTCAATAATCGCCATGACGTATTTTGTCAGGCCCTCGGAGTATCTCTCCTGTCGATATAAATCCACCGAGCGGTCTCCAAGCTCTTTGCAGACCTCGTCCGGTAGATCTTTCTCCAGACTTTCGCTTACCTGGATTCGCCATTGGCGTTCCTTCACTGCCAGCACCAACAGAAGGCCTCCACCTTTCGACGTATCTTCAGGGCCAACGCCCCATCCTCTTGCAAGGGCGAGTGAGTAGTCGAAGATTGGTATTCCACCTGTTGTTTCGACTGTCACAACAGCAAACTCAATAGCAGATCTGTCTTTTAACTCCGTCAACACAGTCTCGAGCTCTTTCCTGGACTCGGGAGAAAAAACATTAGCGAAATCATTTACAAAACCAGTCGCAGGTGGGAGAAAAGTTTGAGCTTGTTCCTGGGTATCTTGATTATGAGAGGCGGGCCCAGGATCGTCGTTGGTTCGTACGTTGGAGATCGGACCCGTACGGCAGGAACTACCCGCGCAAATTAGGGCTGCCGTTAGGAGGGTGGCAATGCTCCTAAACACTGACCGTCGATACATACATAACCTCGAGTTTAGTCCAGACCTGACGAGACCAAAGCGCCGCCGGGCCGGCGCACCCCAAAGGGTTGAAACAGGGGGGTTTATTTCAATTCTGCGATAGCGGTGCGGACGTGGGAAGGTTTACCAAACTCGGTCCACGCGAACAGAATCTCGTTTCCCATTCGAGCCAGGCGCGGAAAACCACTCGAGCGAGAGAGGTCCGACGTCGCGACAATCGCAACCGGACCCAACGTGCCGCCCGCAGTCGCCCGCCTGACCTTAATTGCCCCACTCTCGACAGTGCCCGATAACCAGCAGACATAAGCCTCGCCATCAGGCAGCATCACAACGCCAACGCGGCCTACTGCGTTTCCATCGTCGATCTGATGGGGCGGCCCAAAAGTCGCACCCGCGTCTTTCGAAAAAGCTACATTCACTCGCGGATTATTCCCTGCCTCTGTATACCAGGCTACCGCTAGCTGGCGACCGTAAGCGGAAATCGATGGTCCATTGACGGGGCAGCCATCAATCTTCCAACCATCAATGTGTACCGGCTGCGGACTGCTCCATTTACCGTCGTGATAGCGCACAACATGAATATCGCGCACTTCATCCGCTGAACGATCTCGATAAACAACAACGGCGCCTGTCTCGGTCATTGTCGCTGCTGTCTGGCAACACTCGCAGACCCGCTCATCAAGCACTGCTTCGTCTGACAACGTGCCTGTCCGATCGATCGCAGCATAGCGAAGAGTCATATTGGCCTTTGCCGCACGATGGTCTTCTGCTCCGTGTTGTGAAGTTGAGAAATTGCGACCGTCAAGCCAGATGGCGCCAATCCGACCGTTCGTAAGCGGCAAGAGCGAAACAAATCCATGTTCGGTTTGCGTTTCGTCGGCATGCGGAACGATGGGTTTGCTCCAGGCGACCCCGTCCTCAGCTCTCGCGACGTTCACATCATAGGCGTAAGTGCCTGCGCCACTCTTGACCAGCCAATGGGCCGCGAACGAGCCATCCGCGAGACCAATTACGGATGGAAAATCGGCCCAGTTGATAAACCAATTATCGCCTTCGGCCACCGTCCGGGCCTCAGACCAACCATTTGACGTGCGAACGGCAAAGCGAAGCCGGTAGCGATTCTCGCGGGCTTTCTCGACCCAACTGAGAATGATGCGCCCGTCATCGGTTGCGAATAGATTCGGTTCCCGGCTGTCTGGCCCGGCCGGAGAATCTAACGGGTGAATTGCCGGGGGCTGAAGTGCTGCAGACTCTCGAGGCTCGCTGGGGGTGCGCGCGCAGCCAGGAACAAACAACAACACGAGCAACAAGACGAAGCAGTGTTGCGGACGTAGCACTAACGTGGATTTCGTCATCATTCGCTGTGCTCACTCTTTACGGCATGGACAATGAGCGTATTGCCACCCGTCAAAAGTTCAGCGGAGTTGAGTTCATCCGTCCAACGCTCGTCACGTTTTGTTCTCGGCGTCAGACGTTTAACCAATCCGATGAGGGCTAGCGCGGGCCAATACAGCCACAGGTGGCGTTTTGGCTTATCACGGAGAATCCGGCAAATCTGAAAGCCATTGCTTTCGAGGTGATAGCGCAATTCCGAGTACGAAATCGCATGCACGTGCAAGGCGATCTCTTCCCGGGCTTCGTGGTCTCGACGAACCCGCTCGAGGTAAGTTTTCGAGAGCGGCTTGAAGTGCGACGTATAGCCGTGGACCAGCCACTTGAGGCGTTCCTCAATATTATGGATGTTAGGCACGCTGACGATCAGGTGCCCGCCAGGTTGAAGCAAGCGTCTGAACTCACGAATCGCTTGCGCCGGATTCTCAAGATGTTCAAGCCCTTCGATACAGGTTAAATACTGGAATTCATCATCTGTATAGGGCAGCCTTTCGAGCAAATTGCCCTGTTTAATTTCGATACTCTTTAGCCGGAAGATTTCAGGATAGAGATCGCAGCAATGAACCTTGAAGCCGGCTTCCAAAAGGCGCGCAGCCAGGGCCCCCTCGCCTGCGGGAACATCCAACAGCCTGTCGCGAGGCAGCGCGCTTAGGATTTCAACTACCCGGTCGTGAATAGCAACATGCGCAAGTGGCGCCGGAGTAGGTTCATCTGCCACAGATTGTCTCTCACCTAAACGTAAAGGTCCGGCGCGCGCCATGCCACTCATGCTCGATGTTCCTCATGATCAGGGCATGATCAAACTCTACAGAGCCGGGAGGAAACATATCTGCCGACGCGAAATAGCTCGAATGAACTTCCTTCACAGCAAGCGCCTCGACGCGCCATTCTTTTGTCGCGAGCCTTAGTCCGTCAAGCCGGCCGGCATCACGGGTAACCGAGTATCCCAGTGAGCCGTTTTCAAAGAACGCTGACGCTTCAGACAACGACCTGAATATCGAGCTGCCTGGTAGGTGACCCACGATGTTTCCTTTAACTCGCACCGCAACCTGTGCATCTTCCGATTGCATGGCAAAGTCAATTTCAGCCTCTGACTGCTTCACGGTGAAACTGGCCCGGTGATGCTCGCCGGGAAAGACCCTGCCGCCGGCCAGATGGCCTACAAGCGAATTTGTGTCGCGCCTTGGTATAAAGACGCCTTCCTGTGGTTGATTGTTTTCATCCCGCCACACCACGGCGACCCGATGAGCGGCATTCTCGCTGTTTAGACCACCAATCGCTGGTAAGGGTTTAGGTCGAATATGTTCGAGACGAATCAGGCAAACTCCGGCGACGGCATAACCATCGTGGAGTTTAGGAGTGAATCGGGCGGGCAGTTGGCGCTGCATTACTTCAGGGTCAACTCGGAAATTAACCAGCATCCGTCGCCTGATGATTCCTGCTAATGTTGGTATTCTCATAACGCAGCCTTCCCGTTCAACCGGCGCCATTCGGCGCGGTCAATACCATAAATCAGCAGCTCCGTTCCCAGTATTTCGGTCTTCCCTTCTGTGCTTTCGCCTAACCGCTCAGCAACGCGCATCGATGCTTTATTGTCCTGATGGATCAGGCTTATGACATGGTCCTTTTCAAGATCGACAAACGCATACGCGAGAGCCCGCCGCGCCCCTTCAATGGCAAATCCCTTTCCCCAGTACTTCCGTCCGAGAGTCCAGCCAATTTCGAAGGCGGGCCAGCCTTCGGGATTAAGAAAGCCGATACGACCTATTAAATTGCCGCTTGCCTTCTCTTCGACGGCCCAATGGCCATAGCCGCGAAGATGCCAATGTCCGATGAAGAAGGCCATCTGCCGCCACGCTTCCAAACGAGTGAAAGGCTTACCGTTCAGATAGCGCATCACTTCCGGGTCAGCGCAGATCTTTGCATACTGTTCGAAGTCGCTTTCGCGAAACATTCGGAGGAGGAGACGATCGGTTTCCAGTTTTACTTCATTCATACCAAAGCATCGAAATCGATCTGAATGTCGGATCCTGGTGAACTACAAATCGAAAGAAGGACCGCGAGCAGTGTCGCGAGCGGTTTTCACTTACCCGCCCGCAGTTCTGAAGTTGCGATAAACTCAGCCGCCCGATGTGCGATCATCGCGACTACGGCGTTTGGATGTCCCCGGGGAACGGATGGCATCACGGAGGCATCAGCGACCCACAATCCATCAACCCCCTGAACTTTGAGTTGAGGATTCACTACCGCTTTCTGATCGGAACCCATGCGACACGTGCTGGTAGGGTGATAAACAGTCTGCAATCGGGTGTTAATCCAGGCGCGCAGGTCACGGTCATCGTCGATTCCCTCCCCCGGATCAATCTCACCCGAACAGTCCGTCGCAAGCGGAGCCGTGGCAGCTATCCTTCGCGTCATACGAATCCCCTCAAGCATCACAGCCGCGTCAACACCTTCTGGATCACTCAAGAGCCCAAAGTCGATTGCCGGGGCAGCAAGCGGATCAGAACTCCGGAGATAAACGCGTCCTCGTGAACGCGGCGCGACGGAGACCGATGCGATACCGAACGCGTGCTCAGCGGGTGGTTCGAGACCCTCGTTGCGCCATTCGAAAGGAACGAAGATGAGTTCCAGATCAGGAGCTGTCTCATCCGTACGTTTGGATCTGGTGAAAGCGAAGGCTTCGACCCCATTAGTTGCCAGCATACCGCGCCTAAATATCAGATACCGCAGCACGCTCGTCACCGATTCGGCACTCTTGAGTGTGTCTGTTCGTTGGGTACGAAAGATAACGCCTACCAGCGGATGGTCCTGGAGGTTTGCGCCCACCTCAGGTGCATCGTATCGAACTGTAATACCGAATTGGGAAAGCATCGCACCAGGTCCAATACCAGATTGCATCAATAGCTGTGGCGAGCCGAAAGCTCCTGCTGCAATTACGACGCCTCGTTCCGCGCGGAATGTTTTCTCAGTCTCGCCACGGCGCACCGTAATCCCGACGGCGCGGCCGTCTTCGAAGGTGATGCGCAGCGCCTGAGCATTACTCATCACCTCGAGGTTCGGACGTCGAAGAGCCGGCTTCAGAAAACCGTCATACGCACTAAAGCGCTTGCCGTTGTTGTGCGCGATCTGGCAAAGCCATGCTCCCTCATAATAAGCACCACCGTTGTAATCTTCGGGCCCATTGAGTCCGGCGGCGCGCGCTGCCATCACGAACGCTTGCGACAACGGATGCACATTCCGGTTAGGCGAAATAATCATTGGACCGCCGGAGCCTCTGGCAGAATCCTCTCTGGTCTTGCCTAGCCATGTTTCCTGTGATTTAAAGATCGAGGCAACATCCTTCCAACCCCAACCGCTCGCTCCGGCGGCTACCCAACCATCGAAGTCGGCAGGATGGCACCATTGGTGAATCTGAGCATTGATATTCGAACAGCCGCCCAGCATCCTTCCGCGTGGGATGAAGATCTGCCGCCCTTCAGCGGCAGTCTGAGGCTCACTCTGAAAAGCCCAGTCAAGATTACTCTTGAATAATTTGGCAAAACCAGCCGGTATACCGACAAACTTACTCTTAGGTTCGCCGCCCGCCTCTACCAATAGCACCCGCAAACGTGCGGAAGCGCTCAAACGGTCGGCAAGGACGCATCCTGCCGTCCCGGCGCCAACAATGATCAGATCGTGCATCAACCGCTCCGCCTTTCGGCCTCTGCTAACCATCCGCGCCGGAGATCTTCCGGCGGCACACTTGAAAGATAAGGCTTGATATCCAGAATAGGCGTCCCATCCAACATGTCGACCCCACTGACGTGCAAGGATGGTCCCTCGCGTCGGATCAGTCTTACCACCGTCAAACCGATGGGGTTGGGCCTTCGCGGAGATCGCGTGGCGAATACACCGTGCGGGCGGTCATCCGTTGGTGGAGTACCAAGCAGTTCATAGTCTGCGGCCCGATCGAAGACCCAGATTACGAACAGATGCGAGAAGCCTTCAATATCCGTAAGACCCACTTCAAATTCGGGCAGGATCTCGAGAGTGCCTTCCGCTTCATGTTGGGCGCCACAGCCTTTCGGAACCTGGGAAGTATCGGTATACGGGCTGCGAACGAAGCCAATCGGATTGAAGGTCGGCCCGAGTTTAGCGGTTGAAGTCATATTGTTCATAGATTGGAGGAGCAGCTAACGCGTGTTTGTTAAGAAACTCCCAGGCGTTGCGATTGATCTCGGGCGCACGGTCATAATACCAGTGCGTATGGTTTTTGATTTCGGTTAATTCCAGTGAGAAGCCTCGACTGTTAAAGGCATCGCGGGTCTCCCGCACGATCGACAAAGGAAAGAAGTTATCGTTCGTGCCCACGAAGATCGCAATCGGGATCTTACGCTTAGCGCGATCGATAAACGGATAAGCCTGCGGATCCAGCGCGCCGGCATGGACTGCGGTTGCGGCAAAATATTGCGATTCAAGCAGTGAGAGGTAAAGGGACTGACCGGCTCCCGCGGAATGTCCGAACAGGTAGACGCGTCGCTCGTTGACGGGATACTTCGCCTTCAACGTTTCGATAAGCTCTCGCAAAGCATCTGGCCCATCCTCCGGTATTCTCCAGCCTCGCGAGTCGAGCGCATCTGGTCCAACAAGAATCACGTTCTCTTTCTTTGCCAGGTCTTTCCACTTTTCCACCAATGAGAGACCATTGCGACCTGACCCATGCAGTAACACGATCAACGGCAAAGGCTGCGAGGCAGAGAGCTTCTCCGGCGCAAACAGATAATACGCCCGCTTCTTTCCTTCAATGGTAATTAACTCCTTAGCGATCTGTTGCGAGAAGGAGGTTGCCGGAAAGACAACCAACAGGAGCAACATCAGAAATTTCATGAGCCACCATCCTTTTATAACTTCGGCCTTTGGGGAAACCAACGTCGAGGAAAAGGCTGCGACGACTACCGGGCGAAGAACGCGCTACGACTTCAGCATGAATCCTCCACGACTCAATTGCGGCGCCTTTACATCGCAAAGCCAGAGCGGTCGCCAACCTCCGTGCTTGAGAAAGTGAATAGCGAGCAGAGTTCGTGTGATTCGGGGATCGCTCTTTTCACTGCAACTGCTCGATTGAAAAGCTATCGAGCCAGAGGGTCCCGAAGATAGGACACGGAGGTGAGCCGCAATGCTGTCGTTCAAGGGTGACCGATACGGCGCCAGACTTTTCTTCAGTTGTAAAATCAAAGCTCACCACATCCCAGTCACTGCTGCCCTGTGGCAGCGGCATCGATTGACCCAGGCGCCGCCCCTCTTTTGACGTATCGTATACGACAACCAGCGGCAAGACCCCGGAGACGATCTCATGCGTGCGTCGCGCAAACTTCAGTCGATATTTTATTGCCGGTTGAAGAACAAGAAGTTGTGAAATCAGATGAGTTCCGGGACTTGAATCGCCTGAGAACTCGATACGTAGACTCCTCCCACCTACATGCGGGGTGCTCGAGTCCTGCGACATTTTCACGGCCGAAGGGTTGCGCTGTATTCGCCAGCCAAATCCGGTCTCATTAAGACTCAGGGCGCCCTCGAAACCTCCATCAAAGATTCCACCTTCCGATCCAGCGACAACTCCGGACACAGTTGTCTGCCATATTGCGAACGCTTCTCGGAAGGCTCCCGCATTGATCAGTTTCTGCACCAGTTCCCTCCGGTCTTTGGAGGTTGACTCTGCCGTTGCCTGAAACTGAATTAATGCCTCTGCCCCACGGCCCTTCCGGGCGAGGAAGTGCGCAAATGCCAGTCGCATCCGGTCACTCTCAATCTGGACCAGACGTTCCGTTTCGCCCATGTCACCTTTGGAAATACCCCAGGCAAGATCGATCACATTTGCCGTTAACTCGGGATTGCTCCGGGCTGCCATTCGGAGATCGGCGAACGCTTCATCAAATCGCCCGAACCGCAAGAGGAGATTTCCTCTTTGCCACCGCGGCTGCGCGTAGTAAGGCGCCAATCGGACTGCTTCGTTAAAGGCGGCGAGCGCTCCGGCGGCGTCCTCGACCTGTTCGCGGACAACACCAAGGGATAGCCAGAGATGGTAATCGCGAGGCCGCAAACTGGTTGCCTGCCCGAGCGCATCAACAGCATCTAGCGGTTGGCCTAGATGATAAAGAAGTTGGGCACGCTTGGTGTGAGCCTCGGGATCTGAGGAGTTGAGTTGAACAGCCTGGTACGCTGTGACAACGTTCGACGTCAGAATCGCATGGTTTCCCAGTAGCCGCGAGAATGCGGTGCGGACGCTTACCATTGCAAGCAACCCGAGACCCACGATCATCGCAAGAGAGAGCGCGAAATGGACCGGTGGCCTGGTCAAAAAAGTGTAAGGACTTTTCATCTTCGGGGCTGGACGGGGCTAAAAACAACGCGTGCCTATTCCGGATAGGCACGCGTGAAAAGTGATCTTCGATGGATAAAAACTAGTTGCCCAGTGACGCACTTGGCGCGGACTCGCTGGGATTGTCACTCAAAACGACAATGGGAATTACGACTGCTGCGGTTCCTCCTCCTATTAAAGCAGCAAGCAAGGCGGGACTAATTCCACCTCCCGCAGTCACACCTGCTCCGGCGCCCGCGGCGGCCGCGGCTCCCTGGCCCACAGTTGGCGCGCTTGCCCCCGGCGGAAAGCAGATGTCGATCACACCGCCCGCTTCTTTGTCAGATTTAGCGGCCGGGCCCTTCTCAGTTTCGACTTCGGCGTTGGCGTTCCGTCTCGTGGTCAGAATGGCACAACCGCTGATGAGCACGACCTTGATATTGCCATTCTCATCATAGTCCAGACGTAAACTTGTATTCGGCGCTATGTCGAGTGTGCCCAAGGGTCCAAGGTTGATCGTAGCGCCGGTATCCGGACCGGTCTCGATCAGCGCGCCGGTCAGAATGGAAGCTCCGGTTGCAGCACTGTTGCCATTGACGGTAATTGGTTGATTCGCCCTGGTAGTCAGACGGGCAATAAACTGCTGTGGAAAAGGGGTACTGCCCGGGTTATTCGGATCGGCAAGACCAATCTGAACGGAGACCTGTGCGACTGCAAATAACAGAAACGCCGCAACAGCCCTGAGTGCTTTTCTTTGACGTAGATTCATCTCACTTCCCTTCGCCGGCAAAAAGGTGAACGTCATAATACTGCGGTTGGCGGCCGCAAGTTTACTTCCGTTTCAATATTCAGGTCAATGGGTGATTTGATCTATGCTATCTCGCAGAACAGCAGGAATTCGACTTTATCTCTTCAGAAAGCGCTGAGAAAACTCTTCGGCGAGTCGTGGATCGAGCTTCTGAAGAATCTTGTACTGTTCCAGCGCTCCCTTTCTATCCTTCAACCCGACATAGGCAACGGCGAGATTGAAGTGGGCCTCAGCGTAATCCGGCTTCAAACGAATCGCCGCTCTAAACGCATCCGCAGCCTCGCGATAACGTTGAGTCCGGAAGTACACACTACCGAGATTGTTGTGAGTTTCAGCATTGTCCGGTTGCAAAGCGAGGGTCTTCTTATACGCTTCGATTGCGCCATCAAATTGCTGAGCCCGATACAGTGCCGAGCCCAGGCTGTTCAAGGCATCCGTATAATTGGGTCTTAACTTTGTGGCCTGTTGTAAGGCGTTTACGGCTTCGTTGAACTTCCCGGTGTTGTAATAGGCCGTGCCGAGATTGTAATAAGCCTCGGGAAAATCTGGCGTGGCCTTTAGTGCTCGCAGCAGGGGCTCAATTGCCTGCGGATGGTCTCCCATCTTGTTATAGACCGATCCAAGGTTGTTCAAAGCCTTCGCGTAGGCGGGTCTGAGACGCAATGCTTCCTGATAGGCACTGACCGCGCGGCGAAAGTATTCCATCGCCTGGTCCCGTTCGCTCTCTTCACCGAGTTTGACGAAGGCGTAACCCAGATTGTTGTGTGAGACTGCATTGTCAGGTTGGAGCTTGATTGCCTGCTGTAACTCAGTAAGCGCTTCGCGATATTGGCCCAACGCAATTAACAGGCTGCCCAGGTTGGTGCGCGCTTCTGCATAATCGGGCTTGAGTTGCAGGGCCCGGCGATAAGCGACGGCCGCCTCGTTGTATTTACCTGTCATGTAATAGGCATTGCCCAGATTATAGAAACCGTCGCCAAAGTCCGGTTTTCTTCTGGTAGCGTTGAGAAAGTTATCGAGCGCGCGGTTGTAGTCCTCGGTTATGTAGTAGGCCGCGCCGAGATTGTTAAGCGACTCGGCATCGTCAGGTCTTAACCGCACGGCGTCACTGAAAGCGACAATCGCCTCCGGATAGCGGCCGGACTTATAGAGACTGGCGCCGAGGTTGTTATGGGCAACCGCATCGTCAGGCTTCAGCTTCACGGCCTTTTGTAAAGCGTCAACTGATTGTGGCAGCCGGCCCAATTGGTCGTACACGTATCCGAGGTTACTGAATGCGGAAGCGTTTTCCGGCTGTAGTTGCACTGTCCTTTCGTAAGCCTTTGCGGCCTCTTCATATCGGCCCAGGTTCAAGTAAGCGTCGGCCAGAGCGTTGTGAGCTTCGGCCGAGTCCGGCTTCAAACTCGCAGCGCGCCCAAAAGCTTCAGCAGCCTCCTGATCGCGATCGGTGGCCGAATAGGCAACGCCCAGATTGAAATAAGCGTCCGCGTCGTCGGACTTCAAATCCAACGACTTGCGAAACGCGGCCGCCGCTTCCTCGTTCTTGCCAGTACTAAAGTAGGCGGCGCCGAGGTTGTTATAGATAACGGGATCTTTGGGAGAATGCTTGATTGCGTTGTTGTAGGCAGCGATGGCTTCCGCGAATTGGCCAAGGTCGTAGTAAGTATTCGCCTGGTTCTTGAATGCCTCAGCCTTGTCCTCTTCAGAAACCTTTGTAGCTGTGGATTCTGTTTCACCCGGTCGCTGGCCTGGGCGGCGGCGGTCTGGAGGGTTAACCCGAGCTATCTCGACCGGGCGTGTTGTCCGGGGCGGGCGCTTAACCACCAACATCGCAGCGCCGCCAACGATGTCGCGTACTCTCGCCGGCCTTTTAAAAACGATGGCGGCGCCGCCAACGATGTCCTGACCCTGAAACGAGGCAATGTCCTGAACGGGAGCTGTGGCCCTCGCGCCCGTCCATTCGGAAAGCACTGAAAGAGCAAGCAATATACAGATCAGTCTATGTAGATGGGGTCGCCGTGAATTTCTAGTTGTCATGTTCCGTTCTTGCAGTTGCGATCACGACCAGTGCTGCGAATATCAGGGCATTAGCAATCATATGTAATCCGAAATCCACCATACTATGGACCGCAACGCCAACGATACCCAGAGTGGCGCCGAGGGCAGCGGTTCGGCGGAACCTGTTTGATGCACGCAAGCTAATCCGCGTCTGCCGGACCAACAGAATTGCGAACCAGACTCCGATGGCGCCGCCAATCAGCCCGCCACTGGAGATCAACTCCAGATATTCGTTATGTGCTTCCTGGGGCGTCAGGGTTCCCGAGGCATCGTGATAAGTAGGAATTGCGGTTGCATATCCTCCCAGGCCCACGCCAGCTACGGGATGGTTCCTGAACATCAACCAGGTCGACCGCCAGATCTCGTTTCGGCTGGCCCCCTGACGGGTCTCTGCCGTGGCTGGATCGAACTCCCCACTCACAGTCTCGAGGTTACCGACCAGCCGATCGCCGCCAAGCCAAATGGTCCCGGCAAATACAACGCCCAAAAGAACCACCAGCAATGCCACGCGAACGGGCAATCTCTTTATCTGATGCAACACTCGTGATTGGCTTGCGCGTGAAGTTTTTAGATTGGTGAGCAGCAGCACGGCAGCAACCACTTGTGCAAACAAGGCGATTAGAGCACCGCGTGAGTTAGACAGGACCAGGGCAGTCCAGATGGGCAGCACCGAAGTAAAATAGATGATGGCCCGATCGCGTTTAACGCCTCCTCCAAGTGCCATTCCCAGACTTAGTCCCAACGCCATCTCCATCATGAAGGCGAAATGATTCTTGTTGATAAACTGTCCGTAACCCTGGTCGGGTTTGAGCAGTGGCAGACCGAAACCGATCTCCTGCTGCGTCGTTTGTCTGAGGATTCCGAAGATCGCACTCACGACCGCAACGGCGAGAATGACGTTAATGAGCAGGGTCAGGCGCCGCCGCGTGGCGGCATAGCGATACAGAAGAGCGGCTGCGAGGGTCAGTGCCAGAAGCTGGAGCGCGAAGAGTCTACTCTGAAAAGGGTCGGCACTAATGGCACTGCCGACCGGGATGCCGGCTATCGTTTGCTGTCCAAGCCCCAAAGAGAGGCTTTGGAGAAGCGCGTAGGCTGCAAGTGCGAGCGGTGCCAGTAGCAACGCTGAGCTACGTGGACGCCAGGCCTTACTCAACATGTTCTCCAGAAGGGCGAAACCTGTGAGAACAAAGATCAAAGCGGCGAAGATTGCCTTCCACCAGATCTCGGCGGTGCCGTAGGGTATTGCGGTCCAGGCAACCAGCACCAACATCGATACAAAGATGATCCTGCTTAAGAGGCGAACGACCCGGATGTTGGCGCCCTCTTTCTGATCAGGCAGAGCAAACGCGGCGGCAGTTATCTGTGACATTACCGAAGAGTATTTCCAGCGCTGACGCTCATCCGTAACTCGGCCGAAGCTGCTGCCGGTGAAACATGCGCCGTGAAGGCACGAGCTGCTGCCTCCGAAAGCTCTTTTCTGAATGGACCACTCAAATAATTAAGATCGACGAGGAGTCGTTCCCCATCGTAGCTGTGGTAAAGATTGATCCAACCCCACTCAGTAGCGCCCGTAGTCAGCGGCAACCGAAAGCACCAGAAAGCGTTAGATCCAACTACTGGCTCCGCAGTGATATCTGGACGAGTCCATGACCAGAAGACGCCTCCGTTGCGCAGTTCGGCTTCCGGCAAAGGATGGCGGCGCGAAACTTCATTGAACACGCTCAAGTTAAGGGCCGTTTCATCAGGACGACCAAGTTGAGCGTTCGCATATGCAAACTCACCAACCTCGAGCATCTCCTTTAAAGCTTCGAATATCTCTCCCAGGTCTGACGCGCGAGAAAGAGCAATAGCGGCGCGGCGCACGCGAATATTATTTGCAACTTTGTTTCGGCGATCCGCGACAGTGCGTTTGACGCCGGCCTTCAGTTCATCAACCTCGTGATAGCGTAGGTGTCCGACCGCAATAATCACGGCAACCGACAATACAAAAAGTACCAGAGTAGTCAGGTTGCTTCCCGTGCCGGCAAAGAGCATCGCCACCATTCCAAACGCCGCACAAACAGCATAAAGAATGATGACCACGCGTCGCTGCGACCACCCTCGCGCCAGGAGCATATGATGAATGTGTTCATTGTCACCCTCGAACATGGGCCGGCGACTAATGAGGCGCCGGGCCATGGTCACGGTGGTGTCGACAACCGGCAAACCAAACGCGAGAATTGGCATGACCACAGCAACCGTCGTGGTCGCTTTTTGTGTTCCGAGCACCGAGAGGGCTGCGAGTGTAAAGCCGACGAAGAGGGCGCCGGAATCTCCCAGAAAAATGGAGGCGGGATTGAAGTTGTAACGCAGGAACCCTGCCAGGGCGCCGCAGAGCACCAACGCGACAACGATCGTCAGGGGTCTTGCCTGAGCGATTGAAACTCCAAGAATGACAAGCGACGAGAAGAGCGCGGCGCCCGACGCCAGGCCGTCCACCCCATCGATCAGATTAAAGGCGTTAGCAATAGCGACCAACCAGAACACCGTTAAAAGAAGAGCGACGGTTCCTGGCAACTCGACCGATCCGAGAAATGGTATCGAGAGGGCTTCGATGCGACCTCCCATTATGTAGAAGAGCGTCGCTATCAGGCCCAACGCAACAAATTTGACCGTCGCATTGGTGCCCCGCAGATCATCATAGATGCCCAGAAAGAGAACCAGCGTGGCGGGCACCATTGCTACAAAGATATCGCCGCTCTGCTGTCGAAGTGTCTGCGTCAGGAGATTGTCCACGAAGGGAAGGACCGACAACGCGAACAGACACGACAGGTAGATGGCCACGCCGCCCAGTCTTGGCACCGCCTTCCGGTGCAGGCGCCGGCCATCGACTGGCACATCCAGCAACTTCAGCCGTTCACATAGTCGCCGGATAAGCGGTGTGATCGTCAGAGAGGAAAACGTCGCAATTAAAAAGAGCGCAAAGTAGGTGTTCAACTATTTACACCCCTGGTGTTCGTTGAAGAAGCACAAGTCTGGTTAAAGATTCGGTTTTGAACCTTGTGGCTGGTTTCGCTGATATCGTCACGAAAGAAGGGTTGGGTTATTGCTTGGAACGGGTCGAGCCTGCAAAGGTTCAGTTGCTGGGATCGATTCAACGATTTCGATCAATTGCGGCAGTAGAAGACCTTTGGAAAACTGGTTGGCCAACGGTGGGTGCGGCTGGCTAACGAAACCTGATAACTCAGCTTGCCTGATATGCTCAACAACTGACTCTACATCACCATGGCGGGCCGAATATACGGCGCCATCACCCGCCTCAGCCATAACTTCTGTGATATGACTTTTCTCAGGGCCAACATAAAGCAGGGCTGTGCCAATCCTCAGAATGTTGTAGATCTTGCAGGGGTGTACGATGCCGGTAAAGTCATCGCCCATGACCACGGTGTGGAGGTCTGCCGCTGATAGTGAACCGGCCAGATCTGCAAGAGGTTGATATGGCAAACAGACAATGTTCTTGAGTGAATGGCGAGCGGCAAACGTTCGCACTTTGATCTTTTCGCTGCCACCGCCAACAAAGCAGAAAGCGATCTTCTCGTTACCTTCCAGACGGCGCGCCGCTTCAAGCACGGTGTCGAGAGGATGGCAGGGACTATGATTACCTGAATACATCACCACAAACTTTTCGGTTAGCTTGTGGCGTTCGCGAAATTCATCCCTTCTGACGGCGTCGTACTCGATGGCATCGTCATGTGACCATGGTGGCAAAACGACGACCTGCTCGGCACATGCCCCCTTACTCAGGAGCCGGTCTTTCATGAAGCGATCGAGAGCAATGACCCGCGCGGCACGACGCAGGCTGTAGCGCAGATTCCGATCGAGCAATCGCGCAAATAATGAGTCCCGCTCGAGCCAACCGGCAGCGATGGCTTCATCCGGGTTAAGGTCCATCACCCAGAAGAAGAATTCTCCGCCTCTTAACTGCGCAAAGAGTGCGCCAAGAACCGAGATCAATGGCGGTGAGGTCAGCGCGATAACCGCGTCGAAACGGGGGAGGAACGAGAGGCGTAGCGCACAGGCGACGAGGAAACTCCCAAAATTCAGCGCTCGCCGCCACTTAGGTCCTTTACCCGAAACAAGAGCAGGAATCCGAATAATCTTTATGCCTTTCCATAACTCTTCTTTGGGGAAGCGCAGAGAGGGATCGTCATACCCGCGATTGCCTGTAATTACGGTGACCTGATGCCCTCGGGCGACCAGCTCTGTGGCGAGATCAGTGAGGTGTTGAGCGGTCGACACCACATCAGGATAGAAGCACTGATTAAGCAGTAGGACTTTCAATGGTTGTCACAATTGGAGACAGGGGACGTCTCCCCGTCCCCCGCCCCTACTTCCCCAGTCGGGCGCGAAAGTCAGCTACCGTTCGCTCGAGCCCTTCACGCAACTGAATTCCTGGACTCCAGTTCAAGAGCTCTTGCGCGCGCCCGATGTTCGGCTTTCGCTGCTTTGGATCGTCTTCAGGCAACGGCATGAACGTTAAGCTCGATTGCGAATCGCAGATCCTTAGCACCTCGTCGGCCAGTTCCCTGATCGTAAACTCGCCCGGATTGCCTAAATTCACCGGTTGATGAAAATCATTCGTGTTCATCAGCCGGATCAGACCCTCGACCAGATCGTCGACGTAACAGAATGCCCGCGTCTGATCACCCGCGCCATAAAGTGTTAGCGGTTCACCCCGCAATGCCTGCACAATGAAATTTGAGACGACGCGCCCGTCATTCTCGAGCATTCGCGGGCCATAGGTATTGAAGATGCGGGCAATCCGAGTGTCAACATTGTTCTGGCGATGGTAATCCATCATCAGGGTTTCAGCGATGCGTTTACCCTCGTCATAGCAGGACCGCAGCCCAATCGGGTTCACGTTTCCCCAGTAGTCTTCGGTCTGAGGGTGGACCAGCGGATCGCCGTACACTTCGGATGTCGAAGCTTGCAGGATGCGCGCGCGTACACGTTTCGCAAGGCCAAGCATATTGATCATGCCCATCACACTGGTCTTTACAGTCTTAACGGGATTGTATTGATAATGAATGGGCGATGCAGGACAGGCCAGGTTGTAGATCTGATCCACTTCGACCAGAATTGGCTCAATTACATCGTGGCGCAAGAGTTCGAAGCGCCGGTCATCCAGCAGATGGAAAATATTCTCACGCCTGCCGGTAAAGAAGTTATCCAGGCAGAGCACCTCGTGGCCTTCGGCCAGAAGCCGTCCGCACAGATGCGAGCCAATAAAGCCCGCGCCACCGGTTACCAGAATTCTCATATTTTCTCCATTAAAGAGCTTTGGTCTTCCTCACCACAAAATTTCCGAGATAAAGTACATCCATTCGTGTTTTCTTAAAGCATTCTATCGCCTGCTGCGGTGTGCACACGATCGGTTCATTCTCATTGAATGAGGTATTGAGCACGACCGGCACTCCCGTTAAATCATAAAAATCCGAAATGAGCTGGTGGTAGCGCGGGTTCGTCAACCGCGAAACAGTCTGAAGCCGTCCTGAGCCATCAACGTGGGCCACGGCTGGGATCTGACGACGGCGGTGGGGCCTTATTTTGTGCACCATTAGCATCGCCGGCGCGGGATGGCTATTTTCAAAATAGCTGTCAGCGTGCTCTTCTAATATCGAGGGCGCAAACGGCCGAAAGCTTTCACGTTTTTTGATGCGCTCATTGAGAATGTCCTTCATTTTGAGCCGACGGGCGTCGGCAACGATGGAGCGATTGCCAAGTGCGCGAGGGCCAAACTCCATCCGCCCCTGAAACCACCCGACCACAAGCCCTTCAGCAATGTCCATCGCCGCCTTTTTTGTAAGCTCCCCATCACCTAAAAGCTCAAAGGAAACTTTACTCCTCACAAGGGCCTCGCGAATCTCGGCTTCCGGGAACTCCGGCCCCGTGTACGCGACCTCCAGAGTCGACGCGCGCCCATGTTTCAGCAACTGATTGTAGATGTGATAGCAAACGCCCAGCGACGTGCCGCTGTCGCCCGCAGCGGGTTGCACGTAAATACGCTGAAACATGGTTTTCTGCGATATTTTGCCATTCATCACCGAGTTGTAAGCGACGCCTCCGGAAAGCGCCAGGTTCGTGAGGCCAGTCTCAGCGTAAAGATTCTCGAGCACATGAAAAGCCACCTCTTCAAGCCTGAGTTGTAAACTGGCTGCGACATCGCGGTCGCGACTGGTGAGCGGCGCGCCGGGCCTTCGTGGTAATCCGAATCTTGAAACAAATTCGTCAGAAAAAGCTCTCCCAATAACAGGCTGGCCTTGCGCCCAGGACATTTCGACACCTTCGGCATGATGACGGAAATAGTCGAGGTTTAGTCGAAACTTTCCACCTTCCTCAATTCGGATAATGTCGCGGAACTCCTCCATGAAACGGGGCTTGCCATAAGGCGCGAGGCCCATCACTTTGCCCTCGTCGCCATAATGTGGGAAGCCCAGAAACTGCGTGGTTGCCGTATAAAGAATTCCAACGGAATGCGGGTATTCAACCTGGCCAAGCACCTCAATCGAGTTCCCTGCTCCCGAGGCCCACATTGTTGAAATGAAATCTCCGAAGCCATCGATGGAGAGCAGCGCCGCCTCTTCAAAAGGGGAAAGGAAAAATGCACTGGCCAGGTGGGCATGGTGGTGTTCGACGTAGTGAAACTGGGCTCGCAACTGCGACGTGGTTACGCCCAGCGCGGCTGCAATGTCATGCTTTAGATCGCGTATCTTTGCCGCATTGCCCAGGCGATCGGCAATCTGTCCGATTATCCCATGGCCATTGCCACCGCCCCTGCTATCCATATCCGGCGCCACCTCTGCCAAAACTCCTACGGCGCTTACTTCTTGCCTTGTTGCGAGCTGTCTCACCGTTTTTGCCGCCGCAGCCAGAATCTTTTTGTGCAGGTGAGCGCCAGGATTGCGCGATACTCCTATATGGGAGACTTCATCGATCGAAACCCCGGCCGCTTGCAGACAGTAACGAATAGACTCACCGGGAAAGCCGGCACAATGTTTGAATCGATTAAAGCGCTCTTCCTCGACGGCAGCAACCAATTCTCCATCTCTGATGATCGCCGCCGCTGCATCGCCGTGATAAGCGTTTATGCCGAGGATGTACATAGTTAATACAAAGGGGGGATTGTTACTAGGCTTCTCTACTGTTCGCTGTTCTGCGTTTGATGGCATCCGGTCTCAACCCCTTGTTCCTGGCGAATCCGAAACGCAGGTCGTGGTCGAGGAGTTGGAGCGAAAGCATCAGCTCTGCAATTACGCGTTGTAAGGCGTAATAGATGCCAGCTTGGCCATCCAAAAGACCACCCCGAAGCAACAGACAATAAAAGAGCATTGCGATCGGCGCGACCAGGCGCAGTCGCCGAATCCGATCGCTCCAGCTCAGATCTGCCGATTCAGCAGTTAGAAGTTTGGCCACCTCGAGTTCTGTATAGAGTCTCTGCGAATGAAACCACCGTGATAGGGATTTTCGATCATCGTGGAGAATCGGCGAGCGCAGATTGGCTAAGGGACCATCGATCACTACTTCCTGAGTATGTCCGTTCTGGCGATAGGTTGCGCTCTCACGCCGATACAGCACCGTAACTCGAGGATAGATACCGCTTCGCAGGACCTTGCCGTTAACACAATACTTAACATTGGCGCGATAACCCTTCAATGTTTGCTGGGGCTCCAGGTTTTGTATCTCAATGAGCAATTCTTCCGGAACAATATAATCCGCATCGAGTGCCAGGACCCAGTCCGTTTCAATTTCAGAGTGTCTTAAACCAAAGTTCCATTGACGTTCGTGAGAATAGAATTCCAGTTGATGAATCTGAACGTTGGGAAAGCTCGCAGCAATCTCCAGCGTCTGATCGGAGCTGAAGCTGTCCAGAACAATGATCTTCCTGGCCCAGCGCAGGCGGTCCAGCGTTCGCGCGATATTCGGCGCTTCGTTGTAGGTAAGAATTAGAGGTGTTATCCGTTCAAGCATGTTCGATGAGCTTCAGTTCTCATGGTGATTCGGATGCCTCAGGATCGAAAGGTATAAGTCATTAAGCTGCTCAGCTACCGCGGGCCACGTGAACGATGATGCCAGTTGTAATCCAGCCTTTCCGCGTCGCTTCCGCTCATCGGTTGACGTCAAAGCATCACTCAATTTATCGATGAGAGACAACTTATCGCCCGCGGTAATCCATCCCGCGCCAGCTCCATCAATCTCGGGGGCCAGATTTACCGATTGGCTAACGAGCACCGGTACTCCACTCGCCAGGGCCTCGGCAACAGAGAGGCCAAAATTCTCGTGAAGGGATGGCAGAGCCAGCAGCGCCGAGCGTGAGAGCAGCGCCGCTTTACTGTCTCGGCTGAGCCAACCGACAAAGAGAATAGAGCGCGATGCGGCTCGCGCATCAACCGACCTGCGTAGCGACTCAACGTATCGAGCCTCGCCGTCTCCGGCAATCAGCAGTCGCCACTGAGAGAATCCTGGCTCTTTTATTACCGAGCAGAACGCGTCGATAAAGACTTCAAGATTCTTCTTCGGATGGAGCCGGGACAAAACGAGAACAAAGGGGTTCTGCCCGATCTCGGGACAGACCTGCCCCATTATTCGCTCGTAATCTTGTCCGCCGACCGCTGGAAGATCCACGCCTAAAGGAATCACGACACCATGGTTCAAACCTAAAAATCGCTCGACTGCGTCTTGTTCGGCGCGCGTCGTGTAGTGGATAGCGGCTGCTGACTTCAGCATCTGTTCCGCCTGAGTTAAGTAGAAGAGTCGCTTCCGGATCGGTTTACGAGACATGCTCCAGGGGTCGAGCGTGCCCAGTGGGCGAACAACATAGGGGATACAGTGGCGCCGGCAGGCACGTGCGGCGGCCAGGGGAGCGTGATTAAAAACAGAATGTACGTGAACCAGCTCATAGTCGCAGACGTTTTTATCCAGCCAATCGGCCAGCGGACGGGAATACTTGAACGATTCTCCTAACTGTGTGCGGAAAAAGATTACCGATTGGTCCGAGTACGTTACTAAACGACCATAATCCGGCGGGCGGTCGCCATTCAGACCCGCGTCAGTGGTCGCCAGCAGAACTTCAACGCCCTGGCGCGCAAGAGCGCGACACATCGGAATTATCGCCTGTCCTGGTCCCCCGGACTTCGCGGCGATTGAGGGGATAACGTGCAGGACTTTCATGGTCTTTTGGCTTGTCTCACCGAAGTCTTAATCCTCGTAGGCGACCTTGTTGACCTCACACCATTTTGCCAGCACATACAAAGCCCACGGACGGGACCAACCAACGTTGCGCGGCGCCCCAAGAAACCTTTGCCAGACCTTGCTGGCCGCCTCGGGCCTGATCCCGCTGCTCGCCATACTTCGCTCATCGCGAAACTTGTTCTCAACTTCGTCACGCAGTCGCGACTGCAACCATTTTTCAAAAGGAAGAGTGAAGCCCATCTTTGGACGGCGAAGAAGGTCCGGAGGAAGCAGATCGGAAACGGCAGCAGCCAGCAGCGGTTTTGATTGCTTTCCATTGGCGCCATTTAATTTCCAGTCGCCCGGAAGACCGAGGACAAAACCGGCAATCTCTTGATCGACGAACGGGACGCGCACTTCAAGCGAGTGGGCCATGCTCATACAGTCTGTATCACGCAGCAACGTGTTAGCCATATACCCTTCAAGTTCAAGTCGCGAGATCGCATTCACCGGATCGCAAGATCCATTGGTTGAGCGGTAGCCGGCGGTCTTCTCGGAGTCTTGTGCCATTGTCAGATCACAGACAGTCTCGGGCGAGAATAACTGCCGGCTGATCTCGTAAACGGCTCCGGGGCTACCGTCACTTTGGGCCAGTTGCCAGAATTTCGCATGTCGAACGGAACCGCTCCAGACCTTCTTTCCGAACCCTGAGCCTAACCTCAACAACTTCTTCGAAACGTTAGGGCTTGAACTGAGACGAAGCGCTCGCCGAAAACTGGGATAACCGGCAAACAGTTCGTCACCGCCGAGACCGGAAATGGCCACGGTTACTCCCGCATCATTTACCGCACGGGCCAGAATGTATGTATTTACGCCGTCGCTTGTCGGCTGGTCCATCGCTGCGATTGCATCAGGAAGCAGTTCGAGTAGCCTAGCTTCTGTTAAGGGGAGCTCCTGATGTTGCGTGGAAAACTTTTCAGCCACCCTGCGAGCATGCGCCGACTCATTAAACCCTGGCTCGGAAAAGACAACACTGAAAGTCCGGAGCGGTTTGTCAGAGACCAGATGAAGGAGCGCCACCAGTGCGCTCGAGTCCATACCTCCCGAAAGGAATACTCCCAGCGGCACATCACTAATCAAGTGAGCTCTGGCTGATTCCTTGAGCAACTCACGCAGCCGAAGGATCGCTTCCTGCCGCGAGCCCGCTCCTGTGAACTCTTCAGTTTCAGAGGTTGCATAACGATGCTGGTCAATCTCAAATCCATTCTCAGATGGTTTCACCCGCATGTAATGGCCCGGTAACAGCGACCTGATACCGTAGATTATGGTTTGAGGGCCCTGCACCGCTCCGCACTTTAGATATGAGGCCACCGCAACTTGATCCAGCTTTCCAGCAACCAGTCCACTGGCGACAAGGGCACGCACTTCAGAGCCAAACGCGAATCGGTGTTCTTCCGAACCGCTTTGAGTGGTGTAATAGAGCGGCTTGATCCCGAAACGGTCGCGCGCGAGAATCAGTTCTTTTCGCCCCGCATCCCAGATTGCCAACGCAAACATTCCGCGCAGTTTGGCAAAGACCCCCACGCCCCAGCGCCTGTAAGCGCGCAAAACCACTTCGGTATCGGTATGCGAAACCCAAGGCTCGTTTTTATCCTCAAGTACACTGCGTAACTCACGAAAGTTGTATGTTTCACCATTGTAAGTAACCCAGTTTCCCGATACTGGATCGCCCATCGGCTGGTGGCCTGCTTCGGAAGTGTCGATGATGGCGAGTCTCGTATTGCCGAGGGCCACCGAGCCCCACCTCAGCGATTCGACAACAAGCCCGTTGTCATCGGGTCCACGATGCACGAGCGCGGCGTTAAGCTTCTCAATCAGTGGCTTCAGACGGTTCGGGTGAGAACCGGCGCCTGATTCAATGATTCCACTTATGCTACACATCGATTTCCCGGGACTATCGCAGAAAGGTTTCCGGCTCTTCGGTCCCCGTTGAGTTCCTTTGCTGAAGGGGAGCGCGTTCGGAATCTGCGGCCAACTCCCGGAGCAAGATTGTATTTAACCGTTCTCGAAATCGAGCGAAGCAAAATCTTTCTTGCAACCGGGCAAAACCTTCGCGCCCAAGTTTCAGTCGCAGTTCGCTCTCACGGCAGAGCCTCACAATTGCTTCTGCAAGCTGCGGCACATTGCCATATTCAACAAGAAGTCCGGACTCGTCGTGGCGGACGACTTCGGGCGCGGCGCCAGAAGAGGCGGCAATAATGGCTTTGCCGTAATGCATTGCTTCGAGAAATACAATTCCAAAGCCTTCACCGGCACTTGGCATAACGAACAGATCGCAGGCACGGTAGTATGCTTGCAGAGTAGATTGGTCAACGGAGCCAGCAAAGTGAACGCGACTTGAAACTCCGGCGCGGTGGGCTAACTCCTTGTGCCGCGCGAGATCGCTCCCGCCCCCAATCACAAAATAGTGAACATCTTTGACCTGGTCTATTACCGAAGGCAGCGCCCGGATTACCGTGTCTACTCCCTTGTAACCTTCAGCCTCTTCCAGCCGGCAGACCGAGAGCAGCTTTATTTCTCCCGGCAGAGATTCAATTGACTGTGGTTGTGAATGCGTTGCATCTGCCCATTCCAAAGTATTCGACAACACATAAACTCGTTCGAGGGAGATACCGTTGGTGTGAATCAGTTTGTTCTTTGTGTAATCACTTACTGCAATGATGAAATCAGCGGCCCTGAGCGCCGTCCGTTTCAGCAGCGGCAGTCGTGACCAGGCTTCCACGCCATGGACCATCACGCCGTAGCGCAGTCTCGGCCGCAAACGCTTCAATGCCAATCCAAGTGGTGCGTAATTTACGTGTCCCAGCAACGCAAGGTCGGCCCGCTCAAGTGATGCGAGCATCAGTGCTTTGCCTGCGAATCTAGGTCGTTTCCCTGCAAAGCCTTCAAGCCGCAGCCGCGGAAGCTGTAAGGCCCCATGGACCACATCAACCGGGCTATCGTTGGCAATCAGCACCCTCGCAGGCCGGACTTCGAAATCATTTAGAACGCGGCACACGCACCGATTAAAAGTCGGAATGCCTCCGTGGGCGCCGAAGGTGGTCGTTTGAAGTGCGAGAATCATGCCGATGGCGCAGAGCCAGTGATCGATCTCTGTTTTGCCAGCGAAGAACCTGACAGCCGCAAGACTTTGCGGGTGCTCGTCTTTGCTTTCCCCCAACTGATTATCGGTAAGAGAACGACGACACTCAGTACCACCTGTTGAACAATCCCGCCCAGGTACTGCGGCATTTGGGCTTCAACGCTCAATAGCTGCGGCAGGAGTGCGATCCCAAGGCTGCTCATTAACAGACCTGAGGATGGAGATAGAAATGTTCTTTGAAAGAAATCAAAGAAAATTCCCAGGATAAACATCACCCCGATCACACCGTACCAGCCAAAGTTAATGTAGCTTTCAGTGAGGACGCCGACTGAGATGGACACTTTACCCAGATCTTCCTCAGCGGTTACTCCGTAAGCCACCTGGTAAAATTGATTCGCTTCGTTGACTGAGGGTTTGTCCGGCCAGATGAATCGCGGGACTATACTGACAAGGAGATACGAATAGAGCCGGCCATTTTGATAAGGAACTACTTCCGGTGTTTGTTCGATGACGTTTGCCGTTTGGGTGAGCAGCGAAACGCGAGAGACACTATCAGCAAAAAGACGGTCGATCCGTTCACCTTTAGGGTCGCTTAAGGCTTCACTCCATTTTTCAAGCGACGCGTTTATCCAGAATGAAACCCGGTCCAGTTGGGTCGCTTGCACGCGCTGTGTCCAGTAGACAGCGCGGAACTCCTCCTTACCAACCTGAAAGAAGAGAGTAAAGAGAACGACCAGCACAACGGCCATCACCGGGAGGCGGCGGCGTTCGGCAATGAAGATCACCGCTCCGATGACCATGATCGAGCCGGCCGCGCCGAGCCATCCTGATGACAGCCCCACCAGGAACCGGGTAATCAGAAAACCCACCAGTAGCAATTTATCTAACTCTGCACTCTCTCCTCGCATGTAGCGGCGGAGCAGGATTGCGAAGGCCAGCAATGGGATGAAGGAAAGCGAGAGCGCAACAATCTGACGCCCGCCGTCACCCGCCAGATACAACGAGGGTTCAAAAATACTCAAGAGCGAACTGCCCACCAGGACCGCTCGAAGGTAGCTCAGGCGCGTGCCGGTAAGCACGAGTTGTGGAGTAATTCTGGGAACGAGCAGCTTCCCTAGTCGGGCTCTCATCCCCAGCCAGAGACAGCCAACACCGGCGAGCGCCATGATGAGGGCTTGAGTGAGTTCTTCCGTTCGGGCCTCGCGGCCAAAAGCCGAGCGAGCGAGGTGGATCACGAGGTCTCCCCAGAAGATCCCTACTGCATAGTAGAGCCAGTACATGCAGGCGAGTAACGAAAAGACCGGCAGGTGATACTGCCCCCCTCTGCGCCAATGTAGATAGGAGTTCCAGGGAATGAAGAACAACGCAAAAGACAGAGCGACCTGGACCAACGTGACAGAATTCTTGCTGGTGAACCAGAATAGCAATGTGCAGGCAGTCGGTGGTACCGCCGCGCGAAATATCGCCGCATACCCGATGCGGAAGCTTGGCTTCAACCTTCTCACAGGCCTTTACCTACCGTTTCGACTGCGGCGACAAGACGCTCAATAGCGCTGGTCATGGACTTTTCCTGAACGAGACGAGCGGCCCGCCGACCCATCTCGACCAGTAGTTCAGGAGACGCCGCAACAGACGTCAGCAGATTCGCAAGTGCTTCGACGTCTCCTTTTGGAAACAAGGCTCCGGTTTCATTGGACAGTATTAAGTCCGGCCCGCAACCTACCCGGTCGCTGACAAAACAGGGACGCCCGCAGGCCATCGCCTCGTTAACTACGAGGCCCCAGGTTTCGCTGCTCGACGGCAATACCAGGGCATCTGCGGCCACATAAGCCTGGGCCATCTGCGTCTGATTAAGAAAGCCGGTAAACCGTACGTTCAGATTCCTTTCCTCGACAAACCTTTCACACCGCGAGCGCAACGGCCCGTCGCCGACCACCAGCCCTGAAGCCCTTACGCCTCTGCGCCTGGCGATCTCGAGCGCGCGCAGGAAGTCGAGCGGTCGTTTCTTCTCGATCAGTTTTCCCGCAAAGATGAATACTGCACTTTCCTCATCGAACCCCCAGTTTGCTCGTAACTCTTTCCGACGCGGGTAAAGTTCGTTGGCCCTCGCAGAAAAGTACCGGTCGTCGATCGCGTGGGGAACAATGAAGACGCGATCAGGCTGGGCGCCGTAATGAAGAAAATAGTCACGCGACCACGTGCCGACTGCAAGACACCCATCCAGTCTCGGAATGAATGATTTGTAGACCGGCCATTTGACCAGCCTCTTAAGACCGTTGCGTTGGGTCTTGAGATTGGAATCGCTGCGCGCCATCACCGGTATTCCTGTACGCCAGCAAGCGCGCATTGCTTGCCAGGCACTCTTGTAGTGCCAACCATTAACGACGACCACATCAAACCTGCGGGCTGAGATGATCTCTTTGATCTCCGGCGTGTCCAGACCCGCGAATGCTGAGATTGTGGGCCGGACGGCTACATTCTTCAGGAACCGAGAGCGGAAGCCTTCAAGCAAGGGCACATCCCATTCAAACTCGACTCCAAAACCGGCGCTCGCCTGTTCAGTAGGTGTGGCTCGGTGACAAAAGAAGACTTCGAGATCTATTCCGGGATACGCGGCCAACCCACTAAACCATGGGGCATGGTATTGAATCGGGTGAGTTGTTACGATGGCAACGCGTTTCCGTTTCATCGAGAAACTTCTCTCAACGGGAGGGCGCCGGTTCAGCCGCCATAAAGAGGTCCAACCAGCGTGCTCTTGCTCGCTCGTTGGCATAGTGGCTCTGGTAATGCAGCAATGAACCTCTGCTGCACTGCTCTCTAAGTTCGTCGTCGCTAAGCAGGCGACCAATGTTTTCTGCAAGGCATGTCGCTGTTTCGTCCTCGCACAGCAACCCGGTCTTACCGTTGATCACTATTTCTTCCAAAGCCCCGCTGCGAAAGCAGACCGCAGGAGTCCCGACCGACATCGCCTCAACTATGCCGCGTCCGAAAGACTCTTGAAAACGCGATGGCGGACTTGGATGAATATAGACGTCTGCCATTCTCATCAGCCTCAAAACATCGCTCTGATAACCCCAGTATTTAATCCCGGAACCATTACCGGTTGAATTCTGGCTCATCCGGCTTTCGAGTTCTCGATCATTGCAGCCCCCGGCTATATGCAAGACCACATCGCCTCGGGATTGTCTTAGCCGTTGAAATGCATCAAGAAGGAGGTCGACGCCTTTGTGCGTTGCTATCTGACCCACGAAGAGAATGTTGCGGACTCCGTACGCTTTAGTCGGTCGATCGTCATTCTTGTTCAGCCTGGCAGCTACCGGTAAAGGAATAATCCAATTCTTCGTGCGGCGCAGAAAGCGATTCTGTGGCGTGACCAGATCGAGTCCCGCCTGAGTGTTGTGTACAAAATCCGTAGTGAAGAGGCTGACCAGTCTTAATCCCCAGGAAGAATTGTTGATGAGATCGTGAAAATGGTAGATAAGCCGGCGCCGGAAAAGACGATGCAGGAAAGCTGCCACAAAGGCGAAGTAAAAGTAATTGAGACTGGGAATGTAGATGAAGTCCTTGCCGCGGGCTGCCCGGAGAACGTCGCGATTACCGCGGATCATAGCAATGACCATTTGCCGGCAATCCGAAAACGTTCGCGGTCGCCCAATGCGCGGCCAGTCAGTCGTGTCACTGAAGAACGAATGGTCCAGGCCTCGGCCTCTTATCTCACCAAGCACCGGCAAATTGTGTCGTCGGGTCGCATCGGATAAAAGGAAATGCGCTTTTACTGTGGGGCGCAAGAGGTCAAAGGTCTCAATCACGCCGCGTTCCATTCCGTAAAGGCTCACAGTATTGAATGGAATCAAGACTGATACTGTTGGTCTCATGGAAGGAACTCTAGACTGCCGAAGCTCTCGCGGAGGTCTGAATGTCTTGGGGCTCGCGACGAGACACGGCACTCTCGAACGCACTTGCTAACCGTGCGGTCATGGCTCTCGCGGTGTAGTGCTCGAAGGCTTCCCAGTGCGTTTCCGGTCTGGTCTTACTCAGCAGCATTGTTTCGAGCAACGCAGAAATCTCGCCAGTTGCCGCAGTTGGCACCGAATCGCCATTGAACACGACGACCTCCCCCGCCTGCGTTTCACTCAAAAGCCTAACCACGCTGCTCTTCTCATGAACAATTGCCAGTAGCGGTCGTCGCGCCAGGATGTACGGAAACACTTTCGAGGCGGTATAGTGCGGCTCGCTCGACCCCAGCAATACCAATGCTTTTGAGTCAAGCATTACCTGCAACGAATCCAGATAGGAGATACGTGACGGATGCTCATCAACAAGCGCTTCAATGCCCGCCTTTACGGCCAGAGAAAGAAGCGCTGACCTTCCGGGGACTGATGTAGCGTAGTTCGAGCCGGCAAAGTGCAGACGCAGGCGTGAAAAGAGTTGAGGTGCGCGAACTAATCCTGATCGAACAGCGCCGAAGAGCGCGCGCACGGCGCCGTGCATCTCGGGAATGCACGCACCCACGTAACTAACATGCAGAAGTCCACCTCCTGGCTGAAAGATGGGATTTGGCCTCGGGCTTCGGTTGAGATAGTCAAAGTCGGCTTGCTCAGCGCCGTAGGGAATCTCAGACGTTTGAGCTTCAGACATTTGGGAATACCGGCTGACGACTTTATCAGTGGTCCCCTTGGAAACGCCCGTGATGTGCGCGACATTTTTAAGCGCGATTGGTTCGAGCGTGCGAGCCAGCAGATTGGCCAAACCCGATTTCGGTAAACGTTGACTCCGAGGTAGTTTGTCAGAGTGGCTGCTGACCCAGGGATCGATGTAGTCAATAATATAAGGTAGACCGAATTTATGATGGGCCAACCTTCCCAGGACCATCGACACATAGGGCGGCACCGGAATCAGGAGCAGATCGATCTGGCGTTCGCGGCAAAGGGTCTTAACTGCCTGCCAGTGATGCCAGAGAGAGCGCATCCCGACATCGCCCACACCGATCTTTCGGGTCCAGCGGGCCGCAAAAGCCTTCGTACGGATCACCTCCATTGCGGAAGGAAGCAGGCGTTCATTCTCAGGATCGACGCGAGCTTCATAGAAATCCGGATGTGTAGTCAGTACTACCGGCTGCCAGCCGAATTCCGGCAAGTGCCGAGCAAAGAGTCGAATCCGAGTAGCCGGGGGCAGACTGCTTGGCGCAAAATCGGCGCCGACGATGAGAACGGTCTTCATTGAAGAGAAACCGCGGCGAGCGTCTGGGCTTCGAAAAGCGAGAGAAACCTTCTCTTTTCGACGTCCCAACAGAAACGTGTCCGCGCACTGTCCCAGGCGCTTTGTTGAGTTGCACGAAGAGCCTGGCGATCGTCAAGCCAGCGTTGGAGACCCGCAGCGAGCAACTGAGGCTGACCGGCAGGAAAAAGAAAACCCGCATCAGGGATCTGGTTCAGCACTTCTTTCTGTCCTGGCGTAGTTGTAGCAGCAACCGCTAGCCCGGCCAGCAGATAACTAAAGAATTTGTTAGTAACCGTGCGTGCATACCCGGGATTATCAGGATTTTCCAGAGCGAGGCCGACGTCAAACTGGTCCATGCTTCGGATCAGTTCGTCATGGATCAGCACGGGATGAAAGAAGAGTTTCATATGCGAGTCGCCCGCCCGCGCCAGGGATTCCAGCCGCTCCTGATACTCGGGAGTAACTCGTCCGCGAAGGTGAAGTTCGACTTCGCCTCTCACGAGATTTGCAGCCACGATGGCTCCCTCAAGCCCTCTGCCTTCACCGATGGTCTGTCCAAACCAGTGCAATTTAAGAACTGCAGCACCTCGTCTCTCGATAGGAGGGACCATCCCGGCGGCCAGCTTGCTGGGAAAAACGTTGTAGAGAACCACTGGCTCTTTGATCCGATACTGCTCTAACAGCCTCATGCTAATGCTGGCAGACGGCACCGAAACGTAATCGCAGAGGGGCAAATACTCTTTTTCAATCAGCCTGACCACATCAGGTGGATCACCCCCGAGTTCGGCGAGCAGATCCTCGCAATCAAATCCCAGTCGCGCATTCCACTTCTTTGCGGCGGCCGCAGCAACCGGCAAAGCCGCTTGAGTATGAGCGATAAACCAGTCGGCCTTTTTCGTGCACGCGAGTCTTATCGCGGGGCGTAAACCTCGCACGTAAGATTGCACGGCAACCGCTGGAGTCCTCGACCCCAACTTGAAGAGCCCTTTGAACGCCTGCGTGCGCAGCGCCTCGTTCAGCCAGTCTTTGTGCGAGTCTCCGTTGCGCAGGAGCTGCACTTTTTCCATCTCCCATGGACGGGTCCGCATCAGCAGGTCATCGTATTCAACGAGGCCTGGGTCAGTTTGCCGGCAAATGACGCGAACCTCATGTCCAGCGGCCGAAAGTTCATCAGCCTCGCGCAGCGTGCGCGGTTGAAATGAAACGTGATGCGCTGTTATTAAACAGATCTCCACTTTCCGCCATTTCCCCGCATGAGGTTTAGGGTGCTCATCCCTATAACCTTTAGCGAACACCCGTGACTTCCTTCTCTAACTTCAGTTAGGTGTCAGGCTCCCGCAGCGTTCCCGAACCGTTTCAACGGTTTGCTTTGTTGTCACAGAGCGACGACGTCCTCGCGTGTGTAAACCGTTGAAACGGTTCTCCGGTTCTTGGTCGTTTCTGGGTCACCTAACTGAAGTTAGGTGTTAATGAGAGGGACTCGAGCGGTTGCCATAAAATGTCCAAACTCCAGCCACCTGACTGAGGTCAGGTGCCGGCAAGTCCTGCGGATCCAGCTCCGAACGCCGGCGGAAACTCATCATTAAGCAGAACATCCAGCCAGCGGTGCGTTAATTCCGCGAAGCAATAGTTCCGCTCACAAAATCTCTGCAGACGGATGCCATCGACTTTGCCCAACTGGATCCGAGCCACCATCTCTTGCACACCATTCAAAAATGCGTCGTTACTGTTTGGCACAACCATCACGTCAGGTTTCGCTTGGGCGAGGACGCGCACCGCGCCAACATCAGTTGCTACAAAGGGAACGCCATGAGCCATCGCCTCGAGAAGTACCGTGGGAAGACCCTCCGAAGCGGAAGGAAGTAATAGCAGGTCAGTGTTCTCAAAAATAGCAGCCAACTCTTCCCTGCTCTGCCAGCCCCCTTTGATCAAGACCCTTCCAGTTAAACTTCGGCTGCCAATCTCCTTCTGCAAACGATCTCTTTCGGGGCCGTGCCCGTAAAAGCAGAGCTTTGCGTTCTGCAAATGGAGATTGGGCCAGATATCAAGCAGTCGAAAGATCCCCTTGTCTTCGTGGAAACGCCCCATGAAAGAGATGCGAAGTGCCGAAGAGGCTCTCATCCGCCGCGGAGGTTGCTGTTCGTAGTGACCAAGCATGGGCAGCGCCAGTACCGGGAAAGATTCGCCGCAAACTGATCTCACAGCATCTGCCTGCATCTCGGTCTCCAAAATGAAGAGGTCCGGCAGCAGGAGTTGCTTGTCGATCTTGTCTGCCGGTGTCATGAGGTCGCCGGCGCGAACCAGAACGATCTTTCCTCGAGGATCAATGAAGCGCATCATAAATCTGGTGAAGCCGCTGTGCTCAAACGTGTAAAAGAGGTCAAAACTTGCAGACCGCAACCTGAATGACCAAATGAGCAATGCCCAAATTGTGGAGAGACGAAGCCAACGAGGGTTTGCTGCGAACGGCGTGGAAACTACGCGAACAGGGATTGAAGCGGCGCGGTCAAGCAGAGGCGTGGTCCTGGCTGCAACGCGGCAGGCTACGGTGACCTCGGCGCCTCGATCTACCAGCGCTTCACACAGCTTTAATAGGTGGGTCTCGCGACCGCCGGCGCCGTACAAATTGGCGCTGATCAGGATGCGCTTTTTCACGTTTCGCTTGTAGCTAGGGATTCGCGATGTCTCAACTTGTGGTAGCGCGACTGCACCTGGCGCGCGGCTTTCCAACCAATCGTGCGCGACAGGAAGCGAAAAAATCGACCGCCGCCGGCGAGAGCTATGTTAGCTCCTCCTAACGACGCCACTTTCGCTTCAGCCAGACGAACAAGATCCGGCATTTGCGGATAGACATCGTAGATGAACTCTTGAAATTGAACTGCGCAAGCCTTGCGTGTTCGCAGACTGTTCTCGCAACGTAAGAGATTCTGCGCTCTGAGTTCCAGCGAATGAAAGATGGCAGCTATCGTTTCGGGTGTTCTCCGTCTGCTCCAGCTACCGGGGATGCCACTCCGGTAATACGATCGGGCTTCAGGACAGAATGCCACCCCGGTGCTGTTGAGGACCACCCGCGTAAAGAACTCGCCATCATCGATTGGAGAAGGAGTTTCCTCCCATCTCCCCGCTCTTTCAATGACAGCGCGTGGGGTCAGCCAGGCATGACAAGCCATCATTCCGCCTTGGCGCCACGAACTCACTACCCAGTCGACCGGCGGAAGATCGGTCCATACTGGTTCCGGGACGAACGTGGTCTCGTCCACGGAGGTAAAAAACCGTCCCCATGGTCCCGAAGCTACCTGTCCTCGGGGTGCGTCCGCCAACCGCTGAAGTTGGGTTTCAATCTTGTCAGGCGCAATCAGGTCGTCTGCATCGAGAAACTGAATAAACTCTCCCTGAGCTTCATCGAGCGCGCGATTTCTAGCCGCCCCGGCCCCGCGATTCTCCTGTTCGATTACTTTAATCTTTTCGTAGTGATCTCTTTTCAGAATCTCGCGGCTCCGATCACTCGAGCCGTCATCTACAACGATGATCTCCGTGCAAGACCACGTCTGATTGAGAGCAGAGTCCAGGGTCTCTTCAATCCAACGCTCAGCGTTGTGGCAGGGAATAAGAATAGAGACGAGCGGTGTGTTCATCGGAGACTGAAAAACAGTTGCGCATCGTTGGTGTTCATACTCAAGCCGCGGGTATTCTTTCCCCCGAACTCCTGTGCCTTGAAGCGGCCACGCTCTTATACATCTGAATGACTTGAGGTTTTATTATTGAGCAATCGATGCGCTCTGTGGTTATCGTGTTGTTGGTTCGCGCAGCCTCCTCGAGTAATTCGTCATCGCTGAGCGCCTTGCGAATAGCGGCGGCAATTGCATCTGTGTCTTCGGGCGGAACCAGGAACCCGTTTTTCCCGTTGTCGATCCATTCAGCGGTCGAAACTGTCGCCGACTGAATGGGAAATGCACCCATGATCATCGCTTCCAACAAGGAGTTAGGGGTCCCGTCCGTCAACCCAATACTCAGCGCGACACGGGAGCGGCCCATCAACTTAATCATTTCATCGTGAGAAGTTGCGGAAAGTTCCCTGAAACGCAGCCCGTTCGCAGCAATGCGCCTTACTGCCTCAGAGACTTCACGATCGGCGGAATAAACAATCACTTCATAATCGCTGAGCAGATCTTCGCAAGCGCACAAAGCCTCAAGGGCATGCAATGCTCTTCCCAGCAACCGGTCACTGTGATAGCCCTTTAACGCAATTGTCTTCCTGGTCGCAAGAGGCTGTCGAAATTGGCCCATGTATTGGAGATCAAATCCTCCACCGACGGGAAGCACGCCCAGCACTTCACCAGCAAAACCGAAATCCCTGGCCAAAAGAACATCGCGGTGACAATCCGCAATGTAGTAGTCACAGAGTTTAAGAAAGTCTCGGATACGTTCCTGATGATTGGATTCGTTGCCGTAACGATAGAAATCACTTCCCCAGGAAGAATAGATACAGGGCGAAATCGAGGCGCCTAACTGTGTAAAACTATCCAGCGCGAGGTACCCGGCGTGCTGCATTTCCATGACGTGAATAACGTCGGGCTCGAGTGTCCGTATTGCGCGTGCGAGCCTTGCCGAGTTTACAGCCAGATGCGGGGCCGTTCTTTCGAGCGCCGCTTTGATCTTGCCTCGTCCTCGGAGGACAGGCCACGGCAATCCCTTGCGCGTGACCCTGTCATTGTTTCCAAAGGGCGAGGTCCTATAAAACGAATGTACTGTGACGTTCTTGAGGTCGGGGTGAACTGGGCCATCGTGAACAGGAAAGAGGTGAATGTCCCAATCTTCATCTGCAAGCTGAGCGATCCATCGGGCTGTGTGAATGCTCTCCGGAAAGCCAACAAAGAGAATGCGCATTTGTCTTAGAGTCGACCGTTTTCGAGGCTGCCCCGGCTTTTTAGAGCGTTAATCGCCCGCTCCCCAGCCAGCAACCTGGCGATGTAACGCGGCCTCAATGAGACGAGCGCGTCCCTGAGGAGCAGCGGGTGAAGTTGTAAGGCAAACAGAAAATACGCCCGGGCCTTTGCGAACTGGCGGCGATAACAGAAACCGTATGTCGTGCGGAGCGCTGTCTGCGAGAGTTTTGCTCTGATTACTTCCCTACTGTTTCCCGAGGCATTCTTCTCAGCGTTTCGCAGCAGCAGCAGCCTTTCCCTGAATACCCTTCCACTTTCAAAGAGGCTCTTCCCAGCATTGTTGTCATGGACGCGGTACAAAGCGAGCGGTTCGGGCACAAAGATAATTGGCCACCGGGCGGAAATGCGTAGCCAAAGATCCCAGTCCGCCATTGCCTTAAAGCTTTCGTCAAAGTATCCGACCTCATCGATGCATTCGCGTTTGAAGATGGCAGTCAGCGTAGGTATGTGGTTCTCGTTTAAAAGGTCGCTCAATGAATGGAGCGGGTCAGTCAAAGGTTTGCCGATTGGTGCACTGTTGTTACTGATCCGGCCCGTGTCATCAATCAGGGAAGCTTGTGAGTAGACCAGACCAGCGCCGGGATGTCGCTCAAATGCTTCGACCTGACGCTCGAGTTTGTTTGGCAGCCATGCATCGTCCGAGTCGAGCAGGGCAATCAACTCACCGGAACTCTCTCTAATAGCTCGATTGAGAGCCGCATGCGCGCCACAGTTGTCTTGACGAATGTAACTGATCCGGTCCCCGAAGCTCCTTAGCACTTCAGCGGTGCCATCCGACGAGCCGTCGTCAACAACGACATGCTCAAAGTCGCGGTAGGTTTGGCCCTGAGCGCTTTCAATAGCCTGCCGAATAAACCTGGCGTGGTTATAGGCCGCGGTAATGATGCTGACCCTGGGCAACAGCGCTGCTCCTTTTTGGCGTTTCGGATTCGCTCCAGATCAATGTCACTGGCAAAAGGTACGTTTGAATCGCTCGCCCTTCTTTATCACCACCTGATTCGAGTTTGAAGCCGGCTTTCTCATGCATTGCGATCGACCGATCATTGTCCGCCCAGATCTCGGCAACAACATCGCGATTCTCTTCTCGGGCAATATCAAGGAGACGATTCAGAATCCATTTGCCGTGACCGAGTCCGCGATATTTTGGTGCGACACATTCGGTAACGAGTAGCCTTCCCGCATCCTCTGCCAGTGCTCCGTACCCAACCGGCAAGCCTTCATTATTCCGGGCGAGGAACAGCCTGTACTCCGCAGTCTCTCTGGCGCGATGGTAATGCCGAATGTACCAGACAGCCTGTTGAAGAATGCCAATATGGTCCCTATGGTTGGTCAGATGATCGCGGCACGAGTTTCTCAGTTTCCGGACCTGCAAGGCTTCTCGTAAACTTATTACCGCGTGCAATTCCATCGACTTTCAGGATTGCTTTATGAATTCTGTGACCGTGTCGGCAATCTGGTCGCGCTGTTCGTCCGTCAGCCACCAACCGACGGGAATGGAGACCTGTTCCGCCGCAAATTCATCGAGCCCCGGAAGACTGCTCCGGAATTCCCTGAACGTGCTGTGCAGGTCATTGCGTGAATGTACCTGTGACACCACGATTCCGGCTTTGGTCATTGCTTCCATGAATCGCAGTCGCTCTCGCACCCTGACGGTGAACAACCAGTACGAACTAGCGCGGTCGCTTCGATAATCCAGCAGCTTGAGCCCTTTCAGGCTTTTGAAGCGTTCGCGATAGTAGGCGCCGTTCTCGCGGTGTCGTTGCAGAATTGCATCGACGAATTGCAGTTGATGGAGACCAATCGTTGCGGCTACATCGTTCATGTGAAACTTGTAGCCCCACTCTTGAATATCCTCCTCACACCTGAAGTCTCTTCGCTCCGATTCCCGATCAATTCCATACCAGCGCAGCAGTTTGCCTCGCTTGTAGTCCTCATGATCGCGGCAAACGAGAGCGCCTCCATCCACAGTCGTCAAGTGCTTAATTGCCTGAAATGAGAAACAGACAAAGTTGCTATGGCTACCCACGGGCTGGCCCCGATAAATCGCACCGAAAGCATGTGCAGCGTCCTCGATGAGCTTCAGATTGTAGGTTTCGGCGATTCGATTGAGCTCAGCAAGCTCGCAGGGGTAACCACCCCAGTCCACCGCAACTATTGCTTTTGTCCTTTTTGTGATCTTACGTTCGACGTCGCGCGGATCAATATTGCCCGTTGCCGGGTCGATGTCTGCCCAAACAATTCGAGCTCCCATAGCCATAATGGGAACGTTGGTCGCCGTACAGGTCATTGGCGTGGAGATGACCTCGTCGTCAAACCCAACGTTGGCAAGCCGGAGAGCAAGCTGCAGCGCGGAGGTTCCGGAATTCACCGCCAGCGCATTACTGCTGCCGAACCAGGGCGCGAGGGCTCGTTCAAATTCATCCACGCGTGGTCCTTGCCCGACATAGCCACTCAACAGAGTGGCTGTCAAAGGCCCAAGCACACTCGGACGCATATTGACCTTGAAAAGCGGTATGGCCTGATCGACAACTGAAACTGCGGGCTCGATCAACTTCTGAAGACCCGTTTGTGACATTTTCATCGACCCTTGAAAAACACAGAACTTTTCTCCGGTGACGATTTCGCCGGCACGGTTTGGCTGGTCCATTTAAGCCGCGGCCTGATCAATCCGGGATAGTTGTGGGCAATGTTTCCGCGGGCGGAATCACCGCGCATGTTGTCTACGACCTGAAACGCCAGAATATTCTCTTCATAGACATGTATCTTCACGGGCACCTGAATCTCGGAAACGCTCACCCGGATGCAGAAGGTTCCCTCGGTCATGAGGTTTCCAGGGATCCAGCAGGTGGTGAGATATGCGCCCGGCTCGTGAGGTGTTAGAAACCGATCATCGTATTGATTTGCTGAAGTAAAGAGTAGATTCCCAAATGCGTCGTACACCACAAACTCTGCTGCCAGATCGTTTGTTCGTTGCAGTACCGTGTAACCGATCTCCACTCCGATAGGCTCACAACTATCAAAAGTTTGCGCGGTCGCGGTGGCCTCATTGCACATCCGCACGGAATTTAAGCGAATAATCTGATTACCGGGCGAGGCAGAAAGATCTGGCCAACTCTTTTCCGCGTGCAGCCCGTATCCGGCATGAAGGTAAGTGGCGACAACGTCAGCAGTAGGACCAACTTTTTCAATCCTGCCCTGGTCCAACAGGATGGCGCGGGGACATAAGCGGCCAATAGCCTGCATGTTGTGACTGACAAACAGGATGGTGCGACCGTTTCGAGTAACATCTCCCATTTTGCCGAGGCATTTCTTTTGAAAAGCAGCATCGCCTACCGCAAGCACTTCATCGATCAGCAAGATCTCAGGCTCAAGGTGCGCCGCCACTGCAAAAGCCAGGCGTACATACATCCCGCTCGAATAACGCTTGACCGGGGTATCAATGAAGTCATCAACCTCAGCAAACGCGACAATTTCGTCAAACTGTCGTTCGACTTCCGCGCGACGCATGCCCAGAATGGCGGCGTTCAAATAGATGTTCTCCCGGCCGGTCAACTCGGGGTGAAACCCCGTTCCAACTTCCAGCAATGAACCAACTCGACCATTAAGAGCGGCCTGACCACGGGTGGGTTTTGTGATTCGGGAAAGAATCTTGAGCAGAGTGCTCTTCCCCGCACCATTGCGCCCGATAATGCCCAACACCTCGCCCTTGCTTACTTCAAATGAAACATCATCGAGGGCCCAGAAGCTGCGCTGCGCAGTTTGATGATGGCCGTTGGAAACGTTCCCGTTTGAATTGGTCCCATTGCGCATCGCGGCGGAAAGCCGCCGAAAAGGGGCAGCTGCGGCATCGCTGAGCGTATCGCGCAGTGTCTTATATGACTCGCGCTCACCGAGGCGGTAACGCTTGCTCAAGCCTTCGCAACGAATTGCCAGATCAGACATTGTTAGAGACTCGAGCTTTCAGTTTGCATGCTTAGACAACATCAGCGAATTGATGCTCCATGCGCTGGAAATAATAGAGGCCGCCGATAAGAAGGAGGAGCACGACCGCTATGGAGACCGCAAGCAGGGCACCCGGTGGCTCAGATCCTCCCAGTAAGGCCCAGCGAAAGCCTTCAACCACTCCAGCCATAGGATTCAAGCCATAAAGTGGGCGCCATGCTTCGGGAATTATTGAACTTGGATAGGCAACCGGTGTAGCGAAAAGCCAGAACTGAATCAGAAAGTTCAACGTGTACCTGATGTCGCGATACTGCACATTCAGCGCCGACAGCCAAAGTCCCACTCCGAGCGCTGACATGATAGCCAGCAGCAGAAAGCCGGGCACGGTGACCATCGCCCAGGTGGGAACGATCCCGTAGAAGAGCATCATGCCCAACAGAATGACGAAGGCTATGGCAAAATCCATCAAGCCGCCAAGAACAGCAGCTATAGGGACCACGAGTCTGGGGAAGTAGACCTTTGTAATCAACCGCTCATTCGCGATGAGACTATTACTCGATTCGGTTAACGCATGAGCGAAGAGTTGCCATGGCAAGAGAGCGCAGAAAGCAAAAATCGGGTAAGGAATGCCGTCGGATGGTACGCCGATCAACCGGCCGAAGAAAAGGCTGAATACCACCATCATAAAAAATGGCTGGATAATGGCCCAGGCAGCACCCAACACCGTCTGTTTATAACGGACTTTGACATCGCGCCAGGTGAGAAAATAGAGGAGCTCCCGATACTCCCACAATTCTTTCAGAGAGATGGCATGCCATCCACCTGCCGGCCGAATCAAAGACAGAGCTGGCGATTCTCGTGGGGAAACGTTCATCACCATCTGCTTACTCGAAATCGGCGAGTCCTCAAGGCCAAAACACAGTTTGGTCGCGGAAGCCTGGCGACCATGCGTTTCGTGGGTTAAGTGTCTACGGGACGGGGCCCGGGGAGATTAAGCGCCTGAGGCGGCACGCTCGTCTCTGTCTACGTCGCTACTGTAATAGGACTGGTTGTAATACCGCTGGTAGTAGTAATAGTCGTGTGACTGAAGATTGACGTTGTTAAGCACAACTCCAAAGATCTTCGCGCCAACGTCCTGCAACAACTGCCGCGACCGCCTGACCACATGACGGGAACTCTTGCCACCATGCACCACCAAAAGCACACCATCAACCATCGATGAGATCAGGACTCCATCCGTAAAAGAACTTATCGGCGGCGAGTCAACGACTACATGTGTAAAGTGAGACTGAAGTGTAACGAGTAGGCGGCGCATCTGTTCCGAACCGAGCAACTCTGCCGGGTTTGGTGGTATTGGACCCGCAGTTAGGAGTAGGAGGCCAGTTGCCTCGTCTTTCGTCAGCAAATCAAGCATCTCGCTGTCGGTGATTTCCCGCGACAGGATTGAACTCAGCCCCGCGCGATCCGGAAGACCAAAGATCGAGCGCAATCTTGGCCGTCGCATATCGGCATCGATGATCACCACGCTGGCGCCCGTCTGGGCCAGACTGATCGCCGTATTGACCGCAGTTGTTGTCTTTCCTTCTCCGGGAAGACTGGAAGTGACCAGGAGAGTCTTTGGCGCGCGTCCCGCCGTTGAAAGAAGCACCGATGTCCGCAGGTGGCGATACGCTTCCGCAAGCGGTGAACGCCCATCAACATTGAGCAAGAGTTCCGGGCTGTCTGAAGGGCCGCCATTGCGCTTCTGCAAAGCACCTGGCGCAGCAAACATGCGCCGCCGCACACTCGACCCCATGGCGGGAATCACGGCGAGTGCGGGCAAGTGCAGCAAACGTTCCACGTCGTCGGTCGAATGAACGGTGTCATCCAGATATTCGAGAAATAGCGCCAGCCCCACTCCCAAAGCGAGCGACAGAAAGAGCGCAATAAAGACCGAGCGCATGCGATTGGGCCCAATTGGAAAGTCGGGCGCCAGAGCGTAGTCGATGATGGAGATGTTGTTTGGCCGGCTTGCCATCACTACATCATTCTCCTTTGAACGCTGAAGCAGGTTCGCGAGCAGGCTCTTATTGGTCTCTATCTCCTGCTGAATGATTCGATAGTTGATGGCGGCTTCATTCTGCGTTAGCGTTTCCGCGCGCTGCTGCTGAAATGAAGTGCGGAGCGCCTGCTCTCGGGCCAGCGCCTCACGGTACTTCGTTTCGAGATTCGTGAGGATAGTGGCGCTCTTACGAGCGAGGATATCCCTGCTCTGCCTCTCGAGCTCCACAACCTGTTGCTGGACCTCTTTGACTTCAGGCGCTTCCTCGGTAGCTTCGACCAGGAGTTGGGCCTTCTTCTGGCCCAGTTCCGCCTGTCTTGCCTCGATCTCAACCAACTGGCGCGCATCTGCCTCGGCAAGAGCACCAGCGGCGCCCGGCGCTTTCGCGGCGTTGTAAGCAGCTTCGGCAGACTTGCGATCATTTTCGGCCTCGAGCAACTGCCGGTTAAGTCCGGCCAGCCGCTCGACCACTGTGTTCTGAGCAGCGTCGAGTGAGATGATCTGGTTATTCCGTGCATAATTAACCAGACGCTCCTCGGCAGTGCGAATCTGCTGTTGCAACTCGGCAATGCGCTTTTGCAAAAAATCGGCAGTTCCGGTATTCGACTCTGTCTTCTTCTCGAGATTAGAGAAGACAAAGGTCTCCGCGATTGTGTTAACAACTTTCGCGGCTACCTGCGGATCGGGATGTGTGAAGCTGATGTCGATCAGACGGGTCTCTTTGTAATACCCGCGAGTCTCTTTTACTGGATCGATCTTCAAGCCGACGAGGATCACCCCGACATAAGGCGCCAACCGTTTCGCTTCGACCAGATCTTCACGGGAGCTGGCCGCTGCAACGGAAGTTGTCAATGGCAGTTCCTCGCTGGTTCTTTGACTGGGAGTGACTGCGTCACCCGCTGAGAAACCAAGCATCCTCTTGACGGTTTGCCAGGTCGAGCGTTTGCGGCTTTGATCTCCTTTGAAGAAGTCACGGTTGTTTTCCAGATCAAGGGTCTTTACTACACGTCGCAGCAAACCGGGACTGGTAAGGATTTGAAGCTGCGTGTTGAAGTAGACAGGATCGTTGCCTGGTCCAAAGTAGTAAGGTGTTTTACCAACCAATTCGGAGCTGTTCTCGAGATCGACTTGAACACGACTTTCAGCAAAGAAGATGTCGGGCTTGCGGGCCACATATAGAGTAGTGAGTGTGGTGACTAACGTCATCACCCCGGCAACCAGCCAGAGTCGCTTTCGTACGGCGCGCCAGTAATCAAGGAGATGAATCTCGGTCTCGGCGTTAGGGTCAACGCCGTAGTTGTATGAATGAGAGGACTCGAAGGGCTTTTCGAGACCGTTTTCGTCGGGCTCGCGCTTAACCAGTTGTTGCGTTGGTTTCATTCTTCACCTAAACAAGAGCGGCGAATATTCTCAAGAGAACTGCTATCGTGGCTTCAGGGGATTACGCGTATCGGTAGCTGCGCGACTGTTGGGGCCACGCTGCCAAGCAGACTGCGCAGTAAACTCTTCCCGGCAGAAGTAGGAACGTCAACGATATCGTTTGGCATCAGCGTAAGATCCTCTGCCTGCCGTTTTTCTATAGCTGCCAGATCGACAACAATCTCCTTTTTAGTGGGACTGCCTGGTTCCTGGCGCACCACACGAACCTTGTCCTTCTTGCTGTCCTGCATCACGCCGCCGGCCATGGCAATCGCGCGCGAGACCGTGATTGGCTCCTTGAGCAGAATCGAGCGAGGCGCAAAGACGCTTCCCACGACATAGATCTGATCAGCTTCCGGCAAAGTTACGATGTCTCCGGACTCGAGATACGGGTTTGCATTTGGATCACCCTGGAGGGTATCGCTCAGACGATAGGACGAAAACGCAGCGGCCACTTCATCCTTCTCTATGGATCTTTCACAGGGGAGTGATGGTGGGGAATGCACAATGTGGATTGCCTGCCCGGCCTTCTCGGAAGGCCCTTTGGCGTAAGTAAGCAACTCGAGTAGCCGCACTCGCCGCTGTAGCTGAAACCTCCCCTGTTCGTTTACCGCACCAATGATGGCCACCTGCTTGGATTGGTATTCTCTGATAAATACGTCTACCTGGAGATTGCGATAAAACTTCAGATAGCGTTGCGAGATCTCTCTGGCAAGCTCTCCTTCTGTGTGGCAGGCAGCTTGAATCTCCGTTTCGATCAAGGGCATGCGAATCATCCCGTTTCCTTCAACACGCACCGACTCTCGAGAGAGTTGGGAACGGTTGAGAATTCGTATCTGGAGCACGTCCCCAGGTCCGATGCGATAGAGATCGTGCGCTAACGAGGGTAGCGCCCCACCGTTAGCCTGCACCGTTTCGGTCGCCTCCTGGGCTGTGCCGGGCGAGTAGATCGCGAGCAGCAAAGACAGAACCGCAATTGTGGAACGCACTTTCATGATCAACTCCATATTTCGCAGACAACTGGCGTCATAATTGTAGGGGTGGCCTTCCGCGGCCGCCCGCGGTGAAAGGCTGTTTCGGCGGTTAAGGGCGGCCACGGAGGGCCACCCCAAAATATTGGGGATACGGCTGCTACTTGCGACTCAAGCCAACGCGGCGCGAAAGGAGTGCTTCCCGCATGTGATTCGGATGGGCCAAATTCAAAACCGTATTACTGAGGAGCACCAGCAACTCCTCATGTTCCCGGCGAAAAAGGCCAGTCAAAGGCTGGTCGCCGGTCTTCTCGATGACGCCTTCGCGCACCCACTGCCAGAACTGCGTCTGCGTGGTCCAGAACTGTTTACGGTCGCGGCAGATGACTAGCGCCGTCTTCTTCTTCTTTTTCTTGATCTTCCTGGTACTCATCGTTCTTGTGCTTTTCGCACACACGGGTAGTGTTGCATGTTCTCCGTCACGAGAGGAGAGTTGGATCGACGAATGATCACACGCGGTACCCCGAGGGGAAACCTCTCTTGCGAGGCAGCATCAAATTGTCAAAGCCGGGGCGGCTGAGAGATTACCGGAGCAGGCGCGAGATCAATTCCGCTCTTCTCTTAACACCAAATTTGGTGAACATCAGTCCTTCTAGTGCGCGGCGAATAGTGCTCTGGCTGGGTAGTTTTTTGATTCTGACGTACCGCCGCTCTGACTTTTTAGGGGAAGCATGAGTTATTCATTAAAAGTAAGTCGGCGGGAACTTCGGTTCGACAAGTTCATTACGAAGTTGATGACGAATAATGCTGAGTCTTACCCCGAACAGCGCGGAGAACTGGTCACACCACGACCTCGTTTCAATTTCCGGCCAGCGGTAACTCGATTACCTATTTTTCGTGCGGGGAGAGCCTAAATCCATGAACTTGATCTGTCAAGAAAATTGTCGGAAACGGATTTGTTTTTAGGACTTTGGCCTTTAACCTTAGGTTTTTGAGTTGTGGTCTTCGATTCTTTGCTGCATCGGTAAATACTAAAGATCCAAGACCCTAAGACCCAAGATCGATCCTGTCAACCATCTCACACCATAAATGTCCAATAATGATGTGCACCTCCTGAACGCGCGCCGTTCGCTCGGAGGGAACGGACACGGCTACATCACACAGCGATACCAACGGCTCTCCGTCTTTCCCTGTCAAGGCGATCGTCTTACAGCCAAGCGCGCGAGCCACCTCCGCCGCTCTAATCACATTCCGGGACTTGCCACTGGTACTGATTGCCACAAGCACGTCACCGGCTGCGGCGAGCGCTTCCACCTGCCGTGCAAAAACCTGCTCGTATCCATAGTCATTGCTCACCGCTGTTAGCGCTGATGTGTCCGTCGTGAGCGCGATCGCCGGCCAGGCACGACGCTGATCTTCGTAGCGGCCGACCAGTTCAGCGGCAATATGTTGAGCATCTGCGGCGCTGCCCCCGTTCCCGCAGAGAAGTATCTTATCTCCAGCTCGAAGAGCCGAGCAGATCAATTGGCCTGCCCGCTCAATGCCAGGAACGTTCGACTCGAGCACGCTCTCAACGATCTCGAGGTGTGCCGTGAGTGAGTGACTCAGATCAGCCGATTTTGGCGAGTCGTTAGACACCTGCAACTCCGTGGGGCGCTCAGAAAGTATTTGTTAGACTGCTTTCCCGACAGAGCCGGAACTTACCATAGTCCATTTCAAATCTCTAACGCTCAACAACGAAGCGCTTGAATAAAACGCATCCGGTGTTTACGATTTGCCAATTACCATTTAGGATTCATCAGTCGCGACTCACGATTCAGATTCAGATCACGCTTCATGACCGTCTCTAGTCCAACACCTATGCTACGCCAGTACCAGGAACTGAAGAAGCAGCATCCCGGCACGCTACTCTTTTTTCGCTTGGGCGACTTCTACGAACTCTTCTTCGAAGACGCAATCACCGGCGCCCGTGAACTGCAAATCACCCTCACAGCCCGACACAAGGAACGCGGCGACCCGATTCCAATGTGCGGCGTCCCCCATCACTCTGCGGCAAACTACATTGCGCGGCTCGTGCGCAAAGGCTACCGCGTGGCAATTTGCGAACAAACTGAAGATGCCTCGAAACTAAAGAAGCTCGTGCGTCGCGAGGTGGTGCGCGTCGTTACTCCCGGTACACCGATCGATCCGCAATTACTGGAGCCGAGAGAGGCCGTTTTTCTCGCCTCCGTTTGCAGTGCCGGCGATAGTGTGGGCGCCGCCTTTCTCGATCTCTCGACTGGCGAGTTCCGCGCCACTCAAGCCCATGGCCCCGATGCATGGTCCAGAATTCATGCTGACCTGGAATCTTATGCCCCGCGAGAGTTGCTCTTTCCCGTCTCGCTTGAGCCACTGGTCAAAAGTGGCTTCTCATCAAGAACACATACTGAGCCTTTGCCACTTGCGAGTACCACCGGTTCAGTGTCTGCAACGAACACTCAGTTGGATGGAGTGACGCTGACCCCTCAGGACGATTGGTTGTGGCAGAAAGAAGACTGCGAGCCGCTGCTCCTAAAGCATTTTGGTGTTCGTTCGCTCGCCGGATACGGAATTGAGCGCAAGGATCAGGCGGTGCGCGCTGCGGGCGCCTGTTTACGGTATGTGCAGGAGACCCAGCGCGCTGCTGCGGCGCACATTACCGGCCTTGTCTATTTCGAGCCCCAGGACCACCTCGTTCTTGATCAGATCACAGTACGGAATCTTGAACTCGTTGCTTCGTTGGGTGGGGCGGGAGGCCGGGCACTTCTTGAGGTTATTGACGAGACGGTGACAGGGATGGGTGCGAGGCTCTTGCGAAGTTGGCTGCTTCGACCAGCGATCAAACGCGGTGAGGTTGAAGCCAGGCTGGCGGCCGTGGCAGACCTTCATTCAGGTCAAATGCGACGCGACAAAATTCGTTCCTTGCTGAAAGAGGTCTCCGATCTCGAACGACTTGCCGGCCGCGTAAACCTTGGCTCGGCAACTCCGCGCGATCTTAACGCGATTCTTCGTTCGCTCGAGCAGACACCTGTAATTCGGCAAGTGCTGGCCGATGCCCCTTCGTCGCTGTTGCAGGTGCTGATTGAAAGCACAAATGAGCTGCCGGACCTGCGGGCGTTGATCGCTGCGGCGATTGCTGAAGACCCGCCGGTAAAAGTCAGCGACGGAAATACAATTCGGACTGGCTACTCGCCTGAACTCGACGAGCTACGCTCAATCAGCAGCAACGCAAAACAGACGATTGCGACACTCGAAGCGAGCGAGCGAGCGCGTACCGGGATCGGAAATCTGCGAATCAGATACAACAACGTCTTTGGCTACTTTATTGAAGTCTCGAAAGCGAATGCGGTCCGCGTGCCCCCTACTTATGAGCGCCGTCAAACGCTAACCAACGCTGAACGTTTCACCACTGCCGAATTGAGAGATTGGGAGAAAAAAGTACTCGGCGCCGAAGAGCGAATCATCCAACTGGAAACCGAACTCTTTAATAACGTTTGCCGCCAGGTTGCTGCCGAAACCAAACGCATTCAGGCCACGGCGCGAGCTCTGGCAACAATTGATGCGCTTGCTGCCCAGGCAGAGACCGCGGCGCGCCGCCGTTACGTCAGACCGCAAATGCACGACGGTGACGAGATCGAAATAATCCAGGGCCGCCATCCGGTCATCGAAGTCTTCAGTGAAGAACCGTTCATTCCAAACAGCCTTTACCTCAACAACTCGACGGATCGGTTGCTGGTAATCACAGGTCCCAATATGGGTGGGAAGAGCACGATCCTGAGGCAGACGGCGATCATCAGCATTCTCGCGCAAATGGGTAGTTTCGTGCCGGCGGAGCGAGCGCGGTTGCCTTTGCTGGATCGGATCTGGACTCGAGTCGGGGCTTCTGATGACCTGACGAGGGGCCGCTCGACTTTCATGGTCGAGATGACTGAGACGGCGGCAATACTTCATAGTGTCACGCCACGCTCGCTTGTGTTGCTGGATGAAATTGGTCGCGGCACGGCTACGTTCGATGGGCTGTCAATAGCCTGGGCCGTGGCAGAGTACCTTCACGACTCCCCCGAACACGCAGCAAAGACACTCTTTGCAACGCACTATCATGAGTTAACCGAATTAGCCGAACGTTTACCAGGTGCGCAGAACTATCAGATCACTGCCACTGAACGTGAAGGTGAAGTGGTTTTTCTCCACCGTCTGGAACGCGGTCGTGCGTCAAAATCTTACGGTATTGAGGTTGCCCGTCTGGCGGGAATGCCTACTGCTGTGCTGGCAAATGCGAGGGAAGTTTTGACGCGACTCGAGCGTTATGAATTGGACGTGTTTGCCGAGGAAGACAATCTTGTGGCGCAGGCCGCCAGCCAGAACACTGTTGAGCCAATCGCAGCAGCAGCGTCTGTCTCAGGCAAGGCGCAGGACTCACTAGTGACGACGTCAAACAATACGAGTGAAGCATTGGATGCAGCGGCGAAGAAGGCCGGACGTCGAAAACTTGCCGCGCAAGTCTCCTTGTTTGATCTGGCCAATCAGAAAGTTGTCGACGAGATCCGTGAGAGCCGCGCCGAAGACTTGTCACCCGAACAGGCAAAGGAACTATTGCTCGAGCTCAAGAAACGGGTTTTGTAATCGTTTCAACCGGCTTTCCTCTTTTCCGGTGGCTTAGCCAAGCCCGTGCGGTATGCCTCTGGCTTACCGTAAGCTTTCCTCTTTTCCCGTGGCTTAGCCGATCCCGTGCGGTATGCCTCTGGCTTACCGTTGGCTTTTCCTCCGATGAGGCTATGCCTCGTCAGATGAGGCGCAGCCTGACCGAAGAGTCAGGTTTCCCGGTAAGCCATAGGCATACCGCAAGGGGAGCGGCAGAGCCTGCTCGATCGCGACTGTGGAGCAGCCCGAGATCTGTATCGCTTTTTCACCTCTTCCCCACTCCTGATTTTCTCTACTCTTGTTCTGATCTGCTTTGCTCAAAGTTGGAATTCGTCTCTGCTGGAATCTGATTGCGGCTCGGCTTTGATCGAAACGATCTGAAAGTACCGAGCACTTTCAGTTAGGGTTGGCGCGTTTACTGCAACGATTACAGTAACGGCTTCGCCAATCCCGTGCGGTATGCCTCTGGCTTACCGTTGGCTTTCCTTTCCCATTGAGGCTATGCCTAGTCAGATGAGGCGCAGCCGGAACGAAGGGGTCAGGTATCCCGGTAAGCCATAGGCATACCGCAAGGGGAGTGGCAGAGCCTCGATCTCGACTGTCGAGCAGCGGCCGATCTCGACTGTGGAGCAGCCCGAGATCTCCTCTCCAATTTCAGTTGGGATTGGCGTTTACTGCAACGGTTACAGCAACGGCTTTGCCAGATCCCGTGCGGTATGCTTTTGCTCGCCTGAATTGTTGACATTCTCTTTACGACCCACGTTGATCACGACTGGCCGGGCGTGGCGTGAAGATTCGTAGAGCGCCTGGACCACTTCCACGCTCCGACGTCCCTCCAAACCATTACATCGTGGACTGCTGTTGGTTTCGATGGCTAAAAGAAAGTCTTCAAGAATGCGCCGATGCCCGCTGACATTCGAAACGACCGGCGAAGTTGAGCTTGGGTTGCGCTCCTCCGACTCCTTGTTAATCAGACCCTCGCCGGATTCGCGGAGGTTGGCGGCGATTATTCTGTCGTGTTCCACAATGATAGTTCCTGCCGAACCACACAATTCCAAACGACGAGGGTAACCGGGGTAGATGGCGGTCGACGCTTCCAGCGTGCCAATCGCCCCATTCGCGAACTCCAACGTAGCCACCAGTGTGTCTTCGACTTCAATGTTGTGCAGAGCCGTAATCGCTCTAGCCGAAACGCGAGTAATATCTCCCAGTAACCACAACAGTAGATCTACTGTATGCACTCCCTGGTTGATGAGTGCGCCACCACCGTCGAGCGCCCACGTACCACGCCAACGAGAGCTCCCATAGTATTCTGGCGACCGAAACCACTTCACCTGCGCCGTTGCCAGGATTGGTTCACCCAAACCACCCGTGTCGATCAAATCCTTAAGCTTGCAAAGGTCGGGAGCAACGCGATCCTGAAAAAATACACCCAACTTAACGTTAGCTCGATCGCATTCTGCTATCAGCGCATCCGCGCGCTCCGTGGTGATATCGAGTGGTTTCTCGACTAACACGTGCAAGCCGCTTTGCGCGGCAGCGATTCCTTGCTCGGCATGCAGGCCCGAAGGACTGCCGATGGCAACCAGATCGAGCGGACGGTGTTTAAAGAAGCTGTCTAAGTTCGCATATGCAGTCGCACCATAGTCCTTACTCAGTCGAGCGCACTTTTCGTGATTAGTGCCATAGACAGCCGCAATCTTTAAACCCTCAATCTCACTTGCGGCCCGCGCGTGAGTGGCGCTGATATTGCCGCCCCCAATGATGCCGAGATTAATCATGATTATGGCTGGTCTACGGCGGGCTAGTCCTTCACTGCGCCAAACAGACGCCACTGCGATTCGATCTGTGGTGGCGTTGCGCGTTCAGAGAGAACCAGAAGTCGATATTTGAATAGAATGGATTGTTTTGGCTCAAGTGTCAGATTGAGTTTTTCGCGCCCGTTGCTGAAGACGTCCTGACCCAGCGGATTGGCTGCAAACAAACCGTAGCCGCGTGCATGCCAGTAGGTGGGATAACCCGGGTTTTGCGGATGATCCAGTATGGCCAGTGTCACAGCTTCACGCCCTACTGTTCCCGTCAACATGGTCCAGCGGCCGCGCGTACCCCAGACCGCATCGCCGGTCTTCCCTTCACTGCTGTGATAGAGACCACTAACCAGGGTGTTGTCCAGGACCTTTACACTTGTAGGCGCACCGGTGGCATCTGTAAACACGAGGGGCTCGTTGGTCGGGTGCTCTAACTCCCTGCGCACCCGCATTCCGAGCAGACCCTCTTTGTTATCCCGAAGCACAACGCGTTGATCAAGTGCCGTTAGCCGAGTAATCCGATCGACGATGCGCAGTTTCGGGCCAGCATGAAAGATGAACGAAGTTGTTTCACGCAAGATCGTTTGACCATCCGGCATTACCCAATCCGTTGCTACCTGGAGCTCGCCACTTTCCTTGCCTCCTTTCGAAGCGAGGATCTGGCGATGCACAACCGTGCCCATCTTCTTTTGTCTTTCTGGCGGCAGGGCGGTTGAATTGTTCCAAAAGTCAACACCATTTACGTCGCCGTAGTTGAACCAAATGCCCACATGGTGGGGATGGTCCACTCGCTCCCCGGCACGCGCTTCGAGAGGAAAGCCCCGCGTCACAATAGTGCCACTGGCGGTGCGCAATGGATTAAGCACCGGGGTCTTTAGTTTTTCGGTCCAGGTATAGGAGGTAAAAGGGCTTCCATCTATGAAGATGTCAACGCGCCGGTCGCTTTCCTTAGGCACCACCTGTACGCCACGCTTCGTTTGGGAGATCGCTGTCTGTTCGACACTCAACAAGAGGAAAGCCGCGATTAAGTAACATTTATAGTGCATTGGTCTAGCCTTCAATTTTAGGCATTGTTTGTCTTTCCTGATTAATTCGAAGTTTTTTTTGCTTGTCTCAGCCTCCTTTATTAGGTTATGTCGAACAATCCAACTAACTGCCGTTGGTGGTCTTTTTTGCTTGTCTCAACCTCTTTTACCCAGGTACAAAGAACCACGAGAAAGACCACACGCGGCGGCCCATCAACCAACCACTATCTCCTGTTTGGCCTCATCAAACGTGATGCGCTTTCCAGTCTGCAAGGCAGCGATCGTCATGCACAGAGCGACCGAATGGTTGTAGCCCGCGTGGATGTCGGCAGTCGGCGCTTTCCTCGAGCGGATGCACTCCATCCAGTTGCGCATGTGGGCCATAGTTGAGCTGTCTACGCCGGTCGCCGCCCCGCTCTCGACTCTTGCCACCTCCTCGATCAGCGAACGTTCGGGCAATTGGAATGCTTTCATCCCCATTGCCTTGGCGTGCCTTTCATCCAGTCCGCCTTCGGGAGTGATCTTATTAGTGTCGAGATTCAATGTTCCGCCGTTTGAGTAGTAGAGTTCCTTGACCCCACCCGCGCTGTTCGTTTGTCGCGAAGAATAGACAACCTGAAATCCCTTACCTCCCCTTGCTGCATCACCGTAATCGAAGACTGCGGTCATCGTATCGAAGTTCCGCCGTCCGTCGCGCCACAGGTAGATACCGCCATTCGCAACAACACTCGTGGGATGCTTGTAGCCGGTGAACCAGTGCACCGTGTCGATCTGATGGACCATCCACTGACAAGGGATACCCGATGAATAAGGCCAGAAGAGACGAAACTCGATGTACTTCCGTGGATCGAATGCCTCGTAGGGGCGGTTAACCAGAAACCTCTTCCAATCAACCTCGTCTTCCTTCACGAGCGGCACAAGATTAGGACGGCGCCAACGTCCGGGTTGGTTGACGTTCCACGTCATCTCAGCCATTACGATATCGCCAAACTGCCCGGACTTGATGAACTCACTGGCCTGCGTGTATCCGGGCGCCGAGCGTCGCTGCGTCCCGATCTGAACGATCTGCCGAGAATTGGTCACTAACTTCAGCGACTCGCGAGCATCTTCCATCGTGCTGGCAAAAGGCTTTTCGACAAACGCATCCTTGCCCGCGCGGACGGCCTCGTTGCAGTGATAGGCGTGCTGAAAGTCTGCCGTAGCGATGATCACCGCATCAACGTCCTTTCGCTGATAAAGCTCGTCGTTGTTGCGCGCTTGGATCACATCCCTGCCGCCCCTTTGCTTGATCTTGGCGGCTACCTCCTCGCGCCGCGGTTTCCACAATTCAGAGATTGCGACGAGCTCGAAGTTAAGTTCCTTCGCCAGACCCAGAAACGCGGGAACCAGGGCGTCCATGGCCCGATCACCCGGGCCAACAACTGCCACCCTGACCCTTTCGTTTGCTCCAAGAATATTGGCGTAGCTTGATGCGCTAGTGCCAACTACGAGCGCTCCGGCGCCAAAAGCCGCACTCTTCTTGATGAAATCTCGTCGTGAATTCTTTTGATCAGCCATGATGCATCTCCATTCCTCTCGGCGTCCCCGGCCAGATATCTAAAGCGCAGCCGCGCGCCGTAGCAGTTCTTTCATTCCCGCCATACTCTGCCGCGTCGATTCCTCAGGCGTCGTCGCTCCGCGCCAGTGCGTTTCAAGCACTATAGCGCCGCGATAACCGTCCCTTTTTAGTTGTCGAAACTGGCCCACATAGCCAATAAATCCGCGACCCATTGCCATCCACGCAAATGTTCCATCCGGATTGCGTACTACATCCTTGCAGTGCACGTGACCAATCCGATCTTTCGGCAAGAGCCGGTACGCGTCTGGGTAAGGCGTTTCATTGCGAAAGGCTGAATTACCGGGATCCCAATTAAGCTTAAAATTTGGAGACTTAACCGCGGCAAGCGTACGCACTGCCTCAGCGCCGGTCGCGGTGTTGCACGCGTATTCGTTCTCCATTACCAGCGTCACGCCCCGCCGGACTCCCGCTGATGCGGCCTCGCGTAGTTTGTCGTCCATCGCAGCGCGATACGGCTCGGGATCTTCAAGACGCCAGAAATCGAAGCAGCGCAAACGATCCGTATTGAAAGCGCGAGTCAGTTCAAGGCCTCGCTCAAGCACCTCGCCCTGTTGCTCGAAAGTAAAGTCCGCGCCAAATGTATCGCGCTGACTGAACTTCGAGACGGGCGCGCCTTTCCAATCGACTTTGAATAGCGGCCCGGCAATGGACGACACCTTCAACTTGTAGCGCTCGAGCAGGCGGCGCGCCTCTGCAATCTCTTTTGCCTCGAGTGCCATGATGTTCTTGCCCCAGAGAATACGGAGCTCGACATAGCCGAGACCAAACTCTTTGGCGGCGATTTCTACCGCGCGACCAAAGTCGTGCGTGATTTCGTCGGTAAAGACCGAAAGCTTGAATGTACTCATGGAGCAATCTTCAACTTGAGTTCTTCTTCAATATATTTCTTACTGATCAGGGCCGACTCCTTTGCCGATCTGTCTTTGGCGGTAACACTGTCGAGCTCGATTATGGCCCAACCCCGAAAGTTAACTTCCTTTAGCGCACTGAAGACCTCGGGCATGTTCACCCTGCCGCGTCCGAGTTCCACAAAGCGATACTTGCGACCTGGCTGTTCGGCTGACTCGAGACTTTCAACATCCTTGATGTGCAGAAACAGAAGCTCCTTGCCGTAACGTTTGATCGCCTCGGCAGGATTGCCGCCACCCTGCTGATAGTGGGCGATGTCGAGTTCAAGCTTTACGTAGCGCCGGTCGACGGACGCCATAATCTGATCGACTTCGTCGGGAGACTCGCCGAGACTGTTCATGTGATTGTGATAACCCAGCTTGATCCCCAGGTCAGAGGTTCGCTTCCCGATTTCTGTAAGTCTGTGACCAAGTTCTTTGAAGTCGGCAGTTGTTGGAGCCCTGTCTTTAGGACGAGCGGAGTCGGTCACTTGCAAATAATGTCCGCCAACGTCCCGCACGAACTTCGCGTGCCGAGTGTGTTTCGCGACTTCCTCGGCTTCTGTTCCGGGCGTAATTCGCACTCCCCCACTCGATAGAGCGACAAGTTCAAGGCGATACTGTTCTAGCAATGTACGCAGGGCCTGCGGCCGCTCCCCAAATTCCGGTAGAATATTGCTGCGCAACTGTATCCCCTGAAATCCAACCTCCGAGATGTCTTTGATAGCCTGGAGGTCGTTGCCGGCCCACGTGATCGATGCATAACCGAAAAGAATCTCGGCAGGCGCCGGCCTGATTGGCTTTTCGAAGTATGAGAGATCGACGGGCGGATACAGCGGAGGCTCCACCAGGGCTGCCAGCGTATCGAGCGGCAACGTAGTGCCGGCTGCGATGGCGGTCAAACCGGCAATAAAGTGACGGCGCGAGAGTGAATCCTTCATCTCGGGATGACCTTTCTATTCGACTGATGTAAATTCCCGGGGAGAAGCCACGCTACACAACCGCTTTGTTACCGGTAAAGTCCCCGATTTAAGTATGTGTGGGCATTGTCGGCTAAAGATGCAAATCGTGCAACCAGTTATTTTCGCGCATGCCTGATAACCAGCAGTAGTTCATCTATCAGCGCGATCGATTCTGGCCAAACGTACCTTACGCCTGTTTCGAAACACGAAATGTTGGTCGGTGCATCTTTAGGGAGTCGCCCTTGAGTTTTATTGCCGAAAATATTGAAATTTCGCGCGTATTGCGTCTGTGCCTCTACCTTGACACCCCTAAAGTCTGACTGGTACAGTACGCGGTCTTTTCTTAGAGCCTCGTTTTAGCCCTATGCTGATAAAGGAGTTCGCTTGAATAACGAATTAGGTTATCTATTTACCTCTGAGTCGGTTACTGAAGGTCACCCGGACAAAATCGCCGACCAGATCTCTGATGCCGTTTTGGACGCAGCCCTGGCGGAAGATCCAACTTCGCGCGTTGCGTGCGAGACACTCGTCACTACCGGTCTGGTTGTAGTTGCCGGTGAAATCACGACTAACGCGCGGATCGATTTTAGCCGCATCGCGCGCGACACTATCCGCGACATTGGATACACCCGCGCAAAATTTGGGTTCGATTCCGAAACCTGCAGCGTGCTTTCAGCGCTTGACCGGCAGTCCCCTGACATTGCTATGGGAGTCGATACCGGAGGCGCCGGAGACCAGGGGCTGATGTTTGGTTTTGCCTGCAATGAGACTCCCGAGTTGATGCCACTGCCGATCCAATTGGCACATGTGCTCGCTCGCCGTCTTTCCGAGGTTCGCAAGTCGGGAGATCTTCCTTACCTAAGACCCGATGGTAAATCCCAGGTTACGGTCGAGTACCGCGACGGCCGGCCCTTCCGGGTTGAAGCTGTCGTAATCTCTTCCCAACACGATCCGAATGTTAGTAACGAACAGCTTCGGGCTGAAATCGAAGAGAAAGTAATCAAACACTCCGTCTCGCCCGAACTGCTTGATAAAGATACGAAGTATCACATTAATCCTACCGGACGCTTCGTGACCGGCGGGCCACAGGGTGATGCTGGTCTCACCGGCCGCAAGATCATAGTCGACACCTACGGTGGCTACGCACCACATGGTGGAGGCGCCTTCTCGGGCAAAGATCCGACGAAGGTTGATCGATCGGCTGCGTACATTGCCCGCTATGTCGCCAAGAATATCGTAGCCGCCGGACTGGCCGATCGTTGTCTGGTACAGCTTGCATACGCGATCGGAGTTGCCGATCCAGTTTCCGTACTGGTTGACACCCACGGCACGGGCCGCATCAGCGAGAAAGCCCTCTCGAATCTCGTTCGGCAGAACTTCGAACTGACGCCGCGAGGCATCATCGAAGAGCTTAAACTCCGCCGTCCTATCTACAAGGCCACTGCAGCTTACGGCCACTTTGGTCGTGACGAAGAAGGCTTCCAGTGGGAGAAGACAGATCGAGCGGAGTCGCTTCGGGAAGCCGCCGGGATCTGACCGTTTACTGCGCGACAACCTTCTGTTGTGGCGCTTGAAATCTAGCTGTCTGTTAATAAAGAGGAACAAATTGATATGAGCGCAACTAGTTCGCTTGAATTTGATGTGAAAGACGTTGGGTTGGCGAAGCAGGGGAAGCAGCGCATCGAATGGGCTGAACGCGAAATGCCCGTGCTGCGACTGATTCGCGAGCGTTTTGCGGCGGAAAAGCCGTTGAACGGTGTAAAGCTTGTCGCGTGTGCCCACATAACCACGGAAACAGGAAATCTCGCCCGCGCCTTGCAAGCCGGTGGCGCCGAGGCAGTGCTGATTGCTTCGAATCCACTCTCGACCCAGGACGATGTAGCCGCGTCACTGGTCTCAGACTGGGGCATCCCCGTTTTTGCGATAAAAGGTGAGTCGACGGAAACCTATAACCGCCACGTGCGGACGGCCCTCGATTTTCATCCTGACATCATTATCGATGATGGCTCCGATGTCGTAGCCACGCTGATCAAGGAACGGGCCAATCAGTTGAAGGAGATTATTGGTTCTACCGAGGAAACGACTACAGGCATTCAACGACTCGCAGCAATGGAAAAAGCCGGGGTCCTTACCTTCCCGTCGATAGCAGTAAATGACGCCCAGACCAAGCACTTTTTCGACAATCGCTATGGCACTGGACAGTCGACGCTTGATGGAATCATTCGAGCAACAAATATCCTTCTTGCCGGCCGCAATTTCGTAGTCGTGGGCTACGGTTGGTGCGGAAAAGGTGTTGCCCTTCGCGCCCGTGGGATGGGGGCAAATGTCATTGTTACCGAGATCGATCCGATTAAGGCCGTCGAGGCCGTCATGGATGGGTTCCGGGTAATGCCGATGGCTGAGGCTGCCGCGCTGGGAGATATCTTTGTAACGGTGACCGGGAACCGGCACGTTATCGACCGCTCGCACTTCGAAACGATGAAGGATGGCGCAATTGTCTGCAACAGTGGTCACTTCGATCTGGAGCTTAACCTCACGGCCCTCCGCGAGTTGTCTGACGAAGCTATCAATGTTCGTCCCTTTGTTGAAGAGTATCGTCTCAAGGGCAGCAAACGCAGCATCATCGTCCTGGGTGAAGGTCGCCTCATTAATCTGGCCGCAGCCGAGGGCCACCCAGCCAGCGTGATGGACATGAGCTTTGCCAATCAAGCGTTGTCGGTGGAATATCTTGTGAAGAATAAGGGCCAGCTCGCTCCGGGAGTTCACCTTCTGCCTAAAGAGGTTGATACAGAGATCGCCAGCTTGAAGCTGCGGGCTCTGGGAATCTCGATCGACACCCTCACCGCAGAGCAGCTTGAATACATTACAAGCTGGGAAACCGGAACCTAGGAATCAGGTCCGGATACGCGAAAGAAAATAGGTCCCCGCCGCAGCGAAGATCACCGGCGGGGACCAACCTGCCACCGCTGGCGGAAGCAATCCGTGATTTCCCAATTGCTGAAACCCACCTCCTACTCCCCAATAAGCAATACTGACTCCCACAGCAGCACAAAGAGCCATTACCGCTCCGCGTTTGCCAAAGGCCAGAGCCAGCGGCATACCAATGAATGCCATCACGAGAACGCTAAAGGGCGCGGCGTACTTGCGTTGCAGCGCCACTGACAAGGTCGAAACCTCCATTCCACGCTGCTTAGCTGCTTTTAAATAACCGCTTAAAGCAGTCGCGCTTAACTGAGAGGGCTTGTCAATTGTAGGCTTAAACACCTGTTGCTGCTCGATACCGCCGATCTCCATCTCTGCTGAAGATTGCCGCTCAACATCCATTTCACGCAGCGTAATTGCCTCGACGCCCTCAAGGGTCATTTGGTTGTTTGATACCCAGTTACCGCGGCTTCCGGTAATCACACTGCTCAGGTGCACTCCCTCCGCATCAAGTTGGTAGATTGTCGGTTCGTGGAGAATCTGATGATGCTCATCGTACTCGTATGAATACAGGCGGTTATTCTCTAGCGAAGCCAGCCATTGCCTCCCCGTGCCCGTCATTCCTCGCGGCTCTCCACCCCTGATCTGGGCGCGTAGAGCATCCTGTTTAAGGTTGGCCTGTGGCATCAGACGTTCTTGAACGAGCCAGCTACTGCCACCTGCGACGAGTGCGAAGACCAATCCGGGAAGCATCAATCGGTAAACGCTCTGCCCAGCCGACCACCATGCGATTGCTTCGCTGCGGCGAGCCAACAAAGCGTACGTCACAAGAACGGCGATGAGCATCGTTCCCGGAAAGAGTTCCACCGCGATCAGTGGCATCAGAAACATCAGATAGCGGGCAACAAGGCCGGCTGGAGAGCCTTGGGCAGCAATGAAACGCCAGAGTTCAAAAAGCGTAAAAATCATGAAGATTGAAGCCAGCGTTACAAAGCCCAAAAAGAAGGTAATTCCAAGTGTACGAAAGAGATTGATATCCATCAGGCTGGGAAAACCCCAGTGCCCTGCTCCTACTGACGAGGCCTGAGTCTGGGATCGGCGAGCTTTCCACAACTCCGTTTTGCCCTGCATTCTTCTGGGCAACCAGCGGCCCAGGGGGATGCTACGGGTCATCAACAGACTGATGCCAAGCACCCCCGTAAGGAAGGTTGCGCCCCAGATTCCGACTGTCGGCGAAACAGTGCCCGCTCTCGAGAGAGACTCGCCCATCAACGAAATCAGGTAATAGAGAACCATGATGCCGAGGGAAAGGAGAATGCCAAAACCTCGACCACCGCGCCTTATTCTCAATCCCAGCGCGCCACCGAAGAGAGCGAAGGCGAATGGCGCCACACTTAGAGCTAATCTTCTATGTAGCGCACGTTGCCCGTCCCGGCGCTCAGCCGGATCTTCAGAATTGGCTTGGACTTGAAGTTGATTCCAGGTCATCTCTTCGGGCTCAAGCTCAACCCTATTTAACCGTTCGAGCAGGGCTGGGCGACCGGTATTGATCGCGATTCTCAGTTGCTCAAGTCGCTCGACGACGTAGGATCTTGGTTCGGGGTCTGTGGGAGACGGTATTCCGGTAGCAACGGCATCGGTTAATACCAACTCTGACTGTTCACCCGAAGAATCGATTCGTCCGGATCGAGAAGTGACGATCTTTGTTGAGCCATCCGCCTGTTGGGAATAGATAAACACCCGTCCCCAGGTGCCCTGAACTTTATCCCCATCTCGCACATAGATCACATAACCGGGAATCTCGGTATTAAAAGTACGCGGTTCAACAGGCGAGTCTAGCTTGATTAAGGCCCCCTGAAGCGCTATCCGGCGCAGACTCTGAGCAGCCTCCGGCGCTTCTTTCATTTGGAGATAGAGTGTAGCCCCGGCCGCCATCATTCCGATCAGCAAAAGTGGCCACAAGAGTTGCCATGTGCCTACTCCTGCTGCCCTTAGCGCGACGACCTCACTATCGCTCCCCATTCTTGCGAGTCCAATTGTGATGCCGGCGAGCGTCGCCATCGGTAGTGTGAAAACAAGAACGCTGGGCAAAAGGGCGAACCCGATTTCGATTAACAGTCCAATGGGCACCCGAGTGTAAAGGGCAAGTTCAGCGAAGCGGCTTGCCTGCTGTGCAAAAAGTATGGCCGTCAACAGGAACAACGATAGAAATAGATAGGGCACGACGGCGCCCAGCAAATATCTACTAATTAAAGTTCTTCCTGAGATCATTGCCCGTAATTCTAAGGCGAAAATACCGATTATCACAGTGAGGGGGGCCGCTTTTTAGTGCCAACCAAATCCCCCGAAGCCTTACTTGAAGTTTGACCGCACTCGAGGCTCTCGTTCAAGCACTCTTGCTATTATCTGATTAGTTAACTCCGCCAGTTCGCGCTTAGTCTGACTTGAGGCACTTCTGAACTGTTGAGCAAATGGATTCGGCGCGAGCTTCTCAGTCGATCGCAACTGTTTATGAAGAGTCTTGGGCAGCGCATGGCCCGCCCGGTTACATCCCCGACAATTAAGTCCAAGCTCCGATGTCATAAAGACAGGTTCAGTATCTGTAAACGCCCGAAAACACTCGGAGCAGTGCTTGAGATCTGGTAAAAAGCCCTCGAGTCTTAACAGCCAGATCTCAAAGTATCTCAATATGGAGTCGAGGTCCGGGGGACTGTCCGCAACTGCCTCAAGACATGCCCTAACCATCCGAAACAATTTTTCATTACGTTGGTAAGGTGGGGAGAATTCCATTACCAGATCTCCCATGTAGGCAAGGCCAGCAAGAATTCCAGCGTTACTTGAGAGGTTAAAGTGGGATCTGAGGATCTCAGCCTGCCTGACAGAGATCAGTTCCTGATTCTCCTTCAAGTAACAGGTGAGGTTGATGAGCGTGAACGGCTCTAAGGCCGCGCCAAATCTGTTCTTTAGTTTCCGGCTGCCACGGGCGACCCCGCGAACAAGTCCTGAAGAGCGCGTTAGACAAACAACGATCTTATCTGCTTCCGCGAGGTTGTAGCTCCGCAGTACCAAAGCCTCAGTTTCGAGAACACCCATCTGAGTCTTTTCATCCGGCAAAAAAACAGATTAGAAGGGAATAAAATAGAGCACCCAGGCCAGCGCCAGGCCGATCACCATGAATTCAGCGAATACCTTAGCGCCGTATTTCATCCGATCGGGAATCGTGTCGCGAGCGACAGTGCCAAAGACAACTGCAACAAGCAGCGCGAATACGACCATTACAAAGAAATGTCTCAAGCCTTCCTCCCGGCGCTGATGTCAAAAGCGTCAAGCATGCAAAGGTAGTTTAGAAGTCCGGCTATCAGCAGAAAAGTATTTCCATACTCATAAGTGGCGCGAGCAGCTTGCACTGGATCATCTCTAAATCCGATATCAAGTAGCCAGCATAAGCCGTAAAGCAAACCCGTCCCGAGATTGGCAATCATTGGAGGAAATTGAAGTAAAACGGAGCTCTGCTCTTCTCCGAAGTTGATACTAAACAGGTGTCCCCCCATCGCCAAACCGGCAATAAAACAGACCCATACTGCCCCGCCCAGAACCAGTGCTCTGCCCCAATGTCCCTGAAGGAGGTGTCCTGCGCCGGGGAAAAACCACCCCGCGGTACCCATCAGCCACGCCTGCGGTGGCGTCGCTACGGTTTTCGTGTCATGAGATCGCTCAGCTTTAGTCAAATACTTCCTCCAGCCACTTAATGTCCTACATTAGCCGAGATCAGATGCTGTTTTCGGTGCGAAGGCTTGCCGTCGATGTGGGCCTCAAGCGAGGCCCCAGTCTCACACGTTACATTAAAGGTCGGCATCACGACTCTTTAACATTTACATGAACTCTAATCGTATAGCAGATAGTCTGCTCGAAGTTGCTTGAAGCGATCGAGGTCCGGTTGCCAGCTTTGCTCGAGCTCATCGAGAGACTTTCCCTGCTCAAACGCTTCCCTTATCTTCGTAGTTCCCGCGATCACATCAAACGGATTGCGATCATATACGTACTCATAAGGCGGCTGTTTCCAAAGGAACTGATCGCTATACATATCAAAAGCGGTCTTGACCATCGCTACTCCGGTGCGAACCGGATCAAACTCCAATCGATTCAAGACGTGTATCTGCACGCCACCGCAGCCAAAACCGGCATGCTTTTGAAAAGTGGGCTGAAACACACAACCTCGAAAGAATACCCCGGGCAATTGCAGATTGTTGAGTTGGTACGCGTAATCCTCGGGAACAATGTATGGCGCGCCAATAAGCTCAAAGGGTCTCGTTGTTCCTCTGCCTTCTGATAACTGAGTACCTTCAAAGTGAACTGAACCAGGAAATACAGTAGCAGTATCCAACGTTGGCATGTTGGGTGATGGCATTACCCACGGGGCGTCTGTGTCGTCGTGCCAGTACTCTCGCCTCCATCCGTCCATGGTTACGACTTCGAGGTCGCAATCGATCTTAAAGTGTTTGTTGAATAGTTGCGCGAGTTCCCCGACTGTCATGCCATGCCGAGTCGGAACAGGAAACTGGCCTACGAATGACGCCTGTTCGGGTTCGAGAACGTTGCCTGATACCTGATTTCCATTGATTGGATTCGGCCGGTCGCAGACGATCATTCTCTTCCTGAATCTTTTTGCTGCGCGCATGCAGTTGGCCAGGGTGTAGACAAACGTGTAGATGCGGCAGCCAACATCCTGCATATCAAACACAAGGGCATCGACATCCTTGAGCATCTCTTCAGCCGGTTCGCGAATTTCGCTATACAGAGAGTAGATCGGTAGTCTGGTCTGACGATCGATGGAGTGCTCAGTTTCGATCATATTGTCCTGAACATCGCCACGAATACCGTGTTGAGGTCCAAACAGGACGGTTAGCTTGATGTCGGGATGATCATGAAGGATATCAGCCACATGTCTGAAGCCATGGTCTACAGATGCCTGGTTGCAGATTAAGCCGACGCGCGCGCCCTTTAAAAGGTCGAGTCGCTCTTCAAGTAACTTCTCAACTCCGAGTGCAATTCTGTTCATGATCCGGATCTTAGAGCAGGAGTCCTGTTAAACGGTTCGCTTTTAACTTCTTATCTAATACGTCAATACTATCATTAGGTTAAAGTAAAACCCGAACATTGGGCCCGCAGCTTGGTCAGCATCGTTCGTGTTCAAGAAAGCTGGGTTGAGTAGGGAACCGGCCTCGCCCCTCGGAAGAAATTTGCGAACAGCTTCGGGGTTCCACCACTTTTCATCGATCTCTCTGCCGTGGAAACTGCCATTGCTGACACCCAATTCTTTTACCCGCACAACACAGAACCGCCGTTAACGTTTATGACCTCTCCGGTAATGTAGCCCGCCCACTCACTACACAAGAATATTATGGGCCAGGCAATATCGTCCGGCGTAGCAATTCTGCCCAATGGTATGGTCGCCATCGCGGCGCGTCGAGCTTCTTCCTCACCAAGCTCCTGTTCCGTCATCTCAGTGTCCACCCAACCAGGCGCTACCGCGTTCACCGCAATTCCAAACGGCGCTAATTCGGAAGCGAGCGATTTCATGAAGGCTATCTGTCCGCCTTTTGAAGCCGCATAGTTCGAATAACCTGCTTCACCCCGTTGCCCCGCCGTCGAACTAACAATGACAATCCGGCCATGCTGTTGCTGCTTCATCTGGGGAACTGCTGCCCGACAGACCGACCAGGTGCCCTTAAGGTTGATTTCCACCGTTGCATCCCACAACTTGTTTGTGATCTCTTCGACCGGGCCGCCGCTCCAGATTCCGGCATTACAGATAAGAAAATCCAGACGTTCGAAGTGCTCAATGGTAGCTTGCACGAGATTCTCCGCATCACCCAGCTTCGAGACATCTGCCCGAAAGCCTATCGCGTCCACTCCCCTGCCCCGAGCCGTTTCGACGACCGCATTTGCCGCCTCTTCGTCACTCACATAATTTACGACGACATGGGCTCCCAGCTCCGCAAAGCGTTTGCACACCGCTCGCCCAATGCCGCGAGAACCGCCGGTCACGATGGCGACTCGATCCTTCAATTGCAAAGAGTCATTGTTCATTTCCAATTCACGATCGCCGTGCCGCCTGAACAAAAGCACTAAACAAAGAGCGCGAAAACTCGTCATCGCGCCATCCAAGCTCCGGATGCCACTGGACGGCAATAACGAATCGATCTTGTCGTGGATCCTCGAGTGCTTCGACCAGGCCATCGCTGGTCCATGCAGTAGCCACGAGGTCTCGTCCGACGGTTTCAATCGCCTGATGGTGATGACTGTTTACGATTGGTTCTTCCATCCTTGCCAACTCTCCAAGGCGGCTGCCCTCAAGGAGCTTGATTCTATGCGAAGGCCGATCGCGCGGCGGCCCCTGCTCATGCTTTATCGCTTCTGGAAATTGCTTTTCGATATCCTGGATGAGGGTACCGCCGCGCGACACGTTCAGCACTTGCATCCCAAAGCAGATGGCCAGTAGTGGCAACGCACGCTTCTCAACCTCTTCAAGCACTCTTAGATCCGTTTCATCCTTGATCGGATGAACATGTCCAAGCCCGGGCTGAGGCTCCTGTCCATAACGCAATGGATCGATGTCGGAGGCGCTCCCGGGAAGCAAAATCCCATCGAGGCTCTGGACCGCCGCTTCCAGGTATTCAGCATCCGGAATCAAACTCAGATGCAGCGGCACGCCTCCTGCGGCTTCGACGGCCTCACTGTAATGTCTTGAGAGATAGAAGCGATCTGTCTCTAGTTCGATTCGCATCGTGATGCCGATGCGGGGCCGTTTGTCTGGCATCCAGTAAGCTTCCAGTCTTGGTCAGTCGCAGGTAATTTATCAGTAAGGCAGCACTGCGCAAAGCGTGGCGATGCTATGTAAACCGTTTAATAAACCCTCGCCTTGACTTAGGTTCTAGCGAATTCCTATAGTGCTCAGGCACGAAATGCGAAACGAACCTCTCAGCATACGCAGCACTACTGTCCTGCTTGTGCGAAAAAACGAACGCGTGGCGCTCGCCGGCGATGGCCAGGTGACGCTTGGCGAAACTGTTATGAAGTCGAGCGCCAGGAAAGTGCGCCGCTTGTACAACGACCGTATCCTTGCCGGGTTTGCCGGTGCCACAGCCGACGCTTTCTCCCTGCTTACGCGGTTTGAGAGTAAGCTCGAACAGTATCACGGGAACCTAGAGCGGGCCGCAATCGAACTCAGTAAAGAATGGCGCACGGACAAGATTCTGCGCCACCTCGAGGCTTTACTGGTCGTTGCTGACAGCAAGAGTTCGTTTTTACTTTCCGGAAACGGAGACGTAATTGCACCTGACGACGGTGTGTTGGCGATTGGTTCTGGAGGTTCATACGCGCTTGCGGCAGCGCGCGCCCTCTTGAAACACACGGACTTGTCGGCTGCTGAGATTGCTCAAGAGGCTTTGCGCATTTCCGGTGAGATTTGTATCTACTCCAATCAGAATATTGTTGTCGAAGAACTGTGATTATTCAGCCCGGGCAGAGAAAATTATAAGAGAGAAATGGTGATCTACTTATCCGGAGAAGTTGACGAAGAGATTCGGCTCGACGAAATGACCCCCCGTCAGATCGTTACCGAACTTGATAAGCATGTCGTCGGCCAGCGCAACGCCAAGCGCTCAGTGGCCGTCGCCCTGCGCAATCGTATTCGACGCCAGAAGCTGCCACCAGAAATGGCTGTCGACGTGATGCCAAAGAACATCATCATGATCGGCTCGACCGGGGTTGGCAAAACCGAGATCGCGCGGCGCCTGGCGCGAATGTCCAACTCTCCTTTTCTTAAAGTAGAAGCTTCGAAGTTCACTGAGGTCGGCTACGTTGGACGTGACGTTGAAAGCATGATTCGCGATCTGACGGAGATCTCGGTCGAGATGACTCGCCTGGAGAAGATCGAGGAGATCTCGGAAAAAGCCGAGTTGAACGTCGAAGAGAGAATCCTGGATATTCTGCTGCCGCCGCCGCGCTCAACCTCAGGCTTTTATGATTTTGACGCAAGCACTGTCGAAACGACGGAGACAGATCTTGATACCACCAACCGCGACGAGCAGTTCCAACGCACCCGTGAAAAACTGCGTTCGCAGTTGCGTAGCGGCAAATTGGATAACCGCCTGGTCGAAATGGAGGTGCGCGAGAAGAACTTTCCGGTGATCGAGCTCGCCGGCCCTCAAGGCGTTGAAGAGATGGGCATCAACATGAAAGACATGTTGGGTAATCTTTTTCAAGGCAAGGTCAAGCGCCGTAAGATGCGCGTTGACGAAGCGATGGAATACCTCATGCAGGAGGAAGAAGAGCGCCTCATTGACATGGACCAGGTGGCACGTGCCGCCATCGAGAGGGTCGAATCTTCCGGGATCATATTTCTGGATGAGATTGACAAGATTGCCGGCCGCGAGTCGGGACATGGCCCAGACGTATCCCGGGAAGGAGTGCAACGCGACATCCTCCCTATTGTTGAAGGAACGACCGTGAACTCCCGTTACGGCATGGTCAGAACGGATCATATCCTGTTCATCGCCGCCGGAGCCTTTCACGTCTCCAAACCGTCGGATTTGATTCCTGAATTGCAGGGAAGATTCCCGATCCGCGTGGAGCTCGAGTCGTTGACGGTGGAGGATTTCAAACGCATCCTGACCGAGCCTAAGAACGCCCTGATCAAACAGTATCAGGCTATGATGAATACTGAGGACGTAACCCTCGATTTTACTGTGGACGCAATTGATGCCATCGCCAACTTTGCGGCGCGCGTAAATGAACAGACCGAAAATATCGGCGCGCGGCGGTTGCAAACGATTATGGAAAAGTTGCTCGAGGAGATCAGCTTTGAAGGGCCCGATCTCGAACCAAAACAGCAACGGATCGATGCAGCTTACGTGGAGGCTATGCTTGCCGAAACCGTGAAAGACCAGGATCTCAGCCGGTACATCCTGTGAAACAGTTCACCTCCCTGACCCCGACAATATCATTCCCTTGCTTCTCGTGGTTTAGCACCTCGCAAATTCCTTCGCAGTGCTTCTGGAAGTTGCTGAGCGTCTTCGTGCTCTTGACCATGCTGGTCCTTACCGGCTGTGGCAAGCGGCGCCCTCCCCTGCCCCCGGTAGAGAGCGTTCAGCAACGGACCGAGTTACTGTCAGGATTCCAGAGAGGAAATCAGGTGATTTTGAGTTGGCCGGTGCCCGGACGGAATGCGCCGGACAGCAGCGTGCAAAGCATCCGGCGAATCGATGTCTACCGTCTGGCGGAAAGTCCCGACGCTCCCTTGCCGCTGACGGAAGAGGATTTCTCTGCACGTTCGACTGTAATCGGGTCGGTAACCTACGAAGAGATCCAGAAGGCAAAAGATAATCTTATCTATACAGATTCCCTGAGGCTCGCGGGCGAGCCAACGCGTTTAAGGTACGCGGTTCGGTATGTCAACGCCGCCGGACAACGTGCGGCCTTTTCAAACTTTTTGCTGATCGAGCCGGCCGCGCGGATTGCTCAGCCTCCGAAGTTGGTAGATGCCCAGGTTTCCGAGGATGCAATAACGCTCACCTGGCAACCACCGGATGCCAACATCGACGGTTCTACCCCGGTGAATCTGCTCGGCTATAACGTGTACCGGGCAGTCGGCTCGGAAGATTTTGGCCCCATACCACTAAACACCGCGCTGCTGTCTTCACCTAACTACGGAGACCGAAACTTCAAGTTCGGCGAAGACCAGCGATACGTGGTGCGGTCGGTTTCGCTGGGTACCGAAGGGGCACAGGTTGAAAGTGTCAACTCAAACGAGCTGTCAGTGTCGCCCAGGGATACCTTCCCGCCTTCGGCTCCAGGCCCGGTCACCATTGCTGCTGCTCCGGGCCGCTTGTCGCTCTTCTTTCCCGCGAATCCGGAACCGGACGTTGCGGGTTATCATGTGTATCGTTCGACGGATCCTGATCTGGCAAAAGAGCGTTGGACCAGGCTCACTCCTACTCTCCTGACGAGAACGACCTTTCAGGATGAGAATGTAGAACCGGGCACAAGGTATTATTATTACCTGACCGCCGTCGATCAGGCTGGAAACGTTAGCCCCCTTTCAGAGACGGTTTCTGAAGTTGTCCCCTGAGAAGATCTGTGGAAGGAAACTTCTAAGAGTGTTCGTTGCATCATGAAATAGGGAGGTACTCATGAAATTCTTTGTCGATACAGCCAATCTGAATGAAATTCGCGAGGCGGCTTCGTTTGGAGTGCTTGACGGCGTAACTACAAATCCCAGCCTGATTGCCAAGGAAGGTGACGTTGACTTCAAGCAGCATATCGCCGCGATCTGCGAAATCGTTCAGGGACCCGTCTCGGCGGAAGTGACCAGTACGGATGTCGAAGGGATGCTCCGCGAGGGACGAGAATATGCCCGCATTGCACCCAACGTTGTGGTTAAGTGTCCGCTAACTCGGGAGGGACTCAAAGCGACGAGGCGCTTGAATGATGAGGGCACGAAGGTCAACGTGACGCTCTGCTTTTCGGCAGCCCAGGCCATTATTGCCGCAAAGGCCGGCGCATCATTCATCAGCCCTTTTCTCGGCCGGCTTGATGATATTGGCGAGAACGGCCTCAGTCTCCTGCATGACATCGTCGAGATTTACGACAATTACGGATGGGAGACAGAGGTGCTCGCAGCAAGTATCCGTCATCCAATCCACGTCATCGAAGCGGCCCGCATGGGAACCGACATCGCGACGATGCCTTTCAAGGTGATCGATCAGTTGTTCAATCACCCTTTGACCGACAAGGGGCAGGCCCAGTTCCTTGCTGATTGGCAGAAGAGCGGGCGAAAGTAAGTTCGACTTCGCGGTGACATGATTACTGTTCGCGCGTGCAAATACGACGGCTCAGTACATCGATCGTGGCGGGCTGGACTGGTAGAAAGGCAAGGTCCGCTGATCGTTCTGGATGCGAAGTTCGACGAAGAGATCCGGCACGACCTGCTGGGAACGATTGCCAAAGGCACAGCCAGCCGAGAGTATTACTGGCTTGACCGGTGGTATAACGTCTTCCGCTTCGCTGAGCCGGAGGGACAGTTAAGGAACTTCTACTGCAACATCAACGTACCGCCGGATTTCAGTGGCCAGGTTCTGTCCTATGTGGATCTGGACATCGACATCCTGGTAGAACCCGATCATTCGTACCGGATTTTGGACCGCGACGACTTTGAACGGAACTCGATCCGTTACGGCTACTCAGTCGCTGTCAGGAAGAACGTTACGGAGGCGCTGGAAGAGTTGATTAACTTGATTGAGACACGCGCTTTTCCTTTTGATTCATAGGCCTAATCCGACCATGACCTCTAAACAACAATCAAAGCACGCCCGCACCAAACTCGACGTTCTCAAAGAGCGGACCGGTCAGGCTGAACTCGGCGGCGGCGCAGATCGCATTACCAAGCAGCATGCAGCCGGGAAAATGACAGCCCGCGAACGCATCGACTTTCTGCTCGATGAAGGGAGTTTTGAGGAGTTGGACAAGCTTGTGGTCCACCGGTCGAAAGATTTCGGGTTGGACCAACAGCTTTATCCGGGTGATGGCGTAGTAACGGGACACGGGTTGATAGATAGACGGCGCGTCTTTGTTTTTGCCCAGGACTTTACGGTCTTTGGCGGCTCCCTTTCCGAAACCCACGCTGAGAAGATCTGCAAGATCATGGATCTCGCAATGAAGGTGGGCGCGCCGGTCATTGGTTTGAATGACTCAGGAGGCGCCCGGATTCAGGAAGGCGTAGTGAGTCTGGGAGGTTACGCGGATATCTTCCTGCGAAACACCCTCGCGAGCGGCGTGGTCCCGCAGATCAGTTGCATCATGGGGCCCTGTGCGGGAGGCGCGGTATATAGCCCGGCCATTACCGATTTCAACGTCATGGTTAAAGACACATCGTACATGTTCATAACCGGACCTGAAGTCATCAAAGCTGTCACTCACGAAGATGTTACCAAGGAGGAGTTAGGCGGCGCGATGACCCACAATCGCGTTTCGGGGGTCGCTCACTTTGCAGCGGACTCGGACGAACATGCGCTGCGGATTGTGCGCGAACTGCATTCGTTCATTCCCTCAAACAATATGGATGATCCGCCGCGAATCTCGGTCAGCGACCCAATCGAGCGGACCGACGCATCGCTTAATCACATCGTTCCTGAAGCTTCGAATCAGCCCTACGACATCCGCGATGTTATCAACCGGGTTGTAGACGATGGCTACTTCTTCGAAGTTCACCAACACTACGCACCAAACATTTGTGTGGGTTTCGCACGACTTGGCGGCCGGTCGGTTGGGATTGTGGCAAACCAGCCCGCGTACCTGGCAGGCGTGCTAGATCTCGATGCGTCGGTGAAAGGGGCGCGCTTCGTGAGGTTCTGTGACTGTTTCAATATTCCTCTCGTTACTTTCGAAGATGTTCCGGGCTTCCTCCCCGGGGTCTCACAGGAGCACGGGGGCATCATCCGGCACGGCGCAAAGTTGCTTTATGCTTTTGCAGAAGCGACAGTGCCCAAGGTCACGGTGATCACAAGGAAAGCTTACGGCGGGGCTTACTGCGTAATGGCATCCAAACACATTCGCACGGACATCAATTTCGCGTGGCCTTCAGCAGAGATTGCCGTGATGGGTCCGGAAGGCGCGGTCGGCGTCCTTTACCGGCGGGAGATTGGCGAAGCACAGGATAAAGAAGCGGTACGAAGGACGCGAATTCTCGAGCTCGAGGAAAAATTTGCAAATCCTTACGTCGCGGCCGAAAAAGGTTTCATCGATGAGGTCATCGAGCCGGCACTCACGCGACCGAAGCTAATTCGTGCACTATCTCTCCTTGAGAACAAGCGCGATACGAACCCACCAAAGAAGCACGGCAATATTCCTCTGTAGGATCAGGATCGGGGCCTCGTCAGTCAGGCGCCTTTATGTCTACTTGCCCTGCGTAATAACCACGTCTATAGAGTAGCTGAAGTCTCCGCCGGCGCTGCTCGCGATTCACGATCTCGATCTTCACTTCCCTGAACGCACCGTCTCGCAGCCGATTTGAAGGCGAATAGGCGAGAACATACTGCGAACGCAGTTCCTGCCGGATCTGAGCAAATGAAGAGTTGAGCTGGTCGTCGCCTTTCGGAAAGAAGGCTCTGCCACCGGTTCTTTCTGAAAGTTTCCGGAGAGCGCTGCGATCTATTCGGTATCTTTTCGAATCACCAATGCCGATGCTATAGACAACTGTATTATGCAGCAGCGCAAATTCAGCAGTCTCCTCCCTGCTGATCTTGCTGCTGCTGTCATCTCCATCACTCAAGAGGATCATCGTGCGCCGGGAAGTGGGCTCGGTCTTTGACAGAATGTGTTTGGTTGTTGCCCAGACCGCATCCCAGATGCTAGACCAGCAGTGGTGCTCGACGTGCACCGGCCGGTACTCTTCGCACAATGGGTTAGATGGTGGAAATTCGATTTCCAATCTATCGACAGCACTGCTCAAGCGCGCTACGTCAGTAGTCAACTGCTGTTCGAGACGAGGCTGTCCCGTAAAAGAAACCAGAGCAACGCGGTCTTTTCCCGCTGCGATGACTGAACTTATAAAAGCATTGGCGGCGCGTTTTTGATCACTCAAAGTGCGCTCCTGCGATTTGCTGAGGTCGGCGACGATGACCATCGTTACCGGGCGTGCCGTCTCTTGTTCGAAAAGAAGGATCTCCTGCTCGACGCCGTTTTCCAGAATCCGGATATCTACCTTTTTAAGATCAGTGATGAATCGCCGATTGCGGTCGAGAACTGTAAACGGGATGTTGACCAGATCGGTATCGACGCGGACAACATCCTGTTCTTGCGTGGTGGTTTTGCTAGAGGAAGCTTCGGACGTTGAGATTGATTGTGAGAAGCATTGTCCAGGAGTGGCTGCCAGAACAAGCAAAATGAGAAAAGCAATAATCGGAGACTGCACGCCTTTGATTCCCAATCCGAAGTGGCATTCCTGACCAAGAGCAGCAGGCCTTTCCTTAGTCCTTCATGCGCAGGAATTCAGCCCATGAATCATGGCCAGATGCCCTGGGTGGGAAGGCGTCGGTTCAGGGCCGGCATGCCCTAGTCATTTTTACCTATTCTGAAGTGGAGGAGCTATTTCGATCAAGCGGTTGAGCGGATCGAAGGTGATACGAAACGGAAAAAGGGCATCTCTGCCAAGAATTACTGGCGTATCAACTGCCACTCCCCGAAGAATGTCGGTCGGCACTCCTCTCAGGACCAGGGCATTGATCGTAATGGTGCTCGGCTCTACGCGAACTACCTGAATCGTGCCGCCACCGAGGTCGTGAATGCGTTCATTGCGACGACCCCTTTCGTGATTGCTCGAATTGGGATCACGTATTCCTAGCCCAAGCCCGGAACCTGTGTCGAGCAACGCCAGCCGGCCGTCTCCCAGCCTTACAAAGGGCCGACGACTTTCTCGATCGCGGGCCCAACTAACCGTTGTTCCGTCGGGCGGCTGGTTTCGCAGGTTCAACCCGCTAATTTTCGGATCAAAAGCTCTTAGCTGAAGGTTAGGGATGTCTATTGAATAACCCAGAGGGGCAAATGCTTCGGTAGGATCCAAAATGCCGTCAATCCCCTGGGGAACAGGGGCCACCAACACGCGGCTCTGTCCCGGAAGAACATTATCGTGGTACCCCAGAGCAATCCGGTCGATTACGGCCTCGCGTGTAGAGACCGTTCCCCTCCCACTCATTCCGCTGATCTCGGTGCGGCGTTCATTATTGACCCGAATGCCGGCCTCAGCAACCAGTCGATCACTTACAAGGGAGATGCCGGCGCCTGTGTCAACGACGAACCTGTAAGGGCCTCGGCCATTGATCCAAGTGTCAACGATAAGCCCGCGCTGCTTCTCGTCCCGCAACCGGACTGGTTGGGGAACAACACTGCCTGTCGCGAGTGCCTCAATAGTTAAAGGGGCGCGAGTGCTTGCGGCATACAAGTGGGCAGCCTCGAAGGACGAGGCTGCCCAAGTACTAGCTGCAAGAGCGATGAAGAATACCGAGGTTTTTTTGAGTGTCGCTCTCATGATTTAAGCGCTCTCTCCTCACGGTAAACGGAGTTATCGCTTATTACGATCGCGAAGTACGTAGGTGTATAGAGCCGCACCGCCGCCGCCGGCCAGTGCACCGATGCCAGCACCCTTCTTACCGCCGGCAATGCCACCAACCGCCGCGCCTGAACCTGCGCCAATGGCTACGGTCAGCTTATCGCGGTGCTTCTGCCAGAAGCTTCGGTTGTCCTGTCGCTGATAGTCGTAATACACGCGCTGTGGAGTACTGCGCCTTGCGACAGTTCGGTTTACAACTCGTGTCTGAGTAGGCGCGGCACGGTTTCCGAGATTGGCTTCAGCCGTGCGGGCTGCGACCGTGAAACCATCAACAAACCCAGATTTATAAGCTGTCTTCTCAGCCGGGCTTGCAAACTCTGCCGGCACGAACTCGTCGTCGGTTTGAGATTGTGTAGTCGCAGGCGCTGCCTGCTGTGTTCCGGCAATTGCCGTCGGTTCATTCCGTGAACTCATAACGAAAGCGCCAACAGAAGCACCCACCAGGGCCGCTATTAACGCAACGGGTAAAAGTTTATTTGTCATAATCATCGCTCAGCTCTCCTTTTTCAAGCTTATGGCTCGTTGGCCATACTTATCGCGAGCAATAGGTGTTCCTTTGGGATGTCGCATGTGCCAGTTCCGGCCTATAAATGGAAAAACGCTGGCCATTGCGCTGCTTTCGTCACTGACACAAGAAAGTCACAAGCTAACCACAACAATTTTTTAGACTGCCTATTCTGCGTCTACCCGATATGGAGTTAATCGTTATCCTAAATCGTGAAAGCCCTTATAGAGTCTTCGGTGCTGACCATTTTATCTATGAGCTGAATCTCGAGATTATGTTGGGATTTCAAGCCTTGGGCATTTACGTTGGCTAGTGTCCTGTGCGGCTAATAGATACATAGAAATTAACCATCAATGCGGATGAACGTGGGAATCATGTGTTACAGCACTAGCCGCGCAGGGCACTAGTTGAAGTGAGGTGCTTATTATCTGGTCTGGCTTGTTCTTTC
>JBGSWR010000059.1:0-86756 GCA_041751855.1 Pyrinomonadaceae bacterium
CGCCGACACGGAGTACGCTGCTTAGGTCCAGGCTGACGGTCTGGCTGCCACTCCAGTTATAGATGACGATGTTGGCCCGGCCGACCTCATACTCATTCGGGTAGATCAATATCTCGTTCTGCGTCGGTAGTTGAGTAGCGAGACAGTGTATTGAGGAAGCGATGCTAAGTCTTGCCAGTGATCTTGGCATCCCTAAACTGGTCGCCACGGAAATCATTTATCGCAACGATGATGGCTGTCCCTACAATGATTCACCAGGCGATCGCCATAGGCGAATGCTGTATTGGGTTCAGAAGCGCATTATCTCCGAACCACCACAAACACCGCGAACTCTTTCCCGTGAAGCACCGGAGCCGCCGTGTGGCCCACCGGAAGCGAGGGATTAACCTGAACATTCACCCGAACGGGTTTACCGTCCCACGTTCCCGAAAGAATCGGATCGGATAATTTACTGACTCCCGAACTCTGTTGAGAATTCGCCAGCATCTTCTCGGCATTCCTAATCTCGAAATGATCCCCAACACTCAATACAGAACTCAAATCAATCAACACTGAATCAGCCAAGCTCCAGTTGTACACGACGATATTAGCCCTGCCCGCCTCATACTGATTCGGATAGATCAAGACTTCATTGTGAGTCGGCATCGTCGCACTAAATGTACTATTGGAATCGAAACCAAACATAGCCTTCCATTCCGTGAAGTTAAATCGTGCTTCAGGGGTTGCACTAGACGTATGGAGATTCTGCTGGTTCACGAACGGCTTAGGCGAACTCGCAATATAAGTATTCCGATCCCATTGATATTTCGCTCGGAACGGAACGGCTGAGTCGTGCTGATTCAAAAACAATCCCGTAGATCCCTGAGAGTAAATATGATTCCGACTGAAATTCAAGACTTTGTAAGACGTAACCTGTGCAACAAAGTCTCCCCCGATACACCTGTTATCCGTTATCTCTACTGACTCGTTCACCACATTGGGCGAAAAGTAATATCCGAACTGACAGTTAGATCCCGATCCCGTTGTGTAGTTGTGATTATGCCGAATCTTCCCATCAATGATCGGCTGCCCCGATCCGATTAATAAGTTAGGATTCGCCCTTCCGGCGGGAAGTCCGTTTCCGTAAGAGATGTTTCGCTCAATCACCATATTCTTCAATGGGGCCGTTTGGGTCCCGTAAGCATGAATCCCGAAGTTGTAATTAGCAAAGAACACATTGTCCGAAATCGTCATGCCTTCATCATTTTGAATATACACTCCGTGTCCATGTCCGCCGGAATGCCATTGGCCTGATTCAAAGTAAGTCGTGAGTCCCCCGTTGTAGAAAACGATATTTCCATAGAACTCCAGTTCAGGAGCCCGGACGCCCGCGAACAATCCCTGTCCAACATCGTGGATCAGACTGTTAATGATCTTCACTCCCCGAGCGCCGTCAACATCGAGGGCGTTTCCCCTGTCGCGCCCGCCTTGATTCCAGGCTCCACAACCATGACGGGGACCAATAAAGGCAGGATTAGTAGGCGTGTCGGAGCGGCACTGAGCCGGGTAGGGAGGTTGCCAGAAACTACTGAGCGTAAATTCCATATCCCTGAAGATATTGTAGTCGCCAGTGATCGTCAGAAGTCTACCACCGCCGATTAGAGTTGAGTCGAGCGTTGCCAGTTCGCCCGGATAAGATCGGTAAGTTATCGGGGCGTCCTTAGTTCCAACGACTTGAGCACACCACAAACTAGCGTTACAGGTAGCGTGAGTGACGTTCTTAAAATAGCGGCCGCCGCGCAGGTAGATGGTGTCGCCCGGGCGCACCGGATTGTCCGCATCCTTGCTCAGGACCTTCTCCAGGCTGCAAGGTTGGGCCAGAGTACAGGCGGTGCCCGAACCAGATGGCGAAACATGAATCGCATTCTCGACTGGAGGAACTGTCGGTAATGGCGACGGTGCGGGAGCAGGATTGGGTGTCGGACCTGGGGTAGGAATTGGAGTTGAAGTCGGAGTTGGAGTTGAAGTCGGAGTTGGAGTTGGAGTCGGAGAGTTCGGTGGCGCAACCACGGCACCAGCCGGAATAAATGTCAGATCATCTGTGATGATAATCGCGTCTAGCTCCGCGCCACTCTCTCGACCTCGGAACATTATCGTATGTGACCCAGAAGAGAGAGCTAAGAGACGCGGGTTTGCTGTTAGCGGAACGCCGGTTCCATCCCGGCCATTGAGTCTCGTCCATTGCCAATCGCTCGACCACGTTCCTTCTCCCGCGTCATACACGTCCTCGCTGGCCCCATCAACTGACACAAAGAATGAATCCGTGCTGGGGGTCCTGACTCTGACGCGACACCACACCAGGTACTGCTTTGCAGTCGGAGCAACGAAGTTGAAGCTTACAGCGCCGCTGTTCGACGTGCTGGAGGAGATAAAGTGTCCGCCTGAGGCGGAAACATCGGCTCCAAAGTTCATAGGAGCTGTAATATTCCCAGTTTCAGCTTCGATCATCACCATTCCTTCCGGGGCCGGAGCCGGCGTTGGCTGCGGTGTTGGAGTCGGAGGGGGTGCTGGCGTTGGAGTGGGAGTCGGAGGGGGCGCTGGCGTTGGAGTGGGAACAGGGTTGGGTGTTGGACTCGGAGACTCTGAGGGAGTCGTAGCCACGCCTCCTCCTTCGAGTACGTAATCGTCGAAAATGGCTTTGCCGGGAGCTGGCTGGGTGTTGCTCGTTCCGGCGCCTAGCTCGATAAATACTTGCGTAAGAGGAATTGCCCTTTCCTTAATGTAGTGCGTGTTCCACGTCTCTCGATCAGGGCTGGTTTCGAACGCTATGTGGCCCAAGTCAGCTAAGTCGCGCAGACGCCAGTATCGGTGCTGTTGGGGGTCATAACTTATGCCAGCCGATGTTAGTACGCCTGCTTCCTTGGACTGGAAATACAGACCGCCGAACTCAACCACAAACCTGTACCAGTTCTGTGAGTTCGTTCCTATAGCGAATATTGTATGAACAAAGGCAGTGCCGGGAACTACTTGAACACTTGTTTGTGCTCCGGTCAAATCCCAGGTCGTTGCCGAAACATAGCCATTGAATCGGGCGACTGGCGCATCGATCAAAGGGGTAATCTCTAGGCGCCGATTCTGCTCGAGCACAGTTACCTTAGGTTCGTAGGCCGAGTCAGAGTTGGTCAAAACGCCGTACTTCCATCTGGCTTCGTTTCTAAGGTTATCGTTGAAGTCATCGCGATCCTCTGTCATGGGTCCACCGTTATGTCCAATGGCTAGACGGACCTCATTGCTGCTTTGTCCGCGAAGAGATATGCGAACTATCAGATCGCCGATATCACCAATCGGTCCGTCAATCTTGACTATTAACTGCTTGATACCCGGGGTATTTGGCAGAGCACTAATGTGTTCAACGGTCAAAGAATAGACGCGGTTTTGAGAGTCACGACCCTCAGCGATAATGGCAGAAACGTTCTCACCTGGATTGAGATCCACGTTCAAAGCAAACAGCAAGAGGCGCGTACGACCTTCGGAGCCCCAGAATATTCTCTGTGTAGGAGAAAAAGGTCCATAAGTCGATGATACGGATTCTATTGCAACCGCGCGGCTTGAATTGTCCTGGCTCAGAAGTATCGGGTCATTTAGAGGCTGAAAGCTTTTTGCAACACTGAACGTTCCACCTAGAAAGACTAAACATGTAATTCCATAAAACAGAGCTTTACTTAAAGTGCTGATAAAATTGGGGATCAACATCTTGCTACCTTATGTCCTTATAATTTTTGCTTAACTTGGTGAGGAACCAAGGGCAGGCTAAAATTTACAACCACTAGCCACAATCATCTTAATGGCTTGCCGTGTTTCGGGAACAACCATTTCGTGGAAAAAAGAAGACAAGAGGTGGAATTTCCCGTAGCAGTACTGCGTTAAATGCTAAATTTCTCAATTCACGAGTGCATTAATCCTTTGGTTGGTATGCTTAGGTAGCATCGGAGGGAAAATACCCCGTTGTACTTAGAATTTGGGCCTTAAACCGCGGTCACCGTTGTTTACCCGTACGAAAATATCCAAATAACCTGAACGGGCGTTGCAAAAGCCGCGGTAACACCCTCTTAATTTTGATGTAAGGGAATTGCAATCCTGTCGCAAATGCCCGCAAATGCGTCTCAGGGCCGGTCGGGTTCAATATGAGCGATATTAAAGCAACCCTGTGAGGATCGTAGGCGAGCTGAGAAACCCATGATAGTAAAGAGGTTAACACGCCATAGCGGCTCTCCCGTATTTCCGGTCGTGTGTGGATTTTTCGGCATACGAGTTGCCCAACGGAAAGCTCATCGATGCATAAAGCTGACCAGTGCGGGGTCAAAAATGCACCTGGAAATCGGAACCAGGAAGTTGTTTTGTTTAGGCAGCTATCCGATAGGCAGGTAAACCCTTGAGCCTGGTTGGCCGAGATCGCGATCTCACTGGCAGAAGTTGGATTTTCCCAACGTTAATGCCGGCTCGCCAACTAGAGTGTGATCCCAGTCGGGCGTAAGTATTGGAAAGAGTAAGGTCTCGACTACAACTCTGTCCGGAGTCCAGCTTAGGCTGAGGCGTCGGATTGGAGTGTTCGTGCGATTTGGTCAAGCTGTCAGGTCAAAGACAATCCTTTTCTAGTGCTTGTTACGTACTTTTGGCACAGTCTTGCCACTGGATTTGTCGGGAGAATTAAACTTACTCGTCGTTTATTGCGGTATCGGGAACGGCTTGCTGATCTTTTAAAACCAAAATATTGCCATGTAACCATGGCTTCCCATGTCAGAAACTTGGGTATTTCGCCTTAAGCGCTTTTCGCGGTGGAAAAAAAAGCCGCTCGAAGTGTGCCTTCGTGAAGGGAGCGAGTCATGCTAATCAAGTCGAACAAAAAGGAACGTCGAAAACGGAAGAAACGAACTGCGCGGGTGGTGTGCCCGGACCGCAGAGAGTTCTGGACAACGCAGAGTCAGTTCTGGCAATGGATTCGCGACCAGGTAATAATAAAGACCCAGGATCACCCCCTAACAGGCACTTTTCGCCACGGGCATGAAGGGTCATTAATTATCCTCAGCAATACGATTCTCAATATGAAAAATCGCAACCACATTGTCGAAGCAATGCATTCGCGGTGCCTCAGAAAGTCAAAGTGATGATAGACCTTCCCGAGCGAATCCGCTCTTGGGAGAGGCTCGAAGTTATAACGAGAGCCCAAAATAGAGGATTGCAGATGTTACGCCACCTGAAGTTTTTACCGCTGATAGGGACACTGATCTTCGCTAGTTTGGCCAGCGCGCAAGAGCCTCTGGAATCAAAAAATCCCAGCCAGTCTTCCAGTGCGCTCACATCAGATGGATCGGATATCAGTGCTCGAGATGAACTTAGCTACCGGATTGGACCAGGCGATGTCCTTGAGATCCGTGTGTTTAGTAGGCCGCAGTTGTCTCGGGAGAATGTTCGCGTCAGTGAAGGTGGAACCATCCTGATGCCTCTTATTGGTGAGGTGCACGCTGCCTGTCGGACAGAACCGGAGCTAGCAGGTATAATCCGACAATTATACACCGAGTACCAGAAAGATCCTCAGGTGGACGTTTTCATAAAAGATTACCACTCGCAAACCGTAGCAGTAATTGGCGCCGTAAAGTCTCCGGGCAGATTTCAATTGCGACGGAACATGCGTGTTTTGGAGATGCTCTCTTTCGTAGGCGGCCCCGACCCAAGTGCCGGCCGTACTGTTCAGGTTATCCGCAACCCTCTACTCAGCCAGCGCTGCGCTGTCGAGAGTTCGAATGGCACGGCTGAGTCCGAGGATATAGTCGAATCGTTTGACTTAGCTAAGGTAATGAGGGGTATCCCTGAAGCGAATCCATATGTGCGTCCAGGTGACATCATCACCATACTGATTGCCGATCAAATTTATGTCGTCGGAAATGTGCTTAGGCCGTCGGCTGTGCCTCTGACAGAGCCACTTACCGTCTCGCGAGCGATAGCAATGGTCGGAGGAACTCTGGCTGATACCAAGAGCGACCGCGTTCGAATTGTTCGTCAGCTAGCTGGTGGGGCTAAAAGTGAGATGATGGTAGATCTGAAGGCCATTGAGCGGAGAAATGCCGAAGACATACTTCTTCAAGCTAATGACATCATAGATGTCCCAACCTCTGAAGGTAAAAGGTTCATAAGAAGCCTTCTCGGCGTCATTGCGCCCTCTGTTGGAGGTCTACCAGTGAGAGTGATCCATTAATTAGTAATCCATTAGTTTTAGAGCGCAACCACACTATCTGAATGAGTTCAACTTTGTCCTTATGAAAACCCTCCCAGAGTCGCAGGCATTAGAGTTGGCCAAGAGTTCGGCCACGGCGCGAGCGCGCGCGAATTATGGATATGGCCATCCGCACGAGTCGCCTGATGAGGAGAAAATCCAAGTACTCGATTATCTACTCGTCCTCCGAAAAAGGATGTGGCTGATCATCGGTATTACGATCCTCGCAACTGCGCTGGCGGTTCTTTACATGGCCAGACAGCCTGATATCTATCCCGCGAGAGCACGCGTTCAGGTGGATTTGGAGGATACCTCAGGTTATGGCGCCACTCCTAAAGTCTCGTCAATAATTGTTGGTAGCACGAGTGATCCGGTCTATTTCAACACGCAACTCCAGATTCTGACTGGCCGGGCACTTTTGCGGCGAGTAGCCAAGACATTAAAACTTGAGCACGATCAAAGTTTTCTCCGTTCTCCCACCGCTGGTCGTTCGACTTGGGAGAGCGTGGTCCGAATGTTTGGATTGAAGTCGGATAGCTTTGTTACTGCAGCAGGTAGAGAACTCCCCCGCGTCGGTACCATCGCAGATGACGTGTCAGAAGAGAGTCTGGAAGAAGTAACGAAGCTTGACGGCTTTGTTGGTGCAATGCAAGCGGGGTTAAGCATTGACCCCGTTAAGGAAAACCGCACTCAAGTAAAGGAAACCAGACTCATTGACATTAATTTCGCGCATGGCGATCCAATGGCAGCGGCAAAGGTTGCAAATACGATCGCCGAAGTTTACGTACGCTCTAACCTTGAGAAAAAGGTACGTGGTGGCTCTTCGGCGGGAGATTTCCTTCACCGGCGAATAGCACAACTTCAGTCGGAAATACGGGTGAGCGAAGAAAAGCTTATTGAGTACTCAAGGGCCCATGAGATTCTTTCCCTCGAACCTAGTCAGAATACGGTAGTTGACCGACTCACAAATCTCAACAGACATCTCCTCGAGGCAGAGAACGACCGCAAGCTGACGGAAGCTCGGTATGATGCAGTGATCGCGCCGGGAGCAGCCGAAGCAATGGTCGAAAAGGATAACGGTCAGATTTTGGCTGCGCAGAGTCGATTGTCAGACTTACGGCAGCAACGCGTGAAGCTCTTAGTTCAAGACACTGAAAAGATGCCCGAGGTCCAGGAAATCACTAAGCAGATAGAAGAACTGGAAAGGCAAATTAATGAGTCCCGGGACGGGGCGGTGACCTTACTCACTACAAATCTTCGGACCCAACTGAGGCAGGCCGTGGCTCGCGAACAAACGCTCCGCGATGCGTTCGAAAAGCAGCGAAAGGAGACCCTAACTCAGAATCAGGCAGCGATTAACTACCGTATTATTCAGCAGGAGATTGTAACCAATAAGAGTTTGCTTGACAGCTTATTGCAGCGGTCGAAAGAGAATGATGTTCTGCTCGCGGGAATTGCGAACAATGTCTATATTGTCGACTATGCCACTAAGGCAAATGCACCTATAGGTCCCAAGCGCTTCCAGGGTGTTGCCCTCGCGTTCCTTCTTTCACTAAGCGCTGGTATCGCCATCGCGTTGTTAATCAATTACTTCGACGACAGCCTGCAGTCGGTTGATGAGGTGGAAAGAGCCCTTCACCTCCCGGCACTCGCGACCGTGCCTGTCGTGGGTGGTGGTTTGAGGCCCCGCCGATTTCTTCCGAGCGCTTTTGGTGGGCTGCAATTGCGAAATGGGCATAATGGTGATCGCCCTGAACTCCTTCTAAACGGGCACAGTAATCCTTCGCTTGCGGAAGTTTATCGCCATCTTCGAACTACGGTCCTGTTATCAACTCCCGGTCGTGCCCCTCGTACACTTTTGGTAACGTCCAGCACGCCAGCGGAGGGAAAGACAACCACCGCTATAAATATGGCTGTGATTCTTGCACGTACTGGGGCGAGCGTTGTGATTGTTGATGCCGACATGCGACATCCGCGAATTCACGACATTTTTAATATCGATAACACCGTTGGTCTCAGCAGCATTCTGTCAAGTGACATTGAAACCGTGGACGCGGTCAGTCTGGTGCAGAAGGACGAGGAGAACGGAATCTTTTTACTACCGTCCGGACCACTGCCAGCGAACCCGGCCGAGTTGTTGGGTTCAGAACAAATGATAAGGCTCCTGGAAAAGCTTGGTGGAACGTTTAAACACATAGTGATCGATTCTCCGCCAGTAACTTATTTTACAGATAGCGTTTTGCTGTCCACGATTGTGGATGGAGTCTTGCTTGTAGTTCAGGCAGGAAGGACTTCTCGTCAGATTGCTCGACGATCCCGCCGGCTTCTGCAGGATCTAGGGGCGAGAATCTTTGGAGTTGTTCTTAACCAGGTCAAGGTGGATTCCTCAAACTACTATCGTTACGATTCCTACGAGCAAGCCCAGACAAATCCGGAGACTGTTCAGCTCTCCTCGTCCAGTAACTCTTGACACTGGTGGCACGAAAGAGCAAGACTGATATTCAACCGTCGGTAATATTTTGACAGCGGCATCCCCCAACACTGCCCAGTTCTTGGATCGAACGATTTATCTCGGGCTCTTAGGCCTTATCGTTCTGACCGCCATTCCCTATGGATCTGTGCAACCTTGGTGGGAGGCGATCTTTGAATGTTTGGTGTTTGGGTTGGCGGCCCTGTGGATTGTTGAAAGTGTCCTGAGTGGCTCGTGGCGCATCACTGGCTTCAGGTTGATGCTCCCACTCATTGGGCTGATTGTGCTTCTCTTCCTACAAACTATTTCGTGGGAAAGCGGCAGCTTAGCCGATGATGTTCAGCGCGGTTGGCACGCTATCAGCGCAGATCCCTACGAGACTCGGCGCGCCGCGATCAAGCTAACGGCTTATACCGCCACCCTGGCTCTACTGCTGCGTTACGTCTATTCCGTGAGAAGGCTACACCTGCTGGTACTTGTTGTGATTGGCGTTGGCACAGCAAGCGCGCTGTTTGGCATAGCGCGCCAGGTGATGCAGCATGATTCAGCAGGATTTATTCTGATTCATCTGCAGCCGAATACAGGATACGGACAATTTATTAATGCCAACCATTTCGCCCTCCTAATGGAGATGGCCTTGCCGCTCTCCTTGACGTTGATTCTTAGCGGTAGATACCGGCGAGAACAGACTTTGGTTTGGCTAACTCTGGCTTTGATACTGGCCGCTGCAATCGTGCTGGCAAACACTCGGGGCGGTATTCTCGCCATGGTTTGCGAGATAGCGTTTCTTGGCGCCCTGGTTGGCATCATCCGTTCGCGCCGACGGCACAGTGATGAGCCCCGAAATTTCGGTCGGCGCCAAATGATCAACCCGATCGTCATACGGCTAGCACTCATAACCGGTCTAATGGCAATCTTCATTACGGGTGTTTTTTTCATCGGAGGAGAGCCGCTATCAAGACGATTGGACGAGCGAACCCTGGCAAGTGAATTGTCTCTTGGTGGTAGCGGAGCAGCACCAGGCGTGCGGCGGATCGATATCTGGCGAGCAACCGTCGAACTGATAAAGACGGCTCCAATCGTGGGATCCGGTTTTGGCGGATATTCGGCAGCAATCACCCCGCATTTTGAATACTCAGGGAAGATGAGATTGATGCAGGCCCACAATGATTATCTAGAGTTGGCCGCAGGTGGCGGTCTGCTGGGCGTGGGATTTGTGATTTGGTTTGTGATTGCTGTTGTCTTTGTAGCTCGGAAAAACCTGACGGCCATTGGTCGATTTCGCCGAGCGGTATGCCTCGGTGCTCTCGCAGGAATGGTGGCAGTGGCAATTCATAGTGCTTACGACTTTGGTCTGCACACGCCGGCAAACGCGTTGGTACTGATAGGACTGATTGCTATGGCGTCTGCCAGCATTCGAGTTGATGAAAAGTCCATAGACGCTAACGTGGCAAGCATTTAGGAGGTTGCGATGTCTTCAAGAGCCAAAATAACTGTATCAGTTCTGGTCGTAGTTGGGATCGTGTTTGCTTCGCAAGTCTATGCAAATGCAGATTTTGGCAATGGTGGTGGGAGCGAGTCCGCAATTAGCGTTGAAAGGATTTATGGCAAGCTGGTGATCCCGTCCATGGGGGGCTCTCTGATTAATGAGTCGCCGGTACTCTCGGGAGCCACTGTGCTTTCGGGTGCAAGGATCAAGACTCGTTCCGGTGTCGGAGTGTCGCTTTTGCTGGGATCTCTTGGCCGTGTCGATGTTGGACCAGACTCGGAGTTCGTCGTCAATTTTGGCTTAGACCAGCTCGATGTAAGTCTGACAGCAGGCTGCGTGGAAGTTCGGAATCAAGCCGGAGTTTCTGCGTCGGTCAAGACGTTTACTGGGAATAAAGTGAGCAATGGTCAACTGGGGCAGTTGAGCGCATGTTCAGGCAAGGATGGGGCACCTGCAACCGCACAATCCCAAGGTCCACCGTTTGGCTCCGGGGATTGCTGCTTGAAGATTCCGACACACACTCCAGCCTGGCCCCCGCCACCTTTCGCGAATGGTTGCTTTTGTCCGCCCGGTCGTCCGCCGGCATTTAGTCCGTATATTCCTTAGCCTTTCTTGAGTCAGTTCTCATTCAAAAGTCTAGCCGTAGGCTTTATCGCCTTCGGCCTTTGTACGTTTGGGATGTTGATGGCTGCCCGTCACGGTCTCTCTCGATACCACTCTGAGAACGGGGTCGTATCCGGTACCCTGGAGGATGCCAACAAGGCAGTGGCGCTCTCGCCGGCCGATCCGGAAGCGCATTATGCTCGTGCCGTTCTCCTAAGGAGTCGGGGCGAACTCGCATCGGCCATCGATGCACTCAATCAGGCTGTTGAGTTGCGCCCAAATGATTACTTTCTTTGGCAGGAGTTGGCCAGCGTCCGCGACCACAGCGGAGAGTCTGAAAGAGCAGTCGCGGATGCTCGCGTGGCGGTTCGGTTGGCGCCATTTTACGCTTTTCCCCGTTGGCAGTTGGGAAATCTGTTGCTTCGCGCAGGGCATCCTGAAGAGGCCTTTGTCCATCTTGGACGCGCGGCCGATAGTGATCCGGAACTATTGGGTAGCACCGTCGATCTCGCGTACTCTTTTTACGGAGAAGATGTCGCGGCCATAAAGAATGCCCTTCAACTGGAGTCTCCGGCGTTCCAACGGGCTCTGGTTCAATCGATGATTAAGTGGGGACACCCTCGCGTCGCGGCAATGGTCATTGATGGTATTTCGACACTGTCTGACCAAGAGCGTGCGGATTTAGTGGGCCAATTCCTGATTTTCAATCATATTGATGAAGCCTTCAAACTTTGGAGTAAAAACGGGACCAGAGGCGAGGTTGGGAGCACCACCGACTCAGGGTTTGAAGGAACTGTCATTCATGATGAGCCTGGTTTCGGGTGGCAACTGGATAATCGAGATGAGACCATAGTTGTCTCTCTCGACTCGCGTGAACCGTTTAACGGTGAACAGAGTCTAATGATTCGCTTCGCCGGAACCTCTGAGCCAAGCTTCTCAGTGATAGCCCAACTCGTGAAGGTTGAACCGAGCACACGGTACCGTTTGAGTTTTGCGGCCCGTACACAGGATCTCGTCACGGGGGGAGCACCTCTGCTGGTGGTCTCGTCGGCCGAAGCTGGAGACGGTACTCTCATTGCTAGTTCGAAGCCTTTGCCGCCAGGAACCAATCCCTGGCAAAACTACACGGTTGAATTTCGTACTTCTGACGCAAGCAAGGCAGTAAGAATCATCGTCCGCCGACAGCAATGTTCCGAAGCGCCCTGTCCAGTCTTCGGACGTGTTTGGATTGATAATGTATCTTTACATCAACTTTCAAATTAAAGGAATGGGCCGGCAACTCGATCTAAACCAATTTTGTAATCGCTGTTTCTGACTTAGGCCCCCCCATAAGTAAAGCTATGAGAGCCATATCCACGATTGAGCCATCGACCGTTAACGTTACTTCCGGATCGCACTTAACAGCCAGCGCACTGCGCATTGAGCCTTCAAAAGGTTGGGTGCCTATTCGTCTTAAAGAGATCTGGTCCTATCGTGAATTGCTGTATTTTCTCGTCTGGCGTGACATTAAGGTACGCTACAAGCAGACGGCGCTAGGTGCGTCGTGGGCGATCCTTCAGCCAGTCTCAACGATGTTGGTTTTTAGTCTCTTTTTCGGGAAATTGGCGAAGATGCCTTCAGAAGGAGTACCATACCCGATCTTCAGCTACACTGCGCTCGTTCCTTGGTCATTTTTTGCCCTCGGGCTGGGACAATCATCCAACAGTCTGGTTAGTAGCGCTCAGTTGATTAAGAAGGTTTACTTTCCTCGGTTGATCATTCCAATTGCCACCATTTTCGCAGGTATTGTCGACTTTCTGCTGTCCTTCAGTGTGCTCCTCGTTCTGATGGTTTATTTCGGCATCTTTCCCACAATGAACGTGCTGTGGCTCCCATTGTTTGTTCTGTTAGCTTTAGTAACTTCATTGGGGGTCGGTCTCTGGCTTTCCGCACTAAATGTCGAATTCCGCGACGTGCGTTTCGTAGTCCCATTTCTCACCCAGTTCTGGATGTTTGCAACCCCAATCGTATACCCCAGCAGCTTGCTACCTGAGCCCTGGCGGACCGTTTATGGTCTGAATCCAATGGTTGGAGTTGTTGAGGGCTTCCGGTGGGCCCTCCTGGGGACAGCTAACCGTCCAGGGCCAATGATCGTCGTTTCCTCAATTGCGGCGCTCGCGCTTCTGGTGAGTGGCGCCTTCTACTTCCGCCGGATGGAAAAGACTTTTGCCGATATTGTGTAGGCAAGGTGAGATTCAGATCGCTCTAAATTAACAGGCCCTTAGTTACCGTGTCCGAGTCTACAAAATGGATTAAGGAGGAAACAAACAATGCCTTTACCTGAGATCGTTATGGATTTTTTAAATGAGAACGCTCGTCGCGAAAGCAACGGTGAACCACGAGTTGATGACAATCTTTTTAAGGTCGGTGCTTTGGATAGTTTCGCTCTAGTGGATTTTGTAACTGTCCTGGAGGAGCACTGCAACATTACGGTCCCAGACTCGGACATCAATCCGGTAAACTTCCAATCCATCCAGGCAATCGAACAATATGTGGAATCCCGAAGGAGCTAATCAGTTGAGGGCTTCGATCATCGGCACTGGGTTGCACGTACCGGAACGGGTCGTAGATAACGAAGAGATCGCTGGTAAACTGGGCCTCGATCCACAACAAATCTTTCGTTCGTCTGGCATTCGACGCCGGCGTTGGGCGGCACCGAGGACAAAGACTAGTTCGCTCGCCTCTATTGCACTCAATCAAGCGCTAGAAAACGCGAGGTTACCGCCAAACGAAATTGACTATTTGCTATTTGGCACAATGACACCGGACCGCTTCATTCCGGGAAGTTCTCCAAGCGTGCAACACGAACTAGGATTGAATGAGATTCCCTGTTTGGATATTCGCGCCACCTGTTGCAACTTGCTCTATGCTTTGCAAATTGCCCTTGCTCTCATCGAATCTGGTAAAGCATGCAACGTGGCGATAACTTGTGCGGATGTTCAGTCGCCTTGGCTTGACCTGTCACCAGAGTCGGGGACGACCTCGATGTTATTTGGTGATGGTGCATCCGCGGTGATTGTCTCTGCCGAAGAACGGGAACCAGCGCTGAAGATATTGAATGTTGAACTTGCCACAGACGGAGCCTACATAGACGATCTCGGGATTCGTTGTCCGGGAACGGAATTCGGCAACTCGCGCTCAAATCCCTCAACCCAGGATCAAAGTGATTATGCGCCGCGAATGGCAGGCCAGTCTGTTATCGTGAATGCCTCGCGAAGAATGACTGCCATTTGTAAGACGTTGCTCGATAAACAGGAACTGACTGCAGCGGAGATCCGCTGGATAGTTCCTCACCAGGCAAATGCAAACCTCCTGACCCAGGTAGCACGCAGTTTGAAGTTCCCGCTGGATGGTGACGGGGTGATATCCGTTATTGAGGATTTTGGCAATACATCCTCTGCTTCGATGGGAATCGCGCTGGACACGCTTAGACGGTCGGGCCGAATTCAATCTGATGATTACCTCTTGCTGCCAGCTTTCGGTGCTGGATTCACCTGGGGCGCCGCTCTTCTCCAGTGCACCTAGGTCTCAACGTTTAGTCTAAAATTTAGCGCAAATGCTCTTTAACAGCTTCCATTACTTTGTCTTCTTCATACTGGTTCTGCTCTTTTTGGATACAGTACGCCGGAAGGAGTTTCAACACTCCTTTCTCCTAATAGCGAGTTACTATTTCTATTGGGCTTTCTCTGCTTCTTACGTACTGGTCCTTGTCCTGTCCACTCTTATCGCCTTCTACAGCGGTAAGGCCATTGTAGAAGTGGCCAGCCCTCGTTGGCGAAAAAGTTGGTTGATAGTGGGACTTGTGGGCCAGCTCGGTCTGCTTGGCTACTTCAAATACACCAACTTCGCAATCAGTGGATTCACGTCATTTCTCAGTTCAATCGGCTTTGAGTCTGCGACCCCCCATCTAAACATAATCCTTCCGGTAGGCATCTCCTTTTATACGTTTATGGCGATTGGATATATCGTAGATGTTTACCTTGGAAGGTTTCAACCAGTCGATTCTCTAAAAACCTTTGCGCTGTATCTTTCGTTTTTTCCGCATCTTGTCGCTGGTCCAATTCTCCGAGCGCCTGAGTTCTTGCCACAATTGCGCCGGACCCTTACTTTGTCAGCTGAGAACATCCGGACAGGCTTCACACTGATTCTAATAGGACTGCTTAAAAAGATAATCATCGCGGACAACCTCTCCGGGTTTGTGCAGAAGACATTTAATGGAGATTTAACCCAGGACTCTCTTGTAGTCTTTATCGGCATAGTGGCATTTGCTGTGCAGATCTATTGCGATTTCTCGGGTTACACGGACATTGCCATCGGCTCGGCAAGAGTTTTGGGACTTGAATTTCCCGGCAATTTCGCTCACCCGTATTTTGCGACAAACATAACAGAATTCTGGCAGCGTTGGCACATTAGCCTCTCAACCTGGTTGCGCGATTATGTCTACTTCCCCCTGGGTGGCAATCGCCGGAATAAGAGCAGGCGCTACATTAGCCTGCTACTGACGATGGCCATCTGCGGATTGTGGCATGGCGCTTCCTGGAACTTCCTAATTTGGGGCATTTATCAGGGGGTACTTTTAGTTGCCCACCGCTCTCTATTTTTTGAAAACGGGTTCATGAATGATTCGCGGTGGAATCCAGTAAAGATCCTGGCGACATTCTACTTGACCTGTATCGGATGGCTGATTTTCATCATTCCCGATCCGCCGAAGCTGATATTCTATATTAAGAAGATGCTCTTTTGGGATCTTCAGTCGTCCGGCCTGAACTCACTGTTGAATGGGTATCCCAAGGTGATGGTAGTGCTCTCTATTTTCATCGTAGCCCATCTGATAAGCTACTGGGCTAAGGACTTAGTACAGACCTTGGCGAGCTTGCGGCCCGCGTCGTGGGCGGTTTGTATGACTATTGGAGCGATTGGACTGTTCTTTTTAGCCGCCAGTACACAACAGAGCTTTATTTATTTTCAGTTCTAGGTGCCTGGCCTGCCCAATTCGTCAAGACGTTGGCGTAAAGAGAAATTTGATCAAGAAGAGATGGAAGGTGAATTTCAACTGAGCAGCCCGACGCAGGTACGAGACGGGGTTTCGTCCCTTGCCATTCCTCGACTGAGTATCCGGGTAATCGTCTTCCTCCTTGCGCTGGCTGTCGGAATGAAATTGCTCGACAGGGGGATCATCGAACTCAATGCCAGGAAGGTAATACTCCCGAAATATGATTTGACGCTGATTCCCTATCACGATGCGGATTTCACACGTACTGACGCCCGTCTCACGAATTACAAGACGCCGCCGTCAATAATCCTTACTGGTGACTCGCGAGTTCGAGGCGGTTTTGACCCTTCGGTCACTGCCCGTAAACTCAATATAAATCCCGAAGTAATGTTTAACTTTGGGATAAACTCGCAGACAATTGCATTCGCTCGCTCGGCGCTCATCCCGCATCTCATCAAGAAGGGACGAAAACCCAAGTACTTGGCCTTCACAATTACGCCGGAGTTTCTGCTAAAGGACTATTTCCCACGAGGCCTGACGGAAAGATATACGAACTCCCTTGCATTTAGAGTGGGAGACACAAACATTGAAGATGGGGACACAATCGACAATAGAATTTCCTCCTTCCTGGCAAGAAATTTTGCACTCTTTCGTTACCGCTCTGATCTCATCGAGCAGGAGATAGTCCCGAGCGTGAAATGCTGGATTAATTCCGATTGTGTGGTCAGGGTCAGGGGATACGGTGAGTTGAGTTACAGGGAATTGGCCAGTCGTGAAGGCGTTGCCAGTTCATACGGCTGGTCACCGCAAGCCTGGGATGGTCTTACCGACGGTACCTTCAAGGGACGCGCCAGATATGACGAGAATGACGAGATCGATTACGAAGGGATGAAGGCACTCTTGACGGAGACAAGAGTGGCCGGGATGACGCCCATCCTTGTCGTCATGCCATTACACACCTCGTTCCTGGAAGTACACAAGGCGGCGACGGAGAGAATCCTCGTTGCCGTTGAAAGCATCGCTAAAGACGAGGGGATCGTCTTGATCTATCCGAAAGGGGACTATTCTGATCCAAAGCTTTTCACTGATGGGCATCATATCTCACGATTGGGAGCCGAATATTTTAGCGCGGATATTGCGGATTCTTTGTTACCCTATGTGGGCCCGTAGCCAGCGTTGTTAGGGCTGACCTTCTCACAACTTTTCGAATAGTAACTAAAAGGCAGAGTTCAGGAAAACTTCAGGCAGGCGAAGTGACAATGCTGCTAGAGTCAAGGGGCTGGATCTAACGGGATGCAAGAAGAGTTCAGAAAACTATTTACGCGCGAAAGAGAGCAGCTTGGCGGAGGTTGCCTGATCATTGCAGAGGTGGCGCAGACTCATGACGGCAGTCTTGGACTAGCACACTCTTTCATCGACGCCGTCGCGGATGCGGGCGCCGATGCAATCAAGTTTCAGACTCACATTGCCGCAGCTGAGAGCACTCCCGACGAACCCTGGCGGGTGAAGTTCAGTCTCCAGGACAGTTCCCGTTATGAGTACTGGCAGCGTATGGAGTTCACGGAGGCCCAATGGCGCGGACTGAAGCAGCATGCTGCGGAGAGAAACCTGGTTTTTCTGAGCTCGGCTTTTTCTCCAGAGGCTGTGGAGTTGCTAATTCGTGTCGGAGTGGCTGCGTGGAAAATTGCATCAGGTGAGGTAAGTAATACCGCAATGTTTGAGCAGATCAGGGCCACAGGATTGCCGATTCTTCTGTCCACGGGAATGAGTTCACTTTCAGAAATTGACTGCGCCGTAGAGTTAATCAGAAGCGGCGGCCAACCGCTCGCAGTGCTTCAGTGTACTTCCGCTTACCCCTGTCCTCCCGAGAAGGTTGGGCTTAATCTGCTCGGTCTCTTTCGTAAACGTTATCAGAGCGCCGTAGGGCTTTCGGATCACTCCGGCACGATTTACCCGGGTTTAGCAGCTGCCGCGCTGGGCGCTGAGGTGTTAGAGGTCCATGTAACCTTAAGCAGGGAAATGTTTGGCCCAGATGTCCCGGTTTCAATCACTACTTCTGAGCTGCGGCAACTGGTAGAAGGAGTTAGATTCATCGAAAAAATGCTGGCGAACCCCGTGGACAAGGATCAGATTGCAGAAGAGCTTACGCCGGTACGAACGCTATTTACAAAAAGCATAGTAGCTCATGTGAATCTAATGGCTGGTGCTGTCCTTCGCGAAGAACACGTCAGAATCAAGAAACCTGGGACCGGCTTGCCACCCTCACAATTGCCAGGCCTCCTTGGCTCACGCCTCAAAAGAGACATTAAGGCTGGAGAACAACTGAGTCTTAACGATCTCGAACTGGTTAGATAAACAGAGAAGGGTAATATGAAGCGCAAAGTGTGTGTGGTCGTCACAGCGCGGCCCAGTTACAGTCGAATCAAGTCGGCGCTCACTTCTATCAAGGCCCGCCCCGAATTGGAGTTGCAACTTGTCGTCGCAGCATCTGCATTGCTGGACCGCTATGGTACCGCCGTTAAATACATCGAGGAGGATGGGTTCGACATAGCCGCGCGGGTTTACATGGTTTTGGAAGGCGAAAACCTCGCAACCATGGCAAAGACTACGGGGTTGGGCTTGCTTGAGCTCGCCACAGTACTTGATAACTTGAAACCCGACGTTGTCGTCACGATAGCGGATCGGTATGAAACACTGGCAACCGCGGTTGCCTCATCGTATATGAACATTCCGGTGGCTCATGTTCAGGGAGGGGAGGTAACCGGCTCAATCGATGAACGTGTGCGTCATGCTGTCACAAAGCTGTCCGACATCCACTTTGTTGCCACGGAGCGGGCGGCCGAGCGCGTAATTCGAATGGGGGAGGACCCGGCGACTGTCCGAGTTACTGGTTGTCCATCCATAGATCTCGCAGTCGAAACGTTACGAGACCCGGGACTAACTTTTGATCCGTTTGCAAAATATGGTGGTGTCGGTGCGTCCTCCGACCTCTCAAAGGGTTATCTAGTGGTGATGCAGCACCCAGTGACAACCGAATACCAGGAGGCACGGGACCATGTTCTTGAGACCTTGCACGCTGTCCGAGATTCAGGCTTGCCAACACTGTGGTTTTGGCCCAACGTGGATGCGGGCAGTGACGGAACCTCAGGAGGAATCCGCACCTTTCGAGAAATGGAGCAGCCAACAAATATCCACTTCTTCAAGAACATGACTCCATCTGATTTTCTTAAGCTGGTTTACAACAGTCGTTGCTTAATTGGTAACTCCAGCGTCGGTATCCGCGAATGTTCCTTCCTTGGCGTCCCGGTCGTAAACATTGGCTCGCGTCAGGTAGGACGCGATCGTGGCAAGAATGTCATTGATACCGCCTATGACCGTCGGGAAGTAACCGCTGGACTCCGCCGTCACCTTAGTAATGGACGCTATGAAAAGGATCCGCTATACGGCGATGGCCAAGCGGGCTTACGCATTACCGAGGCGCTTTCTGAAATGTCTCTGCGGATCGAAAAGAGATTGTGTTACTGAAAGGCACTGCCAGAAAACCGCCACCTGAGGGGGTTAAGGAGATCCAGGGGAAACTGAGGGAGGGATCATGATTGCTGAAGAGCCCGTTCTGCGTGTTTACCAAAAGGTCAATCCGAGTGCCTTCGATATTGAAAGCCCTGAGAAGTGGGTAAAATTCTCCACGCAGATCTGTCGAAGGTTCTTTCACGACTACAAACTACCCTTCAGGCTCTTCAAAGGAGCAAGTGTGTTGGACGTCGGATGTGGCACCGGAGAGAAGAGCCTGGTAATGGCGTCACTGGGAGCCAGGGTAACCGGCGTAGACTACAACGAGGGTGCCTTAAAACGTGCTCGCCACCTTGCATCTCTCAGTTCGGTTCCTGAGAATTTGGTTTTTCATAACAGTACGCTGCCCGAATTACCCTCGGAGGTGTTGGACCGCAAATTCGATTTTGTTCATGCGGATGGCATCCTCCATCATACTATCGATCCAGAACGCACGCTGAACATCATTGCTGAGCGTGTTGCCGAGGGCGGGTGGCTGATCGTTCGAAACTATCAGACAATCACATCCCTTCAACGACTTTTCAAGCGGCTTCTTGTTCGCTTGGGAACTGGTGAGGATGAAGATCATATCGTTGCTAATACCGAGCGGTTGTTTCCAGAAGAGACGGCAAGAAGCGTTCAAAGGGGAGGTCGTACCGTAGAACAGTCGCTCTACGATAATTTCGTCAACCCGCGTTATAACCCTTTTGATTCGCGGATTCCCTTCGATCTCTGCAAACGTTACGGATTCGTCATTTATGCTTTAACACCCGGAATTGAGGCGCCTGTCTTGATCGGGCCCGACATGCCTTTCCCCACCGATCGAGATTTTTCGAAGCGTATGGATTCGCTAACTCAAGCGTGGTGGTCAGCGGGGCTCGCACGGTCGGCAATGGCGTCCGCCCCAGCTTCCAGGATCCTCGAGACTAAGCGGCCGTTGTTGGAGGAATGCCTAAAAGCTGGAAGTGATTTTGAAGGTGCACTTTCGGAATTAATTAAGAAGCCCGATGGAGAGCGATGGGACCTGGCTACGGGCAACATGATCATCTACTTAGAGTCTCTCAAGGTTGTATTTGAAGCCTTAAGCTCCAGTTACGTTGAGCACGTGACGACGTTCCTCGAGGAGATCAGGGGCCTGCAACCGGTCGTGAGAGAGTGTTTCGATGACGGCGATTCCCTCGAGAGTCTTCCAGCGATGAAGGTTCTCTTTCGCGGTTTGAGTGGCTTTCCTATGACGAGTTGGGTGCTATGGCGACCTGAGCCGATAGTTACTCCGCTGACGAGCGAGGCACCGTAGATATATTCTCTTGCGAGATTGATTGAAAGGGCATTTATGGCTGATTTTCTCTATATCCTCGGAGTTCCAAACTTCGCGAACTACGAATCGAGTACCGCGCTCCTGCGTATCCCCAAGAATGGCGGTGAGATCGCGTACGTCAGTATTTCCGAGGATCGCTTAACGCGAACAAAGCATTCGTATACTTTCCCTCTCCGGGGAATCGAGTATTGCCTGAGACACTTTGGCCTTGAGGATCTTGAACAGATCGACTATATCGCTACCGACTATGCACGGACTCCCCGTTGGCATAATAGCGGTCCTGCCTATCGCAAACTCGAGCATGATTATCTGAAGCTGATGTTGCGGTATCCGCGAGAACGGATCCTCATTATCAATCACCACGACGGTCATGCAGCCTCTTGCTATTACCCGTCTGGATTTCAGGAGAGTGGTGTTTTGATCGTCGACGGCATGGGCTCGGAGTTGAATACCCAGAGCGCCTACCACTTTGACGGTAACCGGGTGACTTGGAAAGAGCGAGGATACGATTGGGGCATTGGACGGCTCTACTCTTTCATCACCAGCTCCGTTCTGCCCTATGGTCCGGAGAAGGGCTACGGCAAGGTGATGGGCCTTGCTCCGTATGGCGCCGATCAGGGCGAACCGGTCCTTAACTTTGGCGTTATCAATGAGGGTATGAGTTCTGATTACAGCGGTTTTTATACACGCTATCCAGTCTCGCGCCTGATAGCCAAAAACGTGCCTCAGTGTGAAGACAGACAGAAGGTCATCGAATATCCTTTCAACCGGGCAGCCTTCGAAGTCCAGCAGGAATGTGAAGACCAACTGCTTTACTTTGCCCGTTATATTCACGAAAAGACCGGAACGAAACGGCTCTGCATCTCCGGTGGCGTTGCTTTAAACGGACGTGCGAACTACCGGATCCTGCGCGAGACCCCGATCGAAGAGGTGTGGGTGCAACCGGCGTGTTCTGATACCGGTATTCCTTTCGGTATGGCCCTTTGGGCCTACTATCAGGTGTTACCGCCACCGAAAACCGCGTTCTCCGGCGTGAGCATGGAACACGCGTACTGTGGCAGCCCCTACTCCGAATCGCAGGTCTATGCGACGCTCAAGAAGTACGAGATCTCAACGCGACCGGTCGAGCATAAACAGGTTGCCGAGTGGATTGCCGCTGGCAAAATCGTGGCGGTCTTCGAAGGAGGAAGCGAGTTTGGTCCGCGGGCTTTGGGCCACCGCTCAATTCTTGCCGATCCGAGAGATCCGAAAATGATGGACCGGCTGAACAGTTCGGTTAAGTTTCGAGAACCGTATCGTCCGTACGCACCGGTCGTCCTGAGGGAACACGTCTCAAACTACTTCGACCTCGAGACCGAGAGTCCGTTTATGCTTCTGGTAGCCGATGTTCGTGAAGATAAGAGAGATGTGATTCCTTCAGTGACCCATATCGATGGCACGGCTCGAGTTCAGACCGTTACCAAGAAAGCAAACGGAAATTTCTACGAACTGGTTTGGGCTTTCTATGAAGTAACCGGCGTCCCGGTACTGCTAAATACTTCTTTCAACGTCAATCGTGAGCCGATAGTCGAGACTCCGCTGGATGCATTGATCTGCGCCTTTGGTTCCTCAATTGACTATCTTGTGATTGAAGGGCAGGCGATTGAGTGTGCCAACTATAGATACCCGGAATTGGTAAGCAGGATGAAAGCCGATCGAGATGCGGTACTCGCAAGCGAGTATGAGGTTCTCACCCAAAAGTTTTTGTACGAATATAACCCCGAGTCGATGAAGACATATCTTCAGGAGGAAGACCGCATCGCTGAGTGGTACAGAGATTATCGCGCAAAGTATGAACTGGAGAAGGCGATGACGAGGTGGCGCTCGGAAGAGAAGCGAGTGTTGATTGTTGGTACGCGGGGCCACACAGCTTGTTTGTACCTTTACATTCCAGAGTTTCCTTCACTCCAGGTGGCGGGGTTCGTTGCCTGCGACAAGGAACTCGGCGAAAAAGGGGACTTCCAGGGTGTCTATCCCGAGTTCAACCTGGAAGAGGTTCCCTGGGACGAGGTAGACGCGGTGCTAATCTCTTCGCATGAGTATCAGAACAAGATTGAGAAGAAAGTGGCCGCAAGCGCGCCCGCCGGAATTGAGGTCATATCTATATACGACGCGGCTTGTGACAGTCTTCTCTTCACCCTTCCGGGTAAGTGGCCAATCATGAATCCTCGTGAGGCCGAAAGGTTGGGCACCGTCGTTCCTGTCCAGCGACAACGTACGGCTTCGAATATTGATTTCGATTTCGAGCCGACGCCTGTTGAAATCCGCGAAAGGTACGCGGTGGCAATCAACTACCATTTTGTGCGTCCCTCCTTGAATGGCGTGCAGTTTCGAGTACCGGCCGCAGTGACACCCGAAAGACTTGCCGGCCAACTAGCCTCGTTAAAGGAAAACTTCGACTTTTGTCGCTGCCGGGACCTCGCCGATCCGAAGACGGAACTGCCTGAGTCCAGCGTTCTGATAACGCTGGATGATGGCGCCAGTGATGTTGTGAAATTTGCGGCGCCGGTCCTAAAGCAGTATGGAGTGCCAGCAAGTGTCTTCGTTTGCGCCCAACCTTACACTGAGGGGCGAGTGCTTGCTGTGCATAAGATTCAGATTCTGATGGCGCATCTCGGGACACAGAAGTTTCGCGCAGCGTTCTACGCTGAGCTTGAGCGGCAAAGCGCTAAAGAGATTGTCAGAGACTCTCTCGAATATGCGAACGGATATAATTTCTACCGGTACGACAATGAGGAAGTTCGCCAGTTCAAGCTCGATCTTAATTATCTAATACCTTACCAGCGATTGATTCCGGTACTGGATGCCGTTTTTGCCGATGTCTTTGGCGCCGACGGAGAGAAAGAGGCCATCAAGCAGTTTTATCTAAGCCTTGATGATCTGAAGCGGCTTGTCGACGACGGTCACGAACTGGGCCTGCACGGCTACGATCACAAGGTATTGCCTCGACTTACCTTTGAAGAGCAGAAACGAAATATTCAATCAAACATAGACTTTCTCGCTCCGATCTCGGGTGAGTCACAACTGAGCGTTGCATACCCTTATGGATTCTGTGACAACGCCACCAAGCGCGCTCTCAAGGAACTTGGCATCGTTACCGGCTATTCAATGAAGCGCGAAATCATCACGCCGAAGGATCTAAAAGAGAGATGGGATATGCCTCGCTACGACGTCAATGACTGTTTCGATAAGAAAGACAACCGGATCAATTACCAAGTGTTTTCTTCCCTGTCAACCGGCGACTAAAAGCTGGAAGTGCTCATAGCGTATGAAGGTTCTCGGCTTAATTCCTGCCCGTGGCGGCTCTAAGGGTATTCCTGACAAGAATATCGCGCCGCTTGCGGGCAAATCTCTGGTCCAACGGGCCTTTGAGACAGGTCGCGCCTCAGGAGTTTTGGATCGGATCATCCTCTCGACTGATGATTCGAGAATTGCGCAGGTCGCCGAGTCGTTGGGGATTGAAGTACCGTTCATGCGGCCCACCCCACTTGCCAGTGATGGCGCCGCGATGATCGACGTTGTAGTTCACGCGCTTTCGTTTCTTAAGGCGCAAGGCTACAGCCCTGATGCCGTGCTGCTTCTGCAACCAACGTCGCCTTTTCGGCGGCCCGAGCATATTCAGCAGGCCGTGCGCCTGCTGGATGATTTTGACGCAGTCTGTAGCGTCGTTGCGCTTCCCAAAGACATCTGCCCGCATTACCTGATGAAGATTAATGGAAACGGCATGCTCGAATACTTCCTGCCAGATGGTCCATCCTATGTATGCCGTCAGGACTTACCGCAAGCCTATCAGCGAGACGGAATCATCTACTTAACACGGACTTCAGTGCTGCTGGAACGGCGCAGTTTCTATGGAGATCGCTGCTTGCCAATGGTGATCGAGCCGGGGGAATCCCTCAATATCGACGAACCAGAAGACTGGATCGAGGCGGAACATCGGTTAATGCAGACTTCGCGATAAAAAGCTGACACGCTTTAGGAAACTCTCGCCCCCCCCAAACGAGGGAATAACATCATGTCAGTCGATCAGGACGAAAAGACCGTGAACTACTTTCAGATATCTGCTCGGGAGCCTAGACCAATAAATAGCCCGCCATCGCTTGCATCTTACGTTGAGCGACAACGCCGTGAATATCTTCGACAAATTGTCAGATCTAGACACGAAGTCCGAAACGCCCTGGAGGTTGGCTTTGGAGATGGAGAGGCACTGCTAGATCTTGCCCGGGCAGGAATTAAGGTCGTGGGGGTGAATCTGCTACCTAACCAGATTACGGGCACCCACCAAAAGGCCGAGGTTGCGGGAGCCGAGCTAGTCTATTCTTCGGTTTTTGATTATCAACCGGAGATTCGTTTTGATCTCATCTCCACCAACGGATTTCTTGAAGAGCTTTCCGCTATTTCATTCATTGAGTTTGTTGCTCATGCTCGGAGCCTGCTTGCCGACGGAGGGTCTTTGGTTATCACTTGCTGCAACCGGCTTTACAACGCATTTGCGCTTAATCTGCGCACGCGGACAGAGTTGAGCAAAGGGGTAATGCACAAACTGATTGTCGAGGCGATGATCTTTTCCAATCAGGAAACAATGGCACAAACGATCGAGGAATTGCTTGCGACCGATGACTTGATGCCTTCAGTTAATCGCCAGGTGCGGATTGATTTAAACGCCGCGGAGAATGGACATTACACGCCTGGTCAAATTGTTCGTCTTCTGAAAGATTTTGGAATGACATGCCTGGAATTATATCCATTGGATTATCGAGGTGCTGCGCCAAGATTCGCGCTTGATCATGCCGAAGCTCAGGCCGATATTTGCAGTATCGTGCATCGGCGAGCCTTCGGTTCGCATTATTTAATTCCTTTCTCTTCTTACTTCTTGGTTCACGCAGTTCTCACATGAGGTTGTTGGTGGGGCGCGCGCGTTCAGGAATCGTTTTAATGATGTCTTCAAATTCATAAGTTAGAGATAAGAAGCTATGTGTGGAATAGCGGGAAGTTTTGGCGAGAATCCGAGTCGAGACTCGGTCGAAGCGATGGTTGCAGTACAGCACCATCGCGGGCCGGATGCTTCTGGAATTTTCGAGAGTCTGAGCGGTAAGGCAATCCTTGGGCATAATCGACTGAGCATTATCGATCTTTCGTCTGCCGGACAGCAGCCGATGTCAAGTTGGGATGGTCGTTATTGGATAGTCTTCAATGGCGAGATATACAACTACTTAGAGTTGCGTGAGCAATTGAGGGATTATCAGTATCGTTCGCGCACCGACACCGAGGTGATTCTCGCTGCCTATGAGAGATGGGGTGATCAGTGTTTAGACCGTTTTACAGGCATGTTCGCCTTCATGATTTGGGATGAGCGAGAGCAAAAACTTTTTGCGGCTCGGGACCGATTTGGAGTCAAACCTCTCAACTATCATCACAAGCCTGACGGCACTCTGCTTGTTGCCAGTGAAATCAAGGCACTTCATGCTGCTGGTGTTCCGATGGAGCCCGATTCAGCGAGTTGGGCTACCTACTTAACTCATGGTCTGTATGATTATTCAAGCAGAACTTTCTGGCGAGGGATTTCTTCCCTTCCTGGCGGGCACAAGCTGTTCTGGCAAAACGGAAACCTGACCATATCTTCGTGGTATGAGCTCAGCGAGCATACCGGTGTTGAGTGGGATCTGCGATCAGATGCGGAGGTCAGAGAGGAATACCTATCCCTTCTGAAGGACAGTGTGCGAATTCGTTTCCGATCGGATGTGCCGGTAGGGGTTAGCCTTAGCGGGGGGTTGGACTCATCGACGCTCTTGGGTCTTGTTCATGCGATTCAGGGTCCGGAGAGTGACGTGAAGACCTACACCTACACTACGCGGGAACCTGAATATGACGAGTTACCCTGGGTCAGGCGACTACTAGCGGGGACCAATCATCCTTCAATCGTCTACCGCCTCGACCCTGATGTAATTCCGGAAGTGGCGGATTCGGTGTTCGCATATGAGGATGAACCATATGGTGGCTTACCGACTGTCGCCTATGCGCCATTACTCGATCGTGCCCGATCAGGAGGAGTAATAGTACTGCTTGAAGGGCAAGGCATGGACGAGCAGTGGGCTGGCTACGATTATTATCGTTCGACTAATGGTCCAAAAACGGTATTAATCCAGGGTAGCAATCAACCTCCTTATCGCCCGTTGTGTCTTAACCCGGATTTCCGCGAAATGGCTGAGGCGTTTGTGGCTCCCGAGCCCTTCCCCGATCGGTTGCGCAATCTTCAATATCGAGACATTCTCTATACTAAAATGCCTAAGGCGCTCCGATTCAATGATCGGGTTTCCATGCGTTCCTCTATAGAGCTGCGGGACCCCTTCTTGGATCACAGGCTGTTCGAATTAGCACTAAGACAGCCCTCAGAGCGAAAGATTGCTAACGGCCGGAGCAAGATCCTCTTGAGGGAGGTGGCTGCGGATCTGTTACCGAATGGCATTGTGGACGCTCCCAAACGGCCTTTGCAGACGCCTCAAAGAGAGTGGTTGCGAGGCCCTCTCCGGCACTGGGTGAACGAATGTATTGAACGCGCTCTGTCCGCCTACGGAGGGAATTGGTTAATTCCTGATATCGTGCGTGCAGAGTGGCGCGACTACTGCGAACGGGCCCCTGACAATAGCTTCTATATTTGGCAATGGGTCTCTCTGGGACTTATGGTAAAAGCTCACACCGACAAGTCTTTCTGCGATGCCTCCCTGAGACCTGTGCACGCAAATGTCCCATAATCGTCTGAACCGACATCCCGACCAACGGTTTCTCGAAATAATCAACCTAGAAACATAACGGAGACACATGTTATGAGTTTCGCTTTCCTCAGGCTTAAGAAAGCCATTCCGGTTCCGGTTAAATCCTTTTTGAAGTCGTTAGGATTCGGGCGGGTATTGCCTCTTTTGAAAGATAAATACTACGAAGAGTTAGAGTTTCAAATCGATTGGGCGGAAGAGTTTGTTGATAATGTGCCTCAAGTGTTGGCGTACTGGAGGCAATACCGCTATCTGGATGAAATCAGCAAGATTTGTAAGTTTAACGATCACACCAAAGTTCTCGATGTCGGGTGTGGTATCAGCACAGTGCTCCATTTTGTTCCCGGTGAGAGGCATGGCATCGATCCCTTGGCGGAACGGTACAAGAAAGTCTATCGATACCCTGAGGGGATTAAGGTGCAGGAAGGGTTTGGTGAAAATATTCCGTTTGAGGATGATTATTTTGATGTAATTTTTTGCTCGAATGCCATTGACCACATGACCGATCCCATTCATTCGATTGAGGAAATTCGCCGCGTTTTGGCGCCTGGAGGGAAATTCGTATTCACGGTCGAGGTGTTTTCGCACAAGGTTGAAAGAAACCTGGCCCACCCTCACACCTTAGTCAAAGAGGATGTCTACAAACTTCTAGAGGGCAGATTTTAATACTATATTCGAAAAGGAGTCAGTCTGGGTTGGAGTTAGTCACTATGTCCACGGTTCGCGGAGGGGTGACAACATAGAACTGATCACTGTGTCAGAAAAGATTCAAGGCTGATCGAATGGTTCTTGAGAGTTCTAGATTGGGTGACATGCCTAAAAAGTCCCAGATCTCTGTGGTAATTCCCTGTTATAACCAGGCGCGCTTCCTCGGTGAGGCTATCGAGAGTGTCCTCCGGCAAACTGTGCGTGATTTCGAGGTAATTGTGGTTGACGACGGCTCTTCCGACAACACGCGGGAAGTAGCTGCGCGTTATCGCGAGGTCCGGTATAACCGGCAAGACAATGGCGGCGTTTCCGCAGCTAGAAATACCGGTCTGAGTGAGAGCAAAGGCGACTATCTGATCTTTCTCGATGCGGACGATCGACTCTTGCCGCACGCTCTTGAGACGGGGCTGAATAACCTGCAATCTCACCCGCATTGCGCCTTCGTCTGGGGTCACAGCCAGCATATTGCTGAAGACGGAACGCCCGTGGCAAGTCGCCCCAAACCGCGCATTGAGCGGCACCACTATCGTGAGTTGCTTAGAACAAACTACATTCGTACTCCCGGGGAAGTGATGTATCGGCGAGCCGTGTTCGAAGCTGTAGGAAATTTTGATACTTCGCTTCAAGGCCCGGAAGACTATGACCTCAATCTCCGAATTACCCGATCCTTCCCAGTCTTCTGTCATGGCCAAGTGATCAACGAATACCGCGTGCACAACGCCAGCGCGACCGCTAACTCAGGCCCAATGCTGAGAATGACGCTGGCAGCACTGCGGCAACAACGAGCTTTCGTGAAAGGGAACCGGGAATTCGAGGAGGCCTATGAGTTTGGCCTCAAGAGCTGGCGTGAGTTTCTCGGTACACGTTTGGCAAATGAAGTCTTAATTAAAATCAGATCAAGTGATCGTCGGGATGAAGCACTGCGTGGTTTGTGGATACTGCTGAATTACTACCCGTTGGGCTTCCTGCGTCATGTTTCGGGGAGGCTACGTCAGACTCTGTCCACTGCAAAGAGCTAAATCAAACACCGATGGAAGACAAATCAACAAAGGTTTCCGTTGCGGACCAGGCGAGTGAACCGGTGCCCTATCTCTCGGTTGTTATTCGCTCACGAAACGAGGAGAAAGGATTGCGCCCGGTATTTGAGGCACTGCAGGCTCAACGCTGTTCCTTTCCCTGGGAAGTAGTTGTTGTGGATAACGAGTCAGAGGATGGCACCCGGGCGTTATGTAATGAGTTCAACGTCCGTGTGGTGAGGATCGGGCGCAACGAGTTTACTTACGGTCGGGCCTCAAACCTAGGGATCAGTAACGCTCGCGGCACGTTGGTATTACTGCTCAGTGCGCATTCATTACCTGTTGGATCCTATTTTCTTGAAAGTGCGGTAAGCCCATTCTCTGACCCTGCAATTGCCGCGGTCCGTTGCTTGAGAAGTGATGCGGAACATATAAAGAACTGGTACCGACCTATCGATATTCAATATCAATCAGAGGAGGATCAAAAGAGAGCTGAGTCTGGTTTGGACTGGACGCGAAATTACCCAGCAGCCAATGGATGTGTGATTCGTCGTTCTGTCTGGGACCAAGTCAAGTACGATGAGGAAATTGAGTCAGGCGAAGACAAGCTCTGGGCTTCCAAGGTGCTCAGTCTTGGGTTCAAGATAAGATGTTGTGCTGAAGCAATCTATATCTATACCCGGAAGCGGCGAAAGATAGATGAATGGAAGAGGCACAACATGGACTACAAAGCCCTTTATCGATTCTCAGGTTACGTTCCTCTCCCATGGTCGCGGTTTCTTCTGCGGACTTTAAGGGCAATCCTCGTTGCGCCGCTGGTTGCTGGGCGTCATGTTCTTGAAACCTTCATCTGGAATTTTTGCCTGGTTACGATCCCCTGGCAAGCAAAGCGCAACCATCGCGCCGGAAGTCTTAGAGAGTTTGATCGTCACAATTAATTGCTCAGCCATAGAGGGTTGAAAGTAAGCCCGCCACTATCGAAGCTACTATGTTCAAGGCAACGAGAGAAGATTTAATGCGAACCGGCTTGATGTTTTGCCTCGCATTAACGGTACGCTTGGCGGTTAATGCGTGGATCACGGGTTTTGATATTACCGTCTTTGGAGATGAAAAGGTTTTTACGGCCCTCGCTTACAATCTGGTTTCAGGCAATGGTTATAGCGTTGATGGAATCAATCCCTCAGCGCTCCGACCACCGGGATTCCCCTTCCTCCTGGCGATCGTTTTCTCAATTTCTGGCAATAGCCTGATCGTCGCGCGGGTGTTTAACCTGTGCCTGAGTGCATTAACCGTTTGTGTGATTTACTTGTTGGTACTCCGCTTATTTGGGAAAAAGATAGCACTGGTTGCAGGATTGGCGGCAGTCTTTAACCCATTTTTTGTGATCGGAGTACCGGTCGTACTTTACTCGGATGCCTTTTATCTTCTTTTACTGACAATCGTTCTGGCGCTCTTTTTGAAACTTCAGGAGACCAATTCTCCGAAACTAAAAGTAATTTGCGGCGCCATAATTGGGGTGGCGATCTTAACCAGGTCCGAACTGGTACTGTTTATCCCGCTTATAATCGCGTGGACATTTTTCTATTATCAAAAGCGTCGCCCGGCGCTCCAGGCGAGTGTATTAATCCTTCTGCCTGTGGTGCTTTTGGTTTCGCCTTGGTTAATGAGGAATTACCTCGTCTTCGGCAAGGTCACAATGGCCACCAATTTTGGGTGTACACTCTGGGGCGTTTACAATCCCAACACCTTCAGTGATAGGGCACTCATGGGGGCTTGGGATCTGCCCAAGTCACCCTGCTTAGTAATTGGAGATGCAAAGTCTCTAAGCCCACGATACCCTGGTTGTGACGTGTTGCCGGAGACCGAAGTAGACAAGACTTGTCTGACCTTAGCAGTAACAACAATCAAGCAGAACTATAAACAATTACCAAGGCTAGTGGCGTACAAGGTGCGCAATCTTTTTTCGTCGGGTGGTGCCATAGAAAACCTTTTCCTATTACCGATTGTTTATTGCTTCTTCTTTGGTCTTATTCTCCTTATAGCCTCTGGTGAGAGACGCTTTCTAATATTATTCACTTTCCTTCTTTTCATTATCGGTTCGACAGTTCTGTTTTACACTTTCGGCCGGCTGAGGATGCCTTTTGAAACTATGATGATAATTATAGGGAGTTACGGCTTATACGAGCAGACGGAATTGATAAAACGAAGAATAAGTGAGGTCCGGAGATCCCTTCCTATCGGACTAGAAGTTACTCCGGGAGAGACTAACAGTTAGCGACAACTTAGTTCACATTTGTGTACCAGACCATCGTTGGGAAGCGATTTCGGTCAGCAAGCAGCCTGAATTAGATAAGAAGCGTTTATATTTAAAATATTGGGGGTGTTCTTTCAGATGACCGACACGGCGATCAGAATCGAGGGGCTTTCAAAACAGTACCGGATTGGCACAAAACAACAGGCCTATCGGACGTTGCGTGACAGTCTCACGGGCGCAGCGTCTGCGCCCTTCCGCGCACTGCGCTCCAAACTTCGAAAGTCACGAGTGGGAACTGCGGAGGACGATTCCCTCATCTGGGCTCTAAGGGATATTTCCCTGGAGATCAAACGCGGCGAAGTGGTTGGCATCATCGGTCGAAATGGGGCAGGAAAAAGCACTCTGTTGAAGACGCTTTCGCGCATTACCGACCCCACAACAGGCTATGCAGACATTCATGGTCGAATCGGCTCGCTCCTGGAGGTGGGAACGGGCTTTCACCCCGAGTTAACCGGACGAGAAAACATCTATCTGAACGGCGCCATCCTCGGAATGCGCAAGTCAGAGATCAAACGTAAGTTTGATGAGATGGTGGCTTTTGCCGAGGTGGAAAAATTCGTAGATACACCGGTTAAGCACTACTCCACCGGCATGTACCTTCGTTTAGCATTCGCTGTAGCCGCTCACCTTGAGCCTGAGATTCTCCTGGTTGACGAAGTTCTCGCTGTTGGTGATGCCGCTTTTCAAAAGAAGTGCCTTGGAAAGATGGGCGATGTGGCGAAGGAGGGACGCACAATCTTATTTGTTAGCCATAACATGGGAAGCATCCGATCACTCTGCACGCGGGGCATCGTGCTCGACGAAGGCAAAGTTCTCTACGATGGCGAGGTTTCCAAGGGCATCGAAGCCTACTACGGATCCATAGGCCTGATTCAGGCTGCGAATGACCGTAATGCGGATTCAAAAAATGGCTCGCGTACGGGCTTTGATCCTATTTCGGTTAACGGGGGAGGAGGAAACACAGTTCTCCAGTCCCGGGAGTTTGAGGTGTCCACCGCATTACATATTAATGAAAATGCGAGCGGACTAAGCCTTTTTTGTATTGTCGAGTACATGAGCGGCGATTGCATCAGCGTTGTGCGTGAAGATCGGCCCATTAGTAGCCTTGCTGATTTTCGTGGGGGCAAGTATCGAATCTCCGTTAAGTATCCTACTCTTTGGATGAGCGCGGGCTTGTACTCGATCTACTTCAAAGCTTACTTGTGGGGGGCTTCAGGTGAGGAACGCTATGTGTCAGACAAGTTCCCGTTTGACGTAGAGGGAGAGAGCAGCTTGATGCAAGGTTTACTGCAACCGGCGGTCAACTGGCAACTGAGGCCGGCGGAGCCGAATGATTCACCTTATCAGTTCACGAAGGATTCAGAAAAGATAGAAATCGGTTATGGTGGGTAGGTGCGATGTTTAAGGTTCGAATGAAGACTGAATCGATTGAAAGGCCGTTATTTGCAACCGCCGGGTCTTCGGAGCCGCGCAGGTCGCGCCAAGGCCTGGCGACGAATTCGCGGACAATGTGGTCTCTAGAAGAAGTTTTAAGCCGGGGTGACGGGAGCGGGAAAGCTCTTCGTTGGCCCGTCCCGGAGTTTTTGGGATCCTCGGAGCTGGCTGACTATCACAACAACTTTATTCGCGAACTTTCAAAGAAAAGCGTGCCCGACGCGCTTGAAGCTTATGTCTATTTTTCCGTAGAGGAGATGGAAAAGCTGCTTTCGCTTGCATCCCGATTCGTGTTGCAAGAGCCTTTGTCCGGCGTTGGTGTAGATCTGGGAGGGGGCACGGGCCTCTTGGCGTCAGTAGTTGCTAAAAGCTCGTCAGTGCAGAGAGTCATTGCCGTGGAAGTTGCTGAATCAGCGGCAGATCTTCTGATTCCCAAGGTTGCTTCCTGGGTTTTAGGCAAGCAGGCCGAAAAGGTTATCCCAGTCGTAGGCACATTTAACGATCTTCGCTTGCCTTCAGATTCGATAGATTTTGCTGTCGAGATAGACTCATTTCACCACTCTGATAATCTCGAATTAACTTTTAGCGAATGTGCCAGAGTGCTGAAGCCTGGTGGTTGGTTGCTATGTTTCGATCGCGTATGGGGAAACAAGCATCCGGAAGCGGATCTCGAGCGATTGCGGAATATTGTGTACTCACGCGAATTCTTAATGGCACGCGGATATCCGCCCGATCTTGTGCTTACTCGACGCGAGTTTGGCGAGCATGAATATCGCAGGTGTGAGTGGCAGGCAGGAATAGATGCCGCAGGATTAGAGTTGCTGAAGCTGTGCTTATTTTATGAGAAGATCTCTTTTCGCAAAGCGGTGAAGGGATTACTCTCAATCTTGCCTGACCAGATAAGACATAAGGTGTATCAGACGGATAACGCCAACCTGGTTACCGTTCTTGAATGGATGAAGCAGCAAACTAGGATGGTAACACGTCACTTTACCCTGGGATTTGATCCTGCTGCCCCGGAGAAGTGGCCCCAGAAAAGCATGTTCGCTCCAAGAGTAACCACTGCCTTTTTAATGAGAAAACCTCTCCGCTAACGCGCCCTGGGTGCGAGTTCAACTTGCCCACGTCCGACGAAACTAACAAAGGAACTCCCTCGGCAGACCCGTATGACAATAGCCCTACTTATCCCTGATGGTGCCAGTGTCCGGAATTTCCTCCTTGGAGACTTTCTCCAAAAGGCCGTAAAAAACAGACGCGTTACGGCGCTTCACAGTATCCCAAGTGACCGGATCGATCAATTCCAGGCCCAGTTTGGATCCGAAGTCGAATGGCAGCCATTGCTCCCATATAGGGACACTGCCCTTTCGTTTACGCTCCGCAACGCGCTAGTTTCTGCGCACATGTATTGTGCTAATACGCGGGCAATGAAGTTTAATCTTCGTTTGCCTGTGAATGGGTCCTGGCGCACGCGATCAGCGGTAAGCACAGCACGAGTAGTCGGTCGAGCCATAGCAGCCCTTGGATATGGCCTTGGCGCTCTCGACCATATGCATCAGGGCACAGTCGATCGTTTCCCGGAAGTATCACACTATTTGCGAATGTTCAGGGAAAATGTGCCAAGAGTGCTTTTCTGTGCTCATCAGAGACCACCCGAGATTCTCCCGCCAGTTCTGGCTGCTAAAAAGCTAAAGATCCCGACAGCAACTTTTATCTTTAGTTGGGATAATCTGACAAGTAAGGGACGAATCGCAGCGCCATTTGATCATTACCTCGTTTGGAGCGATCAAATGCGAGAAGAATTACTTACGTACTATCCTGAGATCCGAGCAGATCGAGTGCACGTTACCGGTACCCCTCAATTCGATCCCTATGCCGACAAAGAATTATTATGGTCCCGAGAGGAGTTTCTAAGCCGGGTTGGTGCAGAGGCGGATCGACCGTTGATCTGTTTTTCCGGCGGTGACATCACTATATGTCCTGAGGACCAGGATCACGTCAGGGTTCTGATGGAACTGATTCGAGGGGGCCGTATCGGCGGAAACCCTCAGGTTCTGGTAAGACCCTCGCCGGTCGACGATGGCCGACGATACGCCGCAGTACTTGCCGAGTTCCCTGAAATCATTTACTCACCGCCGGCGTGGGTTCATTCGGAACGAGACCGATGGGACCGCTTCACTCCCCTTGGAGAAGATATTCAGTTTCTCGCTAACCTCACTCAACATGCTAATCTTAATATTAATGTTGCATCAACAATGACACTCGACTTTGCTGTTCGTGATAGGCCAGTGATCAATATCGCATTCGATGTAGCAGATCCCCCCCCATTTGGGGTGCCCCTTTGGGGCCATCATTACAGATTCGAGCACTATAAGCCCGTAATAGACTTTCAAGCTGCTCGTTTCGCCCGGTCCCCGGAAGAATTAGCCGAACATGTGAATTCTTATTTAGAGAATCCCGCACTTGATCGTGAGGGCAGGCGGCGCTTTGTGGATTTGGAGGTTAGTGAGCCGATAGGTCAGGCCGGAAGCCGCATTCTGAGCGTATTGGAGCAGATCGCAAACTAATGCTGACCAAAGTGGCAAGGCTGGCTCGAAATTCGGAATTCGCTTGGCGCTATCTCTTTAACTTTACTCCGACGCTGTCTTACAGGCTGAGGCGGCCGGCTCTGACGGGAGAAGCTTCACGCGTTCTCAACGATTTAAACCGCGATGGAATAGCTATCACCTCCGCTCAGGCTTTGCTTGGGCCCGAATCCTGTTACGGAGAATTGAAGTCAACGGTTGAGAGTTTAGAGGCTGAGCAGTCAGAGCGGTTACAGGAAGCCCGTACTATCGCTGAAAGACTTCCTGTAGATAAACATGGGTCAGATAAGAATTTCGTATTTCACCTGTTGGGTCAGCGCCCTAAACTCGATGCCGACCACGTTTGCGTCCGCTTCGCATTGCAGAAGCCTGTGCTTCAAGTCGCCAATGCTTACTTTGGCATGTACACAAAACTAAAATACTTCAATATCTGGCACAACTTCACGACCCAGCAAGAGGCTCGGTCTTCCCAATTGTGGCATTACGACCGCGATGACCTCTATTTTGTCTTAAAGGCATTCGTACTGCTTACCGACGTTGACGAGGGTTCTGGCCCTTTTACCTATGCTACTGGAACCCATTTCAAAGGTGGCCCTCGGCGCGAGCCGGCCTATCTTTTTGAGGAAGGTTACACCAGACGAAGCAGTGACGTTCAAATGGCTGAGGTCGTTCCGGAGGAGCGTTGGGTCAAGGGGGTGGGACGTGCGGGAACGATAATCTTTGCGGATACTCATGGCTATCACAAGGGCGGTTTTGCTCAGATTAGCGATCGCATCATGTACACATGCATGTTTGCCTCGCCTCTGGGCCAACCAGAGCTATTTGAGCGTGCCGGAGAAATACCAACTTTGTCGGATCCCGAACAAGCGTTTGCATTGTCAATATAAATGTTCACCAGGAGCCTGATCTGAGCAATCGAGCTGAGGGAATAGGAGCAAATTTGTATGTCGATGGTTGATTTCAAATTGGTGAATCATGAGAACAGCTTCTCGAGACTGAAGGCGACTATGGAGCGCGTGGGGGTGACCTGCGATCCGGAGGAGTTCGTCCTCGTGGTAAGCAATGCTTACCATGAAGTTGAAGCTCAGCGCCACGCTGTTGATCTGCATGCGTACTTTCGGACAAGTGGCGGTTACGAGAATTTCAAGCAAGCATTGCAGAGGGCCAGAAAGGCTCTCGATCGACCAGTATCCATTCTTAACGTGGGGTGCGGCGCTGGTTTCGATCTCGAAGTTTTGCGCGAGGTATTCTCAAATGAAGAAGTCAAGAAAGTGGTGTGCTGCGATATCTCTGCCGATATGCAAGCTATTGCTCGCCAAAAAGCAAACGGCTATCCCTGCCGCTTTGTGCTGGCGAAGGTAGACGAGGCGCTGGTTTACGGTCCCTACGATCTGGTGGTAACTCACGCAATGGTTCATCACGTAGCGGATCTGGCATCCTTTCTAAGCACCATTAACAGAGCCGTAGTCCCTGGGGGAGCTTACGTGATGGGACATGAGCCCAACAGTCGCTTCTGGCTCAATACGGAGTGTCAGTCTCAACTAAACAGAATGCGCACAACGGAGTCCAGGCGAAGACGGATGCGCAAGTATCTGAAGCCTTCATCATATATCTTTAAAGCTGCCCGGATGCTGGGAGTTTCCGCCGATGATTCTCTGGAAGAGCGAATCAACCGAATTTTGCGAATGCGCCACCAATTTAAGTCCGATCTAACGCCACAGGAGATTCGCCGTCTGGTTGATGTGCATGTGCCGGACTGGTTTGGCGGAAATTTCAAGATTGGTTTTGATGGCTTCGATTTGGACCAACTGCGCTCAGAGTTTCTCCGGGGCTTCAAGCTGGCGTGGGTAGGCACCAGCGGTTACCTGGGAGAGACCTGTAGCGCTTCAGATCTTCCGGAGCGCTGGCAGAAGGTTGACCGTCAGTTGGCAGAGAAGTATCCCCTCGATGGAAGTAATTTCTCGGCTTTTTGGTGGAAAAAGGAGTAGCTGGTGAACCTTTGTTTCATCTGCTCGGAATATCCCCCAGGCCCCCATGGGGGCACGGGGACATTTACTCAGGTTATAGCTCGAGCGCTCACTCGCGCCGGCCATCAGGTAAGAGTCGCGGGGGTCTATCCGGCAACACATCCAGCGGCAGATTATGAGGAGGACCGGGGTGTTCAGGTTTGGCGTTTGCGCGAACCTAAATTTTCCTATGGCTGGATATTGGCTCGTTATCGTCTTTATCGGCTGATCAAAAGTTGGATCATGGCTGGTCAAGTCGATCTGGTCGAAGCCCCGGACCATGAAGGATGGTTTGCCTGGTGGCCGAAGTTGCCGGTTCCACTGGTCACACGAGCCGGCGGAGCGTATAGCTACTTCGCGCATGACATGGGCAATCCCGTCAATCCCAGTATATTTCGTCTTGAAAAATGGTCTTATCATCGCGCGGATGCCTGGATCACCAAAAGTACATATACAGGAGACGTAACATCGCAACTGTTCAATCTAGAATCAGAACCGAGCGCTATTCTATACAATCCGGTGGATGCGCCAGATTCTGTCAGGCCCTTTGCATCACGCTGTCGTAACCAGGTTGTGTTCACGGGTACTTTGACGGCCAAGAAGGGAGTCATTCAACTGATCGATGCCTGGTCGAGAGTGAAAGAGCGGATTGCGGGTGCGGAACTACACCTGTATGGTCGGGACACTAGACCCCCGATGGGCGGGTCAATGCAACTTTATCTTCAGGAGCGGCTTCCACCCGCGCTGAGAACGAGTGTCCATTTTCATGGGCATGTGAAACGTGAGAAGTTGTTTGAGGTGTTGGGATCCGCTCGGGTAGCGGTCTTTCCGTCGTTCAGTGAGGGATTCGCTTGGGCGCCGCTTGAGTCTATGGGCTATGGTTGTCCAACGATCTACACGCAACTGGGCAGTGGGCCGGAACTCATTCAAGACGGCTCCGACGGACTGCTCATAGATCCCAACGACCCGATTCAAATAGCTGAAGCGATTATTAGATTGCTGAATGATGACAATCTCTCACGGCAGCTTAGCGAAGCGGGTCGCCTTCGCATCCTTTCTTCATTCACTCTAGAGAATCTCCTGCCCATGAATGAGGCGGTATACGCGAGCCTTATAAAGTCGTTTCAGGGCAGGCTACTCAACAAGCCATTGGCGGGGTTTGATCGCGGATCAGTGAGTGGGGCTTAAGGCAACAACATATGACAATCTTATCTGGAGGCCGGGCCGCAGGCTCGGCGGCACTGGCAGAAGAAAGGACTACGCCGCAGCAACCGTCCTGGCATGCCGGCACTCAGAGCGATAACGGCGCCAGCCAAAAGATTAGTTTGCCTTTTAATAGTGAGCTTACATCGTATCCGGGTTGGTCTGTCAAATCCTCTTCTCCAGTAGCGCTCAATGATTGCAGTCTGATTCTCGCAACTTATCAACGCCCGATAGAGATCGGGCGCTTGATTCAAAGCCTGCTTACGCTTTCAGACGTGCCAGGCGAAGTAGTTGTTATCGACGGGTCCTCGGGAAGTGAGTCGGAAGAGGAAATCCTTAAAATCACCAGATCCAGCAACTTGCCGTTTGATTTAGTTTATGTAAAAAGCCCGGCCGGTTTGACGCGGCAGCGCAACGTAGGGATCGATATTAGCTCAAGAGAGTATGTATTTTTCCTTGACGATGACTGCATCCCTGAACCACGGTATTTTGAGGAAATCCGGCAGGTCTTTGTTTCCGATAAGGCAGGCAAGATCGGTGCAGTGACAGGTCTCATGACCAACTTGATCAATGATCCTGTCTCTTTACGTTGGCGAATGCGTCTCGCGCTCGGATTGGTCCCACGGATAGAACCCGGTCGCTACTACCCCTCTGGCACGTGCGTCCCTAAGAAGCTGTTTGGTCCGTTTTCGGGTGTTCGACGAATAGATGCTCTTGATGGATGCTCGATGGCATTTCGTCGGTCAGTGCTTGACAAACATCGGTTCTCAGAGTTCTTCACAGGTTACTCTCAGGGCGAAGACCTGGAAATTTCGCTGCGGATCCAGCCAGAGTGGCAGATTCTTTGGTGTGGTGACGCTCACGTGAACCACTTCCATGCGGCCGGTGGGCGACCCACCTCGTTCTCGAAAGGGTTGATGGAAGTTCGCAACCGTTACTTTATTTGGAAGCGGCACTCCGTGGATGCGAAATTTATTGAGAGATTACGTTTCTGGCTCGATTTTCCATTCCTGATCATTATGGATGTTGGAATGGTTATAGCCCGACCCTGGCAGCCTTACTGGCTTAGCCATGCGCTAGGGGTTGGATGGGGAGTTCTCGGATGCATTATTAATCCTCCACTATTTGACGAGCCGCCGTCGAGAAAGCAGTATCGTCTGGCGCTTTAAGCCCTTCCGAGGGGATTAGAAACTTAAAGATAGAAGCACAGTTCAATGAGTGATGCGTATCTCAGGTTAGATCGGTTACGTGCGAATATACCTAGCGCTCCAGTCTCGGCCCAACTCGGGTTCACAAACACGCTCGACCGGGACGTGCTTTTTAGGTTAGCAATATGCATGCTGCCTGCGATGGGCATTTTCGCCATTGGCAGACCAGCTACCGGTGCGAAATGGTTTTTTGGTGCACTAGTGTTGGTGCTGGCGCCGTTGGTCTTACGAAAAGACCACTTGCGGGTAGCAGCTCTTGTCGTTGGATTAATTCCTGCCCTGATGATATTTAGGGGCTTCTTGTTCTATAACTCGGTAGTTTTTATTCTCGGAATGACTATCTTTTTGTGGCTGGTTACACAGCCAAGAGAAGTCAATCATCTACTTGCAAATCTCCGATTCAGAATGCTGCTCTTTCTCGCGACCGCTTATTGGTTGGTCTCATTCTATTTAACTAGGGACTACACATCTAACATCCGCGTTCTGGAATGGATATTCGCAGCTGCTACTGTTTATCTACTGGTCAACCAATGGAGATTTCTTGGAACAGCGATGGTTGGGATAGCTATATCGATATTCTCGATAGGGTTTGGTTTTCTACCCTATGGTGACCGTCTGGGTATGGCTGAGTTTGAGGAGTTTCGGCTAGGCAATGCAATTACCTTTGGTATTCCATTGACTATGATCCTTGTTCTCTCACTCGCCGATCACGGAAAGTGGTTGCTCCTTGAAAACCACACGCACTGGCGTTTGGCGATTGGGATAACAGCCGGAAGTTTGCTGTTACTCTCAACCTCGCGTGGGAGCTGGTTAGTAATTGTCGTGAATCTTACAGTTCTACTTTTTATTAACAAGAAACAACGGGGAATGCTTTTCGGCCTTTTGGGTTTAATGGTAATTGCCACTGTAATCCTTCTGGCAACTTCTAGGGGGGACTCCGTCGAGGCCTTTTTTGATCGTACGGTTTCATCGGAACGCACCCTCGCCAACACTACGAGCGGACGGACAGATCAATGGTGGCTTTTCCCTGAAGTGTTCCTAGCATCACCGATTTGGGGATTTGGACCTGGTTCAGGAGAAAATACTTATGCCCATTATTCGAATCGGTACAACATTTACCTTTCGGGCAGAAGACAGGGTTGGCATGCAGTATACATGCACGTTGGTGTCGAGACCGGCCTTATCGGTCTTGGTGCGCTGATGATTATCCTGGTCCCTCTTATATTCCATGGGATCAGACATTGGCGCTACTCCGGCGACACTGTTCCGTTGCTTGGAATACTCAGTTACCTTCTCATCGGAGCATCAGTGATCGGCATGGATGCCGCTTCGGGAGTATATCTGGGCCTGGCGTTGCTCAGTGGGAACTGGCGGCCTGAAGGCTATTCGGAAACCAAAAACGCTCTGCGAGAATCTCTGCTCGAGCACGCCTCCTGCCGGAGACTGGCCGCCCGCCCGTAAATGTACCAGAAGGACTGTCATCACAACATCGTCAGATAGCTTATGCGCTTACTGATCGTTTCGGCCGCGACCCATTATCAATATGGCTCCAAGATTTACGGGTATGGAGCCTACGCCCTTGAAATCGAGGTGTGGGCTGACCTCTTTTCAGAGGTCTTGATTGCTGCTCCATGTCGCACCAGTTTGCCGCCAGAGGACTACCTTGTACTCAATCGACCGAATATTTCGCTGATTCCGCAAATGGAAACGGGCGGCGGTAGTCTCAGGTCTAAAGCTTCACAATTCCTGTTGTTACCTGCTCTTGTTTGGGGACTCGCGCGAGCCATGCGTCGTGCCGACGCCATTCACGTGCGTTGCCCGGGCAACTTGAGCCTCTTAGGAGTTCTGCTGGCTCCTCTATTCTCCAAATATCTTGTGGCAAAGTATGCTGGGCAGTGGTCGGGATATCCTGGCGAGAGTTGGGCGTGGCGTTTGCAGAATTGGTTGCTACGTTCACGATGGTGGCGTGGCCCAGTCACTGTATACGGGCGGTGGCCGAAGCAACCGAAAAACATTGTTCCTTTTTTCACTTCGGTAATGACGGCAGAGCAGATGGAGCGGGCGCGCTCAATTGCCGGCACGAAATCCACCAGTGAGGAGATGCAAGTCCTGTATGTAGGACGGTTGTCTACTCAGAAAAACGTTCATACCCTGCTTGAAGCAACTGCAAGATTGAGAAAGAGTTCGATTCCCATCAAATGCACCATTATCGGGGACGGAGATCAGCAATCAGCTCTTAAGGCCCAGGCGTCGCAATTAGGCATCAATGACTCTGTAGTCTTTGCCGGCAGCGTAAGCTTTGAGCGTGTGCTCGATTTCTATGAGCGATCAGATGTACTGGTGCTGGTTTCTGAAAGTGAGGGTTGGCCAAAAGCAATTACAGAAGGAATGGCCTTTGGGTTGATTTGCGTTGGCTCGAATCGCGGGTTGATACCCGAGATATTGGACGAAGGGCGAGGGTTGGTGGTGCCACCTGGCGATGTAGACGAGTTGGCCAAAGCGCTCGAACACGTCGCTAATTTCCCGCACGAGTATCAGGAGTTGCGTCAGCGCGCGGCATCATGGTCGCAACAATACTCTCTTGATGGTCTGAAAGAGGCACTTAGAGAACTTCTGTCTCAACAGTGGAAGCTTTCTATCGATATGAACCGTGAATCCGTTGGAGCCCAATCAGACAAATTAGGTCATGAGACGCATTAACTTAATGCATCTGACAGATACGCTCGATGCAGGTGGCCTCGAAAGGGTGGCCGTTAATCTTGCCAACCTTATGCCGCGTGATCAGTGCTCAACACACTTGTGCACAACTCGGCGCGATGGAATGCTGGACAGCCTGGTAGCGCAAGACGTAGGAAGACTTCGACTTGGGCGGCGACGGCGATTCGATGTTGGTTCGGTGCGGCGACTACAGGCCTACATCCGGGAGAACCAAATTGAGCTACTTCATGCTCACGGAACATCACTTTTTATTGCCAGGGCGGTGTCCCTCCTTCCCCCGTATCCGGCGGTTGTGTGGCACGATCATTACGGTCGATATAAATTCGATGACCGCCCAACCTGGCTCTATCGGCTAGTGGCAAGGGGGATAGGGGGAGTGATTGCCGTGAACGAGCAATTGGCCGAGTGGTCAAGAAGCAGATTACGTATACCCGAGCGGCGGGTTTGGTACATACCCAATTTTATTTGCGAAACCGGACAAGTTGCTGACTTACCGGAGTTGCCTGGGACCAGTGGTAGCCGAATCGTATGCGTGGCAAACTTTCGTCCCGAAAAAGACCATCCGAATCTACTTCGTGCGATGGCCAGTGTAATCAGGATTGTCCCCTCTGCACATCTGCTCTTGGTGGGTATGTCAAATGATCCGGCATATGTGAGTTTTGTTAAGACTCAAGTTGAAGACTTGAAACTGGGTGAGCATGTCTCCTTGCTGGGCGCCCAAGAAAACGTGCCTGCCATTTTACGCGCTTGCGATCTAGGTGTCTTGAGTTCAGCTTCGGAGGGCTTGCCGTTGTCCTTGTTGGAGTATGGGATGGCTGGGCTGCCTTCAATCGCTACGCAGGTCGGGCAGTGCCCCGAGGTACTGGATGATGGAGTGGGACGTCTCGTCCCGCCAGCCTCACCAGATGAATTAGCCGGCGCTATTCTTTCGCTCCTCCGGCATCCCGAGGAGCGGGCGGCCCTGGGAGTAAGATTCCGAGAAAGAGTGACAAAGGTCTACAGTTCTGGACCGGTAATTCGGCAGGTCAGTGAGGTTTATCAAGCAGTCTTGACCTCAAGGCCGGGTCTGGGCTGACAGTCTGGTCCCTTCGGCTCTGGACGTCAAATGGTCTGTGTGTCCTGAAGGACAATTCAAGCTACCGAGTAATACGATGGCTGTACTTCTGATAGGTAATTTTCTTTCGCGTACAAAAGGCACGTACTCAGTGTGTGAAGATCTGGCCGATCATCTAAGAGACGCCGGTTGGGATGTGCTTACTGTTTCGAAGATACCATATCGGCTGCCTCGCTTTATAGATATGCTGACCACGGTTTGGCGGAAACGGGACGAATACGAAGTTGCCCAAGTCGATGTTTATAGCGGGCGAGCTTTCTTGTGGGCAGAGGCAGTCAGTTGGATGTTACGGTTGCTTCATAAACCATACATTCTGACACTTCATGGCGGCAACTTACCAAGCTTTTCTGAAAAACGGCAGGCCCGAGTGCGCCACTTGCTTAGTGCAGCCGCCGCAGTTACATCGCCGTCGCGTTACCTTTATGAACAAATGGCTGGCTTTAGACCAGACTGCTTAATCCAACCTAACCCATTGAATATTAATAACTATCAATTTCGATTGCGCAAAAAACCAAATCCCTATCTGATCTGGTTGCGAGCTTTCCACGGAATGTATAACCCGACAATGGCAGCCAGTGTTCTTGCTCAGTTGAACAAAGAGTTCCGGGACGTGTACCTAACGATGTTGGGTCCGGATAAAGAAGATGGTAGCTTCAACGCCGCGCGTGAGGTTGCCTCGGACCTGGGCGTTCACGATCGCATTATCTTGCCCGGGTCAGTAACTAAGTCCGCCGTATCTCACTGGTTGAATACTGGCGACATATTTCTTAATACGACAAACGTTGACAACACCCCGATCAGCGTTCTGGAAGCAATGGCCTGCGGCTTGTGTGTTGTGAGCACAAATGTCGGTGGGGTGCCATATCTTTTGAAACACGAGCACAATGCGCTGCTTGTTCCGCCCGATAGTCCTGAGGCAATGACCATGGCGGTGCGCCGCATACTTACTGAACCCGGTCTAGCCGCGCGACTCTCGCGCAATGCCCGATTGGAGGCCGAGAACTTTGACTGGTCGGCTATTCTGCCAAAGTGGGAGAAACTTCTGAGAGCAGTTGCGGAACGACGGACCCCTTGATTCAGATAATTGCTCTCATTCTTTTACAGTCTCCTTACCTCCCGGGGCCCGATCGCAATGGGGAGAACCTTGCTGGATTCGTTGATTGTCTATCCTGCTCTGACGGTGAATAGAACATGGGCCGCTTTGACCTTATATACTCTAGGTTACCCCGTTATGCACAACACGGTGCTGTAAGCGCCTATGGGGCATACTGGCACTGGTTACGTTTTGGTTCAGGCTATAAAGATTATGTGAAGTCTTACACTCAGCGCGAAAAGTTCTCCATTGCTGATTGGCAGATATGGCAACGAGACCGACTTGCTGACTTACTAGAAGCGGCCGCACTGAGGGTTCCGTATTACCAGCGAACCTGGAAGGACACTGAAAGAAAAGCTGCATTAGCAGGTAGGTTGGAAGAGTTACCTTTCACCGAAAAGGATTCCATTCGTCTTGATCCGGAGAGCTTCCTGAGGGAAGGCAAGCGACCTCGTCACCGTATGGTATTTCATACAAGCGGTTCCACCGGAACCCCTATCGCTACCATTTGGACTGTTCGCGAATTAAGAAGTTCTATCGCACTTCGCGAGGTTCGATCGGCGCGTTGGGCCAATGTGACATTTGCGATGCCAAGGGCAACCTTCTCGGGACGCTTGGTCGAACCTGATCCGGACAGCAAAGGCCCGTTTTATCGATTCAATCTGGCAGAGCGTCAGGTTTATCTTTCGGCGTTCCACCTCCGGCCCGATACTGCGGTCTCATATGTAAAGGCGTTGCGAAGACATAATGTCAAATGGTTAACGGGATACGCCGTTTCTTACTACCTGCTGGCGCGAATGATTTTGGAGCAAAGACTCAGTGTGCCTGGCCTCAAAGCGGTGATCACCACCAGTGAAAAAGTCACACCGGAAATGCGCAAGGTAATGGAGGAGGCATATGGTTGTCGAGTCTATGAAGAGTACAGCACGGTGGAGAATTCCCTGTTCGCGAGCGAATGCAATTTCGCGCGGCTGCACGTAAGTCCCGACGCCGGTGTGGTCGAAATTCTGCGTGAGGATGGGAGTCAATGCGACCCCGGTGAAGTGGGAACAGTGGTGGCTACCTGCCTGTCACGCGACTATCAGATCTTTGTACGTTATCCCCTTGGTGATCTGGCGATGTGGGATTCCGAGCGGTGTCCCTGTGGTCGTTCGATGCCGGTCCTTAAGGAGGTGCTTGGACGCGTAGAAGACGTGGTGGTTGGACCAGACGGCCGACAGATGGTCCGTTTCCACGGGATATTTGTGGACCAACCGAACATCCGGGAGGGCCAGATCATTCAGGAGACCAGGGAGCGCATTCGAGTCAAGATAGTGCCCGCCGACGGATTCGGTCAGCGGGACAGACAGGATGTGATTCACCGAGTACAGCAGCGCCTCGGCATTACGGTGGAAGTTGTTGTGGAACTCGTGAGCCAGATACCTCGAACTGCTGCCGGTAAATTTCAGGCAGTGGTATCGTTGCTCAAAAACGGCCCAGATCTCGGAGATCGCTCAAAGTCTGAAACTCTCGGAAGCTAAAGGATGAACACGAAAACTTCCCGTCGCTGGGACCTAATACTTCTCGCGGCCATAATGGTTTCCGCCCTGGCAATTCGTCTGCTAGGCATTTGCCGGGGAATGCCGTACGTGTACTACTCAGATGAAGCTCTCATTGTGAATCATGCCATGGCTTTCGGGACGGGTGATATGAATCCACACAGCTTCATCTATCCGTCGCTCTACATGTATGTACTCTTCATTGTCTATGGATTGAGTTATGGGTCCGGGTGGGTTTTGGGTATTTTTAATTCAACGAACGATTTTGTCCGACTCTTCTTCAGTGATGCCACACTATTTTACCTGCCTGGCCGGTTGATCGCGGCCTTATCCGGAGTTGTGAGCGTTGGTTTTGTTTACCTCTTTGGACGAAAAGCTTACGACACAAGAGTTGGTCTCATCGGAGCTGCATTTCTCTCTTTCGCTGTTCTTCACGTCACGTTTTCGCATTTTGTGAAGACACATGTCCCGGCCGGTATGCTTGTAATTATTGCGCTGTATCTGGCCTGGGGTATCTATCGCGGCAAAGCTGGTTGGCTGCAATATCTGTTGGCAGGGGTAGTCGCCGGTCTTGCGGCCTCGACGATTTACCATGCTGGATTTGTAATCGTTTCGGTTGTCGTGGCACACGTCATTCGCTGGCGTGATCGGGGCTCTACTGATTCAAAAATGCGCCTTTCGAGTCCGAAACTTCTTGGAGCGATTGGGATTTGTTTCGTAGCGTTTCTGGCGGGAACGCCCTATGCCTTGCTTGATTGGCGGACGTTCATGGGTGATCTGACGAGCCACGGCGCCATGTTTTTACACGGAGGTTTCTGGGAGAAGAGCTACTTTTACCCGGTGACGTCACTCATCGGCAGCATTGGTCGGCCAGTGGGCTTTCTGGCGGTAATTGGACTGGCCCACGCTCTTATTCGCCGGCGCCCCGCCGATCTGGTTGTGGCAAGTCAACCACTCTTCCTTGTGCTGTTCCTTACTATCTTCCCGATCAAAGAGCCACAGCACATGCTCATAGCGTTTCCGGCAGTCGCGCTTCTTGGAGCTTCGTTCGTGGTTGATGTAATGACATGGTTGATCAAAGCGCGCTTGTGGCAGACGGTCTCATTGTCGATGGTAACACTTCTGCTGATCGCAACGCCGGCCTGGAACTCTTTTGAAGTCAGCTATCAGATGTCTCTGCCAGATACTAGAAGTGTAGCCAAGGCATGGATTGAAGAGAACATCCAGCCTGGCTCCCGCATAGTCATGGATAGTGGGAAATACTACCTAGGTGTCTATGGCCCACCGTTGCGTCTTAGCCGGTGGACATTGGAACAGTTCATAGCCCGCGCAACGCCAACGGACTCTGAACTATTCCGGCGAACGGGGTCTAGACGCATCGGATATGCAGGCGAGAAGGAATTCTTCAGGCGCCAACTGAACTCTCTCAATGCACAAATAACATATGACGTAATTCAAGTTCTACATGATCCGGGAACGAAGGAGGCTGGCGTACTTTCCCTTGATGAGTACAAAGCAATCGGCACAAAATACGCAATTGTGAGCAGCAAGGCCTCCGAAACTTATAGCCCGGACGGAGAAGAGGCGATTAACTACCCGGATAAGGCCTCAAAATATCGGGATTTCTATCAAGCTTTGGAAGACAGGGCAACTTTGATCAAGGAGTTCAGTCCAGGCGTTGGCCTTCAGGGGCCGACTATTCGTATCTATGCCATGCTCTGAAATCCTCAGTATTGTAATCTGCGCTCGCGCTCGTACTGGAATATGACCGAACTTCCCTTGATCACCGTCATCATGCCAATCCGCAATGAAGCGGACTTCATTGCCCGTAGTCTTGGTGCCGTGCTCGCTCAGGAATACCCCCGGGATCGGATGGAAGTGGTGATAGCCGATGGAATGTCAACTGACAAAACGCGGGACGTGATCGCACATTTGGCGACCGAGAGTAAGGTCAAGGTGATCGTGCTTGACAACCCGAGCGGAATCGTTCCGACAGGGATAAATACGGCCCTCGCGATCGCACAGGGACAGGTCATCGTACGCGTGGACGGGCATACTCTTATCGATCCCGATTATCTTCTTGAATGTATTGCCGCCCTCGATCGTACTGGGGCTGACAATGTTGGGGGCAGGATGGACCCGATCTCAACGAGCGTGTTTGGCCAGGCCGTAGCGATCGCCACGAGTTCCCCGTTTGGCGTCGGAGGAGCGCGGTTCCACTACTCTGATCGCGAAGAGTGGGTTGACACAGTTTACATGGGCGCGTGGCGTCGAGAGGTTTTCGAGCGAATCGGCAGATTCGATGAAGAACTAGTGCGTAACCAGGATGATGAATTCAACTATCGGCTTCGTTCCAAAGGTGGGAAGGTACTCTTAAGCCCCAGGATCAAATCGCTCTATTTCAACCGTAGCACGGTGCAAAGTCTCTGGAGACAGTATCTCCAATATGGATATTGGAAGGTTCGTGTCATGCAAAAACATCCTTTGCAAATGCGACCGCGCCACTTCATTCCGTTTCTCTTTGTGGCTTTCCTGCTTCTCACACTCCTAATTGGCGTCTTTACCACGATTGGCAAATGGTTATTTGTGGCGATTCTGTTCTCGTACTTACTCGCTAATATGGGCGCCTCGGCCTTAAGCTCCAGGAGATGTGACTGGCGGGTGGCGTTGTTTCTGCCGTTTACGTTTGGCATTCTTCACATGGCCTATGGCTTAGGTTTTATCCTCGGTTTGGTAAGGTTCTGGAACGGTTGGATCAAAATCGCGGGTAGATCAGCACCAGTGAAACCGCAAGCCCAGGGCGTTGAATAGACACGAATATGCCCACACAAGCAGAATTAATCTCTGCCGAGCAACAGCGGATTCAAGCGGAGTATCGCCGACGAAAACGGGATATTGCGCCTGATTGTTATGCCCACTGGCAACCAGCCGAGATGCTCCTGAGGGTTGGACGACGGCGGATGGCTGCCACTCTACTTCACCGTGCGAAGATTTTTCCCAAGGCTGGAGATCGGTGCTTGGAGATTGGTTACGGAACTTTGGGATGGCTTGGTGACTTGATTAGCTGGGGCGTGCGTGAGACCGATCTGCACGGTATCGAGTTGGATCCGGTTCGCGCTCAGGAGGCGCAGCAGTCCCTACCGATGGCTGATCTCCGAGTTGGAGACGCTACCAATCTCCCATGGGCTGACGAGTCAATCCATCTGGTGATAGCTTCGACGGTCTTTACATCAATCCTGGAATCTGAAGTGAGACGAGTTGCCGCGGCGGAGATCGTAAGAGTACTCGCTCCGGGAGGTGCTTTGCTCTGGTATGACTTCGCCGTAAACAACCCGAATAATCGTCAGGTTCGAAGGGTAACGCGAAAGGAGTTGAAAGATCTTTTTCCTCAACTCCACGGTGAGATCAAATCGCTGACTCTGGCTCCACCTTTGGCCCGTTTGATAGCGGGCAGGTCCTGGACGCTGGCAACGCTGTTGGAAGCTTTTCCACCACTCCGCACTCATTTGCTCGCGGTTTTGTTGAAATCGCACAGGTGATCAGTATTTTGAATACTAACGTTAAACGGATTTCGGATCAGCCCGGCGCAGCAGGAAAATCCTTCTGCTATTTTATCGCGACGAGCTGGAACGATCAGGCAGTGCCCAGACACTTGAAGGCTTTGGCAGACGAACTTGTCCGGCGCGGACATCGGGTGATTCTGTTAGTTGACGGGCAACGGCACGACCTTGTGGAAGAGGAGTCTAATCCGGCGATTTACACTTGGCCATCTAAGCGTCCCACTCATTTTCGCGATGCGCGCTTTCTATATCGCCTTATCAAACATTATCGACCTAACTGCTTAGTTGCCAACTTTGGGGCAGATAACTGGATGACCACCATTGGCTGGTTGATGAGAGTACCTTGCCGCGTTAACTGGTTTCACACTCTTTTTACGCAGATTCAGAGCGATTCAACCTTGCCGAAATGGAAATTAAACCTTCTCAGATTAAGAAAGCGACTCGTGTACCGGCTTTCGAGCCAAGTGGTCCCTGTGTCGTGGGCGGCCTGTGAAGACGCGCAGCGTTCATATGGTGTCGCCAAAAGCAAGTGCAAGGTCTTTCACAATGCACTCTTCGATCCGTTGCCGGGTCGCGAGTCTGTTGAGCCTGATAGGCACGACTTAGTGTGCGTTGGCCGTCTCTCGCCATCGAAAGGTCAAGACGTTGTAATCAGAGCAATCTCGTCCTTGAGGCATAGTGTCCCCGACCTCAGTGTTGAATTCATTGGGGACGGGCCGACAAGGACGACTTTGCTTGAGTTAGCAAAGACTCTTGCCGTCGAAGACAGGTGCAGGTTCGTGGGAGCCCTGGGCCACGACCAGGTGCTGGAGAGGATGGCTTCAGCATATGCCACCGTCGTGCCAAGCCGGAGCGAAGCTTTCGGCCTGGTTGGCATAGAATCATTAGCGGTGGGTACACCAGTAATTGGCTCTTTGACGGGCGGTCTAATGGAGACCATCAGAGACGGTGTTGATGGGTTTTTGGTTCCAGCGGACGATCCAGAGTCACTGGCTAAGAAGCTACTTTTGCTCCTTTCAGCGCCTGAACTTCGGCGTTCCATGAGTAAGAACGCTCGAGAGCGCTTTCTCTCCCACTTTGAAAATCAAAAGGTTGTCAGCGATCAGGTAACATGGCTGGAGAGTATTGTTACTAGTGGGTTAACTCAATGAAAATAGGGCAGATATTCAAAGCACGGCGTTCAGGGTGGCTCCGCTATGGGGCGGCTGTTGTATTCAACGTGGCGGCAACGTTGATCACGATGGGGCTTTGGTCATTACTCCAACCGCGCACCACGGCTCTCTTCCTTGCCGCCGTTACGGTAACAGCGTGGTATGGTGGGTTTGCTCCTGCTTTGCTGGCGACCGCCCTGGCTGCCGTATCGATGGAATATTTCTTTGATGCGCCAATCCATTCCTTTTCCATCAGTTGGGCCCACATTGTGCAACTCACTGCTTTTGTGCTGGTTGCGCTCTTGGTTAGTTGGCTGAACGCGGCACGGGAACTTGCGGATGATACGGCGCAGAACCTGAATCAAACTATCCAGGCTATTGTGAGGGCGTCGCCCTTGCCAATCTTTGTGCTCGACCTCGATATGAACGTCAAGATATGGAACCCGGCTGCGATGTATGTCTTTGGCTGGAGCGAACAGGAGTTGCGAGGACTGCCACTGCCGATTGTGCCGCCCTTTGAGCAAAAGGTTGTTCGCACTTTGCGTGATCGAGTATTGGAAGGCGAAAGCTTCGTCGGCATCAAGTCGCATCGTCTCCGGAGGGATGGTGTTATGCTCGAAGTGAACACTTCGACGGCGCCGTTGCACGATGCCAGAGGCAATGTGAACGGTATCATGGTTGTTGTTACCAACGTTGTCGAGTTGCCCCAACCCTTTACGGAGTCTGCAAGGATTCCAAATGTGGAAAAGGATACGGATGTTTTAGAATCAAAACAACAGAAGTACGGTGCGGATTCACTCTTGTTAGGCGGGGACTAAGGGCGAGATGGCAGAAACTAAGAATTTGGTCGATGAGTGGCCTCGATTGTGCTTTATCGGGCCCATGCTGGGGCGCCAGCACGGATACATAACCTCACAGGGATTGATCCTGGCCGATCATTTTGCTGAAATTGGCTATCGCGTGTTGACAGCGTCTACCGCGATCAATCGGTATGTCCGTTTGGTCGATATTGTGGCAACTCTCCTCCGGAATAGGGGCAAGATCGATATCCAATGTTTGGAGGTATACGGGGGACCGAGTTTCGTCGTTGAGGACATCGCCAGTAGCGTTGGTAAGTTTCTCGGCCAACGTGTTGTCATGGTTTTGCATGGCGGGGCTTTGCCGGAGTTCATTGCTCGGTATCCGCGTTGGACCCGGAGAGTGCTGAGTCGTGCAGACGTGATTGTTGTGCCTTCACCATATCTAGCGCGGGCCATTGCGCCTCATGGCTTTAAGGCGCAGATCATTCCTAATGTGATTAATCTGAATGATTACGAGTATCGTCATCGAGATCGAGTTTCCCCGCGCCTGCTCTGGATGCGTTCTTTTCATTATATCTATAATCCGTTAAAGGCCGTGCAGATCCTGGCGCAGGTGAGGCGGAGCGTTCCGGAGGCGACGCTCGTCATGGCGGGTGCGGATAAAGGAATGCAGGCAGCAGTGATGGAGGAGGCGAAAAGTCTGGGACTTAATGGGGCGGTGCGTTTCCCTGGTTTTCTCGATAAAGTAGCTAAGATGCGAGAGGGGAGCAATGCCGATATTTTTATTAACACGAGCACAGTGGATAACATGCCGGTTGCGCTGATCGAGGCCTGTGCGATGGGCCTACCTGTAGTAACGACTGCTGTGGGTGGCATTCCGGACCTTCTCGTAGACGGCGAGACTGCTCTAATCACCCCAAGCGAGGATGACGAATCTATAGTCAGTGCGATTCACAAGCTGCTAAACGAGCCTGAGATGGCAGGTCGCCTTTCGACTAACGGGCGGAAGGTGGCTGAGCGATCTTCATGGGAGCAGGTGCGCCTGCAGTGGGAACAGCTATTTTCTGAACTGAAGCCGCAGAATCCGGTAACCGAAGGATAGAGAATACTGATGTGTGGCATTTGTGGCATTGTCCATCAAGACCCGTCCTATCCTGTTAGTGAGCCATTACTGACGGCGATGCGCGATACGATCACGTACCGCGGACCGGATGATGCCGGAAATTACCTGGAACCTGGTGTGGGCCTAGGCTCCCGCAGGCTCGCGATTCTCGATTTGTCCGAGCGCGGGCATATGCCGATGAGCACACCCGACGGACGATTTTGGATTACTTACAATGGAGAGGTCTACAATTATCGGGAGCTGCGGGTCACCCTTGAGGCGCGAGGACATCGCTTCCATTCTAATACGGATACTGAAGTCATTTTGCGACTCTACGCTGAGGAAGGACCGGCAATGCTGGACCAACTCAATGGAATGTTTGCCATTGGGATTTGGGATTCAAAGGAGCGTACGTTATTTCTGGCTCGGGATCACATTGGAATCAAGCCTCTTTACTATGCTTTACAGGATAACCAACTTTATTTTGCCTCAGAGCAAAAGGCGCTATTCGCCGCCGGCGTAAAAGCGGAGTTTGATCAGAGTACGTGGGAAGAGTTGCTCTGCTTTCGTTTTGCGGCCGGTGAAGCAACTCCGTTTGTTGGGGTGAAGCGGCTGGTGCCGGGGCATTATCTTCTCTGGAAAGATGGTGACATTGAGATCCGACGTTGGTGGCATCTCGCGGAACGCGCGCAGGAAATTAAGGGGCAACTCCGAAGGGATCCCATTCAATGGTACAAAGAGGTATTTGACGAATCAGTTCTTATGCGGCGCATCAGCGACGTGCCGGTTGGCGTGCTCTTAAGCGGAGGATTAGATTCAGGCAGTATTGCCGCATCGTTGGCCTACCAGACTTCCTCCAAGATCGCAACCTTTACTGTGCGGTTCAAGGAGGCGGGTTACGACGAAGGCCCCCTTGCCAAGCAGATCGCGGACCAGTGGGGACTCGAATATCATGAGTTGATCGTATCACCGGACGAATTGATGTCTCGTCTGCACGACGCCGCCTGGCTCAATGACGAGCCTCAGGTTCATGCTAATGATCTGCATATCTGGGCGATCTCCCAGTATGCCAAGCCGCTCGTTACCGTATTGCTCTCGGGGGAGGGAAGCGATGAGACGCTGGGGGGATACGTACGTTACCAGCCCTTGAGATTTCCATTCGCGATGAGTCTTGCCAGGCCGGTTCTTCCATTCGTGGCTTCTTCGATGAGGCTTAATGCCCGTTGGGGAAAGTTGAGCAAATTCCTGGCCCTTGGCTCGATGAATGACTTCGTCATGTTCAATAGCTGCGATACGCTTCCGGCGGATCTGGAAGCGATCGGAATGGTCCCGAAACTAGAATTTCCGTATCGGCAACAGGTCATGGCAGAAGCTCGATCCCTTTATCCCGGAGAGCCCATGCGGCAGGCCATGTACAGCGACCAGCATACTTTCATCTGCTCGTTGCTTGACCGAAATGACCGTATGACGATGGGAGCTTCAATTGAATGTCGCGTGCCCTTCCTCGATAGACGCATTGTACAAGGGGTGGCCGCACTCCCCTCATCCGTTGTGCTGTCTGGGCGAAGAGGAAAAAATATCTTGCGGCAGTCAATTGGATTACAACTACCGAAAGATGTGCAGAATAACCGCAAGTGGGGCTTCGGCGTGCCTTGGAACCGTTATCTTCGTCAACTCCCGGAATTCCGTGATCTTGTGTTAAAGCTTCCGGACCTTGATCCAATACGAGAAGGCCCTTTCAATGCTTCATTGCTTAGGAATGTCCTGAACGAATTCCTCAAAGGCGGAAATCAGCACGAGGCTTTGGTAAGACAGTTATTTATGATTACAATTTGGTATCAGGTCTTCTTTAAGCGTTCCTACACCAATTTGAGTTCAGTCGCGGATTATCATATTCCTGCCTAGCGGCTTGCTGAGAACTATTCCTTAGTAGGGGCAAGGGCGCGTGCCAATTCGCAGGCCCGTGTTGATGAATTCAGCCCGAACTCCGTGGGACAGGCCTATGCTTATGGGTTCTGAGGTTCGGGAATCCAAGCCTGATTCAGGGTATAGGATTGACGATAAAGAATTTAATTCTAGACGGTAAAGAGCCGAGACAGCGCAAACGAGGGATAAATCAAAATGCCCATTGCATCCGATGTGCGTTTAGGCGAAGGCGTCCGGATCGCGCAACCCGACCTTGTTAATCTCTATGGGTGTGTCATCGGCGCTGATTCCAAGGTCGGGGCTTTTGTCGAGATTCAGAAGAATGCCATTGTTGGCGCCCACTGTAAGATCTCATCCCATACCTTCATTTGCGAAGGTGTCGTTATTGAAGACGAGGTCTTTGTCGGTCATGGTGTGATGTTCATTAATGATGTCTATCCACGAGCCGCAAATGCCGATGGCAGCCTGCAAACTGAGGCTGACTGGAAAGTTATCGAAACCCGTATTCAGCGCGGAGCCTCGATTGGGAGCAACGCAACAATTATGGGCGGGGTTACCATCGGAGAAGGGGCGCTGGTTGGGGCAGGTGCAGTCGTGACTAAAGATGTCCCTCCATACTCCATCGTTGCGGGTGTTCCGGCTCGGGTTATACGCGATCTCCGCGAGCGCCATGAATAGCTGGCTTTGCAACCAAGCGTTTCCGAACTTCCATTTTACGAAGCTTTGCATCCTGAACTTTTACAGTACCTTTTGAAAAGGGGTTTAGCATGATACGTGTCGGAGTTATTGGCTTTGGGTATTGGGGACCAAACTTGGTTCGGAACTATATGGAGATCCCGGGCGCTACAGTAGTAGCCGTGAGTGATCTTCGAGAAGAACGGTTAGCCCCCGTGCGCGCCCGCTATCAAACGGTCAAGACTACAAGTGATCCGCAGGAATTGTTCAACGATCCCAACATCGATGCGATCGCAATTGCCACGCCAGTGGCGTCCCACTTCGATCTGGCATTGCAGGCGCTCAAGGCCGGTAAACACGTTCTAGTCGAGAAACCTTTGGCGACCACCTCCGAAAAAGCTGTTGAGCTCATCGAAGAAGCTGAGCGACGCAATCTGGTGCTGATGGTGGACCACACGTTCGTTTACACTGGTGCGATTAGGAAGATTCAGGAGTTAGTAGCCGGCAATGCGCTTGGAGAAGTGTATTACTACGATTCTGTACGGGTTAATCTTGGACTATTTCAGAGGGATGTAAATGTAATTTGGGACCTGGCCGTTCATGACCTCGCGATTATGGATTACGTACTCCCCAGCAGACCCGTCGCAGTTTCGGCCACTGGCATCAGCCACATTCCAGGCAAGCCAGAGAATGTGGCCTACATGACTCTATTTTTTGCAAATCGCCAGATCGCGCATTTCCATGTTAACTGGCTTGCCCCAGTCAAGGTGAGGCGCACTCTAATCGGCGGCAGTGAAAAGATGATTGTTTATGACGATCTGGAGCCCAGTGAGAAAGTGAAGGTTTATGACAGAGGGATTACGCTATTTCCAAAGCCGGAAGCGGTGTATGAGCTCCTCGTCAGTTACCGTTCTGGTGACATGTGGGCGCCACGCCTAGACGCTACCGAAGGACTTCGGACCGAGGCCCTCCACTTTGTTGACTGCATCAAAACCAAGAAACAACCCATAACCGACGGGCATGCAGGCCTTAGGGTCGTGAGAATACTCGAAGCGGCGGAGCAGTCACTGCGCGCCCGCGGCCAAGCTGTAGAACTAAATTATAGTTGAGAGAACACAATGATACCTTTCTTAGATCTCAAAGCTCAGTACTCGATCATCAAAGACGAAGTAAATGTAGCTATCGCTTCCGTCCTGGACAAGTGTCAGTTCGTATTGGGCGAGGAAGTAGAGTCCTTTGAGGATGAGTTTGCCCGACATTGCCAGGTGGCGAATGCCGTCGGCGTCAATTCCGGCACAAGTGCGCTGCATCTTGCGCTGTTGGCTGCCGGAGTTAAGCCGGGCGACGAGGTAATCACCGTCAGTTTTACCTTTGTCGCTACGATTGCGGCGATTCGGTATGTCGGAGCAACGCCAGTTCTGGTGGATGTCGATTCAGCCTCGTATACGATGGATCCCGCAAGAATTGAGGCTGCGATCACACCGCGTACCAGAGCCATCATTCCCGTGCATCTTTTCGGCCAGTGTGCTGACATGGACCCGATCCTTGAGATTGCTAAGCGGCATGGTCTTGTCGTTATTGAAGATGCAGCTCAGGCGCATGGCGCCGAGTATAAAGGTCGCAGGGCCGGGAGTCTTGGTGACCTTGGGTGCTTCAGCTTTTATCCCGGCAAAAACCTGGGAGCGTATGGTGAGGGCGGCGCGGTGGTGACGAACAACCCGGATTACGTTCGCACCCTAAAAGTGCTTCGCGATCAGGGCCAAACCGTTAAGTATCATCACGAAATGGTTGGTTACAACTATCGATTAGAGGGAATCCAAGGCGCAGTCCTACGAGTCAAGCTGCGTTACCTTGACGAATGGAATGCAGCACGACGCAGCCATGCTGCTGAATATCGCCAGTTACTGCAGAACGCCGGCGTCGCTCTTCTCGACGAGATGTCGTACGGTACTCCGGTCTATCATATCTTTCCGGTCTTTACGTCGCAGCGCGATGCCCTGCAGGAGCACCTTAAACAGAGTGGAGTAGCCACCGGCATTCATTATCCCATCCCTGTACACAAGCAACCACCATACGTTGCGCTTGGATACCGGGAGAGTGATCTTCCGCAATCCGAACGCGCGAGTAGAGAAACTCTTTCGCTGCCCATGTATGCTGAACTCCCACGCGAGTCTTTGCGTCAGGTTGCCAATGCTATCCACGCCTTTAGCTCACAACTCGTTGACGTGTCGGCCTGACCCTGGTGGAGGTCTGAAGGAAGACTATGCCGATCTCGATGAGTGAAGGGAAGGTGGCTGATATTAATGTATCTGTTTGTTTCCCTGCTTACAATGAAGAGGCGACCATTGCTCAGGTCATCGAAGAAGCCCATGAGCTACTTTCAAAATCAGGTCTAAGCTTCGAAATCCTGGTTTGTAATGACGGTTCAGTTGACCGGACCGGAACCATCATCCAAGACCTGGCCAAACACATACCGCGCTTACGTGTTTTGGACCATCCCCAGAATCTCGGAATCAGCAGAACTTTTGAGCATCTTTATGCGGAAGCAGTTGGCGACTTCATCTTTCTCAACTCCACAGATCGGCAGTGGGAGACGGGCATCCTCTTCCAGATGATACCCCTGACAAAGGATTGGGATGTCATAGTTGCCAGCCGAATCAACAAGCATTACGGAAAAATCCGTAGATTCGTCTCCTGGTGCTTTAATCTCATCCCTCGGCTGTTGTTCGGTGTCAACACATACGATGCAGGCGCGGTTAAGCTTATGCGTCGTGAGATCATTCATCGGTTCAAGTTGAAATCGCACTCGCCGTTCACCGAAGCCGAGCGATTAATCCGAGCGGCCCGCGCGGGGTACCGCATTACCGAATACTCAGTTGAGATTAACGATCGGAAGACTGGCCGCTCACATGGCGTTAGTTTAAGGGTGGTATTGGAAGCCGTCGCTGATGTGGTTCGAGTCTGGTGGTCCCTGCGCGGTGACCGGATCGAGACGCGGGTGCTGGAGGGCAGTGAGGTTAAGAGGGTGGTGTAACAAGAAGCCGCCGCCTACTCTTGAAGGGCAATACTGTCACACAGACTTGCAAATGTGTCTCAAACGTCCAATTTCTATTTTTCTCGCAAAGTGACGAAGGTAGATTCAAGCGCTTCGAAAACGTATAACAGCATGCTTTAAACGTGTTTGAAGTTACATTTCTGTCAGCAGCGGGGTTTGGCATTCGTGGTATCCCGCTTGCAAGCGGTCGGGGCAGCACTACGCGATTTTTATCCGGCCGGGAGTGGGACACTCTCGAGATCAGTTGATCTGGGGCGATTGACTGGTCACCCGGATAGTTTCGCGTGATGTAGCCCTCGCCATTTGAACGGCCGCTTGGCGGAAATTCTGCCATTCAAGGCTATTTGCCTCCTATCCCGTTCCGATCACTGTTTCGGAATGGGACTTTGGGGCGTTTTGACTTTTATATTGGACATCGTAAGGGATGTCTTGGAATCGAGAAGCTTCCTGATGATGAGATTTCGTTGGCCGCACTAGCACGGAAGACTCCAGGCTCACCCTTCAAAGTGTATTACCAAAACTTCCCCCGGCACGCATAAGAATTCGTGGTGAAGACCTGTTTTCAAGGAATGCTGCTCAAATAGTACTGTCTCTATGTCATCCGAAGCTTCGGAGCGATGCGCGCGATGGAACCTGATCTAAACGTACCCTTTTTCCGACCCGACATCGGTCAGCAGGAGATCGACGAGACCGTCGATACTCTGCGGTCAGGGTGGTTAACCAGTGGCCCAAAGGTAAGTCGGTTTGAAGCTCAGTTTGCCACCGCCGTAGGCGCGAGGCATGCATTGGCGGTTAACTCCTGCACGGCAGCACTACATCTAGCGGTCGAAGCACTTGGCTTGAGGCCCGGGCAGGGAGTCTTGGTGCCTACAATGACCTTTGCTGCAACTGCTGAGGTCGTTCGCTACATGGGCGCTATTCCGGTTTTAGTCGACTGCGACGCGACAACGGGGAACATGGACCTTGCGGATGCCGAGGCAAAACTCAACCATATCCAAAAGGGGAACCTTCCCAATAGCATCCCGAATGACCTGAAGGTTGTGGGCATCATCCCGGTTCACGTTGGTGGAATGATGCTGAACATGGATTCGATACGCTCACTAGCCAACACTCATCGACTCTGGGTAGTTGAGGATGCCGCGCATGCTCTTCCTGCTGCATGGAGGGCGAATTCTTCGTCGCCATGGGAACGATGCGGTGAGGGAACAGGAAGAGTTGCCTGCTTCTCCTTTTATGCCAATAAGACGATCACAACAGGTGAGGGCGGGATGGCGGTTACTAATGAAGCGCATCTCGCCGAAAGGATGCGTTTAATGTCCCTTCATGGACTGTCCCATGATGCCTGGGGAAGGTACTCGGGACAGGGCAACTGGGACTATCAAATTGTAGCCCCGGGTTTCAAGTACAACCTGACGGACATAGCTGCATCAATTGGGATTCATCAGTTGGCCCGTGCCGAAGAAATGCGCCGAAAGAGAGAGTCGATAGCTTTCGAGTATCTGAAAAGATTGGCCGATGTCGAGGAGATAGCCTTGCCACCCGTTGACGGCGATCGAATCCATTCCTGGCACCTGTTTCCAATTAGATTGAAGCTTGGCCAACTCACGATTGATCGGGATGCATTAATGGAAGCGCTGAAGAACGCTGGGGTGGGGTGTTCAGTTCATTGGCGACCTCTACATCTTCATCCCTACTATCAGGAGAGTTTCGGATGGTTGCCGCACCACCTTCCCAGGGCAACGCAGATGTGGACCACCCTGATAAGTCTGCCAATCTTTTCTGGTATGAGTGATGATGAGATCAACCATGTGGTCGCTACCGTTCGTGAGCTTTCTTCCCGCTTCGCAAAAAAGACTGTGTTGGAAGGATCGAAAGTACCGTCCGGCGATCATCGTGCGCTATCGGTTAGCTAGGGCTCAAGTGGAATTAAATCATCACGCTACCCATTCTGTGTCGGGTCCGCTTGTGTTACCAAAAGGCATCCCGCGAGGGGTTGAAGCCATGTTGGCGCTTCTGGGGTTAATAGTACTGGCTCCGGTTTTAGGGGTCGTAGCTATAGCCATTGCCGTTACTTCTCGCGGTCCTGTGGTATTTAGGCAGCAGCGGGTGGGCAGGGGTGGCAGACCATTCACTCTCTATAAGTTTCGGACTATGCGAGCCTCAAGCTCTGGTCCACAGGTTACGTCCAGCGGCGACACACGCGTGACGAGGGTCGGCAAGCTTCTGCGAAAGACGAAGCTTGATGAACTTCCTCAACTTTTGAACGTGCTCAAAGGAGACATGTCTTTTGTTGGACCAAGGCCGGAAGTGCCCCAGTATGTCAATCTGGAAGACAGCAGATGGCAAAGGGTACTGATGGCCAAACCGGGCATCACCGACCCTGTAACTATTGGCCTCCGGAACGAGGAAGAGCTGCTTGGGGCGCGACAGGGTAATGTCGAAGATTATTATCTAACAACGTTGCAGCCAGACAAACTGAGAGGTTATATCGAATATCTTGAAACACGAAACTGGTGGCGCGACATAACAATCTGTTTAAGAACAGTTCAGGCGGTCGTGAACAAGGGAACAGGTGCCGCAAACTCTGCCGACTCTCGAGACGGAGCTCGATAGCCATGTCCTTCAACAATACTGCAAACCTGGTGACGCTTAACGGAAGAAAGAATGGGCAAAATACTTTGAACGGGCATGCCGAGGGGACCGAAAAGGAAGAGCGGAAAAGCGGCGCGCGCGGCTGGAAGCGGATTATGTCCCATAGAACGCAGTTGATCCTGGATGTCACCGTTTTAGCCGGTGCGTTTTTACTTGCCAATCTGCTGCGATTTGACTTTGCCATTCCCGAACGGGAATGGCTCCACATTTTTGTTCAACTTTCCTATGTCGTCCTGATTCAGATGCTATGCCTGGCGTTGTCGGGCGTACACATGTTCATTTGGCGCTACATTGGCATCGGAGAAGTGAGAGCGTTTTTGAAGGCCGCAGCTATGTCTGCTCTACCAGTTTTTCTACTCCGAGTCGGGTTGAGCGCTGAATACCAAGCGTGGCGGGTCCCGTTTACAGTAATTGTCATAGACACGATTCTGGCCTTCGGCGGTGTACTGGGAATGCGCGTGTTGCGCCGTATTGTTTACGAAGAGCTTGAGAAGAAAGATGTTCCACGGTCAGTTGTCGCGAATAAAACTCCGGTACTGTTGATCGGTGCGGGACGCGCCGGCGTGATGACCGCGAAAGAGATTCAGAATTGCGGAGACGTTGGGTTAGAGATTAAGGGTTTCGTGGATGATGCCCCTCAAAAACAGGGGGCAATAATCAATGGGATTGGAGTGCTAGGGACGATTGATGATCTTTCGTCACTGGTTCACGACCTGGGGATTGACCATGTGGTGGTGTCAATAGCAAAGGCTTCGCGTCGCGAGTTTCGGCGAATACTCGATATTTGTGAAGCAATACCAGTGAAGGTGCGGGTAATTCCCGGTCTTTTCGATATCCTCCAAGGCAAAGTCAAGGTGAGCCGCATTCGTTCTGTCCAGATTGAGGATCTACTCGGCCGTGAGCCCGTTCAACTGGATGAGGAATGCCTGACAAGCTTCCTGACCGATAAGAATGTAATGGTTACCGGGGCAGGCGGCTCAATTGGCGCCGAACTGGCTCGGCAGGTGGCGCGTTTCAAGCCACGAAACCTGCTTCTGGTAGAGCGCGCAGAGCCAGCCCTATTTACGATAGACCGAGAATTGACAAATGCCTTCCCCGATCTGTCTATCAGAGCGCTGATCGCGGATGTTGGTGATGAGTCGCGGATGCGCACAATCTTCAGCCTCCATCCCACCAGCGTGATCTTTCATGCCGCAGCGCACAAGCATGTGCCTATGATGGAGTTCAATCCTGGCGAGGCTGTAAAGAACAATATTCTTGCCACGCAGTGTATCGGATCCCTCGCGGGAGAGTTTGGCGTGGAAGCGTTTGTCCTAATCTCAACTGATAAGGCAGTTAATCCTACATCTGTAATGGGTGCTACGAAACGAGTTGCTGAACTGGCCATTCAGAATCTTGACAAGATCTTTCCAACACGATACGTGGCGGTCCGCTTTGGGAATGTTATAGGGTCGGCTGGATCTGTCATCCCCATCTTCAGTGATCAGATTCAGAAGGGTGGGCCAGTTACCGTCACTCACCCTGACGTTGTGCGATACTTCATGACTATTCCTGAAGCCTCTCAACTGGTGCTTCAAGCAGGAGCCATGGGTAATGGAGGCGAGATCTGCGTTTTGGATATGGGGCATCCGGTGCGAATCCTCGATCTCGCAAAAGATGTAATCGCTCTCTCTGGGTTCAAGCCCTTCGAAGACATAGATATTATCTTCACAGGTCTGCGACCGGGAGAAAAACTATACGAAGAGTTGCAGTTGGTGGGGGAGAGTCACGCTATCGGAACCAGTCATCCGAAAATCTTTGTTGGAAAAATTGCCGCCTACCCTCACGGGCGCGTTGAACACGCTTTGGATATGCTCGAACAACTCGCAAACAATGGAAGTGAAAGAGGGCTGCGGGAATTCCTGCGTCAGCTGTTGCCGGAATCCCGACTGGGTTTGTCTCCCGGCAGTAATGGACACCGAGCAAGCGTCGATGAAATAAGAGATCTTCCTGAAAGAGCAGTGGCAACAATGTAATCAAGTGCCAGTCAATATTCATCCCGGTAGACGCCTTCTGCACAGCCAGAAGATGAGCAATACCGTTGAACAGCAGAGGCTTTGCTCAAATCCTAGGCCCTCGCTCTAGACCGGCCCCTCTCAGAGACAACCTTTTTGCTCGCCCCATTTCGATTCGGTTTTGGAACTCGCCTTTCAATACGGCTTTTTCAGAATCACCGAGCGGATTATGAGTCAGGCGGTCCCCTATCCAGTAACGAAGAGCGGCAGTGCCCGGAAGTGAGGTTATTGATTGCAAAGAAAGACCTATCCTTAAGAAATCGCTTACTAGTAATGGGGAACTGTTATTCCCAACTCGATACCGCAAGACCAGAGTTGACCGACTCCTCGAATAGGTTTTTACCAATCTGTGCATTAACAACCTGAAAGGGGTTGCCAATTTATGTCTGACGCGAACTCTTCAAATAGACCGATTACCGGGATTGGAACTCAAGTGGGAACTGAAGCCCTCGGAACGAACGGCAAGCGGGCTTGTCCCTGCCTATCGGTCGTGATACCGGCGTACAACGAAGAATCAACATTGGCTGAGATCGTGAAAAGAGTATTAGCCGTACCGCACCTGCTCGAGATAGTGATTGTTGATGACTGCTCCTCGGACGGAACAGCTGAAATCTCACAGCGTCTTGCCGAAATGCATTCTCAGGTGCGGATTACGCGACACAAAAAGAACTCGGGTAAGACCGAAGCCCTAAAGAGCGGGATCGCTCTAACAAGGGGAGACTTGGTGATCATTCAGGACGCTGATCTGGAATATGACCCGGCCGAGATTCCAGCGGTGATTCAGCCCCTGCTTGCAGGGCAGGCTGATGTTGTATACGGCTCGCGCTTTTTGGTGCGCAAAGCCACGAGGTTGCTCTATTTCTATCACTTTCTTGCCAACAAGGTTCTTACGTTTACCTCAAATTTGTTTACCAACCTTAACATGACCGATGTAGAGACAGGATATAAGGCGTTTCGCGGTGAGATCATTCGCAACATGCGGATTGTTTCAAGTGGCTTTGGCTTTGAAATTGAAGTGTCGGCAAAGATCGCCAAACTGGGCTGTGCAATTTATGAAGTGCCCATAAGCTATTACGGAAGAACATATGATGAGGGAAAGAAGATCGGCTTTCTTGATGGTCTAATTGCACTGTGGCTGATCCCGCGATTCAATCTTTTCTGTGGGTTGCGTTCATCTTACCGTAGGATGCCGGAATTGGCGCCCATCACAACGCCAGGCAAAGTGGACACCTTCAAAATGACGAACCTGGTTTCCCAGCGCTAGAAATAACCATGGATAACGGCCACGATTATGCTGGCAAAGACCTTGAAGCGATGTCTTTTGCCTCCAGCTATCACAAATGGATTCTGGAGGTTTTCAGACCCCATTTAGGAGCGAGGGTGGTTGAGGTGGGTGCCGGCACCGGGTTGTTCTCGGAAATGTTGTTGGAGCTTCAGCCCAAATCTCTTTCGTTGATCGAGCCGTCTAAGAGGATGTTTGACCAGCTTCACGAGCGCATGAGGCAGATTAATCCAGAGAGCGATGTGACAACTTACAATGCGACATTCAGCGAAGTTGCTGCTGAGGTTAGAAGGGATCAGCGCCCGGATTCGGTCATCTATGTGAATGTTTTAGAGCACATCGACGATGACGAAGCTGAGCTTGGCCTTGTTCATAAAACGCTCGACAAGCGCGGACGCCTCTTTATTTTCGTGCCGGCTTTGGAATGGCTTTTCGGAACCCTTGACGTCGAGGTTGGGCATTTCCGTCGCTACAACAAGCGCGATATCGAGACGAAGTGCAGACGGGCAGGGTTTAAGATAATTCAATGCAGATATTTTGACTTAGCCGGCGTCGCGCCCTGGTGGATCAACTACCGTTTGTTGAAATTGCACAAGATTCAGGTGGGAGCAGTAAAGTTATATGATCGCTACGTGGTCCCGGTCTCGAAAGCTTTCGAATCGAGAGTCATACCCCCGATCGGCAAGAACCTTCTACTAATCGCTGAGAAGAGTCATGAGTAAGGAAATACCTCGCTTAAGCATCGGCTTACCAGTATTCAATGGTGACAACTATCTTGAGGCGGCGTTGGAGTCAATCTTGGGCCAAAGCTATACCAATTTTGAATTGATTATTTCTGATAATGCCTCGAGCGACCGTACTGAAGAAATCTGTCGTGAGTATGCCGCGAAGGATGCGCGCATTCGTTACTACCGCAATGAAACTAATATCGGTGGCGGGCGAAACTTTAACCGCGTTTTTGAGTTAGCCCAGGCTGAGTACTTCAAGTGGCACGCCCACGATGACGTATTGGCCCCGGAATACCTTGAAAAGTGCGTCGCGGTACTGGAAGGCGATTCATCGTTGATTCTAGTGCATTCCAAGACTGCGCGGATAGAAGAGGACGGGTTTGTCGTAGGAGACTTTGACCACCGAATGAGGGTTGATGCGCCAAGACCAAGCGAGCGGTTTGAAAGCTTCTTACTGGAACGACACATCGGCTCGGAGCAGTTTGGCGTGATACGCAAAGACGCTCTCATGGCCACGCCAGGCATGGGGAACTACGTCGCCTGTGATCGGAACCTATTCGGTGAATTGGCATTGCGTGGACGTTGGCTAACGATACCCGAGCATCTCTTCCTCAGGCGTCAGCACCGAGACGCCGGAACAAATATTTGGCCACTGCCGGCTCGGCTTGTCTGGTATGAGCCCAACAGCAAGGGGAAAATAAACTTTCCGCACTGGAAAGAGTGTTATGAACACCTCAAGTGCGTTTTTAGGGTGTCCTTGAGTTGGAATGAACGGGTGCGCAGCTTGGGGATAATATTGAAATACGCACTGACCATACGTAAGGCTCTAATTGAGGATGTTTGGATTGCCATGGTCCAATTCGTTCGTCGTTCCAGGTTAGGGCGTAACTCGATCAATATAATCAAGAAGGCTTTGGGCTTGAAGGTCTACGCAGATAAACAAGATCATCAAATTACAGAATCGCACCCACCCAGCCCAACGTGCGAGGGACGTGAAAAAGCATCATTGGGCGGCTGAAATACTTCGGAGGCTAGACAGATGAATGTAATCCATTTCGACTCTAACTTGAGTGAACAATCACGACGCGAGCGCCTGTACGAAGGCGACATCTTTGTTTTTTCGCCGACTCCCACCACAAGCGCGTTAAGCGAATTTGCCCGCACGCGAGCAACTGAGGCTTTCGGCGGAATCGACCCACAAACGGCGCAGTTCGAAATGCCGGTTGAAGACTATGTGAGTATCATTGGCCCACTTAAGACGAACTTCTATCACGATCCCCACTCGCATAAACTGCTTCTGGACATAGTCTCCTCGTTTGGCGCAGATTTGAACGAAACCTACTTTGATGTACCTAAACTACGCATGGTGACGCACGGCGGCTACCTCACATCCGGGATGGGCTACGCGCATCCCCCGCACCGCGATACCTGGTATGGATCTCCTTCTTCACAGATCAACTGGTGGATGCCCATTTACGATCTTGCTTCAGAGAACTCGCTGGCCTTCCACAGCGATTATTGGACCCGTCCGGTCAAAAATAACTCAAGGGACTTCAATTATTTCGACTGGAACCGTGAAAGAAAGAGTGTGGCTCAGCATGTTAAGACTGATACCCGGTTGCAGCCCCGTCCCGAGGAATCGGTGGACATGGAAGCACAGACTCGGGTGGTTTGTCCGGCTGGAGGCATCATTCTGTTTTCAGGTACGCAGTTGCACTCGACGGTTCCCAACACTGCGGGAGTTGCGCGCTTCAGCATCGACTTTCGTACAGTGCACGTTGGCGACCTGGTGGCGACGCGAGGAGCACCAAATGTTGATTCCTTTCCGCCTGCTTCAAACCTGCGCGACTTCCGTCGCGGCGCCGACCTGTCGCGCCTGTCCTTGGAACTAATCGCACAGTACGAAGCTGAGGGCGTTGCCGAAGGCCGCGAGCAGGACTTCGTTTTTCAACCGGTCTAAGCATTAATTGAAAAGGGTTTTAGCTTGTTCTTATTTTAGATTTTATCTTCCTCACCGGATTTAAAGTATCGGACGATAAACGAAAGGCAATCAAATCATGAAAGCTGTGGTGTTGGCCGGGGGCTACGGAACCCGCATCAGCGAAGAGACTGCGATAAAACCAAAGCCGATGGTCGAAATCGGTGGGCGGCCGATCTTGTGGCACATCATGAAGATCTACTCTGCCCATGGCATCAACGACTTCGTAATCTGTTGCGGGTACAAGAGCTATGTGATTAAGGAGTTTTTTGCGAACTACTTCCTTCGCATGTCTGATGTCACGTTCGATCTGCGTCTAAACAAGATGTCTGCCCACAGTGGTCAGGTCGAACCGTGGCGCGTAACACTTGTCGATACCGGTGACGAGACAATGACTGGCGGACGTCTGAAAAGAGTAAGAGAACATGTCGGCGATGATACTTTTTGCCTCACCTACGGCGACGGCGTGAGCGATATCGATATCGGCGCATTAATCAACTTTCACAGAAGTCAGAACACACTTGCGACTTTGACTACAATCCAACCGGCTGGCCGATTTGGCGCGATACGTCAGGACGGCAAAGGAAAAGTGAAGAGCTTTCAAGAGAAGCCAAATGGTGACGGCGCCTGGGTAAATGGCGGCTTCTTTGTTCTCGAACCTAAGGTCTTTGATTATATATCTGACGACAGCACGATCTGGGAGAAAGAGCCGTTGGAGAGTCTAGCCAGTGAAGGCCAGTTATCGGCTTACAAGCACACGGGATTCTGGCAACCGTTGGACACCTTACGCGATAAGTACTATCTCGAGGGGATCTGGAAGAGCGGGAATGCTCCCTGGGACGTCTGGTCACGCAAACAGGAATCGGAGGATTCCGTTCCGACTTACAGCTTTGTAGCTTAACTGGTTATTGATATCTGGAAGATGACAGGACTAACAGGATTTACAAGATCGCTCGGGGCCACCGCAGTGTCCCGGCCCTGCCGGTGTCTACCCTCCGACAAGTGCGGTCTTGTAAATCCTGTGAGTCCTGTACTTCCCTTTGTTTCCCGTCGGGTGATTGTCTGTTTTTTGAATCTTGGATAGCAATCCGGTAAATCTGGTTGGTTTGATGCCAGCAGCGGGTCAGGCATTACGCATTGCACCGTTGCCGTGCAGCAAGGAGATTTTCCCTGTTGGTTTCAGTTCTCAGTCGAAAGGCTCGACAGCTCGCCCGAAACCGGTTTGCTATTACCTTCTCGAGAGAATGCGTTGGGCGGGTGTTAGCAAGGCGTACGTAGTCCTCGGTAAAAGCAAATGGGATATTCCAAATTTACTTGGCGATGGCTCAGCGCTGGATCTGAACCTGGCTTACTTGATGGTTGGTTTGCCATTTGGACCACCATACACTTTGGACCAGGCGTATCCCTTTGTGCACGACTCGCTGGTTGTCATGGGTTTCCCAGATATTCTGTTTCAACCGGATGATGCTTTTGAACAATTGCTGCAACGACAGGCAGCAACAAACGCCGACGTTGTGTTGGGTTTGTTTCCGGCAAAGCCTACTCAAGAGAAAGATATCGTGGATTTCGACAACAGCGGCAAGATAAAGCGAGTCTCGATGAGACCTCTGGCTTCGGACGTCCGGCACACCTGGATCATTGCGGCCTGGACGCCAATCTTTGCGCGTTTTATGCACGAGCACCTCTTAGCAAGACAACCCAAGGGAGATCCCGAGGACCCTGATTCAACGAACGAACTATCGATGGGTGAAGTTATCCAGGCGGGTATCGAGGGTGGTCTAAATGTTGATTCGGTTCTCTTTTCGGAAGGGAACTTTCTGGACATCGGAACGCCTGAGGACCTGCTAAAGGCTGTAACCGATGCTGGTATTAGAGATCCGGGCCAATAGGCGACTATGTTTGCAAACGCTTTTCGAAACAAGAGAGTTTGGGTGACTGGCCACACAGGCTTCAAGGGCGCCTGGTTGACCTGCTGGCTGCTAAGTCTAAAGGCGAACGTGCATGGATTCTCGCTCGAACCGCCGACAGTACCATCGCTTTTTAGCCAATTGGGACTCGAGAAGGAGATTGACCACGAAATTGCCGATGTTCGTGACCCGGTCGCAGTTGCAGAATCGATAAAACGAGCCCGCCCAGACTTTGTTTTCCATCTCGCTGCTCAGTCGCTCGTACGCCATTCATATTCCGAGCCTTTGGAGACCTTCGCGACGAATGTGATGGGTACGGTCCACGTGCTCGAGGCCTTACGTCGACTTGAAACACCTTGCACAGCAGTTTTAGTTACAACAGATAAGTGTTATGAGAACCGAGAGTGCGATTATGCCTACCGCGAGGGAGATCCACTTGGGGGGCACGATCCTTACAGCTCAAGCAAAGCAGCGACTGAAATTGCTATCCAGTCCTATAGACGTTCGTTCTTTCAAAATCATCCTGTGAAGGTCGCCAGTGTACGTGCCGGAAACGTGATCGGCGGTGGCGACTGGGCCCAGGACCGCATCGTTCCGGATTGCATCAGGGCTCTTCAGAGGAACGAGCCAATTGAAGTGCGCAACAAGTTGGCAACACGTCCGTGGCAACATGTCCTTGATCCGCTGAGCGGTTACCTTTGGTTAGGTGCGCAGATCAGCAAGACAAATGGGAATGGCGACAGCCCACTCTGCTCGGCTTTTAATTTTGGTCCTTTGCCGGAAGCAAACCGTGGGGTTCATGAGTTAGTGCAGGAAGTTCTTAAGCATTGGCCCGGAGATTGGGTTGACAAAAGCAATCCGCATGCACTGCATGAAGCCGCCTTCTTGCAGCTATCAATCGACAAAGCACGCTCTCTGCTGGACTGGAGACCGGCATGGTCCTTCCCTGATGCTGTAGCGAATACCGTGTCATGGTATCGCGAATCACAGCATACAAACCCGACAGAGTTACGGGAACTTACACATAAGCAGTTAAGAGAATACTGTCGTCAGGCTGGCCAGTTGGGACTTCCCTGGGGGAATGGCTTAGACGGGTAATGTAATCAGATGACAAACGCTCAGTGCCGCTTTGATGGTAACTCACTAAAGCATACCTTTGTCGATCTTGGTGTCTCGCCTTTGGCCAACTCCAATGTGGCTGCTGCCCAACTGAATTGTGTGGAGAAGTTCTATCCGCTTCATGCCTACATCTGTGAGGAGTGTCTGCTGGTCCAATTGGAACAATTTGAAACTCCCGATCATATTTTTGGCGATTACGCCTACTTCTCTTCTTACGCCGACGGATGGTTGCGACATGCGCGGAAATACACAGATCTCATGGTGGCTGAGTTCGACACTAAGGCGCCCAGCCAGGTCATCGAGATCGCAAGTAATGACGGCTACTTGCTTCAATATTTTAAGGAGAAGGGAATTCCGGTGCTCGGAATCGAGCCTGCAGCGAACGTGGCAGCCGTTGCAGAAGCGAAGGGCATCCCGACGCTAGTTAAATTCTTTGGAGTTCAGACCGCCAAAGAGTTGGTTGCCGACGGCTTGCAAGCCGACCTGCTTCTTGGCAACAACGTTTTGGCCCACGTACCAGACCTTAACGATTTTGTCGCGGGGATGAAGATCGCCCTGAAACCGCACGGCGTCGTAACGATGGAGTTCCCGCATTTGTTGAGGCTAATACTCGAAAACCAATTTGATACGATCTACCACGAACATTTCTCATATTTCTCGTTCACAACAGTGGAGGCTATCTTCGCGGCCCACAAGCTGACACTCTTTGATGTCGAAGAGTTACCGACACATGGTGGCTCGTTGAGGATTTACGGTAGGCATGCCGAAGATCCCAGACCCATTGCCAACCGAGTCACTGAGCTTAAGGCTAAGGAGGTCGAAGCCGGGTTGACGCGGCTCGAGACCTACCTCGAATTTGGTGAGAAGGTAAAAGAGGTAAAGCGCAAATTATTGAGCTTCTTGATTAAGGCCAAAACAGATGGTAAGAGGATCGTAGGCTATGGCGCGGCGGCTAAAGGCAACACGTTACTCAACTACTGTGGAATCCGAACTGACATGATCGACTATGTCGTAGATCGAAGTCCTCATAAACAAGGACTGTTTCTACCGGGAACACACATTCCGATTCTACATCCCGACAAGATACTGGAAACGCAACCAGACTATCTCCTTATTTTGCCGTGGAATCTCAAAGCAGAGGTTATGGACCAGATGGCATGTATTCGAGATTGGGGCGGTAAGTTTGTCGTTCCAATTCCCGAGGCTGGGGTACTTGCTTAGTATTAATGATTTTTACTGAAACAAAATTGAAAGGTGCTTTCATCGTAGACCTCGAAAGACTTGGAGACGAGCGCGGATTTTTTGCTCGAAGCTGGTGCCAAAAGGAGTTTGCAGACCATGGCTTGAACCCGCGTTTAGTTCAATGTGACATCTCCTTTAACGCGAAGAAGGGAACTTTGCGCGGCATGCACTTTCAAGCAGCCCCTTACGAAGAAGCCAAGCTGGTTCGCTGCACCGCTGGGGCAATCTACGACGTCATCATAGACTTACGACCAGACTCGCCCTCTTTTAAACAATGGTTCGGAACTGAACTCACCTTTCTTAACCGAAAGGCTCTGTATATACCAGAGGGTTTCGCGCATGGTTTCCAAACCCTTGCGGAGAATAGCGAGGTCTTTTATCAGATGTCAGAGTTCTACGTTGCCGAGAGCGCGAGCGGGGTTCGCTGGGATGATCCTGCTTTTGCCATTGAATGGCCAGAGGATGACCGGACCCTCTCGCCTCGGGACAGTCAATACGCGGACTTCGTTTCATGAAGAGGGTCTTGCTCACCGGCGCTAGTGGCTTTATTGGCCGCCAGTGTATTCCCTTTTTGCAAGACAGAGGTTACGAGGTCCACGCCGTCTCCCTAAAATCCTCTCGGTCGAATGAAGAAGGGCTCTTTTGGCATCAGGCAGACTTGTTGGATAACGAGCAGACCGCGTCGTTAGTGGCAAAGATAAAGCCAACGCACCTGCTCCACTTCGCCTGGTTTGCTATTCCGGGGATTTATTGGACATCCCCCGAGAATTTTCGGTGGGTACAATCAGGAATCAACCTTTTACGGGAATTCAGCCGCCACGAAGGTGAACGGGCGGTATTCGCCGGTTCCTGCGCAGAGTACAGTTGGGAGGATGGGTATTGTTCGGCGCGTACACGACTTGAACCGGCCACCCTTTACGGTAAATGCAAGCATTCAATGCAGATGCTGGTGGACGCCTTCGCCGCCCAGACCGGTCTGAGTGCGGCTTGGGGTCGTATTTTCTTCCTTTACGGGCAATATGAAGACCCGCGTCGTCTGGTAGCCTCAGTTATTCGTTCTTTACTAAAAGATGAACCAGCCCGGTGTTCTCATGGTAATCAGATTAGAGACTTTCTTGATGTTCGGGACACAGCCGGAGCTTTTGTAGCAGTACTGGACAGCGATACACAGGGGGCACTGAACATCGCCTCTGGAAACGCGACGTTATTAAAGGATCTGATTCTCAAGATAGCGAGCAAATTGGAGCGAGTGGATCTCGTTGAGCTTGGCGCAATTCCGGCGCCTACCAATGAACCACGTGTTCTCCTTGCCGATGTGGAGCGCCTCTTTGATGAGGTAGGGTGGCGGCCGACCTACGATCTGGACCGTGGTCTGGACGACGCAATCGCCTGGTGGCGGCAGCATCTGATGACGGATCGATGAATCCGCGTTAATCGATCAACAACGAAATGAAGCAGATAGCAATTCTGGGTGCGGGGATGGCTGGCTTTGGGGCCGCGTACCGGCTTCGCGCGGAGGATGTCGAGGCGGTTATTTATGAAAAGAAATCGTATCACGGGGGCCATACTGCTTCATACAAACATGACGAGGGCTTCATCTTTGATGACGGTCCGCATGTTTCCTTTACAAAGGTGGAGCGCATCCAGCAGTTGTTTGCCGAGAGTGTTGACCAGGAATTTGAGGTCATTCAGACCCGAGTTAATAACTACTGGAAAGGGTACTGGATTAAACATCCCGCCCAATGCAATCTCTATGGCCTGCCAGAGGACCTTGTAGTTAGCATCTTGCGCGATTTCATCAACGCGAGGAATCTCGAAGAGCGTGAGATCAAAAATTACGCTGATTGGCTTTCAGCCAGCTACGGGAAGTCGTTCGCAGAGACCTTCCCAATGGAATACGGACTCAAGTACCACACTACTACCGCGGATAACATGACTACCGACTGGCTTGGCGATCGACTTTATCAGCCCAATCTGGAAGAAGTGCTCCGGGGCGCCATATCTCCGAGCACTCCGGATGTCCACTACGTGAGCCATTTTCGTTATCCAACTAATAATGGCTTCGTGTCTTATCTGGATCTCTTTGTGAAAGGGACTGCGATAGAGCTAGGACACGAAGTTCGCCGGCTTGACCCTGGAGAAAGAACGCTTCACTTTGCGAATGGCGCCGAGATCAATTATTCAGAAGTCATCTCATCGATTCCGCTCCCGGAACTAATCCCTCTGATCGCGGGAGTACCGGCTGATGTGGTCGAGGCGTCACAAAATCTGGCTTGTTCGCAGTCAGTGATTGTGAACATCGGCATCGACCGTGAAGATATCTCAGCGGCTCACTGGAGCTACTTTTACGACCGCGACATCTTCTTTACGCGGCTAAGTTTTCCCCACATGCTTTCTCCGAACACAGTGCCGCCGGGAGCCGGTAGCATTCAGGCCGAAGTGTATTACTCAAACAAGTACAGGCCGCTTGATAGGAAGCCGGAGGATTGTATCGAGCCTGTGATTGCAGACCTGCGTCGCTGTGGACTGCTTAAAGAAGCCGATCGGATCTTGTTTAGGAATGCCACCATCGCTCCTTACGCTAATGTCATCTTCGATCTCGACCGGCCGAAGAACCTCGCAATCGTGCACGGCTATTTAGACGAGGTTGGAGTCAAATACTGCGGTCGATATGGGGAATGGGGCTATCACTGGACCGATGAGTCGTTCATGAGCGGCGAAGGCGCCGCACAAAGGGCCTTGGACGCAATAGATTTGATACCGAGACAACAACCACGCACCGTCACGAATTCAAGTGAGATTCCGGTTGCTCGCTAAAGATTCTTTGATGCTTAGAAATCAGACGGCTGTAATAACAGGAGCAGGTAGCGGAATTGGCAGGGCTTTAGCAATTGGTCTCGCACGTGAGGGCGCGGGGCTTTGCCTGGTGGGCCGCCGGTTGGAGGCCCTCGAGAACGTTGCTCGGGAATGTAGAGACCCAGCCTTTAGTGTTAGGTGCTACCAGGCGGACCTGACGGTAGATGGTGACATTGAGGATCTTACCAGGCGTATTCATGAAGACTGCGGGAAGCTTGAGATTTTGATCCATAGCGCGGGAGTTGTAGCTCTTGGTTTGATCGAACAGGCTTCAATTTCGGACTTTGATTGGCAGTATAGAACAAACGTACGCGCTCCTTATTTCTTGACACAACTTATGCTGCCAATGTTGAAGTCAGGAATGGGCCAGGTGGTCTTTATCAATTCCAGCGCAGGTTTGAAAGCAGGAGCCAAAACCGGTCAGTACGCGGCAACAAAGCATGCGCTTAAGGCTGTAGCTGACAGCCTGCGACAGGAAGTAAATGAACGGGGAATACGAGTGTTGAGTGTTTATCCGGGGAGGACCGCCAGCCCATTTCAGGAGATGGTGCACAGCGTCGAAGATAAGACGTATCGGCCAGATCGTCTCCTTCAACCTGAGGATGTAGCCGACGTGATAATCAACGCTCTCAAGCTGTCGGAAACCGCCGAAGTTACGGATATCAGTATCAGGCCATTTCTGAAATCGTGACGGTCGGGCGAGGAGGTTATGAAAGCCGAGATGAAGTTGAGCGTGATCGTGCCATGCTTTAATGCCGCCGAGACCATCGCGGTGCAACTCGATGCCCTCGCCGCCCAGGAATGGGCCGAGCCGTGGGAGATCATCATCTCGAACAACGGCTCTACCGATGACACGTTGGCGGTGGTCGAGAGATATCGAGAACGGTTGCCCAATATGCGAATAATCGATGCTTCTTCTGAAAAAGGAGCGGCGTACGCTATCAATGTTGGGGCGCGGGCTGCAAAGGGTGAGGCGATCGCTTTTTGCGACGCTGACGATGAAGTGGCGCCGGGATGGATCGCGGCGATGGGAACCTCGCTGGAAGAACATGAGTTTGTGGCCTCGCGATTTGATTATGAAAAGTTAAATGAGTCATGGACTCAGAAGCGAATGTGGGTCGTTCAGGAAGCAGGTTTGCAGAAAACCCGCTTCCACCCTTACATGGTTCATGCTGGGAGCTGCGGCCTGGGCATCAGGCGACGGCTGCACGAAGCGGTAGGAGGTTTCGACGTTACTATGCCGGTCCTTTGGGATGGCGATTATTGCTTCAAAGTGCAGCGCCTCGGCACAAAGCTACACTTTGAACCCAAGGCAACTGTCTTTGTTCGTTACCGGAACGATCTGCGCAGTGCCTTTAGGCAGGCCCGGCAGTGGGCCACATACAACCCGCTTTTGTACAAACGCTATCGCACGCCGGATGTGCAGTTTCCTGAACCATGGAAGTTCTATCTGAGGGGATGGCGAACTTTCCTATATAAGTTAAGAAGCGCCAGGAGAAAAGAGGACTTTGCGAAATGCGTCTGGGTGCTGGGCTGGCAAATCGGTCTACTGCAGGGGAGCGTAAAGTTCTGGGCGCCGCCCGTCCCCATCTAAGGTATGCCGGAAGCCGAGTTTAAACCTTGCTGTCGTCGTCCTTAAGAGAGAACGATTAAGAGTCATGTTTACTCAAGAACTAAGACGAGCAAAACGTCGCTTAATGTCGAATAGAGTCGCGCTCGCAATGAAACGTTGGGCGGTCGGGACGATTACTCATGTGGAGACGCAGGAAAAGGTCGTGGCACTCACGTTTGACGATGGACCACACCCAGATTTCACGCCGCGCCTGCTCGATATTCTGGAGCGGCATAATGCCCGAGCAACTTTCTTCATGGTTGGCAAGGCAGCAGAAAAACATCCCGAACTGGTGCGCCTTGTCGCCGAAAGAGGACATGCGATTGGTAATCATACCTGGGATCATCTTTCGTTACCGTCAATCTCTGGTCGAGAGAGAAGAGAACAGATCAGAGCTTGTAAACGGGCGCTTGCGCCATTCGGACAGCGCCTATTTCGTCCGCCTTACGGCCATCAGAACTTTGGTTCACGGTTAGACGCTCTGCGGTTGGGATATCAGGTAGTTACCTGGAGTCTTGTAGCTGAGGACTGGCTTGACCGAGATCCGGCCTGGATGGCGGAGCGAATTGAGAAGGACATATGCTCCGGAAGTGTGGTTTGCCTGCATGACTCGATCTATCGGGACTGGCATGAAGACGGTGAGCCACAGTATGACCGGCATCAGACTCTCGAAGCGGTCAACTTGCTTCTCGAAAAGTTGAGCGCTGAGTACCGGTTTGTGACCGTGCCCGAGCTGATGCGCCACGGGCGGGTCGTGCGTCGGTATTGGCGCGTCGAGAAGAACGAGGATTACAACTCGCTTGCTTATCGCTGGTAGCACTAACAAATCGACTTTCGAACTTAGCAGTACCGATGACAAAAAGAACAATAGCGTCAATAAAGCATTTCGTGCCGGCTCCGCTCCGTACCTGGTTAGGCAAGCAGCGCCGGCGTTTTTCCCTGAGCCCTCCCGTGGGCTGGGTGCGTTTTGGAAGCTTGAGACGCATGGAGCCAATCAGCGATGACTTCGGATTTCGTCGCGGGCTTCCCATTGATCGCTATTACATTAATCAGTTTCTTTCCAATCACACCGCAGACATTAAGGGACGTGTGCTCGAGTTTGGCGATGATGATTACACGCGCAAATTTGGCAGCGACCGCGTGACCAAGGTAGACGTTCTCTGTCCCTCGCCAGAATGTCGCATGGCCACCATAGTTGCTGACCTGGCTGATGCGGACCACATTCCTTCGGATACTTTTGATTGCATAATCTGTATTCAAACGCTTCCTTGCGTCTATGACCTTGAGACTGCAATGAAGACCCTATATCGCATCCTGAAGCCCGGAGGTGTACTACTTGCAACCAATCCGGGCATAGGCAAAATCGATGAGGAGTCGATGCGTCTTTGGGGACAATATTGGCGTTTCACAAGTCTCGCGATTCAGCTACTTCTTGAAAAGACCTTCTCTCCAGAGGCTATCTCCATAAAGACCTATGGAAATGTGCTTGCCGCGACAGCCTTTCTTCAGGGGATTGCGACAGAAGAATTGAAGGAAAAGGAGCTCGAATACCACGATCCGGATTTCCAGGTCTCAATAGCTTCGAGAGCAGTTAAAACAATCCTCCCTTGCCTTGCCGGACTTGTGTCATGGTTCGGGCAAGTGGGGAATGCAGTAGTATCTTTGTGATGATCATTTAGAAAGCGAAACTGGTCTGTTGTCCGGCATGGTTTCAGCAATTAAGAGTTCAATTCCGGCGCCGTGTCGCAGTTGGCTACGTAGTCAGCAGCGTCGTTTTTCTGTGACTCCGCCACTCGAAAGAGCTGTGTAGTCTCTCGTGGTCTACCTTGTAGATGCGTTCGTTTTTCGGTGCCGGAGACGATTCGGTTCCGTGTTAATAAATTGAAGAAAAGAGAACAAGTAAGGGTTCTTGGCATGATTTCTGTGATCAAAGCCGCCGTTCCAACTCCCGCGCGTCCTTGGCTTCGCGGCCTGCAAAACCGGTTCTCCGGGAATCCCTCTCATGGTCTTGTGCGCTTTGGGAGTCTAAGACGCTTAAGTCCGATCTGTGACGAGTTTGGTTTTAGCCGTGGGCGGCCGATTGATCGTTACTACATTGAACAGTTTCTTTTGGAATATGCAACTGATATCAAAGGACGGGTGCTCGAGATTGCCGAGAACTACTACACGGCAAAATTCGGGGGGGACCGCGTATCACGCAGTGACGTCCTGTATCCTCTGGAGGAGCACACCGAAGCGACGATCATTGCGGATCTTACGGGTGCCGAGCAGATTCCCGACAACATCTTTGACTGCATAATTCTCACACAAACACTTCCCTTCATCTACGACATCCGGGCTGCGCTCAAGACTCTTTACCGGATTCTAAAGCCAGGTGGGGTTCTTCTCACAACTAATCCCGGCATCGATCGCGTCCACGTCGAAAGCATGCAGCTTTGGGGGCAGTATTGGCGTTTCACAGACCTTTCAGTTAGACGGTTGCTTGAAGACAGTTTTCTCTCACAGAACATAAAAATGAAGACCTACGGAAACGTGCTTACAGCAACTGCCTTTCTACAGGGAATAGCAGCCGAGGAGCTGAATAATGCAGAATTGGATCATCATGATCCTAACTATCAGGTACTAATCGCTAGCAGGTCGGTCAAGTCCCTGGGGGGGGCTGGGCTCGCAGGCCATAATGATTCCTTCGTGAGGGGTGACGGGAGGGCGTTTGAGCAAGGCTTTCTGAAAGAACGCTCTGCCAATTTAATCGCCCCTTTCTTGACTGACCAGTATGGACTTCATTTGATAAATCCGCCAACTTTAATGCGCGGTGGCATGGAAAGTGTTGTTTGGTCAGTGCAGTCAAACCAGGGAAGTTGGGTGCTGAAAATCTTTGGGACGCACCAAGGTTCTTTCGAGCGTATTCAAGAAGAAGTTCTTCTCTACGAGTATCTGAACAGAAATGGGCTTCGCGCACCCCATGTGTTGCTCACGCGACAAGGTGGCTACGTCGCAAAGCTGTGTGTAGAAGGGACGACATTTTGCGCCTTTTTGATGCGCTTTGAAGAATTACGAGAGTGTCATGCGGCTAATATCAAAGAGGACGAGATGCTTGAAATCGCCCGGACGCAGGCGCGGATGCATGACGTGTTGAGGAGATACTCCGATAACGAGAATTTCGCCCGGGTAACGCGTTACAGGCCGACAGGCAGGGCATTCAGTAAGCTTTTGGAGTCTCCTTATGCCCCAATGTTAAGTGCCGAGGAGTTGGCCGAGCTAAAAATGATCGATCGAAAGATGTTTGATTATGCTAGTCGGTTTAAACAAGACAACAGCTTAACGGAATCAACTCTTCATGGAGACATGCGCCTTGAGCATGCGCAGTTTCTCCCTGATGGGAGGGTTTATCTTTTCGATTTTGCCGATCGCTCTCGCGGACTTGTTGCATACGGGCTCGCAGTTATGTTGAGCCACCTGTACTGCGATGACAAAATCACATTTGCTCGTTGGGAAGAGCTGCGCACCTGGCTGTTGAAAGGCTACACGTCAATTTGTGAGTTGAGCGAGGAGGATCAAGCAGCGATCAAACCTCTTCTCGTGATCAGGTTACTCGAAGAGGTTGCTTACCTGAGCGAAAGAGCGCGTGTAGCTGTTGACCTTGTGGACGCCGAAGGATTAAAGCGGCGATACAAACTTGCTGACTGCATCTTAAAAGATTTCCAGGCGCCACCGAAGCAAAAGGAGAGTCATTTGCGCGCCATTACCAAACCGGTCAAAAACCTGATTCCGCAGAGTGCCCGTCTCTGGGTGCGCAAGCAGCAGCGAAACTTTGCCGTCAACCCGCCTGTCGGTTGGGTCCGCTTCGGGAATCTGAGACGACTTGAGCCAATTGATCAGAGTCTTGGTTTTAGTCGCGGTCAGCCAGTTGATCGATATTACATTGAACGCTTCCTAAGTGAGCATCGAGACGACATCAAAGGGCAGGTGCTCGAGATTGGTGATGCTACCTATACCCGTAAGTTTGGAGGCGACCAGGTTAGCCAGAGTTTTGTTCTAAACGTAATGGGAACCGGTTCGAAGAATGAGATCGTTGCCGATCTGCAATCCGCGGATCATCTTCAGGGTGAAATGTACGATTGCATCATCTGTGCTCAGACTCTTCCCTGCATTTATGATCTTGAAGCCAGCGTCCGCACGCTTCATCGATTACTAAAGCCAGGAGGCATTCTGCTGGCAACAAATCCAGGATGCGCGCCGATCCACGCCGAAACGATGAGGGTGTGGGGGCAGTATTGGCGCTTCACCAGTCTGGCAATCAGGCGTCTGCTTGAAACACGATTCACTCCTCAGAATATCGCAATAAAGACTTACGGTAACGTGCTGGTGGCAACAGCTTTCGTCCAGGGTATTGCAGCAGGTGAATTGTCCCGAAAAGAACTTGATTATCACGATCCAAACTTTGAGGTCTCAATTGTGTCCCGGTCGCTAAAGTAACTTGCAGATATCTGGAAAGAATAAAATGACTAGTGGCAATCCAATAACTAATTACCTTCGTCGAAAACCTAACTTTCCGTTGACCCGGGGTCTGCGCCTGACTTTAAACGCGTGGCGTAACCTGAATTCCGAGGAGAAGGGTCCGTACTCAAAGATGGTGTCTCTTGACAGATTACTCTGTGGTGGCGAGCAGGGACTTTCTGCTGCGCAGTATGCTCGCCATACGGGAAATCTGCTGCGGGGGTCTACGCCGGTTTCCGGGAGCCCTCATGTCCTGTTTCTCGAACAACATAAGAGCATCGGCGACCAAATCTTTTTACCAGAGAATCTTGAAAAGACTGGCTATTACGAGCATGCAGTGGAGTCGATTAATACGGTGGGAGAATTCCTCCAGTGCACGCATGAGGACCAGATAGAAGCACTGGCGCGCCAGTTTGTGCAACTGTCAAAAGGCGAGCTCCCCCAGGACGAGTATGCCCGCACTCACCATTTCCGGGCCCCTGGGTCTTTAGTCTATGTTCGCCCGATCAATCACAGCAACTGCTTTGAAGTTGTAGATGGTCTGCACCAGTTGGCTATCGCCCACGTTGGAGGAGGGAAAGAGTACAAGGTTTTCGTAATGCCGCCGGCAGTCTTGACCCCCTTGCAGGAACTGGTCCTGGACAGCGCTTATTGCCGGGGTAATCTTGAACTCTATCAACCTATCTCAAGCCCTGAGTTTAGTGACGAATGGGCAACGATTCGTGGTTGTGAAGACCGCTTCGGGCTGATGAAGAAGTTTCTCGAAGAGCAGCAACTGATGCCGCCAAATTGCGGAACGTCCCTCGACCTTGCCTTCAGCTACGGTTGGTTTGTGAAAGCCTTCAGTGATCTGGGGTTTCAAGCGCGCGGAGGCGGCGAAATAGATTGGGCCTCTTGTGAGGTTGGCAAGCGGGTTTATGGCTTGAGAGGTGAACAATTAACTCGTTCGGAGTTGGTTCGGTTCCTCGAGCAAGACACGGGCCGATATGACGTCGTCAGTTGTCTCAGTATTCTGCATCACTTCATCATCGGTTTACCCTACCGTGCACGAATTTCTGCGGAAGAGATGATTAGATTGGTGGACGAGAAAACAAATAAGGTGCTGTTTCTGGACACAGGACAGTCACATGAATTGTGGTTTAAGGAAAGTCTGGCAGGTTGGAACGAAGACTACATTGAGGAGTGGGTTCGCGCCAATACGAGCTTTAAGAGGATCTATCGTTTAGGCAAGGACAATGACGATGTCCCACCATTTGAGAGTTGTTACGGTCGAACTCTATTCGCCTGTATGCGCTGATTGCTTATTGCACCCGGGATCATAAACCCACCGTAAGGATTGTGCGTGAGCTTACGGCCCGATTCGAACTGATTACCTAGTACCGGAGACACGAGGGTTTCAATGCCTCCTTTGAAGTTGTGGCTGCGTTTATTCGTCGTTCTAACCGCGGTTGCGTTCCTTTACGTTTGGATTCTTCCGCTTATAAGACCTCGAGGGCTGTACCTGTGGGGACACTATCAACTGCGCGATCTGTTTCTGGCTCTGCCGGTTGGGTTAGCTTTGGCGTATTCGCTGGCGATACTGTTCAGTCCGGTTGAAAAGCAATTTCGCCGCGCCGTGAGGTTGGGGTTTTCATGTGTGGTGGTGGTTCTCACCTTCTTTGCCCTCGATGCATGGCATTCGCTCATTTATCTCGGGGCATGGCAGGGAAACCTTTATTTCGATTATGCATCGTCACCTCGCTCACGCCTTACTATCCATGATGACGAACTCGGCTTCAGACGTGCGAGCAATGCGGTATGGCGTGGAAATTTTGGCTTAAACGCACCGGTCCAGGAGATTCGCCTGGATGAAAACGGGTTTCGCAATCCCTCGGGTATTACCCAGGCTGACCTGGTCTTTATTGGGGATTCGTATACTTTCGCTGGCGAGGTCGCGGAAGCTGATACTTTCGTTCAGGTCGTCGGGCGAGAGAGCGGTTTGCGCGTCGTGAATCTCGGGGGGGCCGGGTATGGCGCCTCGCAAGAATTGGTTGTATTGAAGAAGTTTGGGCTTCAATACAATCCACGCTACGTGGTCTGGCAGATCTTCGAGGGCAATGATCTTCGTGACGCCGAAAATTTCAATATTTTCAGGAAGGACCCAAAACGCGCATATATCTCTCTTCAAGCTCGCTATCTGCAAAACTCTATTATCACCAAACTCGCAGAAGCTACATTGCCTCGGATTCCGCCCTCTTACGCCGTTCCAGCCAGCTTTAAGATTGGGAGCAATGAGATACGACAGGGATACCTTCATTTCCCCTACTTAAAGGACCGACTGGAAGAAAGGGCCGAAGGCATGGAGGAGACCAAGCGCACTCTTGCCGAAGGCTACCGTCTTTGTCAGGAGCGAGGAATCGGCTTGCTAGTCATTTTCGTCCCGAACTTCGTCCGGGTGATGGAACCACACCTCACCTTTGACAAAGAGCGTGATCGTCAGCGCTTTCTTCCCGACAATGCTGTAACGCACCCGAACGACTTCACACGGCAATTGGAAAAACACAGCCAGGAAGTCGGTTATGCATTTATTGATCTCTATCCCGCCTTGAAAGAGAGCGCGACGCTGGAAAACTGGCCCCGGGTTATGATTCCGGACAACGAACACCTCGAGATTGGGGGGCACCTCACCACAGCCCATCAAATTCTGCAATGGCTCGAGAAGCCTCTGGCCGCACAAAACGGTTCTCGTAATGATCAATAGTGTTATACATCTTACCAGGATGAGATTTTGCCCGCTTTTTGCCTTTATTCGTCGTTTCCTAAACTTCGAAAAGACATTGGCTAAGTGTGAAGGCGGTCCTCTCAATGATACCCGATATTCTGTTCTGGTTTCACAAGGACTTCGCGCTGTGCAAGAGCCGGATCCAATTATTGCGAAGGCTCAACCCGAGTGCACGGATTTTTGCGCTTTGCGCGGCGCCGCTTCCAGAACAGGCCGAGGCGGAAAGAATAGTCGCACCGTGGTGTGATGACTTTTATGTTTTTAAATATGATCGCGATGGTACTTGGCGGTGGCGCCATGGAGACCATCTCTTGGCCGCTTGGTTTCGCGACCGCGGACATCTGCTCTCCTGGGACACGGTTTTTTTGGCGCTGGGACATGCTGGTCCTCTCGCCATTAGAAGAGTTGTTGCCGAATCTTAAGCCCGGGGAGATGTTAATCGCGGGCTTCCGGCCGCTGACTGAAGTGCAGGAATGGTGGAGCTGGGTGAACGGAGACTATGAAGGTGGTAAGGAGGACCTTCATGCATTCCGGCAGCTTTTAGCCGAGGAGTATAACTATCACGGCGAGTTGTACTGCGGACTCTTGGTTCCGGCCTGTTTTCCCCGTCGTTTCTTAGAACTTTATTGTGAGACGGGGCCGCCACCGGTTGGCTTTGTGGAATATAAGCTGCCGACCTTTGCAAAGGTTTTCGACATCCCGATCTGCCACGAGCACCCTTTTAAGGTTTGGTGGTCTACCAATCCGACCACTCGGCAAGCGCCGTGGCATGACCGGGTTCTCAACGCGGTCAACGATGAAGTCCCCGTCAAGGTCATATTAGAAGAGCTTCGCGATCCGGAAGGTCATCGCACTTTTCACCCTTTCTACAGGAAGTTTCCAAGTCGCTGGCTGAACCTGAAAGTATTTTCGGGAACCCTGAAAGCCTACCGGCGATACCGAAGCATGCAACGGTTCACCAGACGTGGGCAGAGAGTTTTCGCTGATGCTGTACAGCGCATGATCCTAAGAAAGACGACGCGGCACAGTTGATTCCACGGGATTGAATTCAGATAGCAAACTGGCTTCTAGTCAGGTCAATTAACGTTAGCCACAAGTAAATCTTAATTATGAATTGTAAAATCCGCCTTTTTCTCCTTGGCCTTTCACTGTTGCCGGTTATTGCGCTCGGCGCGGCATTTATTAAACAGCCGACCGAGGCAGCTAATGCGTCCGAGAAATCATTTCGCGTTGAGGGTTTGGCAAAGGCCCCTTTCGGCCCATCCAGGGCTTCGTTAGCGCCGCAGAGCTTGCCGTGCGTCGCTCCTCCGTCAGGTTTAGTGGCATGGTTTCCGGGGGATAATAATGCCCACGAAATTATCGCTCGCGATGACGGCTGTCTCTGTAATCAGACGACGATAATGCCCGGTAAGGTGGGGCAAGCCTTTCATTTCGATCCACCGATTGGAAACGCCGTCAAGATTCCAGAACCACCTCCTTATCCCCAACCCTTTCCGCCCGAGCGACTACCCTTTCGGGATGCTCTGCATGATGCCTATTCGGCCATTACTGTGGGTGCCTGGGTTTACCCTGTAAGCCACGGTCATGTTGATACCGGCAGGATACTAGGTGTAACGGTTCTTAGCACCACCGAGGGTAATGCTGGCTTCGCACTGCGAGTGAATGACGGGTATCTGCAAGGAGAGATGTACCTTACCACTGGAAACGTACTCCATACATTCTTGGGAGCACAACTACCACTCAACACCTGGTCCCATGTTGCCTTCACCTACGATGGCGTTCAGTTAACAGGATATCTAAATGGCCTTTCAGTAGGTAACCGGGCTGCATCTGGAACTATCCGAAATGTAGATAACCAGAACAACTGTTCGGGCATCGGTAACGAGACGGGACATGGTTGCACAGTCCAATATGTGGGAGAGGGCAGAAGCCTTGGTTTTCGCGGTGGCATAGACGAGGTTCAAGTCTACGAAAGAGCGCTTTCACAAGAAGAGATTCAGTCTATTTACTCTGCCGATAGTGCTGGGAACTGTAAGTCCGGCATGCCTCAATTTCAACTATCAAACTACGATGTCCATGAGGCGAACGGCTGGGCTGACATTACGGTTGTGAGGGCAGCCGGCTCCGTGGGACCGCTCTCAGTTGATTACAACACCACCGACGATACCGCGACGGCTGGCGAGGATTACGTCACGACTTTAGGTGCCCTGACGTTTGGGGATGGTGAACTCAGCAAGACCTTTAGCGTTCCTGTAATGGCTGATCTTCTAACTGAGGGTGCCGAAAGAGTTACTTTATCCCTAAGTAATTCGAGCGGAAACTCTCTGGGCGATCCGAGCGTCGCGACGTTAACTATAGCGGACGAAACCAATTTCTGTGTCGCGGCTCCGTCTGGATTACAAGTTTGGCTTCCAGGAGACGCTAGTGGAAATGATCTGATTGGAAGCAGCTACGGGACGCTACTAAATGGGGCAGGCTTTGCCTCCGGTAAGGTAGGACCGGCATTCAGTGTGGGCGGGAACCTGGCCACGGTAACCCTGCCGGAGACTGAACAACAGCCTTACTCAGCGTTCGCGATCGATGCGTGGGTGTATCCGACTAGTCACGGACAAGATAGTTCAAGCATTTATGGACGAACTATTGTAAGTAATACCGATACAGACGGATTTGCATTACGAGTGAAGAATGGATACCTACAAGCGGACGTGAGGCTGACGGGTGGGAATATCTTGCACACGTTTACTGCGGGGCAATTGCCTACCAACAATTGGTCGCATGTAGCTCTTGTTTACAACGGCGCCCAGCTCCGAGCGTATCTGAACGGGCTTGAGTTGGGCAGCATCGCAGCCTCCGGAACAGTGAAGACGGCGCAGAATGCAGGGACGTGCACGATGATCGGGAACGAGCCAGCTGGGTGCAGCGCGACAGGAAACGGATTTGGGTGGCAAGGTAAGATCGATGAGTTCCATCTATATGACCGGGCATTAAGTGAGGCAGAACTGGTGGAAATCTACATGGCTGACAGTGCGGGAATTTGCAAAGGCGGAGCGGTTCCGCCACCGCCACCAACACCGTCGCCTTCACCGAGTCCTAGTCCCGGAGAATGCGTGACCGCGCCGAGCGGGTTGTTGGCGTGGTTGGCGAGCGAAGGGAACGGCGATGATCAGATTGGAACCAATCATGGGGTCTTACAAAACGGCGCAGGTTTTGGAGCCGGCAAAGTGGGCCAGGCCTTCAGTGTGGGAGGAAATCTGGCCACGGTAACACTGCCGGTCACTTCGTTCCACCAGGCCTTCACGGCCTTCACGATCGGTGCGTGGGTATACCCGACGAGTCATGGTCAGG
>JBGSWR010000060.1:0-118482 GCA_041751855.1 Pyrinomonadaceae bacterium
CCCGGCTCCATGTGGGGAGACACTCAACTTCATGATCACTAACTGTTTACTCACGCGGCCGCGGGGACTGGGTCCACCTTCCTGACCTCGAGATTCCTACTGACTGCGAGATTCCGTTATTCTCTCTATCACACAACAGCAACTGCATTCGGGACCGACAAAACCTGCATCGCTCGCTGCAACGCCTGCACAAAAAAGAACTCTCCCCACATCACTGATTCATCGACCCCGAGATCCTTATGTATGTGATAGACGCCGCCGCGCAGGATGCCCTCCCAACCGTCGACGCTTTCGCCTAAGTAATTCGCGGAGAGCGAATCGATCGTTTTCAGCGCGCCGTCAAGATACGCTCTTCGCCGCGCTTCGCTCGTAGAAAACTCCGCGAGATTGAACAGGCCAACTGCCGCAATGGCCGACGCACTGGTATCAACCTGCGCGCGGCTCAATGGTCCAATCTCGGGTGCATCGAAATCCCACGGCGCGATGCCATTTTCGGGTGTATGCGCCAGCCAGTACTCCGCATTCAGTTGGGCTGTCTCTAAATAAATCGGTTCTCTGGTCAAGTGGTAGCAAGTGCCAAAGCCGTAGAGCGACCAGGCAAGACCGCGTGACCAGCAGGAATCACCGCGATAGCCTTGCTGCGTCGTCTGACGCAGAAACTCACCGCTCTCCTGATCAAAAATGCCTTCGTGTGAAGTGCTGCCGTCACCACGGACGAGCGTGCGCCACGTGGTCAGGCAATGCCGATGAGCGAGTTTTAGCAGCGCAGGATCCTTTGTCTCGAACGCCGCGTAAAAGATGATACCGACATTCATCATGATGTCTATGAAGTTGGAATCACTGCCGTGAAACGAGCGTAGGCATCCGGCGCGCTCGTGGAAACGGAGCGCGAGCGTTCGGCCCGCGTGTATTACCACTTCTTTGAGTTTTTCGTCAGGAGCGCCATTGCGGACTGTCGTCTGGTACCAGCGCCGGTATGTACCATGATAAAAGATGAAGCCCAGATCGTGGACTTCGCGGTCGTCTTTTCGTGGCTCAAGTGCTTTCGAATAGCTCTCCGCAAGCTCACGCCATTTTGGATCTCCACCTTCTTCATGAAAGATCCACATCATTCCCGGCAAGAACCCATCACACCAATGCGTCCAGGCTGGTTTCGAGTGGCGCCAACGCCCGCCGTCTGTGTAAAGCGGGTAGAAGTCTGGATCACGCTTCGTCAACGCGAGCACCTGCTCTTGGGCAAAAGCAAAAGCCTGTTCGACTTGTGAAAGTAATGGGTTCATACATTTCACAACCGCCGCAGGTGGAAGCCACCATCGACGTTAATCACCTCGCCGGTTGAAAACGGCAAGCTACCTGCAGCAATGGCAGCTACAGCACGTCCAACATCCTCCGGCGTTCCCCAGCGATTGATCGGCGTCAGTCCTTCTTCAATCATGCGATCGTATTTCTCCTTAACACCCGCGGTCATGTCAGTGGCAATCACTCCGGGACGCACTTCGTAAACGTTGATGCCTTCGCCAGCTAAACGGAGCGCAAACAACTTGGTCATCATCGCAAGCCCGGCTTTCGACACGCAGTAGTCACCTCGCTCCGGCGACGCAGCATACGCGGAGACAGACGTTACGTTAATAATAGACGCGGAAAAGTCAGGCACCTGACCAGAAGTTTTCTGTTCCATCATCCAGCGCGCAACAGCCTGGCTAAGAAAATACGGGCCTTTGAGATTCACCTTGATTAGTCGGTCGAAACTCTCTTCACTCGCTTCGAGCAGATCTACACGCTTCCCGGAAGAGATTCCTGCGTTGTTAACTAATAGGTCCAGACGTCCAAACTCATCTCGTACCGCCGCCAGCAACTTCCCGTGCTCACCTTGCTCGGAGATATCAGCGCGACATATCCCAATGCGAGCACTTTCACCACCCGCGGCCTGGGCTTCGACGCGCGCTTCTTCTGCCGCCGCCTCGTTCGAAACGTAGTTGATCATTACGTTGCAACCGATTCGCGCCAACTCAACGGCAATTGCACGACCGATACCACGCGACGCTCCGGTGACCAGCGCCACTCGGTGATTCCTTATGCCCGGAGAATTCGGTACAGCCATTCGATCGGGACCACTCCAACTAAGTTTGTGCTTCCGGAGCTCTCTTGGGAAGGAAAGCCACCGCCAAGGCCCCCACCAGTGCCAGCACTATCAAAATCGTGAATCCGATTGCATAGCTCCCAGTACTGTCGCGTGTCTGGGCAACGATCACCGGGGCAAGAGCCTCAGCCACGCCATCCGCCGTTAACACAACTCCCATTAGTCGCCCCAACATTTTAACGCCGAAAAGCTCCGCCGCCATCAGCGGGATGATCATATAGTCCCCGCCCAAACCAATTCCGAAAAGCACTGCAAAGAGGTAAAGAAACGGTCGGTTCGAGGCCAGGAAGAGAAGAGGGATCGAGCAGCCCACGATCAGGTAGATCAACAACATGACATACTTCTTCTGGAAACGGTCCGCAAGCCATCCCATCAACAACCGGCCAATGAGACTGGAGATCAGTATTAATGAGGCCACATAAGCCGCGGCGGACTGAGCCTCCTGGGGAGGCGCGCCGCGAAAGAGGTCACCCGTCAGAAAGAGCTTGAGGTTCTGAAATGTCCCTCCCACTGCGCCGATGGAGCACATGCTCCCAATAGCCAGCAGGTAAAACTGCCAACTCCTCAACACGGCCCCGATAGAAACCGGCTCGGTTGAGGAGAACGTGTTCGTTTCCTTGGTTGGACTCTCTTTGATAAAGAAGGCCATGGGCAACGCAATCAACACAACCAGGATGCCCAATGTACGCAACGCGCCTTGCCAGCCAAACTGCTGCGCCAGCCGATGGGAAAGCAGCGGCGCAATTGCTCCCCCGACACCGATGCCTAAATAAGCGAAGCCCATGGCTTTACCTCGCGACTTCGTGAACCAGCGGGATATCAGTACCTGGTTGGGCAGCGGCCCGCCGCAGACATAGCCAAGGGCGTTGAATAGGTAGAAGAAATAGAATAGACCCAGAGTCGAAGTGTAACTGAGGCCAATTAGCGCCGTGCCGGCCATCATAATTCCGGCCATCATCATCCGGCGCGGCCCAAAACGATCCACGATCCACCCGGCGGCGAAACCAAACAAAGGGCCGATAAGAAGTTTGCTGTAGAAGTTCCCTGACGTGACCTGTGCGCGCGACCAACCAAATTCCCTAACCATGAAGTCGTAATAGAACGGCAGGCCATAAAGGGCGAGGCCAACAATTGAGAACAACGCAAGGAAGGATGTGACCGCAACCTGAGTCTGCCCCGCGGGCGACTGTGATGCAGGCGATAATTCGACGTTCGGCGCACCGTTACCTGTCGTTTTCATCCAGTTCTTCTCTAGTGTTGAGACAGAGGGCGTGGGCTCCTGGCTTGGGATCTCAGAGTTCGGTCCAATCAATTAACTGCCGATTAGAATCCGAATTGTGAACAAGCTCTTTGGGGAACAGGAGGCAAACATCAAAACGTGTCACAAGTTCCGCTGAATCGCGGGCCATTCTGATCGCTCCCAACACTTAGTGTCAAGACTCTTGATGACCAATGTGACCCTCACCATCGCACGGTAAGGCAACAGCAAATCTGATCCGCCCTCATTACGCTTTTGCTCATACGCTTTTGCTCATACCACTGAGCGCCTGCTTATTTCGCTCTTCATATGCTGAGCACTTAAGAAGCTCGATTTACTAACAGCTGATAGCGGAAACTCTTGTTCATTCGCGAGAACTGAAAAACCTTTTCCCACAAAAACCCTGCGCGAATAAACGAAACGAGAAAAACTATAGAAAACTCCAATTGGAAAAAACGTGGTGGTTGTCAACAAACCTGTTGCATTCGCCGCTGGCCAGTGATATAAGGCGCCTGTTATCGCTAACATGCCTGCAATTCGCTATGAAACGAAATCCGACAAAACCAGTTACGCTCGCAGATATAGCCGCCTCGGCGGGCGTAACTTCTATGACGGTATCTCGTGTCCTGAATCAGCAAGGCAACGTAAATGTCGCAACGCGCGATCGGGTCTTGCGCGTTGCAAGCGAGATGAGCTACCGGCGTAACGGCCTGGCGCGCGGTCTAAAGCGCCAGCGAACGGACACAATAGGTCTGGTCCTCGGGGACATCGCAAACCCTTTCGCGGCGGAATTGAGTCGCGGCGTCCGCGAGGTACTGGAGCAGCGCGGCTACACCCTTTTCATCTGCATCAGCGAACACAGCCCCAAGGAAGATGTTGAAGCCTTCGACTCGCTTGCAGATCATCGCGCCGACGGCATCATCGTCGCCACTCGCGCCTCCAGGCTGGGCAACGAAAAGCTTGAGAGCCTGATTGAGTCAGGCCTTCCGATCTCTTTGATTGGCAGAGATTTTCTCCATCCGCAAGCAGATCTGGTCATTGCCGATAATCTCAAGGGGGGCTACGAAGCCACAAAGCATTTAATTCAGATTGGTCGGCGGCGGGTAGGTTTTATCGGTGTTTCATTGACTAAAAGTATCGCGCTACGCCGCTTTCGCGGCTATCTTGAGGCCCTTGAGGAACATGGTTTACCGGTTGCAGAAGAGCTGATCGTGGGACCTCGCGGAGTCAATGATCAGATACCCGGGTATTCCACAGAAGAGGTTGGTTACGAAGGCATGACCAAGCTCCTGTCTCTAAAGGAAAGGCCAACGGCCGTTTTTGCGCGCAACGACTTCACAGCCGTTGGCGCGCTTAACGCAATCAAGCAGGCTGGCTTGCGCGTGCCCGAGGACATTGCAGTCGTCGGATACGATGACATACCGCTCGCTGCGCACACATCTCCGCCACTGACCACTGTGCGACAGCCCACGCGTGAGCAAGGACGTGTTGCGGCTGAGTTTCTGCTCCGGCGAATTGAGGCGGCCGAACATCTGCCTCGCGCGGAGCGCGTCTTTCGGTGTCAATTGGTTGTTCGCGAATCAACAGAAGTTAATTCCTCTCTATCTTAAAACGACATACCAGAGCGGCGCCTGGATGTTGACGGCAAATTCCGAACAGCGCCTGGTTTCAGTTCTTTCAGTTTTCCGCATGTTAGCGATAACACCGCCCGCGAATCCTGCCCCGGCAGGTTCCGTCAGGAGCGTTATCAAGAATTTTCCACCTGAAGCTAAGGAGACTGCGCCATGTTTCAACGACCAAGTTTCAGAGCGCGCGTGTCAGGCGCGCCGTGCCAGCTGGTAAAAGCTTATGAAGCTAAAAACTTCAAACGTCGTGATCTCTGCTTGCTGATGATCGCAAGCTTAGCGCTGCTGCTCTCTCCTTTGACGCACGCTCAGCAGATCAATGCAACGCTTTCGGGTTTCGTCCTGGATGTGAACGAGGCTGTGGTACCGAATGCCAGCGTCTTGATTGAGAGCTCCGAGCTAGCCATCCAACGATCCGCCACCACGAATGACGAAGGATACTTCATGGTTGCCAGCCTTCCGGTCGGCGAATATCGACTTACAATTCAAGCCGAGGGATTCGCCCCGTTCGTCCGGGAGAAGGTAAAAGCAGATGTGGGGAACACGCTTTCGCTGACGATTAACCTCAGCATTAAGGGAATCAGTCAACAAGTAAGCGTCATCGACACCGTTTACCAAACCATAAACAAGGACAATGCCAACGTCGAAACGCTAATCTCAGGAACACAGGTCACTGAACTCTCGCTTAATGGTCGCAACTGGGCCCAGCTTGTTAACCTTGCGCCAGGCACGAGCGCGCTGATCAACGATTCGCAGCAAGGAACGAGTGTGCGCATCGACGACACGGCAATCAACGGTTTGCGCCGCCGCACCGCCCCGACGCTGGACGGTATCAGCAACGTGGATCATGGATCTGTTGGTACTCAGGTTAACAATATCAGCGTCGATGCGATTCAGGAGTTCAAACTGGTGTCCAGCCCCTACAGTGCGGAGTACGGTTCGCAGGCGGGTCCGGCGATCAACGTTGTGACGAAGCGCGGCACGTCTGCTTTTCACGGCTCGCTGTTCGAATTCATTCGCCATGATTCCCTCAACGCGTATTCGTGGGAGAGCAAACAGGTCACCACGCAAGCGCCCGAAAAACCATTTTTGCGCTTTAACAACTTCGGCGGCTTCGTGGGCGGACCCGCTTACAAGAACAAACTTTTCTTTTTTGCAGGAATGGAGTTCAAGCGACCGCGCACGGGTCGCACCATCAGTGAGCTGGTTCCTACAGAGGCGATGCGCAATGGCGATTTCAGTGCCTTCTTGCCGTCCGGCTTGCCGGCCGGAAATACTTCTTGTGCTCCAGCCGGCTTCACCATTCCGGCGGGCAGATTTATCTTGTGCGACAAGTCAGCCTCGACCACGGGCGTTGCCTTTGCGGGCAATATCATACCGCTCGCAAAACGTTCGCCTAACGGCATAGCCTTGATGAAACTTTTCCCTCAGGCGAACGCCGGACTGGAGCGTTACATCGCGGCTCCCATAACCAAACGCGACGTGCGACAGGAAATAGTACGCATCGACTATCAACTCAATAACGATGTAACCATATTCTCGCGCTGGCTGCGTGACAAGTTCGATTCAGACAACCCGTTAGGTTCGAGCTTCGACAATCAGAGTCTACCGATCGCTCCTGACAATCACATCCGCGTCGGCAAGACTTTCATGACCAGCTACACTCATGTGCTGAGACCTACGATGGTAAACGAAGCAATTGTCGCTTGGCAGCGCAACGATCAAGCGATCAGCTATCAGGACGAGAACCAGATTGCCCGTGCCACCTATGGCATCAATTTCACGGAGATCTTTGCCGAGAACAGGCTCAATAAGATTCCCGAATTTTCGGTTCAGGGTTATTCCACTCTGAGCGGCAATGGTTTGCCTTACGTAATAGACGCTCGCAGTTGGGACCTGCGCGACAATTTCACCTGGGTGCGCGGGGATCACACATTTCGCTTTGGTGGTTTGTACATCAACAGCTACAAAGCTGAAAACACGCGCGTGCGTGATGGCGGTGTGCTGGCATTTAGCACCGGTTCGACTGCCGGCACCTCTTTTAGACCTCAGGACAGCGGCCACGCTCTCGCAAATATGTTGCTGGGCTCTTACACTCGCTACACCGAAACCTCGAACACGACCAACGTTCCTACTGCATACAACCAATTCGAACTCTATGCGAACGATCAGTGGCGAGTCAGCAATCGCCTTAGTCTTACCTTAGGTCTTCGCATGCAGTATATTCCCTGGCCTTACACCAACCTTGGCAATATCGTAGGGTTTGATCCTACTCGCTTTGATCCCAACAAGGCTCCGCTGGGCAGCAACATCTCTGGCGGCGTGATTAACCTCACTGCAGATCCAACTGGTCAACGAACCCGCGCTCAGGGTTTCTTTGATCCTTACAACGGCCTTGTTTTGCCGAGCAATGCAATCGTTAACGATCCCAACCTCGAGCGACTAAAGACCGATCGCCCCAGTGGACTGGCCGACAGTGGCAACGCGTTGTTTGCGCCACGCCTGGGCTTTGCATGGGATCCATGGGGAACGGGCACCACCGTCGTCCGCGGCGGAGCCGGGATTTACTATGACCGCACTTTACTGAATCCGGTGCGAGATGCGGGGGTGAATGCGCCCTTCGCCACAGTAGCCACAATCACCAACGGGAGACAGTTCACCACTCTCGCTGGTCTATCTGGTCTTTCGGGTTTCAACAACCCGCTGGACACGCTGGGAGCGACGGGATCAGGCAGACCGCTCGTTCAGGCTTTGACGGTTTTCGATTTCGACATGCCGCCTGGTGCGGTTTACGCATACAGCTTGGGCGTGCAACGCCAACTCCCCTGGGATTTCGTTGTGGATCTCAGTTATGTAGGGAATCAGGCGCGCCATCTGACCCACCGTCGAGACATCAATTACGTGCTGCCTGAGGTGGCCCTGGCCCGCAACCCAACCACGGGGCAGTTTATCAATGCGACTGCTGACACGGTGCGCCAGTATCTCGGTTACAGCACGATCCGGTCCCAGGAGAACACCGGATCCTCAAGCTATAATTCAATGCAACTGAGCGTTCAAAAACGCGTCTCCCACGGTTTCACAATGAGTCTCGCCTACACGCTGAGCAAAGCCTTAACCAATTTCGACGTCGAGACTTCAGACTTGCGAGTACCCTTTGACGCGAGTCTTGATAAAAGTAATGCCAACTTTGATCGCCGGCATGTGCTGGCGTTGAGTTACGTTTATGAGCTGCCTTTCTTCAACAAGCGGCAGGACTTTGCCAAACATTTACTAGGCGGTTGGCAAATCTCTGGGATCACAACCTTGCAAAGCGGTGCCTACGTGAACATCAGCGGCGGCACCCGTGCTTCTACGTCACCCAGCAATGGCTATGGATCGAATCTCGACCTCATTGGCGACTGGCAGGCTGTGCCAGGGGGGCAGACGCCCTCGCCAACCTTCGACGCCAGCGGTAATTACATCAGCGGGGGTTGGATCAATCGCGCTGCATTTACCGGTCGCGTAGGCTTAATCGGCACTACTCCGCGTAACCTTTTCCAAATGCCAAGCACACAGAACTTCAATCTGTCGCTTATGAAGCGGGTCCGGCTCAGCGAGAAGGTGAGGTTGCAATTGCGCGGGGAAGTCTTCAACCTTTTCAATCATCCGAACTATCGAACGCTCGTGACTAATGCCAGCGCTGCCAATTTTGGTGCGTTAACCGAGACCGACGAGCCACGCGTAATTCAGTTCGGCCTCAAGCTGCTTTTTTAGCAGGCGCTGAAAAATCGAACGAGTACGCGAGCCTTAGCGAGCTGCTGAAAAACAAACACGATCCACGAAACCGCACGAAATGGATGCCTTAATTCGAGTTACTTCGGGTGATTTCGTGGATCGCTTTTCTGCTTCTATTGCTTATAGATTCTCGCGGTCTTGGCCTGGCAGATTGGAAAGCGGCGACAGCCGACACACTCCAAAATTGCAGCGACAATGACACTGGACGCACAAAGAACGGGAGTGATTGCGACGGCGGGAGGCTTCAAACTTCGAGGCCTGCGCTGGTGGATCGTCGGGCTGATCTTCCTGGCGACCCTCATCAATTACATTGATCGGCTCACTATCTCCGTGCTGGCCTCCGAGATCACGCGCGATCTGGGATTGTCGAACACGGAGTTTGGCGGCATAGTCACGTGGTTTCTGCTCGCCTACACGATCAGCCAAAGCGTTTCGGGCAAGCTGTATGACCGCATCGGCACACGCCTGGGCTTCACCATCTCAATTATTGTCTGGTCACTGGCGGCTATGGCCCACGCGTTCGCGCGGGGACTCGGCAGCCTGAGCCTGTTTCGGTTCATACTTGGATTCGGCGAAGCCGGCAACTGGCCTGGCGCCGCCAAAACCGTCGCGGAATGGTTTCCGATCAAAGAACGCGCCCTGGGCATGGCGATCTTCAATAGCGGAGCGGCTATTGGCTCGATCGTCGCGCCGCCGCTCATCGTGTGGCTGGCCCTGACTTATGACTGGCAGACGACATTTCTCGTTACCGGGTCGCTCGGCTTCTTCTGGCTCGTGCTATGGCTATTGTTCTACCAGACGCCGGATCGTCATCGTTGGATCACCCAAGAGGAGCTTGCGCTGATTCGCACCGGACAGCAGACACCGGAGGATGTTCGGCTCGCCTCCGCCGTCTCTATCGCCTCTGCCGAGCAGAAAGCGGTTGGGACGGTTGAGGACATAGCGATCTCGGCAATGCCAGGTGAATTGGCAACTGAGGGTGCGCCGCGCTGGCGCGAGTTGCTGCGCTACCGCCAAGTGTGGGCCATCGTGCTGGCGCGTTTCCTGACAGATCCGATCTGGTGGCTCTACATCACCTGGCTGCCGAAGTATCTGGCAGACGCGCGCGGCTTCAGTCTGACTAAGATTGGACTCTTCGCCTGGGTTCCATTTGTAGCGGCGGACGCTGGCAGCCTGACCGGGGGCTGGATGTCGGGTTACTTAATAGGTCGCGGATGGAGTGTGGATCGCGCGCGGAAGGCGGTCATACTTGTCGCCGCGCTGTTAATGCCAGCCGGCATTGTCGCAGCGTTCGTTAATAACCCGATGACCGCGCTGGCGCTAATCGGTGTGGTCCTGTTCGGCTTTCAGGTTTGGATCAACAACGTGCAAACCCTGCCCAGCGATTTCTTTTCCGCCAGGGCGGTCGCGTCAGTAGCCGGACTTGGAGGCACAGGAGCGGGCATCGGTTCAATGATCTTTATCTTTACCACGGGGTGGGTTGTGGACCACTTTTCATATGTGCCTATTTTGGTGGCTGCGGGGTTGCTGGCGCCGCTCGGCACTTTGACTCTGTTTATGCTCACGGGACCGATCCGGCGCGTTCAACTGAAAAGACCGCTGGGCGCGGTGACCGCGTAAATCTACAGGAGTATTTCATGGCGAACATGTTGGATCTGACAGGAAAAGTCGCGCTGGTAACTGGCGCATCGTCGGGGATCGGGCGCGCAACCGCCGAACTGCTCGCGGAGTGTGGTGCCGCCGTCGCGATCAACTATCACCAGAACGAAGCTGGCGCGGAAGAGGCACGCCGTACAATTGAAGCGAAGGGGGGTCGTGCGCTGGCTATTCAGGCCGATGTCACCCGATCCGCTGACGTGCGTCAACTCGTCAACCGCGCCGCTCAGGAACTTGGCCCGATAAACATACTAGTCAACAATGCGGGCTCGCTTGTTGATCGACTAAAGCTCCTGGAACTCACAGAGGAGCGCTGGGACTACGTAATGGACCTGAACCTCAAGAGCGCATTCTTGTGTACGCAGGCCGTGGCACCCTCGATGATGGAACGCAGGGATGGCGCGATCATTAATGTGTCCTCCATTGCCGGACGAAACGGCGGCGCGCTCGGCTCTATCCATTACTCAACTGCCAAAGGCGGTCTCATTACTCTCACGAAGGGTCTGGCAAAGGAACTTGCAGACTATGGTGTGCGCGTCAACGCCGTCTCGCCCGGAGTCGTAGATACAGCTTTCCACAAACAGTTCTCAACACCGGAGATGATGAAAGCTTACGTCAACATGATTCCGCTGGGCAGGGTCGGCACACCCGCGGAAGTAGCGAAGGTTGTGCTCTTTCTTGCCTCGGAAGAAGCGAGTTTTCTGGCTGGAGAAACGATTGAAGTCAATGGCGGAATGCTGATGTTGTGAGCGAGCGACAATGAGATCACGGATACTGACCGCCATTACCATCCCAGTCTCGTGGATGAGAGTTATCTCGCTCGCGTTCACTCTCATACTTATCAATCCCATTCTCCAGTTCGTCCCGTTCTCCACTCACGCGCAAGATGCTCGTGAGGCACTTGGTCCAAAAGACAGGGCGAAGGGCGCAAAGTACTCGGGCCCACATCCACTCGTCGGCTTAATGGAGAACGTCAATGCTCAGTTGCGCCCGGCCTTAATGGGAAAACATCCGCGCGTTTATGTAACTGAGGCGGAACTGGGCCACCTTAGGCGCCGTGCCCGCTCAACCCACCAGGCTCTCTGGCAACCACTTTTGCAAAAGGTCCGGGCGCTGGCGGCGGAACCACCTCCCGCGCCTGCGCAGGCACGACGTGCTCAGAATGATGTAGGAATCGCGATTGCCGAGGCGGCTTTCGTTTACAAGATCGAAGGCGACAAGAAGTACCTGGATGCGGCAAAGAAGTACATGGACGCCGCAGTGAGCTATGACGTTTGGGGCTACACCTACAATAAGCCTAACGTGGACCTCGCGGCAGGTCATCTGCTGTACGGCCTTGGGTGGGGCTACGACCTGCTCTATCACGATCTTAACTCAGAAGAGCGCCAGCGCTATCGCGAAAAGCTGAGCAAACAAGCCCGCCTGCTGGCTAACCACTACGAGCCGAAACCGGGCCGTACTTTTGCCTATAGCCAGAACCACGTCTTCATTCCAATGGCCGGCTTGGGTGTCGCCGCATATGCGCTCTATGACGAGATACCTGAAGCGAAGGGCTGGGCAAGACTAGCCCGCGCGATCTATGACCGGGTGCTGGCCACGTATTCGCAAGACGGCTACTACTACGAGGGTTTCGAATACTGGATCTTCTCAACGCCCTGGTTGATCCACTACGTGGATGCGCACGCGCACGCAACCGGCGAGGACCTCTACGATCGGCCCGGATTTCAGCAAATGCACAAATATGTTGCGCATTCAATGTTGCCGAGCGGGAAATATGTTTTTGACTTCGGTGACATCTACGAAGGCCCGTTGACTCGCGCGGGCCAGGGCAGCGAGTACAAACGCACTCATCCGAACGGGCGTTTTCACACCAACTATAACTTGCTCTACAGAACCGCGTCGCGTTTTCGCAACTCAGAGGCGCAAGGTGTAGCCGCCTGGCTTGCGACGCTGAATCAGGTTAATGCCGAAGATTTTTGGTCGCTCGTTTGGTACGACCCGTCGCTGCCTGCGATTCCGATGGAGAAAGTAGAGACGTGGCACTACTTCCGAGACCACGAGGTTGTCTATTGGCGAACGAATTGGAGTGCGGATGCAACGGCTTTCGCGTTCAAATCGGGGCCGCCTGAAGGACATCACACGACCGAGTTGCTGAAGCGATTTCCCGATTGGCACCTCTCATCGGGGCACGCCCATCCCGACGCAAATAGCTTTATCATCTACGCTAAGGGGCAGTATTTAACTGGCGATTCGGGATACGCAGGAGTGCCCATGACCGAGCATCACAATACAGTCTTAATCGGTGGACGCGGGCAAGCGCGAGAAGGCAAAGGTCACGACGCTTTCGCCGAAATACCTTATGAGAGAATGGACAAGATTCGCATCAAAGAGGTGAAGTTCGGCAAAGGCTTTGCCCAGGTTACAGGCGATGCGGCGGCGGCATATGAACCTGAACTGGGTGTGAGGCGATTTGAGCGGCATTTCGTGCTTAGCGATTCCAGGCGGTTTGAAATAACAGACTATTTGGAAACAGCCCGTCCGCAGACCTTTACTTCTCTTTTTCACGCCGACGAGACAATTCAACCAGCAGGGAAGACACGTTTCGCGATTAGCACGTCAACCGCTAACCTAAGCATTAGCCTCCGACTGCCTGAAAACGCGACTACAAAGATTGAGCCGAACTATTTAATAGGAGCAGGTCGGCCGGGCTCAGTTGATAAAGGTGAGCGTCAACAGCGCGGCGAACGCCTGGCAATCACGACTGCTGTGGCCGCAACTCAAGCGAGATTCGTAGTAGTACTCGAGATCGCGGGAAGGAACGATGAGTGAGTTGGAGGCTTATCCGCAGATTTCGCCGATTACACAGATTAAGAGCCATAAAAGCCAAAACCCCTAGACTGCGTCCTCACTTTTAATTTGTGTAATCGGCAAAATCTCGGATAACACTGTCGGGCCATATGGTTTGCCTCAGGGCGATAGTGTTTACCAAGTCACCGGTGAATCAGGCGGTCCAATGTCCACGGGCGCTTCCGGTGAGACATCGGCGACGCCCGGAACCGACCGCAAGCGTTCGGCGACGTCGTCGCTGGCCGATCCGATGATGATCCCTATCTCGTCGAGTACTTGCTCAACGGCGAATCCGGACTCAGTCAGTTTTTTCTTGATATCGCTGAGCGGCCGGTCACCCGAAGTAGTGACTACCCATATTTTCTTTTTGGCCATAGTATGCCTCCGCAACATAAGCATACCCGCCGCGAGGATCCTCCCAGCGGGTGCCATTCAAACGCCACTCGGTCTTAAGGTGACTGGACGAGCCCCGCGCCAACCCGCGTCGCCGGCAACGGCAGCGGCCTGGCCGCAGCCCGTAGCCTATTCCACAGGGCGACGCCCCGAAGGTTGGCGGACGTTTCAGCCCACAACGCTGCGCAACCAGCAACGTGTGGCGTGGCCATGCTGGTGCCGCTCTTGAACCCGTACCGGGTCGGCCGGGGCACGGAGGAGAAGACATCTCGGCCCGGAGCGGCGATCTCGATCTTTCCGAAGTTGGAGAACGACGACGGACTCAGGGTCGGGTCGAGCGAGGCCACGGACATGATGGTCGGTGAGTTGGCAGGGGCGCCCGTGAAGGAAGCCGAATTACCTGCCGCGGCGATGATCAGGCAGCCGTTGTTCAGCGCGGCCAGTCCCGCCGCCGTGTAGCCGGGTTGCACTGACGACTGCGAGCCGAGAGACATTGAGATCACCGCACAGCGGTTTGCAATCGCCCAGTTCATGCCGGCGAGTACGCTGGCCCCGACGCTCGACCCCGAGTTGCTTAGTACCTTACCGACGAAGATCGAGGCGCGGAAGCCAATGCCGTACCGTGGCGTGCTGCCCGCTGGCGCCTTTGGACCACACGCTGTACCTATGCAGTGCGTGCCGTGGCTGTGGAGATCCTGGACGGGTTGGCCGACGAAGCTCGCGGTGGCAAACGGGCGCCCGAGAAAATCCGGGTGGCCCAAGTCCATGCCGGTGTCGAGCACTGCCACCTTGATGCCGACGCCGCTGCGGAGGCTCGGCGGAACCTTGCACGCATTCAGCCCCGACGTCGCTCCCACAACGAGCGCTCCCTCTTCCACCTCCAGTTTCGCCCGTCCGCCGTGCAGCAGGTCCTTGCTGATCGTCTCCGCGGCCCGGAGGAAACCGCGCAGGTACTCACCAGGGTTGCTTTCAGCCTCCTGGGCGAAGCCGCGCAGGAAATCGCCGGGAGTACTCTGCGCAAACACGAAGTACTCAGGGTCAATGGACTCGATTGGGCTGTCTGTGGCGATCTCGGTCTGGGCGCTCATGCTGCGCACCTGAGCTGTGTTTCCACCGAGCAGCGCCACGCCGATTTCAGGGAACACGATTGCGTCAGCGTCCCCGACACTCTCCAAGTTGGCAGCCTGATCCTTAAAATCTCTCGCATCTGCGACGCGCATTGCCCGCTTCACTCTCAGGGACTGTATGCCCTCCTCAGTGGCGCCTTCCTTAAACGTGACCAGGAATCGGCCGGTCTCAAGGGTGTCGTCGCCGCGTTCCAGAGCGGCGAGCAGCATTTCATCGATCGGGGACGACGTGCGAGTGGCGGCGCTGTCCGATGGTTTACTACGACCTTTCTTTGTTGCCATGTCTGTTCCTCCAAAATTTAGAGTGACTCTCCAAGGGCAGGAATTACAAGCCTGAGATTAGGACACGGGTTCCTGCCCGCTACTGGGCCGACTCGACAAAGAAGCCTACGATGGTTCGGCCAGTGGGTTGGCAAAGATGGTTGACGGTTCAATAAAACGAAACGCCGTCTTCTTCAGGTTCTTTGAGGCCCTGGCATGGTCCCACTCGTAAGTTCAAACTCATAACCGAATATACGTTGCTTCGCAGAGGCTGGGAAGACATCGAACGGCACGTAGTCTCATATTTCGAGTTTAATAGAAGACGATCCACGAAATCACAAGAACCAAACGAATATTAGCGCCATTTGGTGTGAGTTCGTGAATCGTCTTCCTCGAGTCTCTACTATGAGACGCACGTGGGGGAAAAATGACATTACGAATGTGTCAAATTAATTCTTTCCGGTAGACGTTAAAATTTCTGGTGACCCTAGCGCCTAACTTCTCGGCGGTACGGCGTGACGGCCAGTTGTCGTCAAGCACGACCGTGTAGCTTCCTGTCTTGTAGCCGCGTTCTATCATGGCGAGGTAACTCTTCGCGGCCAGCGCCAAATTGATGCCGCGCCCACGGTAACCCTGCTTCAAGCCTATGACCAGAAGCACACCGTGATCTATGTCCTGGAGGTGTTGCTGGAACTCGGGGAAGTTTTCCTCTATGGCTTTGCCTCTCATCCGGTGGAAAGCCTGGTTCAAGTCAGGCAGCGCGTAGACAAAGCCGACCGTCTTCCCTTCAGCCTCGGCAAATCCTGTGAAGTCTGCGACTAAAAGGTCCTTCAACTCTACCGTCAACCCACGCATGACCGCTGTTGGCAGCGGCATGAATCCCCAGTGCGCCTGGAAGGTTTCATTGAAGAGGTTCGTAAATGTCTCAGTCTCCTCTGCCAGGCGATCAAAGTCCCACGACCGCAGTGAAAACCCGGAATGTGTGGCGCGCGCCACCATCTCACGATAGCGCTCGGCCAACTGGGGGGTGAACTGGATTTGGTACTGCACCACACCGTGCTCGGTCCAGAAGCCGCCATTCTTGACGTAGCTGTGATAGTACGGAGGATTATAAGTGTGAAAAATAGTCGGGACGTCGTCGTAAGCGTCAATGGTCAGGGGCAACTGCATACCCGGCACCATAGAAAGTCGCGCCGCCTGACAGCCGCTTGCTCGGAGCCAGTCAGATGCCGCCCGCATGAGGGACTCGACTGCCTCTTCTTGACCAGGCAGTGCTTCAAAGAAGAGGAGATGCCCCATCTGTTCATTCCAGCGCTGGTTGTAGGTCTCATCTCTGACTGCCGCGACCGTAGCCAAAACGCGGTCGCCCTCTTCTACCCAGAATGCCTGGACTTGTGAGTCCGAGCCGAATCCACCCTGGCCACTCAGCAGTTGTGTCAGATGATGGGCATCAGGGGGTACCCAGTGCGGGTTCTGGCGATAGACTTCCTGTCCGAAGTCAACATAACGTTGAAGATCTGCGGCTGTAGTCAGTGTCCTTACATGCACTGTCGTAATTCTCCTTTAGTCCTGCAAATGTTCTTTAATTTGATAAATATACTTTACCAAAGGAGCATAGCGAAACGTCGCCGTGCACACGTAAGTGTTGCTTGAATCGAAGCAATCGGCAATCGGCAATTAGCAATCTCCTCCGGGGCTATGATCTAACGGGATGATGTCATGGAAACAATTACTGCCGGAGCATTTCGGTTTGTTGATAAGAATTTGGACGGGTTTCAGGCAGTTGAGAAATCGTGCGGCTCTCGATCGTTGGACGGCAAAAGGAAAAGTGATAGAACGCGGGACCTATCGACCGAAGATACAAGAACTTCAAGCCACAGATGAACACAGATTCAAACGGATAAGATTCACAACAGGCTGGGCAAAGCACTGAATCTGACGGCCAACACGGCTGTTTGCAGATCCGTTCTTATCCGTGTCTATCTGTGGCTGGTTTGATTTGGAGCGCGCGGTGAGACTCGAACTCACGAATACCGGATTTGCAATCCGTGCGCCTTAGCCGCTTGGCGACGCGCGCGAGAAACAGGAAGTTAAGCCGCGGATGAACGCGGATCAGAAAAGGAAAGTAAGGTAGGAGAGTTCGAATGTTGTACAAACCCTGATCTTCCGCGTTTATCCGCGTTCATCTGCGGCTGATTGTCTTTTGGAGCGGAAGGAGAGATTCGAACTCTCGAAGCGAGTTTGGAAGACTCGCATGTTTCCAGCTCATCACTCCCGCTGAAGGTGAAACCCCCGATAGGACTCGAACCCACACCTAATTCGTTCGAAGCGAATTGCTCTTCCATTAAGCTACGGGGGCGTAAGAATTTCGAATTTCGAATTTCGGGATTTCGGATTTGAAGACGGCGGGAATGAAGTCCGCGAAGGACTGATCTCAACTCGGCATGCCGGAAATTCGAAATTCGCAATCCGAAATCCGAAATTCTCCTCAGCCCTTCACGCAGACCACTTGCTTGATCTCGGCGACGATTTCGACCAGGTCGTCCTGATGCTTCATCACCGCTTCGATTGATTTGTAGGCGCCGGGAATTTCATCCAGCACGCCTACGTCTTTGCGGCACTCAACGCCCGACGTTTGACGCGCCAAATCATCCTTATTGAAGGCCCGTTTGGCCGCACTACGGGACATCCTGCGTCCAGCACCGTGAGAGCAGGAGTTGAAACTCTCTGCCAACCCGAGCCCTTTGACGATGAACGATTTCGCGCCCATCGAGCCCGGGATGATGCCTAAAACGCCAGCGGCCGCGTTGATCGCGCCCTTGCGCGTAACGAAGACTTGTTCGTCATAGTGTTGCTCAAGCGCAACGTAATTGTGATGGCAGTTGACCGCGAGTACCGGACGAAACGCCTGACGATGATTGAACAGCTTGTTGAATACCTTCAAAAGACGCGTCATCATGATCTCGCGATTCTTCATCGCGTAAGTTTGCGCCCACTTCAAGTCTTTCCAGTACGCCGCAAATTCCGGCGTGCCCTGAATGAAATAAGCGAGATCGGGAGCCGGCAATTCCGACAAACGCCACAAACTCTTGGCCGTCGAGATGTGCCGCTCAGCGAGTTCTTTGCCGATGTTGCGCGAACCCGAGTGAAGCATCAACCAGACGATGTTTTCTGTGTCTAAACAAACTTCGATAAAATGGTTGCCGCCCCCGAGCGTGCCCAGTTGCCTCATCGCTTTAGCCTTGCGATCATGCACGCCTTTGTGAAGTTCGTTAAAGTCGTTCCAGCCGTCCCAGTACGAAGACTCGTCGACCGATTCCTTGTAAGCGTTGAAGCCGACTGGAATCGCTTCTTCAATCTGCAAGCGCAGCTCTTTCAACTTACCGTCGAGAATCTCGCTCTTGAACGGCGTTTTCACGGCCATCATGCCGCAGCCGATATCCACGCCGACTGCTGCCGGAATCATGGCGTCCTTTGTCGCAATAACCGAACCAACCATGCTGCCTTTGCCAAGGTGCGCATCAGGCATCAACGAGACATGCTTGAATAGGCATGGCAAGCGCGAGACGTTGCGTAGCATCGATTGCTCTTCGATGCTGAACTCGTGGTTGGCCCAAGACAGGATGTCTTTCTGAGCTCCGCCAAGTTGAAGTTTTTCGTAAGGCATTACTGCATCCTCCTTTCTAAGAATGTCTGACAAATTCAAGTTTGTCGATTGATGTGGAATATGATTTCCATTGACAGAAGCGGAAGAAGAGGGTCAGAATGCGCGCGATCCATCACAACCAACCAACGACAGAAAAGGAGATAGCATGCCTTCCATAAAAGGATCTTTTTCGGGAAAAATCACGAAGCAGTCCGCAATGCCACTTGCCGACCACCCCAACCACGAGATGAGCATCGCCGAGGTTAGCGGCACGCAGAAATCGCCCGATCCTCTTTGGAACAACTCGAATATTACCTACTGGGGTGTTACCGACTTGCTTGACGGTAAGGGCTCACAGCGCGGCTACTTCAACAACGTTCACCCTGATCAGGGTCGCGACTGGGGAACGTTCGAGGGCCAGGTCACCGCGGTGGGCGGCGGGATGACCGTTGAGGGCACCTTTAAATTCGCCGGCGGCGATGGCGAGTATCGGGGCCTCACTGGTGGCGGCAAGTTTAAGACGGTGATGAAATCGGAGACCGAGCTCGAGGCCAGCTGGGAAGGCAACTACGAACTGGCCAAGGCGCAGACGGGCTGAGCAACAACACAACGCGTCCCGCGTCGCACAGCGAGTTTAGGCGCCCGTAATATCACGTTTTCTGTCGATTTGATCGAAGACGTTTCTATCAAAGTAACCGGTCTTCATAGTTGCCTCCTTTTAATCTGACAATTCCAATAAGGTTGTGCTAAAAAACAGATGAAGGCAGAGAGATGGGCCAACGAAGACACACTTCGAGGCACACTTCTCCTGAGGATGGCCACGCTCGGGACTCTCGCAAAGTGAACGGCGTAGTCATCCGTTGAAGGCTCCCTGCCTTCATCTCTCGCAAAAAAGTACTTCGATTGTCAAAAAGCAAAAGGAGCGGGCTTTTAGCCTCCCAGGGAAGCTGCCCGCTCCTTACAATTCTCGCGATTTTTCTTTGAGATTTGGGAGCGGGAGCCGCTCCCGCTGTATTAATGCCTGATCTGACGGCTATCTATGGACGTCTCTTGTCCGAGTCTGCCGCCGAAAGTATTGACGGATGACGAGCCCAGACCTAAACATATGACGCCACGCGCGCCGGCATACGGCTGCCCTTTGGCCTTATGTTCTTTAGGTGTCCAGTTCGTCATCATCTGATCTTCTCCTCACGCTGGTTGCGCGAGCCGTCTTGTATAAGACAGGACCAGCGATCCTGTCAAGCACTTTTTGTAGTTCAACTCGCGCGCTGGTTGGATAACTTCCAATCGATCCGAGTTGCCCGTGAGTCTTTTGAACGGACTATCACTCCGTAGTTTACTGCTCCTTGCTCGAGTTCTTGAGGTGCCGCGTCGTACCTTCCGTGACACTGAAACCTGTAGGAATGAATTCATTAGTATCGGCCGGACGCAAACCTTTTTGATTGGGGCCCTTCTCGAGAATGTTCGAGTCCGTCGGAGCGTTCCGCTCGGCGATCTCAACCTGTTTCTTGCTTACGAAAAGCCCGTTTATGATCAACGCCAGCCCAACCATGATTGGTATCACTCCGGCAATCCAGATGCGGCTTATGATCTCTGCTTCGCTGGCTGAAACTTCTCCACTTCTGATGATGCCCTGCATCAGAAAATAAAGGAAAATCATCACGCCAAAGCCCACGCAACTGGTAATTACCCCGGCCTTGATCTCGTTATAGCGCTTGATTTCCGGTGTAATACCTCGTTGCCGTTCAAGCTCTTCTTTGCGTTTCTTATTCTCCTCTTGCGAGAGGAACATCTCAGCCAGCCAGGTCTTGCTCCAATCAAACTTTTCTTCCGTCTCTCGAGTGTCTACCGCTTTGCGCACGGCGTAGAGGTTGGCCCCGCACAGATTGCAGAATTTCAACCCCTCACTCTGATTAGAGCCACATCGTGGGCAGAACATGAGCCGTTCCTCTCAATAGTAATCTCTAAGAAATACGTCTATTCAAGGGTGGATGTTTCGATTTTTCGGAGCAAAGGGCCTGGCGGCTGGATAGTCTCAAGGCGCGACCGCCAAAGCACTTTCGAGAAGAACGCCCTTCTCCAAATGGCGCTCGTGGGTCGCGTAACTGGCGGCATGGGGGTCATGCGTAACCATCACTATCGTCTTCTTTAGTTCCTGGTTAAGAGTCGACAGGATATTGAGAATCTCTTCGCCGGAACGCGCATCCAGATTGCCCGTCGGTTCGTCAGCTAATATCAGATCCGGATCAGTGACAATCGCCCGGGCGATCGCCACGCGCTGCTCCTGTCCGCCGGATAATTGGCGAGGCTGGTGTTGCATTCGATCGGTAAGCCCCACCAGCTCGAGTGCGGTTTCGACGTTTCTACGTCGCTGTGCTCTTGATAGCTTTGTCACCAGCAGGGGCAGCTCAACATTCTCAAATGCTGTCAAAACGGGAATGAGATTGAAGGTCTGAAAAATGTATCCGATATGGCTGTTCCGCCAGGTGGCAAGCTGGCTCTCCTTCAGTTTAGCGAGATCGGTCCCCAGCACATAGACCTGGCCCTCGGTACAGCGATCGATCCCGGCCAGTAGATTTAGCAAGGTGGACTTTCCCGACCCACTGGGCCCCATGAGAGCGAGAAAATCTCCTGACTCGATATCAAGGTTGATCTGGTCGAGCGCCACAATTTCAAATCCATCACGGGCAAATCGCTTACTTACGTTGCGCACTTGTACGATCGGTTCAGTCACTGGTCTCTAAACCTCACTCAGATTTGATCTATGGGTTATTGACCTTGATGCTATCACCATCGGCCAGCTTATCAGCCCCTGTTGTCGCGATTGCTTCGCCGCCACTCAAGCCCTCGAGCACGTGGTAGAAGCCGGCAGACTCTTCACCGATACGAATAGAGCGCAATTCTGCTCTGCTGCCTTTGATTACAAAGACAACTTCTTTTTCGTCTCTGCGGACCACGGCCTCTTTGGGAACCAGCACTCTGGAAACGGACTGGCCTTCATGTCCGGCAGCGTCGGCAAGGAAGTTCACTCGCACGTTCATTTCCGGCCGCAGTTGTTCATCAGGATTCTCGACTTTTACTCTGACTTGCACGGTGGCTTTTGCGCGATTCGCCTCGGGGGCAATTTCGGCAATAAAGCCCGAATAGCGCAGCTTTGGAAAGGCTTCTGGAATAATTTCCGCCCGTTGTCCCATCTTCAAGCGTGAAAAGTCTGTTTGACTAATATCCAACTCGATCCGGAGATCGGTCAGATCGGCAAGAGAGACGACGGAGGTGCGGGCGCCCGACTCGCCAAAGGCGCTGGGCGTCACCATCTCGCCACGCTCAACAATTCTTTGCAATATCGTACCTGAGACGGGTGCTCTTATCTCGGTATCAGCAAGTTGAGTTTGAGCATAATCGAGCGCCGCCCGCATCTGTTGTACCTGGGCCTGGGCCACTCGGATCTCCTCTGAGCGTGGTCCAACGTCAGTCATATCGCTCGCCTGTCGCGCAGCTTCTAACACCGCCCGCGCAAAATCGCGTTGCGCGAGGGTTCGGTCCAGTTCAGCTTTGGACGCGACTCCCGCCTGATGGAGCTTTTCAGTTCGTTCGTATTCTGCTTCAGCGTTTCGTAATGTTGCCTCGGCCTGAAGCACGCCGGCTCGATCCTTCAATTTCTCCTGCGGCCGGGAGCCTGAGCGCAACTGATCCAGGCGGGCCTGGGCAGCAGCCAGATTGGCACGGGCTTGATTCATCTGAGCACGGAACTCGCTGTCCTCAAGACGGACCAATACCTGTCCTTGACTTACGAGGTCGCCTTTCTCGACACCGATCCAATTCACGCGACCCATCACTTTGGCGCCGACGGCAATCCTGTGGTGCGGGACAACATAACCTGAAACTGACAGCACCGTTGCGCTTGGAGATCCTGCGCTGCTCTCGAGTTGGACCGTCGCTGCGGAAATAGTCTTAGGTGTTGAGAAGAAGAAAAAGTACGCCATCGCCACGAGCACGACTAAGGCACACAGTGCAAGCAAGAGCAGCTTTGGCGGACGATTGCCCGGCGCCGGCGAGCTGCTCGGAGAACGTTCAATCTTTAAACTCCGCAGCCGACTACTGAGGTCCTCTTGATCTCCCGGCGTCTTGGGGTTACTCACCATTTTCTATCCCTGGCTCCTAAAAAAACTAACGGAACTCCAGTTAAGTGTTACGAGGCACGCAATGCGTCGACAATTTTAAATCGCGAGGCCCGGAAGGATGGCAGAAGTGAACCAAACAAGCCAATCCCCAGACCAAAGATCAAAGCGGCCAACATCAGATCCGGGGTCACTCGGAAATTGAAGGCGATCTCGCTAAAGGTCGTAAAGTTGCTGGTGCCCGTCGAAACAAAGTTCAGCGGAAGCGCAAGCAGTATACCAATCCCGACTCCGATAACCGCGATGCCGAGCGACTCCAGGATAAAAGCGGTAAGTATGCTGAGTCGCCCAAAACCAAGTACTCGGAGCGCGCCTATCTCTCTGGTCCGTCGTGCGACTGCTGCATACATTGTGTTCATTCCGGCAAATGCAGCGCCCACGGCCATGATAAAAGAGATGAAAACACCAAGGCCCTTCAAAACGCCCGACGCTACGCCCTGTTGGTCCTCGTAGAATTGCCGTTCGGAAACAGCTTTCAACTGCAATCTCTGATCTTCCGTGATTCGTTTGGCCAGGGATTCCAGAGTCGCCTGGTCATTGACGCGCAGCAGCACCGATGTAAAGGAGTCCCGCTTCGTTGCCGTTGCCAGCGAGTTAACGTCTACCCAGATCTCTGACTCGAAAGCTTTGCCGCCGGCTTCAAACAATCCGACCACCGTATATTCCGTGGTCTGCACCCGAAACTTGTCGCCAATGCCCAATCCCTGGAACCGTTCTGCTATGCGGCGGGAAACGATCGCCTCGGCTAATCCGGGCTCAAACATGCGTCCCTCAACCAGTGCGAATCCTGAACGTAGCTTCATCGACATGGGCCCAACTCCGCGGACGACGACGTTGGAACCCTGACTCATTCCCTTGCGCGGTTTATAGATAAGACTCATAGCTTCAGGAGCCGCCAAGGGCTCATCACCTTCCCGCACAACACCGTCCAAAAACTTCAGGTCATTTAGTTTATCGCGGGTTACGTCACTGTTGAGCTCCGCCGTGCTTCCTTCGCGAAGCACAATAAGATTCAGAGGTTCGCCGCTGCTGGCCAGAGTGAGATCGATACCCCGTGCCAGCGCCATTACCATGAGAAATACCGCGACTGTCAGGCCGATTGTAAGGGCCGTAGCCAGGGTGCTCGATTTGCGCACCGTGAGATTCCGAAAGTTATATTTAAGAGGTAGAGCCATTATTCGGTGCTACGCAGTGCTTCGATGATGGTCATGCCGGACACGCGATAGGCGGAGTAGCTAACACTGATTAGCCCCACCAGGATCGACACTATGAAAGAGAGTAGCAGTGTTTGGGTGGTAGGCACGAAGGACTGAAAATTCGGCAGGTACAAGCTCAGGTCGAATGAGCTAAAGACCAGCATTGCTCCTCCAATTCCGAGCAGGGCGCCGATCGTAGCAACCAGTAGCGCTTCAGCCAGGAATAGTCCGGCAATCGTTCTTCGTTGAAAACCGAGTGCCTTCAACGTGCCGACCTCCCTGGTCCGTTCGCGCACCGTCATCGCCATCGTGTTACCCATAATCAGCAACAACGAAAATGTTATTGCCCCCATGATGCCGTACATAAATTGTTTGACCCCGCCCATCATGGTTTCAAAGCTCATGGCAAACTCGCGCTCGCTCTCGGTCTTGGTCGGCGCATCGGTATTGAGGAAGATCGAATCTATCGCCTGAGCAATCCGTGGCAGATCCTCAGGAGAGTTCGCCACGAGACTGAAGGTGCCGACTCTGTCCTGGGCCCACTCCGGCAGTGATTCATTCATGTAAGGATGATGGAAATAGAGAGTCTTCTCATCGCCACCAGTTATTACACCGCGCACAATAAATTCCAGACCCGCGTTATAGATAGGGCTTTTGAGGGTAATACGCTGGCCCGGGCTGAAGCCGTACAAGTGGACCAGCTTGCGGCCTACTATTGCTCCCTGTCGATCGTCTTTGAACGCTTGCCACTCGGCATCGGACATCCGCAGTTCGGGATAACTTTCGCGTAATTTCGCGGCATCGACGGCGAAATTAGCAAAAAAGTTCCTTTCGTCCTGGTAAATTCCACCGAACCAGGTAAACGGCATCACGCTCTTCACTCCTGGCACAGTTTCCATACGTTGCTGGTGTGCAATGGGCAACGGGAACATCAGTGACACTGAATGCCGTGTCCAAAGCCGTAAAGGACTAGCCTCCTCGCTGCCGCGTGAAAATTCGGTCAAGATAGTGGCCAAGGTGATAATCAGAAACAGGGACACCACCAGACTAGATGTCGTGAGCAGCGTGCGGCGCTTGTTACGCAGGATGTTCTTGAAAATCAGCTTGATAAAGCTCATTTGACGGCCTCTCCGTACTTGCCGGCATCATGGTAAGCCAGCTTTACCGGCTATTCCAATCGCTCGCCTGTTAACTTTCATGGAAGTACACCCGCAGCGGCCTTCGGCATCAATGATAATTTGGTTCCAAACCGGGTCGTCCTGTCCTGTTAAATTTATTGGTTTGAATATTTCATCATACGCAGTTTACCCGCTAATGGTTTATGAAGTTTATCGAAGATAGGGTGTCCGACGAACTTCAGTTTGTCGTTCGCGGCTGAGGAATTCCTGGAGTTCGAGGGTTCCAGTTTAGATTAGCGTTCCAGTTTAGATTACGGGTAGCGAAAGACGACAAACGGAAGTTTATCGAACATTGTCCGACGAACTTCAGTTTGTCGTTCGTGGCTGAGGAATTCCTCGAGTTCGAGGGTTCCAGTTTAGATTAGCGTTCCAGTTTAGATTAAGGGTAGCGAAAGACGACAAACTGAAGTTTATCGAACATAGGGGTGTCCGACGAACTTCAGTTTGTCCTTTGTGGCTGAGGAATTCCTCGAGTTCGAGCGTTCCAGTTTAGATTAGCGTTCCAGTTTAGATTAAGGGTAGCGAAAGACGACAAACTGAAGTTTATCGAACATAGGGGTGTCCGATGAACTTTAGTTTGTCGTTCGCGGCTGAGGAATTCCTCGAGTTCGAGCGTTCCAGTTAGATTAAGGGTAGCGAAAGACGACAAACTGAAGTTTATCGAACATGAAAACATAAAACCCTATGACGCAGGCATCCCACATTTTCGTGTACGGCTCAAAGTGTTTCCGAGAATATACCGCTGATTTTGGGGATTTTTCCGATCCGCACCTCTGGCATACCTATTGTTATCTATTACTCGCGCGACTGCGTAGGTGTCCCGACGATACAAAGATTCTCAAACCGAAGGCATGAAAACGATGTTTAAGACGATGTTCAGAAAGTTAGCAGTTTTCGCGAGTCTGGTGGTTTTGACGCTCGTCGTGGTTGGGTCGGCGACGGAGACCTCGGCTCAGATGCGTCTGCCGGATCTGAGCAGCATTGGCAATGCTGTGAATGTACAACTCAAAGTCGGCGAGATTACGCTCGAGACAATCGACTTCCAGAGACAGACCGCCAGTCTCAGCATCGGCCTCGATGTGGCTAACGGCTTAATTCCTGTCAGTCTCAAAGATTTCGACTATCGCTTGCGCCTCGCTGATCGCGATCTGATCGAGGGGACACATGCGGGCACTTTAAAGGTGGGTGGCCGTCAGGCTTCGCGGGTCAATTTACCCGTTACTGTTCACTTGCGTTCAATTCCTAATGTTGTGTGGTCGGCTTTCACGAATCGCGGGAAATTGCGTTATGACCTTGATTCAGCATTTACACTGCCCCTGTTTATTACCGAGAAGCGCTTCGACCAGAGTTTCTCGGGAGAGGTGCCGCTTCGTTCAGTTGTAGACGCGGCTTCGATCGTGAGGGCTCGTCAGGTTAGTGAGGGCCGTTCGTCGCGAACTAGCAAAAGTATCTGGGACATGCTGCCCTGGTAGAAGACCCCACGCCGGCGATCGCACAAAAGTTGGCATTAATTACGAAACTTCTGTGTCACCATCAGGCCGCGGATACCGCCATCCATGATGCCGATGCCTACGCGACCAAATTGTGGCCGCAGAATGTTTGCACGATGGCCGGGGGAGTTCATCAGGCCGGTATGGGCTATCTCGACGGTGCGCGCCAGAGCCAGGTTCTCACCGGCAATCAGAAAACTAACACCTGAATCTCGCATGCGGTCAAAAGGGTCGAAACCTTCTGGTGTCACATGAGCAAAATAGCCGCGAGCTAACATGTCTGCCGAGTGTCGACGCGACACTTCTGTTAGTTCCGGATCAGGCTCTAGCGGCTTAAGACCTACCGCCAGTCTCTCCTGATTCACAAGTTCTAATATTCTGGCTTCCGCGTTTGGGAGTGGCCGCGTATTCGCAACCTTGAAAGGAAGATCGACGCGTTCCGTTGATTCAGGTTGGACTGTAAGCAGATTGAGAGATCGTGAGATCGCTTCGCCAAAGACCGGACGGAGTTCCGCGTCGAGTCGTTCGGCGTAAAGTGCGAGCCGATTGGCCAGTCCGCTCTCCCGAGCCCGCTCGTGCAAGCGGTCGTTAAGCGGAATCGCAAGCAGTAGGGCTGAAACAATCGCTGCCGCAATCAAACCATACGCCAGACCGGGAATCACGCCGAGCACCTTATTGAATGCTCGCTCATGAATATTTTTTGAAAGGCGCCTGACCAGGCCGTATTCGAGCGATTGCACGATGACGCCGACCACGATCGCCACCAGAATGAAGGCAATCGGCTGATCCCATACATCTGACCAGAAATCGAAGGGTCTCAACCAACCCGCCACCGGCTGATAGAAACGAAGCCCGGAAACCAGGATTACTATCCAGCCAACGAGATCCAGCACGCCAATGATAAATCCACGGCGATAGCCATTCAGCACGCTCAGAACAACGAGCAGAAGGATTAAAAGGTCGACGAAGTTAAGATTCATTGGTCCGCATTCTCGGGACTGAGAGAAGAGGGAAATCGTGGGGAATGAACGGATATTATCATTAGAGTGGGCCGGCATAAAGTGACCATACGGAGGGATGTTTACATTTAAAACATGTTACTCCATTGGTCCAAGGAATCTCGGCTTTGGGCAAGTCGTCCAGGGCATGAGCCAAAAAGATCAGGCGCATCGCAGCGACAGCGAGGATTACATGTCTTAAAATGTTGGCGCGCGGTGTTCATACGTTAAATGCGGTTGACGTCCCCGGGCGGGCGAACTGGAAATTGTCATCCTATGAGCGTTCATGTGGGAGCAAGGGTCGGGCGCTACGAGGTTGAGTCTCTGCTTGGCAGTGGCGGAATGGGTGAAGTCTACCGAGCGCTCGACGTTGAGTTAAACCGTCCCGTGGCGCTGAAATTTCTATCCAAAGAGTTTTCTTTACATCCCACACGCCTCAAGCGCTTCATTCAGGAGGCGCGCGCCGCATCGGCACTCAATCATCCGAACATCATCACGGTTTATGAGATCGGTCACCTCGGCCCGGAAGAGACCTCCACTCCTTATTTTGTGACTGAGTTCATCGAAGGTGTGACGCTCAAGCAGTATGCTTTAGAAAACCGGCTGAAGCTGGCCGATGTTCTCGAGATCACGATTCAGATTGCGTCCGCACTTGCTGCTGCGCACGCGGCTGGGATTGTTCATCGTGACATTAAGCCTGACAACATTATGGTGCGCAGCGATGGTTACGTGAAAGTGCTCGACTTTGGCCTGGCTAAGACGAACCGCGGATCCTCTTCAGTTGATTCAGAAGCTGAAACACGGGCCCTCGTGGACACGGATCCGGGAACAGTAATGGGTACGGTCAACTACATGTCTCCCGAACAGGCCCGCGGCACGGAACTGGACGCCCGTAGTGACATCTGGAGTCTTGGCGTTGTTCTTTACGAACTGATCACCGGACAGAAGCCGTTTAGTGGACCAACACCCAGTCATGTAATCGTATCGCTTCTCGAGAAGGAACCGCCGCATCTCTCTAATTACGTAGCTGAGATTCCCGAAGCGTTGGAACTGATTGTCGAGGAAGCGCTGCGAAAGGATCGCGACGAGCGCACTCAAACTGCGAAAGAACTGCTCGGTAAATTGCGGCGCCTAAAACAGAGGATTGACGCGGGAACCAGTCTCGATCGCCTGGTGGAGACCACCGCGTTCTCCGATCCCAGCCAGCCCATCCTGACCGTACATCGCAGCCAAAGCGGGTTGACGGCTGAACGCCGTGAATTGAGTACGCGTTCTGATGAAGGGCTGGTGACACAGACCGGGGCAGGAGCAAATCAGGTAGGTCGCCAAAGGGGGATGTTACTGCTTGTTCTGCTGGCGGTCCCCCTCGTTGGGGGACTCTCCTATGGCATCTACAAGGTCGCAAATCGCGGTACGTCAACATCTACGCCCGCCATGAAGATAACGAGATTGACGACCAGCGGACGTGCCTTTGCACCGGTAATCTCGCCCGATGGCAAATATGTAGCTCACGTATTGAGGACCGGTGACAAACAGAGTCTGGTGTTGCGTCAAACCGCCACCAGCGTCAGTCGCGAGCTGGTCCCGGCGACTAACAGCCGTTTTCTCGGCGCCACCTTCACGCCCGACGGGAATTACCTCTGCTACCTGCGTGCGGACCGCGGTCAGAATGTTCGTACTCTCTATCAAATATCCCTGTTGGGTGGTGAGCCAAGGCAATTGGTCTACGACGTCGATGCCCCTATCTCATTCTCGCCTGACGGTAAGAAATTCGCTTTCTTGCGGGGCTACCTTAAAGAAAGAGAGCGGGTTTTGTTTACCGCGAATGCGGACGGCTCGGGTGAAGAGCGTGTGGCCACGCGCAAGTCCCCAGAATCTGCGGCTCTAGACCGTCCGGTGTGGTCGCCCGACGGGAAGACGCTTGCCTTCATAGTTTCTGGAACTGATGCGGAGGGCTATTATGTCAACGTCGATGAAGTTCGCGTGGGAGACAAAGTGGAGAGGAAGATCTCCTCTGATCGTTGGCGTTCGATATCCTCGATTTCATGGTTGAGAGACGGCACTGGATTATTGGCCGTTGCCCGGGACGGTGGCTCGATAGCTGGTAGTCCAACCCAACTCTGGCATATCTCATATGCTGATGGTCAGGCACGTCGGATCACAAACGACCTAAACTACTATATCGGCCTTAGCCTCGCCGCCGACTCGCACACGGCAGTCGCGGTGCTACTGAATAGGTCTGCAAATGTCTGGATCATGCCCCAATCGGATACTCGTAAGTCACGCCGGGTCACTACAAGTAACTTCAGTGGTATTGAAGGCGTTGCGTGGGCGCCAGACGGGCGCCTTGTCTATACTTCGATGGAGCGCGAGAATCTGGATCTTTGGATCACTAATGCTAATGGTTCCAACGCCGTTCAGCTAACCTTCGAGCCAGGGGCAGATCTTTACCCATCGGTTTGTCCTGACGGTCGGTACCTAGTTTTCCTTTCGAATCGTGGAATGCGGTGGGGTATCTGGCGAATGAAGCTCGATGGGAGCGATCCGGTTGAGCTTGTTCGTAATGCTCGCGAGTACTCTACTCCAGTCTGTTCGCAGGATTCTGAGTGGGTAATCTACGGTTCCGAAGTCAACAACAAGCAGGGCTTATTTAAGCTGCGAATCGATGGTGGCACGGCGATACAATTGGTCGAAAAGCCTGCGTTCAGCCATGCCCTTTCGCCAGATGGTAAGTTGGTTGCGTATGTTCACCGTCCGCCAGAATTGAACGCGAAACCTCAAATCGAGATTATTGCGGCGGAGGACGGATCTCTCGTCACTGTTCTTGATCTTCCGGGGGATATGGGTCGAATGCGCTGGTCCCCCGACAGCGCAGCGCTCGACTATGTTAAGACTGAGGAAGAAGTCTCAAATATTTGGCGCATGCCGGTTAAGGGTGGCCCACAAAAGCAGTTGACGTTTTTCGAGGCAGATTTGATCTTCCATTTTGCATGGTCCATTGACGGCAAGGAATTAGCTTGTACCCGGGGTTCAAACGACACTGATCTGATTCTCATCGAGGATCTTGTCCTCGCGAACTGAGTTGCCCAACAATGCCAAGGATACGAAATTGACACGAACAGAGCCCACAAGGAGCCGTCCGAGAGGCTCTTCGAATAGAGGCTTTCAGGGTTCCAGGCCGGGCTCGTAGGTGGTAAGAAACTGGATGAACTTAGAAACCTCGATCATGTCTTGCCCGACAAACCTGATGCTATGCGAGTCCGTGCGCTCGACATTCGAAAGATAGCTGAGCACCTCTGACGGCCGATAATTCTTAAAGCTGACGTCCAACTGGATCGGAGTTGCGAGCTTGTATGGCTTGAAATCCCCGATCCTGCCAATGGCTCTCTTCACCTTTTCGCGGATCAACTGATAAGCGACTTCAGGCATTACGGTTTTTGCTGAGTGAAAGCCGGACGCCCACTTGACTACGGCGCCTTCAACATCGCCAAGTAGCTCAGTTGTCTCTTTCACGACAACATCATCGCCCGAGATCATAATTATAGGGACGTTGAAATGCCCGGCAATCGCCGCATTGATGCCTGCCTCGGACATCGAAGCGCCCCTCAATCGAATATCCGTCAACCGGGCACTGGAGATTGTATGCGCCCGCACCCCGTGAGGATTTGTTGTTCCCGAGTGGTAGCCGATAAATATCGCTCCCGCAAAGGTCTCGTCAATGCCCTGCATCATCATCAAAGGCCGCGGCCAGGCACGTACGAGTAGAGTGTTCTTTGGCAACTTCTCGATCAACAGATTCTGCCCATTGCCATGGGAATCACTGACCACAACCTCTGTGGCCCCGGCCTCATAAGCCGCTTCGATGGCGGCGTTCACTTCTTGCGTCATGAACTCGCGAAAGCGGTTGTATTCGAAGCCCTGCGGCCCGAGTTGCTCTCCAGTGACGACGCCAACCACGCCCTCCATGTCCGCTGAAATGTAGATTCTCATCTTCTTCTCCTGAGCAGCCGCCTGAACGGCAATGGTGAGTGTCAAAAGCACGAACCAGATCGCCCGAGTTCTCATCTGCTTCCTCCCGTGTCGTTAGCGTATACCTTCAAGAATTCTGATCGATTCCAGGGCCTTCAAATATTCGACAACCAGTTCCAGCGGCACTGGCCCATAGATAGCTGATACCGCATCACGAATCTCCTGAGCATTTCGCTGGCCATCAGCAAAGTTCAGGACCTCATAGGCATACTCACTACCGGAGCCGCGCAGGCCTTGATATTGCAGAAGCCGGATCGAAGCTTCACGTTCGGCTCCGAAATGTTCCGTAAAGTAATCGTAGCCAAACGCGGTCATCGGGCCTTTTACCTTTGGATTGCGGGAAAAAACTAAGCGCCCCTCTCCCTGGGCCAATGTTGGCGCGCGTACTTCTCCTATTAGGGTTTCGAGCTTGCTTAGAAAGTTTGTAGCTTCGGCTCTTATCCCCTCGGGAATTCTGAAGAAACGCCCCATCGACTCTACGACCGCGCGTTCGCGCCACAGATGAAAGCGGGAGAGATTTGCGGCTTCCCCACGTGAAAGACCGGCGCGGCGCTCTAACACTGTCGCAGTGCGACGCAGGCTGTGGCTTTGAACCACATCCAGAATTGCTGTGGCGTGTTCTGGTTTCACGTTTGCCAGAAGGTAGGCGCTCGCCGCGCCAATGAACGCCGCGCGCTTCAGCTTGGTGGGATCGACATTGGCGGGCGTATCAAAATTTGTATGGATATAACGGTCGGGCCAGTCATTCAAGTAGATAGCAGGAATCCCAAATGAACTATCGGTGTAGATCTGATGGTCGCTGCCCATTGAGAACTCGGCAACTTCGGCGAGTAATGCCTCCTTGCCTCCTTCGGGAGCAACGAGCGGGAAGGGAACACTTGTGCCTTTAGCAAAGCTTGCCGATTGCTCGTTTACAAACTGGCCAAAGTACTCTGCGACATCATTGATGAACGACGGCAAACTCGCCGGGCCACGAGTGATATGAAAGATGGCCTTGGTTTCAGGGCCACCGCCAACCATGTCCATGTGAATGACGGCCTTGATACGCGCGGCAATTTTGGGGCGGCCATTCAGAAGAGCAAGCGTGCCTTCGATTTCCGGCGGCCAGATAAAGCGAATGGTGCGCGCCGGTCTGGCAATCCGTCCTTCAATGATTAGCTTGTTCAAAGCTCGAGCTACTTCGAGAATTGCGACACAACCGCTGGCATTATCGTTCGCGCCGGGCCGTTGGTGGTCCAGATGGCAACTGAATGCGATCTCTTCGGCGCGCAAAGTCTGCTCTGCTCCGGGAATAGTTGCGGTAACGATGTCATACGAACCGGCGTGCTTGCCTGCTTTTACCTTCGCCTCTAGTCGTACTTGCTCGCCGCGCGCTAACCTTTGCTGGAAACTACGCGCTTGTTTGAGCGAGATCATGAAAGCAAAAGTTGGTTTCTTCGCGAAGGTGTCAAGGTGGCCCCAGCGCACCAGGTTCTCGTTTTCACCCCACCATGCGGTTCGCTGGTTCTGTGCGTAGCTCACAATTCCAGCAGCGCCAAACCGTTCAACCGCAAGTTGGGCCACGGGGCCAGGCTGTGCACCCGCGAGAACGATCTTTCCACGTACATCCTTCCCGGCATAGTCGCGTTCGGCCGTGCCATTACCGACATCAACGAGATCCGCAGTCGCCTCGCCCGATTCGCTATCCTGGGCAAGCGTGACAGGCATTGCTTCCCAGCTCGCCAACTGTACTTGCCTGGTCCACCCGGCATTCGTCTGACGCACCTCCCAGAGTTCTGCAAACTCAGCGTCCCACGGCGGACGAGACCTTTGCGTTCCGTAAAAGAGTTTGCCGTCGGCAGGAAACTGTTCAACCCGCGCATCTGCCAGACCGTACCGGTGCAGTTGAGCGACGATCTGATCGGCAGCGGCGCGAAAGCCGCGTGAGCCGCGCATCCGATGGTGCCGTGTGATGTATTCCAGGTTGCGTTTTGCAGTCTCGCCGGAGAGTTCCTGCGAAAGTGCGGCTATGACCGGTTCTTCCAGGAGTGCAAAGTCGTTCGCGCTGCTTGAGAGTTTCGGTGCAGGCGGACCTTTGCCGCCTGCGTTCGGGGAAAGGCCGCTGGTGAATGCGGTATTTTGCGTTAGAACTAGCGGCAGTATAAGGCAGCAAAGAATGGCCCTATGCACATGGTTCTCCGATCGTCTGGGAATGCGTTACGGAATAAGAGTGGCTATTCTACTATGGACTGACAGGATTTTTAAGAACCACAGGGAGCTTTTAGGCGCAAGCCAATGGTACTCGTTCAGCCTGGAACGCTACCTGGCCCCCAATCCTGTTTGACAGCAAGCAATGGCTGTAGTAGCGTCCCCGCATATAAGGCATGCTATCGCTTTTACCCACTCACGCCTACGCGCTGTCACCTACAACCAGTTTATTTGTGCACCAAGGGAGCCAGAGTTTTTGAAGAAGATCGAGTTACCTCCACGAGGTCTGGAAACGTTGTTTGGTGTTCACGATCAGAACATCAAGTATCTCGAATCCCTGCTTGACGTGCGTGTCAATGCTAGAGGTCAGGATCTGTCTATCGATGGCGATCCCAAAGATGTCGAGACCGCGGAGCGTATACTCGAAGACTTCTCAGAACTCTTTCAGGAGGGCCGGCAGTTTACAGACAAGGAATTGCGCGAAGCGTTTACCCAGATTGCCGAAGACCGAGCTTTCAGCCTCCGCGACTACTTCACCAAAGCCAGGTTTAATCCGGCCGGTAAGAAGCAAGTTGCGCCGAAGTCTTCTAACCAGCGCCGTTACCTCCAGGCGATCCAGGAAAGGGACGTAGTTTTCGGGATCGGCGTTGCCGGCACGGGAAAAACGTATCTGGCCGTTGCAATGGCGGTCCAGGCTTTAATGCAGAAGCAAGTGAACAGGATCGTGCTTGCGCGGCCGGCCGTCGAGGCCGGGGAGAAGTTGGGATTTCTTCCCGGCGATCTGCAAGACAAAGTTGACCCCTATCTTCGCCCCCTTTATGACGCACTGTTTGACCTGATTGACTACGAACGTGTAACGAAACTGCTGGAGAAGCGCGTAATCGAGGTAGCCCCTCTCGCGTTTATGCGCGGGCGCACGCTCGCGGACGCTTTTATTATTCTTGACGAGGCGCAAAACACGACCAGCGAACAGATGAAGATGTTTCTGACGCGCATCGGGTTTGGCTCAAAAGCGGTCATAACCGGAGACGTTACCCAGGTCGATCTCCCAACCGGTAAACGCAGCGGTTTGATCGAAGCTGAACGCGTCCTCTCGCACCTCGACGGCATCGAGTTTATCTATTTCACTGATAAAGATGTCGTCCGGCACAAACTGGTTCAGATGATCATCAAGGCTTACGAAGAACATTCCCGAAAGACCAACATCTAGGCCTTCTTATCCCCAAGTCTCTTGCAGGAAAACGCCCTGCGGCTGAGATGGTGGACAGTATGGTGGAAGTCGTTAATGCCCAGCGGAAGTTTCGGATTGACCGCCAACACTGGCAGGAGTTTGCGGCAGCAGTTCTAAAGCAGCTCAAAAGAGAGAATGAGGATGTAACGATCGGATTTGTTTCTGATCATCGTATTGAACGACTGAATCGCGAGTTTCGCGGACAGGATGGGCCTACCGACGTCCTTTCATTTCCGGGTACCAACGATGAGTTGACCGGAAGATCGCTGGGTGATGTTGTGATCAGCGCGGAAACTGCCGCCCGCCAGGCTTCCGAAAACGGCCTTTCCTTCGAACAGGAGATTGCCCAGTTGGTGCTCCACGGTCTTCTGCACCTCTCTGGTTTCGACCATGAAACCGACACCGGCGAGATGAATCGCCTGGAACTGAGATTACGACGCCGTCTGCAAATCTGATGGAGAGGCCAGTCTGCCATTTACCATTCGCCGTTTACCATTTACTATCTGCCTGACCACCTATGGAGATTGAATTAGGGCTCACGATTCTGCTTCTGGTGGTACTGTCTGTGCTCGCGACCGTTGACATGGCCTTCGGGCAGTTGAGCGACGTCGGACTCAGACGATTGATCACCGAAGCAGAGGAACGACCTAAGGCGCGTTCAACGGCGTTTCTGCGCCAAATACTTGAGAACCGCGCGCGGTTCAGTTTTGCCCTCTCCGCCACCATCCAAATTCTGCTCGTAATTGTCGCTGTATTAGTAACCTCAATCTCCCTGAGACTCTTTGAGGACCATCGTTTCGTGTTGATTGTGTTGCTCGCGGGCCTGGTCCTTGCCGGGATCTTTCGCCAACTCGTTCCGCTCTTCATCTCCGCCCATAATCCTGAAGGCACATTGCTTTTTCTTCTCCCGGTGATCAGGCCCGTTCTTCCTCTAATGGCCTTTGCCGCTGATCCGTTCCACAAACTATTCGATCGTCCACGGCGCAAAGAACAGATCCTTGAGAACGGCGATGAAGAAGCCGGCGATGATAATGGCGGCGATATTCAGGCTCTGATCGATGTAGGTGAGGCGGAAGGTATTCTTGAAGAGGAGGAGGGCGAACTGATCCAGTCGATTATCGAGTTTGGCGATACAAGTGTCAGCGAAGTTATGACGCCGCGTCCCGATATCGTCGCTGTGTCTGCTAATGCAACCGTTCGCGAAGCGCGTGATGTCATACTTGAATCGAAATATTCACGCCTTCCTGTCTATCGCGATCAGATCGACAACGTTGAAGGTATAGTCTACGTGCGGGACCTCTTGCAATGCTGGCCCGAGGGAAGGGAAGATCAACCAATCGCCCCCTTGCTGCGACCGGTCTACTTTGTCCCTGAGACAAAACCAATCTCGGAGCTACTCGAAGAGATGCAAAAGGCCCATGTGCAACTGGCGATGGTGATCGATGAATACGGCGGCGTCGCCGGACTAGTGACGGTGGAAGATATTCTCGAAGAGATCGTTGGCGAGATCGAGGACGAAGACATCGCCGGCGAAGAGGCGGAGATCGTCGAATTTAGCAATGGCAACTATGAAGTGTTGGGATCGACCGAGATTGGCAAGATAGAGCGCCTCTTCGATATGGAGATCGAAGATGACGACTTCACAACTATTGCTGGTCTGGTGATCAACGTATCGGGTAAAGTGCCTCTTGCAGGAGAACATCTGCACGTGCGCGGTTTGGATGTTGAAGTCCTCGAAGCGGACGAACGACGCATCGGACGGCTACGACTCAGGCGCGCTGAAGAGAACGCTAACGAATTGACCCAAAGCACCGGATGAGCCGAATTCTACAAGTTCTTAATGGCGTTCGAACCTGGCGCTCGGCCACTTGCGAGGCCTGCGGTGGTGATTTCAGTTGCGGTGCAACATTAACGGGCTGCTGGTGCTCTGAGATCAGTTTGTCGGCTGAGATTAGAGCAGAGCTGCGAACTCGCTATACAGGATGTCTGTGTAGAACCTGTTTGGAAAGCTTTGCGAGCGCCCAAAAAGATCAGGGGGAAGATTAGAAGCCCAGATGGCAAAGAAGCGAAGCAAGTTTTCTCGGCGGTCGCTGGATCAACCCAGCGCCAATCACTCCCCAAACAACCCTGTTCCAACTAAGACAAGATTAGCGATCGGAGATTCATGGGCATCTTACTCAACGTCCTCAAGTTCGACTGCTCGAAGTGTCCTGCATACTGTTGCTCAGTTTATGAGCGAGTGCAGGTAACACCGCGAGACATTCGCAGGCTGGCGGGACATTTCGGCGTTACACCCCAGGTGGCGGTGGCTCGCTATACGAAGTTGTTTGGCAAAGAAAGAGTATTGCGGCGCAAGGCGGACCCGGTGCTGGGTGAATCGTGCCGGTTTCTGGACCCTAAATCTCGCCGGTGCACGATCTATCACGCTCGACCGGCGGTTTGCAGGGAGTTCCCCACCACCTCGCGCTGTGCGTACTACGACCTGCTCAAGTTCGAGCGCAAACAGCAGGACGACCCCGATGTGTTGCCCCTGGTAAATATCACATTCAGGAATGGCAACCGCTAGCACCCTCGCACTATCAGAAGGATGTGAGGTGCGAAAATTATGCGAGAGTTCTTATCAAAAATGGTTGGCAAGAAATTGGACTTGTACTGTGGCGGCTCGTCCAGCTTACGCGGAGAGGTTGTGAAAGTTGAGGACGAAGTGCTGCACCTAAAGGACGACGACCAGAAACTTTTCTATGTCGCGCTCGACAAGATTGTGGTCCTGTGGGAAGCCCGAGATGAAGAGCATCGGGCCGGCTTTGTGTCAACGATTCCTGGCAATAAGTAAGCGGGCTTAAAAGCAAAAGCCGGCGCCAAACTCAACGCCGGCCTTTGGCCGTCAAGGAAATTCAGAGAGGTTCTATTCTTCTGCCAGTTGATCCATCATCGGCACCCGCCGAAATCCATCAATGCGATCTAACCAGTAATCGCTAAAACGAGAATAGATTACTCCGTGACGCCGGGAGGCATGATAGAAGCCCTCCTCGTCAACAACGATACCTACATGTGTAAGGTTGCTGAAGAAGACCAGCGTGCCAAAGTCAAACTCCTCGTCCGGGGATGCTGGCAAAAAGCGCTGGTACAGAGTTCGCGCACTGCTGCGCTCGAAATTAATCCCCGCCGAGCGAAATGTGCTCCAAACGAAACCTGAACAGTCAAAAGCATAAGGGCCCGTCGCGCCCCATGAATAGCGAGATCCTAATCGTTGATCAACTGCCACCGACAGCAGACGCTCGACACGGTTCAGGTTCAGGCTTCCACGCGGCATAAAACCATTGTGACGTTTCCCGTCCTCGGTTGCCGCGGGAACGATTACCGGCTCGTTTTCCAACACCGATTGGTTGGCGGTATTGAATGACCGAGTGGTTTCGAAAACCTGTCTCTCACGGGTTTCGCCCGTTTGCGCATTAACGGACAGAGATATCAGAATAACAACTGCGCACGCTGCCACGGCGCAGGGGAACAATCTTCGTAAGAACATGGAAGGGGGACCTTCTCCTTCAATTTTTACTACTTGCTTTTGTGGGGACCTCAAGTTCGAGGCGGGCAAATACTAACCGTCGAGCCGTAACGTCACAACACGCAATGTGACTGTTTCTTGACAAATCACTTTTGAGACGGCGGCGGCGAATGAAAAGAAGTCAGAAGGGTGGGCGGTCTTTTCGACGCTATTTAAGGTTTCTGGTTTTATATCGGTCAGACTGAAAGGTTTCGAGGGGTGGTTCAGGCACGCTCGCGAGAGACCTGCCGGTAAAGCGTCAGGGCAAAAAGCAGTGTGAGTGCGAGAGTCATGGGCAAGCCTCCCCCTGAACAGCCGTGTGTCCAGTGTCGATTGATAACGCGATTCTTTTGGTAGCGATCAGAAAGTTTTAATCGCGTCAGTTTCCCCGGAAGCTCGCTCAAGTGGGCTGGCCACCCTGATAGTTCAGGCCAATAGTGATGATTTTCTGTAGCAGGTGATCGTAAGGGACGCCCGAGTGTTCGGCCGATTCAGCAAAATCTTCGCCCGCTGCGATCTGAGGGTTGGGATTGGCTTCGAGAAGATAGAACTGACCGTCTTCGGTCATCCGATAATCCAGCCGCGCGTAGCCACTGAGAAACAAGTAACGATAGATTCGCTTCGAAAGTCGCTCGAGAGTTTTGTGTTGCTCGGGTAAAAGATCTGCGGCGCGCGTGCCGACGCCAACCTTCTGCTGATAACTGGGGTCCCACTTTACCTTTAGTGTGGCAATGTTCTCGGCGCCTTCCGGAAGCTTCTCCATTACCAATTCCCATGGCGCATAGGTCTGGATATTTTGATTACCAATCAAACCTACATAGATCTCGCGACCCCTGATGTATTGCTCGGCGATAGCTGCAGTTTTGTTCTGCCGGTGAATAAACTCGACGCGCTGGGTCAGCTTGTCATCGTCGTGAACGATAGAAGCCTGCGCAATTCCCACCGAGCCTTCTTCACTGATCGACTTAACAAGCAATGGGAACGTTAATCGCTTTGGACGATGTACTTTGCGATTGAGCGGAAACACGGCAAAGTTCGGCACCAGCAGGCGGTGATAAGCGAGAATCATCTTCGTCAGCGCCTTATCGTGGGCCAGAGTGAGCCCCCGTGGGTTGCAGCCCGTGTAAGGCTGCTTCATCAGTTCCAGGTAACTGACCACATGCTGATCATAAAGAGGGTAACCGTGAAACTCCTCCAACAGGTTGAAGGCCACGTGAGGTTTGTATTCCATTAAGGCGTTGCCGATTGCGTTCAATTGGTTATAGAGACCAATCGGATAGACCTCATGCCCCATCTTTCTCAGTGTTGAAATGACGTCGAACTCGGTCTTTACTGCCGACCGCTCCTTATCGCTTAGCCCATCAAGCGAATCCGGAGGAACAAAGTCCTCGTGGACCAGAACGATGATGCGCAGTTTCTTTCTCGGTTCGAAAGTCATACGGCAATGCGATGATAACCCGAGTGCAACACGTTCATTACCTGTACTGTTAAGACTATCATGACTCGCCGGCGAGTTTCGCGCTTTGGTGTTACGACCCGCAGTCGTAGCTCTTCGCAACGATCGATCATGTTCTGAAGGACGTGATCGATGGTGTACTGATGCACCCCCGTGCCATCAGCCACGATCTGCCGGACTTCGCGTCGCACCCGACGCAAGAAGCTTGCGGCGCTGACCCGCGATTTGAGATTAGGATCGTCAGAGAAGATCCGTTTTAGATCACGATCGTAATTGGCTGACCAATCAAAATCGTAGCGCTCACGTTTACGACGATAGTGTTGTCGCAACGTGATTCGCAAGCCCGAAAGCGGTTCAACCTTGGTGCGGGTACGATTTTGTGGCCGAGAGCCGGCAAGGTCTTGCATCAGGTCATCGATGTATTCAAGTTTGCGAAGCGCAGGCCAGCCTTTATAGCGCCGTCGCCACAGCGAACGAGGGGTCAGCCAGACGGCAAAGGTTTCTGCAAAGTCCTCAGCGGGGTGGGCTTGGGCGTACCAGGCCCGCAGGTGGAGCACATAGTTTCGACTCTTCGGTTTTGGTTTATAGAAGTCGGGGTAAGGCTGCGCGAATGAGCCGAAAAGTTCTCGCCAACGTCGCTTGAAGTGCAGCCGGAACGCTGTGTCAAGTGCATGGCCCGCTTCATGACGAAGGATACGCATGCATTCTTTATCGGTGCCACCTTCAACCTCTAGCATTTGCCGCCGCTCCAGCTTCATCAGACGAGGGTGGGCGAGGTAGAAAGGGATCGCGATTCCGGGCACTCCGTCCGGCGAGAACCACTCCTCGGACAGCCAGACGTGTGGCTTAAAGCGAATTCCACGCTCATTAAGTTCACGGTAGAGTCTCTTGATCTGTGGCTCCAGGAAGGAGCCTTTGATCTGAATAGGAAGGTCGCAGATGCGCATTTCGAGCAGTTGCTCGTCGGTAAGCTTATGCCAGGGGAACCGATAGCTCACTTGGCGGAGGCCCCCTTTACCAGCGTGAACTGCCGCGCGTTAATGGGCAAAACGCCTGAAAATACTGGGGTTTGGTAGGGTTCGGAACAGAAGACAGGAATAGGCATTCTTTCGGACAGAGTCTCTCGCACTCGTATTTGATTTAAACGTAACAAGCTGATTGTAACGACGTTGAGGAGGATTTTGCCAGACTCCCGGGCCCTCACCAGCGAGTTACAGGATTAGGAGTTGAAAGAAGTTTTTGTAGCATCCGTTAATAGCACGCAATCCTTAGACGTTACCATCGTGAAGTTGGAAGTCAAGCGAGAGTTGGCATGCCCAACCTGGGCTCTATCTGCGAGGCAACTGCAAAAAACGGCCAGAAGAATGTTATGTGGAAACCTGATCGACTCCTTAAGACAATCCTGATCTTAATCGCTATTCCGATGATTACGATCTGGCTTCCACTGATTCGCGGCCTGATGGATGGCCCAACCTATGCATGGGGTGGAAGGTACTGGGGCCTGTTATTCCGTGGCAGCGGAGCCGGCGGTGATTACTGGATCCTGCCAGTCTTAGCCGCTTTCTCAATCACGCTTCTTTATCTTGGCTGGCGCGGCGCGCGACAACCGTTTCATTGGCTCCTGCTCCTGTGGACAGTTCCATTTGCTTTCGAAGCCACGTATTACGCAATTAGTTATCCTGAACGATATCGCTTTCGCGGTGACACGCTGGGAGTTGACGTGTCGCTTGCCTGGGTCGGCCCGCTCTACTGGGGCGGCCTGGCACTCCTTTCAATCATTTGGGTAGTTCGCGATCTGCGAAGGGGAGAGTCGCGGGAGGCGCCGCAGTGGACGACTACAAATCGAGTCTTACTGGCAATCAGCCTGCTTCTCGTCCCTGTACAATACGGTTTACTGCGATTTGGAGAACCACACGGCGCCACTGATAAGATTGGGGTGATCCTGACGATGGTCCAATGGGCGCTTGTGAGCATTTCGTTTGTCCCCTGGAGCAGAGCGCGTAAAAGAAAGACGACCAACGGGAGTTGGTGGATAGTTCGACCCAACCTAAGGCTGGCGACCCCGACAAGCTTTTCTGAAATCTCATTTCACGGTCGCCTGTGGGCAGGGTCGAACGAATCCACCAACTGCGTTGGTGATCTTTTTGGCAGTGATTATCGGATCGGATGCCTTCCCACTAACGACTGACCACACGCTCGCTGATCACAAAATTGATCTGTGAAGTAGTCCAGTCTGCAAGCTCCTGAATGCTTACGCGCTTGCTTCTGGTGCGTGTCAACGCTGTTTGCTCGAGGAATTCAAAATCGCTCGGGCCTTTTTGTTCCGTCGAGGCAATCACCTTAAACGTTTCGTAACCAGCCGGGCCCGTTGTTTCGAACACCTCATTGAGTCTGACCTTTTCGCCCTTGGGGATCTTTATCGTCGCACCTTTTGGCGGATACAGAATCTGGATGCTGCCGTCGGGAGCAATGTCCAACAGGGTGACGTAGAGGTCGCGGTCCGACCGGTTTTCGAGCTCGAATCGGAAGTACTCGCCCTGGTCAAATGCATAGTCCTTCTGGTTCTCGGCGAGTTGGACCACCTCCTCGCGGTCGATACGTCCCCGACCTTCTGAAAAATCGCCATGAATTCGGCGCACAATGATATTGATTGCCCCGCTCAACTGCGTAGCTTCATTTCTGACAGCCAGGAGCGCCCGTTGATTGGCCAGATATTCAAGCGCGGTTGCAATCTTCGTAGGCGCCTGCGGATCACTCAATTCAACAAAGACACCGAAGACCGGAAGCCCACCCTGCCCGGCGATGTAGTAGACCTCGCGTTCGGGGCTCAAAGTCTCGGAGCCCGCGACGGTGGGAATCTGCCGGAATACGTTATTGATTTTGTCCCGCATAACCGCTACGTCCCAATCTGAACCGGCTGCCTGCGTCGTGGTTGATCCGGGCAGGATCTCCACTCGCTGACTGTCTTTGAGAAGATCTGCTATCGCGTTGCGTAATGAGACACTTGGGGTCGCAGTGCGAGCAGCGTCAGTCGGAAGCACCACGCGGGTGCGCACCGACCCGAAGTCTGGTGACACGAGGACTGCCTTTGCCTTCTCGGTTACCGTCTCGCCCGGGTCGAGTTTCACCTTCGCACTGAAAGCAGCGACCTCTGTAACGGTCCCGGTCGCCAGCTTCTTCTCTTCTCCAGCGAGCCGCGTTGCGTCGGAAGCATAGAAAGCAACCACGGACCCGCTTCTTAACCCCTGAGCCGTGCCCGCTTTGATGATCGCCTCCGCTTCTTTCACCAGATCGATGCGTATAAAGGAATCCTCACGACTCGCCGAACCCGCGAAGACGCGCCGGCGCAGATCCCCTTCCGCCTGCGGATGCTGTGAAGGAAAGTCGATGGTAACCGCATTCGAGACCTCTTCCATTAGCTGGCGATATGTTGTTTCCGGAGTAGCGCGTTCTAACGCCCTGATCAGGTGATAAGTCAATGCGCCATTCTCTTTTTCTCCCTTGATCACGGTCTTTTCATGCGCCAGTTCGTGAGGCAGTGTTGCCGCAATCGACACGTACCGTTGATCGCGAGCGAGCAAGGGCACTACCTCGCTCTCGCGCGTTCCCGAACTATCCCGAGTCGCGGGTTTGCGGGCAGTGCTTTGAGGTTGCTTGCGGGTGTCGATTCTGATACCCCGGGTTTTACCGCCGCGCGTAGGATTTCCTGAATGGCAAGCATCAATGATGAAGGTTATATTGTTGGTGTACCGGCTCAGTTCTTCGAATAACTCTCGAATCTGATAATCAACGATGTCGAAGTTCTTGTTCTCAGGGTCACGGCTATCGACCGGAACCAGCGTGCTGTCCATCCCATCTGCCTTGTCCCCGTCCTGGTCGGGTACGCGGGAGCCGTGTCCGCTGAACTGGAAGATAACGATGGCATTCGGATTGGCTTTTGCATTCTCGATCAGGTGTTTGCGAAACCCAGCAAGAATCGCTTGTTTGGTCGCCTCTTCGTTTGTGATCGCAAGGAAGTTACTTTCAGGGATTGAAAATTTCCGGATCAGGATCTCCTTCAGGTCGATTAGATCCTGCACGCAACCATCGAGCGGTGGAACATACTTGTAACGATCGATTCCTACCTGATAAACGAACTTCTTGAGCTCTTTGGCGATCTCCGGCTTTGACTGGTCCGTGGTGACGGGCTGGCTCTTAGTTGCGATCAGCGGAACAAAGCCGAACGAAAGCAGAAGCAGAAGACCCACTGTAACGAAAACCTGTCTGAAGTTCATGCCACTCCCCCTTTATTTCCAATTGCCAATCAGGATAAACGGCGCCCAGTAATGTGGATGCGCGAAGGGTCGCTGCGGATCTACTTTAAAAGGCAGAAGCTCGCGCGTGTTGCTCGCCGGGCGCGCCACTTTAGCCCGGGACGTGTCGGAAGTTGCCATGGCCTGCTTTTCACCACCATTCAGCAGCAGGAGCTGCGCGCGTCGAAATGCCTCTGCCTTTGATAGCTTCAGATTCGCGGTGCGCTGCTGATAAAAGCGCACCATCAGTTGGTCCGTTCCCGTGTCCGATACAGGCCACAAACTGGCAACCACCGCTTTTGCCCCTAACGTCTGGGCCACATAGCCGAGGCCTTCCATCTCCTTGCCGTTCGCGGCGCTCGCAGTTGCGGTGTCACAGGCAGAGAGAGTAAGGAGTTCCACCTTCTCAAAAATGTTAGGTAAGTCCTGAATCTCTTCCAGCGTTAGTTGACTACCGTCACCGAGCAGGAGAAAAGACTCCGCCTCATTGGCTGGCTGGTAACTGAAGTGGCTCGCGATATGGACCAGTGGATAGCCCTGGCGCAAGCCTTCAATCAAAGCCGCTCGCGTAAAGTCGTTGTTGAGCCTGATAGTTCCCGGCAAGACTCCGTCGCTGTTAGACGCATCCTTGATAATCGACTGCAATTCACGTTTGGCGCCTGCCAGAGGCGCGAATCCACTCCTCGCTTCCGACACCCCAAGCCCGAGCGCTTTCCAGTCAGTGCTGACCTGATCTTTAAGTCGCGCCAGGCTGGCGGTTGTGAAGACAACATTACGGTATAGCTCTACAAGATACCGCTCTCCATCATGCAAGGCAGCCATCGGGATGTAGCGCAAAACCCCATCCAGCGACCACATCAATGTCTTGTTCTCGTGGCCGGCAAGATAGCTTTGGAGATCGGCTGCGAGCGTTGTCTTTTGCTGAGACGAGGTTTGCTCCATCAACATGCTGTAGACCCGCCTGGCGAGGGGCAGAAGATCGTAGCGGTCTGAACGCAAGGCCTCCCGGAAGGCGAAGACGGTCTGTTCAAGGCCATTGACGTCGATCGGGTAGGCCTTGCGAAAGTCGGGCGTGACTAGAATGATCCAGCCTGAGCCCTTTGAAACAACCGTATAGAGCGCTACTGTACCCGGTCCAAGTTGACGGAGATCCGACATCAAAGCCTGTCCTTGTTTCACATCGTCGGTTCGCTGTTTCACTTCCGCCGAAGCGGCCGCCAGAGCACTTAGCGAGCGCCGCAACTCCTTGTTTGCGATTTCGAGTTCCTGATCCAATTGGGCCAGGCGCGACTTTTCACTGTCGGTAAAACCTTTTTCCTGACGGTTCAGTAACTCCCCACGTTCGCGACCAATGACGGCTAGACGATCGATGGTTTTGACAGCCTCAGCCTCGGTTGAGCTGTAGGGAAGGTTCACCGCGTTGCTACCGCTCCGGCTTACGATTTTCGAATACTCCTCTGTCTTGAGCAGATCCAGAACCTGCTGGGCTTCGGGCAGGCGACCTTCGCTGATCATGAGATCTGCCAATATCCGATACACCGCCTCGATCGAACTGAGAAAGCTCTGCTGGCTTTCACCTTCCATTGAAGTAATGTTGCCACGGATCTCCTGGAGCGAATTGATCATCTGCTTGCCGTAAAAGATGGCAAGTTCAGGCTGCTTCGCTGTTTGCCAATGATCCATCAACTGATACGAAGAGTAGGCAAAAACATAAGCGTGTCTTACTTCCCTCGAGATCTCATTAGCCTGCTCGTAATACGAGCGGGCTTTATCGCTCTGTCCCATCGAGGCGTAGACCTCTCCCATGAGCGTTACCGACTCGCCTTCACTGCGGCGGTCTCGGATCTGGCGTTGAATCGAAATGGCCTCTTCGTAGAATTTTTGCGCGGTCTGGTATTCGCCAAGGGCTTTATAAACACCGGCGAGACTGCTGAGAGTCTGGGCTTCACCGTCACGGTTGAGGGTTTCGCGAAAGATGGGCAATGCTTGCTCAAGAAACTCTCGTTTCCTGGTATGGTCCTTTTTAAGGCCATAGGCGATCCCGAGATTCTTCAGGATACGCGCCTCGCCGCTACGGTCCCTTATTTCCTTCCAGATGGCCAGAGACTCTTCGGCGTAACTGATTGCTTTGTCTAGCTGGCGAAGGTCGGAGTAGATTGCACCAAGATTGCCGAGCGTCCTTGCCTCACGGCGTCGAGCCTTTATTTCGCGGCTTAACGCTAGAGCCTGCTCGTAATAATCACGCGCCTTGCCATACAGAGCTAAAGAGGCGTGGATCGAGCCCAGGACAGTCAGGGCCTCGTTCTCGGTTTCGCGATCGTGTACTTCACGGGAAAGAGCCAGCGCCTCTTCGGCGGTCTTCAGGGCCTGAGAATGAGAAGAGCCGGACTCCAGAATCAGGGCTGCGAGACTGACCATCGTAGCCGCTTCACCGCGCCGATCTTTAAGCTTACGTCGAATAGTCAGGGCCTGTTCATAGCTCTTTCGGGCCATGTCAATCTCGCCGATCTCGCCATGAAGGACTCCAAGATCGTTGAGCGCATAGGCCTCGCCCTCAAGGTTGCCCGCCGCGCGATAAATCGAGAGCGCTTCTTCATAATAAAGTTTGGCTTGAGCGTTCTTCCCCAGTCGCGACGTGGCATCACCCAGGCCCCGCAGCGAACCGCCCATGGATTCAGTCAATTTAAGTTCACGCTGGATTGCAATCGCCGCCTCATAGTTTCTTACTCCTTCCTGGATCTGATCGAGACTAACCTGAGCCGCAGCGAGATTGTGCAACGAGAGAGCCTCATCCCGACGGTTCCCCAATTCTCGTGCAACCTCGAGCGATTGTTTCGCGTAGCTCATCCCGCGCTCATAATCGCTCTTTAGGAAGTAGATGTTGTTGATAAGATTAAGTGTCTCGAACTCACTGCCGCGATCTTTGCCGGCCCTGTCCAGGGCCAGCGCCGCCTCAGAGAGTCTGAGGGCCTCATTGAACCTGCTCAAACCACGCTCACAACGTGCGAGGCTACGCAGGGTAGCCGCTTCTCTTGACCGGTTATCCAACTGCCGCCGGACAGTGAGGGCTTGTTCATACCAGGCGCGCGCCTTCTCGTATTCGCGCATCTTGAAATACAGATCGCCCAGATTACTTAGTAGCATGCCTTCATTGGCCGGTGACTCTAACTGTCGCCAGAGCGTCAGCGCCTGTTGATAATAGTGCTCAGCTTTTTCGAACTGGTCCAACGCATAGTTTGCGTTGCCAAGATCATTGTTGGTACCGGCCTCACCTTTGTGATCCTTCAACTCCTTATAAACTGCGAGTGATTGGTCCCAGAATTGGATTGCCGGTTCATACTGGCGTTCACGATAGTAACTTGTACCAACCTTACGCAGGATTTCTGCTTCCGAAGCACGGTCTTTGAGTTCACGAGCGATAACCAGGGCCTGTTGGGAACTGGAGCGAAAGTCAGAGTATTTTTTGTCCTGCTCGTGAGCGTCCCGGATATTTTTTAATAGCGCCAATCTTGAACGCGCGTCGTTTAACTCACGCGCAATCAACTCGGCTGCTTCATAAGGTTTAACGGCTTCCTGGTACTTTCCGGCTGCGTAAAAGCTGTTTCCCAGATTATTGAGCGCGTGAATCTCACCGCGCTGGTCTTTTAGCTGGCGGAGTATCGAAACCTCTTCCTGATGGAACTTTACTGCCTCGTCAAAGGCTTTGAGGTTGTAGTGTGTAAGAGCAATATTCGAGAGTTGGAGAGCCTGCCCCTTGAGGTCCTGCAATTGCCGCTTCAACGCGAGTGCCTGCTCGTAGAACTTAAGCGCGGATTTATATTGCCTCTCGTGTGCGAAGGTGTTGCCGATGGCGCTCAACGTAACCGTTTCAGACTGTGAATCTTTTGTTTCGCGCTGCAACTCGAGAGCCTGCTGATAGTAGTTTCGCGCTTGCTCGAATCGACGTTTCTGTTGCACAAAGAGCCCTAAGTAATACAGGGTCATGGCTTCGCCGTTGCGGTCCCCACTCTGGCGACGTATTGCAAGCGCTTGTTCGAACCGAGATTGTGCTTCTTGATCACGCGAAAGCGCCCCAAGGATCTGGGCCAACCCCTCGAGTCCTGCTGCCGTTAGTTGTGGTTCATCGCCCGGCGGAAGAACCGCTAACGCCTGTTCATAACTCAGCCGCGCCTTCTCCTGCTCATTAGCGGCAAAGTAGATATTGCCAAGACTCATCAAAGCCCCTGCTTCATCGGTAATTGCCTTGATCTGACGTAGGGCAGTGATGGCTTTGGTATAGTGTTCGATGCTTCTGTCCTTCTCACCCATCGCACTGGCTAGACCGGCGACGCGCAAGAGGGCCAGCGCAGCTGCATAAGTATCCCCAATTTCATCCCAGGTCTTAAAAGCCGACTCGGAGAGCTCGAGAGCCTTACTGAGAGTCTCTTGATTCCTCTCAAGCTTGCCCGCCTCCGCATAGTCGCGCTCAGCGTTAATTCTTTTCCGGTCTTGCTCGGTTGGATGGCGTTGCTCGTAACGGACGATATATTTGCCGGCCGAAGCATGTTCGTCTAACGCGCGGATTTGCAGTGTGAACGAGCCGGAGGTGTCGATTATCAGAGAGAGCGATTCAGGCCCGGCCGTTCCGTTTGGACGATCCGCTTCTATTAACTGCCGATCATCGGGAGTCAGTACACCGACTACCACATCGACGCCACGTTGTTGCACCTCGACCCGTAGAAACTCTCCGGCTTTGAGGTTTAAGCCGTAGGAATGGGACTCGCCACCACGCAGTGCACGCTCAACCGTCTCTCCTGCTCGGAGGGGGCTTGTCTCTCTGGCAACTGTCTGGGCCAGTGCGGGCGGCGCCAGAGCGAGTAGCAGGAAAGCAATTATGAACAGTGGTCCCTGTTTCATGAATCCTCGCATGCCTGTCAGTTTGGGGAGTTAAGGGAAGAGAAGGTAGCCGTTAGGGCGATAAGACCGCTCCAGACCGAAAGCTCCCAAGCGGTCTTATCGTTAAATCTTCGGCGACGCCTTAAAGCGCGGCAAAGATCTTCTGGACGGCAGTGAGATCGAGTTTTCCATGGCCCCAGCGGGGATTAGGAACCGATCCGGTAAAAGCATCGCGACTAACGTTTGCGGTCAGAAGATTTCTGATCTCGCCAAACGTCAGATCCGGCTTCTTTTGAAGCATCAAGGCAATAATACCGGAGGCGTACGGCGTTGCTGCGCTGGTACCGTTCATCGCAACGTAGTTGCCGGTGCTGTCCACCCGCCATTGGCTCACCCCAGTGCCATCGTGGTGCTTCGCGTAGCTCGATGTAAACCATTCACCGGGAGCCACGAACTCAGGTTTAACCTTTCCATTACGCGTGAAACCCGGGCTCGAGTAGCAGGACAGGCCCCCGACAGTCAACTCCTTACCGAGTCCGCAAACATCCCCAATCGAATACAAAGACCCCTTCTGATGGAACAGATGGTTCCAATCGTAACTGCCGACCGTGATGGCGTTGCTCGCTGTGCCGGGAGTGCCGACAAGTGTTTCAAAGGTGACGTCGTCGGGAGCAAACTCGCCTCTCCCAAAAAGGTAGAGATTTGCCTTCATCGACTTGCCGCTCTTGTTCAAGAGCCAGATACCGCCCACGCCAGGTTCGATTGAAAGTCTCGCAGCAAGCTGACTGGTGAAAGGATTGGTCCAAAGACTCTTCAATTCTCCCCGGGTTTTGCCGGCTAAAGCATAGCTGATGTCTTTTCCGTCATTGCTGTCAAAATAGATAGTCAACGAAGCAACGCTCTGGGTGTTCCATTTCACGAGTTTGGCCTGACTCTCACCGGCGAAATTCGCGCGTGAATGAAATGTATCGCTTCCTTCGTTGCCGGCTGCAATCACGATCGCCCGACCGCGTTTGGTCATTGGGAAGCGCGCATCCAGGTGACGTTCAGCGACCAGTTGCCCATCGTGTCCGCCCTTATGACCGCCAAAGCTGCATGACACCACCAGAGGTCGGGAGCCCGCGATCTTATCCATCCATTCGACTGCGGCGTTCAGCAGATAAGAGTTCTCCAGTCCATCAGCATCGTCTCCCTGATCGATTTTGACGGCTATCAGATCGGCTTCAGGAGCAACCCCGACCGTTTCCGGGCGATTTAACCCACCGGTAACACGGTCACCGTTTCCGTTCCCCGCTGCCACGCTGGCGCAGGCTGTGCCGTGTCCGTTCAGATCAGCCGGCGGTATTCTTTTGGTTCCGGAACGAAGTTCCGCATTCAACTGATCCCGTGTATAGAGAGTGCCGATGGAAGCTCCGTTTGGATATGAGAATGGGGCCTTGCTCCCAATCTTCTGCGCGTCAAAGGCATTGCTTGTGGTGTCCCACATATAAAGGAGGCGAGAGGTTGGCTGCCCCTGAGCATCATAAGTAATGAAGTCGGGATGGCGAAAGTCGATGCCAGTGTCAACTATCGCGATGATCACCCCCTTGCCGGTGAGGCCGCTGATTCCGCCGCGCACAATCCGGTCAGGTATTTGTCTTGTCGGTGCAGTGGTTTCCCCCGATGGTGGTGGCGGCGCCGACGCACTGCCGGCCCAGTCGACCCAGACTACCTCGGGCCGTTTCGCTATAGCATCCAGAACCTCAAGGGAGTTGATAAACATGTCGGCAAAGCGATCGAATGCTGTTAAGACAGTAGCTCCTGGTTGCTTGAAAGCTGCGCGAGCGGCTGCGTTCTGAAATTCGACATTGACTACACCGTAGTCGGTGGTTCCCCGGGTGCCACGCCCAGCCTGGGCCACCGCGAGGCCAGCCTCTCGGCCCGTCTTGGTGTTAAGGGCGCTAAGTTCGACAGGTTCAACCTTGTTTGGATTGCGGCTGGAAGGAACTGCCATCGAAGCCACTGTCTGCATCGGCCATTCGTCGGGGGCCTGAGACGTTGTTAGGCTGTTACTGCTAACCAGCGGAGCCGGTACGACCAGCATTGCGAGAAGAACAGAGATCAGCACAGCCGGTGGCCAAAATCGTATTGAAGCATTGGGAAACCTGGACTTAATACCTCGACGAAGGTAAAGCATAGACGCTCCTTTCAGTTTTTCCGGGGGGAGAGATTTTGGGAGACAGCCACGGACGTTGCTGTCGTAGCGATGATGTGAGAGGCGGCAGTGCCAACCTCTCTCTGACGACAAAAGGAACGGACTAAGCGTCCGGCTCTTGCAGTCCTCCAGTAGATTTTTGACATGATAGCGAAGAAGTCAGCCAGTTTTATTTTCGGTTGATCAGAATTAGCGTCTTAAGAGCACGCGAGATACAGGTAAGCGGCCGTGGCCGAGATTCTTTCCCATTTTCCGCTTCGGGTCAAGCAGAGCCTAATTAACCAGTCCCGCTGTCTCTGCTGTCAGTAAAGGTGAGATCCTTTCCGCGAATCCCTGCGCAGTCTTCGCGACGCGTCATGAGGTTCCTATGGTTGATTGACCAGCGCTGAGGACTTGCGCGGGTGTCGCGTGCCATTCATCTCTTGAAAACCTGTATGGTAGTAGAGCGTCTCGGCCGTTCGCAGAGTGCCATCTGGCGCGAACAACATGTACTCAACGACCGCGCTTCCGCTGTACCGAACCTTGCTTCCGAAAATCAGATTACGAGTTGTGACCTGGCTACCACCCGCCTCCAACACCTTTAACTGAAGAATGCCTGTATTCTCGCCCTCAAGCATGCGGCTCAATTGCTCGGCCCGAACCAGCTCTCGAATTCCTGCGACGTCCTGCCCCTGCTTATTTTGGAAGCTCGCCAGTAAAGCATCGACGCGGCGATTAAGCGATGCCAGGGCCACAATGTGGTCCACTGGTGGGTACTTTTTCTTGTCTTCAGGCGAGGCGTTAGCATAGTTTTCAAGAATCCCTCTTACCACATCATGGTAACTGTAAAGTCGGGTCAGACGCGTCAGGACCGAGGTCTCATCATCCTCCTGCCACTGGCCCTCGGGAATGTACGCCATCGGGTAATAGACCTTCAGGCCAGGTTTGATCTGCCTTAATTCGTTTGAGACAAGCGCAGCTAGCGCCGTTGGTTCGATCGAAATCTTTCGATTGCTGACCGTTGTGTCGGTCCGAAACAGGGCGATGAGGTCGATGGCTGAACCGACCAGGGCTGTACCGAGATTCGGTAACTGGAGCAGTTCCTGCTGACGCATCCCGCGCATGCCTTCGCGATCCAGAGGGCGATTGTCGAGAAGCCTTTCATAGGCCTCGAGCGCCGGAACCGCCTGGCTCTGAAAGAGCCGGTAGAGGACCAGGTGCTTAAAGTCGGCTTCGCTGTAGATCACTATCCGGTTGCATTCCTCAGCATTGGTGTTTACGCTACGGCTGATCTCCCTGGCGAGAGCGGAAAGAGATTCGTAGCTCAACGCCAGGCTCTCCGTTCCAAATTGGCCTTCCGGTAGTTCCCGATTACTGATCTCCCCTCTAAGGCCCTTTCGAGTTTCTGCGGAAACTTCAGGCATACTGGCCTCAACTGTTCTTCGCCTCTGTTCAGCCAGCGCCGTTCTCAGTTTTTCCATCTCGAGTTCCTGGCGCAACGCGTCAACCCTTTGATCAAGTGGACTGCCGGATTGCGGGTCACTTTGCCCCTGAACACTAATGGGGGCAGCGCTTAGTAATATCAAACCAATAAGGCACCGGATAACACTTGTGATCATCGCTTAATTAAATCCTTTCGAGGAAAGCAAACCAGAGAGGTTTCTTATTCTGTTTAATCGGAATGACATCGAACCTGAGAAGAGGCATTGAGTGCCGGGATGGAGAGTACGAGAAGATGTCGCGCACGCTTGAGAATTACCTATTACAACGAGTGTGCGTTAACGGACGACTTTAATAGTTGTCCGCCCGACCCTCTTTGTAAGCTTTCCTGGATAACGAGTCAAGATCTGGCTTTCGGTTACTCGTTCGTGCTTGCAGCCTTTTCAGGTGCTCTCTGTGTCTCGGGGGTGCAATTGTGTGCGCTTGAAAGTGTGCACAAAGGAAGACACAGTGCAACTGAGATTAGAACATCTTACCTTTCGTGAGCTAGTCCCGCTTTGGTCTAATCGTCACACCAAACCGTCTGAGCAAGACGGTAAAAGTCATCGGAATCACGGTGGAGTTTCTGAGACGGCTGGCCCGGCACGGTGCTTGCCCGGTTAACGTCGCCTCTTTAGAGGACACTCAACAACCGGAGGTCATCATGGTTTACGCACGAAGAACCTGGCTTGTTCTCATCGCCTTCGTGGCCTTTTCCGGCATGTCGTTCAGTGACGCAACTCGGGCGAGAAATCTCAATTCGTTTGGACCAACTACCTCCGTACTTTTGCGCACCCAGGCCAGGACGCTCATATTTCAGAGCAAATTCTTCCAGATGGGCCTTACGCGAGAGCTTCGATTTGGCATCTACGACGGTTCGGAGCGCGCCCGACAGCTTAACCAACTAGCCGCTGCATTTCGGACGGCTGCCGACAAACTAAACGATCAATATGCGGTCGGCTCAGGTCCCGGAGCCGATAGTGCTGAGGCAAGGGAGCTGTTGAGGCTGGGCGAAGAGTTAGACCATCGGCTTGCCCGTTCCCGGTTAAGCCACGAACTTCGCAGAGACTGGAGAGAGATTCGCAAAACGCTCTCGTTGTTTGCCGATCTTTGGTTGACGGATGAGTAGTCGCCTATCGGGGCACGCTTCAACTTGAATACCTTACCGCCATTCGATAATAACCGAGTCAGTCGATATTGCGTTGGTGAGCCACAAACTAAATCGCGCAGTATTCATTGGACGTGATGTTCAATGGAGAGCTCACGTCGAATGCCTTTCACGAAATACATATCGATCTCGCCCTTGTGCCTGGCCGGAACCTTGCCCCGAAACTCGCAATCAAAGAAATCTTTAACCAACTCGTAAGTTGCCCCCGAAATATTAATGCGACCCGCCTCGCCGGATGACTCAAGTCGGCTGGCAGTGTTCACTGTGTCGCCCCAAACATCGTAAGAAAACTTTTCCCTGCCCACCACACCTGCGACCAGATCACCAGAGTGGATGCCGATGCGGATCTGCCAGTAGGGATGGCGCTCGGCCACCTTCTGCTCTCGCGCCCGCTTAATCGCATCCGCAATTTCCAGCGCAGCCAGAACACAGTCAACCGCATGAGTTTGGTTAGCGACCGGAACGCCACCAACAGCCATGTAAGCATCGCCTATTGTCTTGATCTTCTCCAGCCTGTGCTTCCTGGCTATTTGATCGAATTGACTAAAGCAACTATCGAGTTGCTCGATCAGTTCTTGCGGAGTAAAGCCTTCGGCAATCTGTGTGAAGCCAACAAAATCAGTGAAAAGCACGGATGCTTGTTCATAATCGACTGGCTGCACCCGATCAGTTTGTTTTAGCTCCTCGGCAATCGTCTCTGGCAAGACGCTTCGCAACAAACGTTCAGACCTACTTCGCTCCAGGTTAAGATTCTGTGAGAGAACTTGCAACAAAATCCCCACGAACACCTGCACAAACAGAAGGTTTCCCGCAATATCGATGAACCTTTCCCGCTGATCCGCGTAGCTGGTTATCCATCCTGGTTGAAGCTGCTCGAGAACAAGGAGAGCTACGCTGGCGCTGCAAAAGAGTGCAATCGCTATTGTCGTCCGACCGGTCCTCCCGGAAAGAACGATTGCGATTACAAGTGCCGGAATGAAGTAATAATGCGCCCCGCCGCTTGAGCCGGCATTTTTCAGCGCGTTAATGAAAAGAAAACCGAGAATCGATAGCACGAACGGCCAGTACAGATATTGAAAGGTGTGACGAAATCTTGAGAAGTAATAGAAGAGCAGGAAGAGAATTCCTGCTCCGAGGTTCAATGCAAACAGAAACGCAGCGTTCTTCAAACTGAGAACGGCGAGTGCCCCCCCGATGTTTGCGACGGCATTGAGCAGGCTGATGGTGTTGAAGAGACGGTGCTCGAGTGCGAATCGCTTGGGATCGCCGAAGAGAGTGAAGTTAATGGAATTAAGAAATTGTAACACTGTCAACCGCTACGATGGGGCGTTCCAGTTTTCCAGATCTAGTCGAGTTTCTGGGCTGAAGCTTACGGGAACTCCAAGAATCTCTGCTGTAAGTTTGTGGGAAGGCGTGTGACAAACTGAGTGGATCGAACCAGGGCGCAAGTAGCTACCTGGAAATGTTCGGAGAGGACGAATCTGGAAATTATGAGGGGCAGTTAACAAAATGAAGATTAGTAGGAATCACCTTCAGGTGGCAGCGACCAGAGGGTCTTATAGTCAGGCGGGCATGCAAGCGGGTGGAAACTGAGGGATTTCTGTCTTGAACGAAATGCGCACCTCGATCTCTGGTAGTTCGAGGTGGATATCTTTTCTCGGCAGTGCCTAGAGCAGCAGGTAAGCCAAAAGTCCTGCCGCCAGGAGAGCAACAACTACACCCGGCACGAACCGCCCCCAGATCATTTTTTCGGCTCCCAGATTCAAGCCGCATTGGGGGCAACCCCGATCAGCAGGTTGGAGCGTATAACCGCAATCACGACATGGCGTGGCACTCATCTATCGGACCTCTCTGCGTAATGCTTTCCTGGGATTGCAGGAATTCATTTGCTGTTGCTGTTGGCTTCTACTAATCTACCGATTCCTTAGGATTCCAGTTGCAGCATTTTAACGCCCTGGACCAGGGCTGTGGCAAGTTAGACTTTGGGTTGAAGTAAACGAAATGTAAGATTCGGCGGCATTTCCCGCTCGGATTAGCTGATAGTCACCGATTCTGTATGAGCGAGGTTCAACGCAAGGCCTCCAAACAACTACCCGATGCTGGCGTTTGGCTAGACCAGCACGGCGATTATCTTTTTAAGTACGCTTCTTTTCGTCTTAGAGATCCAGCGGCGGCCGAGGATGCTGTCCAGGAAACCTTTCTTGCTGCGCTGAAGGCCTACGAAAGGTTTGAGGGTCGGGGTTCTGAACGCACTTGGCTGGTCGGAATCTTAAAGCACAAGATCACAGATCACTTTCGGCGAATCGCTAGGGAGGCACCGATGGGCCAGGAAGGAGATGAAGGTCCCGAACATGCCGAGTTCTTTACGAGGACTGACGGCTGGGATGACCATTGGAATAACGAGTACGCCCCCACTGAATGGCATGCAACCCCGAGTCAGCTTGTAGAGCAGGGGGATTTCTGGAGGGTTTTTCACGACTGCCTGTCTCCGTTACCGCAACGCACGGCGAGCGCGTTCACGCTTCGGGAAATCGACGGGCTAAGCAGTGCAGAGATCTGTGAACTCCTCGGGATACGACTGAACAATTTGTGGGTGATGCTCCACCGCGCACGACTGCATTTACGAAACTGCCTCCAACTGAACTGGTTCGGCCAAAAACACTGAGGCGGACAAATGGGCTGGTACGATAAACTCAAACATTCCGTTAGATTCTGGTTACTGCGCCGCCTTCCTCCGTGCAAGGAGACCGTCGTTGTAATCTCTCAATCACTCGAGCGCCCTCTTTCCATGCGCGAACGAGTGCTGCTTAAGGTTCACCTTTGGGTCTGCATGTGGTGTGTTTGGTATTTGGAACACTTGCAAGTCATCAGAAGAACTATGCGTGAAAGCGCCGCCGAATCGGAATTGGACCCTCCCTCCGCACCGGGCCTCTCTCCGGAAGCTCGCGAACGAATCAAGCAAAGAATAGTCGCTAACAAACAATAAGCAGAACCTGCATCTGTAAGGTTTCGCTTTTGCGTGCGACAAATGATGTCAGGCAAGGATTGTCTGTGTCACGGCGCATATTGTGACGTGGCTAAAGAATACGTGCCTCGACAGAGTTGGCTTGATCATGACTAATGCTGCAGAACACGACCATACCCACTTTCCAAACCGTTTTGCGGTTATACCTACACACTTGAGGCTGAACGCAGATCCTGCCTACAACGGAAGGGGCGTGACGATCGCTTTTCTGGATTCAGGTTTCTATCCACATCCTGATCTTGTCGAGCCCATAAATAGAATCATCGCTTTCAAAGATGTGAGCGGGGAGACCGCCTCTCTCGAGTCAAATGCCATGACTGAATCATGGCGATGGCACGGCACACAAACTTCCGTCGTTGCTGCGGGGAATGGTCAACTTTGTGATGGAACCTATAAGGGACTTGCTTCCGAGGCACAGCTTGTACTAGTAAAAGTAAGCGAGGCTGGTCAGATCACCGAAGACAATATCTCACGGGGAATAGAGTGGGTAGTTGAGAACCGCGAAAAATACAACATTCGAGTGCTCAATATTTCGCTTGGCGGCGATGAAGATGTTCCCTGTTCAAGGAGCATTATCGATCAAGCTGCGGAAGAGGCAGTCAAGCAGGGCATCGTCGTTGTCGCTGCGGCAGGTAATTCGGGCAACAGCGGCCAACATTCGATTCCCCCAGCAAATTCGCCATCGGTGATCACCGTGGGCGGATACAACGATCAGAACAGCTTGCAAACGGACAGACTTGATCTTTATCACTCCAATTTCGGCGCCACTGCGGATGGCTCGATCAAGCCTGAGATCATAGCGCCCGCAATGTGGGTTGCGGCGCCGATACTTCCTGCCACCAACTTTTACGACATGGCGGAAAACCTGTCGATCCTAGCCTTTGCTCCGGATTACCAATTGCGGAGTTTGCTCAAAGTGCTCGGCCGGCCCCTCGAGATACCCGATGTTATGTTCGAGGCTAGCCCTGAAGAAGTGCGCAACCACCTCGAGCGCTTACTAACCCAGAACCGAATCGTCGCAACACATTACCAGCATGTGGATGGGACGTCGTTTGCTGCACCAATAGTTTCATCGATTGCTGCTCAGATGATTCAGGCAAATCCCCGCTTAACGCCTGGCGCGGCAAAGAACATCCTTGTTTCGACCGCGGATCGCATCGCAAACGCGGCTGCAATTAGACAAGGTTACGGGGTGGTTAATGCGCGTAAGGCGGTGGCATTAGCAAGGACCGAACAGCATGCATTGAAAACTGTGGGTTGTGGACCACCACGAATCGCAGACGGCCGGCTTGTATTCGTTTTTCACCACGATGAGGCGGAGAGCGTTTCGCTCGCCGGTGACTTTAATAACTGGGATGCATCGGGCGTAATGCTCGCTAAAGACAGTGACGGGCTCTGGCAGGCAGAGATCGAGTCGCCGGAACCTGGGGTCTATCAATACAAGTTTTTGGTTGACCGCAGTTATTGGCTGGAAGATCCGGGCAATACAATGAAAGCGCCCGACAATTACGGCGGAATGAATTCGTTACTTGTTATTGAATAGCTAACAAATGAAACCGATTGGAAGTGTGATTTGCAAATCTACTTTAAGACGAGGAGAGCTGTGAGGTTATGGCTCCTGTGGAAACTACAGCCTTGCAAACAGATCGTGCAACTGCTTTCAGAGTCCCTGGATCGTCGGCTCAAATTTTCAGAACGGGGAAAGATAAGGCTTCATCGTCTGGTCTGCATCTGGTGTGATAGATACATAAGACAACTGAAACTCTTTAGAGAAATCCTTCAGCTCGAAAAGAAGAACCTCGAACCTGCCAACCCGGCCCACACACTCTCCATTGAGGCGCGCTCGCGAATCAGTGACGCGCTCTCTCGATCTGATAAGCCTACGAGCCACCAGTAATTCTCGCGTAAGGATCGGGCGCAAGATACGACTAATCGCGTGAAGACAGATTTACGAGAGTCGAGGAAGAGATTAGTCATGAAGCGCAGGTTGCTTATTAAGAGACGCCATCGAGTCAGAAGGCTGAATATCAAAAAGTCGCAGAGCAATCGAACCTCTGAGACCGATAGGACACGCGGCGTCTTCAACTTTTGCCTGATTAGCTCGGGCTTAACCGATCCCTTTATTGGCTAGGCGACACTCTCTCGCAAAGACGTGATGAAAAGCTTCCAGCACAAGCAAATGGTTACCGGAAACGCCGAAAGCACAATCTCGAGAATGATGACGTCGGACTGGTGGGTTTTTGACGAGCGAAGAGAAGGCGTCCGCCCCTGGAGAACCAACATGACACGCGCTCTAAAGTCACATTGGCCCGAATACCTGATAGAAGCAGCGGGGCTCGGTGTGTTCATGATCTCAGCATGCATCTTTACCGTTCTTCTTTATCACCCGTCGTCCGGTACCGGTCAAATCGTAGCTAATGACACGGCCAGAAGGGTTCTTATGGGATTGGCGATGGGCTCAACAGCGGTAGCAATAATCTTTTCTCCCCTAGGCAAGCGATCGGGAGCACACATCAACCCGGCAGTAACACTGACTTACTTCCGCCTTGGCAAGATAGGGGCATGCGACGCAGCCTTCTACACACTGTTTCAATTCATAGGAGGGATTACCGGCGTTCTTGTTGCTTCTTTGGTGTTTGGCAATCTGGTCGCCCACCAATCAGTGAATTACGCCGCCACAGTACCTGGCCCAAATGGTCCATTGCCGGCCTTTCTGGCGGAACTCCTTATCTCTTTTATTCTGATGTTCGTGATCTTGACCGTCTCGAACACAGTGCGGTTGGGCCGCTGGACCGGCCTCTTTGCCGGAGCGCTTATCGCAGTCTACATCGCCGTGGAATCGCCAATTTCGGGAATGAGTATGAACCCTGCTCGTACTCTCGGTTCTGCTGCGTCAGCACAGCTCTGGACGGCGCTTTGGATCTATTTCACAGCGCCTCCGATCGGGATGCTCCTGGCGGCGGAGACTTACAAGAGACTTAAGTCGGATCGTGGAGTGGTATGCGCCAAGCTCCATCACTATAACGGGACACGTTGCATCTTCAGGTGCAACTTTCAAAGTAACTGAATAACTAGAACAGGAGATTCCAGTCATGAAACAAGGCAGACTCTTAATCACTCTGGCAGTGCTCACGGCCGCGTTACTCGGGCAGTTCGCTGTTGCCACTGCGACACGACAAGGCAATACCGCTCCAACCAAGTTCACAGTTCGTATCGAAAACATTTCCAGTTCTGACGGACAGATGGCGTCGGATGGCACAAAGTGGCCGTTTGCGCTCTCGCCAGGCCTGTTTGTTCTGAACGCCAGGAATGGATTCTTATTCAAAGAAGGTAAGCGCGCCGCAAACGGTCTCGAAACTCAAGCTGAAGATGGAAATCCTGCCGAGCTTGTGAAAGCACTTGAGAACATGCACCACAGCTCTTTTCTGCATGGCGTCTTCAACACGCCGGTAGGCGAGATGGGTCCTGGCCCAATTGGACCGGGCGCTGCTTATGAGTTCAGTTTCAGAGCCACACCGCACACGAAGCTTTCCTTGGTGCTGATGTTCGGCCAGTCAAACGATCTGTTCTATGCAAATGATTCCGGCGTAGCTCTATTTGACTCTAATGGCAAACCGCTTGGTGGCGATATCACCTCCAAATTCATTCTTTGGGATGCCGGAACCGAAGTGAATCAGGAACCAGGCATTGGGCCAGATCAAGCCCCGCGCCAGAGAGCACCGAACACCGGAGCTGTGGAGAACGGTAGGGTTCACAGGGCAAAAGACAGCGTTTTCTACATGAAGACAGCGGAACTCTTCCGCATCACTCTAACGCCCGAACCGGGCATGTAATCAAGTCTGGAAGCGCTATCAGGTACTGAGTACAGGGTAGTCGAGCGCTCCTGACAGCACTAAACCGCGCTGCAAGTCGGCGCCATCGGAGGAAGAGAAATGAGATCAATTCAAGTTGCGGTTATAACGTTGCTGTTTCTTGCAACTACGGTTGTGACTAACGCGCAAATTACCGATAAGAAGACTCTGAACATTGACGGCGCCAAACAAGTCATTGCAGCCGCCGTCGCATATGGGAAGAAGAATAATGCCCCGGGCGGCGTCATTGCAGTAGTCGATGATGGCGGGAATCTAATGGCGGTAGAGCGTCTCGATGGAACATTTGCTGCCGGCGCAAACATTTCCATTGGCAAGGCCCGAACAGCCGCTCTGTTCAAGCGCCCAACCAAAGCGTTTGAAGACATAGTCAAAAACGGTCGCACAGCAATGGTGGCGCTACCGGATAGCTTTTTTACTCCGCTCCAGGGCGGTGTGCCCATCATGGTCGATGGACAGGTCGTGGGCGGCGTGGGCGTCAGCGGCGCCGCAAGCGCACAGCAGGACGAAGAGTTGGCAATCGCTGGAGCAAATGCTTTCAGCGCCATCCCCGAGACTGGCGGAACTACACCCGTGATGTACTTCAATAGAGAGATAGTGAGTGCTGCATTTGTAAGGGGCTCAGTACTTGTGGACGGTGAAAATCGCAACTACATGGTCCACGCCAGCCATCGCGACCGGCCAGGGCTTGCCGAGATACACGCGCTCGATACAGACATCATTTACGTCCTTGAAGGGTCCGCTACTTTTGTGACGGGAGGAACAATCGTAGATGGCAAAACGATTGAGCCAAACGAGATCCGCGGAACTTCGATCAGTGGGGGCGAGACCCGCAAGATCACAAAAGGCGACGTGGTGATCGTCCCAAACAACGTGGCGCATTGGTTTAAGGAGGTTTCCGGGCCATTCAACTACTACGTCGTGAAGGTCAGGTAGCCACTGTTGAGATGAAGGGAGCGGAAAGAAGATGCAAAACACTTCGATCACGATTGCTGTATTAGTTCTGCTTAGTCTGGCTTCTGTCCTCGGTACTGCTCAAACACTTTCGCTGGTGCCGACAAGTAGACCTGAAGTCGCTATAGACCTTGCCTCCAGCGAGGGCACGAAATTAGTAAAAGGGGAGTGGCGCTATAGCGACACTAAAATAGTCGAGGTCGATTTCACCGGTCCAGGCGCCGACGGTCAGCCGACGGGCGCGCCTGTCAAGACTTACGACTACACTCCCCACGCTGGTGGCGCCAATTTCGACGATTCTAGCTGGGAACGTATCGAGCCTTCGAACCTTTCCCAGCGTCGCGGCCCAGGCCGGCTCTCTTTCAACTGGTATCGCATTCGATTGACGATTCCCGAGCGCGTCGGAGATTTTGATCCAAGCGGTACCACCGCCGTCTTCGAAACATCACTCGACGATTATGCCGAGATCTGGGTCGACGGGGAACTTGTGCGATCACCTGGACAGATGGGCGGCTCAGTCGTGGGTGGCTGGAATGCACCCAACCGTTTGGTCGTTGGCCGAAATGTAAAACCGGGCCAGCAAATTCAGCTCGCGATTTTCGGTATCAATGGACCGCTTTCGAATCCCCCAACAAACTTCATCTGGATGCGTTATGCCAAGCTTGAGTTCTACAAAGGTGAATCTGGCCCCATCCCGATCGTCCCGAGCGAAGTAAATGTCGAGGTCATTCGAAAGAATGAAGCGATTAATGAAGTCGTTGGGCCAAATCCCAAAATCTTTAAGTTGGCGGAAGGCTTCAAATTCACTGAGGGGCCCATCTGGGTGAAGGATGGCGGCTATCTGCTTTTTAGCGATCCCAACAGCAACATCATCTACAAGTATAAGCCGGCTGGAAATGCAGCCGGGGACCTATCGGTTTTCCGCACACAGAGCGGTTATTCCGGCGCCGATGTAGCTGAGTATGGCCAGCCCGGCTCCAACGGGCTGACGCTTGATCGCCAGGGTCGCCTAACAATCAATGAGCATGGCAATCATCGTGTTGTCCGTGTTGAAAAAGACGGAAAGCAGACCGTCCTCGCGGACAGTTATGAAGGCAGGCGCCTCAATAGTCCAAACGACCTAGTGTATCGCTCCGACGGAACTTTGTTCTTTACCGACCCACCGTTTGGCTTACCTAAGTTTTTCGATGATCCGCGCAAGGAACTCCCGTTCAGTGGGGTTTATTCAATCTACAACGGTAAGTTGCAACTCATTAGCACGGACTTCACGGGACCTAACGGTATCGCTCTCTCACCTGATGAGAAGTATCTATATATCGGTAACTGGGATGATAAGAAGAAGGTTGTAATGCGCTATGAAGTTAACGCCGTCGGCACATTAAAGAACGGCAAAATCTTCTTCGACATGACCAGAGCAACCGGGGACGAGGCTCTCGACGGAATCAAGGTGGACCAGAAGGGCAATCTATATGTCTCCGGACCAGGCGGCCTATGGATTATCTCATCAGAGGCGGTACATCTCGGTACGATCATCGCACCCAAACACATTCATAACATGGCCTGGGGTGACGAAGACGGCAAGACGCTTTACCTGTGCGCTCAGAGCGGACTGTATCGAATGAGGCTCAACATTCCCGGTGTTCGGCCGATGGGATAACCGAGATTGCGGGCTGGACAGAAGGACCGGAGATTTAACTTAGCTCATCTGGGAAGGAGCGCAATAAAAAAATGGGATTCGATGAGAACCGAACTCCCCCGATTCAAACTGTAGGTGTCTTCCTGCTTCGTTATGGGTTGGTGCTGGTGCTCGGCTGGATCGGTGCAATGAAGTTTACGGGATACGAGGCTGAGGGCATCAAGCCGCTGATAGAGACCAGTCCCCTGATGACGTGGATGTACCGGTTTCTTAGCATTCAAGCGACGTCAAACTTAATCGGAACTGCTGAGATAATCGCCGCCGTACTAATCGGAATTCGGCGTTTGTCAGCAAAGCTCTCCGCTCTTGGAAGCGTCCTTGCGATATTTACGTTCCTGGCCACGCTAACATTTCTGTTTTCTTTGCCTGGGTGGGAGAGGAGTCTGGGAGGCTTTCCTGCACTTTCCGGTTCGGGGGGATTTTTGCTCAAGGATGTGGTCTTGCTCGGAGCAGCTCTCTGGACGCTCGGCGACTCCTGGTACTCGAGATAGCTGAATGGTCCAGTGACTGAAATTCCGATCGCAAAGTTGAGATGGAGTGGCAAACAGAAGAGAGGGAAGTGCGGGAACCAATTATGAATGAACAACGAAAACGAATCGTAATTCTTGGCGGCGGGTTTGGTGGTATCTACACCGCCCTGCATCTCGAAAAAGCACTCAAGCGCCGCGGCGATTTTGAGATTCTACTAATCAATAAAGAGAACTACTTCGTTTTTCAGCCAATGTTGGCAGAAGTTGTATCCGGTAGCGTCGGTATCCTTGATACTGTCAGTCCGATCCGGCGTATGTTGCCGCGCACTGACTTGCATGTTCGTGAGGTTGAATCGATCGATCCGGGGAATAGAACCATCACAACCACGCCAGGCTTCAACCGCCGGCCGAATGTAATTCATTACGATCATTTGGTGCTCGCCTTGGGCAACGTTACGGATTTTCGCGGACTGCGGGGGCTCCCTGAACACGCAATTCCGTTCAAGAACCTTAGTGATGCGCTCTATATCAGGAACCATGTCATACACGTGCTGGAAGAAGCCGCCATCGAACACGCAAATAAACGGCTGCGACGTCAACTTCTAACGTTCGTTGTAGCGGGAGGTGGGTTTTCAGGCGTGGAGGTGGTTGCAGAAATCAATGACTTTGTTCGAGCAGTAATCCGAAACTATCCGCAGATCGATGCGTCAGAGGTTCGAGTGGTTCTTCTTCATGCTCAGGATCGCATCCTGCCTGAACTGGATGGAAAACTGGCGCTTTATGCTCAAAAAATCCTGGCGCGGCGTGGCGTGGAGATCCAGCTTAACACCAGGCTTGAGGCGGCGACCGGAGAAGAGGCAATACTCAGTGGCGGTATGCGTATTCCGACGAAAACCCTAATCTCCACCGTGCCCTCATCACCAAATCCTTTGATCGACGCTCTGGAGCTGCCCAAGGAGCGGGGCAAGCTGAAGGTCGATTCGTCGCTTTGTGTCGAGGGAACAAACAACGTCTGGGCATTAGGCGACTGTGCTTTTGTACCAATGTCGGACGGAGGAATTTGTCCACCGACGGCACAGTTCGCTATTCGTCAGGCAAAGACTGCAGCACATAACATCGTCAGCACGATTCGCGGCAGCGAACGCCGTTTGTTTCAGTTCAAGGAACTCGGAAAACTCGGAGTCTTGGGTCATCGTACCGCAGTGGCCGAAGTTTTCGGGATGAACGTCTCAGGTTTTCTAGCGTGGTTTCTCTGGCGAACGATCTACTTAATGAAACTACCCGGATGGGGGCGAAGATTGAAAGTTGCCGCAGCCTGGACCTTTGATCTCTTCCTGCCACCAGAGTTGGTGCAACTCAAATTGACTAACTCGATGGGCGTAGCCTACGAACATTTCGAACCGGGGCAGGAGATCTTCCATCAGGGTGATCTGGGCGACCGCATCTACATCATCGCTGGTGGCCACGCAGAAGTAGTTCGCTATGATGGCAGTCGCGAAGTTCTATTAGCACGACTCGGCCCGGGTGAGTATTTCGGCGAAATGGCCTTGCTTAATCAGACTTCACGGAATGCCACCGTTCGCAGCGCAGAACCGCTCGACGTGCTCAGCATTCATAAACGCGAGTTCAGTGTGCTGGCCGCCAATTTACCCGCAATGCGCGAGAGCTTTGAACAAGTGATGGAACAGCGGCGAAAGGCTACTGACTTACAACTTGCTAATGCTGTTGGTCCGGCGTTATCGAGAGGCTCATTTACCACGTAAGTGCTTTGTAAGGATACCGCACCCACTCCGACTAAATGAGCGGAACGAGCAGTTAGGGACGTTTCCAGCTTAGAAGCTTAATAAACCGCATAGGACAGATTGTCCCGTAGGGCCAACCAGCCCGATAGCCGAAGGTCTGGGCAAAGGCGAAGAGGTGAAAAGATGGCACTCAACAATCACTACGAAGTCATCGTGATCGGCACTGGGGCGGGCGGAGGAACCCTGGCCCATAGGCTCGCGCCCTCCGGTAAGAAGATCCTCTTGTTGGAGCGCGGAGACTACGTGCCTCGCGAGAAAGATAACTGGAGCACGAAGGCCGTTAATCTTGATGCGAAATACAACACCAAAGAGTCCTGGTACGACAAGAATGGTGACGCTCTGCACCCTCATACCAACTACTTCGTTGGAGGCAACACAAAGTTCTACGGTGCGGCGCTATTTCGACTTCGCAAAGAAGACTTCGGTGAGCTTCGTCATTATGGCGGCATTTCCCCCGCGTGGCCCATTAGCTACGAGGACCTGGAACCGTACTACACCGAGGCTGAGCACCTCTACCACGTGCACGGCAACCGCGGCGAAGATCCGACTGAGCCACCAGCCAGCGCTCCGTATCGATATCCGGCCGTCAGTCACGAGCAACGTATTCAGCATCTGGCTGACGACCTTCAGCGAGCCGGTCTGCAGGCGTTTCATGTGCCGTTGGGAATCAAACTTGACGAAAGCAATCCCCGCAACAGTGCCTGCATTCGTTGTAATACCTGCGACGGTCATCCCTGTCTGATTGGCGCGAAGGCAGACACCCAGACTATCTGTGTAGATCCCGCTCTCGAGCAGGCAAACGTGTCGATGATTACCAATGCGCAAGTGATGCGGCTGGAAACTAACGGCAGTGCGCGGGAAGTGAGCAAGGTGATTGTAAAACGCAACGGCTCGATGGAAGAGTACTCAGCGGACGTAGTTATCGTTTCGTGCGGCGCCGTGAACTCCGCGGCATTACTGCTGAGATCTGCGAACGATAAACACCCCAATGGCCTGGCAAACAGTTCCGGCGTGGTTGGTCGCCACTATATGGGCCACATCAACTCAGTATTGATGGCTCTCTCTAAGTGTCCCAACCCCACCATCTTTCAAAAGACGTTGGCGATTAACGACTTCTATTTTGGCTCGAGAGATTGGGACTACCCGATGGGCCACATTTCGTTCGTTGGCAAGCTTGACGGTGACACGCTCAAAGCTGGCGCGCCGGCAATTGCTCCGGGGTGGACGCTCGACCTGATGGCCAAACATTCTCTGGATTTCTGGCTGACATCTGAGGATCTGCCCGATCCGAACAACCGGGTGACCCTCAACAAGCGGGGCGAGATCATGGTTAGTTACGAACTCAATAACGTAGAAGGTCATAAGCGGCTGCAAGCGAATCTGAAGAAGGCGATGAAACTGACCAATTGCGATGTTCACGGACACGAATGTCATCAGGGCTTGTTTGCTCGAAACCTCTACCTTGGACAGCAACTACCGTTGGCGGCTGTGGCCCATCAGAACGGAACGATTCGATTCGGAGACGATCCGAAAACGTCAGCGCTCGACGTGAACTGTAAAGCCCATGATCTCGACAACCTCTATGTGGTAGATGCGAGTTTTTTCCCTTCGAGCGGGGCTGTCAATCCGGCTCTGACCATTATGGCAAATGCACTGCGCGTAGGTGACCACCTGTTGGAGCGGCTTTCATGAAAAGCGATACGAAGATCCAGAGACGCGGAGCAACGGAGATGAGAGAACGTCCTGAACTTCAATTCGATGAGACGAGCTGGTACCAGGCATTGCGGGTCGCCGTCCCTGTTCTATCTTTTCTGATTGCGTTGAGCTTACTTGTACCCCTTACTCGGGCTCAGCACCTGCCGACAGACGCGCGCGCTGAATACCGCACTGCAAATAGCTCGCGCGTCCCCTTCCCATTCTTTTCCGAGGCGACCGCTACTGTCGAACGTGTCGGTCCTGTTGGCATGACTGTTTCTGATATGGATCGTTCCATCGAGTTCTACTCGAAGGTTCTCTCTTTCGAAAAAGCCTCGGATGTTGAAGTTGCCGGCGAAGACTATGAGCGACTTCAGGGTGTGTTTGGACTGCGCATGCGGGTGGTACGCATGCGGCTCGGCAATGAATTTATTGAATTGACAGAGTACCTGACGCCGAAGGGTCGTCCCTTCCCAATTGACTCGCGCAGTAATGATCGATGGTTCCAGCACATCGCGATCATTACGAGTGACATGGATAAGGCTTATGCGTTACTCCGACAGAACAAGGTCGAGCACATTTCGACAGGTCCACAGCGCTTGCCTGACTGGAACAAGAATGCGGGTGGCATCAAGGCGTTCTACTTCAAGGACCCGGATAAACACACACTTGAAATACTGCAATTTCCCGAAGGCAAGGGCGAGGCAAGATGGCATCAGAAAGACAAGTTATTTCTTGGAATCGATCACACGGCAATCGTAGTCAGCAATACTGAAGCAAGTCTGGAGTTCTATCGGGACGTGCTCGGGTTAAGGATAGCCGGCGTCAGCGAAAATTACGGCACAGAACAGGAGCATCTAAACAACGTATTCGGCGCAAGGTTACGAATTACGAGTCTTCGAGCCGGTGGCGGGGGGCCTGGCATCGAATTCCTCGAGTACCTTGCGCCTCGAGATGGCCGGCCTTTTCCAACGGACGCGAGCGCGAACGATCTCTTCCATTGGCAGACCACATTGCTGATTGGCGCAGTTGATCTAGCTGCACAAAATCTAATCGAGAAGAAATATCAGCTTGTTTCGCCTGGTGTTATTGCCATCGAGGACTCGCAGCTCGGGTTGTCCAAGAGAGTTTTAGTTCGCGATCCGGATGGCCATGTAATGGCACTGGTTCAAAGCAAACAATGATGTAAGGCTGGGGGCCCCAAGGACGACTAATTATCAACTAAAGGTGAAGCAGAAGGAACTGTATCGGAAGCCAATAACATGACCAACGATCCTAAAGCAGAAAGAACCCTGACTGTTGAGGAAGGACGCCTCGAACAGTCCCGGGAACGGAAGGCGCATTGGAAACGCTGGGGGCCGTACCTCAGCGAACGCGCGTGGGGCACCGTGCGTGAAGACTACAGCGCGTACGGCACAGCGTGGGACTACCTGCCACACGATCATGCGCGGTCGCGCGCCTATCGTTGGAACGAAGATGGTTTGGCCGGAATTTGCGATCGCCATCAGACGATCTGTTTTGCGTTAGCGTTGTGGAACGGTCGCGATCCCATCCTGAAAGAGCGCGCCTTTGGTCTCACCGGAAGCGAAGGCAATCACGGGGAAGACGTCAAGGAGTACTACTTCTATCTCGAGTCGACTCCGACTCACTCATACATGAAGTACCTGTACAAGTATCCCCAGGCAGAATTCCCCTATACCCGGTTGGTAGAGGAGAACCGCAGCCGCGGCCGAGGGGCGCCTGAGTTTGAACTACTGGACACAGGAGTCTTTAACGAAGACCGCTACTTCGACGTTCTTGTTGAATATGCGAAAGGCGATGTCGAGGACATTCTAATTCGCATAAGTGCGATTAACCGCGGCCCGGATCCGGCGCGTTTAAACCTGCTGCCAACCATTTGGTTCCGCAACACCTGGTCGTGGGATCACAGTGACGATCCGCGACCGAAATTAAGCAGAGCTGAGACGGGTGCCGTAGTTCAATTGGATACATCCAGATATGGCCGGCGCTGGCTCTACTGCGAAGGCGCTCCCGAACTTCTGTTTACCGAAAACGAAACCAATACGGAACGGCTGTTCAATTCGCCCAGTGCATCGCCCTACGTTAAGGACTCTATAAATGAGTACGTAGTTCACGGCTCTCAGCCGGCAACGAATCCTCAGCAAGTTGGCACCAAGGCCGCGGCAAACTATCTGCTGACTATCCCACCGGGCGAGACGGCGACCATTCGTCTGCGCTTGACGAACAGGGCGCCGGAAAGCCACAGCGATGCTTTCGCAGATTTTGAAACACTCTTTGCTGAACGGATTCGGGAAGCCGATGAGTTCTATCGAACCATTATTCCCCAACAACTTTCAGAGGACGCGCGCTCGGTGATGCGTCAGTCCTTTGCTGGCCTGCTCTGGTCCAAGCAGTTCTACCATTATGTCATCGAGCAATGGATCAACGGCGATCCGCTAAAACCGCCTCCTCCAGTCGAACGGCGCCACGGCCGCAACCACGAATGGAGGCATCTGTACAACGCGGATGTAATCTCAATGCCCGACAAATGGGAATACCCGTGGTATGCCGCCTGGGATCTGGCTTTTCATTGCGTGCCGCTGGCGCTTGTTGATTCCGAGTTTGCCAAAGAGCAACTCGTGCTAATGCTGCGGGAGTGGTACATGCATCCGAATGGTCAACTTCCGGCTTACGAGTGGGCGTTTGGCGACGTGAATCCTCCGGTGCATGCCTGGGCTGCGTGGCGTGTTTACAAAATTGAAAAGAGACAACGCGGCGTGGGGGACACGGTCTTTCTTAAGCGAGTCTTTCAGAAACTACTTTTAAACTTCACCTGGTGGGTCAATCGCAAAGACGCCGAAGGAATGAACATTTTCCAGGGTGGCTTCCTTGGCCTGGACAACATCGGCGTTTTCGATCGCAGTGCCGCACTGCCTATCGGCGGCCACATCGCGCAATCCGACGGCACGAGTTGGATGGCAATGTACGCGCTCAATCTGCTGGCGATTGCCATGGAGCTTGCCAAAGAAGATCCGGCCTACGAGGACGTAGCAAGCAAGTTCTGGGAGCATTTCCTGCACATCGCCCGGGCCATGAACAACCGCGGTGATGAAGAGGTCAGGTTGTGGGATGACGTGGATGGATTCTTTTATGATGTGTTGCACCTTCCTCATGGCAAACCATTGCCTATGAAGGTGCGCTCGATGGTGGGTCTGATTCCACTGTTTGCTGTGGAGACACTGGAGCCTGAACTGTTGGGCCAGTTGCCTGACTTCAAGCGCCGCATGGAGTGGTTCATCAACAACCGGCCGGATTTGACTCAGAATGTTGCCTGCATGCGGTCCCCTGGAAATGCCGAACGAAGACTGCTCTCGATCGTCAACCGCGATCAACTGCTAAGAGTTTTGCGATACATGCTTGATGAGAACGAGTTCCTCTCACCTTACGGTATTCGCGCAATCTCCCGCTTTCACAAGGACAATCCGTATGTTCTCCAGGTCAACGGCACGCAGCACCGGGTAGACTACGAACCGGCTGAATCAAGTAACGGCCTCTTTGGCGGCAACTCGAATTGGCGCGGGCCCATCTGGTTTCCACTCAACTATCTGCTGGTCGAATCGTTGCAAAAATTCCACCGCTATCTGGGAGACGATTTCAAGGTCGAGTGTCCGACGGGCTCAGGCCAGATGATGACACTATGGGAAGTTGCCGGGGAGCTATCAAGACGCCTTTCCAGAATTTTCCTACGCGGGGCGGACGGTCGCCGGCCGGTTTTCGGTGGGATTGAGAAGTTTCAAACTGACCCGAACTGGCAGGACATGATTCTCTTCCATGAATACTTTCACGGCGATAACGGGGCCGGTTTAGGCGCTAGCCACCAAACGGGTTGGACGGGCGTGGTAGCTAAGCTGCTGCAACAGAGTGGGGAATGACAGATTTCGGAGAAGCGTATGGCCTATAACTTCAGAAACCAGCAGCGACTCTTTACTCGTCCGGCCCAGGAAAGAGCCAGGTCACCTCGCAGGGATCGCTGGGCGGTAATTCTTGCGGGCGGTGACGGTACACGGCTTCGTCCGCTGACCCGCGCTATCGCCGGCGATGATCGTCCAAAGCAATTCTGCCCGATTCTTGATAACGAAACTCTATTAGCTCAAACGCTGAGTCGCGTTGCGTTAGCAGTGCCGGCCGATCAGACACTGCTCAGCTTGACGGAGACTCATCAGGATTTCTATGAACCTATTGTTGCCGATCTTCCAAAAGGCAATCTCGTGGTCCAGCCAACGAATCTGGGCACTGCACCGGCTATTCTCTACAGCCTATTGCGGCTCTCGGTTATGGATCCCCGTGGGACCGTAGCCTTTTTCCCATCCGACCATTACTTCGCTGATACTCGAACATTCATGTCATATGTTGACGCGGCGTTCAGGGCTGTTCAAGCGCGATCGGATTTGATCATGCTGCTTGGCATCGAGGCTGATCGGCCCGAGGTGGAATACGGGTGGATAGAGCCCGCGCCGTCGATTCTTGCGAAACTCCCAAAGGCCATCCGCCGGGTGCAGCGCTTTTGGGAGAAGCCTTCGGCCGACGTCGCGGAGACTTTTCTGGAGCGAGGCTTCCTCTGGAATAGCTTCGTCATGGTTGGGCGCGTTGATGCTTTCCTCTGCATGATCAAACTAGCAGTGCCGAAACTTTTCGAAGCCTTTGAAGCAATCAAGTTGTCACTAGCAACTGACCAGGAAGCGGAGGCCATCCGGACTCTGTATACACAAATTGAACCGTCAAACTTCTCTCGCGAGGTGTTATCAACGCGGGCCAGCGATCTTTCTGTGATGCCCGTCAAGAATGTTGGTTGGAGCGATTGGGGCGATCCAAGTCGCGTGCTCTCCACTCTTGCCGGCATCGGCATTCAAGCCGATTGGGGGGCAGAGTTTGGTTAAGGTTTAGGAATGAACAGGACATTAAATTAGGGAGCAAGTAATGAAAGCTATAGCCGTAAAGCCAGGTGTACCAAACACAGTTCATCTAACCGAATTGCCGGCACCGAAGGTTACCGACATTCCAAACGGTCGCGGCGTGCTCGTGCGGGTATTGCGTGTCGGCATTGATGGCACTGACAAAGAGATCAACGCAGCAGAATATGGAGCCGCCCCGGAAGGTTTCGACTTTTTAATCATTGGGCACGAAGGGTTTGGCCAGGTGGAAGCTGTTGGTCCAAACGTAACCGAAGTTAAGCCCGGAGATTATGTCGTTGCTACCGTGCGCCGGCCGGGCTCAAGTATCTATGACCTGATTGGCACCAGCGACATGACTACTGATAACACCTATTTCGAGCGGGGCATCAATCTGCGTCATGGCTTTATGAGCGAACAATATGTTGATGATGCCGACTTCATCGTCAAAGTTCCGCAAGGTCTTAAGGACGTGGGCGTCCTGTTGGAACCCACAACCGTCGTGGAGAAGGGCATTGCACAGGCATATGAGATTCAGCGGCGGTTGCGCGTATGGAAGCCACGTCGAGCAGCGGTGATGGGGGCAGGAACGATTGGACTGCTGGCGACTCTGGTGCTGCACCCGCGCGGATTGGAAGTAACAACCTTTGGCCGGACTCCAAAACCGTATCTGAACTCCGATCTCATTGAAGCGATCGGCGCCCGGTATCAGTCAACGAACGAGTTAACGCTTCAGGACGCCGTTAGCGAATACGGTCCATTCGACATCATCTTTGAAGCGACCGGGTTTTCTCCCGTGGTCTTTGAAAGCATGCAAGCGCTTGGCAAAAACGGCGTGCTCGTACTCTCCAGCGTTACGGGCGGTGACCGGATGATAGAAGTGCCCGCGGACAAGATCAATTTGGACTTCGTGTTGGGAAACAAGGTAATGGTAGGTACGGTCAACGCCAACCGAGAATATTTCGAGATGGGCGTGAAGGATCTAGCGCAGGCGGAAGCCGAATATCCTGGCTGGCTGAAGCGACTGCTTACTCATCCGGTCAAGGGGCTTGAAAACTACAAGGAACTGTTCGCACAATTAACGGCCGGAAATGGCGCCATCAAAGTGTTCTGCGAAGTGGCCGACTTCTAGATTGCACACTGGATTGATTGCAGACAAAGAACTCACAGAGACAGAGGGGAGTTAGCAGATGGTAACGGCAGTAACACCGTTGATTGAGCAGCGTCCGTACGTTCCGTGTGCACAACCTTCTGAAATCGCGGATGGCAGATATCTAGTATGTCTCGCTCAAACAACGGAGGAGATAGAGGCGGCGCTGAAACTTAGGTTTGCAGTATTCAATCTGGAATTGGGCCAAGGACTCGATTCATCCTTGCTAACTGGACAAGACCGTGACGAATTTGACGCGACCTGTGACCACCTCATTGTTACTGACAGGTCTACCGGCGAGGTAGTTGGCGCCTATCGTCTTCGCACAATTGAAATGGCTGAGAGTGCCTACGGTTTTTATTCCGCGGGAGAATTTGATCTGAGCTCTTTGCCCCACGAGGTGCTTGATCAATCAGTTGAACTCGGACGAGCCTGCATAGCTCAGAGCCATCGCAACCGGCAAGTCTTATTCTTGCTTTGGAAAGCGGTGGCCCAATACGTAATAACCAGGCAAAAGCGTTTCCTGTTCGGCTGCTGTTCACTTACCAGTCAGGAGCCGTGGGAGGGAAGGCAAGTATCGAATCAACTCTCAAAGGGCGGCCACCTCCACCACGACTTCTTTATCCCTCCGAAGCAAGGTTATGAGTGCGTCTATCCCGAGCCGGTGGTAGAGTCGTTACCCGAAGTCAAAATCCCTCAGTTATTCAGGACCTACCTGGGCTTGGGAGCGAAGGTGTGCAGCCCGCCGGCAATCGACCGGCTTTTCAAGACCATAGACTTCTTTGTACTTCTGGACGTTCACCAAATGGATGCGAAGAGCCGGAGGCTTTTCTTTGGTCCAAATAGTGAAATTAACCTAATGTTTGCTGGTGACCTTCGTTGAAGTATCTCCTGGCTACACTTCGTTTACTCTTACTCTGTGGAGTCGCGCTCGGATATTACTTTCGCTGGCTGCTTGGCCTTCCCTTTGTTTTTGCTTTTCCAGAGTGGTCGCGTTGCTGGCGAGAGCAAAATGTCGGCCGCTGGGCTCGAGCGACATCAGAGATTCTCGGTATGAGAGTCACCGTTCGAAACTCACCCCCGGTTGCTCCCTTTCTTTTGGTGTCAAATCACTTGAGCTACGTCGATATAGTTGCTTTACAGTCGCAGGTCGATTGCGTCTTCATCGCCAAGAAGGAAGTTGCCGGCTGGCCCATCCTGGGTTTCGTTAGTCGCACCTTAGGGACGATCTTTATCGATAGAACTAACAAACGGGATCTTCTCAATGCTCTCGCCCGCGTGAAAGCCTCACTGGATCGGGGATCGGGCGTAATTTTGTTTGCGGAAGGTACCAGTAGTGCCGGACGCGAGATTCTGCCGTTTAGACCATCGCTGCTCGAGTGTGCAGCCCGCCGGCATCTGCCGGTTCATTATGCAAGTATCAAATACACAGGACCGCCGGATGCGGTTCAAATCGAGCAGTCAATCTGTTGGTGGGGAGATATGACGTTTCCAGGACATCTGTTCAGGCTGTTGCAAGTGAACCACTTTGAGGCGCGGTTAGCGTTTGGCACTGAACCAATCGTTGGGGACGATCGGCGTGTCCTTGCAGATCGATTGTGGGCCGCCGTCAATCGACAGTTTCACGATCCTACCGCGCCTGCGGAGATCTACGAGACCAATCATGCTGCTACAATCCCATCTCATTGATAATTGTATCGCGTTGCTTGAACAAGCCCGTGACTTGCTCTGGCAGATTGACGATGATCTGTATTCGCAAACGAATTTCCTGTCGCCTCGTGGAAGTATTGGCGGGCACTTGCGGCATTGTTTGGATTTCTATCAGAGCTTTATTAACGGGGCGCAAAAAGGTCGGATTGATTACAACCTTCGACGTCAGGATTCCCGCATTGAAGAGGATCGCGTCTACGCTCGGAAAAAGATTGACGAGACGATTGGACGGTTGCGGGCCATCTCCTCGCTTTCGCTAAACGGAATCCTGTTGGTCAGCACAGAGGATTGTGGCCAGAGCCAGCCCTCCTGGTGTACTTCGTCAATAACGCGTGAGCTTGAATTCCTTCAAAGCCATTCGATTCACCATTACTCTCTGATCGCAATGCTGGTTCGACTGCAAGGCATCGAGCCGAACGCGGATTTCGGTGTGGCGCCTTCAACGTTGCAGCATTGGCGGGAGCTTTCCGCATGCGCTCAGTGAGAGGGGCGGAATTAAAACTATTCAACGGAGCGCTAATGCTTTTGGTAATAGCACCCGCGACCTGGCTGCTTGCCGCAGTCATTGAGTGGGAGACTCTTGTCCTGTTTTGGACTTTGGCGCTTGGCACGCTTATAAGCGAAGACTTGACCTGCATATTGGCCGGAGTAATGGTTGCAGATGGTCGTATCGGTTTCGCATTCGCATCAACCGCTTGCCTGTTCGGTATCTTTCTGGGTGACATTCTCCTGTTTCTCGCGGGAAGACTTATCGGCCGGACTGTTTTAAAGCGAGCCCCCTTGAAGTGGTTTATCACCGAGTCAGACGTCGAGAAGGCCTCGATGTGGTTCCAGCAACAGGGAATGACAGCCATCCTACTGAGCCGCTTTTTGCCCGGAACACGATTGCCGACTTACCTCGCTGCAGGATTTCTAAACACGAGCTTCTTGAAGTTTACCCTCTATTTCCTAATCGCAGCGGTTGTCTGGACTCCGCTTCTCGTGGGCCTCTCGATGCTCCTCGGGGGAAAACTGATCGAATCGGCTCTGTTAACGGGCCAATCATTGGTGTGGAAACTCGTTGTCAGCGTGCTGATCGCATTTTTCGCGATCCGGCTCCTGATACAGCTTCTGAGTTTTCGTGGGAGGCGACTGTTGCTGGGCCGTTGTCGCCGGATAACCCGCTGGGAATTCTGGCCACCGTGGGTCTTTTATCCGCCGGGTGTGTTCTACGTTACGTATCTCGCCATCAGGCATCGCTGTCTGACAGTCTTTACGTGCGCTAATCCTGCTATCACGGAAGGGGGATTTATCGGCGAGTCCAAAAGCGCGATACTTCAAGGGTTGGGCCGGGAGTCAGAGTCGCGCCAGTTGATTGCGCGTTGGAGACTGATTGAAGGTTCGTTGCCGAATCTCGAAGCGCGTATTCAGTGTGCAAACAACTTCATGAAACAGCATCGGTTGGATTTTCCTGTAATCCTCAAACCGGATGTGGGCCAGCGGGGTTCGGGTGTGGCGGTCATTAGATCAAGCCAGCGTCTGGGTGACTACTTGAGTAACTCCGTGGGCGCGGATTTGATCATTCAGGAATACGTCGCTGGCGCAGAGCTGGGCGTATTTTATTACAGGTATCCCGAGAGCAGACGGGGACACATTCTCTCGATTACCAGAAAAGAGTTTCCCTTCGTGGTTGGCGACGGCAATAGCTCGCTCGAAGAACTCATTCTGAAGGACGAGCGCGCCGTGTGTATGGCTCGTACATATTTTAATTCGCAGAAGGATAGGTTGTGGGAGATGCCGGCAAAGAACGTGTTGGTTCAGTTGGTCGAGCTGGGAACACATTGTCGCGGCAGCGTTTTTCGCGATGGCAGCGAACTGGAAACTGACGCAATGAGGGCCGCGATAGAGAAACTTGCGAGCGGTTTCAAAGGCTTTTACTTCGGTAGATTCGATATACGCACGCCTGACATCTCCGGCCTCCAGCAGGGACAGAATTTCAAGGTGTTGGAACTCAACGGCGTCACCTCTGAGGCAACGCATATCTATGATCCTGGAAACAGTCTATTTACAGCCTACGGCGTACTCTTCAACCAATGGCGTATAGCCTTTGACATTGGCGCTAAGAATCGGGAGCTGGGGGTGAAGCCAACGCCTTTGCGGGTTATTGTGGCTCTGCTGACAAAACAGTTGGGGAAGGGTGAAAGGAATCGAAGGGTTCTGCGACCAATAAGCACTGAGGCTGAGATGTGCACGCAACTGGCTTCGGAAAGCTGAAACGGAGGAACAACTTTTGATGACCTTTTACAAAGCTTTGAATGTTCTCGATTGGATACTGCGAATCATTGTCGCCGTCATCTTGCTTCAGACATTATTCTTTAAATTCACAGGCGCGAAGGAGTCGGTTTACATTTTTACGACCCTCGGTGTTGAGCCCTGGGGACGCATCGGCTCAGGCGTAGTTGAACTGATCGCTTCTGTTCTGCTTCTGCTTCCCAGAACGGCGGTTTACGGCGCCATTCTCGCGTTGGGAACAATTTCAGGGGCTATCTTCGCGCATCTGACGCGGCTTGGGATTCAGATTCGGGCCGTTGACGATCACGGCGAGCTCTTCGCGTTGGCGATTGCAGTTTTTATTTGCAGTCTGATGGTGTTGTTTCTTCGACGTGGCGAGATTCCAGTCGTTGGAACAGTCTTATTTCCCCAACCGGGCTAACTGCCGCTTACACTGCTTCTGATTGCGAGGTGAAGTGAAACTCTTTTAGCTTGAGCGGCGGCAAGAGTGCTGCATTACCACCCTGTCCTTCCGAACTTCCCACCCGTTCGGGCCAGCCAATCAGCTCAATGTTTCCTGGAGCCAGCATCTGCATGATGCTCTGGTTGAACCGGAAATTGCTTACCGGATGCTTGATCTTCCCATTCTCGATGTACCAGATGCCGTCGCGAGTCAAACCGGTGAACAACGCGGTGCGTGGATCGACGCCACGGATATACCAGAAGCGTCCCACCAGCAGGGCCCTTTCGCTCGAAGCGATCATTTGCTCGAGTGTCGCCGGCTTTTCAGAGCTTTCCATGATCGAATTTACCGGGCCGGGGGTGGGCTCTTTCTCTTTCTGCTTGGCCCAGAAGCGCGAGTAGGTCAGGTTTTCAAGTACACCGTTGCGTACCAGGTGAATCTTTTGCGCTGGGATGCCTGCTTGCGCCGACTTCGATCCCGGCAGTTCAGGATGCCAGGGATCGCTGAAGACGTTGATGCGCTCGTCAAAGATCTTCTGACCGAGCTTTGTCTTTCCACCCGGGGCCGAGAACGGGCTACGGCCTTCGTCAGCGCTGCGAGCATCGAAACTGAACGCAAAAAACGACAGCAAGTCGGCTACTGCCTGGGGTTCCAGGATTACCGGATAAACACCCGACTCGAGAGTCCGGGGATTGCGCGACTCCAGGGCTTTGCGAATCGCTTCCGCTGCGACACGTTTTGCGTCGAACTTTGCCACGTCGAAATGGTTGCGCAGGAAGTACCCGGAGCTACCGCCGTCAGGGGTCCGGGCGGTCGTAGAAAGACTGACGAGACTGGATCGATCGTAAATGAAATTTCCATTCTTTGTGGCCGAAGCCCCGGACGAGCCGCGTGCCTGATGAAATCCGGCGCCAATCACACCGCCCTTCTCGCAGGCTGCAATTACGTCGTTAATAGCCCGGGCCCGATCGCCCAATGAAATGTTCGAGGTGGCTTCGGCATAACCGCTAACCGGCTTGTAAGTTTGCGGTCCGAGGGTGGGCAAGTACTCACGATCTACCGGCGAAATACCCGCGAGCTCTTCTGCCTGGGCAACTGCCGCTTTTAGTGAGTTATCGTCGATCTCGTTGGTCCCTGCTGCCCCACGCTTCTCGTCGATCCACACGGTGACATTGACGGTCGTGTTCTCGCGCGCTCCTGAAGTCGTGAATGCATTGGCAGCAAAGCGAAGATGAGAGTAGTTCTCGCTGTTAACATTGACCACGGCGTCATCCGCCTTGACGTAACCAAGCAATTTCTCGGTTATGGCGCGCGCCTCTTTTTCAGTCAGTAGCATCTCGATTCTCCAATCCTGGTTTACCTCGCAGTATTCAATACGTTGACTTCGCGAAAACGCGCAACTGGGCAACCGTGACTGACCGCATTCGATTGTCCGGGCTCGCCCTTGCCATCGTTGAAGCTGCCGCCCAACGAGTATGTCGCCTGTCCTCCCAACCCGTCACACGAATTCCAGAAATCAGTGGTGCGCGACTGATATGCCACGTCGCGCAACATCTCACCGATCTTTCCATCCTTAATCTCACGAAACGCCTGGCCGCCGAACTGGAAGTTGTACCGTTGCTGGTCGATGGAAAAACTACCATTGCCGTGAATCAGAATTCCTTTTTTGACACCGCTCACCAGGTCATCGAGGCTCACCTCTTCGCGGGCCGGCTTTAGCGAAAGGTTGGGCATCCGCGGGAATGAGACGCTGCCCCAACTATCAGCATGCAGGCACCCATAGGACTTCTTGTGACCAATTAGTGGCGCCAGATCGCGGGTGGTCTGCCAGTCGATAAATATGCCGTCCTTGATCATGTCCCACTGCTGGCCAGGGACTCCTTCATCATCGTAGCCGACTGTTGCCAGGGCGCCTGCCTGCGTGCGGTCTGCAAAGAAGTTGACGATCTTTGAACCAAACTTCAGCTTGCCGGTTTGGTCAGGTGTAATGAAACTCGTACCCGCATAGTCTGCTTCCCACCACAAAGCGCGGTCGAGTTCGGTGGGGTGGCCCACTGACTCGTGAATTGTCAGCCAGAGATGAGATGGATGCAGCACCAGATCGTATTTTCCGGGCTCCACTGATTTTGCCTTCAGTTTCGTCATCGCATCCTCGCCAGCCTGTCCTGCTTCTTTGACCCAGTCGTAATTTTCGATGTACTCGTAACCGAGGCCTTGAGGACCACCAAACGAGCTGCGCGATTGAAAGTCGCCCCTGGCGCGATTGACGGCGGTGACGTTGAAGCTGGGATTACCGCGAATGATGTACTGATCGATGCGCGAGTCGTCCGTCGAAGCATAGAACTTCTGCTCGTTCACCCAGCCCATCGAAGAATTGACAAAACTGACGCCTTCGGTCTTTAACGCGCTCTCATTGAGCTTCAAGAGAAACTGGATCTTGTCGTCAATCGAAACATCAAATGGGTCCTTCTTGAAAGAACTCTTCCAGTTGGTAACGACTTTGGGTGTTGGCACCATCGTAATTCGCTTACGCTGATAGACAGAGTTGGCTCGCGCTATCTCCACTGCGTGACGGGTGATGCGCTGGACCTCTTCTGCACTGACATTTCGGCTTGAAGCAAAGCCCCACGTGCCTTTAAAAAGGACGCGAACTCCAAACCCAAAGTTCTGGCCGCGCGAAACGTTCTGGACCTGCTTTTCGCGTGTCGAGATGAACTCGGTGCGGTAGCGGTTGATTCTGATGTCCGCATAGGTAACGCCGAGCCGGCGCGCTGTATTGATTGCGACATCCGCAAGAGCGTTCTTATCCACAGCGGCTGCTGCTGCCGCCTCTTCGGCTTCAACTTCAAGAATCCAGGCCGGCAAAGCGGATGAGACGGCGACGGTACCTGCGGCAAGACCGGCGGTCTTTAGAAACGTACGGCGAGTAGTCATCTCGATTGACCTCACAAATTGAGTAGAAAAAAGAAGAGCCAGCGGTTTGAAGAAGCGCAACTCTAATACAGGAGGGAAGGGGTTTCAAGTAATTGTGGAAACAAAGAATTTCTTGTCCGATATTATCACTGGTGCTTAATCTTGCCGTTCTGGATAAAGCCAACCAATTCGCCGTTGTTGTTGACCACCGCAAGGGAGCCAACACCATTCCGCTTCATCAAATCTCGCGCATAGACCAGCGTCGTTGACGGTTCGACAAATAGATTTGGATCTACCGGGCGCATGACATCGCGCGCCAGCGTCAGCCGCCAACGTTCCTGGGGGAGTGTCTTCAAGTCTTCGAGCGCCACAATCCCATGCAGGCGATGGTCCAGGGCGACGGGGAAAGCTGTCTGGCGGTGCATCGGGAGAACTTCATCGATCAGCTTTCTGACGGATGTGTCTGGGCGAATGGTGACGGGTGAGGTCATGGCTTCCCCAACGGTTAAGGCTCTGGTATGGTGCGCTCCCTTCACCACGCGATAGGCGGTGTCCAACAGAAACAGGCCGACAAGAATTGACCAAGCTCCCATGAAATAAGGACGCGAAGCGCGCCAGTTAGGCGCGATCATTATGTAGACACCGAAAAGGATGAGGGTGCCTGCGATTATCACGCCGCAGAATCCCGCCATTCGCGTTGCGTATGTGATGTTATTAGTTTTGCGCCAGAGGATCGCTCTCAATACGCGACCACCGTCCAGGGGATAACCAGGGAGTAGGTTGAACACTGCCAGCAGAAGATTGCCCCATGCGATAAAAAAGAACACCACCACAGTCGCCCAATATCCGCCCAGTGCGGCAATCTTGGCGCCGCCAAAAGCCAGTAGCGCGAACAGGAAACTAGCAGCGGGACCAGCCACGGCGATGCGAAATTCGGCGCGCGGACTTTCCGGCTCCGACCGCATGCGAGCCAGGCCACCGAATGGATGCAACACAATCTCTTCAATCTCGATTCCTTCGGCACGGGCCATCAGCGCGTGCGACAGTTCGTGCCCGAAAACCGAAATAAAAAGACCCGCAGTGGTTATGAAAGCGAGGGACCAGGCGGTAAACGGATCCAGTGGAGGCAGGCCCACCGCGCCCAGTTGAATGGTATTGTTTTGGAGATTGCTTGAAATGAGCCAGACGCAGAGAGCCACAATTCCAAACCAGCGGTAATCGATGCGCACGGGAATACCGTAGACTTTGGCTACCGTGATCTGGCGTTTGAAGAACTCGCTTACACTCATACCGATTATCAGAAGTCTATCACTCGAAAGCCGTTGCCTCAGCGTCAATCAAAGGATGCGGTTCGGTGCGGGCCACGCGGCGTAGCAGCAAGGGTTCATCGAACATCTGCGACAGGCCGCGAACAATCGCAAATCGCGGATCGTCCGCTACTCGGACGGCCAATCCCAACTCTTTTTGAAGGTACTCGTCCATGCCTTCGAGCAGGGCGCCGCCACCTGTCAGAATCACACCACGATCGTAGATATCACCCGCAACCTCTGGCGGAAGCTCCGAGAGGGTCAACTTCACCTCCTCGGCGATACGCCGGATGATCGGTAAAGTTACTGCGTAAACTTCCCCCGCAGTCACGTCGACCGCGCCCGGGCTCCCGGTTTGGACGTCACGACCACGAACATTGATCGTGCGAAGCGGATCCTCCGGTTCGGTTGCGGAGCTCAATTCGAGCTTAAGACGCTCCGCGGTTGTGACGCCGATTGTGAGACCGCTATGCCGTCGCAACCGGTCAATGATCGCGGTGTCAATGTCCGAACTGCCGATGCGTTCGGCGCGCGACGCGATGATTGCTCCAGACACAATTGCCGCCACGTTTGTAGTTCCGCCACCCATATCCACAACGGCCGATGCATGGGAATCGTCTACGGGAACACCAGCGCCGATGGCCGCCGCCAGGCCTTCCTCGACCATATAAACGCGCCCGATGTGGGCCTCTTCCGCAGCCGCGAGGAGGGCTCGTTGCTCTACTTGGGTAACGCCCGAAAGCACGCTCATGATTGCCCGGCGGCTGAATTGAGAGACACCGCTGCGGGCCTCCTTTACAAAGTGATCGAGCATAGCTCGCGTGCGCTCAAAGTCCGCGACCACTCCATCAACCAGCGGCGCTATGACCAGAACATCGCGTGCTTCGCGTCCCCGCATCTTTCCCGCCTCGTTGCCGACCGCGATCACCTCACCCGAGTCTTTACTTACGGCCACAACCGAAGGCTCATCCACAACAACACCACGGCCACGGACCGCTACGATCGTGCTGGCCGAACCCATGTCGATTGCCATGGAGTCAGAGACCAGGTCACGTAAAGCCCGGAGGCCAATGAACGAGCGTGTTTTGCTCATGAAGGACATAGGAAGTTAAAAAAGAACGGTGAGCAGGGAGACGATCAAAGACTTCACTCCCGGCCCACCTTCGATACCTCCGTGGATAAACTTCTATTCCAATTGGTAGAGGTTAAAAAGCCCCGCTCTGTCTGGTCCAATCAACTTCCCAGAGGACCACTGGTTGTTCGCGGTTCTTCACCGTAATTGGTTCTCGGGGATTTAGCTTGTAGCGGCTACGAGCCGCTTTAGCGGTGGCATCGCTGATCAAAATCTCCCCAGCGCGCGCATTGGATTCAAGCCGTGAAGCAGTGTTGACCGTATCGCCAACGGCCGTGTATTCAGAGCGCCGTTCCGAGCCAATGTATCCTACAGTTGCTTCGCCGGTATGCAATCCAATCCCAACGCCAATCTCAGGGTATCCCTCTTCAACCAATTCCTGATTGATTCCAATCACCCGCCGCTGCATTGCCACGGCCGCGCTGATTGCGTTCTCTGCGTCCTCCGGTGTCGCGTTGGGAGCGCCGAAGAGGGCCATTAAACCGTCGCCGAGATACTTATCCAACGTTCCGCCGTGAGCAAAAATGATGTCGGTAACAGCCGAGAAGTACTTGTTGAGCAGATTGACAATCTTTTCGGGGGGCGCATGTTCTGAGATGCGTGTAAAGCCTCGAATGTCGGCAAAGAGCACGGTGATCAATTGGTTCACCCCACCGAGTTTGAAAGACTCGGGGTTTTCCAGCATCTGCTTTACAACGTACTCTGGAAGAAACCGGCTGTAGTTTGCGCGGGCCACTTCCTCACGTGCGAGCCGTTCATGCGCGCGAGCGTTTTCTACGGCAATTGCCGTTTGGGCCGCGACCGCACTAATCAACTCAAGATCATCTGGTTTGAAAGAGCCGAATGGATCCAGGCGATCGGCATAAAGAGCTCCATGAACGCGCGACTCGGCGACCAGAGGCGCGCAAATAGTTGAACGCACGCCCTGGGAGACTATCGAATCTACTCCGGCGAATTGCGCGTCCGAAGCGGCGTCCTGAGACAGGAGCGCAACCCGGTCATTCATTACCTTTCTCGTAATCGTGCGACCGATGGGGAGTTTCTTGGCGTGACTTTCCAGCCTCTCGTCCCGGGCGCGAGTGGCAATTGGTGTCAACTTCACCTCGTCGGGATTATTTGACTCTGGGCCCTCGGCAATGAGGGCGACGACACGATCGGCCGGTGTAGCCCTGAAGATAATGTCGGTCGCTTTTGCAAAGATCTCGTTAAGATCGAAGACCGAACCGAGCGTGTTACTCATTTCATAAAGCGCACTGAGAATATTTGCTTTGCGTTGCAGAGCTTCGAGCACCTTGTCGCGCGCGGCTGAGACGGAGACCTCGTCCGGCTTTGCTCGCAGCACTGTATTCATCACATCGTTGGCTGAGATTAAAAGCTGCGTGTGTCCGAGGGGTTTATCGTCATAACGGACCTCCGTGTTTCTTTCCTCGGGAGCCTGCTCAAAGCGCAAGGTGCTTGCGCCTATTGTTATGCGATCGCCGTTCTTCAGTGGATACTCGTAATGCGGCTCGCCGTTGATAAAAACCCGATTAGCGCTACGCCGGAGTTGGCCATTGATGACTGCCCCGTCAAGGATGGCGAACGATCCATCTTCACCTGGTTTGATGTGCGCGTGGTAACGCGAAGCACGCGGGTCATCAATCACCACTGCGTTATCCGGAGCCCGGCCAATCATGCAGATACTTTGCGGCGTCAGTCCATACTCCCACTGCCGTCCGCTTGCATCGGTAATTTTCAGAAATGCCATTTACGGAAATCTTTCGGAACCTGGATGCGCAAGAGGCGTGTGTCCAATTCAAACGATTTTGAATAGGACAACAAATCCTCCAAGATCCTATCAGGGGCTACGTGCCCTGACAACTCAAGTGACTTTGAATTGAGCGTCGCCATGTCTTTGCGAGACTTATTCAGCTTAATTAGATAATATTGTTACCGCCTCGCAAGACTAGTCTTAGGATAAGGAATCCCTATGAGCGATCTCACGCGCTACGCTACTGCTGTTCTAGTTGTGCTCTGCGGCGTTAGTATTTCGTCGCCTGCCCAACAGCCTGCCGTGAAAAGCATTCCCTCAGCAGTGATTTCAGGCCGGGTAACAATCGACGGCAATGGCGTTCCCGGTATAGTTGTTGGCGTGCGATCCGCTGTTTCTGCGCCGGGCCCGAGCCTTAGCGTCATGCCAACAGCCACCACAGACGAGAATGGTACCTATCGAATTTCAAAGTTACCGCCGGGTCATTATTTAGTGCTGCCCGTGGCGCCCGCGTTTGTCCTCCCAGGAATCAACTACATGGGCCAACGAGGTAAACCCGTCGTAATTGGGAAAGGCGAGCAAGTCTCTGGAATCGACTTTACGATGGAGCGTGGTGGCGTGATTACGGGCAAGGTGACCGACACAGAAGGGAGACCGATTATCGAAGAACGCGTGCATGTCGTAGTCGCTGGTGCTGGTGATCCTTCACCGACATACCTGACCGACTTTCGCACAGACGACCGCGGCATCTACAGGATCTTTGGCCTACAAGCCGGGAGTTATCGTGTTGCAGTGGGTGAAGCACAGGCTGGTATCCCTGGGGGACCTGGTCGAACTCGGGTCAAAAGAACCTTTCACCCTGATACATTCGAGGAGGCCAATGCTGTAATGGTTGAACTGAGAGCGGGCGAAGAGAAGGCCGAGATCGACATCACAGTCTCTGCGACTCTACCCAGTCTTAGCGTCGCGGGACGCGTGGTTGATGGGGAAACCGGCGTACCAGTTCCTGGTGTCAGGTTCCGATTAGCCCGCGTATCTGGTGGAAGGTACTGGTATACAAGTCCCCGAGGCGATCCGGCGAATGAGAAAGGGGAGTTCCGTATAGAGGGGTTGACGAGCGGCTCTTATCAGATTTCAGTAGATAGTCAACCCGGCGTCGCTGTTATCAGCGAGGAGGTCCAATTCGAGATCCGTGATCAGTCGGTAACTGACTTGCTCATAAAGACTGCTCAGGGCGGAAGTATTTCGGGCGTAGTGGTACTCGAGGGGGCGGTCGATAAGAACACGCGAGAGAGACTCCAGCAAATGCGTCTATCATTCTTTGTCAGGCGCGAAGGCATGACAATACCGATTGTGGCCAGCGCGGTATTGAAACCCGATGGCAGTTTTCAAGTGACGGGGCTACGTGACGGTGTTGTAGGAATTAATGCCTCTGTCCCCAACCGCCTTGACAGTTTGTCAATCGCACGTGTCGAAAGAAACGGCATAGCTCAACCTCCGAATCTTCCAATAAATCCTGGCGAGCATATCTCTGATCTAAAAATCGTGATCGGAGTCGGCTCGGGTGTCTTGCGCGGTGTAGTTACCTTTGAGAATGGCAGCCTGCCAGTGGGCGGGCGAGTCTCTCTGAGTCTGCGCAGACTGGACGACAGCTCATTTGTGAATCTAAGAACGCCTGAAGTAGATGCCCGGGGCCACTTTGTTATTCAAGGGTTACGAAGCGGATCCTATACGTTAACCGCTCGTCTTTTCGTCCCTGGGAGAAGGGGATCACCAATATTCGGGAATCAACAGCTAATTATTAATGACGGAACTGTAACTGAAACATTAATTAGTCTTGACCTTAGTGCGTTGAATAGTCCGAACCCCTAATGTAGATGGAAAAACGCAATCTCCTCACTGTCTTTCTGATCCTGATGACAAGCGTTAGTGTCAGCGCGCAAACGGAAGTTCGCTCAGACGCAGAAGTAGGAACAATTTCGGGCAGAGTCGTAAATGAAAGTGGAGTACCCCTCCCTAATGTTACGGTTTCTGTCAGAAGTGTTAGCAATCCTTCCCAATCAAGGGCCACCTTCACAGATGGTGAAGGCAATTTTCGGGTGGATGGCTTAGGGCAAGCCGACTTTTCTGTCAGAGCCCATGCTCCTGCTTACATTTACCAAACAAGGGCAGAAGAGGGTCGCCGTTTTGTACGAATTGGAGATAGTGTCACTCTAACTTTAATCAAAGGAGGAGTGATCACAGGAAGGATAACGAATGCTAATGGTGAGGCGCTGGTCCAGGTTCCCGTGCGGGTTATGCTAATTCGTTACGCTAATAACATGCCGCTTATGCTGCCCTTTCAGGGGCCAGAGCAGATGACCGATGATAGGGGTGTCTACAGGCTTTATGGTTTAGCTGCGGGTACTTACGTTGTTTCGGCCGGCGCCCGCAATACTAACAGGAATCTCCTAACAGCTTACGACACTGATGCGCCAACATACGCACCCGCTTCGAACCGAGATCAGGCCGCCGAGATCACAGTAGCAGCGGGCCAGGAGATTACTGGTGTAGATATATCGTACAGAGGAGAACCCGGATGCACGATAACAGGTACCGTCTTAGGCCTTTCGTCAAATCAGTCCTTTTCTGTGCAGCTTACGCGGCTTGCGAACGAACTGCCGCAGTTACACTTTAACCAGGGATTTCGGGGCCCCAATGGCGAGTTCATCTTTTCGGCTCTGGAAGAGGGCGAATACGAGCTAACTGCGCAGACTAACGCTAAGCCGGGCGAAATGACTGTCTCTGATCCAATTCGGATCACAGTAATGAACGCGGATGTAACAGACGTCAAACTAACTCTGAAGCCACTCGCTTCGATTGCGGGAGTGGTTAAGATGGAGACATCTTCTGAGCCGGATTGTAAGGGAAAGCCTCAGCAAAGTTCAGCCAACATCGCCATCATGACTCAGAAGGTCAAGTTTGAGGGGCGTGAATGGCGGCGCCTCTATTATGCTGCGCAAGCCAGACCGGATAAAGAAGGTAAGTTTTATTTGTCGGGAGTCAGGGCGGAGCATTACTGGATTGATACCAGATTGAACGAGAACCACTGGTACGTTAAAGCGGTATCCACTTCCAAGCCGGTCTCTAATATCGCTGCTAATGGCATTAGATTGAAGAGTGGCGAGCGCGTCGGTGACGTAACAATCACGATTGCCGCGGGCGCGGGGACGCTGTCAGGTCGAGTATCCGAACCTTATGATCCCGGTGGCGTCTTTGTTCTAGTTCCTGCCGAAAAGGAGCAACAGGAGGAGGTATTACGATACTTCAGCATGCCTCTGGGAGAAGAGGGCGGTTTTGCAATTAGAAATATTCCTCCCGGTAGATACTTTGCGTTGGTTCGTTCTTCCGACGACGTGAAGCAATTGAGGAATCCGGAGCATAAGACTCAGCGAGCGAATTTGTATAAAGCGGCGACGAAGGAAATGATCTCCGTCGAACTGAAGCCTTGCCAAAATATTGTCGATTATCAATTGCCTCTCAACTCAATTGCAGCGCCAAAGTGATCTTGTCAGTTGGGCTGCGACAAACTTATGTGAGGTTGAACCAGTCGTGATCGGTGATGCCTAGCGCATCCTGTCCAGGTTGCGTTTTTGGGTCAGGGTAGCTTCAAGAGGGTGCATGCGATGGACCACGGCGGTGTCGTAAACCGTTGAAACGGTGCTCCGGGGCTTGCGGGGTTTGCTGGCCACCTAACTGAAGTTAGGTGTGAATGAGAGGGAAGCAGAAGTTTGGTTTCAGAGAATCGTTCTAATTCGCAAGCAAGTATCCTACTTCTGATCTAAACGACGTACGATCTTTGCGGAGCTTTTTGCCAATTCCCGAGACACCTCTCTGGTACTGACACAAAAACTTGACGCTTTACGGAAGCGCTTGTTAGACTCCAAACACTTGCCAAATTTGAAACCGACGCGTAACTGCGTCGCTCAAGGGGTTCTTCCCAGACCCGCGCGTGCGGCGCAGTCTGATTTTTGTAAATCGATGGAGGTGCTGTGGTGGGCTTTAAAGTCGGCCAAAAAGTCGTTTATCCAAATCACGGGATCGGAACCATCGAGCAGATTGAACAGAAGCAAATAGGCGCCACTTCACTTCCCTTCTACACGCTTCGTCTTGCTGCTAATAACTCGCTGGTTTTGGTTCCGGTCTCAAATGCTCTAGAAGTTGGCCTGCGTGCCCCAATCTCATCAGGTGAGTGCGAACTGCTCTTTAAGGTCCTGGCTGATGATTTCTCCGCTCCGGCTAATGATTGGAAGGACCGCTTCAAGGAGTTCTCCGAGAAGATGCGTACCGGGGACATCTTTGAGGTGGCAAATGTTCTCAAGCACCTGACCTATTTGAGTCACATTAAGCCCCTGTCGTTTCGCGAGCAAAGGATGCTCGAACGCGCTCGTTATCTTGTAGTTTCGGAACTTGCGGCAGTTTGCCGGCAAGCTGAATGCAATATTCAACCGCGGGTCGACCAGGCCCTTTCACGAGCCTGCGCCCGACACGAGCGCCGTCCTGCTCGAGTTCGCGCTGTCGGGGCAGCAGCCGGACACTAGTTCATTCATTATCATTACCGAATACAACACTTCAGGCAGCCTACCAGCCCCTGGTTGCAGCAGCATTCAGTGGCATCTCTGGCGCTCGCACCTCACGTGCTATAATCGCGGGTGAACATATCCTCCTTGATTAGTTATGGACGATCCTGCCAGTTATCTGTCTCTGTTAGTTCTCATCGAAGTCGTTTCAGACAGTCTATCAATCTCCGGCATTCTCCTTAGATTACTCGCGGTCGCCTTTATTGTCGGGCTGAATGCTTTCTTTGTAATTTCGGAGTTCGCACTCGTCACGGTGAGGCGCACGCGACTCGAGTCACGCGCCGCCGCCGGTAATAAGAATGCCCAAGCCGCACTTAGACTGGTGAATAACCCCAGTCTTTTCATATCAGCGGTCCAAATGGGCGTAACGGTTTCGTCGCTGGCGCTGGGATGGATTGGCGAACCCACAGTCGCCGCCCTGCTTCATCCACTCGCCTCCAATATTGCTTCCGAGGGCACCCTCGGTTACATCACCCATCTGATCTCGATCGCGCTCGCCTTCTCGCTGATCACCTTCCTGACAATTGTCTTCGGTGAACTGGTGCCGAAGATGATCGCACTCGAACGGGCCGAATCTGTGGCGCTGTTCACGGCTCGACCGCTCGAGATCTTTGCGCGGATCTTTAGGGCGCCGATCTGGCTTTTCAATACGGCCGGAAACGCGATTGGGCGACTTCTTGGTCTAAAGGCCACACCTGAACAAGCCTCCGTCTATACAGAGACTGAATTGCGACAATTAATTGATATTGCGCGTGAAAGTGGTCATCTTCGTGCTGAGGAAAGACGGCTGATTCACCAGGTATTCGAGTTCTCGGACACTCTCGTGCGCGAAGCCAAGGTGCCTCGTACCGAAATGGCAGCAATCCCGAGTACCAGCTCGCTCGAGGAGATCACCAAAGCTTTCGAAGAGTTTCGTTATTCTCGCCTCCCTGTCTACCGCGAATCGCTCGATGATGTGATTGGCTTTATCCATAGCAAAGACGTTATGCCTTATCTCATGAAGCCTGAAAGCTTCAGACTCGAAGACGTCCTACAGCCACCCCTTTACGTAGTAGATACTGCTCGCCTCGAGGATGTTCTCCGCCAGATGCAAAAGGCCAAGAGCCACTTTGGCTTTGTGGTCGACGAACATGGCGGCCTCGAAGGCATCATCACGCTCGAAGACTTATTGGAAGAGATTGTCGGCGATATCTCAGATGAACATGATGAGGAGGTTAACGAACAGATCATTCCTGCGGGCGAAGGAAAATACCTTCTTGCCGGAGGATTGGCAGTACGAGACCTCAATCGCCGGCTCAACCTTGCGGTGCCAGAATCCGAACACTACACGACCATCGCAGGCTTTCTCATGACCGCAGCCGGGCACGTCCTGAAACCGGGCGAGGTCGTCCGCCACAACGGTTTGCTCTTTCAGATCGATCGCGTAGAACGACGGCGCGTGATGCGCGTGCGGCTTGAACTCACAGCAGAGCAGGAGCAAAAGGCCGGCGAGGCTTCAGATAGTCCCGTCAGCGCTGCCAGATAGCAGAGCAAACTTCGCGTTCCGACCTTCAGCGATGCTAAAGTTGCCAGGTATTTCTTCAAATTGCTTCAGGAGCCAGATCAGAGATGAGTTGGATTGAACATATCGAAGCGCGAGAGGTCCTCGATTCCCGCGGTAACCCCACTGTGGAAGCCGAAGTAATGCTGGTTGGTGGCGAGATAGGAAGAGCTGCCGTCCCTTCAGGGGCTTCGACGGGCGCCCACGAGGCGATTGAATTGCGGGATGGAGATCGTAAAAGGTATCTGGGCAAAGGCGTGCTGAAGGCCGTTAACAACGTTAACAAGATCATCGCCGGGAACCTGCAAGGCCTGGACGCCCTCGATCAAGCCGAAATTGACCAGATGCTCATCGATCTCGATGGCACCCCAAACAAATCTAAGCTCGGCGCGAATGCTATGCTCGCAGTTTCAATGGCCACCGCGCGTGCTGCCGCGTTGTACCTGGAAGTCCCTTTGTACTCCTATCTTGGTGGCCCAAATGCCCGAACACTTCCGGTGCCGATGATGAACATCATCAACGGTGGCGCTCATGCCGACAATAATGTGGACTTCCAGGAGTTCATGATCGTACCGGCCGGCGCTCCTACATTTCAGGAGGCGCTAAGGATGGGTGCGGAGATTTTCCATGCCCTTAAATCAGTTCTAAAGAATAAGGGTTACGCGACCAGTGTCGGTGATGAGGGAGGCTTTGCACCAAACCTGCGATCCAACGAAGAAGCTGTCGAAGTTATTCTGGAGGCGATCGCTCAGACCAGGTATTCAGTTGGCAAGGATTGCGTTCTGGCGCTCGATCCAGCCGCCAGCGAATTCTTTGACGGCAAGCATTATGTTTTTAAGAAGAGCGACAAACGGAAATTGACCAGCGCTGAAATGGTGGCCTTTTGGAAAAGCTGGACAGAACAATATCCCATTGTATCGATCGAAGATGGCATGGCCGAAGACGATTGGAATGGCTGGAAACTACTTACCGATGAACTGGGCCAAAGCGTGCAATTGGTCGGCGACGATCTGTTTGTCACCAATACTGAGTTCCTGCAGAAGGGAATCGACCACGGCGTGGCCAACGCCATTCTGATCAAGGTCAATCAAATCGGCACTCTTACCGAAACACTGGACTGCATCGAGCTGGCTAAGACGAACTCCCGCGCGGCCATTATCTCGCACCGCTCGGGCGAGACCGAGGATCCATTCATCGCGGATCTCGCCGTCGGGACCAATGCGGGACAGATTAAGACCGGATCGTTGTCACGTAGCGATCGCATTGCCAAGTACAATCAATTGCTCAGAATTGAAGCTGATTTGCGAGGGGCCGCACGCTTTCCCGGTCGCGCTGCTTTCAAGCAGTGGACCCAAACTTCCACAACCAATAGTCGTCGCCGAAAAGCCAGAGCGGCCAGATCTCTAACGATATCCGGCTGAGTCAGCCGACTCTTTGCTCTCAGGTGATCGGCGTAATCTGGATGACAGCCGTGTGCTTGCTTGAACTATGAAACAACTTACCCAGGAATGGCATCGCGGCGACTACACCGTCAGTACCAACCCCCGGAAACTCAATCTCGACGTTATCCACGAATTTCTTTCTCGAGACTCTTACTGGGCCAAAAATCGAAGCCGGTCGCTGGTTGAGCGATCGCTCGAGCACTCCCTCAACTTTGGTATCTACAGGGCCGACCGGCAGATTGGGTTTGCCAGAGTCGTTACGGACTATGCAACGTTCGCCTGGCTTGCCGACGTTTTTATCATCGAGGAATATAGAGGTCAGGCACTTGGTAAGTGGTTGATCGAAACTGTTATATCGTTCGAGCCCTTGCAGGGGTTGCGTCGGTGGATACTGGCGACTCGGGACGCACACGAACTTTATCGTAAGTTTGGCTTCAGTGTGGTAGACCAACCGGACCAATGGATGGAAAAGAGAGAACCGAGCTGAGAGGACTAGCAACATTGCCCACAAACAGAGGACCGCTTGCGCTGATCATCATTGACGGGTGGGGGTATTCTCCCACCCGCGAGGGAAACGCCATTGCACTGGCTGCAAAGCCTTTCTATGACGAACTGGTTGAAAACTATCCTCATACTCTCCTCGAAGCCTCAGGGCTGCGCGTGGGTTTGCCCGAAGGCGTGATGGGAAATTCAGAAGTCGGTCACTTGAACATCGGGGCGGGGCGGGTAATCCGGATGGACGTATCCCGTGTGGATCACGAAATCCGGACTGGGGATTTCTACCGGAACCAGGTGCTGAGCACGACAATGGATGGCGTAAAAGAGAGGCAGGGCGCGTTGCATCTGATGGGTTTGTTGTCGGATGGTCAGGTCCATTCGTCACAGACTCATCTTTATGCGTTGCTGCAAATGGCGGGGCAGCGAAAGCTCGATCGGGTGTATATCCACGGCTTTCTTGATGGACGCGATACCCCACCCTCATCGGCAATCAATTATGTGAATGCATTGCAGAGCAAACTTGCAGAATTGGGCACTGGACAAGTTGCCTCTCTGATTGGCCGTTACTACGCAATGGATCGCGATAAGCGCTGGGAGAGAACCCAGCGCGCTTACGACCTGCTCGTAACCGGCAAAGGTGAACCAACGCGGGATCCCATAGAGGCAATCAAGCGTTCGTATGAACGCGGACTAACTGATGAGTTCGTGGAACCGATCGTCATTATCGATGAGAAAGGCGACCCGGTAGGCAAGATTCAGGATGGGGATGGAGTTATTTTCTTTAACTTTCGACCTGATCGCGCGCGCCAGATCACAAGGGCGCTGACCCTCCCGGGTTTCAACGAATTCGAAATTCAGAGTCGCCCAAAGGTCGATTTTGTTTGCTTTACTCTCTACGACAGAACTTTTCCATTAGCTATCGCGTTTTCACCTCAGGTTCATCGAAACGTACTCGCCGAGGTTTGGGGAAAGATTTGCGTGCGCAATTATCGACTGGCTGAGACCGAGAAATATGCTCATGTTACCTACTTTTTTAATGGCGGTGTCGAACAGGAATATCCGTGCGAACGGCGATTGCTTGTTCCCTCCCCGAAGATTGCCACTTATGATCTCGATCCCGCAATGTCTGCTTTCAAGGTCACCGACAAAGTGCTGGGCGGCATCGAAGAGGGCGAGACCGACATCTTCGTTGTTAACTTCGCCAATCCAGACATGGTCGGTCACACTGGCAAACTCGATAAGACGATCGAAGCCTGTCAACATGTAGATACTTGTCTTGGGTCGATTATAAAAGGAATCCGAAGCAGGCGCGGCGTCACTGTAATCACCGCCGATCATGGAAACGCTGAACAAATGATCGATCCAACTACAGGACAACCCCACACGGCCCACACCACTAATCCCGTTCCTTTCCATCTGATCGACGAAGCAGCCCGCGGCTTGAAGCTCAGGGAGGGCGGAGCACTTGAAGATGTCGCTCCAACCCTTTTAGGACTTCTCGGTGTCGAACAACCAATAGAAATGACCGGACGGGATCTGCGGCAGTCATAGAAGATAGAGGTGATGAAGAGTTCCAAGAGATTTGAGCCGCGCAATATTCTCGTCCTCGATTTCGGTCAACTCGGCGATGTGATCCTTAGCTTGCCGGCGTTGCGCGCCATTCGTCAGCAGTTTCCGAGCGCCAGGATCACCGTCGCAGTTGGAAAGTCGGGAGCAGCCGTGGTTGACTTGTCCGGATACGCGAACGCAACGCTGCCGGTTGTTCGCGTAGGACTTCGTGACGGCTCGAAAGTACTTTCGCTGGTCCGGATAGCGAAACTTGTTAAGGATGTCAGGCGGTCCAAGTATGACTTTGTAATTGACCTTCAAAGTCTGGCGGAAACCAATATGCTCGGATTCTTTTCCGGAGCGGAGACGCGTCTATTTGCAAGGCGGCCGAACCGCTCGCTTGATTATCTCGGAAACTTTAGTCCGCCTCCGCCTGTCGATAACAACGATCCTAATCGCCACCTTGTGGATCGTTATCTGGATGTGCTAGTACCGCTGGGAGTGAAGGATTCACCACGAGTGCCGGTACTGGAGCCTCGGCCTGGCGACAATGCGCTTGTCGAAGAGATGCTGAGAAAAGAGAAGGCTAACGCCGGCGCGCTGATGTTGGGGCTTTATGTGGGCGCCGGCCATCCCAGTCGCCGCTGGCCGCTTGCAAGGTTCGCTGAACTGGCTGAGTGGTTCGCCCGCAATGACGAGGTGCGAACAATTGTGTTTACTAGTCCTGAAGAACACACGATGCTTAAGGAGATCCGCAGCCGGTTTCCCCGTTCGGCGCTGCTCTTTGATGGACTGCCAATTCCTACTCTAGCCTCGGCCATGGCCCGACTGTCGGTGCTCGTCGCTAACGACACGGGACCAATGCATCTTGCGGCTGCGGTAGGAACAGCAACAGTGGTCCTGACGGACAAATCAGCCCCAAACTGTTTCCTGCCTCTCGGTGACCAGCACCACGTGCTTCGGACGCACGGTATTGAAGCCTTACCCGTCGAAAAGGTTTACGACGTCGCCCGCGCCCTTTTGGCCGCCGGACGGACCTCAGCATTGTTCGCAAGCTGACGTGAAAATTCTCGGGGTCGCGCGAATATCCTCATAAACGTTGAAAAGTGCACCATGGAAGGCTGTTTCATCTAGACAAACTTCGTTTAAACCCGTTAATATTGCACTGCCGCGCGAGCGGATGGTCAAGGTAAGAGAAGCCGGCCAGCCCCTATCCCCTCACTACAGTTCCTTCCGGAACAGCCAATTACCTCAGAAAATTTAGGAGCCTTTATGTCAAACCGACTGAGCGCTTTTACTCTGACAATCGTCGCTCTTCTGGCTATAAGTGCCAATGGCTCGGCGCAGACTAGCCTAACAAAGTCCCTTCAACCTACCCCGGTTGACGAAAGCGATCGCGTCCGTGATGGCCTGGTAGGTCCGGTTCGCAGAATTCGAACCGAGATCGTCAAGCTTTCGCTTGTCGATGGAAAGCTAATCGAGGGCCAACGCTCGCTGCTGGAGCTTGTTGCCTACGATCTGGATGGCAAAAAGACAGACAACCAGTATTACCCTCAAACGGGTGCACTAACGGGGAAAGAGGTCTACAAGTACGACGAGAAGGGAAACATCAGCGAGATGACCCTCCTCAATGAAGATGGGACTTTGATGAGCAAGGAGGTTTACAACTACACGTTTGATTTTGCCGGTAATTGGAACCGTATGACAACCTCTGTCGCGGTCGTGGAAGGGGGCAAAGTCGTGTTCGAGCCAAGTGAGATCACCTATCGATCGATCATGTATTACCTTGACGAGAATACGTTCAAGATGGTCCAGAGGAGCGGCGCCTCTCCAGCCTGGTCAGCGGAAAAGCCTTCAAAGGTCGCCACTCCCAATCAACCCCAGAACTCCGTAACCAGCAAGCCCGTAGCATCTGCGCTGCCGTCCGCGGCAGGGTCAATCGATGCCTTGAATAAAGCACCTTCTGCCGAGGTCAGGAATGTCCCTTTTAACGGAACGGGTAGTATGCCCCAGGTCGTCGTCGATGGAGAGCCTCCACAGTCACCGCCTAAGCCCATGTTGAAGCCTATCTCGGGTGGCGTCCTGAACGGCACGGCGATCAGCCTGCCGAGCCCGGTCTATCCTAATAACGCCCGCCGAATGAGAGCGTTTGGGCTTGTTTCAGTCGAAGTTGTAGTAGATGAGATGGGCAGAGTCGTTTCAGCTAAAGCGACCTCCGGTCCCTCAGTGCTGCGCGAGGCCTCCGAACAAGCCGCTACGAGGGCCAGGTTCTCTCCCACCAAGCTTTCGGGCCAGCCGGTAAAGGTAGCCGGGATCATTAATTACAAATTCACGCTTGCGCAGTAGTAAATCTGGGACGTACCGATGAGTGGTCACACAATTATCTCTCCCCAATTGAGGAGCTAAACAAATGGCATTGAGCGGACACCTAAGCGACCTATCGCTTTCTGAATTGATTGAGTTCTTCTGCAACCAGCGTAAGACCGGACAGCTTAAGGTGCAGTATCCGAAAGGTTCCGGCCATTTCTATCTCCAAACTGGTTCGGTGATTGACGCCAAAATCGGTGTTCTGCGTGGAATTGATGCTGTCTATTATGCACTGACCCTGCCAAACGCGCGATTTGAATTCAGCGCGTCGATGACTGAGAGCGTTGAGCGCACTATCAATCAACCGTGGACACAGGTGGTCCTCGAAGGTCTGCGCCGACTCGATGAAGGCACCGTCCCGTCCGAGGCCTTTCCCGCCGAATACATGGAAAGCGTTCGAGAGCAGGAAGCAATTGAGGAAGAAACATCAGAAGCGCCTTCCGACTCGCGCTCTGCTGTCCCACCTTCTCTTCTCTCATTTGTCGCACAAGACGCCTTGTCGCGACGCAAGCCTTTTGTGGCAAGCGCTGTTGCCATCGCAGTATTGGCAAGTATTGCTGCTGCCGGAGTTCCCGCAGGATGGTACGACCGGGTTGCGCTTCCGACCAGCGTGGGTGCGAAAACCGCGCCACACGCGCCGCTCACGCAGCCTTCCGTAGAGGGAAGCGAAACCGAGTCTTTGCCGGACACGTCTTCAGATTCTATGGCTCCGCCGAGCGACGCTGCGGCCCTTGCCGCAAGACGTCAACGTGAAAAGGAGCGTGCAAGGCGGGCGGCCTCCGTAAACGACCCAACTGTTTCTCAAACGCGAACGGCGAGGTCTGCGGTGGCTAAGGAGGAACCAAAAAAGGTGACAGTGACAGTCACCTTTGACGAGTCAGGTCGAGTAACCCAGGCTTCAGGCGCTGATCCCACTGCGCTCAGAATCGCGCGTCAAAAACGGTTCCCTCCAGGCAAAGCCGGATCGGCAACCGTCACAATTCCTATCAATTAGAAGATTTCGCAATTGTAGCTTGGCGAAGTGCCATCTGCCCTTTGCGGCTGAAATTTATTGCCTCGGCGAGAATTCTCAGCGCTTCCTGCGGGGCGTGGAATCCCGTTGAGTTCTCCGCTTCAACGAAGTCGACATAAAACTGCGCCCGGCGTTGGAAGTCCAGAGCCGGCGCGATCTCACTATCCGATCTGCCTGCGGCGCGCTCGGACTTGATGTCTTCGATCAGTTCCACGAGTGCTTCGATAGCGAGATTTCGCAATCTAAAGGTTCTTTGCTGGATCGTCTCGACCCGCGCTTTTAACTCCGCTTCTTCGACCCGATGACATGTTTGACATGCGTGATTGATGTTTAGCATTGGGCTGCGGACGTGATGATCGCTGATCTTCAGTGCTCCTTCACGGACGTAGGGCATGTGACAGTCTGCGCAAGCGACGCCGGAACGTGCATGAATGCCCTGGTTCCACATCTCAAACTCCGGGTGCTGGGCCTTTAGTGCTTCGGCGCCGGTTTCGGCGTGGGTCCAATCCTTAAATCGTTCTTCATCATAGTAGGCCATGATGTTTTCGATCTTGAGCCCTTTGGCCCAGGGGTACACCAGCCGTTTTTCCGGGCCGCGAAAGTAGTACTCGACGTGACACTGTCCGCAGACAAAGGCGCGCATCTCCTGGCGTGTGGCCTGCTGGTTAACGTCATAGTTCTTGACCCCTTCAGCTTCCTTGAGTGCGCGCATGCCTTCAATGAACGCTGGACGAGTGATTCGCAGTTGCATCGTGCTCGGATCGTGACAGTCAATACACGAAACAGGATGTGTTACCAGATTGCGAGCCTCGAAGTACGGCATCTGGTTGAGCTTCTCAAAACCCGCAAGGATGTCACCATTACCCAATTGCTTGTATGCAACATAGGTGGAAGCGTGGCAATTGAGGCAGGCGCCGGGCTGCGCCGCGACTTGCTGGCGCTCGGTGAAGATCTGGTCTTCCAGCATGTAAGCATGGCCACGCTCTTCGCGAAAGTCGACAGCGAAAGGGTAGCCGGCCCACATGATTTTAAGCCGCGGATCGTCTTCGAGTCTTGATTGGGCAACTACCGAACGCGGATCGGCTTGAGTGGGAGTACGCGGCACGGCTTCACTGCCTCCGTAGCGGGTGCGAACCTGATCGACTGTTCGCAGATAGGCGTCGTACTGTAGCGGAAAGTTCTTGCCCCAGACCGCCGGGTCGGTAGTTTCGTCCGTGAGTTCGACTACGCGGTAGAAAGGATTGCGAGCTTCCTGCCGGCGCTCCAGGATATTGACGAGCAAGGCCACGCCACCGACGGCCGCAAGAGTAGCGATGATGGTAGTGATTAAGACAAACCGTACAGAACGCTTCCGAGGTTCGGTGTCGTCTCTTCCTGATTTTGCATCTTCCGCCATTTTCTATCATTCTCCGATTACTGCGTGGCCGACTGAACTGTGGCACCTGACACATGATAAGGATTCGTTCGCCATCGCGTGATCGATTGCCTCCACGATCTCCTGATGGCATTTCCGGCAAGACTCCTCCGCAATCTCAAAGTTTCGCTGCGTGATTCTGAGAGGCTCGTGAAAGTGCCCGGTGGTAAAAGCGAATGAGTGCCAGAAGCCGTTTGAAGCCTTTGTCACATACTTGCCAATTACACCTGAAGGGGTATGGCAATCATTACAGACCGCAACTGCCCGATGACTGGATTTTAGCCAGGCATTGTAGTGCTCGGTCATGATGTGGCAGTTGGCACAGGCGGCAGGATCGTTGGTGAGATACGAGTACCCTTTGGCATAGATAAAGGTGTAACCGCCGACGCCAGCAGCAAGACCAATGGATATTCCGAGTAACGCTATCTGGAGAGTACGCAAATTCATCGCTTCAAACTGAGACTTTAGGGTACCATCTCCCGCTGCAATTCATCACTAAGGTTGTTCCTTCCTGCAAAGGGCCCCTCGCTGAACCATTCGGGGGGGTTGGTTTTGTGCTTGTTCTCTGTACTTCTGCTGATCAAGAGAAGCCTGGCAACGCTGTGGTCTGAAGGACTCACGCATGAAAGTTCGAGATATCCTGGATGAATCTAACCGCGGGATACTTTTGGACCTTGTAATATTCGTAATAAATCTCACGCTAATGGGTGTCATCGCTCGCAATGTTACCGAACTGGTTCGACTTGCGAACGAAGAGGACTCTTTGGCCCAGCTTGGTCTATTTCTCGGATCCCTGGCAATGCTTGTATTCCCCGCAACAGGCGCCGTGCTCAAGCGCTGGCACTTCCATCAACGCCGGAAGGCACAGCATACAGCTGAGCCGGAAGCCGGAATCGAACAAAAGCCACCTCGCAGTCGAAAGCCCAGTCGAAAACAACGGCGGCGCACGCAATCTGAAGCCGCGTCTCAACCCGCCACGTTCGACCCGCTCGAGCTCCAGTCCACTCCGGTGGCCGGTTGTCTTTTCAACCCTATTTTCTACTTCTGCTTTTCGCTCGTCCTGGCCTCTGTGGTGTTTATGTTTATGGGGAACCTGTTGTTTGGCAAAGCGGCCGCAAATCCGGAAATATTTATTCCGATGGTGGTTGGTTCCCTGATCACCTGCGTGGTGCTGACCATCCTTGTGTACAGGTATTTCGTGCCGCCGAAGAGGGAGCCAACGAGTGAGTTTTTGCGCGAGCCCTGGAGCGAGCAAGTCGGCGACCTCTTCATTCTCGCCAACATGCTCCTGTTCCAGATAGTCTGGAACGTAGTCGGCCAGATCCCTTTTGACAGGGTCGCGAGCTTTACTGATTTCGCGGGCAGACTCTTCTTTCTGACTTTCGTTGCCCTGCTCGTCTATTTCCCGCCGCGCATCTTCTTCCTCGCGGAGGACTTTAACCGCCCCCTAACGTGGCTGACGATGCTGCTGGCCAACTCGCCGCTAATCATTCGCGTCGTTATCGGCAGCGATGGCAGTTCCTGGGAGTAGGTCAGCTTTTCGATCTGCGGAATAATGCGTACTCGGTACGGCATTTTCCCAACCACACTTCTCTAATTCGGCAAAAGTGAGATAATTCCGGGTGGAACGTCATGCTCTAATGGCTCGGAGCTGATACATCAGCTTTTCGGATCAACTACTAAGAAGAGAAATGAGGAGATAACTGTGGCGCCAGACAATTCCGCTAAGTGGGTTTATCTTTTTGAAGAAGGAAGCGGCGAGGACAAAGCTCTGCTGGGAGGCAAGGGCGCCGGCCTTTGCGAGATGACTCGAGCCGGCCTGCCTGTACCACCCGGTCTGATAGTTACGACTGAGGCCTGCAACGCTTACTACGAAAATGACAAGAATTTTCCTGCCGGTATGTGGGAGCAGGTCAAAGATGGCCTGCAAGAGATCGAACGCAAGGTAGGCAAGCGCTTTGGTGATGCCCAGAACCCTTTGCTTGTGTCTGTCCGATCTGGAGCCGCGTTCTCGATGCCGGGAATGATGGACACTGTCCTGAATCTGGGTCTGAACGAGGAGACTGTTCAGGGTCTCGCTTCCCAGACCGGAGACCTCCGCTTTGCGCTCGATGCTTACCGGAGATTTGCCTCTCTCTTCGGGGAAATCGTGATGGGCGTGGCCCACGAGAAGTTCGAGAAAGTGATGGATCGTTTTAAGGCGCAGACCACCGGAGGCCTTGACACGGATCTCAAGACCGAAGATTTGCGTGAAATAATTGCGGCTGAGAAGCAGATAATCATTGCCGAACAACATGCAATTCCCGAGGACCCGTACGAGCAACTCCGGGTTGCTATAGCAGCCGTTTTCAACTCCTGGATGGGCCGTCGCGCCATTGATTATCGTCGCGTCAACCGCATTGCCGATTCCCTTGGAACTGCGGTCAACATACAGGCAATGGTCTTTGGCAACATGGGTGCTGGAAGTGGTACGGGCGTCGCATTCACCCGTAATCCTGCGACCGGAGAGAAGAAGCTTTATGGGGAATATCTGCTGAACGCGCAAGGTGAAGATGTGGTTGCTGGCATTCGCACACCGCACCCAATCGCTGAACTAAGAAAAGAACTGCCCGCGGTCTACGAGGAGTTTGCCGCAAATGCCGATCTTCTCGAACGGCATTACCGCGACCTGCAGGATGTTGAGTTTACGATCGAGCGCGGCAAGCTCTGGATGCTCCAGACGCGCACTGGTAAACGGACCGGTGCCGCCGCTGTGCGTGTCGCAGTGGAGATGGTCCATGAACGGCTAATCGACAAATCGACTGCCGTTCAGCGCGTGAGTCCCGCACAACTCGACCAGCTCCTCCACCATACGGTTGATCCAAAAGCGGAAGCGACCGTGTTGGCAACGGGCTTACCTGCAAGTCCGGGCGCCGCGCAGGGACAAGTCGTTTTTAGTCCTGATGAAGCAGAGGAATTGGCCCGCGAGGGCGCTATGGTCGTGCTGGTCCGCCAGGAGACGAGCCCCGACGACTTTCATGGGATGGTTGCGGCCCAGGCCATCGTCACTGCGCGTGGTGGTATGACGAGTCACGCCGCCGTTGTTGCTCGGGGAATGGGCAAGACCTGCGTAAGCGGCGCCAGCGCCCTCAACGTCGATTACAGCCAGCAGCAGTTTACCGTTGAGGGTCGCGTCATCCCTAAAGGTGAGTGGATTACGGTAGATGGTTCCACCGGCCGAGTCTTTCTCGGACGAGTGCCGACGATCCAGCCTTCGCTGGGTCCAGATTTTTACGAACTGATGCGTTGGGCCGATGAGTTTCGAAGACTGCGGGTGCGCGCCAACGCCGACACGCCAAAGGATGCGAAGGTCGCCCGGCAGTTTGGCGCCGAAGGCATTGGGTTGTGCCGCACCGAGCACATGTTCTTTGGCGATCAACGGCTCGCAGCGATGCGTGAGATGATTCTTGCGGAGGGCGTCGGCGCGCGCGAGAAGGCCCTGGAGAAACTTTTGCCGCTCCAGCGCGGTGATTTTGTGGGCATCTTTCGCGAGATGGTGGGTCTGCCGGTGACTATCCGCCTTCTCGATCCGCCGCTCCACGAATTCCTGCCAAGCGTCGATGATCTTTTGAGCGAACTGGCGGAACTAAAGTTGGCGCTGCGCGGCGCGGACACCCTTGGCAATATGGACACTCTGCTCGATCAGATTGATGAGCGCCGAAGACTCCTGCGTCAGGTGATGCGGATCAGGGAAGCTAATCCCATGCTTGGGTTCAGAGGATGTCGTCTCGGATTGCTATTTCCCGAAGTCACACGGATGCAGTGTCGCGCAATCTTTGAAGCGGCCTGCGAAGTGCAGGGCGAGAAGAAGAAAATTCAGCTCGAGATCATGGTACCGCTGGTCTCGGTTAGCGAAGAATTGCGGCAGCAGGCCGAACAGATTCATGAAGTGGCTCGACAGGTGATGGGCGACCAGGGCATGACCATCGAATACAAGGTAGGGACCATGATCGAGTTGCCGCGGGCGGCCCTAACAGCAGACAGCATTGCTAGACACGCGGAGTTCTTCTCTTTTGGCACCAACGATCTTACGCAGACAACATATGGGCTGAGCCGCGACGATTCGAGCCGCTTCCTGCCCAACTACGTCGATCGCAAAATCATGCCCGACGATCCGTTTCAGGTGTTGGATCGCGAGGGCGTGGGAGAGTTAGTGCGGATTGGCAGCGAGCGGGGCCGCAGCGTTAAGCCGGATCTCAAGATCGGTATTTGTGGTGAGCATGGTGGCGATCCCAGTTCCATCTCGTTCTGCCATGAGATCGGGCTCGATTATGTGAGTTGCTCGCCCTATCGAGTTCCCGTCGCGCGGCTGGCGGCAGCTCAGGCGGCGCTGGAGACCGAGTCTTTGAAGGAGCTTGGATCACTTGAAGATATCCAGCGAGAGGCTGTGGATGTTTAGGTGGGGGGCTGGAAATGCGCTGGGCGGTCAAACCACGCAGGATGTGGGCCCTTGGCAGACAGCGAGGACAAGATAAAAAAGGTTTAACGTCCTGCATTGCTTAACGGTAATAGCTTGACAACGAGCGTTTGCAAAGTTCGAAAGTTTTGTATATAGTCTGCCTCAATTAGATGGTTGGTGAATCCTTCCATCAAGTGGTTGCTGGGGTGAGGACAGTGACCACACTTAGATTAGGCGCGACGGCCCAAAACCGTCGCGCCTTTTCGTTTCTCAAGGCGTGATCCACTAAACCACCCAAGAAAGACAGACGGCGAAGGTCGACTTCTCACCTGCTGATAAAGGATGCGGTGTACAGGAAGGTGACGCCGTATCAAAGAAACGCCCCACCGTATCAAAGACACGCGCCACTGCGAGTGCGGGACCGAAAGACCTTTACGAACTCAATATTCTGGCTTTAGAATCCTCCCGAATCAGTTGCTTGTGGAAAGTTCCGCAATCTTTGGGCAAAAGCGCGCAGTTTTCGCCCCTCTCACGCTCTCCAAGCCTGCGAAACTAATCTATACGAGTCGGCATATAGCTTGCTCCCATGCAGCGGCTACAATTCTATGCAAGCATTTCCGATGCTTGCTTGGAGAGTCAATTGGCCGTTGTTGAAAGCGACTTAGTCATGGCACAACCCAAGCGATACTACAGACATTCCCGAATCACCGAACCAAAATTCTGTGAGCTCTTGCGCTATTTCAGTGAGGACCGTTCGGCAACGGAAGTTGCGGAGCTCACCGGATTAACGCGCAAGAGCGTAACTACAATTTTTCTTAGAATACGGCAACGAATTGCCGAATACTGCGAACGTCAATCACCACTAAACGCCGATCTGGCCAGGTCCGAAAACTTCTCATGTTCACTCTGTGTTTGTGGGAGGTGCGAGTCAACCGTTTCCCGCAATGTTCCGCTTTTCGCGTTAGTAACGTTCACCGATCATGTCTTTACGGCACCAGTGCCCGACTGCCGGAAGCCTATCCTTCGTGCTTTCATTCACGGTCGTATCGCTTCTCAGAGCGTCGCGCTCGATGGTTGGCACGGCTATGACGCGCTGGTTGATGCCGAGTACCCCAAGCTTTTGATCGTCGATCACCCGGGAGAAGGCTCAGGCATGAGCCACGCAGCCGGCGTCGAGCACTTTTGGGACTTTGCCCGACGCCGCCTCGAGAAGTTCAACGGTGTCCCCAGACGTACTTTTTATCTGCACCTGAAGGAGACTGAGTGGCGATTCAATTCAGCGGATCGTGATCTTTACGCCGAACTATTGAAACTTATCGAAGGAAATCCGCTTTAACCCCCGGAGACACGATCTACTCTAGGTCAACAATACACTGGCTTTTAGTAGTAGCCTTTTGATAAGCACAGTCGGCGGAAGACCGTTTAGAGACCTCCCGGAGAAGCCATGAGTCTAATAAAGGATTTGAAACTTGCTGTAATCGCTGCGGCGGTGTGTGGCGCGTTGTTATCAATAACGTACAGCTCACTACCGGGACCTGCTTCGGCGACCGACAGCCCGATTGAACCTCGAGGGACGGAACAGAGCGAGGATTACGTTGGCAGTGAAGTGTGCAAGGAATGTCACGAGGAGCAATTCAAAAACTTTACTCACACCGTTCATGCAAAACTCGCCGAATCGCGCAACTGGAAAGGCAAGGTAACGGGTTGCGAATCCTGCCACGGCCCGGGCAAAGCGCACGTCGAAGAAGCTGACCCTACCAAGATTATCTCGTTTAAGAATTTGACAGCGAAAGACGGTTCGGAGAACTGTCTGACCTGTCACGCCGGGCGAGAGGAGCACAACAACTTTCGTCGCGGCGAGCACTGGCGCAACGATGTAGGGTGCATTGACTGCCACAGTTCTCATGAGCCTACCGTGCTGGTGTCGAATCCCGGTTCGAACACATTAATCTCCGAAGTCTCGCGGCGGAACGTCGATATTGGCGGCGCGCAGTTGCTTAAAGCAAGTGAGCCTCAGCTCTGTCTGAGTTGTCACCCAGAGCAGAAGGCCCAATTCAACATGCCCTTCCGTCATCGGGTGCTTGAAGGCTTGATCAAGTGCTCGGATTGTCACAATCCCCACGGCGGGTTCGAATTAAGGCAGACGAGATTGGCCACGGGAGCCGATTCCGGTTGCCTGAAGTGCCACACGGATAAGCAAGGCCCCTTCGTCTTCGAACATGCACCACTTAAAACTGAAGGCTGTAGTTCTTGTCATATGCCGCATGGTTCAAGTAACCCTAAGCTGTTGACGCGTGCACGTGGCGATCGCACTCTTTGTCTCGAGTGTCACAGCAATGCACACGAGATTGGGGCGCCGGATACTCCGAACTTCCACAATCAGGCGAACGTGCGATATCAGAACTGCACAACCTGTCACGTAAAAGTTCATGGCTCGCAGGTGGACCGCTTCTTCTTCAGATAGCGGGGGATTGGGATGTTAAGGGATGGTTAACATGAAAAAATGCATTTCAGTGGCATGGGCGCCGCCCGGCCTGATGATCATCTTCCTGGCGCTTGCGATAGCTAGTGTCAAAGGCCAGGAGCTGCAGCCTTCTCCGAGTCCCGAAAACAGAGCCGCAACCACAAGTCAGCAGCCCGCTGCATCGAGTCACGAAATTGGCGGCTATGAAGTTATTTCGAGCATCGAAATCGGCGTGCGGGGGCTTTCAATAAACGGAAGCGAAAACAAGTATCGCAGCGATCTAAACTACCGGTCTGGCATACGTGCTTTCGACTCGAGCTTCCTGCTGCAAGCAAAGGAGGGGAAGAACGGTCCTTTCGACAGTCTGCTGGTGACTACCTCGGGTTGGGGTGGCGATCCAAATGGCCACTCTAGATTTAACGTCGCAAAATCCGGACTTTATAGCTTTGACGCAAACGTCCGCCGGGTGAAGTATTTCAATAACCTGGTTAACCTCGCGCTGGGGCAGCACACACAAAATACCAGGCATCAGTTTGGCGACTTTGATCTTAGGGTTTTGCCGGATAACGAGCGGCTCAGATTCAATTTTGGTTTTTCGCGGGACACCCGCCGGGGACCGGGATTAACAAGCGCGCGTTTTTCCGGGGATGAATATGGCCTTGACGTGAACTACGAGACGCGCTCCAACGACTTCCGCGCCGGTGTTGATGCAAAGGTCCTTGGTTTTGATCTCTCGTTCCTTCAGGGCGCACGTTACTTCAAGGACAATACCATTATCTTTGAGACGGTCACAAACCAGGGTAACAACGTAACTAACTTTGGGCGCATAGACACGATGTTTCGCGAGTTGCCAACCAGGGGCACGCACTTCTATTCGAGGTTTAGTGTGCACCGGTTGATTGCGCGGAAACTCGACTTTACCGGCCGGTATATCTACCAGAGCGGTAGATCCCATTTCAGCTTCTTCGAACAGGTAACCGGGCGGGCCAGCGCCAACCCCGGCAATCTGATTAACCCACTCACTGCGAGGGCCAGTGGCGAAGTCAGAAGACCTTCCAGTGTTGGCGATATCGGGCTCACGCTTTTGGCTACCGACAAACTGCGAATCTCCAACACGTTTCGTTATGATAACTTCCGAATCAACGGCTCTGACTCAATCAACGAAGTAATTAATGAATTCACACTCGCAGGGGCGCGTGTGCCCAGGACACCAACGAACTTCTTCTTTCAGCGTACGACCAATTATCGCCGCTTCATGAATACCATCGAGGCGGATTACCAGTTTAATACCCGCCTTTCGGTGCACGCCGGTTATCGATTTACAGATCGTCACATCGAGTTGCTTGTTCTAAACGCGCTTGCTACGACCAGTCGAAGTACCGAGATCTTTGATAACAAGACCCATTCGGCCATTTTCGGATTCATGGCCCGCCCCGTGAAGGCCTGGACAATCTACTTTGACGGCGAGCATGGCAATGCGGACAACGTCTTCACGCGGCTGGCAAACAATGATTTCACCAATTTCCGCCTCCGCAATCGCGTTAAGGTAAACAACAGGTTCAGCTTCAACGCGTCGCTTGTCACCAGAAATAATACCAACGCTTCGGAAGTACTTACGGGTCCTGCCGTGCCTGCGGGCACAGCGCCTGAGGCCCTGGATGTGAGAATCAGAACGCGCAATTTTAGTACGTCCGCTGACTGGACTCCCAATGGCAAAGTCTCGTTAAGCGGCGGGTATACGCGGTTGCAGATGACTAGCCTTGCCGGAATCCTGCTCCCTATCGGCGGAAGGCGAGTAGGTGAGAGCCATTATTTTCTGCGAGACAACTTCTTCTTCTTTAATGTCTTCGCACAGCCAACATCGCGACTCTCCTTTTATGCCGGTTATCGGATCAATCGAGATACCGGTCAGGGCGACCGCGTGCCTCCCTCCAACACGGTCCTGATCGATTCGTATCCAATGTCTTTTCAATCGCCAGAAGCGAGGATGACGTTGAGATTAAACCGCACGGTTGACTGGAACGTAGGCTATCAATACTTCAATTACAGGGATCGATTCTTCCCTGTGCAGAGCTATCGCGCGCACCTCCCCTACACGTCTTTAAGGATCTTCTTTGGACGCCGGGAATAGCTTCACTTAGGTTTGAGTTAATAAGTTGTGCCAACGGCGGTTGAGTTGGACCAGTTTGGCGAACGCTTAGCTGTTATCTCTTCAAGAGACCCCACCTGTTAATCTCTGGTGAGACGCTGGGCTGAATCCTACTGTGCTGTGTTTTATGTCCTGCCGCACTCTTCAGTGAGGGTGGGCATAATTTGTTGCGCGTGACAGCGATGTTTGGAATATGTCCTCAGATGGGGTGATTTGGCTCACGTGGTGGCGAATTACTGTTTCTGTTGCATGTAAGTAATCTACTCAATATAGTTATCTGCTCGTCTAAATGGCAAAGCATTTCTCTGGAACATCAGCCAGGCAGCGAAAGCGCAACTGGCGCGCAAGCTCCTTTGGTGTCGCAGTTGTGATCGCGATCCCGGCGCTAGTTGCGTCAAGCGCGGCAATGGAACCACAGAGACAGTCGCAGACCCAGCGTCCCCCGGCGCGTGCACCACAGACGCCTAAGCCTGATTATTCGAATTTCTCGCACCAAAATGAAGCGCACCAAACGGATTGCAAGGCGTGTCATACTTTCCCCTCGAAGAATTGGAATGATGCCCGCACCGGGGATGAGGCGTTCCCTGACGTTACCGACTACCCTGAGCATGCGTCCTGCTTGAACTGCCATCGGCAGCAGTTCTTTGCTCGCGAGCGACCGGCTCCTGTGATATGCAGCAACTGCCACATAAATGTCACCCCACGCAACACTGACCGCTACCCGTTCCCGAGTCTCGACGAGGCTTTTGCCAGGTCAAAAAAAGCGCAGGATTTTGTTTCGCAATTTCGTGTGTTCTTTCCACATGAAACCCACATAGACGTAGTCAGTCGAAATCGCACGTCGCGCCCGCATGTCTGGTTTGTTCCCGCGTCGTTCAATACCCGACCCTCAGCCCAGGAAGCCACAAGTTGCCCGGTTTGCCATCAGACACATCAGGCTCAGGGTCAGTCCGATCAAGAGTTCGTTACCGCACCGCCTGGCGATCTGCCGGAAGACGCATTCTGGTTAAAGAAGGGTACCTTCAAAACTGGACCGCGTAATCACGCGACCTGTTTTACCTGTCATTCCGAAGACTCTGGAATACCGCCGGCGCCTGCTGACTGTGGTACGTGTCACCGTCTTGGCCCTCTTGAACCGCAGATGCGATCGGATTTCGATACGAAACTGGCCACGACAATGGGTATTACTGATCAGATTACGTTGAGCAGGTGGCGTATGCGAAGTGCCGGCAGGTTTCGGCACGAGTTTGAACTCCACGCTGAACTCAGTTGCATCACGTGTCATGACCCGGCGGTGATGAACACACTTGAAGAGAAGACCCTGGTGTCGGTTAAGTCGTGTGGCGGAGGCGGCTCGGGGTGCCATATCGAATCTAACACCGACGGCATACTTAATTTTGAGATCGCAGAGAAGAAGAAGGATCCTAAGTTCGAGTGCACTAAGTGCCATATCCTTTTGGGAAAGGAGCAAGTACCCGGTAGTCACCTCGAGGCAATTGAAGGGGTGAAATAGACGGCTCATGGTTCGCACGCGCCGAAGAAAGCCTTCACGCAGGGATGGTGTCCTAACTTGTAGGGGCGGCCCTCAGTGGCCGCCCGCAGTGAATGGACTGTTTCGGCGGTTGGGAGCGGCCACCGAGGACCGCCCCCACAAATTTGGACACCGCCCACGCAGGCAAGGGCTACAACCCGCAACGGCAAGGTCCGCCACTCAGATCCTGGCCGTACTAATCGTTTGTCTCGCTAATTTGGCTGTGGGAATATCTGCCCAAAGCTTTTCAGCGGCGGCCACCACAGACAGTGAGGTTTCTATGTTGCCAGCGTTTAATGAGACCGTGGCCCAGGAGGTAGATTATTCCCGTTTCCTCCACAGCACTGCTCATCACGCTCGACTCCCATGTCTCCTGTGCCATCGTCGAGAGACCAATGCTGCGCGTCCTCCGATGCCCGGGTCGGGACACATGCCCTGCGCGGGTTGCCATTCACAACAGTTCGCTCAGGCCGATGGCCCAATGTGCACCATTTGCCACACTAATGTGACATCCGGGGCGCTTAAGCCATTCCCGCGAATGAGAAGCTTCCGCGTGAATTTCGATCATGCCCGTCATACGCGGATGAGGGGGGTTAGCTGCGCTACTTGTCACCGTCCCGCTCGAGGAGGCGTCGCTTTTTCGATTCCCATAGGCTTCAGTGCGCATACCACCTGCTATAGTTGTCACACTCCGCGCGCAGAGGCGCAGGGACGCGACATTTCATCTTGCGGTACATGCCATCAGCTCGGCAGGTATGCTAGAACACCGCAATGGCGGCGGGCTTTTAATATGAGCTTCAGTCACAGGAGTCATTCTTCATCACAAAAACTGAATTGCGCTGACTGTCATCTGATTAGAGCAGGACAACCACAGCGCCGGCAGGTAACTTCGCCTCAAGCGGCGCAACACCACGCTTCGGGAAGAACTCGGAGTTGCATTACGTGTCACAATGGTAAACGGGCTTTTGGAGGCGATGATTTTACAGTTTGCACCCGCTGCCACACAGGAAATACCTGGCAGTTTTGAACGGTTGAAAGGAGGGACGCGTGAGATCACTTACAGTTGTAGCAATCGCGGTCTTTAGTATTGGGCTGGTGTTCGCTCTGGGCGCGCCAAATCTCGACGTTGAGCCGAAGGCGGAAACAACCGGGGTTGTCCAGAAGCCCCAGGATACCTACAAGCTCTCGGCGGAAGCGAAACTTGGCACAGTCACTTTTAGCCACCTCAACCATACGACTAAGAACTACACCATAGATTCGCGAGGGCCGATGGAATGTGTTGAGTGTCACCATACGGCCCAACCCGCTGCCGAAGTGGCTAAACATCCGCCTCTCAAGACAGCGTACCCTGCCGACCGCACCACTACTTTGACCGCTGAGCTTTTGGAGAAGAATCCTGAAGGAGTCGGTGTGGCCGCCTGCCGTGATTGTCATCCCCGCACCGGCGAGACTCCAAAGTTGTTACCGGCTATTCCAGAAATCAAGTTTGAAGTCGGGACAGCGATGATTTCATTAAATAATCAGCAGGCTTATCATCGCAATTGCGCCGGATGTCACGATGAGGTGGCAAAGAACCGAACCGACGTCAGTCCTCCGACCACAAAGAAGTGCACTACTTGTCACAAGCGGGGTACTTGACACGAGGGGGACCCGCCATAACCTGCGAAAACTTTCGCAGGTTATGGGCGAAAGCTCGCAAGCAGCATCGCTGAAGGGCTCAACTAAACGATTTCTTTGAGAACTTCGGTCCGGCACGGACATTGCGAACGACCAAAGTGAGCGTCACAAACAGGCGTTCTAAGTTCCCGAAAAGGAAGATTGAGTCACCAATGTTCACCTTCAAGTTGATTAAAGTACTCGCAACCATACTTGTCGCCCCCCTGTTAGCTTTCCTGTTTTTTAACATTGTCCCAACGGAGACTGTCACGGACGCTCAAACCGAAGATGCGGCAACATACTACAAAGCGAAATGTGTAGTCTGCCACGGCGCAAAGGCCGATAAGAAGTTTGACAGCAGCTTGTCTGAGGAGCATCTCGTTGATGCCGTGCTGAAGGGCAAAAAGGCCGCGAAGCCACCTCACATGCCTGAGTACGAAAGCAAAGGAGTAACTCCGGAGCAGGCCAAAGAGCTGGTGATTTATATGAAGCAGTTGAAGACGGCGGGTGAATAAAGCTTCTTAGCTGCCCTGCCGGCTCGGGTATCTGGCCCAATGCTGGGCCTTCCTTTAATTCGTTTCTCCTATGCCGCTTAATTGATCGTTGGCGGCATAGGAGTTCCCGCGTTTAATAGGGGCCTATGAAAAGCTACGTCTCGAGTGCTGCAGCCGCAATCGTACTGGTCTTTTTCCTGATTCCGTCTTCTGGCCAAACGCCCGCTCCGGCCGGCCAGGAAACAAGTGCTGCCCGGTCGCAAAGTGAAAACTCCAAACAGGTTGCCGTATCACCGAAGCTGGAATGTCAGGGCTGCCATGGTAGCGGCAAGGCCCTTCCCTACCTCGGGGGCGCACTCTTTCACGCGGATGAACACGCCGCCTATGATCGAGGCTTTCACGCTAAGGCGCTACAGAACGGCCGAAAGGCCGCCACCTGTACTGATTGCCACGCGCTTAATGGAGACCTGACTACCTTATTGCCGTCTTCTGACCCAGGGTCACCGGTCAACCGCGCCAACGTTGCCGTTACCTGCGGAAAGTGCCACGGTGACGCCGCAGTAATGCGAGGCACAGGCATTAGTGAGCGTCCTTTCCTTTCTTATCAGGAAAGCGTTCACGCGCGCGCGCTGGCTCATGGCAACCTTTCGGCTGCCGTCTGTACCGATTGTCACAGGAGCCATGACGTTTTGCCCGCCTCTGATCCCAACTCCTCAATCTTCAGACCCCGGATCGCCGCAACGTGTGGCACTTGCCATGGCGCCATTGCGGCCGAGTTCAGTCAGAGTGTTCACGGAAAGGCTGTTGCTCGAGGTGTATCGCGGTCACCGGGTTGTACCGACTGCCATGGTATTCATAGCATTGTTTCACCATTGGAACCTGGCACAAGAACAGCGACGCAGAGAATAGCAACCGGGACGTGTGAACAATGTCATGAAGGAGTGACCCTTACAGCAGAATTCGGTGTGGCCGGCGGTCGCGTCGCCAGCTACAAGGACAGTTACCATGGGCTGGCCTCGAGACTTGGCTCGAAGACGGTGGCCAACTGCGCAAGTTGTCATGGAGTCCATAACATCCTGCCGTCTTCCGATCCTGCCTCTATGATCCATCCCGCTAATCTCGTGCAGACGTGCGGTCAGTGTCATCCGGGAGCTGGAGACAATTTCGCGCAGGGTAGGATCCATCATTACACCTCCGATGTGGCTGGCAGCGACCTGGCTACGATAGGGACCACCTGGGTGCGCCGGATCTACCTGCCGCTAATCTTTTTAGTAATCGGTGGCATGGTCCTTCATAACGCCTTAATTTGGCGCAAGAAGGCAATGGCGAAACGGAATCAACCGGGTCGCACCATCCTGAGGCTCACGACGAATCAGCGAATTCAGCACTGGTTACTGTTAACCAGTTTTATTGTTCTCGTCATTTCGGGTTTTGCACTCCAGTATCCCGATTCGTGGTTGGCGTGGACTCTGGGTTCCAGTGAAGCAGTGCGCAGGATCTTGCATCGTGTCGCGGCCGTCGTAATGATGGTCGTTGGCGTGTATCACGTACTGTATCTCCTGCTGGTAAAAGAGGGCAAAAGCTGGCTCAGAGACATGCTGCCCGGCACGAAAGACTTTCGCGATCTGTTCAACAACCTCGGGTATTATCTCGGTCTCGGGACTGCGAAACCAAAACTGACTCGCTTTGGTTACCCCGAAAAAGCTGAGTACTGGGCTGTGGTCTGGGGCACGGTGATCATGGCGATCACGGGTTTAATGCTCTGGTTCAAACTGGGAGCTTTTGGCTTCGTGCCCCGCTGGTGGCTCGAAGTGGCGCTCGCGATACACTTCTATGAAGCTGTGCTGGCAACTCTGGCGATAGTTGTCTGGCATTTCTACCATGTGATATTCGATCCGGATGTTTATCCAATCAATTGGGCTTTTTACGACGGGCGGGAATCCGAAGAACTATACAAGGAGGAGCATGAACTTCATTACGAACAGCTGATCGCCGAGCAAAAAGCCAGAGCAGAATCGGTGGAAGGCTCCGGCTCGCCTGAACTCGAAGATGGAACAACTAGCCAGTCTGAATGAATGACGCTTAGTTTGAGCATGGAAGGAACTGAATGAGCGAAGAAACAATTCAAGTTTCAAAACCGCCTGGTCTTTTCCGGAATTACATCAGCTTTGCCGGGGCGGCGATAGTGGCTGCAAGTCTGGCCAGCATCCTTCTATTGGTGTTGATCGAGATTACAGGAGGCGCAGAAAATCCCTATTTGGGAATCCTGGCTTACATCATCTTTCCGGCAGTCATGATCTTTGGCATAGCTGTTGTGGTTGCCGGCATGTTGATTGAACGCCGGCGCCGGCGACAACTTTCCCCCGAAGAGATACTTGCTTATCCCAAGCTGGATCTCAACGATCCTCGAAGCAGGCGCGGACTGTTGGTTTTCTCAGTTGTAAGCTTCATCTTTCTTTTCGCAAGCGCATTCGGCAGCTACAGGGCGTACGAGTACACGGAATCAGTTGCCTTTTGCGGTGAGACATGCCACTCGGTTATGAAACCGGAACTCACCGCTTATCTGGCTTCGCCGCACGCGCGAGTGCGGTGCGTTGACTGCCATGTTGGGCCAGGAGCCGGTTGGTACGCTCGGTCGAAGCTTTCCGGTGCTTATCAGTTGTACTCTGTTACGTTCAATAAATATTCACGCCCAATAAAAACTCCGGTGCACAATCTCAGGCCGGCCCAGGATACGTGCGAGCAGTGTCACTGGCCGGAAAAGTTTTTTGGCGCTCAATTGAAGGTCTTTAATCGTTACGCCTACGATGAACAGAACACTCTTCGCCGGACCCGCATGCTAATCAACGTGGGCGGTGGAAGTCCCGCTACAGGAAATGTTGCCGGAATCCACTGGCACATGAACATCGCGAACGAGGTCACCTATATCTCCATTGACGATCAGCGCCAGGTTATTCCCTGGATGAGCATTAAGGACAGGAGTGGAAACGTAACTGAGTACTATGATCAAAGCAGGCCGCTCAGCCCGGAACAGATTGCCAGCCTCCCCAGGCGCCGGATGGATTGTGTGGATTGCCACAACCGTCCGGCCCATATTTACCTGCCCCCCGACACAGCTCTGGATCAGGCTTTCGTCGCGGGTAACTTAGATACATCGCTGCCGTATTTGAAACGGCAGGGAGTTGAAGTACTAACCCGTCCCTACAAAACAACCGACGAAGCACTGCGATCAATAGCAACGGGGTTGGATGACTTTTATCGCACTAACTATGGCGAGATTCATCAGCAGAAACAGGCGAGGATTCAACAGGCAATAAGTGAGATTCAGCGCATCTATCAGACCTACTTTTTCCCTGAAATGAAGACTGATTGGCAGACTCATCCTAATAACATCGGGCACCTATATTCTTCCGGCTGTTTTCGCTGCCACGATGGCGAGCACGTCAGTAAAGCCGGCAAGATGGTACGGAATGATTGCAACATCTGCCATGAAGTGCTGGACGATTCGGCCGCCAGTCCTGAAGCTGCGGCGAAATCAGCTTCATTTCAACATCCAGTTGACATCGGCGGTTTTTCCGAGCACGACTGTGGGTTTTGTCATAAAGGTATTGGACCCTTTGAGCATCCGATAAATCTTGGTGACATTTCCGTGTTTAAATGTGCCGAGTGTCATCCGAAGAAGCGGTAGCCAGGGGCCGAAGTGCCCGGGGAAGACTTGAGACTATTCGTCCCATCAAGTCCATTGAGTCCACCGAAGAGAGCAGGAGCAACAAGGCAAACACATCATGGCAAGAGTTGTAATTTTAGGTGGAGGGTTTAGCGGTGTCGTTGCAGCTCGGGAATTGTCAAAGAAGCTTGGAAGCGACCACCAAATTACGCTCGTCTCTCGCAGTAGCAGATTTATCTTCTATCCAGCTTTAGTGCGACTCGCATTTGGAAAGTGGGAGCCTGATGACATCTCCACGGATCTGCGCGAGGCAATGATTGACCGGCGCATCCAGTTCATTGAGGCAGAAGTGGCTCGAATTGATCCGCAAACGAGGCGGGTGATTACCGCGCATGGAGAGGTTGAGGGGAATGTTCCCTATGACTACTTGTTGTTCTGTTTGGGACGCAGGCTGGGCACCGAACGGGTCACCGGCTTTTTCGAACATGCGCACCACCTTTTGAACTTGGATGGCGCCCTGAAGTTCGGAGAGGCTGTTCGCGACTTTCACGAGGGGCGGGCCGTTATTGGGCAGTGTCCCGGAGCGCGGCTCCCCGTCCCCATTTACGAGACGGCATTTGCTTTATCACGCCTGCTCGAACAAAGAGGAGAACGCGACCAGGCCAGGTTAACCATCGTTAGTCCAGACCCACCGGGCTTTCAGTTTGGTGACGGCAATATCGCCCGGGCTCTGCGTGACGCCCTGGAGGCGCATCAGATTGAGTACCTTCCCGACTTTCGCATTGAGGAAGTTTCCTCAGGGGTGGTGAGAGGCGATACCGGTCAAGGGATCAAATACGATCTCCTGATGTTGCTGCCGCCGTTTTTCGGCTCGAGCGCGACAAAAGGTGCGGGAATCTCAGACAACGAAGATTACATCAACGTTGATCTCAAATTAAAAGTGACAGGCGTCGAGAGAATGTATGCTGCCGGCGATTGCGTAAGCTTTCCGGGACCAAAACTGGGCCACATGGCAGTTCATCAGGCTGAGGTTGCCGCTGAGAACCTGGCTGCTGAAATTCATGCCCGCGAGCCGCGTGCGACTTATGAGCACGAAATGATGCTGGTCATCGACGAAGGTGGCTCTGATACGATCTTCCTGCACAAAGCTCTGTGGGATAACCGCCCGGCGAGCGTACGGCAAGGTCGATTCTGGAGTTGGGCCAAGCGTGTGCACGAGAAGTACTGGCAATATCAACACTCTTGACTGGTGTTTGATCTGTACAGTCCGTTATCCTACCGACTATAGGGACTCAGAAAACTATGTTTGTAAGCTATAGCGATAGGTTGGCGCGTGCTTCGTGTCGCGCGGATCATTTGTAGCAAACGGGAGAGAAATGGTTGAAGTAGAAGACATGACCCCGGACGAGATGGAAGCGTTGTTAGCTCGTGTAAGCTTTGGACATCTTGGCTGTGCCCGGGAAGGGCGTCCATATGTTGTGCCGATGAACTATGCATATGAAGGGCAACGCGTTTATCTATTTACGACCGAAGGAATGAAGACTGACTATATCGAGGCCAATCCTGAGGTATGTTTCCAGGTGGAAGAAGTTCATGATGCAACGCGTTGGCAGAGCGTGGTGATCATCGGACGCGCGGAACGTCTCAACAGCCCCGCTGATACGGAACACGCCATGCAACTCATTACTCAGCGCAATCCGACTCTGACTCCGGCACTCAGCGCCACTCAGGTTGATGCCTGGGGTCGCTCAACCACTATTGCTCTCTACCGCATCGTTCCTGAGTTGATGGACGGCAGAAAAACCTCCACCTGATCTCGCGACCTGGAAGAGTGACTGCTTTGTGTAACAAGATCTCGACTTCTTGTTTTCTTAGCAAAGTTTCATTTTGGGTTTCTGAGTCAGCGACGATCCCAGACTAAAAACCTGCGTGAATTTTCAGCCTTTCATTCTCCCCAACCTTTAAGGTTGGGGGTTCAGGGCGGGTTCCTGCCTCGAACCATTTCAATGGTTTCCAAAATGAACTTCACACTGGTTCAACTCTTGCTGCTCACGTCTTCGGACACAATTGATGGGGAAACGCTTAACTCGAACGAATGCTTGATAAACGGTATTGGCACCAGAGGAAAACCATTAAAATGGTTCAGTTTTGCCGACTGACGCTGAACCCCAACCTAAAGAAGCTGTGAAAAAAATGAATAAGGTTCAGCGCTTTAGCCATAGAATAGATCAACAGGAGAGGAGGACCAAGGATGAGTGCTGAACCGCTTTTGCCGGGAGTGGAAGTAGAGTTGGTCCAGAGCGAAGA
>JBGSWR010000061.1:0-84687 GCA_041751855.1 Pyrinomonadaceae bacterium
ACGCTGCAAATAAATAAATCTTAGGGTCTTTGGCCTTTGGTCTTGGGTCTTGGCCTGGGTCTTGCGCTTTGCCTGAGATCTATGCTCCTCAAGGCTAAAAACCAAAAGACCAAAGACCAAAGACCAAAGACCAAAGACCTAAGACCTATAAGACCTATAAGACCTATAAGACCGAAGGCCAAAGCCCCGGGGGGCGTTTTATTGCTTGCGGAAGTGGAATTCCTGAGGCTTCTGTTTCTCGCTACCATCCCCTTCAATGCGAGCTGTTAACGTCCCGTCCTCATTCTTGCGATAGATGATCCGCTTCGGGAAATCATGTTCAGGATTTTCAAAGACCGCCTCCGAGCCGCTTAGCCGGACCAGCTTGAATTCAGTGCCCGGATTCCTGGCCTTCGGATGAGCGACGTAGTAGATCTCGTCTCCACGAGTCTCAATCCTCAAGAACTCAAAAAAGACGGTCTTCCCACCAGCTACGGTTCGACTCATACCAATCAACGACGCGCCGGCCACGCCAGTCCAATGTTCGTCAGTCTGCATCCTTCCGGGCGCCGTTGCCCAGTGCCCACTCAACCACGCAAGATTATCGATCTTGAATCCTGTGCCCTCCGCCTGGCCCCCGATCGTGGTTCCAAATTGGCTCAATAAGAGCACCGATAGCCAGACGCTAATCATACCTACACGCATTGCATTCTGAAGCATCACCCTACCTCTTCTTTTTTGCGATATTACGAAGAACTCACCGACCTGGACAAAACGGTGTCTCTAATTACCCGAGCTTACCAGTTGCGTTAGTCAGCCCGATTGTAAAAATCCGACGTTCGATGCTTCCGCGTAAACTGTTCAGTGAAGGCAGTGAATTGGTTCAAAAGGAGGGACGGTGTTTGTCCGGTAAATTGCTGGAAGTCTTTGATGAGATGGGCTTGATCGTAATAACCACAATCAAGCGCGAGACCGGCCCAGCTCTCGTCGTTGCGCCCGAGCGCCGAGAATATCCGTTGAAAACGAAGTATCCGGCACAGGAGTTTAGGACCAAGGCCGACCTCCGCCTGAAACCGCCGCCCGAGTTGACGCCCGCTAAGCCCCAGATCGTGTGCCAGCGAATCGATCGAAACCTGCCCCCCACTCTGCAAAATACGCGACACGGCAGGACGCAAGGATGTGCCGGGCGTTGAGCACGCTTTCAACTGCTGTTCCAGTAGTTGTTCCGTAAGCCGAACCTTCTCATTCAAACGACCCTCTTCACACACCCGGCCCACGACTCCGTTTTCGAGACTGCTGTCGATATCGGCAAGCGGTACGATGCGGTTGGTCACCTCGGCAATTGGGAAACGGAAAAATGGGGCGGTCCCACCTGGTTGAAACCGTATACCCAGGACTTGAAATGGACCACTGGGAGAGATCAGGAGCGGTCGAGTCATTTGACCGACAAGGAATCGGGCCGGTTGAGTTGCAGTTTGATGCTGGTCCAGATGCTCGCGAAACGGGAGGCCAAAGTTAATGACCAGTTCAACGCAGCCATCGGGCAGCAATCGTTCCGGCCCATCAGGTGTTTGCCGGGTGTTTCCTTCAAGGACCCAGAAACATTCGACATAGGGCGAAAGGAGCGCTGAAGGCTGGAATTCGCGATACTGCATGAGTTCACTTTACTTCATCTTCTCATGCAGCCAGCTACGAAACGAACGGAGTGCTGCGGTTTGGCCTTGCGTTTTGCTTTGCTCAAGAAACTGAGTCAGTGCTTCGCCAGTGAGTAGAGGAAAGCTGCGGCTGGCCGGCATCTCCACGTACTGCTCTTCGTGCAGATGAAAGATACGAAGCTGAGATTCGTTGTAACGCCAGAGCTCGGGAACTCCGATAGCTGCATAGAAACTGGACTTTGCCGATGTGTCATGCGAGACATCAACCTCGACTACTACATCCGGCGGCGGGTCAGACTTCAGATCGATCCTCTCGGCTCCGATGATTCTCTGCGCGTTCTGGACGTAAAAGCAGGTGTCCGGCTCGGCAGCCTTACGCATCTTTTTCTGCTTGAAAGTTGTGGAACCGCGACTTTCGAACTCTGAGCCAGTTTCGTCCGCGGTACGTCGACCAATATGCAGGATGAGATCCGCATACATTTCATGATTCGATGAGGGACTCATGATTTCCAGCCTTCCCTGGTTGTAAAAAATGTTCACGCCATAGCAGTCGCCAAGGTCGTCCAGGAGCTGTTCGTACTCTTCCCAGGAAACTTCAGTGAGGATTAGGGTACCCCCAGCCGGCAGATGCGCGATTGCCTCAAGATAGCTTTGGGTTTCAGTAGTCATTTAACCTCCGGTGAGGACGCCATCATACTACAAAGCGCGTGTCGTTGAACCAGGCAACGACCAACCAGGTAGGCTGTGAAGAAATTAAGAAGGAATCATGTTCGTGTAACTTAGGGTGATTTCGTGGATGAACTCTTTGGTCGGCTAACAATGGTCCACTAAGACACACGAAAAATATACGAACTAAAAGTTAGACGAACTACCTGCCAGGGAAGCTCAGTTAATATCGTCCCCTACTCGTAGCGCAAAGCATCGATCGGATCAAGGGAAGCAGCTTTTTGCGCCGGATAGTAGCCAAAGAAAATACCCACTGCCGCCGAGAAGATAACTGACCCAATAATCGCTGCAGTAGACACAAGCGTTGGCCACCCAAGCATCATCGGGATCAGCAGTGACGCCACTATGCCCAACATAATTCCGATGAAACCACCGGTCAGGCTCAGCACGATTGATTCGATAAGAAACTGCGTCTTGACCGCTGACGAGCGGGCCCCGATGGCCATGCGAATACCAATCTCGCGTGTTCGTTCTGTAACAGAGACCAGCATGATGTTCATGATGCCGATACCCCCGACAAGCAGGGAGACTCCAGCAATGCTGCCCAGCAAAAGGGTCATAATGCTGTTCGTTTCGTTCGCCGCTTCCGCGATGTCAGTCATGTTACGAACGGTAAAGTCATTCGGCTCGTTGGGCCCCAACTGGTGACGCTGACGGAGGAGTTCCGTAACCTGGGCCTGGGCTGTGTAAGTGGCGGCCGGGGAGATGGCAGAGACAAAGCCGATTTGAACCCGAGTACTACCGAGTACCTTCTTCTGGACAGTCGTATAAGGAGCAAAAGCTATATCATCCTGGTCGCGTCCCTGGGGATCCTCTCCTTTGCCTGCCAAGACACCGGAAACGCGGAACGGTAGATTCTGCACGCGAACCGTCTGCCCTACCGGATCCGTTCCCGGAAAGAGATTCTCGGCAATCGTGGCCCCGAGCACGATCACGCGGGCCGCAATTCGAACATCCGCCGCGGTAAAGAACTCGCCACTCTGAATGGACCACTTGCGAATTCCAGGAAACTCCTCGCTAACTCCCTGTAATGATCCGTTCCAATTGAGATTTCCCACGACCAGTTGTGACCTGGTGTTGATGCTGGGTGTAACCATGGCAACGCTGGGTATTTCGCGCCGGATAGCCTCGAGATCTTCAATGGTAAGCGTGTTGGTTCCGGTGTCGCCGGTGCCACTGCGCACACCTCCGAGGTTCTGCGCACCGGCCCTGACAAACAGAAGGTTCGTGCCCATGCTTTCAATCTGCGCCTGCACCGAGGCCTGCGCCCCCTGACCAATGCTTACCATGGCGATCACCGAAGCCACGCCGATGATGATGCCGAGCATAGTCAACGCCGCACGCATCTTGTTGCGCACGAGAGCGCGAATTGCAATACGAACAATAATCAATGGGTTCATAACAAGACCTTGCGAATCAATCGTCGTCGTCTTCTTCTTCTACAGGCGGAAGCAATCGTAACTCTTCAGCCGCGTCCCGGGGGTCATCAATCGCGTAATCTTTCTTGATCTTGCCGTCTTTAAAAATGACTACGCGCTTGGCATATTGCGCAATGTCAGGCTCATGCGTCACCAGAATCAGAGTAATTCCTCGTTCACGATTGAGTCGTTGAAAAATCTCCATGACTTCGATCGCGGTCCGCGAATCGAGGTTACCGGTCGGCTCGTCTGCCAGAATCAATGCCGGATCGTTAACTAACGAACGAGCAATCGCCACGCGTTGCTGCTGCCCCCCTGACAATTGGTTTGGGTGACTATCCTCGCGTCCCTCCAGACCTACCGAAGCAAGCGCTTCCCCGGCCCGCCGGTGACGCTCGGCCGTATCAAGCCCCGCGTAAAGCATCGGCAGTTCGACGTTTTCGAGCGCCGATGTTCGAGACAACAGATTAAATCCCTGAAATACAAATCCGATCTTCTGGCAGCGAATGTCTGCTCGCGCATCTTTCGACAACTCTGAGACGTTATCTCCGTCCAGGATGTAGGTGCCACGTGTAGGCCGATCGAGACAACCGACAATATTCATCATGGTTGACTTACCTGAACCCGAGGCGCCCATTATGGCAATAAACTCTCCCTCTCGGATCGTGAGCGAGATACCGCGCAGCGCGTGAACCTCGACGTCACCCATCGTGTAAACCTTATGAATGTGATCCAGTTCGATGACAGGCCGCGCTTCGCGCTGTGGCACGAACACGGGCATGTTTGGATGAAGCTCTTGCTGATCTACTGTTAACGTGGCTGACATTAATTCTGTGCTCCTGGATTTTTCGAATCGAGTTACCGTCTGCCACCACGCGGAGCGCCACCAAAGCCTGGCGGAGAAGCTTGGTTGCTTTGGGCATTGTTTGCCGCTGTGATGGTTTCACCGATAACAACCAGTTCCCCTTCCTGGAGGCTGCCGCTAGTAACTTCCGTTGCCGAGCCATCCGTCAAGCCAACGGTAATGCGTCGCGACTGTGGCTTCCCGTCCTGTCCGAGCACCCAGACCACACGCGACTGGCCCTCGGCGACTGGTGATGTCGACGCCGCGAAACGACCCTCGCGCCCACCTTCTGATGTTGCGGCATTCTCGCCGCCAGAACCATCTGCACTACGGCCAGCCTCAGATTGCTGACGTTGTCTGCGCCGCGGGTTCTGACCATCACCCTGTGCAGTGCCCCGACCATCGCCCTGCCCCGCGGAACGCTGCCCGCCGGAAGAACGTCTCTGTTCGCCTGTATTCTGAGGTGTGAATCGCAATGCAGCATTTGGAACCTTCAAAACGCGGGTCCGCTCATCAATCGTAATTATTAGATTCGCGGTCATGCCGGGTTTGAGTTTTTGTTCGGGATTGTTAACGTCGATCACGACGTTGTAGGTGACGACATTCTGCACCGTCTGAGGGTTCAGACGGATTTGCTGGATCGTACCTTTAAAATCTTCACCTGGAAACGCATCAACAGTGAAGATGACCGCCTTGGCTTGTTCCACTAAACCGATATCTGCCTGATCGATATTCGCTATGACCTGCATTTGCGTGAGGTCATTCGCAATGGTGAAAAGAGTCGGCGCCGAAAGGCTCGCCGCCACCGTCTGCCCCACATCGACATCGCGAGACACAACAACGCCATCGATGGGGGAACGAATCGTCGTATGAGTACTGTTGATCTCAGCGAGTCGCAACGCAGCCTCAGCCTGGCTCACCTGCGCCTGGCTTTGACGCACTTGCGCGGACGCTTGCTCGACCTGGGCTTGCGACTGTTCCAACTGCGCTTGTGATTGCGCGAGCCCCGCTGTCGACGAGGACTGCTCGCTTAACTTTGCCTGGCTTAATTGGGCGAACGCCTGATTGTAACGAGCTTCAGCGGTGCGAAAAGCCGTTTGGGCAATCTCTAGTTCACGGTGTGAAATGATGCCGCTAGCGGCAAGTGACTCCTGCTGGCGCAATGAACTCTGCGCATCTTCTCGTTGTGCCTGGAGTACAGCAAGATTGGCTTCTGCACTGGAGACACCGGCCTGCTGATTCTGAACGGTTGATTGACTGGCCAGAGATCGTGCGCGCGCGTCGGTCACTCCAGCCCTCGCCTGAGTGAGATTTGCTTGCGCGTTCTGAAGACTGGCACGTGCCTGTTCAAGGTTGGCGCGCGATTGTTGCACCTGAGCCTGCGAGGTGGCGGGATCGAGTTGAGCGATTACCTGCCCCTTCTTCACTGACGCATTGAAGTCTACGTAAAGAGCGGAGATCGTTCCGGAAGCCTGACTACCAACCAGCACCGTTGTTACTGCTTGCAGCGTCCCGGTCGCAGTAACAGTATTGCGAAGGTTTCCACGTTCAACTCTCGCAGTCATGTAGTCAGCGGCTGTCGCGCGGCTACCCCAAACATAGAATCCAGCTCCAGCCATGATGCCAACGGCGATCAGAACTGCAACAAGGCGTTTATTACTGCGGAGCTTAAGCTTGATCCATTTCATGGTTCTTATCCTGTGCTAACTGTAAAAGAGAATTTAAGCGCTGTATTACGACCGCGCATCCAGCGGGCTGACAAACTAAGCCCACACCTTGATAGACACCTGAAAATTGGCACTGGTTACAGGCTGAATCACGAAATTCGGTGCGAGGGTCGCCCAATGTGGATATGCGGACCTGTGGAAACGCCGGGGATGGCGCCGCGAAAGGCCAAGAAAGTGATACCCTGCTGCTGGAGATAATTCATAAGTGCTTTACCTTCAACACTATCGGGATGCAATGGAACATCCACAGCATGGCGATGATCGAAGCCAAGGCGGTTGTGTGTTGGAGTCTGACCTACGGCACTGAGGGGCAGCGGTCGCCCGAATCGCGACGAAAAGAACATACCTATTTGAGCCAGGTTGGAAACTGTATTAACGGTGCCAGTGTGACGGATGATTGAGGCGGAACTGCTGTAACTCGCGGTGGGCCGCGTCAGAGTCCGGGCTGCCCGAGTTTTTGCCAACTCTTCAGCCGCCTTGATCTCCGCGATCATGTGATATGCCGCCGTGAGCTGCTGGCGAGTGGCGGAGAGGTTTGCTTGCGCAGTGGCAAGGGCCTGTTCACTCTCTTCCAACTCGGAGCGGGCAATCAATCCTTCAGCGAATAAGTTGCGCAGTTGCTCGAGTTGGAGCGTCGCTTTATTGGCTTCCTCCTCCTCAAAACGAAGGACTGCTTCAGTGCTTGATTTGAATTGCTGGGTAGCGTCGATCAGAGACTGCGGCTCGTTGAGATCCTTGGCGCTGGCTGAAGTATTTTGCGCCGCCACTGCGCCAAAGCAGACCAAAAGAGCCAGCCCGACGCCAAAAACTCGTAATCTGTTTCCGAGGTTCAAAATCCGCGATCTCCTACTTCTCACAAACGGTCCGCTGGTGGGCCTCGAAGGGCGCACACTATCTCAGACACCCGAAAGTCAAGGTTGGTTACATCTGGAGTGACGCGTCAGGCCTTGATTTGATGTAACCCTGTGGGACTCGCTGGTGTCTAAACTAACACCAGCCGAAGGGCCAAATGCCGGTCCTGGTGAAGGCTTTCAACTCTCTCCTCGTGAAAAATTAAGTGGCAAGGAAGAGGTGAGATATGAAAAGAACGATTGTTGGAATCATGTGTCTGGTTTTGGTATCGGCAACTGCGTTGCCTGCTTTCGCGCAGACCTCGCGAAATCGATACTCGAAGCCACAGGTGCAACAGAAAAGGATTGATCAGTCCCGGAATGTCTATGACAACCGTTATCAGCGGCGCGACAAGGACGAGTCGTTCTGGGAAGAGAATCGTGATCTCTTGACCGTAGGAATCGGCACCGGCGCTGGCGCCGTAATAGGCGGTCTCGCTGGTGGTAAACGCGGTGCTCTAATTGGTGCCCTGATCGGCGCCGGGGGATCAGCACTCTACACTTATGGAATTCGCGACGACGATAAGAAGGACGATCGTTATCGCCGCCGCCGATAAAGGTCGCAAGCGCCAAGCAAAAGGGAGATTCCTTCATCTGGAGCCGTGGAAATTTCTGGCTCGATCCTAAGAAACCCGACAGAATTAGGCTGCGGAAGGAGTCTCCCAAACTGCTTCACAGCCATTCCCTGTAACCATTCGCGTCTTGTTGGTGTCTTACTTGTCAGGGAGCCGCATACGGCTTTCCACACACTAGTCAAGTCTAGAAACCAGGAGTAAAGGAAGTAACATGAAGAAACTTGGAAAGATGCAAAAGTTCGCAATTGCTGCGTTCGCAACCCTTGCTCTCGCTGTCCCGATCGCATTGGCTCAAACAGCCAGTACCGGTCAGGAAGGCCAGCGGGTAACTCGAGGGGAGGGACGTGGGCATGGCAAACACCGCGGCATGCGTAGTAAAAGTGGAATGCGCGGGCAGATGTTTTTCAGAGGGGTCAACCTGACGGAAGATCAGAAGGCCAAGACGAAACAGATCAGCCAGAGCTTCCGCGAGCGGACCCAATCGCTGAACCAGGAACTTCGGGCCAAGCGCCAGGAGTTGCGCCAGGCGAGCGAGGGCGGTACGTTCAACGAGGCGTTAGCAACGCAGAAGCTTCAAGAGACGGCAGGCCTCCAGGCAAGACTGATGGCCGAACGTTTTCAGATGCGGCAACAGATGCTCTCCGTGTTGACCGCTGAACAGCGCACGCAGCTCGAACAAAAGCGGGCTGAGGCGCAAACACGACGAGCCCAACGGGGCGGACGTCAGGTCCAGTAACTCTTAACCGGAGAGCAGACCTGGGGGCGCTCCTCAGGTCTGTCATCCGTAAATTGAATTGAGGAGCGCCTCTGGCGAACAGTCACGCACAGACGTCAGACATCGAGTTAGCGCGTCTGGCGCGTGAGGATGAATCTGCTTTCGCCGAAATAGTACGACGCTACAGCCCGCGCGTGTTCCGATTCGCCAGCCGTTATCTGAAACAGCGCGAGCTGGTTGAGGAAGCAGCCCAGGAGGTCTTTTTGAAGGCCTTTACCGAGCTCGATAAGTACGAGGGTCGCGGATCGCTGGAGGGATGGCTGACGCGCATCACCACCAACACCTGTCTGAATATGCTTCGCAGTTCCCGGCGCCGGCCTGAACTTATAGTTTCGGATTTGACAGAAGATGAAAACACCTGGCTAGAAAGCAAGATGGTCAACACTGCTAACGAGCAGCACCAGTCAAATGAACGCAGTCTGGTGGCAGCCGATCTCGCAGCCCGAGTGTTGGGCACCTTGTCGGCTGACGACCGGTTGGTCCTGACCTTAATCGACGGCGAAGAGGCCACAGTCAGCGAGGTAGTCGAGTTAACCGGTTGGTCGCAATCGAAAGTAAAGGTACAGGCGTTTCGGGCTCGACGCCGCCTGCGTCAAGCAGTAGAGAAGCTGCTTACGGGCAAAGAAGAGACCACTAAACGGAGTTAGAAAGTGCAGGAAGGTATGAAATCGAATCACATCATCAGCCTCCTCGAAGACAAACCACTCGGCAGTCTGAGTGAAAGCGAACTGGCTACTGTGAAGGCCCACGTGGGACAGTGTGCCGCTTGTCTGCGAGCATATCGATCGGCCGAAATCTCAACGCTGCTCTTGAAGGAGCACGCTGCTCACGAATTCGAGCCTTCGCATTTCTTCGCTACTCGAGTGCTCGCCCGTGTGCGAGAGCAACAGGCGGCAAACGAAGGGTGGGCCTTCACGCGATTGTGGCGGGCAACAGGGGCGCTGGTGTCATCGATGGCAGCTTCAGTCGCGGCGCTGGCAGTTTTGACTTTAGTCATTCCCGCTGAGCCTGGCACTCAGCAGACAGCCGGCTCAGTTGCCGGACTGTACAGCGTGGAGGAGGTGCTCGCACAAGACAATCTGCTGGATAGTGAGCTAACTGATGCGCAGGTGCTTAATACGCTTTATGGCTCCACTGGCGATTCGGAGGACAGCGATGGTATCTCCAGGTAAGAGAAGCCGGTGGCAAATCAGACTCGCCGCGCTGATCATTTTTCTGCTCGGCTTTGCTGGCGGCATGCTGGCTTTCCGGGCTTATAACGTATGGGCGGGCAGCAGGGCGCCGGTATCGCGTCCCGCTGATCGGTTTGCAGAAATGCTAAGGCGTTTGGAACTCACCGAAGAGCAGGATACGAGGGTCAGGTCAATTCTGGCGGAAACACGCGAGAAGTTGCAGGCCCTGCGCCGCGAGTCTGAACCTCAAGTGATCGAGATTCGGCGCCATGCTGACGAACAAATGCAGGAGGTTCTGACACCCGAGCAGTGGGAGCAGTTTCGGAAGATGCGAGAGGAGAGGCGTGATCGGGGGCGCCGCGGCCGCAGCAGATAGAAAATGTTCGACGAACTTTAGTTTGTCGTTCCGATTACCCTGAAACTGGAGTGGAAATGGTCTTCGGGAAGAAGCGGGGAGGTGGGCCACTTTGAGAGTACCTGAGTACTTTGAGAGTACTTGAGTACTTTGAGAGTACCTGGCCAAGAAAACGACAAACTAAAGTTCGTCGGACATCTACTTCCTAAACTTCTCGAACCAGCCGCGCAAGTAGAGAATTTGAGCCACCCGGTTTGACGGATGTCGCAATGAGAATTCAGCGTTAAACCCGTGATACTCGTTCGCCAATCGGACCATCGCCGTCGGCACCTTCCGCAACTTCAGCGCCCGATAATACTGCTCAGTCTGCTCCAATGGTGTGCGCAGATCGAGATCTCCCGTCAGGATCATTGTCGGTGTTTTCACACGGCCCACGTAAGTCAAGGGAGACCGTCGCAAATGTTCCGCCGGATCGTCCCAGGGAAGCTCCTTGAAGTTGTAGTACCAGGTTGAACCATCTGTGGTGCCCACAAACGAATACCAGTTTGTTACCGGTTTCATTGCTACTGCGGCCGCAAAACGGTCCGTGTGGCCGACTATCCAGGTCGTCAAAACGCCCCCGCCTGAGCCCCCGGTCACAAACAGGTTTCTCTCGTCGATATAACCGCGCTTGATCAATTCGTCGACGCCTCGCATGAGATCTGCATAGTCGTCACCGGGATAGGCGTTATTGATGGCATTGCCAAATACCTTACCGTAGCCGCTCGAGCCTCGCGGATTTGTATAGAGCACGATGTAGTTCTCGGCAGCGTGGTTCTGAAATTCAAAATTGAAGCCTACGCTGTACATCGTGTGTGGACCACCGTGAATGTAGAGCAGCAGTGGATACTTCTTCGCCGGGTCAAAGTCCGGTGGTTTCACAATCCAGCCCTGAATCCTTGTGGTCTCACAACCGGCCTGTTTTGGCGCAACCGGACTTGAATCGGCAGCCACGCATCTTTGCTGGCCGGCCATGGCGACTGAGTCGTACCAGATCTCTTCGACCTGCCCGAGCCTTTTTCCGTCAAGCAGGTCGGCATTAACCGCAGTCAGTTGATGGAGATCCTTTGCAGCAACTGTAAAGCCCGCCAACTTGTCCGCGCGCGTGGGGATTCTGAACAAGATCACATCGTTCGGCGAGTCACTGGCAGCCCGTGTGCCTACAACGAGCCCATCCCGGCTGCGCGAACTGAGGTTCAGCATTTGCTCACCTGTCGTCACCTGCTGTGGCAGTCCACCCTTGATCGTTTGGAACCAAAGGTTCTGGGAGCCGCGATCCTCAGCCGTGAAATAAACACCGCCGCTGTCTTCAGACCAGAAAAGGCCGTTCGGTACTCGATCAAAATCGCCAGTCAACATTCGCTTGCCGGAACCATCCACATTCATTAGATAGAGGTGCGCGACATTATAGGTATCGTTGTTTTGATCGAAACCGGTGTAAGCGATCAGGCGGCCATCCGGAGAGACTTTGGGATTGAGATCGGGACCATCTCGATCGGTCAGAGCGCGAATTGGTCCGCCCGCAAGATTGACTGCATAGATCTCCTGGCCACCCCGAATATATTCGGCATCGGGCTTGCGCACGCCACTAAATACTATTGTCTGCGAGTTTGGCACCCACTCCGGCGCGCCATGCTGGTAATCCCCGTTAGTAAGTTGTCGAGCCGTGCCGCCCTGATCTGATATGGCGAAAATATGAGTGAAACCCTCCGGACGCCAGCCCGATCCATCGCCGCGGTAGCTGAGTCGATCCACCACTCGAGGTGGATCCACCCATTTTGCACCGCTCGGACGGGCGGGCATCTTAACCGTCAATCCAGGATTTGCAGGGACCATCATATTGAAAGCAATGTGTTTGCCATCGGCGGACCAGGCAAGGTTCGAGGGGCCGCGCTCCAGCCTTGTCAACTGTGTTTCGCCTGGTGCATCAATCCATTTAAGAAAGATCTGCGCTCCGGTGGGCTGGCCCGGCGCGATATAAGCGATCCTTTTACCATCCGGAGACCATGCGGGCCCCGTCCCCTTGACCAGAAAACGGTTGCGCCCGCCATCGGCATCCATGATCCAGATCTCATCTTCGTACTTGTCGTTGACCTTGTCCGTCCAACGCCGGCTGTAGACAATCTGTTTTCCATCGGGCGAAACCTGAGGAGCGCGCACCATCTCCCAATCAAGGAAGAGTTCAATTGTCAGGCGATTCGGGGCTGACGCTTGTTGGCTGGCTTCTGAGAGGCTTTGGCCAAGCAGAAGAATGAGAGCAAGAGCAACCAGAGATTTGCTTTTGAAGTTCATTCAGAGTTCTCCAATTTAAGTTCCTCTTTCAGGCTTCGTTGTAGAGCCAGGCTCCCACAAGTGTGGCAAGGATCATTTCTGTCAGACCGATTACACCCCAAATTACGAGCAGTCGGGTCGGAAACAGCCCGAGTAATTCATAGCCGAGCAGCGCAATCAGGTAACTACCAAGAAATAGTGCGACTGCAACTATCAGGGCCGTCTTCGGGCCAGGGCCAAATCGCGGCCGGGCTGCTGCATAGAAGAAGACCAACGTCAGCCCTGCCAGGAGGCTTATAAGAATACTGATAGCGAAGACTTTGGCTGACGTTTCCATTGCCAGTCCGCGGGCTTCGAGCGCGACCTGCATCTGCTCATAATAGAGCATGCTGGCGGCGCCCTCGAAAAGCCAGATCAAAATGCCTGCGACCACGCCGCCGCTGAGCCAGCGAGTTACGTTGATCCCTTTCACCGCCTCTCCTTTCGAGTAGGAGTACTATTTTAGGCACAACGCGACGTTTGCTCACTCACTCACGATAAGAAGTATCAACGCGATCCAGCTTGCGAAGTAGCGCGGGCCAGACCAGTTGTGCTCCCTGTCCCACTGTCACAGCGTTCATTTGCGCAGCCACCGATTCGAGGGTTGAATCGGGGATGGCCACCAACTCGACGCTCGCTGACTGGGCCAGAATCTGGATTCGGCAGGCACGCTCAAGCAGGTACATTGCAAGGAAGGCTTCGGCGACGGTCTTTCCAATGGTGAGCAGTCCATGGTTCCGGAGAATGAGATAGTTCTTTTCACCGAGGTCGGCGACGAGCCGCGGCTTCTCCTCGGCGTTCAAAGCGAGGCCTTCGTAATCGTGGTAGGCAAGGGAGGCAAGCGGAAAGAGCGATTGCTGCGAGATTGGAAGCAGCCCCTGTTTCTGCGTCGAAACCGCGATCCCATAGTCCGTGTGCAGATGAATGACACACTGGGCGTCCGCGCGCGCCGCATGTACTGCGCTGTGAATTGTGAAGCCGGCCGGATTAATGAAATAGGACGACTCCAACACGACGTTCCCTTCGAGGTCGATCTTCACCAGGCTTGAAGCGGTGATTTCATCGAACAACATTCCGTAGGGATTGATCAGGAAGTGATGTTCTGGTCCGGGTAAGCGCACCGAGAGATGTGTAAAAATCAGGTCGTCCCAACCATAGTGGGCCACCAGCCGATAAGCGGCGGCCAGGTCTTGCCGCAGTTCCCATTCCGCCTGGGACACCTGGTCTCGCACGCTGGTCTGTAATTTCGCTGTGCTGCTCATAAATAGCTCCTCAATCTGTAAATTCTATTTGAATTCGAATGAGTTGAAATATTCGTTGATGGACTGGTCCCAATGGGCCACGGTCTTCTCTGGACCAATCAACTTGGCAAAGTAAGAGCCCTTCGGTGTCTCGACTATTGCCCCACGCAACCGGTAGCCGGGCTTGTTCTGTCGCGAACCGCTTCCTGGCATCATCTCTGCTGTGTATGTGCCCGCGAGTTCCAGCGTTGTAACCTTCAGGCCGTTTATCGTTTGCGTTTCAGTTTTGGCACGTTGTTTTGAAGGGGTACCGTCAGGCTGTTCGAGCTGTCCGATCCAACGCGCGAGATTGTCTTCAACTGAGCCTCCCTGGCCGCGGCCAAAATAGAAGAGAACCAGTGAAGCGTCTTCCGGATCGCCTTCAACTTTCGGCAGGACATATTGAGCTGCTCTCATGCTTGAACTCGGCTTCTCAGTTATCCAGCCGTCGGGCACTTTGTAGCTGAAGTCGCCATCAGGGTTGACGCTCGTTTGCGACGTTGTCGCCCCGTTCGATGCTTGCGGCGATTGTCCAGCACATGAAGAACAGACGATAGTGGCTACGGTAAGTATAGTTAAGTTAAGCAGAAGCCATTTGCTTGCCATCAGATCGGATCCCCTTTGTAAGTTGAAGGGTGGGCGTAGAGAGACCCACGCCCGCCCGTTGTTGCTCTGTTACGGATTGGCGCGCGCCGGCTGCGGTGTTTGTTGGCGCGCGGCGGTCCACGGAGGTGTGATGTTGTTCATGCGCGCATAGGCAATTGATTGGCCCAGGTGCTCGTGTCCGTGGGTGACGAGCGCCAGGAAGACCCCTCCCACTGTTGTCTGCCGTCCGAAGAGCTTGGTCTCCTTAGCGAGATCGGCATCAGCCGTGCTCAGCAGCGCCTGGCGAACATGATCGAACGAGTGTTTGAGCGTCTCGACAACCTTTGCTTTATCGGAGATCTTTTCCATTTCGCGACTCAGACCGGCTGGCGCCTTGGCGCCGGCAGACTGGGCGATCAGATAATTACCTCCCGCCACATGCATAAATACTTCACTGATTGAGCGGACGCCTTCGCCGGGCCGCCAGGAATATTTCTCCTGCGGGGTCGCGTCAGCCAGTGCTGCTAACTTAGTGGCAGCATCGTCGAGTTGCCGCAAGAGTTCCGCACGTGGTCCTGAGCTTGGCGGGGCCGGGCTCTCCTGACCAAGGCTAACAATGGTGCTTCCGGCTAACAGGGTGATTAGTAGGACTGGGGACATAAGTCGCTTCATTTTCATCAACTCCTTCTAGATCTAACTGGTTGTTTCGGACGGGAAGTTGCGCCAGCCTATCACGGAGTGGCCCGCTGCTTCCAGCCCTGCCTAAAGCTAAAGCAGCGTGCCGCGCAGGATCATAATTGCTACGCTGAAATAAATTATCAGGCCCGTGACGTCAACCAGCGTGGCTACAAACGGCGCCGACGATGTCGCCGGGTCCACCCCAAAGCGGCGTAGAATAAAAGGCAGCATAGATCCCGCTACGGTTCCCCATAGGACCACGCCTACCAGGGCGATGCCGACTGTGAGGGCGACGAGAGACCAGTGTTCACCGTAAAGATTGAACAAAAATGACCAGATGGCGATCCGCATGAAACCGATGGCCCCGAGAATCGCTCCCAGAGTTAAGCCGGCAAAGACTTCTCGGCGCATCACCCGCCACCAGTCAAGCAGTGTGACTTCTCCAAGAGCCATAGCCCGGATAACGAGCGTCGCTGCCTGCGAACCCGAATTACCACCACTGGAGATGATTAGGGGCACAAAGAGCGCAAGCACGACCGCCTGGGCAATCTCGTCTTCGAAGAAGCCCATCGCCGTCGCGGTCAACATTTCTCCGAGGAAGAGAACGACCAGCCAGATCGCTCGCTTCTTTACCATGCGGCCCCACGCGATCTGCATGTACGGCTCATCCAAAGCTTCGAGGCCGCCGAACTTCTGGATGTCTTCGGTTGCTTCCTCGGCCGCTACGTCCAGCACATCGTCGATTGTCACGATGCCAGTCAGCACGCCACTTGTGTCGGTCACGGGTAGCGCCGTGAGGTCGCTGCGACGAATGGCCTCGACGGCTGTTTCCTGATCGTCGGTAGCCTTGAGAGCAACAAAGGACCGGTCGCGCAGGTCGGCCACCGGAGTCTCCGGGTCGGCCAGAAGGAACTTCCGGATGCGTATGTCGTCAATGAGTCGTCCTTGATCGTCGATGACATAGATCATATTGAGAATTTCGCTGTCTTGCCCATGATGGCGGATGTGCTCGAGTGCCTGTCTGACAGTCCATTCCGGACGCACGCTGACATAGTCAGGGGTCATCAGTCGCCCAACGCTGCCCTCCGGATAGCCGAGGAGTTTCAGCGCCACGGCGCGCTCCGTTGGATCGAGTAAGGTTAAGAGCTGGATGGTGACATTACCGGGCAGTTCTTCGAGGAGCATCGTGCGATCATCAGGAGCCATCTCGTTAAGAATGGCCGCAACCTCCTCCTGACCCAATGATTTCAGTAGTTCTTCCTGAATTTCCAGGGGGAGGTATTCAAAAGTGTCGGCGGCAAGTTCGCGTGGCAGGACGCGAAAAAGGTAGACGCGATGTTCAGGGGAGGCTTCGGCGATCAGATTCGCGATATCACCGGGCGCGAATGTGTTCAGGGCATCACGCAAGCCAAGGAAGTTGCGAGACCGAACGGCGTTTTCCAGCTCGGCTTGAAGTTGGTCCATGATGTCGCGCTTAGGTGAAAGGAGAGATGATAAGCGGCGGTGGAAACAACGTCCAGCAGATCTGAGATAAACCTAAACGAAACTAACCACGGGCCACGCAAGACACCACAGGCTTTAGCCTCGTGGAGTCTCAATTTCGACCTAACGAACCCCCCAGACCACTCCAAGACACCACAGGCTTTAGCCTCGTGGAGCTTTCAATTTCGACCTAACGACCCCCCCAAGACCACTCCAAGACACCACAGGCTTTAGCCTCGTGGAGTCTCAATTTCGACCTAACGACCCCCCCCTAGACCACTCCAGACTCCCTGTGGTGTCGCCGAAGAGTCTCGAGTAAGTTCGAAAGATCCTTAAGCAATGGTTTCCCTAGCCTGAAAATGGTCTACCCGCGGCGCCGCTCCAACAGCACCATCATAAGCAGCGCGAGGATGACGCGCGTTTCCTCGCTCTCGCTAATTGGCTCCAGCTTTTCTATCTTGTACTTACCTTCAAAAAATGCCGATTGCTTCTCGATCCGCATGACGACGGTTTGATCTGGCCGCATGACGTTGTACGCGGGATGAAAAACATAGCCCGAAAACATTCCGACGATTGGAATCTCGCCAAACAATCCATCGAGAACTTTGGTCCAGGCATTTGCTTCCTGGATCATCAGGGGCGGACCATCGCCATTCATAATGTCGTAGCGAGCTCTCCACAGTGACTTCATTCCCTGTCGTTTCACGCTCCCAAGAGGTCTGCCATTCATATCTGTAAAGTGATAGCTTGCTGAGAAATCAATAACCCGGTCGGCATTGATCTTGAATAGCGGCTGAGACTGTTCCGCATCCGCAAAGACCGTGACCGCCTCTTTCAGCTTGAATGCTTTCTGTTTGACATAAAAGATCAATCTGTCTGTTGAGTCCGTGACTGAAAGTTGCCGGGCAATGGCAAGAATCTTAAAGGAGATATTGAGTGGGTAGTTCATTTTGGTCCTCGCTGTAACCAATCCTGTTCAGTCGCAAAGTAGGTCCATCCGATCACGAAGAGTTGAAACGGCACGCGCACCAGCAGGTACGCCGGGCCGGCACCGTGGCCCCCAAAGTCAACTCGGTTGAGAGCGGAGTAAATGTTAGCAGGCAGCAGCCCGACAAGCATTATGATCAAACAGAAACCGGTGAGACGCGTCAGCCGCGGGATCCAGACGCCGGCTGCGCCCAGAATCTCGAGCACTCCGGTTACGTAGATCAGCTCCAGGCGGAATGGGACCAGGGGCGGGGGGACCATCTGAGACATCTCTTCGGCGCGGATGAAATGTCCGATGCCGGTAAAAAGAAAGAAGAGTGTAAGACCAATTCTCGCGCGAGTAGCGGGCGCCGTTTTGAATTCGGTAATCCGATCGACCACACTAAGTACGAGATATGGGGCGGTCAGCAGGAGGAGGAGAAGAATCAGTTGCATTGGTCTTTTCCGTCAGGCCCAGAGCGACTCAATTCGAATGTTTCGGCCGTGTGCGTGCAACACCCCATTACCTGAACTCTGCACAAGGGGCTGCGTCGATGTAGGTGACCACCGATAGCACAAGCCGGTAACCCAGGTAAACGCTGAGGGGGTTAATTTTTGAAAGTTGGTCATTGCGGCTATGCAGAATAGACGCCCAGTCATTACTGAGACCGTGTATCGTCAGCGCAGGAATCTTCCGTCTCAGGAACGCACTTGAATCAGAATCGGCGACCGGGATGGAAGCATGACCAAATGGAATTTTCATTTCGCCAGCCGCCTTTGCAGCCAACTCTCGCAACTTCCTGCTTGAAGCGTTATTCAGCGCTTGAGGCGCCGCCAAACCAAGGCTGTCAACATTAACCATCGCACAGTATTGCCCAAGCTCCTCCTTAGCAATCGCGTTGGCCATCGCCCTGGCGCCAATCAATCCTTTTTCCTCTTTTCCAAAGGCTACAAAGAGAACAGTCTTGCGTGTGGGCGAATCTCGAAGCGTCGCATAAAGATGGGCCAGGGCAACAATGCCGGTCCAGTTATCTATTGCTCCACAGCCGTCGGCCACCTTGTCGTAGTGGGCGCCAATTACAATGCGCTCGGAGGTATCGCCCTGCTTCCGGACAACGAGATTCTGCACGTTCCTGTACTGTTCCACTGACATGTTTGCCTCAGGAGACCCGACCTTCCTGAAGAGATCTTGGACGGCGCGTAATCGGTCGTCATTCTTGCAAGGGACAGTAGCTAGCTCACCCTGGATGTCCTCGACAGTAAAAATCCGGGAACCAGGCTCCTGAGCCTTTGGAACGTGAGGAAATAGAAAGAAAAAAAGAGAGACGGCAACGCTGGCAATGATTGTTCTATTCATCCTGTACGCGGGCTAAAGTGAAGGAGTTCGGATTACCACGGGCGGCTCTCATCGATGATAAGGCCTTGTCGAAAGCTTCCAGCCAACGCTTATTTGAGAATCTTGGGGATGTTCTTGCTCGTTTTCGTCAACTCCCCGCTCAACTACTCCCCGAGACGTGCGACGCCCGACCCGCAAAACCTTGACCCGTTCGTAGACATCGGGAGAGATCACGTGAAAATACATACCTCTTTTGACTCCGTTCAGACGGCCAACATTTAACGATACGGGCGTGCGCATCACCTTGTGCACTTGTCCGATTCCGTCACGAAAGCGCCCAAGCTTAGGAGTGCCGACCGCAGTGAGTTCGCCATCGATTGGCATTTTGATGAAGCGCTCATATCCAGGGGGCACTTGCGGAGGATGGCTGTAGTCGGTGCTGGCCTCTCTGCTTCCACGCCCAAAGAATTCAGTCCACTCCCACATGAACTCCTGGTTGTACTCTCCAAGACCGGCAATATAATCACCAAACTGAGGCATTTGCCCCTCTTCAACAAGGAACTGACTCGTACTCCACTGAATCGGAATAAGCTTTATGTGAGATGGCCCAGATTTACGCGTTTTACCGTGTCCATGTGACCGAACAGTGTTGTGGTATTCAACGATGAATTCTATTAAACCACCCGAGGTCTTTACCGAGCCAAAAGTTATACCCGTTAATCTAGCTTCACATTTATTTACATGGGCCATAACAAAGCCCGTCTGCAGAGACCACCTCATGTATGTTCCATGCGTGTCACCTCCATTAAAGTAACCACCTGCCCATCCGGAGGATGCCGCCGCTTCATTCTCCTTTTCGATGAGGTTCCAACGTTCGATAGCACTATCCAGATCTGGCTTCAAAAAGTCGTCCAAATACACCCACCAGCGCTCGGTGATACCGTTATCCCAAACCGTAGTTTCTTTGGATTGTCCCGCCACAGAGGTGGCGATCAAAAGAACCAGCAAACAGATCCCGGGCTGGGCACCAGAGGATCGATGTTGAAGTCCAAAACTAGTGTTCATCGCTTTTACCGTAGATGCCTTGCCACCCTAGTACGAGCCTCGCTAGTAATTGTAAACCCAGGCACCGGTGTATCTTCAACATGGTCGTGATACATATCCATGAAAACAGTTACGGGTTCTTTGCCTTCGCATTTCACGTTGTAGGCATCCAGAATGTTCCCGTAAGGCCCAACCCCAACACTCCCAAGTCGATAAAACTGCGGTGCGGCTTTATCAGGGCAGCGCAAACGGTTTAAATAGGCGCGTTCCCCGCGTGGACCACTACAACGCACCGGATTAGTGCGGGCGCCAAGCTCCCCCGTGATTCCGCCACCGCTTTTTGGTTCTTTAGAGATACCTGAGCCCACCGACAATCTCATCAGTCCGGTGGCATCTCTGATCAGGAGATCACTGCCGAGCAACACGGGGATGGCCCAGGTCTCGGCATCGGCCACGTCGTAGCGTTTCTCGATTGCGAATGCCTGGTCTCCCCGCCGGGCCACTATCAAGTCGGCGCCGTTGGTGAGAAAAATAATGTGATCGGGCGTCAGCAGTACCGAGGCGTGATCGCCCTCACGTCCTTCGGTAGCCCACTTGAGAGCACCGGTCTTAGCATCCACTGCCACGAACTGGCCTTTTCGTTTTGCCGAGTGCCCGTAGATCAGCCCATCGCCGTGTACCGGTGAACTCATGTACATGGCCACGTCAGTATTCTTCCAGACCTCACTGACTTCCCACTTCTCATTGGTTAGCTTGAGTGTGTAGGCATGGGTGCCCTGGCGCGTTCCCGAAACTATTAAGTGAGTGCCGGTCCAGACCGGCGTCACAATATTTTCATGCCACTCATCAGGAAACGGTACGGTCCAGAGTTCGCGACCTGTCTTTGGGTCGAGGCCAACAATTGAACTGTTGGTCAAGGTCACGATCTGTGGAGTGCTGCCGGCATCGATCCTGATCGGCGAGGCATAACCCGGACCCGGGCCGCTCCATTCCCACGTGACTGCTCCTGATTTGGGATCGAGAGCCATGATGCGGCCTCCATGGATGTCGCTTCCAATCTGAATCACGATCTGCCCTTCGCTTAACAGCGGCGAGGCTGCGGTACCACAGAAAAGCTTTGAGGTATCAACGGTCTGTGAGAAGTCCTTACTCCAGAGTTGTTTTCCGGTAGCTATATCCCAGACATTGAGGACCCCGGTTACCCCCAGGGTGAAAAGCCGATTGTCAACAACGAGAGGAGTTGCGTTGGGACCTTTGGCCATCTTCACCGCGTACTCGTTCTTCTTGAACGGCGCAGGATATTTCTGCTGCCAGACAATCTCACCATTTGCCAGATTAATTGCGGTTACCAACTCTTCCGGATCCCGGCGACTGTGAACAAAAACGCGGCCTCCAGAAACGACAGGCGACGAGTATCCTTCACCGAGTTCGACACGCCAGCCCCGCTCGAGTGATTCAGGCCACGAAGTCGGTGTGCTGCTGCGAGGGACTTGAGCGTCTCGCGAGGGGCCACGCCATTGGTTCCAGTCCTGGGCGAAGGACGAATACGCCAGCCCAAAAATAAGAAGCACGGCCAGAATCAACTGGCAAAACAAAGAGTCGATTCCTCGGCCAGCGCTGCGTCGGTTTAGCTTCAACAATTTCATCTCCTTCTCACACTACAGGGAGAGATCGTAGCGTTGCTCGGTTCTTATGTCGCCCCAGATCTGATGTGTTTTCGCTTCGGTCAGTCGGAAGCCGGCCTTCTGATAGAGATCTCTTGCTGTCTGCAATTCACTGAGCGTCCACAATAGAACAGATTTGAAGCCGCGGTCCCGGCAGAAATCAAGAGCTTCGCCTAGCAATCTTTGTCCCAGGCGTTTACCGCGAACTTCAGGGTCGACCAGGAACCACCGTAGTTGACCGATCTGATTTTCCAGGCCATTGATAGCTATTGACGCAACGAGCCATCCGTCAACTTCAGCCAGCCATAGACGATCCTTTCGTTCATCATAGTTTTTGGCAAATTCTCCTAACCCGGCGGCCACATGACCTTCGAATGTATGGTCCAGTCGATATTCACGAGCATATAAGATGCCATGCATTTCGACCACCTTCCCGAGGTCTCCGGGCTGGAGGTTGGTTCGTACGTTCATGTCGAGTGCTGCTTTCATTGGGATCTTGTGTCCAATCTCAAACCGCTTACGACCCGAATTCCCGGCGACGGTTGTGCGGAACTGGTGGCGCCAACCGATTGGAATCTACGGATCATCCAGACGCCATTTGATGCGCGTGTAGGCAATTCGAAATCGGTGCCGCTCGGCGTTACGTTGTGACGCACTGCCGGGTTGGGCACACATCATCGCTACGTCGCACCCTTGGTCCGCGGCGTAACGCAAACGGCTGTCGAGCAAAGCCAGTTGAGCGCCTTGCTTTCGCGCTTCGGGGATCGTGCTGGCTCCGGCCAACAATGCCACGCCGGCGTGAATGCTCAACGCCCCCGTCGCGATGGGTTGATTCTCGATCTCCGCTAAGAATGCTAGTCCTCCGCGTCGCTGAGCGCTGATCTTCGCCAGATCGAACATTAAATCGGCATATTCTGTAAACTCGCTCCACCCTTTTGCCGCAGTAGCGGCCCACAAATCCACTTCGCTGTCGCGGGCCAGTCGGACCCTAATGCTCTCATTGCCTGGATTTGAGAATTGAAAGCCTGGCAACAGAGGGCGGAACATCACGCTGGTGAACTCGAGCGGATGATAACCACCCACCTTCAAGAGCGTTAAAGCTGAACTATCGGCAAGCGGACTGACTTCGTGAAAGACGGGAGCCTTGTGTTCCAAATAGAACGCTTCGATAAGCTCGAGGTGCGAGGTTGTGACGGGTTCAAAAATTCCGAGGCCGAATGTTTGAGTGAGTGGAGAGTCCACGCCGTCGAACATCGCATAAGCGCCGGCAATTTCAAACCAGCGTGCTCCGCTTTCAGGAAATAGTTGGGCCCGGGCTTCGACAAAATCTGCGTTGCTTTGGGCTTCTGCTCTTTCAAGTCGGCGAGCCAGGGCCAGATCTGAAAACATATTCTTTTCTTTGGAGGGTGGTGGCCTGGCGCCGCTTCGGCTGCTTCCAGTAGGTTTAACCTGCGGTGATCGAGACGCTTCTACTAGAAGAGGGCCGAAGCGCCGTCAGGCCAGCGCACTCCAAAGCCGCTAGTGTTAGGCGCCACCACCGGCAGCAGCAGCACGCTTTTCCATCTCCTCTGGCGAGACGTCTTCGGTATGCGTTGCCACGTGCCAGGTGTGACCGAAGGGATCAGTTAAACTGCCAGCGCGATCCCCATAGAACTTATCCTCTACGGGACGATCAACTTTGCCTCCGGCCGCGATGGCCCGATCAAAGACCGAATCAACGTCTTCCACGTAAATCAAAATGCTTATCGGCGAACCGCCAAGCGACTGGGGACTACGGAATCCCATGTCAGGATGTTCGTCGGATAGCATGATTGGTGAGTCACCGATCTTGATTTCGGCATGGGCGATTTTGCCATCAGGCTGTGGCATACGAAACAACTCGATTGCGCCAAATGCTTTTTTGTAATAGTCAATCGCATCGGCTGCACCCCTGATGATCAGGTAAGGGGTTACGCTGTGGTAGCCTTCGGGAATGGGTTTTACTTCACTTGCCATGGATATACTCCTCTCCTGGATTTAGGCGATTGCCTTGGATTCCTTTTGTAGAAAGATTGATGGGGCGGATCATAATTCAGATGCCCCTTTTTTTATAGTCTTTTGGGTCAGTCTAGCCGTTAACCCGGCCTGTTCCAGGGAGGGGTTCGCATGAGCAGGAACGGTTATTTCGGAACCGTCATCTTCTAATCACGTGACGACCGATTTCAAACGCCAAACCGTACAACTGCGAAGTCCCGACTGAGCATGACCATTTCTACCGAACTTGATCTTCAGCGTTGAATTGCTCGGGCGATAAGGAATGTAACTGTTCGATCGGCGTTACCTTCGAGCCGCCGCGCCCAGGAGGTTTCAAGGCAGGACCATTCCGATTGCGGGAGCATGCCTCTTTCAGTGATCTCGAATCCGGCCTTAATGTAGGCGCTGGCTAGAACGGAGTCGATATAGTCGATCGAGATCACGGGAACTCCAAGCCGCTCCAGTTCAGTTCGATCTCGTTCAGGGTCAACGCCGATCACTACCTCCAGTAGCGCTTCTGGGCTGCAAATTCGGCGCAGATTATTCAAGACCGACGGATCTCCGATGGCGACTGCGCGAAGCAGACTGCCCCAGGGAAAGTGAACGTGAACTTCGTCCGCGATCTCGTTTAATTCTGCGGGGAGGTCTTCAACGGCAGCTTGAAGGAAAAGGACGTTTGCCTGTCCTCCTTTAGCCGGTTTGCGATGGATCTTTTCGGAGATTTTCGCCAGTGGACGCTGATTCGCGTCGATCCCGATGTAGAACTTTCTCGCGTTCCGGCGGGCAGACTGGTACACAAAGAGACCGTCGCCGGTGCCAATATCGATCACCACTCCCTCGCCGGTAAGGGGCGATGAGTTCGAGAAGAGAGTCTCTGTCGAGTTATCAGGTAGTTCTACCACGAATTCGTTTTAGCATAGTTCTTCCTTTTTCTCAGTCGTGTTCTGATTCTAGAGCGGGATCATACGACAAATATACTCCGATTCATTTCGCGGACGCCAGGCATTCAATCTCGACGCGAGCGCCGGATAGCAGGCCACTGCTTTCAAATGCGGTGCGGGCAGGAAACTTGCCCTTTTCAAAGTAGGTCGAATAGACCTCGTTCATCGCCGGCCACTCCTTGATGTCGGCAAGGATTACGGTGCACTTAACTACCCGGTTCAGCCCAGAGCCATTCCCTTCAAGAATCTTACGCATGTTGTCCAATATTTGTTTGGTTTCGCCTTTGACTCCGCCGGGAGCGAGATTACGGGTTCCCGGGACGGTACCGAGCATGCCGGAGAGATAAAGCATGTCACCCACTCGCACAGCTTCCGAAAAAGGTAGATCCGGACTAGAGGCCAGGATCCCAGGGAGGTGTTTGACCGTAGTCGAAGTGGTGACTTGATGATTCGAAGGGGTTGCAACACTGAAAATAAGTGTCAGGCTGAGGATCAATGTGGCAAGCGTGACGGAGATAGTCTGCATTGAAAAAGACTCCTTACAAAATGTTGGACATCTGCCTGGAAGACTAATACACCGGGAGCTTCTGCGCTCCTGGTTTTGCTTTGGCCTCCGGTTATGATTAGGAAATCTGTCGCTATTGGCTCTACCGGCCGCGCCAGCAATAGTCAACGCTCCAGGAACCCCCACCCGCCGTACACAAGTAAAGAAATACGAAGCAATATAGCGCCGCTAGCTCACCCTGATTTAATAGAGGCCAAAACCCCATCGGGGCATGGACCATGAAGTAGGCTACGGCCATCTGTCCGGCAAGGATAAAGGCCACCGGTCGCGTAAATAAACCCAAAAGGATCAGTAGCCCTCCGAAGAACTCCAGAATGCCGGCGAGTCCCATCAGCGACGTCAAAGAGACTGTGCCGCCTTGTCCTGCTGGTACTCCGAATAACTTCTGGCTGCCGTGTTGCATAAAAAGCAACGCCGTAACTATCCTGAGCACACTTAGCATGCGCGGCGCCCAACTTGCAGCCATCGTATTAAGATCAGCCATGGTTACCTCCTAAAATTTAAGTAATCACCGGGTGGGGGCGCATGAGAAGTTTAAAGCGATCAAAGGCGGTCCAACGCCTTCTCTGCAATCGCTTTTGCCCTTTCCAACCCGTCAACCTCGTCTTTTACACCGAAGATCGAAATTACAAGGTAAAGATCGCCACCCTTGAAGACATGCAACTGGTGGCTACCCCAGAAAGCCGCGTTCCTGTTCCGGGTATCTCCGGGGTTGGGATGTTTGCTTCATTCAGCGAGGTTATCAGTGAAGACGGACCAGTTCAAGAAAAGAAGGGAGATAAGACAGATAAGACAGAGAGGACGGATAAGACGGATAGGACGGATCCACGCTTCTTAGTTTTATCAGTGATGTTTTATCAGTGATTCGCGCTAGCCCAACTCGGTGTAGACTACGGAATGTGTTTTTCGTATAACCTTGAGTCGTGAATTGGGGCCGAACAGCGAAGGGACTGGGAGGAGAAGGAAACACGTTCCGCGCATGAAGTTTCTCTCCACACAAATAACTTACTTCTTTGGTCAACAGCAGATCCGCCAGAACTTACGCGCCCTCCTGAAGTATCTCTCGTTTGTCATTGGTGTCATCGCTCTCTTTTCCGTTCTCTTCCACGTGATCATGCTGAACGTCGAGGGGCGCCAGTTCTCCTGGCTAACAGGGCTCTACTGGACCTTGACCGTGATGAGCACACTAGGGTTTGGAGACATTACTTTCCACAGCGATCTAGGCCGCGCTTTTAGTCTGGTTGTTCTGCTGTCAGGGATCATTCTACTCCTGATTATGTTGCCGTTTGCGTTTATCCGCTATTTCTACGCTCCCTGGCTCGAAGCGCAGATACATTTTCAGTCACCGCGATCCGCTCCTCCTGATATCAGCGGCCACGTAGTCATTTGCCAGTACGATAGCATCGCCCCGGGTTTAATCCGACGACTGCGGCTCAATCAAATACCCTACTTCGTCATCGAGCCTGACCCTCGCGTTGCAGCCGAACTTCTTGGTGATGGGATCTCTGTCGTTCAGGGAGAGATTGACGATCGGCTAACCTACGAGCGGCTGCACGTGGATCGTGCGTTGATGGTCTTCGCTAATGCGGAAGACACAACCAACTCCAATATCATCCTGACCGTGCGCGAGGTGGCTCCAGATGTCCCGATTGCCGCAGTTGCGACATCTGAGGATTCGGTTGACATTCTCGAGTTAAGCGGCGCCACTCAGGTGTTACCACTCAAGCAAAGATTGGGGGAACATCTTGCTAACCGGATAAACATCGGGCGCGACCGAGCGCACCTGATTGGAAATTTTAAGGGCTGGCAGGTAGTCGAGTTCACCGTTGATGACACTCCCTTTTCCGGTTTGATGATTCGCGAAACGCGGCTTCGGGAGCTAACGGGAGTGAACATCATCGGCGTCTGGGAACACGGACGGCTGCTGCCCGCCGACCCGGAAAGATTTCTCAGTGATTTAAGTGTACCGGTGTGTATCGGCACTCCCGATCAGATAGCCGGTCTGGAAAAACTGCTGGCAACGAACAAGGGTGGGACCAACACTGTCTTGATAATCGGAGGCGGCAAAGTAGGTCGAGCGGCAGGCCGCGCGCTTAAGCTGAAAGGGATTATTGTCAATATGATCGACCGCAAGGAAGAGTTGCGCGAGCGCATCGGGCGAATCCCGCACCGTCTCACCATCGGCGATGCCGCCGATCGCGAAACTCTAATGCGCTCGGGACTTCAAGAGGCCGAATTGGTGATTCTTTCAACCAACGATGATGCGGTTAATATCTATCTTTCGATCTACTGCCGGCGTCTGAAGCCCGACCTGCGGATCGTTAGTCGCATCACCCACGAGAGAAATATCGAAGCGATCCACCGCGCGGGCGCCGACTTCGTTTTAAGCTACGCACCATTGGGAGCAGAATCTGTCATCTCACTGATTCAGGGCCGCGAACCCATAATCATGGGCGAAGGAGTTGACTTTTTTACCGTGCCTACACCTTCCTCCTTGCTCGATAAGACTCTGGCTGAGAGTCAGATTGGCGCATTGACTGGCCTGATCGTACTCGCAATCGAAACCGGAACTGAGACGATAACAAACCCGCCTCCATCCACAGTGTTTCCACCTAAGAGTAGACTGCTGATGTTGGGGACGAATGAACAACGGCAAAACTTTGGAGAAGTTTTTGCCTAGACATGTTTTATACGCGCGCAAATATCACCAGCCCACTGCATACCGCCCGCGGCGCGGGTCAGCCCCGGCGGAAGAGACGCCACTCTGAGTATTGAAAATGACTACTGTAGGTGCAGAGCCGGTGCCCCAGGCAGTTTGAACTTTCACTTTGTGGCCGCGCTCTTTGAGTTGCGCCACTGTCTTTTCGTCAACGCGTGCTTCAATGTTCAGGGTGCCCGGCAAGAACTCATGCGCGTCGAATGAACTTACATAGTGCTGGGTATCGAAGCGGGGAGCTTCAACTGCCTCCTGGGGGTTCATACCAAACTCGACAATGTTCAAGAAGACTTGTAGCAAAGCCTGGTCCTGATTATCACCACCGGGGGTACTCAACACCATGAATGGTTGGCCGTTGTGCAAGACCAGTGTTGGCGTCAGTGTTATGCGGGGACGTTTGCCCGGCGCGACGACGTTGGGATGGTCCTCTTCAATCATTGCAGCCTGAAGACGCTGAGTCAGGAGAACTCCAGTGTCGCCCGCCACAACCGCCGGCAGCCAGGCGCCGCTGGGCGTGGCGCTAAAGAGATTACCGTCTTTATCGATTACATTTACACACGTAGTGTCGTTTGCCCGTTCGATTTCAGGAATTGTGGATATTCTGCTTTGTCGCGACACTGCACTGGCACGCAATGCTTTCATGTTGTGCGGGTCGCCAGGTTGATGGACCAGAGAAGCGCTGTTGGCATCGATCAGCCGTCGCCGGATGGCCGCATAGTCCCTTGAAAGCAATTCCTTCATCGGCACGGTCACAAAGTCGGGGTCTGCGTAATAACGATCGCGATCGGCAAGCCCGAGTTTCAGCGCCTCAATCAAGGTGTGAACATAATCGGGAGAGTTATGGCCCATCGCCTTCAGATTATAGCCCTCTAGAATATTGAGGGTTTGAATGAGGGCGGGTCCGGCGGTCCAAAAACCGGCTTTGTGTACCTGATAACCGCGGTATTCAGCGGTCACTGGCTTTCCTACCTTCGCCCGGAAGCGCGCAAGATCATCTGCCGCCAGCAACCCCCCGCTCTTCTGCATATAATCACCGATACGTTTACCGATTGGTCCTTTGTAAAAATGGTCGCGCGCGGCTGCGAGCGCTCCCCGCCGGCCTTGCTTGCCTGCCTTCTGTTCAACGCTAACGATCTCGCGGAGCGTGCGAGCCAAATTGGCTTGAACAAAAATGTCGCCTACTTTCGGGACTTCGTCGTTCGGCAGAAATACTCGCTTAGCGTCAGGCCACTGCGAAAAAACGGGTGAGCGGGTTCGGATGTACTGCACCCGCAATTCGTCGAGCGGGAATCCATCGGCGAGTTCTATTGCAGGTTGAATCACTTCAGCCAGCGACTTAGTGCCAAACTGATCGAGCGCTGCCACACATGCATCGAGGACGGCGGGCACAGTTGCGGCCAGCGGACCGTTGGAAGGAATCACACCAGTTTTCGCGCCCGCCATCGTTGGCCGGTCAGTTTCAGTATGTTTTGCGTTCGCGCGGTTTATAAAGAACTCACGCGTCGCTTTCATTGGCGCAGGCCCCATCCCTTCAATAACGGCAACGTCCTGACCCTTGAGCTTAATTAGAATCGGGACTTCACCACCAAACCCGAAGTGGGAGAACTCGATTACCGAAGCCGCCAGAATTGTTGCCACGCCCGCATCGACTGCGTTGCCGCCTTGTTGTAGGATCCGCATCCCGGCCTCGACAGAGAGTGGGTGACCGCCCGCAACCACTCCCCGTTTTCCACGGACAACTGGTCGAAAAGTATCAGTTTGGGAGTTTGTGACCGGGAAAGTTGTTCCAAGAAGCAGCAGGGCAAGCAGAGTAGCTACGACGTTACGATGAGGGCGCAAGGGCATCACAGATCTTCCTTTCATCAGGCAAACAGCCAAGCTCAGATTCTCGAGAGGAGTCTAAAACCGAGTCACGGCGCGCGAATTGTGTTCCGGTTTGCTAAGGTGAGTCAATGTCAGGAACTCGATCTGAAAACAAAAAAAGAGGGCGCTGACCTCCCCCAAGACCAGCGCCCTTGCCTTTTATCTCAGTTCTCCCATGGAGAATTAACGATGGGCCATGCTAGTCCCAAGTCGATTTCTAAAGGTTGCAGTGGTGTTGTAAACCGTTTGCATGGCTCTCACAAAACTTTCGCAAACCTGTTTCGCCATGGGAAATCCCGCTGTGTTTTGTTTGATTCCTCACAGGCGGATAAATTTTCTAAGTAGAATTACGTAGTTTGAACCGGGAACCCGGGAGAATGAGCTAAGAATGATAAATTTGAAGGTTGCTACCTATGGGTCATGGAAGTCGCCAATCTCTTCGGACCTGATCGTCGCTGAGACTGTTGGACTAAGCCAGCCCGCTTTTGACGGGGAAGATATTTACTGGATCGAGATGCGTCCCGGAGAAGGTGGCCGCAATGTGATCGTCAGACGCGACGCCGGCGGTTTAACCACCGACGTGAACCCACCGCCCCTGAACGCTCGGACCAGGGTTCATGAGTATGGGGGTGGTGACTATTTGGTTCGCAATGGCTCGATCTTTTTCTCAAACTTTGCAGACCAGCGGCTTTATTCGAGAGTTCCGGGGGGAGAACCTCGTCCCTTAACCCCGGCGATGGAACTGCGGTATGCAGAACCGGTTTTCGATTCATCTCGCCAGCGACTGATCTGTGTGCGTGAGGACCATCGAACGTCGGACCGAGAACCGGTAAATGCTATCGTCGCTGTGAGCCTGGGCGAGGCCGAGGACGGCGGCAAGGTTCTAAGAGCTGGAAACGACTTTTATTCTTCACCGCGGATCAGTCCTGATGGGGCTCTGCTGGCATGGCTTACGTGGAACCATCCAAACATGCCCTGGGACGGGACTGAGCTTTGGATAGGAGAGTTGGCTGCCGATGGAACCATTGTCAGTTCCGAACGCGTTGCCGGCGGCACTACCGAATCGATATTCCAACCGGAGTGGTCACCTGACGGTACGCTCTATTTCGTTTCCGATAGAAGTGGTTGGTGGAACCTTCACCGGCTAAATAGCGATAGAGGACTTGAGCTCGTATGCGAACGAAAGGCGGAATTCGGCGCGCCCCAATGGATCTTCGGGATGTCGACATACGCGGTGGAATCCGTCGACCGGATTGTCTGCACCTACGGTGAGGGCGGCTTCTCCCGACTGGCTACAATCGACACTCGGACTGGTAATCTGCAAAGGCTCGACACAGAGTATACGGATATCAGTTTTGTGCGTGCAGCTTCTGGGAAGGCATTGCTTCGAGCCGGATCTCCTAGTGCGCCTGCTTCAATTATCCGAATCGATCTGGCGACCCAGGCAGTCGAGGTGCTGCGCCGTTCAAATAACCTCGCGTTGGATTCAGGCTATCTTTCGCCGCCACGCGCGATCGAATTTCCTACCGAGAATGGACTAACAGCACACGCCTTCTTTTATCCGCCAGTGAATCGCGATTATCGTGGCCTGGATGGCGAACTGCCGCCGCTACTGGTGAAAAGTCATGGTGGTCCTACCTCGGCAGCAGTGACGGCGTTGAGTCTTAATACGCAATACTGGACCAGTCGCGGAATTGCTGTTCTTGACGTGAATTACGGAGGCAGCACTGGCTATGGACGAGCCTATCGTGAACGCCTGAAAGGGAACTGGGGCGTTGTAGATGTTGAGGATTGTGTGAATGGAGCGCGCTATCTGGTGGAGCGTGGCGAAGTAGACGGCCATCGTCTAATGATTACGGGGGGCAGCGCCGGGGGTTATACGACGCTCTGCGCGCTGACTTTTCGCGATGTGTTTGGCGCGGGCGCCAGCCACTTTGGCGTAAGCGATGTCGAGGCTCTGGCAAAGGAGACCCATAAATTTGAGTCCCGCTATCTGGATGGACTCATTGGACCTTACCCTGAGCGCCGGGACCTCTACCACGCGCGTTCACCGATCAACTTTACAGAGCAGCTTTCGTGTCCGGTAATCTTCTTTCAGGGTCTGGAAGACAAGGTGGTGCCCCCCAACCAGGCAGAGACGATGGTCGAGGCGTTGCGCCGCAAGGGTTTGCGAGTTGCCTATGTGGCGTTTCCCGGGGAGCAGCACGGATTCCGCAAGGCAGCAAACATCAAGCGCTCGCTAGATGGGGAACTGTATTTCTATTCGCGAGTGTTTGGCTTTGACCTGGCAGATGAAGTTGAACCGGTGGCGTTTGAGGGGTGACACAGCGGCGACGGGGTGACGGGGTGACGGGGCGACGCGGTGACGGGGCGACGGGGTGACGGGGTGACGGGGCGACGGGGTGACAGACAGGGGGGCCGGGAGACGGCCCGTCCACGCCGTCCACCTGGTCCACCTAGTTAAGAGGATTGTCAGCAATCGTAGCCGGACCACCTCCATGATCGCCACCTCTTAACACTCCGCTTTCATCGATAAAAAAGGAGTTCTTGCCTGTCTTCCCATACTCGTTGGGGACAGCTCCTGCGGTAAACCCGTTGCTGGAAAGGTTCACAGTGATCGTATAGCCGAAATCCTGGACCATCGATCGGCTTACAGCGCCATCGCTTAACAGTTGCTCCAGGGTGGCGTACTGACCATCGCCCTTATTGGCCCGATATGTTGCCTGGAAGCGGGCGATCATTTCCAATGCGCTACGCGCGGTAGCCTCATTAGTGAGCATGGGCTGATCTTTTAGACCAGCCGACATTCCGGCGATGTACATTATGACGAAATTCTTCGGGAACCGAATTTCGTGAAGCGGGCCCATCCCTTCGTTAGAAAGCGCATACGTGATCGGTTCCTTATAAGGACTCAGGCGGCTCAACAGTTCATTGAAGTCTTCGTTCATCATGCCGGTCAAATCGGCAGTCATAGAGCTGGTATCCATTGTCGGAGCTATATAGACCTGGCCCAGCACCTGCCGCGGCTGCCAGCGCAGATAGTTCTTGAAGCTGCCGTCGGAAATCAGAGTTTTGTTGGCGCGATATGAGTCAACGAGATGTCTCGTTCCGGCGGAATCCTGCGAGAAGACAAGGAAGTTCCCGACGAACGCATAAGAGAAGACATTGCCAAAGGAGATCAGCTCGCTGTCGTCACGTCTGTCGACCTGGGCCAACAGTTGAGCGCCTTGCAGTCCTGCCGAGTCGAGCATTTTGGCGATCAAAGCACGCACCGCCTCACGATCCTTGATTGCGATTGCGAAGACGGGATTTGGACCAGAAGGTGGAGCGGGCACGGTTGTTTTTCCCGTTTGGTCTTGCGCGGTTGGTGCAGGAGTTGGGCTCGCGGCCGGCCTCAGCGGCATACTCATCGCCACCTCATTCCCAAACAAAGGCAAAAGTTCTTCCTGAATATTGATCCCGAACTCCTTTTCGAACGAAGCAAAGGGTGACTCCGAATTGTCAGGGGCGACAAGTCGAGCCTTAACCTCCGGCGGCAAGTCAGGGCTGAACGCGCCGACCATTCCTTCATAGATCTGCGGCAAATCCAGCGAAGCGGTCACGAAGAGTTCCGAATCAAAAGGCATGATAGCGGCTGACTCGGGCGCCAGCGCCGGCCCCGAGATCAGGTTCGGAATGAATGGTACGGCGCGCTTTGTTTGGAGAGTGTTAAGCAGCAGCACTCTGACTACATAGGAGGCGTCGTCAAAGTTCAGACCTAACCCGACAGCCTCGGGCCACTCTGGTGGACCACCGACAAGAGCATTTGTCAGTAAGCCAAGGCGGAGGTCCAGCGTTGGTTCCGGTTGCTTGTCCGTCGGAGGCGGAGGCGGAGGCGGAGCTTGAAGCGCCTCCGGAGGAGCTTCCGAAGGGGGATCAACCGGTGGCGGTAGCCCCGCAGCGCTTTCCGGATCTTCCTTTTTAGCGATCCCCGGGGCTACGGCGACCACCAGTTCCTCGCTCGTCCCCGAGACCTTTGGATTAGCCGTGTCTTCGGCCGCCATCGCCACGTAAAGGAAAACCGACTCCGAGGAAAACCGATTGCGAGCTGTGCGAAAGTGTGCCTCCTCTGCGAGTAGCTTGCTGCCGGTTGGGCGCAGGTTTCTCAGATTGACCGCCGAATCGCTCAAGAGCACGATTGAGCCTGATCGTCTGATCTGGAATGGTGGTGGTGCAGGTGCAGGTGTCTCTTCCTTCTGGGCTGGAGGTTTCGGTTTCTCGCCGGTCTGAGGTGCAGGCGTGGGCCATACCTGCGGCAGGAATTCGCGCAACTGGGGGACGAACTTTTGTGCCTCTTGAGCTGACGAGAACTCGATGGCGATAAGTACCTGCGGAAGTTTTGGCTTGAGAGGCCAGATAGCAACCAGCATTCGTGATGTCGTTAGCGCATCGGCCTGGGAGTTAAGCCATTTCACCATCGCTGTGAGCTCTTTAGGTGGTCCTGCGAGTTTCAGTACAGGTTCTATGACATCGCTGACGCCGGCGGAGCGCACAAATTGGCCCACGCTCCGAACCTCGCCGTAGACTCTGTAGGCATCGGCGGAAAGGAGCGTGTCAAAAGTGGCGACAGGCTCCTGAGAAGCCCGCTCAGCCACCGGCTTACGGGTGGGAGCAGGGCGTGGCTCTTGGGAAAAGGACGGCTCTGCAATAATCGAGCTCAGGGCCAGCATCAAAATGAGACTCCCAAGCTGTCTTCTGCTTCGACAGTAGGGGTAACGGCTAGAGCGGCTCGGCATTTTTGATCTTTCGCCAGACATTGGTTTCGCCCTCGTTTCTAATAAGACGGCTAACAGCGTCATGTGCTGCCGCATAGGCGGAGCGCATATCAGCGGCTGACTGCGGTTGTGCAAGTTTCTCTTCTAGTTCGGCGGGGCTTAGCTCCTTCCGCGGTCGGTAAGGTCTCAACATGCGCGCCTCTCCTGCGAAATGGATAGCCAGGCCTTCGCTTAGCCAGCGAGGCGTTCGTCCGTTTCCCAGAAGATCGACGACAGTATGTACGAGTTCATGACGCAGGGTTGTTTCCAGAATTCTACGTTGCCGCAGAACGGAAATGGGCTGAAGTTCGATCCGGTTGCCGCGAGTGGCGGCGGCGCTCCACCAGGGCTGTCCGGTGCGGCCTACAAAGTCACCAGTCGTTTCATTGATGGTAAGTTCGATCCCCGACATAGAGATGGGCATTCCGGCTGGTGTAAGACGGCGTAAAAGATCCTTGCGGTTTCCTTCGAGCAGTTCCAGTAGCCGTTCGACTTCGCGCACCGGGACACTCTTTGGATAGTTAATCCTGAAGTTTTCACTGGAAACCCGCCTTGCAGCATTTGCGTGATGGGCTTGCGTAAATGTGTGACGGACAAACGATGCCACCGGCTTGACCCGAGCAGCGTCACGTTCGCTGCTACTGAACTCGGCCTCGGCCTTAATTTTTGTGCCCGGGAAATACTTACTCAGAATCTGCCTGTAGGTTGCGCCGCGCCGGGCCATAACGTGAGCCCCCTCCTGACAGAGTCCCAGGCCGTGACCAAAGCCGTTCCCACGGAAAACGTAGTCGTCACCGGAGCGCGAGATCGTGAACCTGGAACTCTTCAACAGATTCCAGCCGAGCGCCCGGCCTACGACGATCTTGAAATCCCAGCCCCGCACTCGCCTTCGCTGCTCACCTTGAATCGTGACCCACTCTGCTCGACCGCTTTGATCATTTCGGGTCACAGTCACGCTATCCAATCGGCGGCCCACATTTGTGCGCGGATCGCCGGCAAGCGCCTTCAATAACCTTGCAGATGAGATCAAATCGGTCCAATGCCTCCGTGGCGTTGTCGTGCAGAAGTCGTCAACCACCCCGTTAAGGTAGGAAGCAGGTCGCTCGCCCCAGAGGGTTTGGATGTTTGCTGTAGCGCCGCCGCACGAGGCACTGAAGTATGACTGGACCAGTTGGTCCCTGCTGTCTACCAACACCTGTCCTTCGGTTTCCTTTACGACCTTCAGCAAGGTGGCAAGACGGCGAGAATCACTCTTGAGAGCCGCGCCCGGCTGGTAGCGCTGGCAGTGGGTTGTCGAGCAAAAGTCGTATCCAGCCTCAGCGTGCCGGTCCATGTTTCGCAGCGCGAAGGTTCGACTGGCCACAGCCTGAGCTTTTAGGGATTCGAGCTCAGTATCGGTGCTGACCTCTGTTCCGACTACACCGAGAACATACTCTTCAAGTGGAACAAGGATGGGAGCGCCCCCGAGTGACAGTGCAACTCGGAGAGTGGGGGACGTGGGGACGGAGGGACGGGGGGACGGGGGGATGTGGTGAATGAGGGATGGTGTGAAGGGTGGGTCCGATGACGTGGTTAAGTAGTGATGCGGTGACAGGAAAGCGAACCAGCTCCTCCAGGTCTCCCCGTCTCCCCGTCCCCCCATCTCCCCTTCCTCCGCTCCAACAAACGCTTCGAATACCGCTCGTGCCCTTTCCGCAGCATCTGCGCCCTGAGCCCTCTTAAGAAACACCAGCACCGCGAGTTCGATGTTCTCGGCTGCCGTCGGTGAACTGGACCTGGCATTCGACGCGAATCCCACAAACCACCCTTGCGTGCGATATCCATCATCTGCGGTCGACGTTCCTGTCTTGCCCAGCACGTACAGCGGCAGAGAATGCAGTCTTGCTCGTTCCGCAGTGCCGTAACGCACTGTGCCCCGCAGCCCTTGTATGATCGACCCTCTCTGTTCCTCGGTGATTAAGAGCCTGGCATGTTGCTCAGCGGGTGCCGCTTTCCCCGCTGCTGTGAGCGCTGGCCTGAACAAGCGACCCCCATTAAGTAGCGCCGCATACGCCGTCAGTAACTGGATCGGAGTAACCCTGAAATAAGGAGTTTCGCCGAGACCATTTGCCACCTGATCACCACGCGCCGGCAACTTACCGCTGGATTCCCCAGCGACACCAATGCCCGTGGGTCTACCGAACCCAAACTCAGTGAGGGTTGAATTGAAGGACTGTTCGGTGAGCCCCTCGCCCACTCTCCCAAAGTAGTAGTTGCAGGAATAAGCAATTGCTTCAGTAGGGTCAAATGGAGCCAGGTTTCTTGGGTGCGAGCAGGTCAGCGCAAGATCCCCGTGGGAGTAGTGTTCGCGGCAGACATTGCGGGAGGCAGGCGATATCAGCCCTGAACGCATAGCTGCAAGCGCCGTGAAGGGTTTTATCGTCGACCCGGGAGCGAAGCTCGAGTTGAAGGCCAGTTCGGGATTTACGACGGCGCGAATCCGGCCTGATTGCATGTCCATCACGATGACGGCTCCCTCGCGGCCGTCAAGTGAACTGTTGGCTGCGTGCTGCATCCGCGCATCGAGCCGGTGCTCGCTCGCCACTCGAGGATTTACTCCGCTGGTGTCATCCCTTGTAGTGTTCCAAAATACGAGAGCGATGGAGAGCAGTAACAGGCATAGTCCGAGCTGAAGTCTCACCTCCCGCGGCCACACTGGCGCCGCGCGATCAGACTGTCTCTCCGTAATCGCCTCGACCCTCGCCCGCATTAAGAATCCTCAGATCCTACTGTTTGCAATTCCTTCCTGCCTGATTGGTTCAAAGCGTTCATTGTTATCACCCAGCCAAATAAGGTTAGGGTGAACACGACCGCAAGTTTCACGACGAAAAATCCGATCTCGAGCCACGCTCGGTCTACCTTGATCACTCGAAATAACAACAGATAGGGGAGCAACGCAAAGACTATGAAGCCCACTATGTAGATCAGGAGTGACTCGGGTTTGAAAGCTCCTGTTAGATAATGTTTTGCTCGCCTGATTGTGGTCATTAGACCTTCCCGAGTGACCGCCAACCAGAGATGCATCAGTGTGATCGGGAGAACGAGTCCCAGCAAGAGATAACGCACAGTTGCGAATATCACCGCACTCCAGACTATTGGCCGCTGGCCTTCCTCACGCGCTCGTTCGACAATCTCTTCCGGGTTCACCGGCACGATGCCAAAGCGGGCTTGCATTCTGCTGAGAAGGTAAATGACTAGAACGGTCAACATGATCACCGGCAGACTCACCAACACCAGTTTGCCGAAGTCTTTCAGCGAGCGCTGGATCAAAGATGCGGTGTTCATCTCAAGCGGATAGTTAGCGCTGACCGCCTGCAAGACGAAGAAAAGGACCGGCGCCGCGATTGCCAGAAGCAGCGTTAGCACTACCTGAAAGATGCTGGCTTCCCTGGTGCTTACGAGCAGGTAAAGCGTAGCCAGCAGCAGCGCGTATATCGTTGCGAGGACAACCATCACTCGCCAGTTCCCGATGAGTTCCCGAGTGGTGGTTATGATCGCCTTAATCGAGTCCGTGAACATTTCTGAAGCACCTCTAAGCTCTCTAAATTCATTTCCGATCCAGGAAGTTCATATTTCCACTTGTCGTGTTTGATTGTATTGAGGGTTGGTACATTAGTTCGGCGCGGGCCGGGGCAACCTGGAACTGGCCGGGCACCTGAATTCGCATCGCATACTGGAACGTGGCGTCGCCGTCGAAATAGTCCAGGAAGAATACTGTCCGGTTATCGCGAAACTCCCTGGCGCTGTACCAATCGCTCCAGCCATTGCCGGCTGTATAGTCCAGGTTGAGATTGCCAACGTTCTTCACCTGTTCGGCGCCGGCGGGAATTGGATCTTCGATCATCAGCCGCCGGGCTTTAGTGCCGTTGAGGCGCAGACGGACCACGATCACATCTCCCGAATGGATCTCGCCAGTCAGTGGCTCGAGAGCCCATTTCAATCGATACCCGTCTTCGGTGAGCTTCAATCGCAAATACTCACGAGTAAGATTAAGGGCTGCGGAACCGCGTGCGGCAACCTCCTGTCCGCCCGAGTGGTAATCGAGGGAACTCGAAAAATAGAGCATGCCGCGCCCGCGCTTTACGACCCTGACCTGGTTGGTCCCGCCTATCGCGTTGCCCTTCCTGCTAATGCCAAAGCTCTGCGAGACTGAGGCCGCAGTGATGCGCTGCGTTAGAACGGTCTCGCCGTTTACGTAGATCTCCAGTTCGTAGTCAGGCGAAAGCTCTCGGCTTACTTTCAAATAATCGATAAGCCCAAGAATCGCGAAGGCCGTGTCTTTTGTTGAACTCCAGTAGTGACCATGTCTCCGGCTCGAGACAAGCCAGCGCGCCGCATTCGGCAGAACCGGACTATCAGGTTTGATTCGAGCCAGGGCCTTCAGCGAAAGTGCAGTGGCTTCAGTGTCATTCTGCTCAACGAAGTCGAGCATCTCCTTGCGCCGCGATTCCCAATAGGCGCCCACACTTTCATTAATAGCCGAGTTCTCGATCTCGGCGGCAATTTCGCGCGCCCTTTTATCGTCCTTACGTTGCTTTAGCGTTAATGCCAGCAAGGCGCGCCCATATGCCTGAAGGCTGCCGCGCTCTGCATACAGGCGATCGACAGTTCCACTGTCGGCGCCGCCGCTCTCTTCGAGCGCATACACAATGAAGGCGCGGGTTTCCGTGTCGATTGCAGTTCCGGCATCCGTTTTACCCGCTTCGATCAACTGCCGCAGCTTTTCTCTACCACGATCGAGCCGGTCCTGATCGATCTGATACCCGGCCTGTTTTGCCAGGACCAAACCGGAGACAACGTAGGGTGTCATAAACGGATCCGTCTGATCGTCCTTCCACCACCCCCAACCCCCGTCGCCATGTTGAAATGCGTAGAGCCGGTCAAGCCCTTTTTGCACCTTCTTCTCCAGCTCGGTCAACCGGCGAATTGAGGCCGACTTCACGTCCTTTAAGGCATGGGCAACTACGACGTTTGGCAGGAAACTGGACATGGTCTGCTCGGTGCAGCCGTAGGGATAAGTAGTGAGGTAGTCAAGGGCCCCGAAAAGCGAACCGGCCACCGATGGTGCTGCCTCGAGTCGCAGGTTCCGCGCAAGCGCATCCGCGTCGGACGGCAGATCGAGCACGAATGTGCGATCCGCGTTCTCGTCTCCCGTGGTCCATGTTTCAGTCTTTGTCTGACGCAATCCGCGCGGCACAATTTCAATGGCAAGTTCGACGGCATCCGATTCTGTATCTGTTAGGGCCTTGGCGAGCAGTTTTAGCTGGCCAACGTTCGGCGCTGAAACCTGCCAGTCGATGCGCTGCTCGCCCTGCTGGGGAATACTTACAGTCTGCGTCGCGGGACTGAGAAGCTGCGCACCATCGACGGCAATCGAGATCTGGGTCGTCTTTTCTGTCTTCAGATAATTGTGAACAATTCCTGAGAAGGTCAGCGTGTCTCCTTGAGTAACGAAGCGCGGCGTCTCGAGGCGCATGATTACGTCCTTGCGAGCCAGCACCTTGTAAGTTGTAGCGCCGACCTTTGTGTCCGCGGTTACGGCGCGCGCCGTAGCTCGCCACGTCGTGAGATTATCCGGGAGGTTCACTTTCACTGTAGCTTTGCCGTCTGCGCCGGTGACGAGATCAGGTTGCCAGAATGCAGTGTCCTTAAAGAGCTTTCTGACCTGTGCTTCGACCAGACTGCCCTCGTTCTTAAAGTCGGCGAGTTCATACGCGGGCTTTTTCTTAGCCAGGTACATCGGTTTTTCGCCCGCAAAGCCGATGAAGCTATAGTTGATCGCCAGGTGCGTCTGGACCGTTGAGTAGCGTAGACCATAAAACTCGGTTCGAATATTGCCGGAATAGTCCGGAGAAATGCTGTAGATGGCCTCATCCACGACACCGAGGCTCACTTCGGCTCCGGGCACAGGAGCACCCTGCTCATTTCGCGCGAGGATCGTGTAAGAAGCAGTCTCTCTTGGTTTGTACTCCTGCTTGTTGGAAATGATCTCGAGATTGATAAAGCGGTCACGCGGCGGCACAACCAGACGTTGGTTGCTCGTATACATGTCGCCGTCTTTCACATAAGTGACGCTCAGGAAGACATTCGGAGCGTAACTGGCTTCGATGGGGACTTCGAGCATCACCGATCTCCCCGGGGAATCTACCTGGCGTACCGAAGAGACGTTCCATAATTCCGTCGTGACAAGCAGGTGGGCATTGTCAGTCGGCAGGATAGCGAGCACCTGGGCCGTCTCACCGGGACGATAGGATTTCTTGTCGGGAATCAATTTTATCGAGCCCGTGTCTTCGCGGTAGTAGGCATCATCGAACCAACTTGCCTGGCGATCCGTCACCCAAAGGTACCCGCCCAGAGACGCGATCTGCTTGCCGCCTTCGTCAATTATGGTCTTGATCCCGATGTTTCCGGCTGCTTCCGCAGTGTAGGTATAAACAGCCTGGCCCTGTGAATCTGTCTCGACCATCGCGGAAGAGATCTCGCGCTCCTGGAGTTCGTAATCGGTGTATTTGTAGCCGCCATCCTCCTTCTGAACCTTCTTCCAGGTGCGATCGACAAAGCGAAGCTGCACTTTTGCCGCCGCCGGACGCCCCTCATAGTCGGAGGTGGTCACATGAATACGGGCCACGTCACCTTTGTAGTAAACGTAGCGATCCGTCGTGGCCCGGGCGACAATGTTGCCGCGTGTAGCCACGAAGCTGGCACTGCCATCGATTGTCCGGCGGGCGGCATCGGTCACCTGAACCTCGATGCGATAGCTGTAATCCGACGCATCGTTTTCGTCTACGGGAGGAATCTGAAATTCGATCTCCATCTGGCCGCTCTTATTGAGCACGCCTTCCCCTTCCTGGACCATATCACTGCCATAACTGTAGTAGTTTGCGAGTTCATCTTCACTCTCCTCACCGCCCTCTTGATCGCCGGCTTCAGGAAGCCCCCAGAAATAGTAACGAGAGCGATAAAGGTAGTAAGTCACCTCGGCGTTTGCGACCGGCGCGCCGAAGAAATAACGTGCCTCGACTGCGAATTTCGTCTTCTCGCCCGCGGGAATGAATCGGCCCGGCGCCTCCACCTTCACTTTGTATTCAGGTTTCTTATACTCGGCGACTTCAAAGCTTCCACGGGCCGTTCCGCCTTCGAGTTCGGCAGTAATTTGATAATGTCCCAACGGGGCTTCTTCCGTCAGATCGAACTCGCCGCTGAAAGTGCCTCGGGATGAGAGGCGGGCTTCACCGGTATAAACTGGTGAGCCGTTCGAGTCATCAATGCTTACAGTTATGCTCTGGTCTTGAAGCGGACGATAACCGCCGCGTGCGTCGATTTCGCGCAGGATTCCTTTGAAGTAAACCTTCTGGGCCGGCCTGTAGACCGGTCGATCAGTGTAGACGTAACTGCGGACCCGGTTGCTGTCCCCTTCATCAAACCCGCCAAAGAAGAACGACTCAAGGTCGGAGATGGCAAAATTGTCCCGGTCCCGAGCCAGAATGAGAAAAGACTTTGGTCTTGTTTCACCATCACCGGGATCTATGTCCTGGTCATCTGTTCCGTTGAGTGATTGTGTGCTTATTTTCGTCCTGAGAAGGCCCTGGCTGTCGGTTGTACCGCCGGCAACAGTCGCTCTGTTTCTGACTATTTCTACTTGAGCGCCCGGTCGAGGCTCTCCGGTGCGGCGGTCGACGGCGTAGATCAGCAGCTCACCGTCGCGACTGGTCTTGTCTACCATGGTGAGATCGGTGACGACGACGATGGTGTAGGCTCGCAGATCTCCATTTACGGCTTCGACTAGATACACACCTGCTTCTCGTTTGGTTAGCGGGACTAGTCGCCGGTCATAATCATCTTCCAGGGGAGGCAATGGTTCGCGCCAGTGACTAACCAGTTGATCCGGGTTCAGGAGAGGAACGCGGGCGTAATCGGCAACGTTCAGAGGGGTGCGCAGGGGCGCTGATTCCGCGCGAAACTTTTGATTAAAACCTTGACGCGAAGGTCGCTGGAGTTGGGTCCTTATGAAAGATTTGATTCCGTTATAGGCCACACGCTTGACAAAGCGAACGCGCTCCAGCACTGAGACGCGTCGGGTGGATGCGGTTAGTTCTTCCTCCTCGCGCTCGCCCATTTGATGGGGATCGTCGAGTTTGGAAAAGAACGACACGGGGTCCTTCACGCGATAGACGCGAAAATCGAGTTGGCCCACCCCGCGAAAATCTACCCAGATACGCGGCCGTTCGTTCGTGCCGAATGTCCGATGTGACGAGAGTGAAAAGTATGGCTTGTCAGAGAGAGGTCTTTGAGAAGCAAAGTCAGTAGCGGTCGCGATGGTCGATTCTTCCGCATCGCTGCTCGCGCGCGAACGAAGAACCGCAATCCCCAGCGCGGCGCTGATGACTGCAAGGTAGATGACTACTGTAGTTAAGGTGCGTGATCGCGAATTCATCTCAGACACATGACCTCCTCGGGTCGGACCGTTTCTTTCTACATCCGGCGACAAGCTTTATGAGTTCTCATTCCAGGATCTTTAATCTATAAAAGCCGAGAAAATTAGGATTAGTGGCCAATGGACGCCACCGCCTGTTCGGGTGCCGGTCAAGTGTCGAAAGTCGAACTTTCTTCACCGCGCCGTCATCGGCTGCTGACGACCCCGTGTGATAGACAACCCAATCGCCGGCCGCGTCCGCTGCAGTGTGGGCTGGACCAAGGAAAATCATTACGTGATAGGGAAACTTCTGCACCCATGGCTGATGAAAGAAGATCAGATCCCCTGGTTGGGCCTCGCGCCGGTCGCGGCCAACGAATGCACTGTTAAAGTTCTTCAACGAGCGTGCATCGGCAAACTCGGAAAACTTGCCTGCCGAGAGGTCGGAAGGTTGATAAGCGCCAAAATCCGTTCGGAAAATCTTTTCTCCCAGCGGGTTCTTTTCCAGGGAATAGGCCGCTACGTCAGGGGCAATTCCTTCGTAGCCCGGCCCCATTCTCAAGAACCATGAGCGATCATGCCTGCGCAACGCTTCGCGCCAGGCAAAGCGAACCAGGCCTGCGCAATCCCGCTGGTCGGGATGCCAGTGCTCGCTGATGCGGTAGAACTGCATTTCGGCAATCCCCGTGAACCACTGGCGAAAGTTCTCGCGGTCAGTGTAGGTCTTGAGTTCGACCGAGTCGGGAATGCCATCTCCATCTGCATCGAGTGTTACAACTGCGGGCCGGGGCGCGGCCGGACGGTCTCTTTCGGTTATTTTTGGCTCAACATTCGTGAGGTATGGGGTGAGTTTCAGTTTGACCGTCCGGCCGAGTGCAAAGAATGAAAACAGGAGCAGCAGCAAGAGCGCCGCAAGCACCGTCAACCCGAACTGCCGTCTTTTAAGAAGCCCAAACATCGAGACGATTATCTACGAGCAGGCAATAACCCACGAGGCGGAAACAACCAGTGCCGGCGGCGGTCAGCCCTTATCCGGCATCGTTACTGCTACGGAACGTTGGACTGTGGCTATCCACATTTCTCCTGAAAATGATTTAGGTGACTCTGCAAAGGCCATTCGCGGTAAATGGCCCCGGGGCGCCCCGGGTAGATAGTGCAAGACTTCAAACGATATGCAGAAAGAGAAGGGCTCATCCATAGCCAAACCTTGCGCAAATTCTGTCTTTAAAATGGCGAATCTCTTAACAGACCAAGGCGCGAAAAAGATGGTTGCAAAATAAAGCTGCCGCGGTTAGATTGTCGCTTGCCAATCAACCAAAGGTAGAGGACTTCCCATTCTGGGGTGGCCCACTGCCTTCACCTTTTTTCCCTGGAGGTAGAAAAGTGCCGACCGGAACCTGCCCCGAATGCGATGCTGATGTCCACGTCGACACAGATGCAGACAAGGGTGACACTGTTTCATGCGAGGAATGTGGTACGGAACTCGAAGTCGTTGGCCTTGACCCAGTCGAGCTCGACATTGTTGACGAAGAAGATCTTGATGATGACGAAGACGAAGACGAATTCTAACCAACATAAGGATTTTAAGCGTGGTCGGGGCAAAGTCCTCGATCTTGTCGCTTTTACGAAGGTTTTGGAAAAGTTAAAAGCAATAGGCTAAAAGACCTGCTAGTCTCGCTTTCGACCCTTTTCGGCTTGATAGGCCGGCCGGCTCTGTCGCACTACCAACCCCGCAGGCCCCTCAACTCTGATGTTGTGTGTTACTCCATCCCGCCGCTTTTCTTCCGGAGGATAAAACGCCAGCACATAAGCTGAAGTAACCTCCTCGGCCAGGGCTCGGAACAACGGCTCGTAATCCTCATCGTTCGCATATACAGTCTTTCCACCCGTTAGTTCAACCAGCCCACTCACGTCCAGCGGCGTAGGTAGAGGGGCCTGAGCAGAAGCTGTGGTCATTCGAGAAAATGACGGCAGTGTTACGACGTAGATACTTACGTCGGCGGCGTTGGCCCGTTCGATGACAGTCTTGGGGGCTACGGTGTCGCCGACGGGAAACCCATCTGTAATTACCACCACAGCACGTTTCATCAAACGACGCTCACGCGTTCGTGGCGCGTGCCGAACCAGCATCCTGATCGCATCGTCCACTGCATCATACGTATGCGTCGACAAGCCGCTCGGCTCGCGGGCAAGCCGGTCAAATGCGCGCTCAAGTTTATCGCGATCTGAAGTAAATCGCTGAAGCGTTTTTACGCGCATGCCAAAAGTCAAAACTGCATATACCGCCGGGTGATCTGCCAGATGGCCTGAAAACGCTTGCATTGCGCCGCGCAGTCGGTCGATCTCTTCTACTGTCATGCTTCCGGACATATCCAAAGCGAAGACAATTGCGACCGGCCGGGGCTGTCCGCTCCTTTGCTCGACATGAAAGAACGAGATCGGTTGCTCGACATTATCCACGAAGACCTTAAAGTCATCTCTTCTCAGATTGCGAACAGGTCGCCCCTGAATGTCGGTAACCTGGACGTCAACCGAGACCAGGTCAGTGTCAATGCGCAGAATGTCATCAGGGTCGGGCTCTTTTGGCGGAAGCACCTTCCGGGGCCGTTGCGCGTTGGGATCTGCTTCCTGCGCTAAGGTTGCCGTGCTCGAGTATGTGAAGACAAGGCAGGAAAGCAGAACGAGACTGACAATGCTTAGGATGCTTGAAGGCGTTGGAAAACTTTTAATAAACCACATTGGCGTCCTCGCATTATACGAGGCTGTCTCTTTAGCGCAAATGGATGGCGCGGCCTCTTGTACTTGAGCAATAAATTCAAGAATTTTAGCTTCGACAACCTTAAGGGCTTTGACTCATCTAACGGGAGGCTCCACTCAGGTCAGGGTGTATGTTCTACACGTGCCTCGCTTTGAAGTGTTATTATGAACCCACTTACGCGGAAGGACTTAAAGATGAAAAGCAAGAGACCATTCATTGCGGTTGTGCTGCCTCTATTGCTGGCCGGCATCGCTTTTGGACAAGATCGGTCGACTGGGGGGATTAAAGGCAAAGTACGGGTCGAGAGCGGTGGGGCGCAAGGTGTTTCTGTGGTTATCAGACGAGGAGAGGACGAAATCACTCGGGTCTTAACTAACAGGAGTGGGGACTTTACGGTACAGGGGCTGGCCCCGGGCTCTTATGGATTGACGTTTCGGAAGCCGGGACTCAGTGTTGGCACGGTCGAGAATATAGAAGTGAGGCCTGGTAAGGTCCGATCCCTTGGCGACCGCCTGTTTCTTACAATTGATGAGGGCTCGATCGCTTTTATCAGGGGCAGTGTCTTTAATGAAGGGGGTCGAAGCGTGCCCAACACGCGCGTCGAACTGGCCCGGATTCTTGAGGGTGATTCGGTAAAGAGAATAGACAGCCGGCTAACAACTGAAACAGGCTCCTTTGTTTTTCGCCTTTCACCCGAGCCCGGAAACTACCGCATCACAGTTAAGCGTGACGGCGCTGCGCCTGCCAGCAAGGATGTCGAGGTTGACGGCGCCGCAGTCTATCGCATAGCGATCACGCTTCTTCCCGCTCCGAGATGACCTGAGAAGAGTCGGTGAGATTTGTGAGCACCTTTATACCGCAGAGGCTTCGACTCGCAGAATCTCGCTGAATGAATTGATCCATGGATGACCGCGATGAGTTTCTGACAGCTCGCCAGCTTGCAGAGATTTTACAGGTCAGCGAAACGACCATCCGGCGACTGGCGCGCAAACGACGTATTCCCTCGGTCCGTCTGACGCCACGAATTATTCGTTTTCATCTGGACGCGGTTCGTGAGGCTCTTGAGGTTCCTCGCTCGAGAATTCGCCGCGGTGAGATTACCGAGCGCTTTGACGATTCCCAACTTTCCTTCGACGATTTGCTTACCTGAGCGAAAGCCCACCAGTCGTAAAGGTAAAAGACCACCAACGGAGTTGGTGGCTGGAGTTTGGACATCTTGTTGCAACCGCTCAAGTCCCCTCTCATTAACACCTAACTTCAGTTAGGTGGCAGGCTCGCTCAGCGCTTTCCTGAACCGTTTCAACGGTTTGCTTCGTTGTCACAGAGCGAGACGACGCGTGTCGTAAACCGTTGAAACGGTTCTCCGGTTCTTGGTCGTTCTGGGTCACCTAACTGAAGTTAGGTGTTAATGAGAAAAGCCACACCCAGGCTTTTTGCGACGCCCTACAGACTGCGTCAGCGACTGCAACGAAGCGTCTGTTTCGGGCTTTCTCTCCTACTAATCTCGCCCAAAGCTATGCCGATTCTGGACCTTGCCGGTTCGTGTGATTTTCGCGTGGTTTTGTGGAACGTCTCTTTGGTCAGTTAGGAAGTGATCCACCAAAAATCATCGTCGTCGAGACCCTGGCATATTGAACTCGACCCAGTTCCCATTCTGCTTGACGTAAATTCGCGGTTCACGAATCGGGAACTTTCGCCCGAAAGCAGGATTGCTCGTTAGAAACCTCTGTGTCGTTGCGCGGTCCCCAGTTGCCACTCGCCACCTACCGCCTTCGCGCACGAGATATTGTTGAACTTCGATCTTCCCTTCTGTCTCCAAAGGGCTCACCAGACGACCATAGAGAACCGTATCAACCACGGCCATATTGCCCGACACTCGCACCTGCCCGACATCCATTCGATCAAGCACGTAAATGTCCTGCGCTCGTCTTAATGCAGTGGTGAAGCGTTGCCGTGACAGACGAGCTTGCGATGCGGTCGGTAGGGTGTCATAGAGGCCTGCGTAATCTCTTGCCTTTAGTTGCTGAAATACTCTTTGGACCGTATCGCGCACCTCGCCTTCATTGGCTGAAGCCTCCGGAGCTACATTTAGCAACACCAAAGCCCCTAACATAGAAAAAGAAAGCAATCTGCTAAACATCATCATCCGAGTCATCCTTGTAACGCCCTTCATCTTCAAGGTCTGCCGCGTCCGCGACCTCCTTCATCTGGATCCGGTAGTTTAAGAACCATGCCAGGATGCCAACGACCGCGACAACGAAAGCCGAAACTACGTCGCCGAGCCAGATCAAAACACCGGCCGCAACAATGCAGATACCTGAGACCACCAACCAGAAGACCTTCATTTGATTGTCACCGGAAGTGTAACGCTGAGAGTCCCCGGGGGGTAACAGACCTGGTCGTCACATGCCTGTACGCGCAGTTGACCGGCAATGTTCAACGAGCCCTTCGTCGCGGATTTGTCGACCCTCAGAAAAACCTTCAGGTCGGTTTCGCCCTCGTAGACGGCCAGAGGTTCTTCAGCAAATTCGAACTTCTGCTTAATCGGGTCAGGGTAAGTAATGAACCCGACGGAAACGCCATTGGCAGAAGGGATCTCCAATTCGGTAGCGATCAAGTAGGGATAAGTGGGGGGATTGGCGTTGAGATGATAACCAGTCTGAATGGTCAGGCGCACGACGGTCTCACTCTCACCCCCGACGGGAATCTCAATAGGCGTGGGCAAAACTTTCACCACGTCGGTGGAAGCCACCCTCTTAGAAACGGGAAGTTGATCAGCAGAAGCTTGATCGGCTTCGGTTGGACCATTGCTGCGCGCGCATCCTGCTACAACTAACAATAGTCCCAGGATTGCTACGTCTCTTAGAAACCTCATCTTTGCCTTTAGCGATAATTTCAAAGTCATTCTGCCGCTGACGGCGCCGCGGTTTGCAACTCCCGCGCGAGTCGAACTCGTCTCCTACGTCTGTACAGGTATCGAAGCGCTAACCCTGTTGGCAGGATTATAAGCAGGAATACTGGAACCATCACAATCACAAACCACACTATGAACAACAGTATTCCAGTCGCTACGCTGATGCTGTCGGATACCGCCTCTTTAAATTCGCGTCCAAAACCCGAGGTGCTGACCACGATTCCGGTAGGAGGCTGCAGCTTTACAGTAATAGTCGAGAGGCTCGCTTGATTTTGCAGAAATCTCTGACGACCCTCGATTTTTTCAATCTCAGTCCTAACACTTGCCAGTTCACGCTGCACTTCCAGAGCCTCTGGAATCTTGGTCGCCTGTTTCATGATCTCGAGAAACTGGGCCTCGAGTGCTCGCTGGGCCCTGACACGAGCTTCAAGATCAATAAACTCTTCGGTGACGTCCTGGGCTGAAGCTTTCTCGTGAATGACGCGGAGGCCCGTAGCGCGAATGTCATTAAGCGCTGTCTCGAAACGAGCCGCGGGAACTCTGATCACCAACGTCGCCTCGAGCTCCCGTCGGTTAGGATCTGAGGTCGGTCGCTGTCTTATCTCAGAGGTGACTACATACCCGCCTTGGGCTTCGGCTATCGAGGTGATGCCGCGCTGCGCTTCCTGCGTATCCGCGACTTCCACCGCGAGTTCGGCATTGCGAATGATCTTGCGATCGACAGCTTCGACTGGTGAATGTGCTTCTGCCCGCTGAAGCGAGACGGGCTGCAACGATTCGTCGAGGCTTTCCCTGGGCTCGGCAACCCGACTCGCGGAATCTGCCATTGATTCAGGTGTTGCGCTGTCGCGATTCGACAAGCTATAGCAACCGGTTAGGAGTGTTAGAGTGAGAACAAGGAGAGACAGTTTAACGGCATACATTGGCTTCACCTCCAGTCACGGAACTGCAACTGTGAAAGAACGAAAAAGACTCACCATCCTTGCGCTATCCGGGCTCTGTGACTTCCGTGTCTGCGTGGTGCCCTCAGCGGATCAACCCACGGCTGTCGAGGCCTGCAGTTGCTCGTCAAGAAAGTTCTAGCCAACACGTCGTTTCAACTGAACACAGTTTCATCGCGGGGTGCGGCCTGGCGGGGGGGTTAGAGTATTTTCAAATCCACTCGATTCGAGGACTCTACCCGGTGGCTTCTTTTTTTCCTTCATTGCGCTTGATACCGAACTTATCCAGCCGGTATTGCAACGTCCGAAATGTCAACCCGAGCAATTTCGCCGCCTTTGTGATGTTGTAATCCGTCTGCTCCATTGCCTGCACAATCAGATTGCGCTCAACATCCTCGAAGTTGATCCCCTCGGGTGGCAGCTTGAAGGCGCCTTCCGCAGCCGGCCCAACTTCCTGGCGCACCTCGAGCGGCAGATCCTCTACTGTAATCAGATCGCCTTCACAAAGCAGAATGGCCCGCTCAATTGCCGACTCGAGTTGGCGCACGTTCCCGGGCCAGGTGTAGTCGTACATCAGTTTCTTTGTTTCCGAAGTAAGACCACTAACCAGCCGCGACGTGTTGCGAGTATGTTTCTTTAAAAAGAAGTCGATGAGCACCGGAATGTCTTCGCGGCGTTCGCGAAGCGGCGGCACGTCCACAGAAAGCACATTGATGCGGTAATAAAGGTCGTCCCGGAATCGGCCGTCACTGACCATTGCCCGCAGGTCTCGATTGGTGGCAGCGATGACCCTGACATCCACGCTGATCTCATGCGTGCCTCCGACACGACGAATCTTGCGTTCCTGTAAAGCCCGCAGCAGCTTTGCCTGCATAGCGACGTCGAGTTCGGCTATCTCATCAAGAAACAGAGTGCCACGATCTGCGATTTCAAACAGACCTTTCTTCTCGGCATGAGCGCCGGTGAACGAGCCTTTCTCGTGGCCGAAGAGTTCGGATTCGAGCAGGTTCTCGTTTATTGCAGCGCAGTTCACAGCTTGAAACATCTCCTGCGCGCGCGGCGACTGATTGTGAATGGCGCGAGAGATCAACTCTTTGCCGGTCCCAGATTCTCCCCGGATCAAGACCGTCGAATTCGATCGAGCCACCTTCAGAATCATCTTCTTCACCGACTCCATGCGCGGTGACGCTGAGATGATCTCGGTATCGATGGCATCGAGACGGTGGAGCGCGCGATTAATCGTTTCCAGTAGGGCACGTTTGTCGTAGGGTTTCTCGAGATAGTCGAAGGCCCCGCGCCGCAACGCCTCCTTTGCCGAATCGATTGAGCCATGCGCAGTCAGCAGGATGACAATGATTGAGGAGTCAAATGCCAGGAGTTGCTGGAGTAGTTCAATACCATCCATCCCGGTCATTTTCAGGTCGGTCAGAGCCAGGTCGAAACGGCGATCTTTTGCGAATTTCATAGCCGCCTCGCCTGAAGAGGCAGTCGTCACGTCGTAGCCCTCACCTGATAGAATCATCTCCAGGATTTCGCGCTGCGATTTCTCGTCGTCAACCACAAGTATGCTTTTACGCGCCATGATTCACCTGCATTCCTGCATAATATAAGACACCGCGCCGCACGATTTGGTTACATCTAAAGATCCAGTTTCGATTTCAACCTTCACTATTCGTTCCTTGCCGGCAACGTTATCGTGAACGTTGTGCCGCTGTCCTGTTTTGAATGAACGCTAATAGAGCCGCCGTGATCGTCTATGGCCTTCTTTACAATTGCAAGCCCGAGACCAGTCCCAGTCTCCTTCGTAGAGTAATATGGCTCGAATACTTTCGCGATGTCTTCAGGCGCGATTCCTCTGCCGGTGTCGGAGATCTCCACCCGCGCCAGCACACCGTCCGCTTCCGCGGACAGTTTTATCAGAATGCTTCCGCCATCGCCATCCATGGCCTGCAAACCGTTAAGCAAGAGATTAGTGAAAACGGAACGCATGGAATCGCGATCAGCCATGACCGGTGGAACGGGGCCAACCTCTTCGATGCGAGTCTGGATGCCGCACTCCGCAGCCTGGCCCTCGATGATACGCAAGGCGTCCGCAACCTCGGCCTTGAGGTCCAGGGGTTCCAACTCCAGATCCGAAGGCCGCGAATACTTCAGAAAGTCGCTTATGTGCCGGTTGATACGTGCGACTTCTGTTTTGAGTTGGCTCGCGAGATGCTCGAAGACTCTTCGTTTCTCGGGATCCTCCGGCGCAAGCGAAGAACGCAGGTGGTCCAGCGTCAGGTTTATGTAGTTCAGTGGGTTTCTTATCTCGTGAGCAATCGCGGAAGCGAGACGACCAACAACTGCGGCCTTTTCCGCTTGATGTAGTTGAGACTCCAGCTCCCGCGTGCGTCCGAGGCGGGATATCATTTCGTTGAAAGCAGCCGCGAGCGAGCCCATTTCATCGCGGCGATCTACTGGTACCCGGACGCTGAAGTCTCCGCCAGCCACCCGCCGGGCAGCGAATGACAGCTTCTGTATCGGTCGAGTAAATCGCCATACCAGAAGACCGGTAACCACCATCGTCGTAACGAGCAGAGCCAACGTATAAAGGGCCAACCGCGACGCCTGTTGTTCGAGAATATTGGTCAGTGTGCTTGCCGAACCAAGAACGACAATTACATACCAGCGACCTAGATTTGTTTCTACGGGAAAGTAAAAGGCACCCTGTTCGCCGGGCTCGGCGACCTGGGCCGTTGCAGTTGGTGGAGGCGGTTGTTCACCCTGATCGGCAAGCTCGACGGCGCTACTTAAAGGCGGCAGGGGAATGTCTCGTAATTGAGTGAAACTGATGGCGCCATCGGGCATGGAAAGCGGCGCAAACTCTTCCCTGAGGCTATCCCTTACGTTTCCTTCACTATCAACTACCAGGACGTTACGCACCCGGCCAGTCCGTTCATCCAGCAAAGGGTCGCTGATGTTCTTGCGCATATGGTCGAGGTACGTATCGCTCGAAATGGCATTCACCCCGAGGGCCACGCCGGTCATGATGGCCTGTTCCTGCTCCCTGATCATGTGAGCATTTTGCTCGACGGCCCGCAAATTTACGTAATACTGCACTCCGAGCGTCAGGCCCAGCAGCAGCAGCAGCAGCAGCAGTAGTTTGACGCGAAAGCTATTAAAAAACTGCCTCAATTTCATCCCGTCTTAAGAAGGTCTGTGGAACCCCGTGGTTGTTAGCCCTAAACGCTGCTTGTAAATCCCTGCAAATTCTTGTAAATATGTACGATACATTACTTTTGGGTTGCCCCTTCATTGAGGTGATGTTATATTTGCCCCCGGTCTCAAATCAATTCTTCCCGGGACCACCTATTGAGATCCCACCTCATTGCAGTTATATGATCGGTTTTATATTTAGAGCACAAGGGGTTTTTTGGCTTTAGATGATCTCAATATTGCAATAATTGGTAGTTAAGGGAATCCGCGCGTGAGCGAATTCCTTTTCTGTTTCCAGGAACCTGATAGCCCGACAAAGACTTAGGCAAGCTCACCGAAGTGAGCGAAACCCGTCCAAGAAAGGTAACGAGACCTGATGACATTGGTTAACCGTTCCCCTAAGCCGGTTCGAGTCGTTTTTATCCTGTTGGTCCTCATCTGCCTGTCGTTTTCCAGCGTAGCTTTTGCTCAAAAGAAATCCAAAGCAGCGCCGAAGTCCCGCAAAGCCAGTACTCCTCAGAAAGGCAAAAAGGTTGCAACGAAGCGTTCGACGTCGAAACGTCGTAACGTTGCTTCCCGGAGGACACAGAATCGGCGGCAGCGTTCTGCTGCGGTGACACGAAGCCAGCGCAACCAGATAGCCAAGCAGCAGGCTGCGGCAATTCGGGCACGGCAACGCAAGCTCGGGCGACCTCTTACTAAACGGGAGCGCGCAGCCGAAATGCGCCGTGTGCAGGGTAACTATGGTGCGGCGGCGAGACGTCGGGCCGAAGCTGCGCGCCAGGCTGCAATCGCGCGCCAACGGGCACGCGACAAGGCGATTCGAGATGAAGCGCAGTCATTCATCGCACGTGACATTACGGTTGGTGAAGATCTCGAAGTGCGGCGGGTGGCTGTGAACGCTCTGGGGAATCATGCCGGCACAGTTGTGGTCATGGATCCGATGACCGGCAGGGTGTACACGATTGTCAATCAGGAGTGGGCCTTGCGAAGAGGTTTCAAGCCCTGCTCTACTATCAAACTCGTTACCGGGCTGGCCGGCTTGTGCGAAAAGTTGATAGATCCCGTCACTTTTGAAACGGTGTCGCAGCGCTATAACATCGATCTGACCGATGCACTCGCCTACTCCAATAATACGTTCTTCCAACACGTTGGCGGTCAGGTAGGTTTTGAAAAGATCGTGAACTACGCCCGCGAATTGGGGCTTGGCGAGAAAACCGGTCTCAATGTCCCGTATGAGTTCCCTGGCCGGCTGCCAAGCGAAAAGACCGGCTTTGCCTTGAACCGCATGTGTTCTCACGGAGATGACTTTGAGGTCACCGCGATTCAGTTGGCTACTCTGGTATCAGCTATGGCCAACGGCGGCAAGCTATTAACTCCTTATATTGCAAACGGCGCCAAGGACGAAGTTCGTAAAGCAAAGGTCCGCCGCCAGATCGATATAGAGCAGGAAAACTGGCGGCGCATGGTTCCGGGCATGGTTGGAGCGGTCAATTACGGTTCAGGGAAAAAGGCTTACGATCCCCTGCAAACGGTGGCCGGAAAAACTGGTACTTGCATTGGACAGGGCGGTTGGGTTGGTCTCTTTACTTCTTACGCTCCTCTTGCCAATCCCCGCCTGGCGGTGGTTGTGATAGGGAAAGGTCCGGATGCCCGGCAGCATTTTCCAGCGGCCGTCGCCGGAAAGATCTACCGCGAACTCAACAGCCGGTTTGGCACTCCGGTCAATTTGCAGATCGCTAAGAAGCCTGATCCGGCTGAGGATGCCAGAGCAGCAGAGTTGAACGAAGAGGACAAGGAAACCGCCGAGGCCGAAGCTGCTGAGGCTGTTGCGGTAGAGACAGAGGATGAAGAGTTGGCCGCACCCACTGGGACACGTTCGACTGATTCTGTGACGCCGAGACGGACTGTTAAGCCAGTGATCATGCCGGTCGAACGTCGTAATCCGGGAACGCCACAGTCAGAAAGTACAAAACCTTCAGTGGCCGCGCCAAAAACAGTCCCGGGAAATGCCACTCAGGCCGACGAGAGACCACGGCGCGTTCAACCAACTCATCCGTGAGACACGGTAATAAAGGAGAACACCCGAACCCTCTAGCACCGGAGCGCTGCAACTAACCATTGCGGTTCTCCGGTGCGGCATTTTCGGGCATGTTGTTTTCTTTTATCGGACCGCCCTGCGGAGCCTTGACACACTAATAAGAGTTGCAGGAATATTGCGGACGCTCTTTTGGAGAGTTCCTTCTCGTTAGCCCCTGATAGCCATTGTTCTCTCCTTTGGCCGTGCGCTCGGATCGGCAACCGCTCTTTTCAACTGGGCATCTTACGTTCGCGCTATCGCGTGCTGCAAAGCCGCGAGGCCCCTTTGCAAGGAATAGATAGAGATAAGGATCTTGGAGGTTTTGCGACTAATGAAGAAGACGTTTAGATTAATTACGATTTGCGCAGCATTGGCGGCGCTTGCGTTGCCTGCTTTTGCAAATGAAATGCTGGGGCCTGACAGCGCAAATCAGGATCAGTGCACCGATGATAACAAGCGCGAGTGGTACGAGGGCTTTACCGCCGCCCGCACCTCGAATCCAACCCAGGCTTATGAAGCAGCCAAGAAGTACCTTGGCGCTTGCCCGAACGACGCAGATGAAATCACGGCATATTTGAAGAAATGGGTAGCGGCCTACGATAAAGAGGCTCGGAAATTGAGGCTGCCAGTGTTGCTCTACAACGAAAAGAAATATGCCGAAGCTTATGCGCTTGGACGTGAAATTCTGGCTGATGAGCCTGAAAACCTCAAAGTTTTGATCGATCTGGGCTATGGTGGTTTCCTAGCCACGACCACGGCGAAGAATGAATCGTTTAATAGCGAAGCCATCGGTCATGCCCGGAAGGCTATTCAGTTGATTGTAGCAGGGAAAGCACCGGCCGAATGGCTGCCGTTTACATCTAAGGATGATGCTCTCGCTTACCTTAATTACACACTCGGATTTCTCACTATAAAGAACAATCCCTCTGAAGCTCTAGGTTCGTTGATCAAGTCCGCCAAGTATGAGAGCAAGATCAAGGCGACTCCTTCAACCTACTACTTCATCGCCGCTGCCTACGAGGCTGGTCCATATGCCAAACTGTCGGCAGACTATAAGGCTGCGTATGAAGGCAAAGACGAGAGCCCTGAGAGTAAGCTTGCCCTCGAGAACATTAACCAGGTAATCGATCGCATGATCGATGCCTATGCTCGAGCAGTAGCGCTAGCGGGAAATGAGACTGCGAACCAGGCGAGTAAGGCCGAGTGGCTGAAGAGTCTCACGGAATGGTATACGTTCCGGAATAAATCTGAAGCCGGCTTGAACGAAATGATTGCCGGGATTCTCGCAAAGCCATTGCCGGCTGAGCCGTCGCCGATTACCACGTTGCCTGCGGCGCCTCCGGCCAGCACCCCAACTTCGGGAAGCGCAAGCCCGGTGGTCCGGAATGCAGTTGGGCGGGTGGCGTAGCGCGATCGGGTGCTTCCAGACAGGATGTCAAAATCCCGGTAGCCAACCAAAGGGAGTAACTGAGCGTAATATTCACAAGTTACTGTTCTCCAAGATCACGCCGGAAGCTTTGTCACCGAATTTCGACATGCTTCCGGCGTTTGTTACAATTCGGCCCGGTGTGAGTAAGCACGCGACAATAACCTCTGATCTGGATAACCTGGAAACAATTCTTGCGTACAGGTTTGAGGAACGCTCTCTGCTCGAGCGCGCCGTTACCCATCGCTCCTGGGCTCATGAGCAGGTTGCGCCGGGAGCTGAGGACCAGGCACGGCGGCTTCATAATGAAGCCCTCGAGTTTCTTGGCGACTCAGTGCTCGGTCTAATAGTTGCCGACTATCTTTGCCGTGCTTATCCGGGCGTGACCGAAGGTGAACTGTCCCGGATGAAACATCGATTGGTTAGCGCGCCTACCCTGGCAAAAGTCTCGCTGAAATTGAACCTCGGCGAGTTCTTGCGGTTTGGACGTGGAGAAGAGAGAAGCGGTGGCCGCCATAAAGATGCGCTGTTGGCGGATGTCTTTGAAGCGATAACCGGCGCCATCTTTCTCGATGGAGGACTGGAAGCTGCGACGGCATTTGTTAACCAGGCGCTTGCCGAAGAGTTGATGCGTTCGAATCCGCTTTCGGCCGCAGAAGCTGACTATAAGACGATGCTTCAGGAGAAGCTTCAGGCAGAGCGGAGACCGGCGCCGCGTTATTCGGTTGTTGAAACACTTGGTCCGCCCCACCGGCGAACCTTTCACGTGGAAGTGAGCTGGGACGCTGGGAACGTCCGCGGCGAGGGCCGGTCAATTAAGGCTGCGGAGGTTGCGGCCGCGAAGGAAGCATTGCAAACAATGAAAGATGCAGAGGAGTCGGCAGTTAAGGATAGTGAGCAGGAGGGGATCTCTCGCCAATCTTCGAACCTTGACCCTTCTGAATAACGTATCTAGGATGTTTTGAATCTGTTTTGAGAACGAAATGAAAAATCAACCTGCCACTCGTGTTGGCGAAAGAGCTCCAGAGATCCACGGTGAGGCGAAACCCTCTGCTTTCTCGCGCTTCTTTAGCCGGAACGGCAAGAAGCGACTCGAGGAACCTGAGGTCACACCGATGGGACCACCCAAGTCTGTCTGGCGTGACTATTTTGAGTCGGCAGTGGTGACCGTGATCATGGCACTCTTTGGGATGACCTTCATCGTTCAGGCAGTGAAGGTGCCGACGGGCTCGATGCAAAATACAATCAAAATTGGTGACCATCTGCTCGTCAACAAATTCATCTTCGCACCCGGCGAGACGCTACCGTTTCTGCCGCAGCGCGAGATCCGGCGTGGCGACATCATCGTTTTCAAGTATCCGGGCAATAAATATGATCCCGCGAGCGATTACGAGCGTCCTGACAATCAGCCAATAATCACAAACTATGTCAAGCGAGTTATTGGATTACCGGGCGAACGCATCCAGATTGAAGGCCGAAGTGTGATTGTTAACGGTCAGGTTCTGCCAGAGAACCAGATCGATGCTATTGACCGTAATGAAAAAGCGCCTCTTGATATCATCAGTAGTAGGCCACGAGCGACAGGCGAGACTCATGATGTCTATTATCGCCCGGATTTTGTCGGCGATCGTCCCCCGATTTTTGACTATGTGGGAGACGGCAAGGAAATAAACGTTCCCGCTAACCACTATTTCGTGATGGGTGACAATCGAAACAATAGCCAGGACAGTCGTTACTGGGGTTTTGTGCCGCGTGAGTTGGTGATTGGGCGCGCCATGTTCGTCTACTGGTCCTATGACGAGAGTTTGCCTTCGACCAAATTCTTCCTGACGGACTTTATCAGGAACACGCGCTGGAGCCGCACCGGCACAATGATCAAATAGTGGCCTGTGTTGCGTTTCTCCATTACTCGAAATTTACCCCCGCTGACCATTCAAGCTCGGCCACCAATCTTCCATCCAACCCGCAAGCTGGACAGCACGCGCCACATTCGTGACACTTTGGAGTTATCCTCCCCCATGAAAACTACATCTGGAAGGCAGGATCTTGAACGCCACGACTCTCTCAAAAACGAACTGGTGGCAGTTTGCCCGGCGCATCTGGGACCGCATCAACAACCATGACGTCTTAGGCCGGGCAGCTCAACTCTCCTTCTACTTTCTTCTCGCATTATTCCCACTGCTCCTATTTCTCATTAGTCTGCTCGGATACATCGCCCCCACAGGCTCCGAGTTTCAAGAAAGACTGCTCAATTATTTGTCCACCGTCGCTCCCCCCTCAGCAATGGAACTCATCCGGGCTACTCTTGATGAGATCAGTGCTCGGCGTTCGGGCGGTAGGCTCTACTTGAGTTTACTGGCGGCACTGTGGGCCGCTTCCTGGGGGATGGGCGCCATCAGCGAAACGTTGAATGTCGCCTATCGCGTCAGGGAATCCAGATCCTGGTGGAAGGCCAGATTGGTCGCCGTACTGCTGACGATTGCGCTTGCTGTTCTTATTCTCTCGGCTTTCGCCATCGTCCTTTACGGTGAAAGGATCGGCGACTCACTCGCCGCCATCTTCGGGTATAGTGATGTCTTTAGAATGACCTGGAGGATCTTGCAGTGGCCGATAGCTCTCACCTTTGTTCTGGCAACCTTCAAGCTCATCTATTTTTTTGCTCCCAATGTCCCTCGCAGCTCCCGCAAATGGACAACGAAGGGGGCGGTTGTGGGAGTTGTCTTATGGCTGATTATTTCTTTCTGTTTTCGTGCTTACCTGAGCTTCTTTGATTCATACAGTGTCACTTATGGTTCTCTGGGAGCAGTCATCATCCTCATGCTTTGGTTCTATCTTACCGGAGTAGCGATACTCATTGGGGGCGAGATCAATGCCGAACTTGAAGGTTTTCAGGAGGAGAAACCCGAGCCTTGAGATCTTTTCTGAGTGCGGGGAGGATTCCTTTTCTGGAAACCGTACCAAAGGCGGGCCGGACCGCCACACTCCGAAAAGGCTCGTGTTGCTTCTTTTTGTGGTCTTTGCGACCGTCCCTTCGCTGGCCCAGCAAAAGCTCACCCGCCATGTCGATCCATTCATTGGCACCGATGGCACGGGTCACACATTTCCGGGCGCCACTCTGCCCTTTGGCATGGTTCAACTAAGTCCTGACACACGACTCACAGGCTGGGAAGGCTGCTCTGGTTATCATTACTCAGACAACATCATCTATGGCTTCAGCCACACACATCTGAGCGGAACTGGCATCTCTGATTACGGCGACATTCTGTTCATGCCAACGGCGGGGCCTCTCTTTCTGAATGCGCTCGCCGGTGATGACCCAACGCGAGGTTATGCTTCCCGTTTCACCCATCGCAATGAGACGGCCCGGGCCGGCTACTATTCCGTACGGCTGGATGATGAAAATATCTTTGTCGAACTGACCGCTACAAAGCGGGTTGGCATGCATCGTTACATCTATCCTGCCAATCAAAACGCCAACATCATTCTCGATCTCACGCATCGCGATAAAGTGCTCGACTCATATTTGCGGATTGTCGACGGGACTCGCATTGAAGGCTTCCGAAGATCAGAGGGCTGGGCGCGAAATCAGATTGTCTACTTTGCTGCCGAGTTCTCGGAGCCTTTTATCGCCTCCGGCATCGCTCTTGACGATAAGCTGGCTGAGGATTTGAAGCAGGCGGGGGGTCTGAACGTCAAATCGTTCTTTCGCTTTAAACCAGGCGCTTCGATTATGTTGAAGGTGGCGATCTCAGCAGTAAGCATCGAGGGCGCCCGGAAGAATCTCGCTGCCGAATTGGACCACTGGGATTTTGACAGGGTTAAGGCCGAGGCCGATATAGCCTGGGAGCGCGAACTCAACAAGATTCAGGTTAAAGGAGGCACAGCAGGCCAGCTCAAGACTTTCTACACCGCTCTCTATCATGCGTTGATTGCGCCAAACCTTTTCATGGATGTGGATGGACAGTACCTTGGTCGGGACTTTCAGATTCATAAAGCACAGAAGTTCACCAACTACACAGTGTTCTCGCTTTGGGACACTTTCCGGGCCACTCATCCGCTTTACACCATTATCGATCAGAAACGTACGGCCGATTTCATCAACACTTTTCTGGTCCAGTACGAGCAGGGAGGCCGGCTGCCCGTCTGGGAACTGGCTGCCAACGAGACCGACACAATGATTGGCTATCACGCTGTCCCGGTCATCGCCGATGCTGTAGTGAAAGGCATCAGAGGTTTCGATCTCGAAAAGGCTTTCGCGGCCATGAAGCATAGCGCCGGTCTCAAACACTTTGGTCTCGAATATTACCTGGACCGCGGTTACATCAGTCTTGAGGACGAGCGAGAGTCGGTTTCGAAAACGCTCGAGTATGCGTACGACGACTGGTGCATTGCCATGGTGGCCAGGTTGCTCGAAAGGGAAGACGATTACCGAGATTTTCTAACGCGAGCCCAGTACTACAAGAACGTCTTTGATTCCGAAACCGGGTTTATGCGGCCGCGGCACAATGGCGGCTGGTTGACACCCTTCGATCCGCGTGAAGTCGACTTCAATTTCACCGAAGCAAACTCCTGGCAGTACAGTTTCTTTGTTCCTCAGGACATTAGTGGTCTCATCGCGTTGCTGGGTGGCAAAGAAAATTTCTCTCGCAAGCTTGATGAGCTCTTTAACACCGATAGCAAGACCACCGGCAGGGAACAGGCTGACATTACTGGATTGATTGGTCAGTATGCGCACGGTAACGAGCCCAGTCACCACATGGCCTATCTCTACAATTACGTGGGCCAACCGTGGAAGACGCAGGAGCGTGTGCGACAAATAATGGATGAGTTCTATTTGCCGCAGCCGGACGGTTTGATTGGCAATGAAGACTGTGGTCAATTGTCTGCCTGGTATGTTCTGAGCGCCGCTGGCTTCTATCCTGTGACTCCGGGTTCCACCACCTATGCCATCGGGACACCACTCTTTCCAGAGCTAAAATTTAACCTGGAGAACGGTCGGACATTTGTGATCCGGGCGCAGCGAGTTGAGCCGCGTAACTACTATGTTCAATCCGCTAGTCTAAACGGTAAACCTTATCGGAAATCTTACCTGCGGCATGAAGACCTGATGAAACGTGGCGAACTCGTGTTCGTAATGGGACCTCGACCCAATAAAGCATGGGGCTCGAAGGAGGGCGATATACCGGTATCGCGTATTGATGAACATGAGATTCTGCCGGTACCGGTGATAACGGCCGCCGGAAAAGTGTTTCGGCGTGACCTTGAGATCAGCCTCGCCGGCGTTGGTCAGATTCACTACACGCTTGATGGCTCAGAACCTGATGAGAAGTCTCCCGTTTATGGTGGGCCGTTTATGCTACACCAATCGACGGTTGTTAAGGCCGTGGCAATTAACAAGAGAGGTCAAAAGAGTTTTGTCGTAAACGCTGATTACCACAAGATCCCTCACGACTGGACCGTCAAGGTAATGTCAAAACGCAGTCCGCAATATCAGGGCGGCGGAGATCTCGGTTTAATCGATGGCATCAGGGGCAACGGCAACTTCAGTACAGGGGCGTGGCAGGGTTATCAGGGCCATGATTTCGAGGCCGTCATTGATTTTGGTGCGGTTCGCGAGGTGAGCCGGCTCGGAGCCGGTTTTCTTCAGGACATCCGGTCGTGGATCTGGGCGCCAGTCAGAGTCGAGTTCGAACTCTCGAAGGATGGTCAGGAGTTCAATCGGGTGCTTTCGCTGAATAGTGATGTTCCGGATCGCGATTATGGTGTGATTCTTAAAGATCTGGTTGGCACTATTCCTGTTCAGCGTGCTCGTTACGTGAGGGTTAAGGCGATTGGTTATGGAAAGATACCTGGGTGGCATCCGGGTCACGGGGGCGCATCCTGGATTTTTGTTGATGAGATTATTGTTGAGTAGGGTGGTGGACGAAGTGGACTGAGTGGACTGAGTGGACGAATTGGACCTATTCGACCTATCCGTCCTATTCCACAGCCCCGGCCCACCCATCCCTGCCTTAGTCCACTTTGTCACCAGCCAATGTAGGTTTGTCACAAGAATTCGCAAGCCTCACCAGTTCTCATATTAAAATCCGAGGCTCGTGTACCTACACAGTTCACTAGATTTTTTGGTGCAACTTTAGAGACCGTTTTCCCGTAAACGGCTCCAAGCCGTAAATCTACAATCAGAAGAGGATTAGAGATGAAAAGACGAGACTTTATCGTAAAGGGCTCTTTCACACTCGCAGCAGTCGCCGCCAGCGACCTGTGGGTCAAGTCACTAGTTGCAGGAGAAAAGACGAGTACCCCGCCGATTCTCGATACATACTTTCAAGTTGGAAAAGAGCAGATGAATAAGCTGCTTGGAGCGGCTCTTTCCAAGGGAGCTGACTTTGCAGATCTCTTCTTCGAATACCGCGTCAGCTCGAATCTCTCCTTTGAAGAGGACATCGTCAAAACGGCTCAACGCGGGATCGTGCAGGGTGTCGGAATACGAGCGGTAAAAGGGGACCAGATCGGCTTCGCCTTCTCAGAAGATTTGACTATGGAAAAGATGACCGAGGCTGCGAACGCAGCCGCCGCAATAGCCAACGACAAAGCTGCCCGCGTGAAAGTAAAAGCGGTTAGCGAGTTGCGACCAAAGAACCTCTATCCTGTTCGGGAGCTCGCCACGAATTCGGATCTTAACAAGAAGCTGTTTTTCATTCGCGAGGCAAACGAGACCGCAAAATCCTACAGCCCTAAGATTATCCGTGTCACTTGTAACTTCAACGATGAAGTGAAGTATCTGGCGTATGCCAATAGCGACGGTGTCTATTGGGAAGATATGCAGCCCGTGTTTGTCTTTTCGACGAGCTGCATAGCTGAAGAGGGAAAGAGTCGGCAATCGGGCTACGACTCAGGTGGCGGCAGGATAGGGTTGGAGTACTTTGCCAGGAACCGGTCGGCATCCGATATCGCCAAAGAAGCGGCCCGATTGGCCGTGCAGAACCTCGGTGCGCAGGAAGCCGACGCCGGAGCCCAGACAGTTGTGCTGGGCGCAGGAGATAGCGCGGTCCTGCTTCACGAAGCAGTTGGCCATGGACTGGAAGCCGATTTCAACTGGAAGAAACTCTCCAACTACTCGGACAGGGTGGGCCAGAAAGTCGCTTCTGAGCACTGCACGGTAATCGATGCTGGAACATTCGAGAACATGCGCGGGACAATCAACATCGACGACGAGGGTAACCTGCCGACGTCGACTACTCTGATCGAAGGCGGAGTCCTTAAAGGCTACATGTGCGATCGTATAAGCGCTAAACAGTTGGGCGCGAAATCCACTGGCAACGGTCGCCGCCAGGCCTACAACTATCCTCCGATGGCCCGCATGACGAATACCTACATGCTGCCAGGCAAGCTCGACCCCGAAGAGATCATCAGATCAACAAAGAGGGGAATTTACGCGAAGAGGTTTTCTGGAGGGCAGGTCGACATCACTAAAGGTGACTTCACCTTCAGCGTACTTGAGAGCTTCCTGATCGAGGACGGAAAGATTACAACACCGCTCAAGGATGTCACCCTTATAGGAAACGGTCCTGACGTGATGACGAAGGTGACAATGGTCGGCAACGATCTGAAGTTTGCTGACGGGGGATGGACTTGTGGTAAGAACGGCCAGATGGTGCCAGTTGGCATGGGTATTCCAACCGTCAAGGTCGCGGAAATAACCGTTGGCGGCACCAAGGTGCGCATAGCCTGAAGCCGGGAGCAAAACGATGAGTGATTACAGGAATCTAGCTACTGAATTGGTTGCCGCTCTTAAGAAGCAGGGCGCCGACGCGTGTGACGTGTATGTGGTGTCGTCCTCCGGGTTCACAACCAACGTGCGACTTGGAAAGGTTGAAAAGCTACAACAGTCGATAAGCAAGGGCCTCGGCCTCAGAGTGTTGAAAGACAATGCGCAGGCGCTGACATTCACAACCGATTTTACCAACAAGTCGGTAAAAGAACTCGTGGCTGACACCCTGAGCATAGTTAAGGTTTCGAACGCGGATGAACACAATGGGCTGGCGCCAAAAGAGCTTCTCGGAGTTTACCCGGGCAAGCTCGAACTGTTTGATCCTGCCATCGGGCGTCTCAGCCCCGAGAGCAAGATCGAAATGGTCATGGAAGCCGAAGACGCCGGAATGCGCTATGACAAACGCATCACCAACACGAGCGGCTCTGGCTGGTCGGATGGCGTCTCGACGGTGACACTCGCAAACTCTGACGGGTTTGCCGGGCGGTACGAGTCAACTTTTGCGGTCCTGCAAACAAGCCTGTTGGCGGAAGAGAATGACGTGAAACAGACGGACGGCTGGTTCACATTCTCGCGTTTTCTCAACAAGCTTGAGGCGCCGAAGCTGGTGGGCCAGGAAGCAGGCCGGCGCGTGATCAGGAAGCTTGGAGGTAAGAAGGTCAAGTCTCAAAAAGTTCCCGTGGTCGTCGATCCAATGGTTTCCAGAGGTCTGGTGAGCCAGATCTTCGGAGCAGCGTCAGGTCGCGGCATTTTCCGGAAATCTTCCTTTCTGGTGGACCGCATTGGCGAGCAGATTGCTTCTCCCTTGATCACTATCGTCGATGACGGAGTTATGCAGGATGGTCCGGCATCACGGCCTTTCGACGGAGAAGGTGTTCGCAGTTCGCAGGTAACCGTGATTGAAAAAGGAGTTTTGAAGAACTATGTATGTGATTCCTATTCAGCGCGGCGGCTGAAGTTGAAACCGACGGGGAATGCGGGTCGTAGCTACCAGTCTGTGCCATTTATCAGTTCGTCTAACCTGCACATGAAGGCGGGAACCAGCAAACCTGAAGACATCATCAAGAGCGTGAAGAATGGTCTGTATCTGACTTCAGTGTTCGGTCAGGGCTTCAACGGAGTGACGGGCGACCTTTCGCAGGGAGCGGCCGGCATCTGGATTGAGAATGGTGAACTCACGTATCCGGTCCAGGAGATCACGTTGGCGGGAAACCTGTTGACTATGGTGAAGAACGTGACCATGGTTGGAAACGATCTCAGTTTCCGTTTTGGCGGGACTGCGGCGCCAACAATTCTGATCTCCGAGGCAACAATCGGCGGCGAGTAATTAGTCCGACGAACTTCAGTTTGTCGTTTTGCGGCCCAGGTACTCACGAGTTGAAAGCTCGACGTACCAATATCCCTGTCCCTACGCTCCCTGTCCCTACGCTCAAGCCCAACGCTTCATTTGCCGACCGTTGACCCCTACCAACTCAGATTCGAGTAATCCAACCCGACAAACTGAAGTTTATCGAACAATTGTCCGACGAACTTCAGTTTGTCGTTTTCCGGCCCAGGTACTCGCGAGTTGAAAGCTCGACGTACCAATATCCCCTACGCTCAAGCCCTACGCTTTCATTTGCCGACCGTTGCCCCCTTACCAACTCACGTCTCAGCGTAATCCAACCCGACAAACTGAAGTTCGTCGGACATTAGCCAAGTTCCGACGCCAACGTATTTGTGCCGCCGCCATCCATTCTTGACCTCTGCAACCCGAACCCTATAATGAAACTCTTTTTCGCGACGCAAAGTTCTTGGACGTGCAACGCATTATTTTAGGCGGGGTAGCTCAGCTGGTTAGAGCGTGGGATTCATAACCCCAAGGTCGGGAGTTCGAGTCTCCCCCCCGCTACCAATCTTTTCAACAGTTACGAACACGTCACGCACTTATTCGATCTCGCTTTTCCGGAATTTTTCCGTAATCCACAGCGACCCTCTCGCGAAGATGGCCCCGGCTTTCGCTCATGTCCGCGATAGCTTGCCGCCTTCTCTCGAAACTTGTATGTGTGTAGTCCGACGACATTGTCGTTGTTGAGTGGCCCAACAAGTCGCGGATTATGTAGGGGTCAGCGCCCGCGGCATTCAGCCTGCTCGCGAACGAGTGCCGCAAGTCATGGAAGCGGAAATCTTCCAAGCCTGCGTCACGGACTGCGCTGTTGAAGGCGGTTTTGAACTCGCTGATCATGCCTCCAGTGCGCCTACTGTTGAAAAGGAATTTCTTTGTTGTGGCGTCCGCAATCTGAATCTCTGCTATCCTCCGCGCCTCGGAAGTCAAAGGAATAGTGCGCGGCTTACCGTTTTTACCCTTCCTAATTATCAACGCAACCGCTGAAACTCTTCGCGCAGCAGCCAACAGCGGACAGCCTTCAAGTTATATTTGACTAACTCCACCAAACGGGTGAATTGCTGTTCACTCATGTGGCGCGGCTGCTTCAGTAAACACACCAGCGCGTGTGTTTCAAGAGCGGTTCCTCTCCCTCCGCCGAGAGTTCCCGCGCTTCCTGCGCCCGCACTTCGTCAATCGCTTTGTTCAGCTTCGCCATGATGTGAAAGCGATCCAGGATATGTACCGCCTGACTGGCGTAGGCAGCTATCACTTGCAGATAAGGGCGCCACATATCCGAGCAGATGAACTCTAACTGGGCCGTCCGCTCGGCCCCGAACATCGCAAAAAACTTTTCCAAAGTCGCGGCCGTGCGCTCTTTCCCCACCCACAGCAACCGCTTGCGCTCGGCATCGGTCTGATAAACCAGCGTCAGGTACTTATGACCGCGCCGTCACTGGATCTCCTATTCCCAGCGCTTCAATGCCGCTTAAATCGCGCTGCGCCAGCCCCCAGGCTACCGCCATTGCCACCGCCTGGGCTACTTTCTCCCAACTGGTTTTAAAGACCGCCGCCGTCTCGCCCCACGAGAGCCGCTTCGCCCAACGCGCCAGAAACCATTGATAGCTCTCAACGTAAAGACTTTCAGCCGCTACCCTTTCGCGGTCCGCATCTATCGGCGTCCGCAGATCAATAATAGATATCTTGTAATGGAAGCGTTGAGACGATTTACTAACGGTTAGTGTTTTAATTTCGAGGTCGAAACGGGTTGTTTCGTAAACTGCTCAGACACGATCCACGAAATAACGCGAAATCGCACGAAAATGTTTAGCGTTGCTATTGTGATTTTGTGGATCGTCTTTTTCAAATTAGGACACTAATTACACACGGTGCAAACTTCAAGCGTTGACCACTCTGATTTAGGTAAGCAAGAGACATTCACGACTTCGTTGACCACGCGATGAGTTGGATAAAAGGAGATGAATATGACAACCGACGGCAAAGTAATTCCATCACGGCAAATACTGCCGGCGTGGATGATGATTCCTGGTGTCGCTGGTTTGCTCGCTGCGGTGGCCCAGCAGCCACAAGAAGAGGAAGTATCTTAGTTCGAAAGAGGCGTGAAAGCTCTTAAAGTCTTTCGAATCTGCGCAGCATATTTGAAAGGAAGATTGCGGCACCACACTGATACATCTTTGGATCTTGCTTCAAACACTGATGTACCAGTCAAGATTCTAAGACTAAACAAGAAAGTGTTGCTGAAGGTCTGTTCGGTCCGCTGATGAGAGTCTGGATCCCCCTTTTCAGAAGCCTTGAATCGACACTAAATCTCAAAATGCTTTTGACACGTCCTGCGGTTCGAAGCAGACTGCGCTTGGATCGCTCAATTGATTGGAGAATTCCTCATGTCTTCATCCACCACCTTTTCACAATTGTGGCATCGTGAGCGGCAAGCCGCGCCACACATCAGCGACAAAGCCAATGGCATCATGCATCACTTCTGAGGTGGGCTACCAAAACCTCCTCTTGTCCTCTCCCCTCCTTTCAGGGTAAAGTGCGCGAGCCTTTAGAAGCCAGCCGGGTTGGATTCCAGCAAAACAAATGAGACTAATTACCTTTGAGATGTGCCCCGTTTACTTCAGGTGCGTGCGCATCATAGACATTCTTCTTAAGTAAAGGAGTATCCGGATGAGTAAGGGTTTGTTCATCACCTTCGTGTTCATTATCGCAGCGGGTTTCGCTTTTCGATCTGCTCTTGCGCATCTGCCAACTAAGCAACCAACTCCTGCAGCTAGGCTTGCAGCTGGGCAGACTCAACCAGCCGTCTGGAAAAACTGGGTAGAGGTTAAGGCGAGAACAATCAACTCCTACCGCGGTAATTTCGACGTCTGGAGTTGGCTGCCAACCGTTGCTTTCCGTGCCGGAGGCAACCTGCCGAGTGGCGCTAACCTTTACGTTGACTTCACCCAGCCCAACGGCGCTCCGTGGGTGAAACTGGCTTGCGAAGCCAACCGGTTGGGTTATGAGTGCGGGGATGTGAACGACCCGATAGATAAAGCGATCACCACGACTGGCACGGTAGGTTTTGCCATCAAGATGCGAAACGAACTTGCGGGCTCAGACACAACACTTTTTACTGGTAAGGCAAAGGTTGAAAAGGTCCCTTCGGATGAGCGGGGGCCGAAGGTGGCAAATAAGCTTATCTATGTTGTAAATCAGGATTGGGCTATGCCAATTGGTTACGTCATCGTCGACTCTGAGACCAATTACTTGAACGTCGCGTTTATGGTCCGTGGTGATGAGGGGAACCTGGACCCTCACCTGTTTTATAAGAATCAGGAGGTAGGGCTGTTTTTTCACGAGAACATACAAGTCGCCGCGCCCGGTTGCGATGTGGAAATTGAATTTAACCCGACAATATCGACGGCTGAGTCTGTGCCACAACGGGGTAAGTGGCGGCGCATGAACTGTGTTTTCAAAGCCGTGCGGGGTGAGGATAAGGGGGAAGGGTTCGGCTTTGGCAAGCCCCATTACCTCAAAGAAAACCCCGGCGAGTATGAGTTTAAGCTACTGCGAAATAAGAAACTGGCGCGGTCTATTAAATTCACGGTCAAACCCGACGGCAGTCTTGATAACGGCCTTAACGCGGCCAACAAGGTCGGTGGTCGAAGGACAATCGTGCCGGTGACAATCATCGGCGACCAGGATGGAATCTGGGACAAGAACTCCTGGCGAACGGATACGTATTACGGCAACCCTCTGACTGGGTTCACCGCTCCCTAGCAAACAATGGGCCTGCACGCGACCCCCTGAGCGCGCCTCTCAGGAAAGTTGTGTGGCGTAGCGGGTGATGCCCGCGCGTTGGAACGCTGTCAGATGCGTCGTGTAACCACAAGGAGCCGTACTAAGAGCAGATCGCTTGCAACGAAGATTGAAGTAGCCAACTCGGCGCTCGTCGTCAACGGAAACCTCGATGCGATCCCCGAGTTCTTCACGCTGGATTCTTGCTCTGTTGCATGATGTGAAACTAACTCTGCGGTGAAAGATGGGACAGGAATAAAAGCATATAGCATGAAATCGGATCTATGAGATGAACTCCCGGCGACCGCAACCCGTAATAGAATTGATTAGTTAAGAATTGGATGGAACTGGATCAACCGGGTGACCTGCATTCATAACCCCCAAGGTCGGGAGTTCGAGTCTCCCCCCCCCGGTACCAACAAAATCAACAACACCTCAAGAACCAATTACGACCCAGGCGAAACTTCTAATCGTTCAGGAGACGTCGGAAAATTCCTACGACGCGGGGCTGGATAGTCCGAGAAGTTGGGGGCGCGATTGCTGTGCGATGGAAACGCAATCGACGGGCCTGGAGTTTGATGTGAGGAGCGAGGTGGTTGATGCGGGGCGCGGGAGTATACACAGTCACCATAGCCGAAGCTGTAGATGTAATGGAGCAGAGCCTAAACTCATACCACGCCGCGCGCATAACAACGGCATGGACCCCTAGAACCCAAGATCGGGAGTTCCAGTCTGACCTTTTCGAGGAGGCGGCTCTTATACATAGTTAGGCGCTCGCAGGTATCTAAAAGGACATGAGCCATTCAAAAGAAGCCGTCACCGTAGCGGGGCAGCTAAGAGAATCAGATCTTCAGCGGGCCAATTTCTGGTTTCAATTCAGTAAATGGACAACTAGGCTACTTTTTGTCCTGCCGGTTTTTGGGGCGTTGTTCCTGTCGCAGGTTCAGATTTCCAAGCTGATCAAAAGCCCAGTAATGGCAACTCCCATGGTTGTCTTTATAGTCCTTCCGATTGTTTATCCGCTGATGATTTGGCTTCAGACTAAGCGCAGCTTTGCGGATCTGAAGGACTTTCAAAAGCAGGTTCAGTATGTTTTCTCGGATGATGGCTATGAGGTCAGTGATAAGAAATCATCCGCTCGAGTGAGTTGGGATTCCATCTTGCGAGCTGTAGAGACAAAGCACTCCTTCCATCTTTTCTTTCACAAATCATTTTTCCATACAATTCCCAAGAGATTCACGACGCATCCGGAAGATTTAGCGCGATTAAGAGCTATTCTGAAAACCGGTTTGGGGGTACAGGCAGACGTCGCTTAGCTTCGCCTGCAACATCCTTTGGGTCCTCAAGAGAACACGGCGTTTCTTCACCCCGACAGGGGAGATATCGATAGCGCGGGCCCAAATCTTCCTGCGCCGGTCTAGGTGGCGGAACTCAGCTTCGTCAATACTCATATAGTCTCTTTCCTGCCCCTTCGAGCGGCGCCGTCAGAGGTTCGGTGGGCCGGACACTTCACCCCGGTAAAACTCCGTCGCGTGCGCGCTTCCAGGCATTGAGTTTCTACACATACCTTTTTTGCCATGAGTGAAGAACACTCTAGCTGTCAGCAAATTGCGGCAGTAACCACCACGTTGTGATTCATTTGCTCAACTCCCACTGGATTTCATGGTCCCAACTGTCGGAACGTCGCTTGCCCCAGACACGACCAGATTTAAACCAACCTTCGACTCAAGGAGCCGTTATGGAAACAAAACTCGTCTGCCTGTTCATCGCCGGGGCGCTCTTGGTTGCTCAGTCCGGGGTGGCGTTGGCACAAAGTCCGGGATGGTCCGTAGTACAGGCCGTACCTGTTGACGAGCGCTTGATCGTGAAACAGAAGAATGGAAAAACGATCACGGGTAGGATGATCGAGGCATCGGATACCAACCTGGCCCTGTCTCGCGATAGGAAGGTGGTAAACATTTCCCGCGACAACATTGCGCAGATTGAGCACTCGATTGAAAAAGCAGCCAAAACGAAATGGACCCTGGTTGGGGCTGGGGTGGGCGCGGCCACAGGCGCCGCGATTGGCCAGAGCAAAGTCGAGCCCAACGCCGAGATCTGGCTTCCCGTCGGAATAATCTTTGGCACTGGTATCGGTGCTGGAGTAGGTGCGCTCTTCGGAGCCACACGACGCAAGCGCGAAATCATTTACACCGCACCGTAAATTGAAGAACGCTCGGTGGCTGTTCTGTTATGACGACCTTGTGACGTGAGTTTTGGAGGTCAAGTCGCACAGATTCCACGGCCGCACGCTCAGCTCGGTGCCTTTCACATAATCCGGTTCGCTGTGTTACGGCGCTGGTTTTAATCCTGGATTGTTTGAAGCATCAAAGACCATCAGGCGCTTGGCCAAGCCGGCGGGGATTGTGCCGGTCAGCAGATTGTGATCCAGACGCAGGACCTGGAGTGCTTCGGAGTCCAGAAGACTGGCGGGGATTGTTCCGGTGAGCTGGTTTCGGTTCAACCGGAGGTCAGTGAGCTTTTTGAGTCTGCCGAACTCTTCCGGTATGGCGCCACTCAGCTTGTTGTTGGCCAGTATAACAGCCTTGAGGGTCGGACTGAGCGTGTTTGGAATCGGTCCACTGAGTTCGTTGTTGTGAATGAAGACTTCTTCAAGGATTGGTTGGCGGAACATCTGGGCGGGCAGCGCCCCTGAAATTCGGTTGTCCTCAGCTCTGACTATCTTCAGTTTGGGCGTGTTCCAGACCGTGGGCAACGGTCCCGACATCTCGTTGGCGTGCAGATCGAGGTACTCGAGTTCGGGAAGTACTGCGACCGAGTCGGGAAGTCGTCCAGTGATCTTGTTTCCTTTCACCCATAAGTTTATGAGTGCGCGGCAGTCGCCAAGTTTATCCGGCAGCGCGCCGGAGATTTTGTTGAACGAGAGATGCAGTGTATGCAGGCGCTCTAACTGGCAAATCGCTGCCGAGACAGGTCCGATCAGGTTGTTGTCATAGATGGTTAGTTGGACGACGTAGCCATCGGCATCGGTTGTCACGCCGTGCCACTCTCCCACCGGCCTGTCGCTGCCCCAGAAGTTTCGCTCGATCCAGTCGTGGCCGCCGAGCGCCTCGTAGAATTCGATCATCGCCTTCCGCTCACGGTCACGCACCGCGGGATCTTTGGGCTCTGGAAGCGACTTGGCCGTAGCGGTTTCCTGGGCCAGGCAGACATAATTCTCCGCGGATGAATAGTACGTGCCCAGCAATAGCCCGATCGCGAGCAGCTTGACCGCTAAGCCCTGGGGAATCCTAAAGCATCGAGCAAGGGTGTTCCGTAAGCAATATCGCACCGAGGCGATTATGCCTGCGGACGATTCGCCAATCGAATTAAAGTGGCGCTGTTTCATAGTTTCTCTTCGTCGGCTTCCCTCAAGCTTCTCACTTAAATCCCCAGCGTCTTAACTTACGATCAGCGCGGCAGGCCGACAGTGGACGAGCGCGGGAACTCTCTATCGTTATCACTTCATGCGCATCGTGGTTGACCCGAACCCGCATGCAAGCGCATCCGTAGCCGTAGTTTACGTTCGTCTTAACCCACTGCCCGGGCCCGAAAGACGGCCAATCGCCTTCAGCCTGATGCCCGCCCTGCACGCCGATGATCCACTCGTCGTCACGGTCGTAAAGGGAGGCGTTCGCTGGAGTAGGATTGCTAAACCAACCGCAGCGCGTCTCGACTTGGCTAACCTCAGGCACTGTCGAGGTCCCAGGTTGCCCGGTTACGACGGCTATAGCCGCTAACAAAAGGCAGCCAATGCTCGCTATCCTTGATTTTATAGCTTTCGTGCTCATGATTTTCTCCTCATTAGCCTGCTCACTTTTCTTCACTTATCTTCATCTGTTAGCGACTGTATCAGACTTTTTTCTTTATCAAGCAGTGTGCGTAACGACTCGCGAAAGATCCGGTGCGACAGCGAGACATCCTTAAGGAGCAGCCCGCGAAACTCTGACTCCGGCCATTGCAGAACGGTCGAGTCTTCGACCACTCGCACTGAAGCTGAGCGCGGTATGCCGCAAAGGACAGCTAGTTCACCAAGGATCGTGCTGGGTCCTGCATCGGTTAGTACCATGTCCTTGCCGTGGCGTTCGACGTAGACCTGTAAAGTGCCTGTGAGGACCAGTAGAACAGAGTCGGCTGCATCGCCTTCTCTGAAAAGCACTTCTCCCCTTGAGACTGCGTTTATTTTACCTGCTCTTACTATTCTCTGGGCGCCGGCAATTGTGTAACCCTGGAACAGAGGTAGAGCTGTGATCATCGTAGCGTACTCTTCATTCATGTTTGCGCACCTGACTCACGTTGTTGGGAATGGTCTTCTTCTCAGGAGGCCGCAAAGCCTACCAGCTAAATCGACCAGGGGACAAGATTCGTTGTGTCTCTACCTGCGAATTACGGATACTGGTCGAAACGGTTTCATCAACATCACCACTTCAGCGCTGACAGACGATACTCGCGGTATCATTAACCCCCCGCGCCGCGCACGCCAGGGCCAGTTTCCAATTCTCAAGCGGCGTTTGCTCAATTGAGAGGTGACTGGTTATGTACGCGAGGCGTTTTGTTTCCGGTCCCTTGCCGATTGTAAAGCGTTCCTTGAGGTAGTAAGGCGGAATCGACTGATAGTAAAGGACCGCGATGACGGCAACCGCATCTCTGGTCTGTTCGTTAAGTGCGATGCGATATGTAATCGTGTCGGCGCCACTGGAGCCCGACTTGTTGACATATTCCGGATCCTTTTCAGCCTCGCCATGGGGACCCGTAAATTTTGCGTATGGTCCATCTGACCGCCATCCCTTTGGTAGCAGCCGATTGCTTTTGACTGGATGATAAAGTCCCAAAAAGCTAGTGGTAATCTTGCCTTCAGTGTTAGCTATGAGTTCCTCGTAGATTTGAACCTGGGTCTCGTTGGTTATCACTGAGTGATGTGGTTGGAAGACCTGTTTGCGCGTTACCGGATCGTAGAAGAATTCGGTTGCCAGTACCTCATCGCTTAACCCTTTAACAATGGCTCCCGAGCTGTTTGTGCGTCCCGAGGCCCAAAGCACTTTTCCATTTGCATCGACAGCCTCTAGAGCCAGGAACGCGCGGCGAAAGGCCACCCCGGAAGGCAGATTGTGTCCTGCAAGATTCTCGACACGTACTGAGGCCTCGAGATAAGCAGTTGTTTTTTTGACCGAGGTTACTTCTACCTTTGCCGTCTCGTTGCGCGCCAGATCATCGCTCGATTTCAAGGCCGTTAGCAGGCCCGGCACCGCTTCAGCGTACATGTAATCAGCCGTGCGTATGCCGAGTATGTCTGGAAACTGTTGGAACATCATGAGGGCAAATTGGTTGATGCCAACTAGCGAATGTCGCGCATACTCGTCCCGTACTTTTACGGTGATCTCTTTATCAGGCAGGCGTCCTTCGGTGTATGGATAGTTGTTATCTTCTATGTTAGCGATCCGAAACGTGAGCTGCTTATCAAGAAACATTTTCGGCATGTGACAATCCTGGCAGGTCTTCGCGGTTTTCGGATCAAATGGCTCGCGCTCATTTTGGTAGATGCTATTTTGCCATTCGAGATAGGTCGTCTGTTCGTAAAACTCTTTCGGTTTACCGTTTCGATCACGCACGGGATTTCCCTTAGTGTCGAAAACTGGAAGTACCACCGTATGACAACTACCGCAGATCGCGGATGCCCTCATCTGTTCGGCGTAACGCGGAGTGATGTTCAGCGAATTCTTCATCGGTAAGGTGATGACGTCTTCATACGGCCCGTTCACTACGTCAGCGGAATCGAGATTGAACTTTCCAGTGAAAGTTTCAGGCTGTCCCAATCCTTCTTTCGCGATTCGATGACACGCAGCGCAAGAGACCCCATCGCGAGACAGCGCACCATACTTGCCATCCGGTTCATCCGGTCTGGCGTAGACCATGGAATGTTTGAATGGTTGATTCTTGTCCATTTCGAGCTGACGCTGGCCCATTACGCCGTGACACCGGTAGCACGTGTTATCAAGATAGGCAGCTTGCGAGGGGTACAGCGTTTTTTCCGATTCAAGCTGGGCGTGAAAGATTGGGTCCCGACCCGACAATCCCATCATCGACGCCCGCCATTCCGTATAAGGGGAAAGGTTGACTGGACTTGCCTTCTCATCGTCGAAAAGGAAGGCCATGTTTTCCCTGGACGCCGAGTGACACCCCATACACTGACTGGATGTAATGAACCCTTCAGTTCCGTCTGGCCCGGGAAACACGTGATCCAGCGACTCGCCTGGAAATCGTTTTACCTCTGACTCTTTAACTACCGGCCCGTCCAGCAAAGACAGAAAATTCAAGTCGGGAGTTTTTCGCGCGAGCGGAAGTGGCATGCCTGTGATTGGTCGTGTAGTTGACACCCTCGAATGAAAATCCTGGTTCGGTAGTGGCTGAGGGAGAATAGTGGGCACCAGAATGCTAAACGAGATTGGATCACCTTCGACGTTCTTCACGGTTAGAAAAGTTGATTCCTTCTCAGCTGACGCATGGCACCGTAGGCAATAAAGACCAAAGCCTGAATCCGGGTAGTCGGTATCAGTGCTTGGCACCCCTGGTTTCACGCCTTGATATGACCAGTACCAACCATCGAATGAGCCTTTCTTATCCTTGACCATGATGGTCCAACTGGTCAGCTTCGCATCCTGTTTTGCCGGCGAAGGAAACATCTCCTTGACGATCATGGCGCCATTCGGCATATCACCTTCGCGATTGCGAACTTTCAGCCAATCCCAGCTTTCAGGTGAATAATAGATTTTGACCGAGTTGTGAGTGCCGAACGATTTTCCATTGATAAAGGGGCCACTATTACGAATTTGTGAGTCAGCTACCCAACCTTTGTAGCAGCCTTGTAGCAAAAAGTCGCGCAAAAGTACGTCGAACTTCTCGACGCCCATATCGCTTGGATTCGGGAGCGGGAAGGAGATGCGGCAGCCGGCGGTTTGGCTCGATGCATGACTTGAGCTCGCTTCGTGACGAGCGGCAAGAAGAATTGACGCGACACCAATGACGAGTGTCACTAGAAGCAGTTGGGGGAAAAGTCGAGGTTCCATCTTATCGTGTTGTATAAGGCTCTTTACGCAGCGCTAAGCCGCAGATTCGAGAAAGATTGGATTTCTGCTGGGTAAGTCAGGGTTGTTTTTCAACTCAGCTCGGGGACACACCGAACTTTTTATACACTTTCTTCAAGGATTCTCCAACATAGAAGCGGAACCTCGGCCTCTCAGTGTCGCTGGTTCAAGAGAGATCTCCGAAGCCACACGAATTTACACGAACCAAAACCCTCCCGAATATCTCTTTCCAGCAGAGAAAATACCGGCAACGACGGTCCACAAATCCTCCAAACGGCAGAGGGAGTGTCCAAAAGGAGGAAGATCATCCCTGAGTTTCTGCTAATGAGGGAGCCAATCGGAACCGGAAGCGGAGAAGTGCTGAAGAATCGCTCACTACAACGTCGCTGGCAACTTGAAATCTGAAAGCGATTCTTCAAGCACTTCGCAGCGACCGGATTGATTGTGGATGAATTATATTGACAAAAGATCAGGGCCATTTTATTAAGAGGGACTTGGAATGCGAAGTATTTGCAATCAGTAGGCTCTAACGACCGATCAATTCCGGACAACTATGACGACCAAATGAGCTATGGATAAAGTCTATTTCGCGACCCACATCGCGGCGGTTCTGACGCTTCTTGCTTACCTCGTCAAGGATATTCTCTGGTTGCGTGCTCTTACGATTCTTGCATGCATAGCTGGAATCATCTTTAACTACTTTGTTGCGCCCACCCCACTTTGGCCAGTCATCAATTGGAATCTGGCATTCATTGCCATCAATGTGGTTCAAATTGGCATCATTCTTCGAGAGCGGAGAGGCGTCAGTTTCACGGAAGAAGAGAACGAACTGTACCAAACACTCTTCAGGCACTTTGCACCGTTCGAATTCATGAAACTGTTGCGACTGGGTGAATGGAAGGATGCAAAGAAGGGACAGGTTTTAGCCGTTGAAAACCAGCGACTCGACGACATTATACTCATTTACAACGGCTTGGCAGCGGTAGAGGCCAATGGTCAGCAGATCGCGCAACTGAAAGACGGGAACCTGGTGGGGGAGATGAGTTTTGTTAAAGACGGCGTTGCCAGTGCAACCGTGCGCGTCATCCGACCCACCCGTTACTTGTCATGGGCGAAAGCCGAACTGCGTCACCTGCTCAGGCGCAATCCGAGTATGCAACATGCCATGGAGCAGGTCTTCACCGGTGATCTAGTTAAGAAACTGACGCCGCGTCATCATGCCGAGACGTGGCACAACGATTAGATTCCACCGGGCATAGCTCCTCCAGGCATTCCCATGCCATCCAAGGAAGCGCCCGGAAGTCCCTGCTTATCGCCTCCATCTCCTAGCTGGGTTCGCAATAAGGAGGGATCGACGTTCTTCAGTTGGTAGAGAGTTTTGTAGAGACCCTCTCGTTCGATCAACTCGGTATGCGTTCCCTCATCTGCGACCAGGCCCTTATCCAACACGATAATCCGATCGGAAACCGCCGCGACGAAGTTGAGATCGTGACTGATCACCAGGCAGGTCCTGTCATTCGCGTACTCACGAATCACCTGAATCAAACGATTACGCTGATCGGCGTCAAGATTCTCAGTCGGTTCGTCGAGCAGCAGAACTTCAGGCTTTCGCAATAGACAACGCGCAAGAGCTATCAGACGCTTTTGACCACCGGATGGAACTTGAACGTCAACGACAGTGTCGTAGCCTTTGGGTATTCTTTGAGGATTCACGATGACGTCGTGAATGTGAGCTTGCTTGCAAGCTTCTTCGATCTCCACGTTCGTCGCATCGTTCTTACCCAAGCGGATGTTCTCTCTAATTGTGTCTCTTAGGAAGAATGGAAACTGCGATAGTTTTGAAACCTGTTCGCGCAGAGAATTGAGAGTTACGTCCGAAATGTCTTTGTTCTCGAGCAGGATGCGTCCTCCCTGTGGATCAAGGAAACGCAAGATCAAATTCATGATCGTTGACTTGCCGCAACCTATTGGTCCGACGAACGCGACAGTCTCACCTTCTTTGATATCAAACGACACGCCATTCAAAACTTTCTGTGTTGGCGAGTAACCGAACACGACGTTCTCAAAACGGATATCACCATGGACTTCACCCAGAGCCACGGCCCCAGGTTTCTCTCTAACGGTCGGCTTTGTATCGAACAATTCGTAGGTCGAGACGATGCCCGGAACCAACGACTGGTACATGGTGTAGGAACTGATCAGCCTCTGTACGGGCGTAAACAGATTGGGCGCCATCTGCATAAACACCAGAGCGCTCGCAAACGTCAGTCCCCAGTTTTGACCAAACAGAATGGCAAACAGAAGTATTGCCGCGGTTGTTAGGGAAATGAATATCTGAGCGCCACTGTTACTCAGACTCATCCAAACGGTTGTTACGGCGGAGTTCCTGGCCGCTTTCTTTGAGGCCTCCCAAAATCGAGCATTGCGTTTTGGCTGCGCGTTAAAGACCTGAATATCTGAAACGCCGTTGATGGTCTCTTCCAGTTCCGCGCCCAGTTCGCGAGCGCTCAAATTCATACCAAGAGCACCCTCTTGCAGTTTTGCGCTTGTGAATTTGAACATGAGTACAGTGAGCGGAGCAGTGATGAACAAAACCAGTGTCATCTGCCAACTCAGCGTCAACAGGTAGGAGATAACGAGTACGAGCACAACGACATCGACCAACGGCGTCAAAATCACTTCCGTCAACAATCTTTGCACTGAAGTGGTTTCTGAAAGCACCCTCTGCATTAACGCGCCGGTCTGGCCCCCACTAAAAAAATCGAGCGATAGCGACTGAAGGTGTTCGTAGAGCTTCTGGCGGAATCCAACCAATAGTCGTTGCTCCAGATTTGCATCTATCCACGCGCGGACAATATCAAGAACGTTTCGAAAGACGATGGCGAAGGTCCAAATTAGGAAGATCGTCGTGAATGTCAGTGGAGTGGCAAGCCAGTCTGTGATAAATGGAACTGAGAAGCCCGGCTGTCCCTCATTCGCAGACCTATCATAAAAGGAAGTTGTCATCGTCCAAACGTTATTCCAGTCACCCGTTGCTGCCGCGTCGCCAAACAGCTTAATAAGCGGACCGAACGCCGCCGCTGCAATAAAAGGAAGCAGCAGCATAACGAGGGAAAACAGGAGCGAGAGCGCGACGGACGGTTTGTGTTCACCGAGAAGTTTGAGGGCGCGTTTAAGGTAGGGCTTCGCATCCATCTGAGGCATTTCTTTCATGCGGATCGTAGCACCAGCCGGCAAGCCACCTTCCGGCAGACCCTCTGGTCCAACGGAAATTGTTCCGGGTGGATGTTGACCTTCTGGTACTTCAATGGGCTTGCCGGGAACTTTCTCGCCAGGCATTCCCTGGATGGGTGTGCCAGCGGGGGGCTTGGACATTGGTCTTTTTCCCTTCTGATTTGAGGATGAAACAGATGCTTCGTTTTGCAGTAAATGCCTGAGCCGCGCAAGGCTGTTAACCCGGCGCTTCTCATTAGCGCCTGACTTCAGTCAGGTAGCTGGAGTTTGGACATCTTATTGCTACCGCTCGAGTCCTTTCATTAACACCTAACTTCAGTTAGGTGGCAGGTACCTCAGCGCTTTGGCGAACCGTTTCAACGGTTTGCTTCATTGTCACAAAGCGGACGTCTCGCGTGTCGTAAACCGTTGAAACGGTTCTCCGGTTCTTGGTCGTTTCTGGGTCACCTAACTGAAGTTAGGTGTTAATGAGAAAAGTCACACCCAGGCTTTTGGCGACGCCCGACAGACTGCGCCAGCGACGGCAACGAAGCGTCTGTTTCGGGCTTTCGCCCAATGCTATGCCGATTCTTCACCTTGGAATGTCCAAACTCCAGGCCCCTGACTTCAGTCAGGTGGCCCAGAACGGGCGAGATTCAAAACCGTTTCAACGGTTTACCGCGCTCGCAGAGGGGCTGGCTCTGTGACGACAATTTAAACCGTTGAAACGGTTAATGTAAGAAGCGCGGGCCTGATCACCTGACTAAAGTCAGGTGTTAATGAGAGCAAACTCGACGAGTAATCAAAGTCTGAAACTACCGCCAGCTAGCGAAATCACAATCACTCTAATCAGAGCTTCCTTTCCGAGTGAGCTAGCTGCTGATTCGAATCGGCGCCTTCCCTCTGCCTTTAGCAGTAGCAATAGTAGTAGTGCCATGAACAGCCGTAGGCATTACAAATGAGCTTACGACAAACACACATGCCGTTATAGGCTTGAACTTCGGCAAGGCCCTCCGCATTGTCCACTCGAGTTGGACTCATGGAAGCATCGCTCTTGGGAACTTCGTCGTCGCCGGGCTTCGCGCTTTCCGGAAACATCGCGGCTGCTTTTTCTGGGGTAATCGCATACTGAGCAAGCACGTCGTCTGGGACGTCGTAAACGTTAACTTTATTATCCTCTCCCGGCGTTGAGGTCAGAATTGCCATTGCATCTTCTCCTTAAGTTGAAGCTGAAGGGCCAAGAGGCACTTTGGAGTTGCCCTGCTTGTTTTAATACACAAGCGATAACAGGATGAAACATTGGTGTGGCCGCAACCAAACAGTAATCATTACCGCTTATAACTTAAATCAAATCCCTCAGCATGGCAGTGTGGCGATGTGTTCAAGTTCTACCTACCAGGGCCCAGCTGAAGGTTTATTTGCAAATCCCCTACACGGCAGTGTAGGGATCGTTCAAGTCCAACCTAGGAAATACCAAGGGGACAATGGTCCACAAATCCCCCAAACGGCAGTTTGGGGATTCGTTCAAGTCCAGCCTAAAACCCACAACGACTCTTTTGGCCCCAATGCACGTCTCGAGTAACATGGGACTATCAGATCTCTTCAATTTGTTGTAGGCAGGACTTGAACGATCCCCATACTGCCGTATGGGGAATTCCCCGGAGCAGGAGGCGGTGACCCTTTTGTAGGCCGGACCTGAAGCATCCCCACACTGCCGTGTGGGGGATTTGCTGCAGCAACTTTGAGGGATCCTCATGTTGAAACGCATCCTACCAACGTTGACGAGGTGCGACAAGCGAAACTCGCCAAGAGTTTCTACTGAACTGTCAAAGACTGTTGTAACTCTTTGCTAAAAACCAGATCGTTTTCGCTAGGTCCTGCATACCTGACTATTCCATGACGATCTACGAGCACAATCGTCGGTAATCCGTTAGCGCCAAACACAGCTTGCAGTCGTTCGTCCTCGGCGATTCCGACACGAAACCGAACTTGATATTGGTTAACCATTCCAAGCATCAGTTCTCGTTCTTCAATCTTGGATTCTTCTGTTCCGCCATATGCCATGTAATGACGCGTAAGCGCTATAACCTCGAGTCCTCGCGGACTCTCGATCTGATAAAGCTCATTTAGTTTCGGAAACATCTGATGACAAGGTTTACACCACGTCGCCCAAAACTCTAAAAGCACAACCCGGCCACGCAAATCGGCCAGGGATGTCGGTCGGCCAACTAGCCATTCCTTAACCGAAATCTCTGGGGCTTCGTTACCCAGAAGGCTCACTTGGATCGACCGGTCGCGAACCTGTAGAAACCCGGCAGTGGCGGCACGCTTTTGCGGCGGCGTCCCCGTAGCCTGCATCACTTGCGAAACCTTCTCCGCGAATGCAGCTTCGGCGATCAGCATCTCCCGAGCTTTCTCAATCTCGCTGAGACTTTGATAAGCGTCCGCCAGGGTCATTCCCAGTTGAATCCGCGTTTGAAACTCTATCTCGAAGGGTGTCTTCCGCGACTCTGCCAAGGCCTGTTCCAAAGTTGCCACCGCCTGGTCCAGTTTTCCAGCTTGTCTCAACTCGAATGCTCGACCCATTAGTTCAGTCACAAGAACCTGAGGCTTAACCGGTTTACCCGACAATCCTGCGTCAACGTTCATATTCTCCATCTCCAACAACTGTTTGCATTAAATCAGCCGTGCTGATGCCGCTCACTAATGTAACCGCAGGATCCAAAAGATCGCCGACTGTGTCAAAAAAAGAGAAAAGATACCCTAACGCTTCAGCTTAGGGAGTTTCAGTTTTGACCTAAGAAGCCTTCATATGAACAACAGGATACCCCAGCTGCTTTAGCCTGGGGAGTTTCAGTTTCAGCCTGAGACACGGGTGCTTAAGCTAAGTGCAGAGATGTTTCAGATGAAGAGGAATCCAGCGAGGGCACAGAAATTAGGCTGAAACTGACACTCCCCAGGCTAAAGCAGCTGGGGTATCTTGCTGTTCCTCAAATTATTAGGCGAAAACTGAAATTCCCTAGGCTGAAGCGCTAGGGTATCTCTTACTTTTGACACTGTCTCTTATGTGGTGGTCTTCCTCATATTTTCTTTTAAGATTCTCAGCCGCTTTCGTTGCGGCTGAAGGTAGCTCCGTGCTTTGGTGGCGGAACCTCAGTGGAAAAAATTCTCAGCATTGCGCTCAATTCGAAAGAGTCCAGAGTGAAGGTAGATCTCTTTAAGGTTCGTGACATTCGACCTCACGTGGGATGAATCGAAAACTCTCCCTTTTCCGAGCACTACTCTCGTGGTATCAATAGGGCAGAGTTCTCATCTTTGCACTAATTCTCGGGGACCACTTTTATGACTGACGAAGTTTTTGACAACGACTACAGCGAGTTCTCGGACGACATAGATTCAACGGATAGTTCAGCATTGTTTGCGGAGCCACTGCGTGAAGTCATGGACAGAATCGATGTTTCCAATTCCTTGACGCAGCCTATCATTGAGGCGATCGATCAAATCCTGCAACTTGCTGCTGACGCCGTCGGGTCGGAAGTCGCTTCAGTGTTAGTCCGGGATGGGAATGAAGGCGGCTTGAAATTCTTAACTGCCATCAGCGACGTCAAGGAAGAATTGCTGAAGCTTCGCATTCCACCCGGGAAAGGTATCGCTGGCCTGGTTTTCGGAAGCGGCCAGCCGATGGCGGTCTCTGACGTTTCAAATGACGGTTCATTCTGGTCAGAAGCCGATAAGAAAACAGGATTTAAGACGATTACCCTCTTGGCGACGCCTTTGCAAACTGACACTGAATTGGTAGGTGTTCTGGAGTTCATTAATAGAAAGGGTGCCCCACCCTATCCACCTTTCGCTCCGGAGGAAATGGATCACGCGGCTTACTTTGCTGACACTCTTGCTCGGCTAGTCGATGCTCACGACATAGCGGAACTTGTCGAGTCAATTTTCGATCATTCCATGAAGTCAATTATTTCCGGAGTCGAGGGAACCGAGGAGTCGGCTGGTGATCTGCGTGAATGGGTAAACAGTCTGGTCACAGCCCCAGAGCATCGAGACATGGGTATGATTTGGATCTCGTTAAGGGAAGTTTTCAAGAAGAGTGATGCAGAACGTGAACTCTGTCTCGAATTGTTAGAGACGCTGGCACGCTTCGCCCAAAAGCGTTAGACTGAGAATCGGGGCGACTTGGATTCTAATTCGCAGTGCGAACTGAGATTTGTAGATGTCGCAGTCTGAACCTGCCGTAAATGCGGGTCCTGGGCTCCCAGACCTGTGGACTACTATTCGAGAAGACACGAGTTGGCAGCGATGCACTGGGCGCGGTGTTCGCATTGCCATTGTCGACAGCGGCATAGACAGCGATCACCCGGCCTTGAGGGGAAGGGTTCGTGAGTCAGTCGAAGCAGTCACGGAGGACGGGAGGATAGTTTTCAAACCGTCAACGACTGGCGATCAGGCAGGGCATGGAACAGCTTGCGCAGGGATCATCAGCAGCGTTGCCCCCGACGCTGAGCTCTACAGCGTCAAAGTGTTGGGACCGAACGCTTCGGGTTCTGGCGAAACGTTTCTGGGTGGCCTGGACTATGCCATTAAGCAGAAGTTTCACGTTATTAATCTCTCCTTAGGTACCACGAAGCGAGACTGTTTTGGACCACTTCATGATTTGCTCGATCGTGCGTATCACGCAGGCTGCATTGTGGTGGCTGCGGCCAACAATCTGCCGTACCCGAGTTATCCTTCCATCTTTTCTTCATCCGTTGTGTCGGTCATTAAGAGGGCCGGTGGCGATCCGTTCAATTTTGGTTACCGCTACGGAAAAGTAATCGAAGTGGTCGCGCCGGGAGTCGACGTAAAAACGACGTGGCCAGGGGGTGGTTATCGGCAGCTAACGGGGAACAGTTTTGCTTGCCCTTATGTAGTTGGGATCATCTCGTTGTTGATGGAAGCCTATCCGAACCTGACACCGTTCCAGGTCAAGACGATCTTGTATGCGATCGCGAAGCAGAATCAGCAAAGGAATGCAGCGGCAACGGCTGAGAGTAAGGAAACCGCGAGCAAGGATGACGCATGAGGCGCCTCGCACCCCATCAAAATGGTTGCGTGAATGGAGAGGGACCGCACTTCCCCAACCTAAAGAAGCTGTGAAAAAAATGAATAAGGTTCAGCGCTTTAGCCATAGAATAGATCAACAGGAGAGGAGGACCAAGGATGAGTGCTGAACCGCTTTTGCCGGGAGTGGAAGTAGAGTTGGTCCAGAGCGAAGA
>JBGSWR010000062.1:0-12983 GCA_041751855.1 Pyrinomonadaceae bacterium
GGCGGCCCGGCGCCGCTTTGTTTGTATGTGAAAGCACAATGTGCATTGAAGTCTTTAATCGGCAACTGCGACCAAAGCGGCGCCGGGCCGCCGCACTCCAAAGAAAAACCCGCTGCCGTCACTGGCAGCGGGTTCTCTTAAAGCTTTTGGTTGTGAACTTTACCTACATCTCTAAGGAGCACTTACGCCACAACCGTTCCCGCTGCCTGAGGCCTGATAATGGCCTGCATGCAAATGGGTATGGTGCTGATGGATACTAAAGAAGCGCATAGAAGCTATTGTTGACTTTCTGCAGCAGCCCTTATACCTGACTTGAAAGGGGCCTGTCAACAGAGTTTGGGTTAGTCAGGTCTTATAGGTCCTATAGGTCTTATAGGTCATATAGGTCTTATAGGTCATATAGGTCCCATAAGTCCTAACTATCTAGCGGCTCCACCAAATAAAGGTCGCGGCCGGCGCGTTCGACTACTAGCGTGTTTGGATCGCCCTCATAGTTCTCACGCCGGAACTGCCGGTGGTCCAGGTAGCCAAGATTGACCCGTTTGCAGGTTGCCTCGTCAATCGCCGTGGCCATGGTGATATGGTATCGAGGAACTATCTTTCCATTCGGCAGTCGCCGGCCGGCGTACGCCACCTGCGTCAAATGTGCGGCCACGCAAAGGTTCTCTTCCAACTCCGCTGACTGGGCCACCAGTTCGCGTACCACTTCCATGGGAGCGTAGCCGTACCGTTCAATTAACCGTCCGTGAGTCTCAGAAATGCATCGGAGGTGCGGCGCGTAGATGATGAGCTCGCCACCTTCCTCGATGATTGGACCAAGACGGTAACTGGCCTTTCCGCCTACCCATAATTCGTCGTAGTGCTCGTCAAGCAGCGCTACGACTCTCCGGTATTTTCGCCCGGTGTACTTGATATGGACTTGCTTGCTTACCTCGACGGCGCGCCGCAAAGACTCGCGGAAATCGCCCGCAAAGAGTGCATGCGTAACGAGTTGGTCGTCATTGTTGCGCGTCACTACCGACGTGAACGAGACGATGCGAGCCGGTATGAAATCCGCAGCCGCTTCGATTAGCCGTCGCGTGGGCGTCTCGACACGGCCAATGACGCCCTCAACCGTGGCCAGAGCGCCAAGCCAATGGGTCGCATGCGTTAACTCAGGCCCCGCGACCCCGGGAAAGAAGTACTTGGCGCCGCCGGCGAATCCCGCGACCTCGTGAGGAACAGTGGCGCCAAACACGAGCACCGTATCGTACACTCCCGGGCTTAGCAGCCGGTTAATTGATAGGGGTATGCTGGCGTTTAGCAGCCCCGCGGTAACTTCACTGACGCACTCCGCTGTCAGCTCGCCAATCTCCACCAACTCTTCCCGCTCGTCCCACCGATGATCGAATATCTCACCTGAAAGCGTTTCGCGACTTCCCCCTACCTTCGCCAGCTTCTCTTCCAGAGTCATCGGAACGTGAGTGCCCTGCGCAACCAGAGCGTCAAAGCGGTTCACGCCAATCTCTGCCAATCTGGCGGCGGCAAAAGGAAAGAGCTGATGAGTGTTATCGTCGCGCGTTTTGTCTGGAATGATCGCCAGCACGCGCTCTTGCGGTGCGATCGCCTCGAGGGCTTCTGCAACAATCACTCGCAGTTCTTCGGGAGACAGAGATTGGTCCGGAGACCCACGACCTACGATTGAAGGTGCAATAAGGGTTGACATATTAAACCTGTGGTCCGGGCCACCTGCCCGCGAACCGTAACACAGCCCAGCTTTCCTGTCGAAATGGTCCTCAAGATGCGCGTGCTACGGCTTTGATGTAAGATGCTGGCCGGCGCGCGCTTCAGAAGAAACCTATGCCAGTTACTCTCGCCGATATCGCGCGCGAGCTGGGCGTGTCAAAGATGACCGTCTCTCGCGCAATTAATAACCATCCAACCATCAACGCGGAGACCCGCGCCCGGGTGCTGGAGGTTGCGCGTCGGCTAAACTACCAACCGAACCAGTATGCGCGCGCGCTGGCAACTAATCGCTCCTACTTGATCGGCATTGTCCTGCCGGATTTGATGAATCTTTATTTCGCCGAAGTCACCAAAGCGATCGAGTCTGTGGTCCGCGCGGCGGGTTTTCAGCTCTTGATCTGCAGTACTGAAGAGGATCCCTCAAGAGAGCTGGACGAAGTCGAAACGTTGCTTCAGCGCACCGACGGTCTGATCATTAGTTCAGTTTTGCCCCCAACGGAAACGAACGCCTACCGCGCGATGATTAAAGATGGTGCAAAGATCGTGTTGGTCGATCGCACTATGCAGAATCTGCGCTGCCCTTCGGTGGCGACCGACAATGTAAAGGTTGGCCGACTCGCGACCGAACACCTGATCAGCCTGGGCCATCGCCGCATTGGCCACCTCCAGGGTGATGCCTCTTCAGTAAGTGCAGAGCGGCTCGAAGGCTACAAGCTGGCGCTTGCGAAGCATAAGATCCGTTTCAACCGATCGCTGGTGCGCCCTTGCGGCCTGCTTGAAGCTGAGGGCCACAAGGCCATGAGCGAATGGATAGCCGCCGGCGATCTTCCGACCGCAGTATTCGCCGTAAACGATCCTGTGGCTCTGGGGGTGATGCGAGCCCTAGAAGAGGCCGGCTTACGCGCTGGAGAGGATATCGCCCTGGTGGGCGCCGGGAACATCCACTACAGCGATATGCTGCGGGTGCCCTTGACGACCGTTTCCTGGTCCCGCGGGGAGATGGGCCAACAGGCAGCCCGGCTGTTAATCGAAATGATCGAGAACAACGGAGCCTCGGCCACCAAGACCCAAAAGGTGACGCTGCCTCCGGAATTGATAGTTCGCAGCTCGAGCCAGGCCAAAGCCCCCGCCCCTCGTCGCCTACGTTGATTTAATCAGTTTTTCAACAATCGCTTTTTCTGTCTGCGTTGGCTGGCCGTTCAGCGAAACACTCTTACGGCCGTAACCCAGTTCCGCCCCGCCGGAAATCAGGTGGTCCACGCCGGTGGTAAAGGTCGCCTCGGCCGCAATAAACAGACATAGACGCGCTACCTCGTCCGCGCGTCCCATTCTTCCAATGACCTGAGCTGCCTCGCCCTCGGAGCGGAAGAGTTCGGGATCGGGAGCGGCATCAATAGCCTCCTGCCAGAGAGGCGTATATATATTGCCCGGAGAAACCGAGTTCACGCGCACCCCGTGCGAAGACTCATCGATCGCCAGAGCCTTGGTAAAAGCAGTGATCGCACCTTTGGTGGCTACATAGGTAGTCGCATGTTTCTGGCCCAGCGTGGCCACAAGGCTTGACATGTTGATGATATTGCCCTTTGCCGCTCGCAGATGAGGCAGTGCGAATTTGCATGCGGTAAACACGCTGACCAGATTCAGGTTCAGCAGATCACGAAACTCTTCGACAGAAAATTCATCTATCGGTTTATGAGCCGGGTGCCATCCCGCGTTGTTGATGAGACAGTCAATCTTCCCGTATCGCGTGGCCGTGTCGGCAATCAGGCGTTGTATATCCTCGGTGTTTCTAACGTCACAGAAAGTGAAGAAGGCTTCGCCTGCTCCCTGTTTTTGGGCCAGATCATCGAGCGCCATCGTTACGGTCGAACCTTCAGTCTCGTTGTTGCAGCAGATGATTACGCGGGCGCCGGCCTTAACAAACTCATAGGCACATCCTTTTCCGATCCCACTGCTACCGCCGGTGATAATCGTAACTTTATCTTTATATCGCAGGTTGGACATCAGGCCTCCAATCAGCCAGGGGATCAGGAATAGGAAGCTGAGAGTTTATCAATTTGTGATGCTGCCCTTCTAATTAGTTCGGGAGGGCAACTAATTCAATTACGCGCGAGCCGATAGCGGCACTCCTGGGGCCGATTCGCCGTAGCCGAAAATTGTTACCGGTAAAAATAATACTTGTTATCGGTAACAGAATCAAGTATAATCTTTTCGTTATCTCGCTACCAGGGGTCTAAGTTATATATTCCACGCAAGAAAACAGGCGAATTGAAGGCGTGGTTCGGCGTCAACAATAGACCCATATCCCTTTGGGTTCAAAAAATCAGCGGATCTTTCATAGCTCCGAGACCCGTTTCCAGCAAAAGGGCTGCTGGCAGAATTGAGGCAGCGAGTTTCTAGCCAGATAGACACCAGAAATCCATTGGGGGCTTTTTAAGAGTCCATTAAGAGCAGGGGTTTTGGCAGATCACCAGATGTTTGTGCACAGGCAAAACATTCTCCCAATCTTTGATTACTGCGCCGCTCTTGTTCTATGCAAGGCCGCGGCGCGTTCAGATAGGTGACGACGACAAAGACAACCTCGCGGTTTCTTGTCCACTAATCAGGAGGTACAAATCATGGCTTTACTTAAGACCACAGCCTTGGTGCTTGTAGTGCTGGTGGCGTCTGGTTCGGTACTCTTCGGTCAGACTTCAACCGGCGAGGTCAACGGGACAATTACCGATTCTCAGGGCGCGGTCATTCCCGCGGCGACTGTAAGGCTCATCAACAAGGGGACAAATATTGAGAATCAGGCGACGACGAACCGCGATGGTTACTTTACATTCGTCAATGTAAAACCAGGGCCCTACACGCTCAAGGTCGAAAAGGAAGGATTCGCAAGCCTTCAAGTCGGACACTTTGACGTTGGTGTATCCCAGGTTGTCAGTCAAAATTTCAATCTTGAAATAGGAGAAATCACTCAGACGATAGAGATTCAAAGCGGTGCCGAACTGCTCCAATCTTCTTCTACTGAGCTCGGGAATGTCATAAGCGAAAAGGTCGTTCAAGAACTGCCCCTCAACGGACGAAATTTCACCCAGTTGTTGATTCTGACACCTGGAGTTAATCCCGTCTCTACCGCTCAGGGCTCGCAACGGGAAGTTAATTTCGGCGCGGCGGAGGGAAATACCGGAATTCCGGGCTCTACGCTCGCAAATGCTTCTATACAGGGACAGCAGAACCGTTCGAAAATATACTTCCTGGACGGAATCATTAACACCAGTGTGCGCGGAACATCTTACGTAGTCTTACCGGACATTGACTCAATCCAGGAGTTCAAGGTCCAGTCACATAACGCGAAGGCAGAATACGGCGGCGTAACCGGAGGCGTGGTAAACATGACCACGAAATCCGGCACCAATGCTTTTCGCGGCTCGGCGTTCGCATTCGTCCGCAACGAAATTTTCGACGCCCGTGATCCTTTCCGGGACGCAAACCGGAGCGATCCACCGACTTTTCGCCAAAATCAATTTGGCGCCAATATTGGTGGGCCAATCTTTAAGAACCGCACGTTCTTCTATGCCTCCTATGACGGCTGGCGTTATCGCGATGTCGCCAATATCCAGATGCGGGTACCAACGGAGCGCGAACTGAGCGGGGACTTCTCCCAGTCGGTCTTCAACCGCCAGATTTTCAACCCGTTCACCACGCGAATAGTTAACGGAACTCTGGTGCGCGATCCCTTTCCCAATAACATCATTCCACAGGAGCTGATTTCGCCGAGAATGCAGGGATTTTTTAAGGCCTACTCGATCAAACCGAACCTCGTAGGCGACCCCAGCTTCAATTTTCGCCAGGATCGCGCCCGGGCAAACGATGCCAACGCATTTCAGATCAGGGGCGATCACAATTTTGGCCCCAATGACAGCATCTTCTTTCGCTGGAATGAACAGTACATAAAGACATTCAATCCCATTGGCGATCGCGGCTCTCGTACGCCAGAAGCGACCAATCGAAACTTTGGTGGCGGATGGGTGCACTCCTTCTCTCCCAGTTTTATCTTTGAAGTGCGCGGTGGTGTGGCCACACAGCCCACCGAGGACGCTCCTTTTGAACACGAACTAGGCAATGAACCCCTGAAACAACTGGGCTTTCCGCAACTAGATCGCTTCGAAGGGGTCGCGGCAATCCTGAGCAGCAACCCCTGGAATCTGGGAACGTTAGGAGTTCAGGGCGCTCGGCCTCGTGGAAATCCTAACTGGAACCTCTCTACCGACGTGACCTGGCTCCGCGGTAACCATAACTTCAAAACCGGCTTTCAGTTCATCCATATCCGGCGTGACCAGAGAAATCGGTTTATGCAGGTTAACTTTGATGCGCAGCCCACGCGTAATCCGCAAGTGCCAACTGGAACCGGCGATGACCTGGCTTCCGCGCTCCTGGGTCTGCCGAGCCAGATTCAGGGATTCGTCCATGAGTTCGGGGCTATCGACTTTGGCATCGGCACATGGGCAGCGTATTTCCAGGACTCCTGGAGTCTGGGTCCCAAGCTGACTTTGACCTATGGTCTGCGCTATGACTATGTCGGCAAGGTCAAAGGAAAAGGACTCCAGAGTGGACCCGATCTGAAAACCGGCCAATGGTTAATTGCCCTGCCTGAGCTGCCCCCCGTCTGTTCAGGTGGACCGCCTCCCTGTTTGCCTGCTCCACTCAATCAGATCCCTTTCAACAGTTTTATTAAGGTGACTGGCGAGGAGTTCTCAATTCTTAAGCCGATTAAGGATAATTGGGGACCAAGGGTGGGCTTGGCCTGGCAGATCAGCGACAAGCTCGTGTTGCGTACGGGCTATGGGTTGGTTTGGGACGCCCTGCCGTCAAGAAGCCAGTATGGTCAACATCAGTTCGAAAACTGGGGCTGGCCGCAGTTCTCCGGCATCGATACGGGATCGATCAATCGCGAGGGTGGAGCAATACAGTCCTTTGAAACTCTCGCCAATAACCTGCCGTTCGCGCTCCCGCGACCGGCGCCCTGGAACTCAACCGGATGGTACAACGACCCGGACCGCAAGGATGGGTATTCGCATCAGTGGCACGTCGAAATTCAACGCCAGATGACCAGCAGCCTGATGATGTCTGTAGCGTACGTTGGCAGCCAAAGCGGTCGCCTAGAATATGCGGGCGTCGCGCAGTCAGCAACAAGGCCAGGAATAGAAGCCGGCACCGGACGCCGGCTCACACCGGCTGAGGTGAATCAACTGAGGCCCTGGCCGCATATCACCGGGAACTTCAGGTATGAAGATGACATAGGTTATTCCAATTACCATTCGTTCCAATACAAAATGCAAAGGCGTTTGAGCCGGGGTGTTTCAACGCTACTCTCGTATACATGGTCCAAATGCATTGATACCAGTAGCGGTTGGTTCAATGCGGAAAACGGAATTGGAGGAAATGCCACAGTTCAGAATTACCATGACATAGATTCCAATCGGGCAGTCTGTGGTTACGACATTCCTCACTTGTTGACCTGGGGCACAGTCTTCGAGCTCCCATTTGGAAAAGGAAAACGCTGGTTGCAGAGTGGTCCTGCCGCAGCAATTCTAGGCAACTGGCAAGCGAACTGGTTGGTTATTAGCCGCTCAGGTCAACCTTTCACAATTGAAGTTGGTGGAGATCCGGCAAATATTGGTGCCGGCCAAATTTACTCTCGGGCCAATCTGATCTCAGATCCTTTCCAGGCGGGCGCCGTAGCCGCACATCCTGACGTTAGGTGTCGCACAACCATCTCCCAGGGAGGGCTGGCCGCCGACTCAACCCGTACTCCGAGGACCTGGTACAATCCATGCGCCTTCGCAGCCCCGGTCAACTCGTTTGGTAACGCTGGACGCAACATCATGCGGACGGACAACTGGTGGAACGTTGACTTCTCTCTTTTCCGGAATATCCGGATCGGGGAAAATTGGCAAGTTCAACTTCGTGGGGAGGCTTTTAACATTTTCAATCACATCGATCTCGGAAACCCCTCAACCCGACTCGATCAGGCAACTCCGGGGAGAATTACTACGATCTCCCATGCGCCCAGACAACTACAATTTGGGTTGCGACTCTTGTTCTAACCGCGGGGTGCGTTCGATATAAACCTTTCCAACGCTGGCTGTTCTTAAACCCCGCGAGAACAGCCAGCTTTTTTCAAACTGATCGGGCAACAAAAGGGATGCTTGTTAGCTACCGCACCCTGAACCTTATAACGGTTTTCGCGACAATCCTGGGGTGTTGGTCAGTGGCCCTTGCCGCCCCAACATCTATGATTGCCAAGCACGGAAATGCCTTGACATCGGTCCCCTTTTGGGTTGAACAGAATACACAGGATGAACTCAAACGTGCCACACAACTGCTTTCAGCAGGTCAGTTAGATCCGGCGATTTTGATATTGCGAAACATCACTCGTGAGGAGCCGCACAATCCAGACGCTCAGCTTTTGTTGGGGACAGCATTGGCTCTGGTGCCAGAAAGAACCCAGGCCATTCAGGCACTTCAGAAGGCGATTGAATTGCGCCCTGGTTTCGCTCCAGGGTACCTAGCACTGGGAATTGCCCTTGCGCGTTTCGTTGAGCTGGATGCAGCCGTCGAGATGTTCAACAGAGCACTCTCGCTGGATCCGCAGATGGTTGATGCCCACATCAGTCTTGGTCTCATTCTGGCGCAGCGTAAACAGCCGGCTTCGGCGGGCGAGCACTTCCGGAAGGCAATTCGGGCGATGGGAGACTCCCCTGCCGCAGCCTACCCACGCTTCCTCTTAGCCAATTTGCTCGCAGAAGTGGGAGACTTTGCTCAAGCGTCGGAACAGATTGATGCGGCAATCAAACTTCGGCCCGATAACAGCGAATCCTACTTGAGTCAGGGTTTGATAAAGAAAAAGCTTCGAGATGAGCAAGGCGCACTACTGGCCTTCAAGAAAACAGTGGAATTATCACCTGATAATGCAAAAGGCAGATATGAGTTAGGAGCTGCATATTTGCTGGCCGGTCAAATACCTCCGGCAATCGAGCATCTGCAGAAGTCGTTGGAGCTGAGGCCCGGAGACAGGTTCGCGATGTACCATCTCTGTCGTGCTTTCAGAAGGGCCGGCAGAAACGACGATGCGAAAGTGTGTCAGCAACAATTGTCAGAGATCATCGAGGGCCAGCTTAAAGCCGCTGATTTAAGTGTTGGGGATTTGAATAATGAGGGCGTACGGCTCGAGCAGGCCGGAGAGCTTGACGGGGCGCTCAACAAATATCGCGAGGCCGTCGGACTTGACCCTCTGAATCCCGTCTTCAAAAGAAACCTGGCGCTAGTTCTCTGCCGTCTCGGGCGCTGGGAGGAAGCCTTAGTGGAACTAAAAGAGGTGCTCGAAATAGACCCGGCTGACGCTAAAGCAACCAGGGCACTTTATCTGGCGCTAGACAAAGTGAGTTCCGTAAAAACAAAGGCCCCCGATGGCAAAACCAAACCTGAGAAGCGTTAACCAAAGGACGTGAACCCCTTAACCAATGAAGGATTTCACCCGATGAACAGTCGCGGAATGTCCCGGCGCGATTATCTTAGGTTGATGGGCGCTGGTGCTGCCGTCGCCGCATCCGATCTGTCCGGATTAACGGCCAGCGCGATGCCGGAAAATCAGGGCGAGCAAGCAGACCGCGCCCGGCGCATGAAGTGGTGGCATGACGCTAAGTTCGGCATGTTCATCCACTGGGGCCTCTACAGTCTCCTCGCCCGGCACGAATGGGTGATGGAGATGGAAGGCATCTCCGCGCAGGATTATGAGAAGCTAGCGAAAGACTTCAACCCGCGACCAAACGCAGCGCGTGATTGGGCCAGACTGGCAAAACGTGCGGGCCAGAAATACATGGTGATGACGACCAAGCATCATGAGGGCTTCTGTCTATTTAACACCGCAACGACCAACTACTGCGCCCCGAAACAAGCTGCCGGCCGTGATCTCGTCAAAGAATATGTCGATGCAGTGCGCGCAGAAGGATTGCGCGTCGGCTTCTACTATTCCCTGATGGATTGGCACCATCCGGACGGCGCGCGCTGTGCTGAAGATGAAGCTGCGCGCAAACGTTTCGTTGAATACATCCACGCGCAAATTCGAGAACTGCTGACGAACTACGGAAAGATCGATGTGCTCTGGTACGACGTACCCTGGCCGCTGGATGCGGTGAAGTGGGAGTCGGAACGGATGAACCAGATGGTCTTTCAGCTCCAACCCGACATCATTGTCAACAATCGCAATCGGCTGCCCGGGGATTTCTCAACTCCTGAACAGCGAATTGAGGCTGCGGAAGCCGGCCGTGCCTGGGAATCCTGTATGACAATGAATGATAGTTGGGGTTATCACCGCGCCGATGATGCCTGGAAGACGCCGAAGCAGATTATCCGCAATCTAATAACCTGTGCTCACGACGGCGGAAACTATCTCCTTAATATAGGACCCAAAGGAGATGGATCGATCCCGGAGGAGTCGGTGACGATCATGAACACCGTTGGGAAGTGGATGGAAAAGAATGGCTCGGCAATCTACGGCGCCGACATCTGCCAGCCACGGCGCTCGCGCTTTGCCAGCTTCAGCCGTCATGGCAATACGCTTTATATGTATGTACATCATTGGCCGGGTAACACAGTCAACCTTGCCGGTCTGATGACGAAAGTGAAATCCGCTCGTCTATTGGTGAATGGGCAGCGCGTCCCTTTCGAACAGAGCACCTATCGAGTAAGTTTCACCGGATTGCCCGAAAAGGCTCCTGACTATCCGATTACTACATTGGTCATCGAGTGCGATTCTGAACCGCGGCAGGATGAGCTATTCGTGCGCCGTCGCGAGCGCGGTTCAGTGTAATTCGCTGGGAGTCTTTCAAGTCCGGCCTACAAGAGGGAAGCGCGACCTGGTGGTCCACCAAATCCCCCACACGGCAGTGTGGGGATCTTTCAAGTCCGGCCTACAAGAAACTAGAAACTTGGATGGGGTTGTAGGCTGGACTTGAACAATCCCTACACTGCCGTGTAGGGGATTCGTAAACTGCTCGGTTTTCTGGTCTAGGTTGGACTTGAACAATCCCTACACTGCCGTGTAGGGGATTTACTGCGACTTTGCCGGGAAGAAAACTGGAAGTTGCGGGCTGTAAATTGGGTGGCTGACACTTTTTACAATGAATCTCGATAAAGAAAAGTCGTACGTCTCGCGAAGGGACATCCTGCGCCTGGGTCTTGTAATGCCGCTCGCTGCTGCTCTTCCCGTTGTCACGCGAGGACAAAAACCGACCACCAAGATCAACCTGAAAAGCTTCACAACCGGACGCTCCCGAGTCGTGCCCTACGCTGCGACTCAAGACGTCACGAAAATCAAAGTAATCAGAAACTGGAAAGGTCCGATTTGCCAATCAAGTGTGCAGAACCAGGGTCGCGAACCTATTCGGCTAAAGGAGATTGTCCTTTTTGATCTGCCCTTGACTCATCCGGGCAATACTGAATTCTACGGAGAAGGCTTTCAAATGCTCAGCCAAACGGGCGGCACTCTCGCGAAGATGGTCGACTACAGTCAGTACACCGACGCCAAACATTACAAGATGCCAATGCCCGCCGGTACCAAAGTCTTCTATGGAATGCTGACGTTCTCCCCATTCAACCGAGAACATGAACTGCTGGCTTTTACCTCATCTAACCGCTTCAACGGCCAATTTTATGTTCGCGATTCGTCGCTTCAGGTCGTAGTAGACACCGAAGGACTCGAGCTAAAGCCAGGCGAGTCATGGGACCTCGAGGAGTTCACTTTTCGGTCTGGCCCCGATCGGGAAGAGTTGCTTGAATCTCTAGCTCAACGCCTCAATATCAATCACCCGCCTCTGCGTTTCCCCTCCCCGCCGACTGGTTGGTGCTCATGGTACTGCTTTGGACCACGGGTCACGGCCCAGCAGGTCAGAGACAATCTTGATTTCATTGCTAAGCACTCACCAGAACTCAAGTACATCCAGATCGACGATGGTTATCAACCAGCCATGGGGGACTGGTTGGAAACCGGCGCTGCCTTTGGAGGGAATGTCCAGGGTGTGCTTAAAGACATTCGGGTGCGTGGCTTCGAACCGGCAATCTGGGTAGCTCCGTTTATTGCTGAACAGGAATCCAATCTGTTCAAGCAGCATCCGGACTGGTTTGTTAAGGATAGTGAAGGCAAACCACTGCGCTCGGATCGGGTAACCTTTGGAGGTTGGCGCCGAGGGCCCTGGTATGCTCTGGATGGTACTCATCCCGAAGCGCAAAAACATCTCGAGATGGTCTTTAGGACCATGCGTGAGGAGTGGGGCTGCACGTACTTCAAACTCGATGCGAATTTCTGGGGAGCCATTCACGGGGGCAATTTCTACGACCGCAACGCAACGCGCGTTGAAGCCTATCGCCGCGGGATGGAGGCCGTTATTCGCGGGGCGGGAGACAGTTTCATTCTTGGCTGCAACCATCCGCTCTGGGCTTCGCTGGGCCTCATTCATGGTTCGCGCAGCTCGAATGACATCAAACGTTCATGGGATAGGTTCAAGAGTACGGCGCGACAAAACTTAAAGCGCAACTGGCAAAACGGCCGGCTCTGGTGGAACGACCCCGATGCAATTGTGCTGATGGGCGATCTGCCCCTCAATGAATTTCAGTTTCATGCGACTGTGATCTATGCCTCTGGAGGTATGGTGCTCTCAGGCGACGATCTGACGCAGATTTCTTCAGAGCGGCTCGGGATGCTGCGGCGATTACTGCCACCTTCGGGCGTCGCAGCAACTTTTGCTGATGATTCCCTCAGTGTCGGCGTGGTCGATCAGGGTGGGACGCGAACAGTGTGTCTTTTCAATTGGGAAGATAAGGCACAAACCATTTCATTTCGGCTGCCAAAGCCGTCTTTAATTAAAGACTACTGGAGCGGCGAACCGCTGGGCCGGCATAGAGGAATTTTCAAGAGTTCACTGGCGCCTCGTTCAGCGCGGCTATTGGTGTGCACGTGAAGTTCATGAGTCGTTGAGCAGAAAAAGCGAAGCAAAATGGATCGTTAGACCCGAGCTACAAAGCCCGTCACCAGATTGAGACGAAAATATTGGAGGGACCAGGCGACAAAGACCACCAACGGCAGAGACTGTGTCAAAAGTAGTTGCTGTTAGCGAAAGGGTGAAGCGAAAAAAGAAATAAAGCAAGAGCAGCTAGTGGTATAAACAGTCAGCACAAGAGAGGAGCTGACTGGATGGGTTATGTAGAAGGAG
>JBGSWR010000063.1:0-24272 GCA_041751855.1 Pyrinomonadaceae bacterium
GAAAGAACAAGCCAGACCAGATAATAAGCACCTCACTTCAACTAGTGCCCTGCGCGGCTAGTGCTGTAACACATGATTCCCACGTTCATCCGCATTGATGGTTAATTTCTATGTATCTATTAGCCGCACAGGACACTAGCCTACAAGCGAGGGCGTCTCTCTTGATACCTCACTGGGCCACACCAGTCCACCGGTTGGTAAGGCAAGGTCGAACAATTCCACCAACTTCCGTTGGTGGTCTTTGTGTTGAAATGATGATCATTTCTCTTTACCCAGCCGTTTTGTAGGGTTCGGCAAGATCTGAAAGGGGCGGATACCGCAATCCGGTTATGAGCAGAATGTTGTCGCGAGTCGGACTTAAAGACATGGTCGGCGTCACGGGCGCCGCGAGAATATCGAGGACTTCCTTGGGTGGCTTCCGGTAGCCTTCCTGAGAAAAGACCGGAACACATGACAGAACCAGCAGAGAAAGGATTAATAGGATCGACTGAATATGTTTTTGCGGTGCGTACATGGCCAGACTCCTTTTCAGGCAAGCAGAAGCTTCTTTTCGGGCAAGCAGAAGCTTCGGGTTTCCGGGTGAGTTGATTTGTGCCGTTGGAAGAAGCTGAAACTTACGCAAGATGCCGGTCGAAGTCAATCAGGCCACGACGTTCGATAAACTTCAGTTTGTCGTTCGCCTGTACTCGAAAAGTTGCGTGTGAATTATGAATATCATAGAAGTTTCTCCGGCTTTTGGGCGGTACGAGCAACAAAACCGACAAACTGATGGGCAGAGTTCGCCGTGTCGCCGTGCCTCCCCGTCTCCGCGTCTCCGCGTCCCCCCGTCACCCCGTCACCCCGTCAACCCGTCACCCCGTCTCCCCGTCCCTTATCGAGTTGACAAGCCCTCATCAATAGGTAGAATCGAATGCTCGTAAAAGCGGGAGTAACTCAGTGGTAGAGTGCGACCTTGCCAAGGTCGAAGTCGCGGGTTCAAATCCCGTCTCCCGCTCCAAGATTTAAAGGATGAAGGCGGAAGCTATGACAGGCACGAGAGCAAGATTGGCGGGAAGGTTGTTCTCGATACTTCCTTGTTGCTCCGGATGAAGGCGTCAGGGGTGAAGGCGGCGCAAGCGCATTCCTCATCGTTCATCATTTGGTTCCGCAGCCTTGATCCTTAACCTTCATCCAATGGTAGTTTCGGGACACTGGGACAGCACCCACCATGTCGTCAATGTCATCTTCGCTCGTAACCTTCTAGTCATCATCAGGCTAGTTATGATCAGGCTAGCCATAATGGGCTAGTCATCATTGGGCTAGTCATGATTAGGCCAGTCATCATCAAGGCGGCGTAGCCAAGTGGTAAGGCAGAGGTCTGCAAAACCTTTATTCATCGGTTCGATTCCGATCGCCGCCTCCAAATCCTTCAACAACTTACGGTCAGTCACCAACCTCAACCAAATTCTCGCTGTGGGGGTTTTATGGGGGATCTTTGACCAAGAGCAGCTTAATACTTTGGGGATAGTGCGAAGTATAATCCGGCTATGGCACGGCGAACCCGCTCAAGAACACCCGGAAGAAACGAGGAGAAACGCAAGCTTCTTGAGTCGCTGACGCCAACGGATTTCCCATCACTCATTGGTGACATACTGTATTTTTCGAAAGGCCATCGGCACGTCAGAATCATGGACGGTCCAGGGGACGGCTGCCGCGACATCCAATCGGTCGACAAAGACAAAAAAGATTCCTTTCGTTGTAAGGCGAGCCTTGGACGATACGCCTCTCGAACTGGCCGATGAAAATCTCGGTGCTGGATTGTTGATTCAAGGAACCAGTTCAGTTCACTATTGCCGCCCTCGAGCCCTTTTCGTCCACCGGAAGCACGGATGGACTGAATCGTTTGCGCGATCTGTCTGGGGCGCGGCGCTGCTTTGCCAGGCGCCCCCAGATCTTCACGCGAGAAAGCCTCCATCTGCAAGCATTAAACAAGAAATTTGGGAGTAGCCCACCTGCCCAGCACCGCCACCAGGCCCATCCAATTCGATTCTTCCTAAGTGCCTAGCATGACTGACTCACCCATCACCTGCTCGGCTTATCCAGCGATGCCAGACTGGCTACGCCCTCGTAGTCTAGGCGGTGTCTGCTGCTCACACCAAAAACCTCAAGCCGCCCTTATGCTTATTGTCACTTCATCCGGCAACTCGCTAACTCCCTGCCTTTGCAAGACCCCGTCCGAAAGACCAGCTACGTCTTCACTCGGCCTCCCGCTCTTATCCCACGAGCGCGGTGCACGCCCCTGATATTCATCTCCATAGTGGCCCCGCGGTTTAGTCCAACTAATTCTTTCCGCAGTGCTCGCCGCCTAGGAGGAGCTGTGTTTACTCTCTCTTGACAGGCGGCGAGACTGCGGAAAGAATCCTATTCGTTGGGTGGATTAAGGGCTGAACACCAGCACAAACCAAACAAAAGGCCTCAATGAAATCTGAAATGACTCCAAACCTGAAAGAAAGACCAGATCATCTCACACTCGAAAAACACATGAAAGCCAATGCCGCCGATCTCTACAAGGCTTGGACAGAGAATTTTGATCTATGGTTTGCTCAGCCAGGCGAACTCATTATGGCCCCCGAAATCGACAAACCTTTCTTTTTTTACAACCGGCATGACTGGGGACGGCATGCTCACTACGGAAGGTTTCTGGAGTTAGAACAGGACCGACTCATTGAAATGACCTGGCTAACCGGCAAAGCAGGCACTTTCGGAGCCGAAACCGTCATTAGAATTGAACTCATTCCTCAAGACCAAGGTACAATGTTCCGCATGACTCATTCGGGATTCGATGACGAGAAAGCGGCGAAGGCTCACAAAGACAATTGGCCACTCGCCCTTGACGAGCTCGATCAAAAGCTCACTACTTAGCCGCAGCAAATTCGCGTTTCACGAAGAATTCCTACTGGAGTAGCCGCTTGACGATGACGGAGGAGCCGAACGCCCAACCAGACGGTCCAGCGAACGGGAGCCAGCCGATTCGCTCAGAGACAAAACGAGCATCATCGGCGGCTGGCTCCCGTCGCTGACCTTTGCGTTAGGCGTATGCGGTGCCGCCTATAAATGCCGCAACAATAAGGAGATCATCACATGAAAATGTTACTTACAGTCGAATTTCCAATAGAACCTTTCAACTCACTCGTCAGAAGTGGAAAGGCAGGTGAGATCATTGGGCGTATCCTCGAAACAATCAAGCCGGAGACGGCCTACTTCGGAGAGCAAGATGGGAAACGCGGCGGAATCTTCATCATTGACGTACAAACTCCGTCGGATATACCTTTCTTTGCAGAACCCTTCTTTCTCAACTTCGAGGCCAGTTGTAAATTTCGCGTTCTGATGAGCCCGGAGGATTTGCAAAACGCGGGCCTAGAAGAACTCGGCAAGAAGTGGGCGTGAAATTCGCCTAACACTGCGGTCAAGCGGGACGCGCCAAAAGTGGCGCGCCCCTTACCTTGGCCGTTATACGTCCACCATAGTTCCGTGCCAGTAGATTGTGAGCCTCACAACATGGGATTAATGACGGTGGTTAGCCTACCCTGTTAAATTGACTGCGAAGCTTCGTAAATGAGTGGATAAAGACCCCTCAAATTAGGTAAATAGGTATATGCGTGGTAGAGTCTGGCCGAACTGAGCCCAGCTCACTCTCTTCTCAGCCTTCTGGAATTCATCCGGAAACCACCTGAAGTCCCACAGCTCACCAATTAGGAGGAACTTATGTTTAAGAATCGTGTGCCTCTTGCCCACTTGGGCGTAACGGGGACTGTACTGATGCTCGTACTCGCACTCATTGTCCAGTTCACAATTACGCCCGCTGCACTGGCTTCGGTCGGGCAGGATCCGGTTCTCCCAATTGCAGTTGTGCTTCCTGATGGAACCGAGTTTGCCATTGTTACGACTGAGGAAATAACGAGCAAGACAGCGTCAGAAGGCGATCCGTTGACGTTCAAGGTCGCTGAAGACGTTATTATCGACGGTCACGTTGTCATCGCGAAGGATGCGCTTGTAAAGGGAGAAGTAGCGACTGCCAAGAAATCCGGGTTCTTTGGGAGGGGCGGAAACATTGGTATCAGAATTGAGTCAACCATGACGGTTGACAATCAGAAACTCAAACTGCGATCCGCGAAAGGCAAAGCCGGCGACGACAAGACCGGAACCACAGTCGCCCTGGTCGTTCTCTTCGGACCTTTAGGATTTTTGAAGAAGGGAAAGCAAGCCATTATCAAACCGGGAACTGCTATTAAGGTTTATACCGACGAAGCGAAAAGCGTTCAAGTTAAAGCAGGAGCGGTAGCAGTAGTCCACAACAGTTGATAGTTTATCCAAGTGTCTGTTGAGACTTCCCATCAAGGTTGAAGTCTTCACTTCCCAAAACCAGTCAGAGGAGCCAAAAATGAAAAGAATTCTAGCAATATCACTAATGATAGTTGCGGCAGCAAGCGTTGCATTTAGTCAGTGCAGTGATGCCGACAAGAAGAAGTTCGAAGCATTAGATCGAGCCTGGGGCGATGCAGGGCAACGCGGAGACCAGGCCTTTCTCCAGAATGTGTACGCCGACGACTTTATGAACATGAGCCTGGCGGGTGCATTGACGAAAGCTCAGGCTATTGAGAACGCCGTCAACGCCGCTGAACGGAACCGTGCCAACCCGAATGCTGACACAATTAGCCACGATTATTACGTCATCACCTGTACCCCAAACACGGCGACTATCACGCATCGGAACGTGATCACAACGAAGGTTGACGGTAAGGACCAGACCTTCTACAGCCGCAGCGTTCATTTCTTGGAAAAGCGCGGTAATGATTGGAAGGTGGTGAGTGATGCGGGCGGCCCGCTAAATGACGCCGGCCAATTGCTCTACCTGGAGATGGAATGGAGCGACGCCGACAAGCGTGGCGATGTGGCTTGGTTCGAGCGGAATTTCGCGAACGACTTCTACTCCATTAGCACCATGACAGGGAAGCTCAACACGAAGACGGAGGAACTCGCGGAAATCAGAAACAGGAAGGAGGTGTTTGATTCCGCCGTGGCCTCGGACATGGATGTGCGGGTGGAGGGCAATACGGGAATAATCACAGGCGTGTACCATCTAAAGGGGCGCGATGAGAAAGGACAGCCGCTGGACCGCCGGCTTCGCTACACCGACGTCTACGTCAAGCGTGACGGGCGCTGGCTGGTCCTCGCCTCGCAGGGCACGCTCATCAAGTAAGAGGTGACTAGTCAACCAACACAGTTTCGCGGACTCCGCCCGATAAAATTCTTCGGGCGGAGTCGCATTTCTTTTTGATACCACGGTCAACACCTCGCTTTATAAAGGGACTGAGCAGAAAACTGTGCAAACACTTCTGAGCGCAGCGAAACAAAGCAGAACATAACTGCACGGCTACGCAGTTAAGTGCTTACAGAACCAAGCGTAAGTGAACGAAAGTAAGCCCGTTGAAGCACGCCTAGTAAGACTGCAAAACTTTATTCATCGGTTCGATTCCGATCGCCGCCTCCATTCACAAGATCAAATAGTCCATCGTGACATCTAGACCGGCAAGATGATGATACCGACAGACGCTTCGCGAAGGACTTTAATTTTGTTCAGCGCAACAATGAAGCTCTAATTTCGTAAATGACCTCTATAGGGGAAGTTTCCTTCCTCGACATCGTCCTTAAAGTCAAGTCGCCCGGTGACTCCCTCGAAGATGCCGGTGCCGGTATTCTTAACGATAGGATGCTGACAGCGTCCAAAGATCTCTCCAATCAGGTTGGGACAATCCTCGTACTTTGCAGTGAATCGGTAAGTCGTTCTGAACGTCCCGAGCCCTCCGTTGTAGAAGCCAACAAAGATCTCAGCCCCAATCTCTCGGTACGTTCCGCTCGGCGAGCATACGGCATCTTCGACAAATACATATTGACAACCTTCCAAGTCCCCAGTCATTCTCAGGGCGAAATCGGAGCCTGCACCCTCAGGGTCCGTACACTCACCGGGTTCGGCGAAAAAGCCAATCCCCGATATCTGGCTCGCGCCCTGAGCGAGTGCCGGAGAAGGGTTTGTCAAGGCAACACTGATAACTGCGGCTAAGGCAGTTACCAAGCCTATCAACATCATTGTCAGTGTGATTCGGGTTCTCATCTTACATCTCCTTGGATTCGTCTTCTTACGTGAACAAAGTTAAAAAGTGACTCGCGACATACGCGATGCTGACCACCAGCGGTTCTGACGCTGTGCGCTTTTCCTTCGGCTAGCCAGCGTCGTATGCTCTGGCTCCCGACTCTGCTTACCACTGCAGCCTGGTTCGTCGTGAGCAGTTCGCTCTCGACGCCGCAGACCGGACAGCGGCAAACGTGCGTCGTCGGTTGCGCGCGCTTGATGATTCGCTCGTGTTCAAACGCTATAATCTCGACGCTTCTTCTCATCTTTTTGAACTGTGGTAGAATGCGCGCCCACGCACTGCAAATTCGCTGGATAGCGCTTCGGTTAATAACATTTAGCCCTACTCGAATCCTGAAAACTTTCCGAAAGAGAAGGAAATTATCGGAAATTGAGTTAATTCTTTAGGGCGAATCGCTTTAAAGTTGAGTTACATAAATGGTGGCGCAACTCCACAAGAAGTATCGCTTGGGAGATTTTGAGTTGGAGCCGGACACCCTGCGTCTCACCTATAACGGGTCTTCCGTTCCTTTAACTCACAAACCTTTCCAGGTTCTCGTTTATCTAATCGAACACCGAGAGCGAGTAGTAGCGCGTCGAGAACTGTTGGAGAAATTCTGGCAGGGGCACGACATTTATGAGGAGTCGCTGACGAAATGCGTGGGTGCGATCCGCAAAGCCTTAAACGATGCGACTGAGAATCCACGCTTCATCGTGACACATTGGGCTGAAGGCTATCGCTTCATTGCCGAAGTCGAAGAGACAGTCATCGATTCTGAAATCCAAAGAATACGCGGTCTCAGAATCAAATACGAAGAGGAAGATCAGCCGGCGCCAAAAGTTGAGAACCTAATTCTATTGCCGGAAAGATCAATTCGCTTTAAACGCTGGCCTGTATTCACAATTTTGGCGCTCGCAGCGATTACAGTTACTGCACTGGGCACGTGGTATGGAATGCGGGACTCGGCGAAAACAGCCGCCGGCTCATCTGCTCCGATTCGCTCAATCGCTGTCTTGCCGCTTAAAAACCAGACGGGTCAGGCGGAAAATGATTACCTCAGCGACGGCATTACCGAAAGCCTTATCGCTTCGCTTTCACAAATCGACAATCTGAAGGTTATCGCCCGCGGTTCAGTTTTTAATTTCAAAGAGAAAGAAGTAGATCCAGTAGAAGTGGGCAGACAGCTAAATGTTGCCGCGGTGATGATGGGAAGCGTCCGGAGCAATGGCGATATGGTAAGAATCTCGACTCGTCTGGTTAGCACCGAGGATGGGAGCGTCATCTGGGCCAGTGAAACGGCCAATCGATCTTTGATAGATGTTTTTGACCTCCAAGATGAAGTCACACACAGTACGCTAGCGGCCTTGCGCGTCAAACTCACGAGCGAGGGCGAACGGCATTTAGCGAAACGTTACACGAATAATGCCGAGGCTTATCAGCTTTACCTGAAAGGTCGTTACCACTGGGAAAAGTTTATTTCAAAGGATGTAGAAAAAAGTATTGAATACTTTCACCAGGCCATCAATCTCGATCCGAATTTTGCCCTCGCCTTTACAGGATTAGCCGATGCCTATTTTGCCCTTAACGGCCTTGGCGTGGCCGCTCCGAACGATGTGATGCCGAAAGCGAAGGCGGCGGCAGCGCGGGCGTTAGAGATTGACGAAACGCTCGCTGAAGCACACACCTCTCTGGGAGTCATTAAAGACATTTACGATTGGGATTTCGCGGGTGCGGAACGCGAATTCAAGCGAGCCATCGAGCTAAATCCCAATTCTTCGACCGGACATTACCTTTACGCGAAATTTTTACCCGATATTCAGAATTCCTTCGATGATTCGATCAAGCAGTTTCACAAGGCCCTGGAGATCGACCCATTCTCGGTTGGCGTCAACAAAGATTTTGGCGAGACTCTGTATTACGCGCGGCGATATGATGAGGCAATTGAGCAGTGGAAGAAGACGCTCAAAATCGAGCCGAACCACGCCGTCTCACACTCCTGGCTTGCGCGGGCTTATGAAGTAAAAGGCGATTACGACTTAGCCTTTGACGAGATCATTAAGCAGCGAATCTCCTCGGGAGTCAGCCCGGAACATATTGAGGTGACGAAGGAAACTTACGCGAAATACGGCTGGAAAGGTTTTTGGCAAGAACAGCTTATATTGGCAAAGCAAAGAGCGAACAAAGGTTACGTAGAACCCTATTTTTTGGTGTGGAACTATGTGAGGCTAGGCCAAAGGGACCAGGCTCTTAATTGGCTGGAAAGGGCTTTCGAAAGCCGAAGCTCCTGGATGCCCACAATCAAGTTCGATCCTTTATTAGACGACCTGCGCTCCGACTCGCGTTTTCAGAGCCTGGTGCTAAGAGTTAGATCCACGCAGTAATGTGTGTTCCATTGAAAACCTTTATTCATCGGTTCACAAACAAAATGCAACCATAAAGAGCGATGCTCGCATCTCGCCTTTGGCCTTCTAATAAATCATCTTCGGCAATTTGAACCGATATTATGCGATCCGTTTCAGTTCTTCCCGAACCACTCGTCGGATCACTTTTTCCAATGGTTCTTGTTTCTTGCTTATGTACTCCCTTAAAGCATTGTTGATCAATGTCTGATAATTACCGCCGCCAGAGTCATGCACAATACTGCGAAACCAAGCCAGCACATCGTCATCTAGCCTGATTGTAATGCGTGTTTTGCCAAGAGCCGAAGCGACCACTGCCCCGCGTTGGCCTTTGCTGAAATCATATTCCTTTTTCATAGCCCCTCGCTGTACTGTCTGCGTTCACGAGGTGTTGCCTCGCGCGCTGAAATAATTCGTACCTGTCCCTCTCGGAGGGTATAGACAACAACCAATAGACGTGCAAGAGCATCGGTCCCAATAGTAATGAACCTTTGTTCGCCTGCGTGGTCATCCTCGATCGTCAAAGCGAGTTCATCTTCAAGCGCAGGAAGAGCATCCGCAAAATCAACTCCGTGCTTGCGCAGATTCCTGATTCCCTTTTTAGGATCCCACTCATAGCTCACGCAAGGCATTGTATGCACATCAGTACACGGGTTTCAAGGCGCACAGTTTCAGCGCGGCCAACACCTCGCGTAACCGGGCGCGCCCCGAGCGCTCCTAGTAACCATGTAATCTGCTTCGCCCGCTCCGGGTGCCGCGCATGGCGCAAGACTTCTACAGGAAGGCTCTAGACATCAAGCCGCATTTCAGCGATGCTTCGTCCGCACGCTAGTCAGCCGCACGCTAGATTGTCACGGCTTTAGGAGAGTTGGGCGGCAAGTAATTCAGGTTGAACTTCAGATGAAAAGCTGTCCTCAATGCGGTAACACGTATACAGATCAAAACCTCTATTTCTGTCTTCAGGATGGCGCTGCTCTCTACCCTGCTGACAGTGAAGCGCCTCCTACAGAAGTAATACACCAAAACCGCCAGTCAACCATTACGGTTCATGGTCCCCCGCCGATGCCGCATCCCCTTCAACCGCAAGAGTCATCGCGTCGAAACAGGCCACCGTGGTTGCTTTTGCTTTCAGTACTTTTAGTGCTTACGGTTCTCGGCGGGGGATTGGCTTTCTTAATCTTAAGCAGTGGCGGATCGAGCTCAAGTTCTGAAAATACTGTAGCAACTCCACGCCCTCAAAGCACAGATGAGCTCGTACCACAAACTGATATCGTTGTGGCAATTCCCGATGCCGACCAATTCTATGTAGGCAAAAACCAGGTTGAGAAGGCCGAAATACCCGACCAGGTGAGGCGGCTCTCAAAAGACACGCCGCCTGAAGAACAGGTGGTCTATGTAAAGGCAATGTGCCACGTTCCTTACGGCGTGGTCGCTTCAGTTATCGACGCCCTACGGGAAGCAGGTTTCCAGCGCATTGGTCTTCTTGATGCCAGAGAAACAAATCAGTCAAAAACTAGTGCTGGCACGGATCGCGGAGCATCAGAAGTTGCCGACGTCCGCCCCCGGAGCTACTACCACCCACCAAACTCGGAACTACTTCTGATCACAGTAGAGTCCAGAACCTCCGTACGAATCAATGACTCACGCATAGGTCTTTCGACATTGAAAACCAGATTGCAATCAATTCTCGCCAGCAGGAGTGACAAGACCGTTTTCGTCAAAGCACCCGAGGCCATGAACTACTGCGACGTAGTCGCTGTTATAGATGTCGTAAAAGCTGCCGGCGCTCAGCCCATAGGATTACAGGTTGATGATTGACAGAGGGAAACAGTTAGGTGATCCGAAACGACCGAGCCGAAAACCGTTTCAACGGTTTGCTTCTACCGCAACTTTCGGACCATTCTACACGACGTCGAAACCGTTGAAACGGTTCTGAATCTGGTCGTTCAGCAACACCTAACTGAAGTTAGGTGTTAATGAGACACTCGCTAACTATCATCTCGCAACCTGAAACTGATGCGGCTCGGCGGGTTGCGGTTCGCCGTCTCCTCCGCTTACGAGAAATACATACGTACCTTCCTTCAGCAAGCTTGACGACAATCGCACAATCAAAGCCAAACCAGCACGCGTCTTATTGGGCGAAGCCCGGTCAGATGAAGTACTCGCCGGCCGCTGCTGTCATTCAAAGTCACACTGTAGTTAAAGGTTATTTTCCATGGTTCGAAGAGCGCTTCGAACCTCTCACCCACTAGTGCGAAGGAGCGGCAAAAGGTTTCAAGAACTATTTCAAACGAAACCGCATTGACACTGCTGCAAAAAAGGGACTAGAGTCTCGCTCATCTCGTATTGATCCTGTAACCCTCAAGTTAGATTTTCATTTCAAGCAGCGAGGTTTAAGTGCTGTTGTCATGCGGATCTTTTGAATCAGGGAAGAAAAAGAAATACTGCTCTAAATCCCCCGGCTAATTCGCATAAATCTGCCGATTCTCTCGTTCTTATTTCAAGTCAGTCACGACTCCCCCTTTGGAGACTGAAAGTGAGCCCTAGCGGACTCCAACCGGACCTAAGACCTGGATCTGATATCTCAGGAAAGGTAAGCAGTGGAACAACTATGATTTGTCGGTATCAGAATGTGGAAGCAATGATTCGAGTAAAGGACGCGCTGGGGGATCGTTCCAGCGTTCTATTCCTGGTGCTTTTGCTCTTTGGCTGGATCGTGGCCCACCGACCAGAACTATTCGTCCAAAGCGGGCATTCCAGTCTGGTCGGTTCAGTAGCATCGAGTGCTGAAGAGACGAGTTTACATTCTGAGGCGCAGAAGAAGGGATCAGATGCTGGTTCGCCAAAGGCTGATCAAGCCCAGTTGGTCGTTCAACTGGGACATGCGGCTGATGTTTTCTCGGCGGCATTTTCGCCGGATGGCAGATACGTCTTGACGGGTGGCCGGGACAGCGCGCTGCTCTGGGAAGCAGAGACAGGCAGAGAGATCCGAAGATTCGAGGGCCATTCGCCACCGCCCGTTTCGTCAGTCGCGTTTTCGCCGAATGGAGAATATGTCCTGACCGGCAGTTGGGATAAGACAGTGCGCCTATGGGAAACAGAAACAGGCAGAGAGGTACGAGGTTTCACCGGGCATACCGGCGAGATTTATGCCACGGCGTTTTCACCTGACGGTAACCATGTATTGACTGGCAGTCACGACAAAACCGCGCGGCTGTGGGAGGCGCATACGGGCAGAGAGGTACTGAGGTTTCTGGGACATTCGGAGGGAGTCTGGTCCGTTGCTTTTTCACCCGATGGAGAGTATGTCCTCACCGGCGGTCTTGACGATACAGCAAGGTTGTGGGAATCGAAGACGGGTAGAGAGGTCCGAAGATTCGTGAGTCCCTCGCTCATGGTCCACCCGGTCGCATTTTCACCAGATGGAAAGTATGTTCTCACTGGCGGTTGGGATAAGACCGCTCGGCTATGGGAAACGGCAACCGGTTTGGAGGTAAGAACATTCCAGCACGCGAGCGCCGTTCAGGATGCCTGCGAAAGCCGCGTACAGCCAGCTGTTTCGTCGGTCGCATTTTCGCCGAATGGAGAGTTCGTGCTGACCGGTACGCTGAATTCGACAACCCGGCTATGGGAATTAGAAACAGGGCGGGTAATACGAAGCTTCGCTGGGGAGTTGGGCTCAGTTCAATCGGTCGCGTTTTCGCCAGACGGGAAATATATTCTGACCAGTGGTCACACGGCGCGACTGTGGGAAACAGCGACGGGAAGAGAGGGACGAAGGTTTGAGGGCAACGCGATCAGGACTAGTTCTGTTGCGGTTTCGCACGATGGTAAATACCTGCTAACTGCTGGATCTGGCCGGGTGCGACTTTGGTCACTTGAGACGGGCTCGGAACTTCGCAGGTTCGGTCAAGATTCAGCCCAGGTGAATTGCGTGGTGTTTTCACCAGACGGCAGGTATGCGGCCACTGGAGGCCTGGATAAAACAGTATGGCTGTGGGACTTGGAGACGGGCAAAGCGGTACGTAGTTTCGATGGGCATTCCCATGAAGTCAAATACCTGACCTTCTCCCCGGATGGCCAATACATCCTCACCGGCGATTGGAAGACCGTGAGGCTATGGGAAACAAAGACGGGGAGACAGTTGCGAAACTACGAGGGCTTATACGCAATTGATTCTATCGCGTTTTCACCGGATGGTAAGCAAGTCGCGGCTTCTTGCCGTAGCGATGATACTGCGCTGGTTTGGGAAAGAGAGACCGGCACAGTGGTCCAGCGGCTCAATGGGGCTGCAAGTGAGGTATTCACGTGGAAGGTCTCACCTGACCGCAGGTATGTGATGATCGGCGTTGGTAACGAAAGGGGGTTCGTTACACCGCGACTATTGGAGCACTCCGGCAGAGAGATCCGCCGGTGGGGTTCACAATCACTTTCGTCAGCCATCTTTTCACCAGATGGGAAACTTGTCATAACCGGCGGAAGAGACTCCACTACTCGGTTTTGGGACACAGCTAGTGGGAAGGAGTTGTGCAGTCTCGTTTCTTTTCGTGATGGCACCTGGGTAGTAGTTGATCCAGCGGGCCGATTCGATACGAACAATCTCGAGGAAATCAAAGGCCTACATTGGATCATGCCGGATGATCCAATGAGGGCGCTCGCGCTTGAAATATTCATGCGAGATTACTACGAGCCCAGACTCTTAACTCGGATACTCAATGGCGAGAAGTTTAAGGAAGTCAGAGATATCTCTGAAGTGAACCGCGTACAGCCTCGGATTGAAATCAACACCATTACTATACAGAAACAGGATCCCAGCTTGGTCACCGTCATTGTGGAAGTCGGGAAGGCCAAGTCTGAGTTGAAACAAGGTCAAAAGAGGACCACTTACGAGACCGGGGTTTATGACGTGCGGCTCTTCAGAGACGGTCAAATAGTAGGCCAGTGGCCGGAACCCGCTATGACTTCTGTCGCTAGAGATACCAACGGCTTGGACCATTGGCGGCAAAGCACCCGCGTGAAACTCGAGGCGAACGGCAGACAGACCATTAGATTTGAAAACATCCGTCTCCCTCGAAAGGCAGAGATCAAGGAGATTGAATTCTCTGCCTATGCCTTCAATGAAGACCGGGTTAAGAGTCAGACCGACAAAGAGACGTTCGCAGTGCCGCAAGTCCTGACCCCTCGCAGCGGGCGCGCCTACATCGTCTCGGTGGGGGTCAACTCCTTCGAGAGCAGTGATCTGGATCTCCAGTATGCCGCCAACGATGCGCGTGTAACTCAGGAATTGCTTAAGCGAAAGCTCATTGAGACGAAGCAGTATGGGGAAGTAGTTCAAATTCCACTCATCTCCGATGCCAAAGACAAACACGCGACGAAAGCTAACTTCAAAGCTGTTCTGGATCTTCTCTCGGGCAAGAAAGTGGAGCCGGGTTTGCTCAAAGTTATACCCGCAGCGAACCAGATCAAAGAGGCACACCCCGAAGACCTGGTAGTCATCTCGTTTTCCAGCCATGGGTACGCTGATGACAGCGGCTCGTTCTATCTCTTCCCTACTGATACGGGACGGAGAATAAAGGGGCGGATAAACGAGCAGCGCTTGATTTCGAGCGAAGAGTTGTCATTGTGGCTGAAGGACGTCGACGCAGGTGAGATGGTGATGATTGTGGATGCCTGTCATGCGGCGGCCGCGGTGGAAGGTAGCGAGTTCAAGCCGGGACCAATGGGCAGCCGGGGGTTGGGCCAGCTCTCGTATGACAAAGGCATGCGTATCTTGACAGCGACGCAGGCAGCAAACGTCGCAATAGAAGCCGGCCTGATCGGACACGGTTTGCTTACTTACGCTCTGGTTAAAGAGGGACTGGAAGAACATGAAGCGGATTTCAAGCCGAAGGACCAATTAATCGCTTTGAAGGAGTGGCTCGAGTATGGCGCCGAGCGAGTCCCGAAATTGTACGCGGAGATCCTGAGCGGAAAAGTGCCGGGGATCAATCGTGCCGTACTGGTTGGGAGTGTAAGTGGGCGGCGCGGCTACCAACAACAGCCATCACTATTTGATTTCTCTCGAAAAGACCGTGAAGTTGTGCTGATGCGGATACCAGTTTCAGATTCGCGCTAGGATAGGCCGGAGACCACCGAGCTCTCGCTTAGTCGTGTTAGGTCAAACTGAAACCCCATCGACTAAAATCGGCAGGCTAGTCGGATGCACTACACCAGTGTGGCAGATAGAGTTTCGTGTGATTTAGTAACCTCGCGACATTAGGCCCAGAAATCCTGCAATCGCGCTTCGGCTTTGGCTGTAGACCCGCTTAAGGATAGGGAAGGACGCGGCCGCCCTCGACGACCTTGATGTACTTATTGATCGGTGGATTAGTGATCTTGTCCACGCGGCCGCTGGGCCACTTAATTTCCACGTTGTCGATCTTCGCTGCCGTGCCGATGCCCAGGATCTCTCTGGGATCGTGGGACGCCAGATAGCTCCCACCACCAGTCTTGAGGCGGCTGCGCTTCACGCCGCCCGCCTCCCAGGTGATGATCGCGCCGGTGGCCTCGGGGTTACTGCGGGTAGCGACCAGGTGCAAGCCGAGCCAGTTGTTGCGATTCCCACCCTCATTCCGCAGCAACAGCGGCGGCGCTCCATTATTGATGACAAGAACATCGAGATCCCCATCATTATCGAAATCGCCGACCGAGAGTCCGCGCGCGGGGAAAGTTTTCTTAAAGACTTCGCCGGACTGAGAGCTCACGTCGATAAACTTGCCACCAACATTCCTGAAGAGTAGTAATGGTTCCTTGTAGGTCACCTTTAGAGATTGGAGTTCCACCATGTCGTCAGGATGGCCGTTGGCAAGAATCAGATCGGGAGAGCCATCGTTGTCATAGTCGAAGAACTTCAACCCCCAACCACTGAGGAATCGCGTTGCCTGCGCAATCTCACCGGGTCGATCGACGAAGGTCTCATCTTTCTGGTTCCAGTAAAGGCTGAAAAGCTCCTGATCGATGTTGGCAACGAAGAGGTCCTGCCAGCCGTCGCCGTCAAAGTCAGTTGCGTCTACGCCCATGCCGGAACGCGCGTTACCCGAGTCGCTATAGGCAACGCCCGACACGAGTCCAATCTCTTCGAACTTGCCTTTCCCTTTATTAAGAAAGAGGAAGTTAGGCATCGTGTCGTTGGCGACAAACAGGTCCATCAGGCCATCGTTGTTAATATCGGTAGCCACCGCTCCAAAAGCTTTTCCCATGGAGTTGCCGATACCCGACAGCTTACTGACATCGGTGAAGGTGCCATCGCCGTTGGCGCGAAACAGATAGCTCGCTTGCGGCTTGAAAACCCGGGGCACGCAATAGTAGCGGCGACCAAGGCGATTATCACCGCAAAAGATAGTTCCCGTGCCGCTATATTCCACAAAACTCGAAACGAAAAGATCCAGCTTGCCATCATTATCAAAATCGAACCAGGTTGCGTGGGTGGACCAGCCCCTGACGCCAACGCCGGCCTTCTCGGTGACGTCTGTAAAGGTGCCATCGCCGTTGTTTTGGAAGAGGACATTGCGGCCGTAGTTGGTTACGTAAAGATCGACCCAGCCATCACCATTGTAATCGGCGGCCGCGGCCCCCATCCCGAAATGGCCCATCTGCCCAAGGCCGACGCCGGCTTTTTCGGTGACATCGGTGAAGGTTCCATCTCCGTTATTGCGATACAGCGCATTCCGAATCGGCGCCTTGGGAGAGTAGAAGTCCGACTGGCCGCTGTTGACCAGGTAGATATCCATCCAACCATCGTTGTTATAGTCGAAGAACAGACCCCCGCCGCCGCAAGTTTCGGGCAAATGGCGCGCTTCGGAATGACCGTTGTCATGCGTCCAGGTGATCTTGCTTGCACTTGATGGAACTTCGACGAAGGTCACAGCCACTGTCTTGTTCGGATCTTGCTCGTCTGAACGAGCAGCAACGACCATGTCTTTAGTCACGGTCGTTGTTGCAATCACCGCAAGGATCAATGTCAATATAACTAATGGGTGTTTTGTCAGCCGATAATTCATGTTTGTCTAATTTAAGTTTAGTCGCAGCACCTTCAGTCAATTAGGATAAGCCTCACCAGCCTTCACCACTCGAATATAGTGATCGGTAAACTTGAAGTGAGCGCCAGGCGGCTCTACTTTAGGCATATGGCACGAAACGCAATCTTTGGTGGCTACTTTGCATTGAGCCCCCATTCCTCGTGGCCTTCCCTCACCCCCAGAATCGGTGGGCGCGGTCTGCGTGGAGTGGCAGGCTGTGCATTTGCCATCATAGTGGACGGGGTCCTCGTTAACCGCATCGTGAGCATCGTGGCACGCTGCGCAACTGATACGCCGATCGTCCGAGTAACACTTGCTGTAGAAGATGCGGTAAGGCTGAAAGCGAACATTGTTAACCTTCATCTTTCTCAGCTCTTCAAAATCGGGACTGCCCAGATGACAGGAAGCGCAGAAATCCTGTGTCAACTCATCGCCGCTGAGTCGAGCAGGATTGAAAACTAATTTGCCGCCGGGAGACCCCGACTGGATCGCCGTAACATGTGGGCCGCCTGGTCCATGACAGCCTTCGCAGCCAATACCCGGAACTACTTTTTCCAATGTGAGCTTGCCGCCACTTGAACCACCTGTCGAGTGGCACCCGAAACATTGTCCTACTTCATTTTCTGTGAGAACCCGACCGATTGCCTGTTTCAATGATGAAGGGATTTGGCTGGGTGTACCTATGGTGAGATCCAACCCTCCAAGCTCTTTGTAAAAACTTACGCGGCTTTCATAAAACTGGCCTTCATTTTCAAGCAGGTACGTCTGACCGGCTTTTCCCTGTCCGACAGCATAGAGAATAGGCAGGCTGATAGTGTTCTTGCCATCGGTTACGGTGTAAAGGGCCTGCTTTTCTTCACGCTTGATCGAAAAGGAGTAGGGACCATTACGAAAGGTCAATAAGGGGTTCTCCGTCAACACCCGGGCCTCGACAACGGACTGCATCGCCATACCCATCGGACTCTGCGAGTGTGGAGAACTCTGTTTCTTATGGCACTGAAAGCAAACCTCATCGCCAACAAATTCAGTGTTGACCGGAACCTTCCGCGGATTCCAGCGCGCGACGGAGCCTTGCGACCCTACGGAATATTTCCAGGAAGCAGTGGCAGCCACTCCCAGGCTTAGGATGTGGACTATGATCACTAGTGCCAGAAATCTTCGACCTTCCACCTTTAATGGCCCCATCGTCTCGTTGTCCCCAATGGTAGGTAGGACTTACCTAACCACTTAATTACCCACCAGTTTGTTCTTGTGCAAAGGTTAAGGCTTCTCTTGAGGCGGGGCGCCGTCGGCACTGCCCGTTCCGGGCGTGCGCCGAGACTCGTATTCTTCCTGCAACTGCTTGAATACCTCCTGCTCACGTCTGGCATCCGCCTGCCGGCCTGCGCGAGTGTAAGCTCGAGCAAGCGCAAACCGCATTTCAGGACTTGTCGGCGCCAAACGTACACCTTCTTCCAATTCCCGAACCGCACGCTCTACCTGGCCCAAATGCAACAAGACGCGGCCCAACACATTACGAGCAGGGTACATCTTAGGCGCGAGTTCAACGGATTTCTCCGCCAGGGGCAAGGCAGTTTCGTAGTCACCACGTTTCATGTATTCGAATGCCATCTGCACCATCGCAGGATGATGCGAGGGCGAGATTTCGAGTTCGCGCTGAAACTCCTTCAGCGCGGCGTCCGCGTCCTGATGCATCAGGAAAACACCGTATGCGTAATGCACGTTCGGGGCCTCGGGGTAGCGTTTGAGCAACTCCACAAAAGCAGCACGCGCTTCTTCGAGGTGCCGCGCCGCCATTGCGTACCCGGCTCGCCCGGCAATCAGAACCTGGTCTCGCTTATCTGCCGGGACTTCATTGGGGAGAAAAGGCATGCGTAGCAGCGTCATCCCAAATGCTTCGACCACTCTGGGGCTTTGGTTCCCCACGGATAAGAACTCTTTGAGAATGTCAAAGGCTACTTCGAACTCTGCAAAACGAATGTAGAGCAACGCTGTGTGATAGCGAACGACTGATTCGAGCTCCCTGTTGTCACTTAATCCAATCGAGCGCCCGCGTTGCAAGGAGATAACGGCGCGATCAAATTCGCGCGTTTGAAATTCGCATAACCCAAGCATGCCCCAGGCCGGACCTCTGTTTGGCTCCAGTGCTACCAGATTACGAAAGGCATCGCGAGCCTGTGCATACAGATCCTTCTCATAAAAGATGGCTCCAGCGTACCACCACCCATCGGCCCATTTTGGTCTGATCTGTAAAGCCTTCGCGTACATCTCGAGCGCTTCGTCCAATCGAGAGGCCTGCCGGGCGTCGTCCGCCCGCTTAACCACCTGGTCAAACTCCGCGCCCTGTTGAGCGGGGGGTTGGACTTTAGCGGGCCTCCTTCGTGAAGCGCCTGATGATTGCGCGGACACCTCGACCGGCCAGACCAGCACTATTGTGGCCGCTATCAATGTCGCTGCTTTGATGATTAACCCAGCCATCCGACCTATCTTCTCTCCTCCGGCCGATTAGGACCCTGCTCGAGATTAATTGGCGCCTTAAGAGGGTCACTCTGGTAAACCCCGTCCTGCGACCCCGGTTGTTTCTCCTGTTGTTCGGCGGTCAGTTTTTGAATGACAGCCTGCTCGCGATCACCATCAGTTTTTCGGTCGAGTTTATAGTACACCGAGGCGAGCAAAACTCGGGCCTGGATGAACTCGGGAAACTCTTTTACTACACCCTCTAACAAGGGACGAGCTTCATTTGACTTTCCAAGTCCTGCGTAAGCCCCACCCAGATGATAGCGCGCGTACTGATCTTTCGGACGCAGGCGCACAGCATGGGATAAATAGTTGATAGCTTCCTCAAGCAGTTTATCCTGGCGAAGCAGGATGCCCAGATAGAGGTTTGCCTCGAAGTCATTTGGATTATCAGCTAACTCGTTCCTGAAGGCGGTCTTGGCTTTGTCAGAATCGCCCATGCGCATTAGCGCGCGCCCATACCAGGTGCGCAGTGAAGGGACTTTAGGATCCAATTCGATCGCGCGCTCGAACTCCTTAATGGCGCCATGCCCATCATCCGCAACCAGAAGAATCGAGCCCATTAACAGCCGCGCCTGCGCAGAATCTTCGTCCCGAAAAATTTGATCTATTAATGCTTGCCCTTTACTCGGCTGACCATCGCCGACATAGGCGCTCCCGAGGAGAAACGCAACCGTACGGTCCTGCGGCTGGATCTCAAGTAGCGGCGACAGCAGTTCGATAACCTTTTTGTATTCACCCAATCGGACCTGGCAGTCAGCTAACAAGAGGATTGCGTTAGGCCGCTGCGGAAAATTCTGAGGAACTGCGGCGAGAAATCGATCCAGTTCGCGGGCCGCCTCGGTAAACGAAGCCGCCTTGTAGTAAGCCAGCGCCAGATTAAACAGAATGGTCAGGTTCCGATGATCGAGTGCAAGAGCTTGTCTATACTGATCGATGGCTTCTTCATAGCGCCCCAAACCAGAAAAGGCGGCGCCAAGGTTCGACCGCACGTCCGCCCTTTTCGGGTGATTGACAAGGATCGCCTGGTAAGCGCTTATGGCCGCCTCGAGTTTGCCTGCCTCATGCAACTGCGTGGCGTGCATAAAGGCCTGCTCTACGCTGTTCAAGTTCGTCTGCCCTGCCACGATCGGTGCGGATGCCACCAATACACTGGCAAGAAAAGTAGCTATCAAAAGCTGGCGACCTCGACATTCGTTTGGCATTTGCACTTCCAGGCGGAGCGGACAAAGTGTGGGGAAAGTATACAACGCAGCGGGTTTTCCAAAAAGCGGCTTCTCGTAGAGCGGCAGTCTCTGCCCGTCGCACGAGCGTTTGATTATGAAACTTGCCTCTACTGCGGGCTCTGTTGGTGTAATTTCGTGTGTTTTCGTGGATCGTTTCTTTGATCAGAGGAATGATCCACGAAAACACAAGAAATTCACCAACAGAGTCTAAACCTTGGAGGTATCAGACTGGTATTTGGTCCGAAAGGCCAATATACTGTCTCAATCGTCAACCTCGAGAGAATATTATGAGAGAGTTCTTCTGCCTCCTGTTAATCGGCCTTCTCTGTGCTTCTTCCTACTTCCCCGTTGCCGCCCAGACGCCATCGCCTCAGGATCAAGATGACGTTATTCGGGTCCGCACGAACGAAGTAAAGCTCGACATAGTTGTTAAGGACAAAAAAGGTCGTTTGGTTAGGGAGTTAACGCCAACCGACTTTGAGATCTATGAAGACGGCGTCCGCCAGCAGATCGAATCCTTTCGCTTTGTATTAAACGAATCAAATCGTGCGGGTGGAGTGCGAAAACCAGAGGCAAAGGAGAGTCCTGGCGGCCCCGCTGGCCCGGAAACGCCGGGGAGCACCCACCCGGGGGTAATCGCCCTTGTTTTCGACCGCCTTTCGCCAGAGGCTCGCTCACTCGCGCGAAAAGCGGGCATGACCTATGCGCAGGAAGGTATTGTGGCCGGCGATTTTACGGGCGTCTTTGGCATCGACCTATCGCTGCGTACGTTACAGTCTTTCACTGATAATGGGGATCTGATCAGGGAAGCCATAGATCGGGCCACAAGCGCCAGCACTTCAGGATATACCTCGACCACGGCTCAGGTTCGGCAGGGTGCGGAGCGCAGCGCGGCATTGGACCAGCGGATTTCTTCTTTACAATCCGAAGCTGCCGCCGCGGGCGCGGCACGGGACGGCGGTGGCGCAGCGGCAGCGGGTGCTGCAGTCGGGCAGGCGGCAATCGAGCAACAGTTTGTTGATATGCAGAACAGGATCTACGAGCAGTTCGAGACGCTCGAACGCGATCAGCAAGGCTTCGCTACCATTAACAGCCTCCTGGCCGTAATCAACCCAATGCGGAATCTTCCCGGCCGTAAAACCATCATCTTCTTTTCGGAGGGTTTAGCGCTACCCGCATCAGTGCAAACTAAGTTTCCCGCCGTCATCAGCGCTGCAAATCGGGCTAACGTCAGCATCTATACGATCGATTCCGCAGGCCTGCGCATCGAGAGCGGCACCAGCGAAGCCGCGAAAGAGATTAACTCGCTTGCCGCCCGGCGGATGCAACAGGTCGGCCGAGGATCCGACGTCGGCACGTCCGGGCCATACATGAAAGCGCTGGAACGAAATGAGGACCTGCTCCGGCTTGATCCGCGGAGTGGGCTTGGACAGCTCGCTGACGAGACCGGTGGCTTTCTGATTCGCGACACGAACGATCTTTCAGCAGGGATTCGCCGCATTAGCGACGATATGCGCGGTTACTATCTGATCACTTATGTACCAAAAAATGATGACTACGACGGCCGCTTTCGCCAGATAAGCATTAAGATGAACCAACCCAACTTCGACGTGCAAACACGCAAGGGATACTATGCCGTCGAGTCTGTTAGTCATTTGCCTGTTCTTGATTATGAAGCACCCGCGCTTGCCGCAGCACGCAACGCTCGTTCAGGCATCAATAAATTACCCTTGCGCGTAGGCGCGTTCAGCTTTCCCGCGTCCAATCGGACCGGTCTGGCGCTCGTCCTTGCCGAAGCGCCTATGTCGTTGTTTTCGCTTACACCATCCACCGACAAGAAGACCTACTCCAGCAGTTTTTCGATTGTTGCCTTGATCAGGAATCAATCCAACCAGGTGGTCCAGAAAATGAGCCAACATTATCCGCTTACTGGCACGATTGAGACCCTCGACGCTGCCAAAAAAGGGGAGCTCCTTTTCTACCGCGAAACACAGCTCCCTCCCGGAAGCTACTCCCTCGAACTAATCGCTTACGATGCGCCTTCGGGAAGGACGGGGATAAGCACTAGCGCGATCGAGATTCCGCCCGCCACTGAGACCAGGCCGCGATTAAGCAGCGTTGCGGTACTGAAACGGGCGGAGCGTCTCACCCCGGAAGAACAGAAACAAAACCAACCCCTTCACTTCGGAGAATTGATTGTTTACCCGAATTTGGGAGATCCCATTCTCAAATCTACCAGCAAGCAACTAGCCTTTTTCTTTACGGCCTGGCCCATTAATGGAAACAAATCCCCGCTCCAGGTCACCGCGGAGATCTTGCAGGGAGAGCGTCGCCTGGGTCAGACGACTACACAATTACCATCGCCTGATGAGCATGGACAGATTAAGTATGCAAGCGCGTTTCCGCTTGATAAGTTTGCTCCCGGGAACTATGAGTTGAAGATAACGATTGGTGAGGCAACTAACCCTGTCAGCCGGTCCACACGATTCACTGTCGCGCCTTAAGCTCCCGGGCGAGCTCTGAGGCCTCTGCAACATACTCTCCTTTAGGCGACTCCATGAGATAAGCCTGGACTGCGCGTGAAGCTTCAGCGGTATCGCCGCGCAGCAGATAAATCCGAGCCAGGTGATAATGGGCTGCCACGCATTCCGCCCCTCCCGTAATTAAAGCTCTGGTCAACTCTCGCTCGGCGGGAGCAACGTTCCCTGTCTGCAAGAGAGCAAAGCCAAGCCACAGGCGAGCAACCGGCCGTCCCGTGTCTATGGCTATCGCCCGTTGCAACTGATCTATAGCATCCAGGTAATCCTGACGCTCAATCCGAACAAGGCCCAGATTGAACTGGGCATTGAAGTTCTTTGGATCCCGTTCCATCACAAGATGGAAATGTTTTTCGGCTTGGTCCAACTGTTTAAGTTTGAGATGCTGCGCCCCAAGATCGTTCCGCGCGGCAAGATACTCTGGATAGATGGAGATAGCTTCCTGGAAGTGATGAGCGGCCCGGTTAAAGTCGCCTTTTTTTACAAATCTCAAGCCGCGGTCATACTCTTTTTTTGCGGTGGCCGGCACCGATTGCCGCAATTCCGCCGCTGATATCACCCTGATCGCAGATCGGCCGGCCTGTACAGTCTCCTTCGCACGCAATTGGACGGTTAGCTGCCATACTACTCCGCGACCAAGGGCCACTCTTTCTGTCTTAGGTTCAAAATCCGGTCCGTCAATCTCGGCCTGCACGAAGTAGACGCCTTCACTCAGATTGTCAAAGCGAAACTCGCCATGCTTATTGCTGTAACGGGTGGAAAGGATGCTCTGGGAGTTTTTCAGAGTAATCTTGACGTTACGATCAGCCGAGAAGCCTGACGGCAGTGTTACGCGACCTTCGATCACAGCATTATGTGGATCAGCGGTCTTCAGCCTGGTATCAATGTCGATGTGGGTCTGCGCGGCTGCACTTGCCGCTAACAGTCCGAGAACAGCCAATCCCATGCAGGAGTGCAAAATCCTTCTCATAACAACCTCTCCGGAAAAACCTGACCGCAAATTTCTTACGAGCCCAGTTGACTGATTCTGAGCTTAATGGGGGCTAGCGTCAAGGGTCAGAGTATGGCTGCGCGTCCGTGGGTACTAGTAGATTTATTCGAGGCGCAGATTCAGTGCACAGCAAAAGTCAAAATTTACAACGGCAGTTGGTGTGTCAAAGTCGAAAGACCCCTCGTCGGTGGGGCCATCTTAAAGACCACCAACGGGAGTTGGTGGATCGTTCGACCTAGTGCCCTGTGCGGCTAGTGCTGTAACACATGATTCCCACGTTCATTCGCATTGATAGTTAAATTTGGATGAATCTCGGCGCGCAGGAAACTAGTTGGCTAAGTTCTCTTCTCATTAACACCTCACTTTAGTGAGGTG
>JBGSWR010000064.1:0-23795 GCA_041751855.1 Pyrinomonadaceae bacterium
AATCGGCAATCGGCAATCGGCAATCGGCACTCGGCACTCGGCAATCCTGGTCATTCTGCACGGAGCGCGTCTATTGGATGCAGACTTGCTGCCCGCCAGGCCGGCCACAGTCCACTAATAATTCCCACAATCGACGAGACACCCACACCGAGCACCGCTGACGTGACGCTAATCAATAAAGGAAAGCCGATGAGCATCGAGATCGCATAGGCGAGTCCGAACCCCGTCGCCACACCAATCGCCCCTCCGATTGCCGCCACTGTGACGGCCTCGATCAAAAACTGCGTCAGAATATCTTTCTTGCGAGCGCCAATGGCTTTCCGTATGCCGATCTCCCTTGTGCGCTCGGTCACTGACACCAGCATGATGTTCATGACTACTATTCCCCCCACAATGAGCGACACTGCCGCTACTCCTATCGTCACGATATAAATGTTGGATGTTGCTGAACCATAGAGATCCAGAAAGACATCCTGAGTCTCGATTGAAAAGCCTTCGTCGCCGTCCTGGGCCAACGTCCGGCCGCGCCGATTTCTCATTATCGTGCGCACCTGATCCTCGGCTGCTTCCAACTGGTTAGCGTCCGTCACCTGAACGAAAACGACAACAGAGCTCCGAGCTCCAAAGGCCTTTTGATAACTTCCATAGGGGATATAGATGATGTTGTCGCGAGAGAAGCCAAAGACCGATCCCAGGGGTTCAAGCACTCCTACTATTCGATAGGGCCGGCCAGCAACCCTGATTTCCTGACCCACGGCTCGATCGGCGGCAGCGCCTCCGAAAAGGTTCTTGAGAATATCGGACCCGACCACACAGATTTCGCGCCCGGCTTCACCCTCCGCTTCGGTCCAGATGCGGCCGGCTTCGATCGAGACGCCATCAATGTCGAACATAGTTGTTGGCGTGACACCCCGAACGCGAACATTCTCGCCTGTCTGATTAAGGTGCTTCACCGTTTCGACAGCATTAGCGGCAATCCCGACGCGCCAACACTCAGTGCAGAGGCGACTGATCGCATCGGCATCTTCGTGCGTAATGTTCTTACGGCGATTAAACGTGATGAACTCTTCGCGAGATTTGATGATCTGGGGGTTTTTAGAAACCGTGAAGACCGTCGACCCCTGCGATGAGAAGGTCTGCGCTACAGTCTGGTCGAGCCCTTTGATGATTGTCACGACCGCGATCACGGCCGTTACCCCGACAACAATGCCCATCAGAGTGAGGGCCGTACGCAGTTTGTTAGATCTAAGACTAGAAGTGGCAACGAGGAAAGCTTCCCAGAGTGCGGTGAGTCTGAAGGGAAGTCGCTGACCAGGCACAGGCGGAAACGCGCTCTGGTAACTATGTGGCGCCTGATCGCCTTCGCCACCCGGAACCACGGTCGCAATTCTCCTATCTGAGCTTTTCGTCTTTTTCAATCATACCGTCGCGGATCGAAATCACGCGATGGGCGCGCGCGGCAATATCGTGCTCATGAGTAACGACAATGATTGTGTTGCCCTCGTCATGCAAGCGTTCAAATAGATCCATGATCTCCATGCTTGTATGCGTATCCAGCGCGCCGGTTGGTTCGTCTGCAAGCAGAATGGATGGGTGGTTGACGAGCGCCCGCGCAATAGCCACACGTTGGCGCTGACCACCGGAGAGTTCGTTTGGTCGATGGGTAACCCGATCGGCAAGATCGACGGCGGCGAGAGCCTTCTTGGCCATTTCGTGTCGTTGCGATGCCCCGATGCCTCCGTAGATCAATGGGAGCTCCACGTTATGGAGCGCCGTAGCCCGCGCCAACAGGTTGAACGTCTGAAACACGAAGCCGACCTCCTGGTTCCGGATTCGCGCCAGTTCGTCATCGTCCATCTCCGACACGTTCTTACCGTTGAGCCAGTAGTCTCCCTTCGTGGCCGTGTCTAAACAGCCGATCAGGTTCATCAACGTGGACTTGCCTGATCCTGATGGGCCAATGATGGCTATATATTCGCCTTTTTTCACGTCGAATGTGACACCATGCAGCGCGTGCACTTCCTCATTACCCATCTGGTAGGTCTTCCAGATATCTTGCATGGAGATGAGGGCGGCCTGACTATGCCGCCCATTCACCTGGGGTTCACGCAAGACTTCCGGGGCGACCGGCGTCGTTGCGATTGTGACGTCGCTCATCCTAGCTGCCCTCGTTGGCGTTAGTGTTCGCGCCGGCGCGTCGTTGCTGGCGTTTGACGCTCATGTCGTCTTTCAGTGTCTTAAGGACTCGACTGGGCCCGCGAACGATCTCCATATCCGCCTGGACGCCGCTTGTAACTTCGATGTCGGCCTCTCCAGTAATCCCGGTTGTCACTTCAATGAACCGGACCTTGTTCCCTTCAATAATGTAGACACCTTTCAACGCCTTCGGCCTTTCTGCCGGCGAAGCAGGAGGCGTACTACCGGCGATGCCTGGGCTTGGCGCCGGAGTCGGCGCCCGTTCGACGATCGACTCTAATGGCACCGCGACTACGTTGTTCCGGGTCTTGGTTGTGATTGTCGCCGTAGCGCTCATGCCGGGACGCAATCCATCCCGAACTTCGTCCGGCAGGTCACGTAATTCGACTGTGACCTTGAACTCTTTAGCTTCCTGAACATTAACCCGGTTTGAGAGCCCTCCCTGAGTATCCGATTTAGAGACCGCCAGGGGATTCTTAAGCGTAACGACCGCATGGATCTCTTTCTCACCCAGGGCGTCGACCTTCACCTTCGCTGCTTGACCAACTTCGACATTTGCAATCTCAGTTTCGTCAACATTGACTTCCACATTGATTGTCGACATGTCGGCGATGGTCATCAGTGGTGTTGTCGAGAGACCGGCGACAGCGTACTCTCCGACTCGTGTTGGGATATCCGCGACGACGCCGTTCAGCGGCGACACTTGAGTGGCCTTTGAGCGTTGGCTCGATTGACCTCGCAGCAATGCCTGTTGCTGATTGGCGCGCATCTCTGAGGATCTAATGTAAGTCTTTGCCTCCTGGACAGAGATACGCTGCTGATTAGCCCGTTCAGTCGCTTCCTTGACGGCGATTCTTTGGCTCTCCAGGTTTGCTCTTGCTGTTTCAAGCGCCAGCTTGGCTTGATCGAAACGGTCCCGAGCGGCGTCAAACTCGAATCGGGAGCTAACACCTGCTTCAATTAATTCTGTATTTCTTTTTAGTTCGCGCACTGCGGTATTAAGGTCAACCTGAGCGCGTTCCACTGCCGTCTGCGAAGCGACGAGTTGTTGGCGGGCAGCAGCCACAGCGGATTCGGCGATAACCAGGCCCTGTTCCGCGGCGGCGACGGCATTTCGCGCACTCTGGACATCATTCAGCGATGCCTGGGTGGCGGCCCATTGTGCTTCCTGGCTGGATTGAAGCTGCGTTGGATCCACCCGCACCAGGGGTTTTCCAAGGGTCACTTGATCGCCCGCATTGACATAAATCTCTTCGATCCGGCCCGGTACTTCACTTGTAAGCTTAATATACCGCACCGGCCTGACCTCTCCCGACGCGGTGACGGTCTGTCGCAACTCGGGGCGCATCACGAGTTTTACCGTAACCACTTCCGGCTCTTCCTTCCGGCTTGCATATACACTCACTATTACTACGAGAGCCATTACAACTGCCGCCGAAACTCCAATGATAATCTTCTTCTTTCTGTTTAAGGCCATAACAATCCCTTTTTTTCTCTAAACCAACTTAAGTCCCTGATTCCCTGAATCCCGTCCGGAAGTCCACGATTGGAAAGCACCCTTTCGAATTAGCTTTTACGTAGAATCGTACGAAACTGTTTCAATTTATGAGCATTTTTGATGTCTGTTTAAGCGAACCTTGTGTATCCTCAGCTTTGTATGACAAGACCCCCGTAAGTTAAACGAAAAACTTCGAGTCTATGTTAACAACAAAGGTTGTGGGGCAGAAACCGAGGAGGGAGGGCTCGCCGGAGGCCGCCCATTAAACTTAGTAACGGTGGGGGGTGTTGGCGTTGGCGAGTCTAACGGTTTCGCGCTAGAATGGCCCCCTGTCGAAAGCCGCTATGTCTCGAAAGGTGCTGAGTCATTTCGACAGCAGAAAGCGTATTAAATGCTTACCTGTGAGAGGTGCAAAACTGAGAATCTGGAGGGCTCGCAATATTGCGACGAGTGCGGCGCACCTCTCCGGCCGCATCTCCATTCCAATGGCCCCAACAGCAGTGATCTGACGGGAGGGGGAGATGGACACAATGGTTCACGCGCTCCCTCCGGAATTAAGCAACCAGAGTTCGCGGGTAGTAGACCGGCAACCCTCAGTTTCTCTGCCTCGTTAAATTCAGCGCGACGGCCGCACGCCTGGCTAGTCATTGAGCGTGGACGATCTGCCGGAAAGCAGTTTACCCTGAACGATCAGGAAGCGCAGATTGGGCGTTGGGACGCAGACGGCGGTATTTTCCCCGACGTCGATCTCGATGCGGATGATCCGGAGGCGAAAGTATCTCGTCGTCATGCGCGAATCACTCTACGTGACGGTCAGTATTTCGTTGAAGACCTTGGCTCCACCAATGGGACATTTGTCAACCGCGGAAAAAGATTGATTCCAGGACATCGGCAGACTCTTAATGATGGTGACGAGATCATTGTTGGTAAGACATTTTTGCGTTTTCATATCGTCAAGTGACAATGAACCGACTGTGAACTCAGCGTCGTATTTATAAATAGGACCACCCGACGCTGAGCTTTAAGACAATCTGGATTTCCAAGTTGATATCTGAGTGTTTTGAATGCGGCGCGAAAATAGCGCTTGATGAATTCTTCTGCGGCAACTGCGGAATCCGACAGCCCGCGACTTCAGATCTGTCCCCGATGTTGGCCGCTGGTAGTGCTGCTGGAGAACAGCCGGCCGTTCAGTCTGCGACGGCGAGGTTTTCAGAGGTTGAGCAGGAAGAGATCGTTCGGCCAAAAGAACAGATACCGCAACCTCAGGAAGTAATTCCCACTCCGAAAGAAGTAGTTGAGCCCCCCGACGAAGCGATTCCTGAGCCTCCGGAGGAAGACCGGGCGGCAGAGTTTGTGAAACAGTCAAGCGTTATGGAAGAGTCGGAACCTATTTCATCAGATTCTCTGGGCGGCTCAGCCACCGATGATGTGAGAGTCGGAGCTACAAGCAGTACGCCCAAAGGAACGACAGGCGGCCACCAGCCAGCTGTAAAGCAGTTGGAGTCAGGCGCTACTCTCAATTCCCGGTACGAAATTGTGCGCCGGATTGGTGGTGGCGGAATGGGCGCCGTCTATCTTGCCCGCGATCAAAACCTGGGCGACGCTCCACGAGCGGTAAAGGAGATGGTCGAAGCCCATCTTGATCCCACTCAGCACGAGAAGGCTATCGGTGACTTTAAAAGAGAGTCCTTATTACTGACCTCGCTTGAGCACCCATCGATCCCAACAATTTATGACTACTTCTATGATAGTGTTTCGGGTCGATTCTATCTTGTAATGAAGTACATTTCTGGAGGTGACCTTGCCTCCCGGCTGCGCAGCGCTTCAGCAGGCAGGATTGATGAAAAAACGGTCACCGACTGGGGGATGCAGGTAGCGGATGTACTCGAATACCTGCACAGTCGCCCCAAACCCATTATCTACCGGGATCTGAAACCGGCAAATCTAATGATCGACGGCAACACTGGCCGGATCATGTTGATCGATTTCGGAATTGCCCGCTGGGTGACTCAGCAGGAAAAGGGAGTCACTGCTGTCGGCACGATGGGTTATGCGCCTCCCGAGCTTTTCGGTGGCCGCGTCGAGCCACGATCCGATGTCTATAGTTTGGGGGCCACGCTTTTTCATCTGATTACCGGCGCGGATCCACAGGATAACCCGCTATTAATCTTTGATTTTTCCAAGAACCCCCGGCCGCGCCTCATCGCTCCGTCAATCTCAATCGAGATGGAACAGATTCTGATGCGAGCGGTTGAATACAAACCGGAGGATCGCTTCCGATCGGCAGGAGAGATGCGTGATGTCCTTGCCGTTCACCTCGAAAAGCTGATGTCCGGCGCCGTGAGCTATGGGCTGCCGGCAGCACAGGTGGGAGGCGAAACGGTCCAGGTCCAAAGCGTCTTTTGCGGCTTCTGCGGCGGCAGGATTGCGGCAGATGATATCTTTTGTGCGCATTGCGGCGCCCAGCAACCGCTCGCAGGATTGGCAGCGAGTGCAACGCTGCGGGCCTCCCGGCCGACTGCAAAGCTGGTGGTTGCCGGTACAACGGAACTTGATTCTTCATTTGTTTTGCAGAAAGACAGCAATCTCGTTGGCCGCACTGATCCGCATTCAAACATTTTTCCCGAGATCGATCTCTCCCGCTTCGATCCCGACACCAAGGTCTCGCGGCGCCATGCTCGAATCTGGCTCGAGGGGGATACGTTCCTGGTAGAGGATCTTGGGTCGGTAAATGGCACTGTGATTAATGACTCAGTCAGGCTCGCGCCGCGCCAGCCCCGAGTGTTGGATAGCGGAGACAGGATTCGGCTCGGAGAAACGACCTTGCATTTTCTGCTTGGATAAACACAAATAAGAGCCAACCCGTCATTAGCCCAGAAACCAGCCGACGGTAAGCTTTAGAACTCAGGGATGACTGCGAGAATTGAACGAACCGCGTTGAAAAGGACCGAAGCCAGGACACGCGGGAAACGAAAATCGGCCGAGCGCGCCTACGCCCCTTTTTCACTAAGGTGCGGTGCGTTGCTGATCGACTACATAATCATCGCCGCAATCCTGGCCTTCAGTACGCTTTTCGCGCGCATGCTTGGCGGCGGAGCGCGCACTGCTGGCAATTCAGTCGAAACGTTTGGGATCCTTTTTGCGTTGTTTGTCGCGTTGCTTGATCTGGTGGTTATGGCCGGACTGACCGGCCGCACCATCGGGAAATGGGTGACCGGGCTGCGGATTGAGCGACTTGACGGGGGGAATTTAGGAGTGTTGCGCACATTTCTGCGACACTTCATCGGTTATCCTTTGTCATTCGCGACGCTGGGCCTGGGCTTTCTGATTGCCGCCCTATCAACGCGCGGTCGTTCGCTCCACGATCTAATTGCCGGCTCAGTGGTAGTTTATGACGGACCCCCACCCGAGCAGCAAAAATGAAGACTGGCAGAATCTCGGTTGAATGGTTCTGCCCCTTAATATTCACGAAATAGACAAAGCCCCAAATGCCAGAACTGATAGTCAAATACCCCGATCGCGCTCCTGACCATTTTCCGCTTGGGCGGCTGCGTATCACCATCGGTCGTTCCGCTCGCAATGACCTTTGCATTCCCGATCCATTCGCATCGCGCGTTCATGCCGAGGTGCGACGGGAAGGTGATGAATACTTTCTCCAGGACCTCGGTTCGGCAAACGGAACGCTTTACAACGGAGCCACGGTTGAAGGCGCTTTGCCCCTCAACGCGGGAGGCCGGATTCAAATCGGTGAGACGGAAATCATCTTCGATGACGGCACCTTTAACTCGAGCATGGGCGCCACGATGATTACCGACAATACCGGCTCGCTGCCAGAGGCGACAATTGCACTGGCTTCCGGTGATCGCACGACTTCAGGCTTGCTCGAAGCCATCGAGGGAGCGCGAACCAAACCCGAAGAGATTGCCGTAGCCCGCGCGGCAAAAACAGGTGATCTGCTTGCCCTGATTAGCAAGGTCGGGATAACCCTGCTTTCGTCGGCAACTTTGAATGAAACACTCGAAGACGTTGTGGCCCTGGTATTCGAGGCCGTGCCTGCGGACCGCTGTTTGATAATGATGCGCGACGAAGCAGGCGAGGAACTCCGCGTCCCCGTTGCTCGTCTGCGGGATCGCGCCGGCGAGGTCGGCGAGATCCGTGTTAGCCGGAATGTGCTTGATGAAGTTGTTATGCGTGGTAAGTCTGTGCTGACGTCAGATGCCCAACACGATCCCCGGTTTGCCAGTGGCACTGTCGTTCTACAGGGAGTGCGCTCAGTTCTCGCCGTGCCATTGGGGGTTGCCGACAAGGTGTTCGGAATCATCTATGCCGACTCGCCCATCGCCGAAGGCCGGTTTACGGAGGACCATCTTAAGGTGTTGACTACACTGGCTTCCGTGGCGGCGATTCGAGTTGAGAATGCACGATTGATGGAGGCACGTTTGCAGCAGGAACGCCTCGAGCGTGAGCTTCAGTTGGCCAGCGAAATCCAGCAACGCTTTCAACCGACAGCGCCACCCTTTGTTCAGGGCTATGAGCTTCAGGGGATCAGTTTTCCCTGTTACGAGATTGGTGGCGACTACTATGACTTTATCAGGCGAACTGACGGGCGGCTGGTGATTGCTCTGGGAGATGTGTCTGGGAAGGGGACTGCCGCGGCACTATTAATGTCATCTTTGCACGCGGCTGTTCATGCGCAGGCTGGCTCTCACGATTCCCTGGTAGATACAATCTCGGCCGTAAACCGTTACCTTGCTGACAATATTCCACCCAACCGCTTTATCACCCTGTTTTATGCGGAACTCGATCCTGATTCAGGCGCGGTTTCCTTTCTCAATGCCGGCCATAACCCGCCGCTGATAGTTCATTCAGCCGGGACCGTCGAGCAACTGGCCTCGGGTGGCCTGCCACTGGGAATCAAGCGTGATGCGGACTATCGCGAGGGTCGAACACAGTTGCAGCAGGGTGATGTCCTGGTGATCTATTCCGACGGCGTGACGGAAGCCACAAGCCCAAGTGGTGAAGAATTTGGCGCGACCCGGCTTTATGAAGTGGTCGCGCGAAATGTAGACGCCTCTGCCGCAGGCATACGCGACCGCATCGAATCAGCGCTTACCAAATTTTCTCAGGGGACGCGCGCGGTCGATGACATAACTCTGGTGATCGTTAAGCGACAAGCAGAAACGAAACAACTAGCTGTCGGCTCCACCGGCGATTAGTCAGGTTCCTACCGGGGTTACCCGAACGAATCCTCGTTATGATTCTCGGAGAATAGTTTGCTCGTCGATATCAATACGCATGATCGGTCTTGATTTTGAGCGCCTCAAGACCTCCTTGAAGCCAGCCGCCGTAAAGGCCGATGGAACTCCCAGAAATACGAAAGGATCCGGGGTCCTTTCCATTGTTGGTTCGATTGGATACCCTTCAACCGTTTGCGCACCCTGCCGACCGGCAAATCTCACTGCTTCCTTTAGCAATTCGACTGAGACGCCCTGGCGCCGGTAATTCTTTTTCACAAAGAGACAGGTAATCGACCAGACCGGGGTGTCGTCCAACGGCTTGACTACGCGCGAGCGAGCCAGCGACGGGTAGACCTCGCGGGGGGCGATCGCACACCAGCCAATTGCTTCCTTGCCTACATACGCAAGAATTCCGGGTCTCAATCCGGAGATTACAATCTGTTCGAATGCGCGCTTGTTCTTCAAGCCCTTGCCTGCGGTCCATTCCTTGCGAGACAGACGCCAGTACATGCACCAGCAACCGCCGCAAGCGCCCCGCTCGCCGAAGAGTTCTTCGATATCGGGCCAGCTCGACGAAGTGGCGGGATAAAATTTCAGCGCCAGCTTGTTCTTTTGTGTGTCCATGTCTCAGTTGTCGGCTGGTGTTCCTGGCAGCAGACCCTCACACTGAATCGTCTGCGGGCCCTTCTCATCACAGATTGCGAACGTTGCTTTAGAGCCCTGGTACATCGTAACGCCCGCGTATTCGCCCCGTGCATTCACTACATAAAAACTGATCCCAAAGCCTGGGTTCCCGCGTTGGTTTAGAAGACGCTTTTCGACGGTGTTTGCCTTAATACGCTTGAGCGCTTCCATTCCGGCGTCTTTTGGATGAGCGCCGCGGCGCATCTCTTCGACAATCAGGAAGGAACAAAGATTAAAGAGGTTTGCTTCACCGCGACCGGTTGAACCTGCGGCGCCTACGCTGCCATCAACATAAAGTCCGGCGCCGAGAATGGGAGAATCTCCGACGCGTCCTGGAATCTTCCAGGCGAGTCCGCTGGTGGTCGTGACCCCGCAGATCTCGCCCTTCCCGTTCACGCCATTACAGTTAATTGTGCCGTAGTAGTGCTCCCGATCAATGAGGCCCTCGGATACCATCTTCATCCCCTCGCGATGCCAAAGTTCGGCGCGCGTCCTTGGATCCAGGTAATGGCCCGGATCTGTGCGGCGCTTCCACTCGAGCCACAGCCGTCGAGATCGATCGGTATTCAGATCGTCTTCGATCTTGAAACCCATATTGCGTGCGAACACCTGTGCACCTTTACCGACTAGCAGATGATGATCGGTATTCTCCATTACTGCTTTTGCCACCAGCGATGGCGTGCGCACACCTTCCAGGGAGGCGACAGCGCCGGCGCGTCTCTTCGGTCCATGCATGACCGAAGCATCGAGCTGCACTACGCCGTCCGCATTCGGCAGTCCACCAAATCCCACACTGTCGTCAAGCGGATCAAGTTCGACGATATTCACTCCGGCAATGAGCGCATCGAGCACATCTGAGCCTTGAGTCATGAGGGTGAAGGCCTTTTGCACGCAGGTTACGTCGCTATCATGTTTGAATCGATTGCCGTTACCTGAAGAGATGACGATAGGCCTGGTGCTGGATTGCACAATCACCGTTGGTATCCTGGCTGTGGTTTGTTTTACTGAAGCAAGCGCGAGCCCGGCAACCGCGCCGGTGCGCATGAAGTCACGACGTTTGATCTTTTTGCTCATTGAGGATCCTCACAGGGCTTCAAACCAGAATTGACTAACAAGACCGTGGACAGCGTTCATTGAATGTTCAGACTCGCCTTAATCTTTGCGGCTGTCTTTGGACCGATACCGTCAACCGTATCAAGGCCGCCGCCTGCCGCAAACTTCTGCAAATCTGGAAGGGACGATACTTTGAATTGCTGGTGTAGCAGCGCGGCCGTCTTTGGACCAATACCTGGAATTTCAAGCAGATCCAAGACGGTCGCTGGTGTTTCTGCCGTGATTCTCTCCCAGGCGTCAAAGGCGCCGCGCTCCAGGAGTTCGATCACCTTTCCGGCAATAGCCTTTCCCACGCCGGGTATGGACTGTAATCCGGCGAGGCCCTCATTCGCTGCTATCTCGCTAAGAGGAGTGGGCCAGGTTTCGATGGCCTCGCCCGCATTCCGATAGGAGCGTAAGCGAAAGGGATCGTCACCGCGGATCTCCATCAGTGCGGCGATCCGGTAAAACATTTGGGCTATTGCTTCGTTGTCCACGCGCAAAACACTATAGCTTCGTTTTCCTTGCCCAAAAGAGTATTGCTTAGGGTGTCCACGCGCAAAAAGGTATTGCTTCGTTAGGCGCGAGGGGCAAGCGACTAATATCAGGGTCGGATGTTTAGTCTAGTCCCACCCCGTCCGCCTCGTCCACCCCCGGCAGGATCCAGAACTCTCAACTCAACCGACAAACATGGTTCCGGTGCCCTCATCGGTGAACACTTCAGAAAGCAGCGCATTGCGAGTGGTGCCGCTGATAATGTGGGCGGCGTGAACACCTCGGCGCAGGATAGCGCTGATGTTCTGAAGCTTGGGAATCATGCCACCGGTGGCTTTACCCTCAGTAATCAGTGCTTCAGCTTCAGTAGCCGTGACGCGCGACAGTTTTGATGCCGGCTCACCCGGACGAATGTAGAGCCCATCGACATCTGAAAGCAGAATCAGTTTCTCAGCCTGCAACTGAATCGCGATCTCGGCGGCAATCGTATCGGCGTTGATATTGAAAACCGTTCCCTCAATGTCTGCTCCTAACGAGGAGACCACCGGCAGATAACCATGGTCCAACAACACGGTCAGCAGGCGAGTGTTGATTTTAACCACGTCGCCCACATGACCGAAATCGATGTGCTCGCGTTCGCCAGTTTCCCGATCAAGGATCTCGCTGGGAGGGCGCCGAGCGGCGTGAACGATATTGCCATCGACACCTGATAGACCGACAGCCTCAATGCCACGGTTTCGCAGCGCGGCGAGAATGTCTGTATTGATCTTGCCGGCAAAAACCATCTTTGCCATTTCGAGCGTAGCATCGTCAGTGACGCGGCGGCCGTCGATGATTCGCTGTTGGACGCCCATCTTCAGCGCCAGCTCGCTCAACTGTTTACCGCCGCCGTGCACCACGCACAGTCGAATCCCTACCTGGTGGAGCAGTGCGAGTTCTTCGGCCAGCGAACTAAGGTTGCCGTGCTCCTCCGTGGCCTTGCCGGAAAGCTTCACGACAAACGTTTGCCCCTTGAAGCGCTGAATATAGGGCAATGCCTCGCGTAGAAGATCCAGCCGAAGTTGGTTATCAACTTTATTATTCATACTATGCTCGCGAAGATCGCCTTCTGGATGTGGAGCCGGTTTTCTGCTTCGTCGATTACAACCGCAGCGTCCGAATCGATTACTCCGTCTGTAACAATCACATTGCGGCGTACAGGCAGGCAATGCATGAATATCGCATTGCTCGTTCGGGCCATCTTCTCTTCGTTAACGATCCATTTCGTTCGGTATTGCTCACGCTCCGCAACGTCCCTAGCTGGTTCCCCATAAAAGTGGCGGCTGCCCCAACTCTTGGCGTAAGCCACCTCGACGTCGTCGAATGCCGTGTCGATGTCATTAGTCAATTGCAGGCTGCCCCCGGTTGCTGTTGAATGCGTCTCAATCTCTGATAACAACTCCTCGTCCAGTTCATAGCCCGGAGGATGCGCGAGTACCAGATCGTGGCCCAATTGTGCCGCCGCAAGCGCAAAACTGTTCGGTACGGCCATAGGCAGCGGCTTCGGATGCCAGGCCCAACTCAACAAGACCCGCTTGCGTCCCAGACCACACTTCTCCCGGATCGTCATCATGTCTGCCAGTGACTGGCAGGGATGCTGCATGGCCGATTCCAGATTGATGATTGGCACGGTTGAGCAACTCGCAAATGCTCGGATAATAGGATCGAGCCGCTCTTCCTGCCAGTCCCTCAATGCGGCAAAAGTTCGCACCCCGATTGCTGCACAATAGCGGCCAAGCACACGAACGAATTCGGCAACATGTTCGGTCTTATCCCCATCCATTACAGCCCCGTCGCGATGCTCGAGTGTCCAGCTTGAACTGCCCGGCTCGAGAACCACCGGATTTCCTCCCAGCTCATAGGTCGCGATCTGCATCGATGCCCGTGTCCGCAGGCTCGGATTGAAGAAGACCAGCGCGACGGAACGACCGGCGAGCGGCTTGGATGTATCGTCGCCATGCTTAAAGCGCAGCGCCGACTCAATCAGTTCATTTAGTTGCTCGCCTGACCAGGCAGCGGTTGTTAAGAAATGTCTTGCCATTTTCGCTCCAACGCTAGGCGAACGAAGATCTCGAAGTTAACCGCCGGACTATCCCGAGTAGACTGATTAGGAACCAGAACAGCTCAACCACAAACGCCGCCAGATTGAAGTTAACGATCAGAGAAATGATGATCAGCAATGCTCCGCCGGCGTTCAGTATCGAATACGACAACGACGAACCGCTCAACCTGTCCAGTTGCAGTAAGAGATAGGCGACGATGATCACCGCCACTCCAGACATTCCGATCAGATCAAACCAAGTGATTTCCAATCAATTCCTCCCTGCGACTGAAGCCTCTCCGAACGAGTCCTTCAGGGCTTGAACAAACAGGTCGACATTAGCGTGATCCAGACACAGAGGCGGGAGCAGGCGCAACACATGGGGATTGCTGGAGGTTCCGGTTATCACAAGGCGTTGCATTAGCCGTTCGTGAATGATGGTGGCCTTTTCTTCAAACTGGATCCCCATAAGGAAACCGAGTCCCAACACTTCCTTGACCTCCGGAATCTCTTGAAGACGGCCGCGCAGGTATTGGCTAACGTCTCTTACGTTCTCCAACATATGATCGACCTCGATCGTTTCGAGCGTGGCAATCAGCGCCGCCATCGCAATCATGCCCCCTCCAAAGGTTGTGCCGAGATCGTTCTCTTTGATGCGTGAAGCGATCTGGTCCGAAACCAGACAGGCGCCAACGGGAATGCCACTACCAAGCGACTTCGCCAGCGTGACTATGTCAGGGACCGCATGAGCGCCCGCACTGCTGCCCGCAAAGAACCATTGACCCGTGCGTCCGACTCCGGTTTGTACCTCGTCATAGATCAGGATGATCCCACGCTCGTCGCAAAGCTCTCTCAATGCACAATAAAAGCCCGGCTCAGCTAATCGCACTCCGGCCATCGATTGAATCGGTTCCAGCATGATCGCTGCGACAGATCCATCGGCAAGCTTCCGAACCGAATCGAGATCGCCAAACTGTGCTTCAAGGTGGCCGGGAACATTCGGTCTTCCAAGTTCGCGATACTTGCCGAGAAAGGTCGCGCTGATTGCGTCCGCAGTCCGCCCGTGAAAGCCGCCGCCAAAGGTGATTATGTCTTCTCGTCCCGTTGCCATCCGGGCCATACGCATCGCATTTTCGTTTGCCTCGGTTCCTGAATTGCAGAAAAAAGCCTTGCTCAGCGGGCCGGGAGCTGTGGAGACGAGCTTAGCTGCGGCGCGACCACGAATCTCCGAAAAGACAAGGTTCGAGTAGAAGAGAAGTTTTTCGGCCTGCTCGCGAATAGCAGCGACGACGCGCGGATGTGAATGGCCCGTGCCGCAGACTGCGTGACCGCCATAGAGGTCCAGATATCTCTTGCCGTCATTCGTATAAAGCCAAACTCCCTCGCCACGCTCGGCGACGATGGGCATCTTCTTATAGGTGGGAAGCTGGTACTGCTCTTCGAGTGCTACAACTGCTGGGACTTCTTCACGCATAAGAACCTATTTTCTGTTGCTCTTCAGGGATTTGTTCCCAACAGCAGCAATCCGGATCTCTCTTCGAGGCCGAACATCAGATTCATATTCTGCACCGCCTGACCGGCGGCGCCTTTGACTAGATTATCGAGCGCGGAGAAAACCACTAACTGCCGGTCGCGGGCGACGAGGCCCAGATCGCAAAAGTTGGTCGTCTTGACCCAGTTTATATCCGGCGAACCTTTGACCAGGCGCACGAAGAACGAGTCGCGATAGAAATCGGCAAAGACCTTTTGCGCTTCTTGCTCAGTTAGCCCGGTCTCGGTCTCGACATAGATCGAAGCAAAGATACCCCGTGCGACCGGCAGCGAATGCGTCATGAAAACCAGTTCACTGATCCAGTCACCAACCCCGCGCAGCGCCTGTTCTATTTCCGGCACGTGTTGATGAGTAAATGGCTTGTACGCATAGAAAGAGTTCATCCGTTGCGGGTGATGCGTATTGGACGCGGGTTTTGCGCCCGAGCCGGACGAACCAGTCTTGGCGTCAACGATCACCCGTCCTTTAATCAGATTACTGGCAACGAGGGGCGCGAGGCCTAGCAAAGTGGCAGTCGCAAAACATCCAGGATTGCTAATCAAACGTGCCTTTGCGATCTGCTCGCGATTGATTTCGGTCAGGCCGTAAACAAACTCTCGCTGAAGCTCCATCGCCGAGTGAGTCAGACCATAGTGCTGTTGAAAGGAATCGCGATCGTCAAGTCGAAAGTCACCGGAAAGATCGATAATTTTAACGTGGGGCGGTAAGCGCGGGGCGATCGCCATTGCCTGTCCGTGCGGCAATGCCAAAAACACAGCATCCAGCTCGGTTAAGCTTCCCGGATCCTCTGGCGCGGCGGTGAATTCAAGTTCCGTGAGTCCATAGAGGTTTCGATGCACCTCGACAGCGGGTTTGCCTGCATGTTCGTTGGCGGTGACAAGACTTATTTCAACGTCGGGATGCTGAAGGAGGATCCGGAGCAGTTCTGAGCCCCCGTATCCTGATCCACCGAAGATTGCTACCTTGATCTTTGCCACACCATTCACCTCAAAACTCTGGTTTCACGGATCAAAGCCGGCGACTAAGAAGTAAGACAAAAAGCCGGCTTCAGCTTTGATCTCACGAGTTCGAAAAAGTGTGTTCCGCTCCGGCGCGCATTTGCCGCGGGCACACCAAACTCATTCTCGACATAATTCTGGCCCATCAACGAGTCCGTGACCGATCCGGCAATCACGTCAATCTCAATTTGGCGTCGTCTGAGCAGTTCGATTCCACCCCAGGCGCCAACATAGTCGGAGGCGCAAAAAATTATGGCGGCCGTCGCTGCGCGCAGTTCTTCATCATCGAAAACCGAATCGACCGAGTATCCTCCCAGAATCCCATCGCCTAACTCGATGACAATCAGGTCAGGGGCGCTCTCGTTCAGACGCGCGATGATTGCCTTGGCAATCGGAGCGAGATCGCCAGCACCCACCGTCGATGCCAAACCACAATCAAGGAAACTTGCCGTTGCCACGGCTCCGTGGTCGGACATGTTGAGCGTGTCACGCAGACAAGCAACGCCAGAAAGCTTACCTGCCGCAATCCTGAAGCCTGCCCTCGTAGCCTGTTTGATCAGTTCGGTGGCCGCATACGTCTTTCCGCTGTTCATACTTGTCCCGGCAATCAAAATCAGCGGCGCGGTTTCACCAAGTTGCGATCGAGGAGGCAGTGCAGAATCGGCGATATTCAACACCCGCCCTGACTCATCGCAGATCATGCCGATCACCTCAACAGCTATTGCTTCCCCGAGACTCGAGTGGTGTCCCGTGCAGTAGCCAATGACTCCGCCCATGTTCAGCAGATGCAGATGGTCTCCAGCTTTCACCCTCTCGGGGACGTCACCAACAAAACCTTTCAACGCCCGCCGGCGGCCGAGCACTCCGATAAGAACGTCGCCTGGATTTATCTTTGCCAGTCTTCCCGTTGGTAGTTCGAGCATGTTGTAGGTCGCGCTGTCAGTCAGGGCACGGACGGCGATTGCATCACCCGCCCGAGGAACATCGGTTGAAGGAACCACTGCGGCTGTTCTGTTCAATCCGAGCGGCGATGTTGCCGAACCTAGCTTGTCAGCTTCGATGATTGTGAATGTTGCTTGCTTTAGATCAGTCATTTTTTGCCCCATCTCGCGAACCTCATTGTCCGCCTCTCAACCTTAGTCGCAACGCATTCAGTTTGATAAAACCTTCCGCGTCTCTCTGGTTATAGACCGTGTCGGCTTCAAAGGTTGCCACCTTCTCGTCGTAGAGGGAGTGTGGAGAGCGGCGCCCGACTACGGTCGTGTTTCCGCGATAGAGTTTTAGCCGGACATCTCCCGAGACGTTTTGCTGAGTGTCGTTAACCATGCCCCGCAGCAACTCGAATTCTGGAGAAAACCAGAAGCCGTAATAGATACTTTCAGCAAATTTAACGGCAAGGGAATCACGCAGGTGCATCACTTCGCGATCGAGCGTGATCGATTCAAGCGCCCGATGAGCGGCCTGCAAAATGGTTACTCCGGGTGTTTCGTAAACGCCGCGGGACTTCATTCCAACAAACCGGTTTTCGACAAGGTCAACCCGGCCGATGCCATGCTCACCGCCAACGTCATTGAGAGACCTCAGCAAGGCGGCGGGTGGCATTTGCTCGCCGTTGATGGCCACGGGCTCGCCCTGCACGAAGGATATCTCCATATACTCAGCCACCGGTCTGGCCTGTTCGGGCGCTCTCGTCAACTGGAAGATATTCTCGGGTGGTTCAGCCCACGGATCTTCGAGAATGCCTCCTTCATAAGAGACGTGCATCAGATTTCGATCAGTGGAATAAGGCTTCTCGTGGGTTGCCGTGACGGGGATCTTGTGCTCCCGGGCATAGGCGATTAGATCGCTGCGACCTTTAAAGTCCCATTCACGCCACGGGGCGATCACCTTGATGTCGGGCTGGAGCGCGTAATAGGTAAGTTCAAAGCGGACCTGGTCGTTGCCCTTACCCGTAGCGCCGTGGGCGACAGCGTCGGCGTTTTCCTTCCGCGCAATCTCAATCTGGCGTTTGGCGATCACCGGGCGGGCAAGGGAAGTGCCCAGCAGGTACACACCTTCATAGACTGCATTGGCTTTGACTGCGGTCCAGACATAATCTTGCACAAACTCGTCGCGGAGATCTTCGACATAAAGTTTCGACGCGCCTGTTTCGAGCGCTTTTGCCTCAAGGCCGTCGAGTTCTTCGCCTTGACCAACGTCGGCGCAATAGCAAACGACCTCGCAGTCATACTGCTCTTTCAGCCAACGCAGCATCACCGAAGTATCGAGACCGCCAGAATATGCCAGTACAATTTTGTTCATATCCGTTGTCCGTAGTCCGTAGTCAAGTCTTTGGCCTTTGGTCTTTGGTTTTGGGGTCTTTGGTCTTTGGTCTCGGCCTTTGATCTTGGCACTACTAAGTTCCAAAGTCTCAAAGTCCGAAGACCAAAGGCCGAAGACCCATGGTCAAAGACCTAACAACGGACCACTGACCACTGACCACTGACCACTGACCACTGACCCTCATTAGAATATCTCCCAAATCTTCTTGATTGCGGCCCGTTGCTCCTTCGGTCCGCTGACGGCGACGAAGATCGTATCTTCACCAGCCAGCGTGCCGACGATCTCGGGAATGACCGCCCGATCGATTTCAACCGCAACTGCCGAGGCCAACCCGAGCTCAGTCTTAGCAATCACAAGATTGTCACCAGCTACTTCCAGAGCCAGCAGCCCGCGAACAGCCGCTCCGTTTGTGCGAGGTAACGTGTAGCGTCCATGGTGCTTGATGACCCCTAACTCCTCGAGATCGCGCGACACGCTTGATTGAGTGGCCGGGACCCCGGCACTTTCAAGCAGCGCCGTCAATTCCTCCTGGGTGCCCACCGCTCGCGCCTGTATCAATGTCAAGATCTTCTTTTGCCGGGAATCCTTCTTCATCGCTCCATTTCCTCAAGTCTATGCATTAAACTTGCATAGTATGTGCATAGATGCATAAACTAGCATGTTGGCTGTCTGAAGGTCAATGCAGCCGTCAACAGAATTTACAGATACCATTGGAAACTTAGAGAATGTGTCAAAACTAGAGTCGCAGTGGGTCACGGCAGTACCGGAACTCTGGAGTACCTTTTGAGGCAGTTTTTAGTCGATGGAGTTTTGGTTTCGACCTAATACGATATCGTCTACACTGCAAAAATAATGAGCAACACAAAACTGTGGGGCGGGCGTTTTGCGAGTCCCGCTGATTCGGGCTTTGCCCGGTTCAATCAATCACTCAGCTTTGACCGCAGGCTATTCGAAGCCGATGTGCGCGGGAGCGTCGCCCATTGCAATGCATTGGTGCGTGCCGGGCTGCTAACGGAAACTGAAGGGACGAAGATCAACAGCAGTCTGGAAGCGATACTTCACGTGGCGAAAGAGAATGAGAGTTATTTTGATGAGCTGGCCGCCGAAGACATACATTCGTTTGTTGAGGCGCGTTTAGTTGCCATGATTGGAGATCTCGGTCGCAAGCTTCACACGGGCCGCAGCCGCAACGATCAGGTGGCGACCGACCTGCGACTATGGCTGCGGACCCAGACTGATCTGATCTCCGAACAAGTGCGCCTCACTCAGAGCGCCCTGCTGGACCTTGCCGAGGCGCATTCGGATATCGTGCTTCCCGGATATACCCACCTCCAACGCGCTCAACCCATTCTCCTGGCGCACTGGGTTCTCGCTTACTTTGAAATGCTCGCTCGCGACCTGGAACGGCTGGCCGATCTGCGTAAGCGGGTAAATGTCTTGCCACTTGGGTCAGCCGCCCTGGCGGGAACATCTTATCCGCTGGACCGAGCGGCAGTAGCGCGCGAGCTGGGGTTTGACAACGTTTCTCAAAATAGTCTGGACGCCGTGAGTGATCGAGACTTTTGTGTCGAGTTTGTAAGTGCCGGCTCTCTCATTATGGTCCATCTGTCGCGGCTTGCTGAGGACATCGTTCTGTATTCCACAACTGAATTTGGCTTCTTTGAATTGGGTGATGCAGTGGCTACGGGCTCGAGTATCATGCCGCAAAAGAAGAACCCAGATTCGATGGAGTTGGTGCGCGGCAAGTCCGGGCGTGTCTTCGGTCATCTGATGTCGTTGCTGACCGTATTAAAGGGTCTGCCACTCGCGTATAACAAGGATCTGCAAGAGGACAAAGAGTCTGTGTTTGACACCAGCGACACGGTCAGCGAGTGTCTTAAGGTTACGGCCACGGTAATGCGGAATATTAATGTGAACAGGGAAAGAGCGCGCGCGGCTGCCACTAAGGGTTATCTGAACGCTACTGAATTGGCGGATTATCTCGTCCGGAAGGAAATGCCGTTTCGGGAGGCACATGAGTTGGTGGGCCGGCTTGTACTCGCTGCGTTGGACAAAGGCGTAGAGTTGCAGGAACTCGCGCTCGCGGATCTCCGCTCCTTTTCAGACTTAATCGAAGACGATGTTTTCGCGGCGCTTTCGCTTGAGCAGACCCTTTCCACCAAGGCCGCAGCAGGTGGTACCGCTGCGGACCGCGTTCACGAAGCCCTGAATAGCGCCCGCGAAACGCTAGGGCGCTGAACAAGCCATCGACGTGGCAGTTAAGGGCGGCCACGGAGGGCCACCCCAACAGGTTAGTAACCACCCGGCAAACCGTTCGATTGCCTGCCCGGTGCTTTTAGCTTAATATTCTCACCTCTCAAACAATCAGCTTAGTAACTTTTTTCGAAAGGCGTAATTGCAATCATGCCCAAATCTGTTCCTATCACGGTAGCCCATGGCGACGGCATCGGGCCGGAGATCATGGATGCTACCTTGCATATACTCAAGGAAGCCGGCGCGCCCCTCGAGATCGAAACCATAGATATTGGTGAGAAGGTTTATCGTTCCGGCATCACTTCAGGCATTGGTCCGAGCGCGTGGGACTCGTTGCGCCGGACAAAAGTGTTTCTGAAGGCGCCGATCACTACACCTCAGGGTGGGGGATACAAGAGCCTGAATGTCACCGTGCGCAAGACGCTCGGGCTTTATGCCAACATTCGTCCCTGCGTTTCATATCATCCGTTCGTCGACACCAAGCACCCCAATATGGATGTCGTGATCGTCCGCGAAAACGAGGAGGACCTTTATGCCGGCATCGAACACCGCCAGACGGAACAGGTCACGCAATGTTTGAAGCTGATCTCACGACCCGGATCCGAAAAGATTGTTCGCTATGCCTTCGAATACGCTCGACAGAACAATAGGAAAAAAGTCACCTGCTTCACCAAAGACAACATCATGAAGTTGACTGACGGCCTTTTCCACAAAGTGTTTGATGAGATCGCTGCTGAGTACCCTGACATTGAGAACGAACACTGGATTGTAGACATTGGCGCCGCTAAGCTTGCCGATACACCCAACGCGTTTGACGTGCTGGTGATGCCAAACCTTTACGGCGACGTGCTCTCAGACGTTGCTGCCCAACTTGCCGGCTCAGTGGGCCTCGCAGGCTCGGCAAATATCGGCGAACACATCGCCATGTTCGAAGCTATTCACGGTTCCGCTCCGCGCCGGGCTGGTCAGAACCTTGCCAATCCTTCCGGGTTGCTTCGTGGAGCAATCATGCTGCTGGTCCATATCAACGAAACTGAGTCAGCCGAGCAGGTACACAATGCCTGGCTCCGCACAATGGAGGACGGCATCCATACGTACGACATCTTCAAAGAGGGTGTCAGTCGCGAAAAGGTTGGGACAAAGGAGTTCGCTGAGGCCGTGGTTCAGCGCCTGGGTCAGCACCCGCAGATACTGAAACCAGTGTCTTACCGGGCCGCAGAACCCCAGGCTACGAAGCGAAAAGCCCCACAGGAAACCCCGGCGACACAGAAAGACCTTGTCGGCGTCGATGTATTTCTCGATTGGACCAAAGGTACTCCCAACGATCTGGGCGGGTTGGTTAAGAAGCTGGACGGTGACGGGATCAAACTGGAAATGATGAGCAACCGCGGGGTGAAAGTCTGGCCCGGCGGTCAGCCCGAGACGTTCTGCTCGGATCACTGGCGATGTCGCTTCCTTTCAGAAGCCGGCGGCAATGTCTCGCATGCACAGATTGTCTCCCTGTTGAAGCGCTTTTCGGATGCAGGTTTTGATTTCATCAAGATCGAGAACCTCTATTTCTTCGATGGTAAAAGAGGTTACTCGCTGGACCAGGGGGTGTGATGGCCAGACGCGTAAAAAAAGAGACGGGGAGACAGGGGGACGGGGGGACGGGGAGGAAAGACTCTCCTTCAACGCCGACTGTAGCGGTGATAATGGGGAGCAAGTCGGATTGGGAAACCATGCGCCATGCCGATCAGACGCTTACCCAGTTTGGAGTATCACATGAGTGCCGTGTACTCTCCGCGCATCGCACTCCAAAGTTGGCTGCCGAGTTCTCAGAGACCGCCGAGGCTCGAGGGCTTGAGGTGATCATCGCTGCTGCCGGTGGCGCTGCCCATCTTGCGGGCGTTATCGCGGCGCATACGACGCTGCCCGTGTTGGGCGTGCCTATGAAGAGTGACGCATTGAACGGCATGGACTCCCTGCTTGCCACAGTTCAGATGCCGGCGGGAATTCCTGTGGGCACGCTCGCGATTGGCAAGGCTGGAGCAATTAACGCCGCGCTCTTCAGTATCGCAATCCTTGCCAACAGTCGTGCCGATCTTCGCAAAAAGCTGATTCAGTTTCGCCAGGACCAGGAGAAACAGGTGCGCTCCGCAGTCCTCGATTGAAGTTTTGGAAGTCAAACACGCCGTCTGGTCAGCAGCGAGATCACAGCAACGAATAGGGCTGAGCCGATGATGGACCAGACGATTGGGAAGTTCGTGGTTCCAATCCGCACAGTAAAGAGCTCGGGAAGGTTCAACGCGCCTGCCAACCACACTCCAACGACGGCGCCCACGAATCCGAGCGCGATGGACACCATGCAACCACCACGCGAATACCCAGTAATCGCCTGTCCTAATGCGCCGCAGATACCAGCAACGATTAAAAGCACGAGTAGGTCAAGAACTGTCATAGAGGTGTAGAATACACCGCATTTTCTGCTGAGGCCATGTCTCCGTGTTACAAGTCTGCAACTACTTGCTTTTATCGCAAAGTTTTAGCCCTAAACACTTTTAGAAACTGTTTTATACGCGGCTTGCATGAGCTTCGACTACAGAGGCCAAGCACATTGGAAACGAACGTGGCCGGAATCAGAACCGGAAGCGAAGGAGGGCTGAAAAATCGCGTTACCGTTGTCTTAGCTTTAATCACGAACAGTAAATAGCGGGAGTCGATTTTTCAGCCCTTCGTAGCGACCGGTGGAAACTTGAAGGATTAGGCCTGCCCAAACAACCGTGGCACCGTCAGATGGTTCATCCGATTTCTGCGTCCTTAAGGCGAGTGTCCCGCTTCGAAGGTTAGACCGGTCGCTACGAAGGGCTGAAAAATTGACTCCCGCTATTTACCGTTCGTGATTAAAACTAAGACAGTGGTAACGCGATTTTTTAGCACTTCTTCGCTTCCGGTTCTGACTACAAGAGACCACCATCGATCATGGCGCGGCCCTAGTATCACTAAATGAGCAATAACCGACCGGGCATGGTTCAAAGGGAAGCCTCCAAACCGCAGAGACTCTTGTCAAAAATCGATCATCGGAAATCTCATTAACACCTAACTTCAGTGAGGTGGCCCAGGTCCTGCAGCACGTCCGCGAACCGTTTCAACGGTTTCCATCTTCGGGGCTAAGACCTTCCCGCCAGTGAGAAACCGTTGAAACGGTTTCCATCTTCGGGGCTAAGACCTCCCCGCTATTGGGAAACCGTTGAAACGGTTTCCATTCCCTAGTGCCCTGTGCGGCTAGTGCTGTAACACATGATTCCCACGTTCATTCGCATTGATAGTTAAATTTGGATGAATCTCGGCGCGCAGGAAACTAGTTGGCTAAGTTCTCTTCTCATTAACACCTCACTTTAGTGAGGTG
>JBGSWR010000065.1:0-81941 GCA_041751855.1 Pyrinomonadaceae bacterium
CGTCAATCGCTTCCGGAAACAGCACTGCATCTTCACGCCGTTCGCCTTGAACGTATCCCATTCGTGTCGCTTTCTCCTTTCTGCGATCTTTATACCATTGTCAGATCGGCGGCGCGATCATTATTTTTGACACAGCCTCGGCAGTTTGGGGATAAGTTCAGGTTCAACCTACAAAAAAGGCCAGGGAGCTCTGGTCCACAACTCCGAACTCCCCCTTGGTCCAACACGAAGACCACCAACGGGAGTTGGTGGATAGTTCGGCCCAGCCTAGAGGCGACCGGCCAACCGGACTCCGCCTTGGTCCAACACAAAGACCACCAACGGAGTTGGTGGATAGTTCGACCCAGCCTACCTAAACGACCTCCAGAGACGACTAAAAAGACCACCAACGGAGTTGGTGGATCTTGGCCCAGACTACATTGGTTTCGGTGGTCCATTGACCGGGCTGGGTAGGTTAGGTCGAACAATCCACCAACTGCGTTGGTGGTCTTCTGACTCTCTCCGTTGACTGTTGTCCATTAGCTACGGATTGCCCGCTTCACAAACGACCTCAGCGTCGCGTTAAACAATTCCGGCTTGTCCATCATCAGAAAATGACTCACTCCCTCGAGCATGTGATATTCGAGGTTCGGCGCGAGACTGCGTAGAAACGCTTCTGTGTCAGGGGCCCATGATGGTGACTTTGCGAGTACAGCCAGCACAGGAACCTTAATCGGGTCGCGCCGCCAGATTGTCTCATCTCCCATGCTTTCGATTGCGCTTACCGCGACATGTTGCGGCGTCTTCAGCATCGCCTCCATGACCTCTTCACGCAGTGCGGAATCAGGCATTGGCGCCGTCATGCCGCCTACCATTCCCTTTAGAGTTTTGGTGAAGTCTGGTCCACGCAGCGCTGCCATCAGGGCGTTCATCGATTCTGACTGCTCAGGCATTCGCAGCATGCCGTCAACTATTACCAGTGCCTGGGATTTGGCAGGATACTTGCGGTAGAACTGGCGAATTATGGGGGTGCCGAGACTGTGGCCCACGAGCACGGCGCGCTCGATACCTGCATCCTTAAAGACGGCATCGATCGCCTCTGCAAATAGATCCGGAGTGTAGGCAACCGGCGGCTTATCGCTCAGTCCATGCCCCGGCAGATCGATCGCGATCACCCTGAACTCTTTGGTGAACGCAGGGATCTGAAAGCGCCAAAAGTTTGCGTTGCAGGTCCAACCATGAACGAACACGAGGGCCTGCTTGCCACTGCCGGCACTGAGGTAGTGCACGGCTGTCCCTTCGAAGCGCGCAAATCGACCCGGAGTCGCTTCTTTCTGTGACTGTGGGGGCGCTGTGAACGCTTGTGTTATCGTTGTCGGGCTGACGAGCGCGGTTACGAACACTACTGCTACACAAAGAAAAAGCTTGATTGAACTCAATAGTTTTCTCCATGGGAAAGGTTATTTCTCTTGACGAAATAATCCGTCCTGGCAATTCCACTAGTCCGGAATCTGCTTATAACATCAAAGGAACCGACGGTTATCCGTGTCGTGTTAAGGTTAGCACGCAAGTCTCAGGACTTTAGAACGTTCCTCTAAAGGCACGCAGAAGGGACACACCAATGCTCAAGCAGACCTGCTTCACGATCCTGATTCTATCCACTCCCCTATTCGCCCAACAACAAGACTACGCCGCACTCAACTCGGAGGCCGAAAAGCACTACGCCGAAAAGTCTTACGCTAGATCCCATGAACTCTACAAACAAGCCGAATTGCTGAAGTTGTCTGCGGCTGAGGTGCGCTGGGTCACCTTTCGAGTTGCCGATACTCTTTGGCGTGCGGAAGCCGCCTCAAACACCTCCGACTCGACTAAGTTCGATCAGGCGCGCGAAAGGCTCGAAGCACTCGTCCGAGACGTGAAGCGTAACGAAGACCGCGACGGCGTGTGGGCCGAAATCATGGAGTCACTCGGTGATTTCTGGTGGACGCGTCGAAATAGCCTGGCCTGGCAGCAAGCCTGGTCTCATTACCAACAGGCCCTTGATTGGTGGGCCAGCCAACGCGATCTCGAGACTGCCCGGAAGCGCTACCTGGAACTGGTTTGGAAAGCAGTCGCGCCACCCTGGATGGAGATGCGCTACGGCGCCTATTACGGTAACGCGCTGCCACTCGAGATACTTGAAAATGCCATCAAGATTTCCAGGGATCCGAACGATAAAGCACGCGCCCACTATTACCTTGCCACACGCTTGCGACAGTCTGGTGAGTGGCACCAACGGCAAAGGGTGCCTGATGAACTCGAACAAGCACTTAAGCGCGGCAAAGCCAGCGACTGGTATGACGATGCACTCTACTTTTATGCAGAGTGGATGTCTACAGTCGGTCGCATCACACAAACTGACACGGGCGAGTGGCGCCAGCAGACGGACTTTGTCAAGGCCCTTGAGTTGTTCCGGCGCTTAACTACCGAATTCCGGAAAGGTGAAAGCCGCTATTACGATCAGGCCGTTAACCAGATAGAAAACATTACGAAACCACTTCTTGGAATCCTTGCGTCGAATGTTTTCCTGCCCGACTCGGAACTCCAGGTCAATCTCTCCTGGCGCAACGTAAGCCACGTCAACCTGCGGCTATACCGTGTCGATCTGCCCCGCGATCTCAGATTTACCGATAAAGATCAGAATAGCCACAGTTGGGTGCGTCAGATCAGTGTCGCAGGACGACAACCGATCAGATCATGGTCAAAACAGACGCGTGTAGAAGGAAAGCACGCTCCGGGCCAGGAGGTGTTGCGCCTCGAACAGCGGCTGCCGGTTGGGGCCTATCTTCTCGAAGCTCAGAGCGGCAGCGTCTCCGCGCATGATGTTATTCTCGTCACCGATGCTTCACTGCTGTTGAAGACTTCTGGCAAACAGGCGCTGGTCTACTTTTGCGATGCAATGAGCGGGGCACCGCTTTCGAGCGCCAATGTTAAGCTCTGGGAGAAAACTTATATAAGCAGCAAACAGGAGTGGGCCTGGCGCGAAACTGAGAAGCAGACGAACCGCGATGGTATCGCCACTTTCACGCTGAACAGTGACGCGAATCACAGCGAGATCTTCGTCAGCGCGGCACAAAACGGTAAACAGGCGTTTAGTCTTGGAAACAGGTATGGTTATGCACGTGACAGTCAGTCGTGGCGTATCTATGCATTTACGGACCGCCCCGTGTACCGGCCTCACGAAGTGGTCCAATGGAAGTTTATCGCTCGCCAACTTGCCGGCTCTGTCTATTCCACACCGGTAAATCAGCTCATCGAATATGAAATCCGCGATCCGCAGGGTAACAAGATCAAGGAAGACAAGGTGACGCTCAATGCCTTTGGGAGCGTATGGGGTAACCTCGAGCTAACCGAAGCAATGCCGCTCGGGGCATATCAAGTCACCTTTTACACTGAAGGTCGCACTCACGGCATCGGCAGCGCCGGCCTCTTCCGTTTGGAGGAATACAAACTGCCGGAGTTTAAGGTCACCGTACAGACGCCTGAGGTTGAGGGTCGCAAAAAGGCTTTTCGGTTAGGCGAGCAGGTGGAGGTCACTATTGGCGCTAATTACTATTTTGGCGGCGCCGTAAGTGACGCTAACGTCGAAGTGGTGGTCTATCAGAATGCTTTCCGTCATTACTGGCAGCCAGCGCGCGACTACCCCTGGTATTACACCGACCTCACCCCAGGCCGCGAGTATTACGGCGGCGGCCGCGGGCAGATCCTGAAACGAGAGGTCTTAAAGACCAATGCCGATGGTAAAGCGACACTGGTTTTCGAGACGCCTCGAGATGGCGCTCAGGACCTCCAATATTTTATTGAGGCACGCGTTACTGATGCCTCACGCCGCGAGATCATCGGCAGCAATACAGTGCGCGTAACTCGCCAAAGGTATTACGTCTATCCTCGAGCCGCACACAATCTCTATCGCCCTAACGATAAAGTCGAGATCAATATCAAATCGCTCGATGCCAACGGCCAGCCTGTGGCAGTGACCGGTCAGATAAAGATCACACGGAATCACTACTACGAGATCTGGATTGATCCAGTTGGTCGTGAAGTGCAGGGGGAAGAGTTGAACCGGATTCGTGCGGATATCCGGGCACGCGGGGGCGTTTTTCCGCCGGCCCCTGACAAACTGGGAAGAAGCTGGCGTCTCAAGTTTCGCGGTTATCAGCAGGAAGACATTCTCACACAGAAGCTGGAGACCGATTCTGCGGGCGAGGCGGTGCTGAGTTTCACGGCTCCGCGAGAAGGCTACTACCGGGCGGCTTGGGTCAGTCCCGACCCCGGTGGACCAATGGTTCAAGCCGAAACCGCCGTCTGGGTAACTACCGAACGCACGACGGATCTGGGTTATCGTCACGGTGGCGTCGAGATCATAGTCGACACGGATACCTTTCGTGCCGGCCAGTCGGCCCAGGTGATGATCAATGCTCTGGCGCCCGACCGGTATGTGCTCTTCAGCGTCGAAGGCGATGACCTCTTCAGTTACCAACTCGTACATCTGACCGGTACATCAAAATTGATTGAGATTGCCGTCGAAGAGCAGCACGTACCGAATATCTTTCTGACTGCTGCTTTGATCAGCGACCGCCAATTGTTTGTAGACACAAAGCAAGTGATTGTTCCGCCGATCGATCATTTCCTCGCTGTTGATGTGAAATCGGATCGCGAGGAATACCAGCCGCAGGAAGAAGGGATGGTGACCATTAGCACCCGTGATCGCCATGGCAAGCCGGTCGCGGCTGAAGTGGCGTTGGGCTTGATTGACGCGTCGGTCTTTTACATTCAAGAGGACACGACGGGTGATCCGCGACAGTTCTACTTTGGAACAAAGCGGATGTTAAGGTCGCAGGTGTCGAGCACGTTTCAGCAGAAGTCATATGCGAGACTCGTGGAAGGGCGCGATAAGACGTTGATTGACGAACGCATGCTTGAGCGGGAGCTGAAGCAGGAAATTTCCCTGACATCTTCTGGGGACCTTCAGTTATTCGGTTCAGGAACGCTCACCTCCTCAACTGAGGCATTAAGGCGCCGAGATGGGACGCAAGCGGAATTCGCGATCTTAGGGCGTGAAATGGACTCTTTGGCACAGATGGCGCCAGGCGCCGCTCCCGCTCGAGTACCTGCGCCCGACGAACCAGCAGTCCAGGTGCGTAGCGACTTTCGTTCAACGGTCTTCTGGCAACCCGACGTCGTCACAGATGTGAACGGTACAGCAACAATTAAAGTCAAATACCCTGACTCGCTCACGAGTTGGACCGCGACCGCACGAGTTAACACTGCCGGAGACAAGTTCGGGATCGCTTCCTCTGAGACGCGTACAAAGAAGCCGCTGATCGTTCGTCTCCAGGCGCCCCGTTTCTTTGTTGCCGGCGATTCAGTCACTGTTTCTGCGGTTATCAACAACAACAACGACCAGGCAATGACTGTAACGCCGTCTCTCGATGCTGAAGGTGTCGCGCTTAGCGGGCTGATGCATCATGGACAGAAAGAGACTCGAGGACCAGTAGTCGTGCCTCCCAACGGAGAAGAGAGAGTTGATTGGGTCGTTAATGTCACAAAGCCAGGTCGAGTAAAACTCAAAGTCACAGCGCGCGGTGAAATGCAGGCCGATGCCATGGAGCGTGAGTTTACCGCCTACGAGCATGGAATCGAGAAGTTCGTCGCTCGCTCGGGAAAGGTCCGTGGCGACGAGGTTACTGTTCGGCTCGATATTCCCAAAGAACGCAAGCCTGAATCGACAAGCTTGATGGTCCAGGTGACGCCGAGCATGGCAGTGACAATGCTCGATGCGCTGCCTTACTTGATTGACTACCCCTACGGCTGCACTGAACAGACTATGAGCCGGTTTCTTCCGGCTGCAATCACTGCCAAAACTCTAAAGGACCTGGGCCTTTCGCCTGAAGACGCAATGGCGAAGGTTTTTGGAGGCATCGAACCCGCCACTGCAAAACAGACGCAGCCAAAGGGTAAACGCGACCTCTCGGAACTCGACCGGATTGTTAAAACTGGCCTCGAACGGATTTACAGCATGCAGAATGCTACTGGCGGTTGGGGCTGGTGGAAGGATGACCCGCCTGACCACTTCATGACCGCTTACGCTTTGTGGGGTCTAACGCTCGCACGCGATGCCGGCATCGAAGTTAAGCCGGATGTGATGTCGAGAGCAGCCGCTTACTTGAACAACGAGATGGTGGAAGCAGAATCGAACTACGATTTGCAGGCCTGGCTGCTGCACGCTGCTGCCGCCTACCATGCTTCGATGAATAAGGGCGAGCCTCCTGTTTCAGAACAACGGAAAGCGCTGGAAAACCTCTGGTCAAATCGAGAGAAGCTGAATGCTTACACGCGGGCGCTTCTGGCTTTAAGCGCTCACAATTTGAGCGACCCTGAGAAGGCGCAAATACTCGTTCGGAATCTCGAGAATGGCGCGAAGATTGATCGCACCCCGGATACTTCGATCGTTCAACGCGGTGGCCGGCAGTCGGCGGACTCCGTTCTTGCGACCGCGCACTGGGGTGAGGACGGCATCTATTATCGCTGGTCGGATGGCGGTGTCGAGGCAACATCGTTTGTGCTTCGAGCCCTCCTGGCGATCGATCCTCAGAACAAACTGATCGAGCCGGTGACAAACTGGTTGATCAAAAACCGGCGCGGCGCACAGTGGAGCAACACGCGTGATACGGCGATAACCATTCTGGCTTTGAACGACTTCCTGCGAGTCAGCGGCGAGGCAACGCCGGACCTTGAATATGAGTTGCTAGTCAACGGAAGCCCGATAACCAGGAATCGGGTAACAACTGCGGACGCGTTCAGTGCGCCAAGCCAGTTTCTCATCGACAGGGAGTTTATTCGCGATGGCGCAAACGAGATCCGTATTCGGCGAACTTCGGGAAACGGATCCTTGTACTTTGCCGCGCAGGCCCAGTTCTTTAGTTTAGAAGAACCGATCAAGTCTGCGGGCAACGAGATCTTCGTCCGCCGCGAATACTTCAAGCTTGTTGGCCATCCAACGTTGTTGAAAGGCCACGTCTACGAGCGAGTGCCATTGCGCGACGGAGAAGCCGTAACGAGCGGCGATCGGGTCGAAGTCGTGGTAACGATCGAGGCCAAGAACAATTACGAATACCTGCTATTCGAGGATCTTAAACCCGCTGGTCTGGAGGCCGTTCAGTTACGCAGTGGCGAGCCGCTGAGTGCAAGGGAGTTGAAGTCGGGCGCTGTTGAGCGAAAGTTCGCGAAGTCCGCACACGCGCAGTCAGTCCGAAGAGGTGGGGCTCCAGTGACTGACACCAGTTACACTGGAAGGACCAGTTACGTCTACCAGGAATTGCGCGATCGTAAGGTTGCACTGTTCATTGGCAAGCTACCGCAAGGCGTTTGGGAAATCCGTTATTCATTGCGCGCTGAAGTTCCGGGAAGTTTCCATGCGCTGCCTGTGATTGGTCATGCCATGTACGTGCCGGAGATTCGATGTAATGATGAAGAGATAAGGATCCGGGTAGGATCGGGGCCAGAGTAGGCACGTCAACGCGCTTTGTGCGACTCTTCATGCTATAGGGTTAGATTTCCTCAGAGTGTAACTCCGGGTTTCGGCCAGGCCGTTTTCGTGAGATATTTCGTTCGTGGTGTTGCGTGTGATTTCGTGGATCATTCTTAACTCTCAAACACCCGATCCACGAATTCACACAAAATTTACACGAACAGAGCTCCCTCTGGCTGACGTGAGCATTATCATTCAGCCTCGTAGCTTTTTAACCTCATTCCACAGGAGAGAACCTCATGTCGCAACCTAAATTCCGAGTCAGCAAAAATGCCCCTCTGGGACTGTTCCTCAGATCAGAACCCGTGGTTAAAGACAACACTAAAATAGCTGTCCTGCCGATGGGTCACGTTGTGGCTAAATTGGCAGAGTCAGAGACGGCTGGTTGGTGGGAGGTGTCAACCACAATTGATGGCGCCAACATCAAAGGATTTGTTAGTTCCAAATACCTGGTTCCGAATTCCGAATTCGAAGCGCCTCCTGAACAAAGCAGTGTATCGGCAGTTCACCTGCACGCGAACACGCCGGTAACACGCAAAGAGACCCGCTGGGCTTTCGCTCTCAACGAGGCGGGCCAACCAACCCGCAACAGTTCCTCACCGCCAAATGTAAAGGCGAAAGAACTCGGCTCGATCATTAAATGGCTGGACGTACAGAATAAAGCCAGATATCTGCCAAAGCCTTCAGCTACTTATTGCAACATCTACGGCTACGATTATTGTTATCTGGCCGAAGTTTATCTGCCCCGGGTTTGGTGGAACAACACCGCCATCGCTAAACTCAAGACAGGAAAATCGGTTTCCCCCATCTTTAATCACACTGTGTCGGAGATTAGAGCGAACGGCCTGTTTGATTGGCTGAGAGAGTACGGCCCGGCATTTGGCTGGAGGCGAACTTTCAACAATTTAACCGAGCTACAAAATGCTGCGAACGACGGTCAGGTGGTTGTGATTCTGGCGCAACATAAGGTACCGAACCTCTCCGGTCACATCGCCGTCGTAGCTCCGGAAACATCCACCCAAAAACCCGTGCGCAACGGATCGACAGTAATCAGACCACTACAAAGTCAGGCCGGGCGGACTAACAGGAGTTACTGGACACCACCGCCCTGGTGGAGCAATTCGCAGAAATATAAAGACTTTGGCTTCTGGATCAATGGGTCGTGAGCTTAGAGCTGCTTTGGAGTGGTTACGGGGAGGTCCGAAAAGCCCAGTCGTTGCATCAGGTCGATAAAGCGCGGGTCGGAACGAAGGTAATCGAATCGCGGATCCGCCTTTACTCCAACGAGGAATTCGGATCGTTCATCATAGGCCCTGTCTAGCCACTGAAATGCTTTGTCCTTCTCACCGATATCTGCGTTAAGCATCGCCAGGGTGTAGGGTGAGACATATCTACGTTTGGCAACCGTCTCCATCTCTCGCAGGATCTTTCGGGTTTCTTCAGGTCTGCCCTGAAGCGAGTAGATGTAACCCAGAACTACCGTGGCGGCGCCTCCGTCCGAAAGCTGCTGGGCCTTCTTGCAAATGGCAATCCCTTCGTCAAACTTCCCTTGTTCCGCATAAGACCTGCCAAGGGAAATCTGGGCAAAGGCGTTCGTGGGTTCGAAGGTGAGGGCTTCCGCAAAGTGCTCGATTGCTTTTTCGGGCTGTCGAGCCATTAAGTACGTTCTGCCCAGATTGGTGTGCGCCATTACTGAGAGAGGATCGAGTCTTAGACTTATCTCTCCCTGTGCTATCGATTCCTCGTAGCGGCCCATCATTCGCAAGTATTCTGCGTACCACAGATGCGCCAGCATATAGTTGGGATTGAGTTCAAGCGCCCTCTTGAACTCAGTCTCCGCTCCAGTCCAATCCCACTCGTAAACCATCTTCACGTAGGCCATCGAGGTGTGTGCTTCAGCCAGTGTATCGTCAAGCTCCAACGCTCGAGTCGCGGCCCCGCGCGCTCGCGGAAAGTTTTGGCCCGGGGGAGTGTTTCCGTAATAAGAAAGCATGTTGTATGAGTCAGCAAGGCCCGCATATGCAAGCGCGTAAGTAGGATCCAGTTCAATAGCTTTTTGAAAGTGTTCGATTCCAATTTTGAGACCTTCTTCGGTGCGCTTGTCCCAGAAGTACCGCCCTTTTATGTAAGCTTGATATGCTTCTGTGTTATCGGTGTAGCGCTTTGCCAGTTTGCTTCGTTCATCTGAACTTAATTTGAGCGCCAGGGCCCGGGTAACCTGCTCGGAGATCGAATCCTGAATTGTGAAGATATCCGTGAATTGCTCATCGAACTTGTCGGCCCAGAGGGGCACACCGTCGCTAACGCGAAGCAACTGCACTGTAACCCTGATGCCATCGCCAGAGCGTTGAATGGTTCCGTCAAGAACGGAATCGACCCCGAGCTCTCGACCCGCCTTGATTGGATCCTGTCTTACATCTGTGTATTGCAACACCGCGCTGGTGGGCCGGACAGTCAGCTCTCTTAGATTGCTGAGCTTTGTTACCAGGGCATCCGCCATCCCGAGTCGCAGTTGTTCGTCACTTTCCTGTGAGACGAGAGGCTTGAAAGGCAGCACCGCGATCGAACGCACTGGTTCGGATAGGTTTGTTGCGTGTTCAGTCCCGGCATTTTTTATTAGGTAATAGAGGGTCGGGACGAGGACGACGATGACCAGCAGCGCGATGAGATAGGGCGACTTTAAACTAAGATGACGGCTGAAACCTTGTGCCTCCTCGATCTCAGCCTTAGATGCACGTTTCGGGGTTCCCTGCGGAAATATCTCAATAACATCAGCAACGAAGCGATAGCCACGCTTGGGAATAGTTTCAATATAGTGGGCTTCTTCACTGAGACCTTCACCCAGGGCTTTGCGAAGTTGAAAGATGTTTTGGGCGAGGCTGCTCTCCTCGACAAAGCTATCCGGCCAAAGGGCCTTCATCAATTCATCTTTTTCGATCGTTCGGCCGCGGTTCTCGATCAGGACGACAAGCGTGTCGAAAACCCTCGGGGTGAGAGCGACGGGCTTTTCGTCGCGCAGCAGGAGGCGTTTTGCCGGATCCAGCCGAAAATCACCAAATTCGTAAGTGTTTCTTGCCTGAGAAGTCATGATCTATGGGAAGACCCTTATAAGATTTAAAGATCATTTGTACCGCCCAAACGTTTTAGAAATCTAAAAGGCGAGAAATAATTCCGATTCTCTGATGCGAGAAATCACCGATACGTGCTTCAAGATTTCCCTAAGTATCCGATTTTGTGACGACTTGGCCGAATAATGGGACAAGAGGGCCGCGTTATTGCACAGTTTTCGCAGCCCCTGAATGGTTTTGAAGTTCAACTTATGCGCCATGAGAGTCCCGCCGAAAGCCACGTTCAAAAAAAGAAGGGCCCAACAGGCTCGTTGGACCCTTCCATATCGATTCAAGTCGAAGCCTAGAAAACGAACTTCAACTGGTAACGAATGACTCTGCCGCCGCCGTCGGACTGAGGCGTGTTGGGGTTGAGGAATCGTCCCGCCAAGGAAGTAGCGACATTCGCCGGTACCACTCCCCCGAGTGGTGAAAACGGACTCACGCTTCCCTGCGTATATTGAGGGTGGTTGAATATGTTGAAGAACTCCGTGCGAAATTCGAGCCGGGTATTCTCCGTCACGTTGATCTTCTTCATAACGTTGACATTCCAGTTGTTTGTCCCCGGTGTCAAATGAGTGTTCCGGCCAAGATTGCCGGTGCGCCCAAGGCCCGCCGGCAAACCGATGAATTCCGCCGTCAACGGATCAATCGGAGCATTGTTGGCGTCGGGATTGACATAGCCGGTGGGGCTGGTCGCGTTCGGAACCGCCCGAACACCCCGTTGACCCTGTGGATTGTAATCAGGTCGATCCAGATTGCCGCCGATACTGTCAGCATCCACGCCATTCGTGATCGTTAAAGGAGCTCCACTCTCAAAGTTCGTAATGCCAGAAATTTCCCAACCACCAAGTACACGTCCCACAAAACCTCGCTGCTCTCTCATGAAAGGCAGTTGGTACACGTACGTGAAGGAAAAACGATGGCGTCGATCGAACAACGAAACTGATCGTTCCAAACGCTCGCTGAACCCGAGAATTGGCGGCCGCGCTGCCTGTTGCGGCAAATTGTTTCCGGCGACGCCAAAGACCTCGCTGGCATTGTCAATCAGCTTGGACCATGTGTAGGCGCCAGTTAGCAACAGTCCGCGGGCAAACCGGCGGCGCAGATCGAGCTGGCCCGCGTGATAGATCGAGGACCCGCCATTGGTTCGGATCAGACGCCCACCTTGAAGATTGTCCAATCGCCCTGAGGTTGCACCCGTATAACCGGCCGGCGTTATGCGCAACGCTGGTGGCACAAGCGGGTTGAGATCCTCATTGATGTAAAGATGCGTTCCCTTGGATCCTACATAAGAGACATCAGCAATCAGATCCAGAGGTAATTCTCTCTGGATGCCCAGCGACCAACGTTGCATGTAGGGATTCTTAAGATTTTGCACTACCAGCGTTTGCCCATCGAATGGCGAGAGGGGTCGCGGCGTGGTGGGGAACGACGCTATCAGGTTTGGTAACCCGCGAGGGTTTGTGGCGTTCGCTACGGATGGCGTGGCTGTGGCAACGATGTTCGGCGAAGAGGAGGCAGCGTTGGAAGCTATATTGTTGAAGAAGGAGTCGTAGCCGATCTGATAACCACCACGAATTACAGAGCGGTTAAAGCCAAAGAGCCAGCCCATAGCCCCATTCTGAAATTGAGGTGAGTAGGCAATCCCGACTACCGGAGCGAAGTTGTTGTTATCGCTAGCGGCGCTGTTAGGCTGGCTGTAAGGCCCCTGTAGCGTGTTCGGATCCACATTGAAGAGACCGGTGAATGCCGCCGTGTCCAGCGAGTTGATCGGATTCCCAAAGTTTTCGTAGCGCAAGCCTAGTGTGAGTGTCAGGGCAGAATTAACTCGCCAGCGGTCCTGAAAAAAGTAGGCCTGCCGGAAAAGAGACGGATAGTAGGCGGGACTGCCGAAGTCACGCAACGCGCTGCCGCCACTGCCCCCAAAGTCGTCAATGAAGTTTGCGAAGCCATGGAAGTTTACGCCGGCAACGTTACTCGAGTTATAGGTAAGCTCGCCGCGGCCCCGGAAGGGCGCAAACTGCTTCGAGCGTTGCTCGAGCAGGTCAAAACCAAACCGGAACGTGTGGTTCCCTTTAACGTAAGTCATCGTGTCCTGAATCACGTAGTTGTTTGCAGTGCGGCCCTGTGGCAGATTCGAAGCATGACCCAGTCGCGCCACGTTAGTGATGTTGATCGTAGGCAGGGTTTGGGCCAACGCACTCGAGGACAGAGGGAAGTCGTACGCTATCCGGTTATAGCCGATACGCAACTCGTTGGTGAAGCTTGGAGAAAAGATGTGGGTCTCGGTCAAAAGGAAATTGTAGAGGCGAGCAATAAAAGGCGAGTCAAAGCCCTCAAAACGGGCCTCGGTGCCCTGCGGAAAATTCTGATCGTCGAAGAGGAAGCGGCCCGATAGCTGGTCCCTGTCGCCGAGTTTGTGATCGATCCGAGCAAGCCACTGACGCAGAATGTTCTTCTGACCAAACGAACGGGTGAAGGTGCCAAACGTCACGTTGCACGGAGCGGCACAACCTGCGCGGGCGCCAATCGGAATACTAATGGGGCTGGCGACGCCAACCGCGCCACCGATAGCGGCCCGGTACGTATCGAGATTTGGACTCGTTCCTGCCGGAAACAGTTGATTAAGCAGGGCAAGTCCAGAGGCCGTCGGCACAACCAGGTCAACATTGCCACTCGAGTTCTGGCGTTGCTCCTGGTAAGCGCCAAAGAAGTGCGTCCGGTTGCGAAATATTGGACCACCAAGAGTTCCGGCAAACCACTGTTCGGTACCCGGCGGCGGATGTCCGCGGCCATCCCTGTTGGGATTCACCGCGGGATCGCGTGACAAAGCGGGGCGCCGTGACTCGGAACTGGTAAGAGCATCATCCCGCGTCGAATCAAGAAGATATGTCAGCGAGCCGTGAAACTCATTTGTGCCACCGCGGGTGATGGTATTGATGACTCCTCCCCCTGAACGTCCAAACTCGGCATCAAAATTCCCGGTTTGTACCGACACCTCTTTTACCGCCTCGGGATTCGTGATTTGAAATCCCTGGCCGGCAACCGAGATGTCATTGTTCTCCATGCCATCGATCAGAAAATTGTTCGAGCGTCCCCGGGCGCCGTTTACCGAAAAGGTGCCGACGCCGAAACCAAAACGATTACTGCTAACGCCAGGAAGGTTCAAAGCAAGAGCGACGGGATTTCGTCCCGCATAAGGTAGTTCCGTGATCTGACTCGTCGTGATGTTCCCACCTCGTACGGGAGTTTCCGTCTGGAGCGTCACACCGGCTTCATCGACCACGTCAACGACTATCTCCTGCACCCCGGGTGAGAGCTGAGCGTTGACTGTGGAAACCTGGTTAGCGTTTACGACAATCCCGGTCTTGGTCAGTGGGCCAAAGCTCGCAGCTTCTACCTTGACCGAATAGGCGCCAAGGTCGACAGCCTCGAACCGATAGAACCCTTCGGTGTTGGTAACCGTGCCGCGGGCAACTCGTGTCTCGTCATTGGTAAGCATGACCGTCGCTCCCGCGATAACGGCCCCCGCAGTATCAGAGACGACGCCGCTAACTGTGCCACGACTTGTCTGTGCCTGAATTGTGAGATGTGTTCCGAGAACAATGAGCATTAGTAACAGTGTTTTCATCTTCATAGAGTTTTCTCCAAATGCTGGGAGTCAGGTGTAAGGCTCTATCAGGGAGAGCCACGATATCGCCTGGGCCGATCTGGTATTTCTTTGTGATCGACTTGCGTGAAAATTATGGGAAAAGGCGCTTAACGCGCAGACCCTAAGAAGCAACGCTTATGCCCGTTGTTGGGCTTTGGTGGTCTAAGCAATGAGTCGATTAATACTTAGCTGTCTGAAGAGGTAAGCAACTGAGGATACCGAAGGCTGATGCGGCTCGAATGATTCCTATAAGAAAGAGATTCTTTGTAGGAGAAAGCGCTGGCCGGTCAGATTTCCGTTAATTCGGACAAGAAGATAAACAAGTTAAGTAAACGGCCTGCTGAGGGTATGCCTCTTGCTTCGAAGGTCAGGTTGCCGGTTCACGAGGGGTTCCGCCTAGCTTCGCAATGGGCGGGCGGCGCAAAGGAACAACGCAATATTCAACTGTGCTGAGGCTCCAGAACCAGAGAAAAAAGGCAAAAGTGAGGAAAATTAATCGATTTATAAGAAGTTCTAAAGACATTTAGTCCTTCTGCATAGCAAGGTGCAGATTCCAGACCCACCAGTGGAAGCCCGGGGAAGAACACAAGGAGAAAATGGTCTTGGCAACGACACAAAACCAACTCGGCGGAGTTCAGGATCTTCCCGACGAGCCATCCGCGGCTGTCCGGCTACGCATTCACCGTATGAAGAATCTGGCGCTTGCTTTCTTGTCTCAGTTTGACAATCTTGGATCGTTCGAGCCCATCAACATCAACCGCGGCATAGATCTGAAAGACGAAGTGAGACGTTTTGAGGTCGAACTGATCAGGTCAGCGCTTGACCATACTGGCGGAAATCAGCGAAGAGCTGCACGACTGCTGGGCCTCAAACCCACGACGCTCAACGCGAAGATGAAACTTTACAGGATTCTTGACTCTCCAGAGGCCGCTTTAGACGGCGGTGTGGCCACATCGTCACCTTGAGTTAGTGATGCAACCGCACCGATTCAAACTTATTGAGGGAAACCAGTCGTCCGGGTTGCCGGTTTTGGCGACTCCCGGAGACGTTCGTGAAGTGGTGCAACTACTCAAGTCCAGGCCGGAAGGGATTCCAATTGTCGAGGCGACCGACGCAGTTCGCAAGCGATTGTTCGACGCTAGGAAAGTGACGGCTTATGAACTCTGGGGAATCATATCGCGCGTCGGAGATCGGATTAAGCTGGACTTGCTGGGCTGGGAACTGGCACGCACGCTCGAACCCCAAACACGGATCTTCCGCACGATACTCGATGATGTGAAGCCGTATCGCGCCATGCTCGAACTGATTCAACGCAAGGGGCTCGAGCTTGTGACTTTTGCCGACGTAGCTAACTACTGGGAACCCTTTTATGCTGAACCTGACACGGACAGCGCAGCGAGGGATCTCGAGAGTGGGGTCGCCTGTTTCTTCCAGTTGTGTCATGCCGCTGAGATTGGAACAACAACCGTGGGGCGGAAGGGCCAACCGACTCGTTTGCGTGTAAACCAGAAGGAGCTTGCGTCGTTCTTGAGACATTACCCGGCCCACTCAGATTCCGAATCGGCCCCTGATGAGGAAAGTCTGATTGAAGTGGAGGCGGAGGCGGACGTCCAGCTACCAGTAGGGGCGGGACTTTTGAATCCGGTAAGGCTGTTCATCTCCTTTTCTGAACACTCCACGATGGTTGAGCGGCTCCAGGAGGCCTTAAGGCTTTCGGGCATGGAGTGCGAGGCGGTGCAGAGAGACTCAAGCCTCGGAACTCCCGTTGCCCCAGCAACCCTGGAAGGCATGCGTCGATGCCAGATCGGACTAATTCTGGTTACGTCCGCAGACGTTCGCAGAGATGCCGCGGGGAATGAAACCCTTGCTACAACACTTCAGATCGAGATCGGATCAGCTTTTGTGCATTTTGCCCGCAGGGTGGTCCTTCTGTGCGGCAAACACGTCCCCATGGCCGAGAATCTGAAAGACCTCAGCAGGTGTGAGTTCGAGGGAGATGAACTGAACTGGGATACGGGGATCGAAGTATTGCGAGCGATAAAATTACTTAAAGGATAGAAGGCCGCGGGAGTGGAAACCCAGTTACTTTTTCCCCTGCAGGCTCTTTTTCAAGACCGCAAGAAGATCCACAACCTTACCTTCATCAGCCTCAGTTGACTCAACAGCTACCACGTCCTTGCCCCGTGACCGCTTTGACTTTACCAACTTGAGCAGGCGCTCGGACTGATGGTCCTTAAACTCGTTCCGTGGCAGACGCTGTTTCGATGCCTTGTCGATCAACTTCTCAAAGCGGGTTACAGAGGCTTTAGGGACTGCCTTAGCAGCGGGTAGCCCGACATCATCAGGCGTCCGCAATTCATCGGCAAATCTCAAAGTCTCGGCCTGCAAGGTGCCATTTTCAGAGATGATGGCCACCAGATATTCCTTTCCGCGCATAACGAAGGTGGCCACGCCCACCCGACCACCTTTCTCCATCGATTCCGCCAGAAGGCGATAAGCTTTCTCCGAACCATCTGCGGGTGCGAGGAAATAGGCGCGCTCAAAATGTAGCGGCGGGATCGATTCCTTATCGACAAAGAGGCGCAAGTCTATATCGCGTGACTTTTCCGGAGCGAGTCGCTCGAGTTCTTCGTCCGTGACCACCACGTACTTGTCCTTGTCGATTTCGTAACCGCGAACCACTTCATCCGGTTCAAGGTTCTTTCCTGATTTCTGGGAGTAGTATCGGCGCGCGAGTGGCTCGCCGCCTGGGCCAAGTAGACGGAGTCCCGCTTTGCTGGCGCGGTTTGCTGGAAACAGATTTACAGGCACGCTCACCAGACCAAACGTAATCGTTCCCGACCAGAACGGCCTAACGCCAGCGTCCTGCTCGGTATTCTCGCTTTCCTGCCTCTTTGTCTGGCGCTTGCCGCTACCAGCAACCTTGCGAGGCCTTGTTCGAGAAGAGCGATTTCCAGTTTTCTTCTTAGCTCTAGGCAGCGCGTTTCTCCTTCTTCAATCTGTCAAGACTCCTGGACAACATGGTATCCAGCGTCGCGGCCTTGCGCTTCTGCTGAACCGGGCGCAGGCGCGGCGCCTTTCCTTTCGCCTTCTTTTCAATAAACTCGAGCACTCTCTGGCGATATTCGTCCTTGAATTCAGCCGGATCGAACTCTCCCTCGAGCATTCCCAGGAGTTGTTTTGCCATATTCAGTTCGTTCTGTGTCGGGGCCCGGCCCGCAGGCTTTGGCAAGTCCTCAGCGGAGAGAACCTCTTCGGCTTTTCGTAGCGTGTAGAGGAGCAAGTAGTCATCCTTTGCGCGCAGAGAGCCAACATATGGAGTTTTCCGCATGACCCAATGGGCGATGCCTTCTCGATTGCGGTTACCCAGCGCTTTTGCGAGGGCGAAATACTCCTCCTGGTTGCCGTCGGGTCCGAGATAATAGGGGCGGTTGTACCACTGGTGATTGAGCTGTTCCGGGCGGACGAAACCGGTGATCTCAATCTCGCGGGATTCTTCAGGCTCGAGGCTTTCGAGGTCCTCGGGGTTCAGAATGACAAAGGTGCCCGGCTCGATTTCATACCCCTTCTGAATCTCCTCTTGGGGAACTTCCTCACCGCTGTCGGGATCCACCATCCGTTGTTTCACTCGCATGAGCGAGCGGTCATCGAGAATGTGAAAGCGCACCGCTTTGTCCTCGAGCGCGGAGTACAACTTGACCGGTATAACGGTCGAATCCAGTTTCAACTTACCTTTCCAGATTGCGCGCGCGGCCATGGCGGGACCTCTCTGTTTTTGTTTGGGAGCAACAACCGGGGCAAAGGCAGATCGTCATCTCTTTCACTTCTACACAAAGGCAGCAAACGGGTCCATCGCACTCGGCGCACCTGTATTCCGTCTGATAAGCATACGGCTGACTACATGCCGGACAGATTTCGCCCGCCGCGTGTAGCCACCACGCGAGCTTATTTATGTTTTTCCTCACAGTATCGCGAGGAAGCAATTTTGTTTCCACAGCCATGTCCGAGCACAGCGTTGATGTGAAACGAATGTGAAACTAAAGACGACGACGATCTTGTTTGGTGGATCGTTTTTGACCGCGCCAGAAACCGATCCACGAAAGCACACGAAATCACACAAAGAATTCAAAGCTGCTCCCAGGGAGCATGGGCTGGCCCAATCTGAAGGCGATAAAGGATTCATCGCCTCACGTCACCCCGAGGGAAACGTTCGTGCTAGACTGGAACCTCGAAGTGACAATTTCAGAAGAAGGTCTAATGGCCCGAATCGTCTCCTTCCTACCTTCCGCCACCGAGATGACCTGTGCTCTCGGGTTAACCGACTCACTAGTTGGGATCACACACGAGTGTGACTATCCCCCGGAAGTAAAAGGAAAGGCGGTTGTCGTTCGCAATGTCCTTCCGATTGAGAGTATGTCGGAAAGCGAGATCGACAAAGCCGTTGCGGAACGGTTGCGCTCCGGTCAGAGCCTTTATCAGATTGATGAAGAGCTTCTTGCAGAACTCGCTCCAGATCTCATTCTCACCCAGGACCTCTGTCAGGTCTGTGCGCCTTCGGGTAACGAAGTGTCCCAGGTCTTGAAGGGCCTGCCTCAGCAACCACAGGTCCTTTGGTTGACACCCAAGTCGTTGGAAGAAATCGACGGCAACCTGCGCGAACTTGGCGCGGCCACAGGTAGTCTGGAACGGGCTGAACAATTAATCGCTGATGGCCGCGCCCGTCTGGAGAAGTTGCGGGCGGCGACGAGCGGATTGGTTGTGAGACCACGAGTGTTCTGTATGGAGTGGATCGAGCCCGTCTATGCGAGCGGCCACTGGGTGCCGGAGATGGTAAACATTGCCGGTGGGGAGGATCGGCTGGGCCGGATGAACGGTGATTCGGAGCGTATTCCATGGGAACAAGTTCTGGAATGGGCGCCCTCAGTTCTGATCGTTATGCCGTGCGGCTTTAATTTGGCCCAGGTGGTGGAGCAGTCGCCCCAATTGTTTGACAAACCTGGATGGTCCGATTTGCCGGCGGTGCGCGAGGGTCGAGTTTACGCGGTGGATGCCAATTCTTACTTTGCACGGCCTGGGCCCAGAGTGGTGGAAGGAACGGAGTTGCTGGCCCATCTGATTCATCCCGACTTATTCCGCTGGGACGGCCCTGACACAGCGTTTCAGCGCCTCAAGTAGCGCGTGAGTCCTCTTAATGATCAAAGAGATTAACATTCTTTGGATCACTGCCGGTCTCGGGTGCGACGGCGATACGATTTCCCTGACTGCCGCCACTCAACCCACCCTCGAAGAGCTACTGATGGGCGGCATGCCTGGAATTCCAAAAGTTAATTTTTATAATCCCTTTCTTGCTTACGAGAACGGTGAAGCCTTCATGGATTTCTTCCATCGTGCCGCCGCCGGCGAGATGGAACCCTTCATTCTCGTTATTGAGGGATCGATTCCCAATGAGGAAAACAAGGCCGAAGGCTACTGGGCGGCTTTTGGGACGAATCGAGACACAGGCCAACCCATCACCACCTGCGAATGGATTGACCGGCTTGCCCCGCGAGCCTGGGCCGTGGTGGCCGCCGGCACCTGTGCGACTTACGGCGGGATTCACGCCATGGAAGGGAATCCTACCGATTGCATGGGGCTCGCAGATTACCTTGGTTGGAGTTGGCGGTCGAGAGCTGACGTTCCTATTGTTTGCGTGCCGGGCTGTCCGGTCATTCCCGATAATATGATGGAGACTTTAGTCTATCTGCTTTATCAGGCAGCGGGCCGCTCCCCCATGATCCCGCTCGACGAAGCTTTAAGGCCCACATGGCTTTTTGGTCAGACGGTGCACGAGTGCTGTGATCGTGGCGGCTACTACGAGCAGGCCGACTTTGCCGACGAATACGGGTCTCGCGTCTGTATTGTTAAGCTTGGATGCTGGGGACCGGTGGTCCAATGTAATGTTGGTAAGCGTGGTTGGATAAACGGTGTGGGCGGTTGTCCTAATGTAGGCGGCATCTGTATCGGTTGCACGATGCCCGGCTTCCCCGATAAATTCATGCCGTTCATGAATCAACCCCCCGGTTCGCTGCTCTCTTCGCATGCGGTTATGACTTACGGAAAAGCAATCCATGCTTTAAGAAGGTTCACCCAGGCTTCGCTTAACAAAGAGCCTGTTTGGCGCCGCCGCAATTCAGGAACTTCCTCCGCCCGCAAATAACGGACGAGATGGGCATGAGTACCTTTCAACCTGGGGGCAGTAGCACCCACGCCCAAACCGATGAGGACGGAGCGATAAGCGTCGCTGCCGCTGAGGACATTCTCCAGGAATTGGCTGCGGCTTTCCCACTTGGTGTTGACAGTGAAAAGCAGACCGGCTCTAGCCAGTCCGGCTTTTCGGAGATCCATTTTGCAGGGCTGGGTCTTCATGAAGTCGATGCCCGCTACCGCACTCTGGTCGAACAGATTCCCGCCGTTGTCTTCATGGCCTTTCTCGATCACGGCATAGGCGAGGCCTATGTGAGCCCGCAGATCGAATCGATCCTGGGCTTTTCCCAGGAAGAGTGGCTGAACGATCCAGTGCGCTGGTATCAACAGATCCATCCTGATGATAAAGGCCGTTGGAGTGTCGAAGCGGCCCAACTCTTTCTGACAGGCGAACCCTTAAAGTCGTTCTATCGTGTCATCGCGCGTGATGGTCGAGTAGTTTGGTTTCACTGCGAAGCAAAGATGGTGCGCAGCGATGACGGGCGCCCATGGTTCATTCATGGCGTAGCTTTTGACATCTCGGAACTTAAGCGGGCGGAGGAAGCCCTGAAAAAGAACGAAGAGTTGCTACACGGGCTCTTCGAGTTCGCTCCGGATACGGTTGTTGTTGTAGACGATGAAGGAAAGATCGTGCGTGTGAACGCCCAGGTCGAGCGGATGTTTGGTTATAGCCGCGATGAACTAATGGGCAGATCGATTGAAATGATGATACCTGAGCGCTTTGCAGCGAAACACACAGAGTATCGGCGAGGCTATATTTCCGAACCGCATACGCGACCGATGGGCGCGGGGCTGGAACTCTTCGGCAAGCGCAAGGATGGGAGCGAGTTTCCGGTAGATATCATGTTGAGCCCGATGGAGGCTGAGGGAGGCAGCATGGTCATCGGCGTCATTCGGGACATCACCAGGCGCAAGCACGCTGAAGAAGCGCTGCGCGAATACGCCGATCGGTTCAAGTTTCTTTCTCGCCGGCTCATGGAGGTACAGGAGCTCGAGCGCCGGAACATCGCGCTCGAACTGCACGACGAGATCGGACAGGTTTTAACCGGGCTAAAACTGACTCTCGAAATGGGCGCTCGCCTGCCCCCGGAGAAGGTTGGCGCCAGTCTCAACAAAGCTCGCGTTTTGGTTAATGACTTAATGGCACGGGCCCGCAAGCTGTCCCTCGATCTGCGGCCGGCTATGCTGGACGATCTCGGGCTCTTGCCGACGCTGCTCTGGCATATGGAAAACTATACTGCGCACACGCAGGTGCGCGTGTACTTCAGACACGGTGGAATCGAAGGCAGGCGGTTTGCCCCTGAAGTCGAGACAGCGGCGTACCGCATTGTGCAGGAAGCTTTAACCAACGTTGCTCGTCACGCAGGCATTCGGGAAGTGACGGTGCAGCTTTGGACCCAGAAACAGACAATTTCGATCGAGGTCGAGGATCGCGGCAAGGGGTTCAATGTAGAAGCCGCGCTGATGGCCAGCGACAATAGCGGCCTCGCAGGCATGCGTGAACGCGCCATGTTACTGGGAGGACAATTGACAATCGAGTCGCAGGTTGACTCCGGCACGCGCCTCACCGCTAAACTTAGCGTGATGGAAACACACGAGGCTCAAGAACCGGAATCAGGAATAGAAGGTTGACTAAAGCTGACTTGAAGGAGGGCCATGACTACCATAGTACTCGCTGACGATCATCACATCGTCCGCCAGGGATTGCGGGCGCTGCTTGAAGTTGAGCCTGATCTGAGCGTTGTGGGCGAGGCAGGCGACGGTCTTGAAGCTGTTCACAATGTTGAGGTGCTCAATCCCAGGGTTTTGGTGCTCGACCTGATGATGCCCGGGCTGAACGGCTTGGACGTACTGAGGCAAATAAAGAAGCGTTCGCCTAATACGGAGGTGGTGATTCTCTCGATGTATGCGAACGAAGCGTACGTGCTTGCGGCGCTTAGCAATGGGGCGGCTGCTTATGTGCTCAAAGACTCGAGTTCCGCTGATCTAGTGCTTGCCGTACGCGAAGCAGCGGCAGGGCGCCGCTACTTGAGCCCCCCTTTATCCGCTCGTGCGATTGAGGTCTACCAGGAGAAGGCCAAGGCCGCAACCCTCGACCCGTATGAGACGCTTACCAGTCGCGAGCGCGAGGTCCTTCATCTCGCTGCTGAAGGTCACACTAATAACGAGATTGGCGCTCGTCTCGGAATCAGTTCCCGCACCGCTGAGACTCATCGTTCAAACCTGATGCACAAACTTGATCTACATACACAGGCAGATTTGATCCGGTTTGCGCTTCGCCGCGGAATTATTCCGATGGAGGATTGAAAAGGTGCGTCGCTATAAACTCGCCAATAATTTGACACAACCGCGAATATACCTAGCAGTATTCTCCTTCGAAGCTTGGTTAAAGAGGCTTTCCCCTATCCCCTTTCGGAAAAAATACGGAGCTTAAGGCCCCGAACTACGTAGGTCTACGAATAGACAGACAAGTCACGCGGGACCATAATCGGCCGCTCCCTAAAGATAGTTTGTCCGACAGTTCCGCGATTTAAGGATCGAATAAGGGCTTGGCTTAAGACTGTGACGGTCTTTGCAATGCTCCCCCGGTGTGCATCCTTCCTCGCCGGATACCGCTGGAATACGTTCAAATTCCGTCAGGGCTGACGATAGGGCGTTGTAACTTACCCAAAGGCCTGAAGATTCAGCCCATCTCCAAAAGCGAAGCAATGTGTGAAGGACTCTGGTGGTTGATCCGCCGGGGGCCGGCGTAAACCAAAGTGCCAGGAGTCTTTAAATTTGGTGACCAATAGAAAGGAGAAAAGCGATGGCTGCAGAAACTGCCCCATACGGCCGGATCACGCAACGGCCCCCGGCAGTGAAGGACGTCCACATTGTGTGGATTACAGCCGGACTCGGTTGTGACGGTGACACAGTGTCAGTCACTGCCGCCACCCAGCCAAGCATTGAGGAGGTGGTCATGGGGGCAATACCGGGACTCCCAAAGGTACATCTCCATAATCCAGTGCTGGCTTATGAGGTTGGCGACGACTTTATGAAGTACTGGTATCAAGCTGAACAGGGATTAATCGATCCTTTCGTCTTAGTTGTCGAAGGCTCGATTCCGAATGAGAAGATTAAGGACGAGGGATATTGGGCGGCGCTTGGCACTGACCCGGTAACCGGTCAGCCGATCACCACGAACGAGTGGATAGACCGGTTAGCGCCCAAAGCTCTGGCAGTTGTAGCTATCGGAACCTGCGCGACCAACGGGGGCATCCATGCGATGGAAGGTAACCCTACAGGTTGCATGGGCCTCGCTGATTACCTGGGTTGGGACTGGAAATCAAAGGCCGGAATTCCGATTGTGAACGTGCCCGGGTGCCCCGTACAACCAGACAACTTCATGGAGACAGTTCTCTATCTGCTTTATCAGGCTGCCGGCCTGGCGCCGATGATTCCGCTCGATGAGGTCCTACGTCCTACCTGGTTGTTTGGGAAGACAGTTCATGAGGGCTGCGACCGAGCTGGATACTACGAGCAGGGTGAATTTGCTACAGAATACGGATCGCCGAAGTGCATCGTTAAGTTGGGTTGCTGGGGGCCGGTGGTTAACTGCAACGTGCCCAAACGCGGTTGGATGGCTGGTATTGGAGGTTGTCCGAACGTCGGCGGGATCTGCATTGGCTGCACTATGCCAGGTTTTCCGGATAAATTCATGCCGTTCATGGATGAACCAATGGGAAGCAGAGTCTCGGCGACTACGATCTCAGTCTACGGCTCGGTCATTCGGACGCTGCGCAGTATTACCAACTCTACCGTGAACAAGGAACCCAAGTGGCGACATCCACGTCCGGAACTCACCACCGGTTATAGACCGCCGCCTCATGTACCGAGAAAGGAGCAACTACCCTCATGAGTACAAGAACAACTACCGAAACCAAGGCGCCGGCTAAACCACGCACTCTGGTGGACATGAATTGGGATCCGATTACGCGGATCGTCGGGAGTCTGGGGATCTATACGAAGATTGATTTCAATAATAAAGAGGTAGCCGAGTGTTATAGCACCTCGTCGATCTTTCGCGGGTATAGCATCTTCATGAAGGGTAAAGATCCGCGGGATGCCCACTTCATTACCAGTCGCATCTGCGGAATCTGTGGCGACAATCACGCAACCTGTGGCACCTACGCGCAGAACATGGCATTCGGCGTCCGACCGCCGGCAATCGCGGAATGGATCGTTAACCTTGGCGAAGCTGCCGAGTATATGTTCGACCACAACATCTTCCAGGACAATCTGGTTGGAGTCGACTTTTGCGAGCAGATGGTCAAGGAAACAAATCCAAGTGTTTGGGAGAAAGCCAAGAATACACAGGCCCCACACGCCGCCGATCATGGCTACCGCACGATCGCCGATATCATGACTGCCTTGAACCCTTTCTCGGGTGAATTCTATCGCGAGACTCTTCACGTCAGTCGTTATACGCGTGAAATGTTCTGCTTGATGGAAGGACGCCACGTCCACCCGTCGACGCTCTATCCGGGCGGTGTTGGCACGGTGCCGACGGTGCAACTATTTACCGACTACCTTATTCGCCTGATGCGCTACTGCGAGTTCATGAAGAAGGTCGTGCCGCTACACGACGATCTCTTTGACTTTATGTACGAGGCGTTACCCGGTTATGAGAAGGTGGGCCAGCGGCGCATTCTGCTCGGATGCTGGGGATCGTTCAACGATCCGAGCGTTTGTGACTATACCTATCAGAACATGAACCAGTGGGGCAACGCGATGTTTGTCACGCCTGGCGTGGTCGTGGACGGGAAGTTAGTTACCACAAATCTGGTCGACATTAATCTTGGCATCCGGATCCTGCTCGGCAGTTCTTACTATGACGATTGGGACAAGCAAGAGGTCTTTGTTAAGCACGATCCTCTCGGTAATCCAGTCGATCACAAACATCCGTGGAACCAGACCACTATCCCGAGACCACAGAAGCGCGACTTTAACAACAACTACACCTGGGTCATGTCGCCACGTTGGTTTGATGGTAAAGACCATCTTGCGCTGGATACTGGTGGTGGACCCTTCGCGCGTTTCTGGGCGACAGCGCTTGCCGGCAAGGTGGATATTGGATATATCAAGGCCACCGGCAGCAGCGTCAAGATCTACTTGCCAAAGACGGCCATGAAGCCAGAAGTCGAGTTCGAATGGAAGATTCCGAAGTGGAGCAACACCATCGAACGCAATCGCGCGCGGACCTATTTTCAGGCATATGCCGCCGCGGCGGCCCTGTACTTTACCGAGCAGGCCCTGGCCGAATTGCACGCCGGACGCACTAAGACCTGGAGCGAATTCAAGGTGCCGGATGAGGCGATTGGCTGTGGTTTCCATGAAGCAGTGCGCGGCGTGCTATCGCACCACGTTGTCATTCGTGACGGCAAGATCGCGAACTATCATCCCTACCCGCCAACTCCATGGAACGCCAATCCGCGGGATATTTACGGAACACCCGGTCCCTACGAGGATGCGGTGCAAAATACCCCCATCTTTGAAGAGAATGGACCGGATAACTTCAAAGGCATCGACATCATGCGCACAGTGCGAAGCTTTGACCCGTGCCTGCCGTGTGGTGTCCATATGTACCTTGGCAACGGCAAGACACTGGAGACTCACCATTCGCCAATGTTTGGAATGGTAGAATGACTGGGAAGACCTTAATAAATGGCGCGGTGCAGCGGGGGTAAGTGCGTCAGGAAGCAAGTGCAGTCAGGAATCGTGGTTCACTCCCGCTTCTTCCCGTTCTCTCAAGGCCTCGGCACGGCTTGATTGATTTGAAGAAGCGGTGGTAAATGCCCGGTCTCTGGCTGCGCCTGGCTTCACTTGTCGCTCTCTACCTGACTGCGCTTTTGAACTTCAAATACTGTTCGCCGGCCGTTAGTTTATGGACAACCAAAGTTTAGCTTCACGAATGCAGCAGATCGAAGGCTTGATCAGAAAGATCGAGAGCCTTCCGGATCCTGACGTCCGTACCACCACCCTCGAGCTTGTTCAGTTGCTGATGGAGTTCCATGGAGCGGGCCTCGATCGGTTGATGGAGATCGTTTCCGAGTCCGGCGAATCGGGTTACTCTGTCTTCGATAATTTTGCAAAAGACGAACTGGTCGGGAGTCTGTTGCTACTCTATGGGCTTCATCCACTTACTCTAGAAGAGCGAGTGGTCCATGCTTTGGACAAGGTGCGCCCATACCTGGATTCCCATGGCGGCAATGTGGAATTGCTCGAGATTGTGGACGGTGTCGTGAGGCTGCGGATGCAGGGGAGTTGTAAGAGCTGTCCGTCGTCTGAAATGACCTTGAAGCTGGCCATCGAAGAGGCCATCAATAATGCGGCCCCGGATGTGGTGGCGATCGAGGCTGAGGGGGTGAAGGAGCAGCCGCTACCTCAAAAGTTCGTGCAGATAGGGAGGGAGGCAGGAAATGGCGGCGCTTCCTCGCCGGCTAAAGGCAATGGTTGGGAGGACGTTAGCGATCTGCAAACATTCGAAGAGAGCTCGCTGAAAATGATGAAGGTAAGCGGGCGTGCGGTCCTCTTCTGTAGATTTGGGGACGCGCTCTATGCTTACGACGACGATTGCCCTGGCTGTGGTCAACCGCTTCACGCCGGCTATCTGGAAGCCGCGAGTCTCATCTGCAATGGTTGCAAGCAGCGGTTCGATGTGATCCGGGCCGGACGAGGACTCGATCAGCCCGAACTACACCTTGAACCGTTCCCGCTGTTGATTGAAGGTGGGCGAGCGAAAGTGGCGGTGCCTCATGCCAATCCGATCGGCTTCTAACGTGTCGACGTTTGTTGCAAAGCGATGAGTGACTCAAACGGAGGAAATCCGGCAGAAACGCCCTTCAACATTCTGCGACGGTTAGTGCGTCCGCGGGCTGTCGCGGAACGGTGCGAACTGTGCGCCAGAGAGTTGCCTGCGGAACATGATCATCTAGTGGAGCCGGCGACCCGGAAGATGCTCTGCGCGTGCCAGCCCTGCGCGATCCTCTTCAGCGGTAAAGCTAAGACTAAGTACCGGCGGGTGCCGCGGCGTATCCTCTCTCTTTCGAATTTTCGGATGAGCGAGTCTCAATGGGAGGGCTTAACGATTCCAATTGGGATGGCGTTCTTCTTCCAGAGCAGTGTAGCGGGAAGAGTTGTGTCGCTTTATCCGAGTCCGGCAGGAGCCACAGAATCACTGCTCGATCTTGAATCCTGGGAAGAGATAGTGAACGAGAATCCGGTCCTGAATCAGATGGAGCCGGATACGGAGGCCCTTCTCGTCAATCGAGTGCGCGGGGCCTCAGAATACTATCTGTTGCCGATCGATGAGTGCTACAAGCTGGTGGGCTTGATCAGGGTGAACTGGCGCGGACTGTCCGGCGGCACTGAAGTCTGGGAAAAGATTGGCGACTTTTTTACGGCACTAAAAGATAAGGCCGCGCCGGCTGGAGCTGTCGCTCATGCCTGAATTGCAGTTTCAGGTCGAGGGCGCCGAGCCCGTGCCTTTCACAGCCGCGCCGTTGCTGGCACTGAAGCTCCGCATCACGAACGCAATTGCGGAACAGCCGATTCAAACCGTAGCGTTGCAGTGTCAGATACAGATAGAAGCGACGCGCAGAAAATATACCGCCGGGGAGCAGGAGCGCCTGCTGGATCTTTATGGCGAGCCGGAGCGATGGGGACAGACTCTGCGCGCAATGTTGTGGACCCATGCGAGCGTGATGGTGCCGCCATTTCAGGGTAACAGGCTTGTTGATCTGCCCGTGCCCTGCACCTTCGATTTCAATGTGGCGGCTGCGAAGTATTTTGCCGGGCTTGAAGATGGCGAAGTCCCAATAAACCTGCTCTTCAGCGGCACGGTCTTTTATGAATCCGGCGAAGGCGCTTTGCAGGTAGAACAGATTCCCTGGGACAGAGAGGCCCGTTATCGGCTGCCGGTTCGTGTCTGGCAGCAGATGATGGAGATCTACTATCCGAATTCGGCCTGGCTATGTTTGCGCCGGGACGCTTTCGATCGACTGTCGCAGTACAAGCAGCAGAATGGCATCCCTACCTGGGAGCAGACTGTGGAAAGCCTCGTGGCCGGAGTGAAGGTTGAGTAGATTGTAGGCGCCGAGTTGGGGAGCGCTGCTTAAAGCACAATGAATAGTACCGTGGAAAAGATCGCGAACGCCGTGCTCTATGAGGGCTACATTCTGTACCCCTATCGAGCCTCGGCGGTGAAGAACCAGCAACGCTGGAACTTTGGCGCGGTCTATCCTGAAGCATACAGCAATGCTACGAACGGCACCGACGCGTGGACGATGCAGACCGAATGTTTGGTCCATTCCAGGGATCAGACTTCGTTGGATGTGAAAGTGCGCTTTCTTCACCTGGTTTCACGCGAGGCTGGCGAGTTGATAGGGCCGGCCTCCGAGACGGATCCGAACCTCACCGAATTTAACGTCGTCCCGATGCTTCAGGTGAACGGGCAGTACTTTCAGACCTGGCAAGAAGCGATCGAACGCGAAATTGTGATCTCTGCGTTCGATCTGAGTGGCGCGGAGCCAGAGCCGCGGCAGTGCGCTTTCTCATTTCCCGCAACCGGCGCGATCGAACCGTTGCGCGATGAACAAACTGGCCGGATTGCCGGAGTTCTCAGTCGCCGCCAACAGGCCATTGCGGGCAGGTGTGAAGTTTCAGCGCATCGCCTGACTCAGGATCTGCTGCGCGTTACCGTTCAGATTATGAACGTTACCCCGATGACAGACGCAAGATGGGAGAACCGCGAAGCAGCGTTGCTGCGCGCCCTTGTTTCGACCCATGCGATTCTCAAGCTGCGCAACGGAGAGTTTGTTTCCCTGCTGGATCCACCCGCAACATTGGCTGAGACTGCGGCGCAGTGTCGGAACGTCGGAACTTACCCGGTGCTGGTTGGAGTCGAAGGAGAACGCGACTGCATGTTGTCTTCCCCAATCATTCTTTATGACTATCCGCAAATTGCCCCCGAAAGTGCTGGCGACCTTTACGATGGAACCGAGATTGACGAAATACTCACGCTTCGCATCATGACGATGACTGATGAAGAGAAGCGCGAAATGCGGAGCGTCGATGAACGTGCTCGTCAGATACTGGAAAGGACCGAGAAGCTTTCAATGGAAGAGATGATGAAACTTCACGGCGCTCTGCGTTATCCGGGTCAGGCCGAGGAGAAGAAGCATGAATGAGTGGGAATGGCAACTCCTCGAAGACAAGACTGCCTTAGAGCACGTCAGAATCGCGGGCGTTGACATCAAACAGGGTGATCGCGTGCGCTTGAAGCCCCGGCCCGGCGCCGATGTTTTCGATATCGTGCTCGCTGGGAAGACTGCCGTGGTCGAGGCGATCGAGCAGGACTATGAAGGCCAGGCCCATCTCGCAGTCGTAGTCGAAGACGATCCTGGTCGCGATATGGGAATGTTGCGGCAGCCCGGCCATCGCTTCTTCTTTTCACCCGAGGAGGTAGAACCGCTTTGAGCGAGCAGAGCATTCTCGTCGCCGGAATCGGCAACATCTTTCTTGGGGATGATGCGTTTGGATGCGAGGTAACAAGGCTTCTGCTGCAACGGATATGGCCCGATCGGGTTCGTGTAGTCGATTTTGGCATCCGCGGTTTCGATCTCGTTTATGCCCTGCTCGACGATTATGACGCGGCAATTCTGATTGACGCAGCGCCGCGGGGCGGTGAACCGGGCACGCTTTACACCATCGAGCCTGATCTCAGCGAACTTGATGGGCTGAAGGCTCAGGACATGATGATTGAGACCCATGGCATGAACCCAATGAAAGTGCTTAGCACCGTGAAATCGATGGGTGGCCGCATCAGGCGGATCCTGTTAGTAGCATGCGAGCCAGCGACTCTTGGCCCCGAGGAAGGGCACATGGGTCTAAGTGAGCCGGTCAGCGCGGCCGTGCCGGAGGCTGCAAGAATAGTGGAAGACCTCATCATGAAAATCCTGGAGGAGCCGGCTGCCGAGGCTGCTAGTGCACGGTCGGGTTCCAGGATGCCCTGATTGTGCAATGGTGCCGGAACAATGGGAGAAAGCCTGCTAAAGAACGCAGAGGCGGAAGCAGTTTGGATTGGAACACTTAGCAAAGGAGACCCCAACCATGCAAACAAATGGTGCTGATGACTCGAAGGACATGCTGTACATCGTTGGTGGGCTTGCCCTCTTGATCGCGGGCGCGGGACTGATCATGTCCCACCCGGGTATCCGCCAGCAGGTGCGGACTGGTCTGGACCGGGTGCTTCCCGGAATCCCCGAAAGTTTGACGAGTGGACTCACAAATGTAGTCCCCGACTTTCAGCGGTATATGAGGATCAGATCGATGTGAGTCAAAGCCCTTAAGGACCAGCAGCAGACAACCCGGGTAGGCCCGGCCACTTCGAGCCGGGGGAAGGATGATTGTGGTAGCCCAACCAGGCAAGGAGTCAGAAAACAAGGCGGGCGTTGTTCGGTTCCAACTCGCTTCCGAACAGAGCCGTTTAACTGTGCAGGCATTCGCAGAGGGGCTGTTCTCAGCTTTCGGGCATAATCCGGTTTTCGCGATACGTGAATTCTCGGGTTATGCCCAGGTTAACCCCGAGACGTTCTCGGATGCGGCAGTAAAGATAACGGTGCCGGCCAGCTCTCTTGTTGTGATAGGTGACATTAAGGAAAAGGACCGCATCGAGATCGAGCGGACGATGCGTGAGGAAGTTCTTGAAGTTGCAAAGTATCCCGACATCGTTTTCGAGAGCACCAACATCTCCTTATCCAGAATCACTCAGGGGCGATACCGGGCCAGAATCATCGGTGACCTGACGTTGCACGGCGTCACTCAGAGTAATCTCTGGATTTACGCGGAGGTTTCATTGAATGACGAACAGCTTCGAGCGCAAGGCGAGTTTTCCCTCAAGCAGAATGATTTTCAGATTAAGCGCGTTTCGGTGGCAGGTGGCACACTGAAGGTTAAGAACGAAGTGAAGCTCACGTTCGATAACGTGGGGCTAAGAACGGAAGGGTGAGGTCGAGGAGAGATGCACGAACTTTCGATCGCCCTGAGCATGATCGAGATGGCGAGCCAGGAATCGCAGCTCCGGGGTGGAGCGCGCGTAACGGCGTTGCACCTGCGACTGGGCCCGCTATCCGGCGTGGTTAAGGACGCCCTGTTGTTCTCTTATGAAGTTGCGTGCCAGGGAACCGCGCTCGAAGGTTCGCAGTTGGTTATTGAAGATGTTCCGGTTGTCATCCATTGCTCGCAGTGCGCGACAGAGCGAGCGCTGGAATCAATTCAGCGCTTCTGTTGTCCCGTTTGTAAAACGCCCTCTTCTGAGGTCGTCCGAGGAAGAGATCTGGAGGTCGTGGCGCTGGAACTCGAAGAAGCCTTCGAGGCGCCAGAGCCTCAGTATGTCGAGGAGCTTGCGAAATGAATACTCAACCCCGTCTGGTCGAGGTTCGGCAGAATGTCTTAAAGCAGAATGATCTGCTGGCCAGAGCATTGCGCGAACGATTCGCTGCCGCTGGCGTGTTTGTTGTCAGTCTGGTTTCCAGTCCCGGTTCCGGTAAGACCGCACTGCTGGAAACGACCTTGTCACGTTTGCGCGAGAGCGGATGCCGGGTGGCAGCCCTCGTAGGTGACCTGGCTACAGCCAACGACGCGGCAAGATTGGCCCGCAGTCAGGCGCCGGTACGGCAGATTACAACGGGAACCATTTGTCATCTCGATGCCGAAATGGTCGAGCGTTCCCTCGCGGACCTTGAACTCGATGATCTTGACTTTCTATTCATTGAGAATGTGGGCAATCTTGTTTGTCCATCCAGCTATGATCTTGGTGAAAATCTGCGCCTGGTACTCATGTCCGTGACGGAAGGCGAAGACAAGCCTTTGAAATATCCAACGATCTTTAATACCGCTGACGTTGCGGTGCTCACGAAGCTTGATCTGGCTGATGCTGTCGAGTTTGACCTTGCCGCTGCGCGTGAAAACATCCAGGCGGTAAGGCCCGGGATGAAGGTTTTCGAACTTTCCGTGAAGAGTGGTGACGGTTTGGATCATTATTTGGGCTTCTTAGATTCACATCTCGCCCCCAGAATGGCAGGGGCATCCTGTCCGTGATCGGGTGCGAGAGTTTGATTGAGAATACGAGCGAAGAGTAGATGCCTGAAGGAACTGTTTCTTTATGGCCACACGTTCTCAAATCCTCGTGCGGGGAATTGTTCAGGGAGTTGGCTTTCGCCCGTTTGTCTACACCCAGGCGAGCCGCCGCGCCTTGCGCGGCAGAGTGCTCAACAACACTTCCGGGGTCTTCATTGAACTCGAGGGCAACCGTAGCGACATTGAAGAGTTCCTTACTGATCTGAAGTCTAATCCGCCGCCCCTCTCGACTATCGAAACAATCGAATGCAACCACGATCTGAAGCCGGTCGATTATCCCGACTTTCTGATCCTGGACAGTGCGGAGGACGGCGAGCGATTCGTTCCGATTCCGGTTGACATTGCGACCTGTGACGATTGTCTGGAGGAACTGTTTAATCCTCGCGATCGCCGCTACCGTTACCCGTTCATCAACTGCACCAATTGCGGCCCACGCTTCACAATCATTGAAGATATTCCTTACGACCGCGCGCGCACTACGATGCATAAATTTGAGATGTGTGCCGCCTGTCGTAACGAGTATGAGAATTCGCAGGATCGACGCTTTCATGCCGAGCCAATAGCCTGCCCGGCTTGTGGACCACAACTGAGGTTAATTGCCACAGCCGCTCCTGGCGTGGGGATCAGGGATCATGAACCGCAGGTCCTGGTCAATGCTACGCGCGAGTTACTGTTAGCGGGAAAGATTGTGGCGGTGAAGGGGATTGGGGGATTTCATTTAGCCTGCGATGCCCTTTTGGCAACAGCCGTCGAGCGCTTGCGGTCGCGTAAGTATCGAGAAGATAAGCCATTTGCCATGATGGCTGGTTCCCTTGACGCGATCGGGGAATACTGTCACGTGTCTGATGCTGAAGCAGAACTGCTTAAGTCGGCGCGGCGGCCGATTGTGCTGTTGCGCAGGAAACCCAGCTCCAGGATCCCGGATGCGGTGGCTCCCGGTGCGAATCACCTCGGTTTCATGTTGCCCTACTCACCGCTGCACTACCTGCTGCTCGAGGACCTGGGCCAGCCTTTGGTGATGACCAGCGGCAACGTTTCTGATGAGCCAATCAGTTACGACGATGCGGAAGCTATTGAAAGATTGAGCGGGATTGCGGACTACTTCCTGTTGCATGATCGCGCGATCCACATGCGCACGGATGATTCAGTAGCGCGGATTTTTCAGGGTCGTGAAATGATATTGCGCCGGTCTCGCGGCTACGTGCCTGCTCCAATTACTACTGCGGTGGCGTTTCGACATGAAATTCTCGCCTGCGGAGCAGAATTAAAGAACACGTTCTGCCTTACGCGCGACAACTATGCTTTTGTGAGTCACCACATTGGGGATCTCGAGAACCTCGAAACCTTCAGATCATTTACGCATGGCATCGAACACTTTAAGCGACTCTTCTATCTTCAGCCCGAAGTAGTAGCCTATGATCTGCATCCGGAATATCTGTCCACAAAGTACGCCCGCGGGCTCGATGGCGTTGCTGTAAAAGTTGGCATTCAACATCATCATGCGCATATTGCGAGTTGTATGGCGGATAACCGAATTGAAGGCGAAGTGATCGGCGTGGCTATGGATGGGCTGGGTTTTGGCGTCGATGGTCGAATGTGGGGAGGCGAATTTTTTGTCGCGGACTTTCTCGAAGCCGAGCGCGTGGCCCACCTGGCATACATTCCAATGCCTGGAGGAGCTAAGGCGATACGCGAGCCGTGGCGCATGGCGGCTGTCTATCTGCACCGCGTGTTTGGGCCTGAGTTTCTAAGGCTGGATCTCGATTTCACTCGGGAATTGGATCGGTCAGCCTGGACCACCCTCCTGAGTATGACTGAAAGCGATACGAACAGCCCGCTAACCTCGAGCATGGGCCGGCTTTTTGACGCAGTTGCGGGTTTGCTCGGGGTGCGCAAGACTATTAACTATGAGGGGCAGGCTGCGATCGAGCTTGAAGCGTTGGCCGAGCAAAATGCGACTCGCTGGTATAAGTTTGAAATGCGATCTGACAGCAGCGAGATCGGCGCCGAGACCGTCTTTCGTCAGGCTGTAGATGACCTGCTGGCCAACGTTAGTCCGGCGGAAGTGTCAGCGAGATTTCACCTGGGCGTAGCCCACCTGATCTCCACAATCGCCCGCCGCATCCGCAAGGATCGAAAGTTGAATCGAGTGGTACTGTCAGGCGGCGTTTTTCAAAATATGTTTTTGCTCGAGCGAACATGCCGGCTGCTTGCCGCCGATCGCTTCGAAGTCTTTACACATCAGCGGGTGCCGCCGAACGATGGGGGCATCTCACTGGGGCAGGCTGTCATAGCGAACGCCCAACTTGAGTCGGGGAGGATCTGATACATGTGTCTTGCAATACCGGGAAAGATCGTCGAAATCGTTGATGAAGAGAATCAGATAGCCAAAGTCGAGGTGGGTGGCGTAAGACGCAACATCAATATCGGCATGCTTGGTAAAGAAGAGACAAGTGTTGGTGACTATGTGCTTATCCATGTGGGCTTTGCCATGAGCAAGATCGATGAAAAGGAGGCCCAGGAGACGCTGCGCGTACTCGAGGAGATTGGCGAGTTTCAAGCAGAACTCGAGCAGTTCAAGACAGCAGCAGATTGAATGCCTGGGAGTGATAAGCAGGATGAGTAAGAGCGCAGTTGATGATTTCTCTCGTTCGTTCTATCCGTTTCTGCATGAGGATCCTAAGGACCCGGCGGAGTTGATGGAAGAATTGGGCTTCTCGCTGCTCGAGAAGGCGCGGGAGAGCGCAACTGTAAAGATCGAATTCTTTGAGGCGAACAAGGACACTGTAATCGCTGCGTCCCTGATGCTTGCCAAGGCGTTCCACCGGGGAAGGAAGCTGCTCGTTTGCGGTAATGGCGGGTCGGCCACGGATGCTCAACACGTCGCCGTCGAATTCATGCACCCGATAACCGTTGGGCGTAAAGCGTTGCCTGCCATCTGTTTGACAAACGATATGGCTATGGTGACGGCTGTTGCCAATGACGTTGGGTTCGACGACGTGTTTACCCGCCAGGTGATTGCTCTGGGTGCTGAAGGTGATGTATTGCTCGGTATCTCGACTAGCGGCAACTCGGAGAATCTCAGCCGTGCTTTCGAGACGGCGCGAAGGATGAAGCTTGGCACGATCGGTTTCGCCGGGAACGACGGCGGCAAAATGGCTGAAATGTCGGCCAACGGTCTCCTTGACCATTACCTGACCGTGCCGACATCGAGCATTCACCGGATTCAGGAGACGCACGTTGCCCTCTATCACATCATGTGGGACATGGTGCATACGTTCCTCCAGCACCCATCGTTGGTGACCTGAACGCCCGCGCCGAGCAGGAGGGAGTACACGATGAAATTCATAGACGAATACCGCCAGAGCGACCTGGCCCTTAAGCTGGCTGACCAGATTACCCGGATGAGTGATCGACCGCTTAAGTTGATGGAAGTCTGCGGCGGTCACACGCATACAATCTTCAAATACGGGATCGAAGATCTGCTGCCTGAGAACATCGAAATGATCCATGGGCCAGGCTGCCCGGTCTGCGTTATTCCGCTGGGCCGTGTGGATGATGCGATTTCGATCGCCCGGCAGCCGGAAGTTATTTTTACCACCTTCGGTGATGCCATGCGCGTGCCGGGTTCCGAAACCAGTCTGCTTGATGCCAAAGCCAGGGGCGCCGACGTGCGCATGGTCTACTCGCCGCTGGATGCACTGAAGATTGCGAAGAAAAGTCCCGACCGTCACGTCGTGTTTTTTGGGCTCGGCTTTGAAACCACTGCGCCCTCAACAGCAATGACTGTGCTTCAGGCTGCTAAAGACGGGGTCGATAATTTCAGCGTCTTTTGCAACCACATCACCATTATTCCGGCGTTGAAAGCAATGCTCGATTCGCCCGATCTGAAGCTGGATGGCTTTGTTGGGCCTGGCCATGTCAGTACTGTCATCGGCACCCGTTGTTATGAGTTCGTCCCGAATGAATACCGGAAACCCTTGGTTGTGACCGGCTTCGAACCGCTCGACGTTCTCCAGTCCGTGTATATGATTGTCAAGCAGATCATTGAAGGGCGCGCCGAAATCGAGAATCAGTATTCGCGGGTGGTCCACCGCGAAGGCAATCGCAGGGCGCTCGAAGCTCTGTCCGAGGTCTTTGAGCCGCGCGACTATTTCGAATGGCGGGGATTGGGGTCGATTGCCCACAGCGGCATGCGCCTGCGTGCGAAATATTCGGCATTTGACGCTGAACTCAGGTTTCAGGTTCCCGGGTTGCGCATCGCGGATCCGAAGGCATGTCAGTGTGGAGAGATCTTGAAAGGCGTAAAGAAGCCCTGGGAATGCAAGGTTTTCGGGACAGCTTGCACACCTGAGACCCCGATCGGTTCGTGCATGGTATCGTCCGAGGGCGCGTGCGCTGCCTATTACAACTTTGGTCGTCTGTCGAAGATTGCTGAGCGGTCGCACAGCGCCCCTGCGTGAGAATCTGATTAGACAGGATTTACGGAGTTAACAAAGTGAACGGGATTGCGATCCTGTTAAGAAGAGAAGTCTATGTCGAAAGCGTTCAGTCCGTCGCCGCTCTTTGAGAGAGTTGAAAGAGCGCGCCGGCGAAAGCATAAATTTAAGGATACGCATATCACGCTTGCCCATGGCAGCGGTGGCAGAGCTATGCATGAGTTGGTCGAGGGGGTGTTCCTCGAGTACCTCCGCAACCCTCTGCTCGAAGCTCTCGAAGACCAGGCAGTGTTTCAGCTCGGCGGCAATGAAACCGGAAACGGTAACCCGGCTACCAGAATCGCCTACACCACGGACTCTTATGTGGTAGATCCGATCTTCTTTCCCGGTGGTGACATGGGTAAGCTTGCAGTCCATGGCACCATCAACGACCTGGTGATGAGCGGGGCACGGCCACTGTACCTTTCCGCCGGCTTCATTCTTGAAGAGGGTTTTCCGATCGAAGACCTACGACGCATTCTCGCATCCATGCGAGATGCCGCCGCGGAGGCGGGCGTCGCTGTCGTGACCGGTGATACAAAAGTTGTCCAGAAGGGAAGCGCTGACAAACTCTTTATCAATACGTCAGGAATCGGCGTGATCGAATCGCCAGTGCAGCTCGCCGCGACCCGCGCGGAGATCGGCGACAAAGTCATTGTCAGCGGCAACATCGGCGATCACGGCACCGCAATCATGATTGCGCGCGGCGAGTTGGAACTGGAAACCGACATCGAAAGCGACACCGCTGCTCTGAATTTCCTCGTTGCCGACATGCTGGATGAGGCCAGCCGCGCCGGAGCCCTTGCAGCCATCCATTGCCTTCGCGATCCGACGCGTGGGGGATTGGCAACTACGCTCAACGAATTCGCAATGAGTTCCGAGCTGTGTATCGAGATCAATGAAGCTCAAATCCCTGTGCGCGAAGAAGTAAAAGGCGCCTGCGAAATACTGGGGCTTGATCCGCTTTATGTTGCCAATGAAGGCAAGCTCGTGGCGCTTGTTTCCGACGCACTTGCCGATCGGTTGATTGAGCGCATGAAGCAGAACCGATACGGAACAAACGCATGTGTCATCGGCGAAGTAAAGGCAGAGCCGCGCGGAATTGTGGCGATGCGTACAGGTTTTGGTGGTACGCGGATTGTCGACATGTTGGCCGGCGAACAACTCCCCCGTATCTGCTAACCCTTTTTGGAGTGCGGCGGCCCGGCGCCGCTTTCCGCACGGGGTTTTTGATATCTCAAACGCTTGATACGCCGCCGCGATGCCCGAAACTATGACCCAACTAATCGCAATTCTTCTGGACGTCCCTTCGCTGCCAACCGTCGGAGTATTCGCTCTGCTTGGGTTGGGACTCGTGCTGGGGTTGAAGCACGCTGTCGAAGTCGATCACGTGGTGGCCGTCTCAACTATCGTGAGCGAACAGCGCAACCTTTGGCGCTCGGCTATAGTTGGCGGGCTCTGGGGTGTGGGCCACACAGCATCCCTGGTAATCGTTGGCGTGCTTGTGCTCGCATTTCGGATTGCTATACCGCCTTCCGTTGCGAGTTGGCTGGAATTTAGCGTGGCGCTGATGATCATCTTATTGGGGGCGCTCGCCGTGATAAGGGTTCTGCGTCACCGGGCCGGCGTGCACATGCATCAACACAGTCACGATGGCAAAGAGCACGTCCATGTTCATTTTCACGAACACGGCACTGAGCACAATAACCATCCCGCAGCGCACTCGCATGAGATCTCCCGGCTGGGCTTTAAACCGCTGGTGGTGGGGGCCGTGCATGGGCTTGCCGGATCGGCCGCCTTGACGCTGCTGGTGCTGGTCCAGATCCCGTCAATCCCGCTCGGACTCTTTTACTTGCTGGTGTTTGGCATCGGCTCAATCGCCGGAATGGTTTTCATGTCAGGTCTGATCGGGTTGCCTTTCGCATTAAGCTCGCGCCGTCTGACGCGACTCAATCACGGGTTGCAGGCCCTGGCCGGTTGCCTGAGCATTGCTTTCGGACTCTGGTACGCCTATGGCATCGGAGTCACCGACAATTTGTGGGGAATCACTCGTTGATAAGACGCCCAAAGGTTAAATCTCACTTCGTTCGATCAGAATCTGCGCCAGCCTGTTTAGACCAAGGGCATCATCGTCGTCAAACCTCCCAAAGCTGGGACTGTCAAGATCGAGCACGCCGATCAATCCGTCTTTTTTGACCAGGGGAATGACGATTTCAGAGTTTGAAGCACTGTCGCAGGCAATGTGACCGGGGAACTCGTGAACATTGGGAACCAGAACCGTCTCACGGCGCGCCGCTGCCGTCCCGCAAACTCCTTTACCCACCGCAATGCGTACACATGCGGGCTTTCCCTGAAATGGGCCAAGCACGAGTTCGTCCTCTTTCAGAAGATAGACACCTACCCAGTTGAGCTCAGTCAAAGAATGAAAGAGCAGCGCTGAAGTGTTGGCGGCGTTTGCAATCAGATCGCGTTCATCCGCCAGTAGATGACTTAATTGGCTGGCGAGGAATTCATAAAACTCGCCTTTCGAAGGGGCGGCGGATTCGTTCAGTTGAAACGTCATCTTTTACACCCCCTGGCCGGAAGGTCTGATGCTGATCACCACCGACTTTGATACCGGTGTATTACTCTTCTCCGCAACGCTGCGCACCGGCACAAGCACATTGGCTTCAGGAAAATATGTGGCCGCGCAGCGCCGCGGGATGTCATAGGGCACCACAACAAAGCGGCGCGCGATCCGTTCTTCGCCATCGAAGTGGCTAACAAGGTCGACTACCTGTCCTTCAGTTAAGCCCGCCAGCCCCATGTCGTCCCGATTGAGGAGGACCACACGTCTGCCATTGCTGATGCCGCGGTAACGGTCGTTGAGACTATAGATCGATGTATTGAACTGATCGTGACTGCGGATGGTCATCATCAGCAACTGGTCTTGCTTCAGATTGTGTTCGGGTAACGGATGAACTGTAAAAACCGCTTTGCCGGAAGAGGTTTTGAATTTCCGCTCCCGCACTGCATTTGGCAGTTGAAAACCGCCTGGCTGGCGAACACGTTGATTATAATCCTCAAATCCCGGCACTACCCGCGCGATGGAAGCGCGGATGCGATCGTAATCTGCAGCCATCTGCTCCCATTCTACGTTGGTCCGATCGCGCAGTGTCGCGTGGGCCAGGCGCGCGACGATAGCCGGTTCACTAAGCAGCTGACTTGATGCGGGCTCGAGGAAGCCGCGAGATGCCTGGACCACCGCCATCGAATTCTCAGTGCTCACAAATTGCGGTCCTGTTTCCTGGATGTCCGTCTCGGTACGCCCCAGACAAGGGAGAATCAGCGCTTGCTCCCCGGTAATCAAGTGGGCCCGATTGAGTTTGGTCGACACCTGGACAGTGAGACGGGTGCGCCGTAGCGCGGTCGCCGTGAACTCGGTATCGGGGGTGGCCGACAGAAAGTTTCCGCCAAGCGCAAAGAAGACTTTTGCCTGGCCGGCATGCATCGCTTCAATCGCACGCACCGTGTCAAACCCATGCCGGCGCGGTGGTTCGAAGTTGAACTCGGCGCCTAACTGATCGAGGAATGCTTCCGTGGGTCGCTCCCAGATACCCATCGTGCGATCCCCCTGGACGTTACTGTGACCACGCACGGGACACAGACCTGCGCCGGGCTTGCCAATCTGTCCGCGCAACAGCATCAGGTTCACAATCTCCTGGATATTCCCTACCGCGTTCTTGTGCTGAGTCAGACCCATAGCCCAGCAGAAGATGGTGCGCTCTGATTCGTTGAATATTTTCGCAGCCGCTTCAAGCTCCGATCGTGGCACACCGGCCTGCTCGACGAGATCTTCCCAAGGCGTTTTTTGCAAAGCTTCTGCAAACTGTTCGAAGCCCAATGTGTAAGTCCTGATGAAATCATGGTCCAACACCTGACCCGGCCGGCGTTCCTCTTCAGCCAGCACCTCTTTCATTATCCCCTTCAACAGCGCAACGTCGCCGTTGATGCGGACCTGAAGAAATAGATCGGCGAGCGGCGTACCACTGCCTATCCAACTGCCGGGTTTCTGCGGATGCTTGAAGCGCGTCATCCCCGCTTCGGGAAGCGGGTTTATGTGGACAAGTTTGCAGCCGTTCTTCTTCGCCCGTGCGAGCGCGGTCAGCATTCGCGGATGGTTGGTGCCCGGATTCTGTCCGATCACAAAGATTGCTTGCGCCAAATCAAAATCATCGAGGCTTACCGTCCCTTTACCCATGCCAATTGTTTCGCTTAATGCGGTGCCGCTGGATTCGTGACACATGTTCGAGCAGTCCGGGAGATTGTTAGTGCCGAACTGCCGAACGAACAGTTGGTAAAGAAACGCGGCTTCATTGCTCGTGCGGCCCGAGGTGTAAAAGAGGGCCTCATCAGGTGATTGGAGAGCATTTAACTCAGCCCCAATCAAGTTGAAAGCGTCATCCCAGCTTATCGGTTCGTAGTGGGTGGCGCCGCGGCGCAGAACCATGGGTTCCGTAAGCCGGCCCTGTTTATTCAGCCAGTAGTCAGACTGCGAGGCGAGATCCGTGACGCTCCACTCCTGAAAGAACTCGGAAGTTACACGTTTGGTGGTGGCTTCATCGGCAACATGTTTGGCGCCGTTCTCGCAGAACTCTGCGTGGGACCGTTCCGCGTTGGGTTCGGGCCAGGCGCATCCGGGACAATCAAAACCACCTTCCTGATTAAGCTTCAGGAGCGTGCGCAGCCCTCTTGAAGGTCCCATCTCGGCCCAAACGCTTTTGATGGTTGAAACGATCGCGGGAACTCCCCCAGCGCTCCTGCTGAGCGGAGTAATCTGAACAGGCGCTGACTCTTCGGGGGGCTGAGCGCTGGGCTGGGTTTTGTCTTTATCCGCCATGTTGTGTCTTCGGTTAAAGACATATTCTATGTGGCTGGAGGGCTGTTCACAAACGAATCACCTTGCGTCCTCGTCGGTGATTAATACCACGTCGCTCGTAATTACCCCACGCGACGCTACGAGTTGTCCATCTGGTGACCAGTCAAATGAGAATATCTGATTGTTTTGGAAGTCGATCACCTGCTTTGGCCTCCGCGATCAATACTCTGGGCCCAGAGATTATCAATCCCTCCGCGGTGATCTACATGTGTAACATTTTCGGACGAATGTCGCATACGCCGGCGCCAATCCAAGCAAACCTTACTACGACATAACTTAAGGTCGGGTTCAAGACTATTCACCTAGCAGCTTTTCACAGAGTTAACGAAAGAAAAGCTGGCGGCAACTGGGCATTTAACTCAGTTAAAGGGGACACAAATGAAAGCAGAGCCACAAATCCAGAACCGCGAGCGGAGAAGCTGTGAAAAGGCGAAAGGGAGGGTTTCTTCGCTGCGGTTTCGTATGTGTGTTGCGACGAGTGAGCCGCTTTCTCGACGGCTGACGCATTACTCTTTGAAGGCAGCAATGGGGCTGGCCTGAAACCATAGACCATAAGGAGGTCGTATGAACCAAGTTACAAGAACCATCGCCGCTTTGGGCCTCTTCCTTATGCTGGCCGTTGCTGGCGTTCAAGCTCAGTCGGGAAACAGAATCGAAGTTGACGTCCCGTTTGACTTTTCCGTAGCGGAAACAAATCTTAAGGCGGGCGCTTATACGGTGCGTCGCATCTCCGATCGTAGCCTGGCAATCCGCAGCGCGGATGGCAAAGTAAACGCAGTTGTGAATGCACCCCTGGCAATTGGGATTCGAAATTCAAACGGTGGCGAACGACTGGTATTCAATCGCTACGAAGATCGCTACTTCCTGTTCCAGGCCTGGCTGAAAGCGGATAGCGGCCGGCAGCTCTTTCCCTCGGCTGCTGAGAGGACAACTGCGCAAAGAAAACAGTCGGCAAAGCAATGAAAGAAGCCTGAAAGGGTCGAGGTTCTGGCGCGCGCTCGTTAGAGACGCGATCCTATCAAAATCTTCTGGGCCACTTCGCATAGTTCGTGGATCGCTTTTCTGGGCGCATGAAAAGCGATCCACGAATTTATTTGAGCCTCACATCAGTCAAATCAATACGGCAGCCCGCCGCCCGGAGAATGGCAAAACGAGACCGGCGAGAAAAACCATTGACTTGCAGCCCGCCGATAGCTTAAAAGCTTCTTCTCCTCTTTAATGACTTCTAAGCGTGGCATTCTATCGTCAAGAGCCGAAGCACGCTCCCGCTTCGCTGGTAACACTTTGTCTTCAACACAACTGAGGAAGCTGAAATGACTCGATACTTTTTGCGCTCATTGCTCATGACTGCTCTGCTGCTCTCTACACTCGCAACTGTGGCTCACGCGCAGATCAAGCCGGGACGCGATCCTAACCAGCCCATCGACGACGAATACACTGAAAAAATTCGCGAATATACGACGGAAACATATTTCAACTCGCCCCTGACAGACTATCTGCCCGCCTCGCCAAAAGTCCCCACACCGAAAGCTGTGCTTGGTGATGTGGCTGGGGCGCCGGGCAAACTGCCTTATTCACATGAAGTCTATCGCTACATGCGCATGCTTGAAAAAGCGAGCCCGCGGGTCAAGGTCTATTCCATTGGCGCCACAGAAGAAGGGCGCGAGATGATTGCCGTCGCCGTGGCTTCTGAAGAGTTGCTCGGGAAGCTTGAAGAGAACAGAGCCAGGCTTGCGAAACTTGCCGACCCACGCACTATTAAGCTCGACGAAGCCGAGGCCGACAAACTGGTCGCCGCTTCTTTCCCTATTTACTACCTGACGGGAGCGATCCACTCGCCGGAGACAGGTTCGCCGACAGCTTTAATGGAACTCGCTTATCGTCTTGCCGTTGATGACAGCCCTTATATCAAGTCGATTCGGGAGCGAATGGTGACGCTCATCACTCCGATCGTTGAAGTTGACGGTCGCGATCGAATGGTTGACATCTATAACTGGCACCTGGCCCACCCTGACGCCAACTGGCCCTCGCTGATCTACTGGGGACATTACGTGGCCCATGACAACAATCGTGATGCGATCGGTCTTTCGCTCAAACTTACTCGTAACGTGCTCAATACCTTTGTCGGCTGGAAGGCGCAGGTCCTCCACGATCTTCACGAGTCGGTGCCCTACCTTTACGACAACACGATCGGCGATGGCCCGTACAACGCCTGGGTAGATCCGATTCTCACTGACGAATGGCAGATGATCGGTTGGAACAACGTTTCCGAGATGACAAAGTTCGGTATGCCAGGCGTCTTTGCTCACGGCAACTTCGACACCTGGTCACCAGGTTATCTGATGTTTATTGCTGCAACCCACAACGGCATTAGCCGGCTTTATGAGACATTCGGCAACGCAGGCGCCGATACCATCGAACGCACGCTCTCGCCACGGGAGTACTCGCGTACGTGGTTTCGTCAGAATCCGCCGTTGCCAAAAACACTCTGGTCGCAGCGAAACAACAACAACTACCAGCAGACAGGCATCCTGACTTCGCTCCATTATTTCAGTAACAACAGTAAGCTTTTCCTCAAGAACTTTTTTCTGAAGAGTAAGCGCTCGGTCGAGAAGCCAAAGAATGAAGGACCGGCGGCATATGTCTTTCCCGCTGACGATCCGCGTCCCGGTGGCCAGGCAGACCTTTTGCGACTTCTTCAGGCGCAGGGCTGCGAGGTCCATCGCGCCACTGCTCCCTTCACTGTGACAGTGAGAGCGAAGAAGACGGACGACAAGTCTAAGAGTGCTTCGCAGAAGGAGACCAAAGAGCCGCCCAAAACGGAAGAACGTCAGTTCCCCGCAGGCAGCTACATACTGCGGATGGACCAGCCTTACAGTCGCATCGCCGACGCTTTACTCGATCATCAGTACTGGGCCCCTAACGATCCACAGCAGGATGTCTATGACGATACAGGCTGGACGCTGGGTGAGTTGGGTAACGTTCAAGTAGTTCGCGTAACTGACGTGAAGGTCCTGAACGCCCCGATGAACCACATTATGGAAGAGGTCAAGGCGTCAGGTGGCATCAGTGGGACCGGTGCGATCCATCTAATCAACCACAACGCCGACAATAGTCTGATTACGCTGCGGTACCGTTTACGTAATGTGCCTTTTGAGGCCGCTCAGGAGCCGTTCGAAGCCGCGGGGCGAAAGTTTAACCGGGGCTCGTTCATTCTGAAGCAGGCGCCGGCGGCAGAACTTCAGAAGGCGGCGGCTGAACTTGGGCTACAGGTTTATGCTGTAAGCAGTGCCCCCGCAGTCAAGACCCACTCGGTCAAGGCGCCGCGGGTGGCTTTGCTACACACCTGGATCAGCACCCAGGACGAAGGCTGGTGGCGAGTGGCGCTCGATCAGTGGAGCGTGCCTTACGACTATATTAGTACTCAGGACGTCGCGAAGGACTCAGAGCTGAATTCGAAATATGACGTGATCATTTTTGGTCCTGTCGGACGCGGCGCGAGCGCGATTGTTTCGGGCTTACCAATGTGGGGCAATCCCTTACCCTGGAAAACGACCGAGCTGACTCCCAACCTCGGCAAGATAGCCTCGACCGACGACATGCGTCCCGGCCTGGGCTGGTCTGGATTACAGAACCTCGAGAAGTTTGTCCGTGGCGGTGGTCTATTGATGGGCACAATGGACACGGCCGACTTCGCTGTCAGCCATGGCTTTGCGCCGGGAGTTTCAATTACTCGCTCAAGCCGGCTCAAGGCAATCGGCGCAGTGTTGCGTTCAAAAGTCGTGGATCCCGCGAGCCCGATCGCCTATGGTTACGGCGAAACACTTCCGATCTACTGTTTTAATGGTCCAATCTTCAACCTGAGTAACATGGCGGGCGCCAGAGGTGGACGCCCACAAAGACCACAGCGGGCGACAGGACGTGGTACGCCCGATGACCCCGATACGCCGCAAGGCCGCCAACCGGTGGAAGCCCCCGAAATTCCGACTGCTGAAGTGTGGGAAGCAGTGCCGCTGACGGATGAACAAAGGCGCAACGGCATTTTCGTTATACCACCTGCTTCCAGACCGCGCGTGGTCTTTCGTTACGCGGATGCGAAAGATCTTTTCGTTTCCGGGCTACTGGATGGTGGCGATGAGATTGCCCAACGACCAATGGTGATAGATGTGCCTTCAGGTGCAGGTCATGTGGTCCTCTTCTCGAACAACCCAATCTGGCGAGGTCAAACTAAGGGCAGTTACTTCATGGTGTTCAACGCCATTCTTAACTTCGACAACTTGAAGGCGGGTCGGAAGCTTGATGAGAAGTAGCGCGTTTGAGGACGCGGGAGACGGGGAGACGGGGAGATGGGGAGACGGGGAGACGGGGAGACAGGGAGATCAACTCGACATATCTCGGCCCAGCGCAGACCACCTGCGAGGCGTATGAATCTCTTCTCCGCTATCTTCAATGAAAAATCGCTCTCCCAAACTGCCATTCTCTGCGATCAGCGCCGTATAACCTACGAAGAACTCCGGAATTTGACTTCCGAGATGGCGGGAGTCCTCCATCAGCTACGTGTTACTCCCGGAGATCGCGTGGCGTTGCTCCTCAATGACTCGCCTGAGTTCATCGCCTCATTCATCGCTCTCTGTTCGAGCGGGGCAATCGCTGTTCCTATCAACATGGCGCTTCGACTCGAAGAACAATTGAAGATTCTCGAGGACTGCGGTGCGCGGACAATTGTCGGGGAAGCTGGCTCCTGCAAACAAATCCTGGCAGTTGCCAAAAGGTTACGTGACCTGCGCGAGGTCGTGGTGGTTCGAAATGAAGATCAAGAGTGGCCCACCGGCAGTGAACCAACAGTGCATTTCCTGGGTGAGCTATTGTGCGATGCGGTCCAGGTTTCGCCTGCGTCTTTCACCACTCTTGCTGATAAACAGCCGGCGTTTATCCTTTACACTTCAGGCAGCACTGGAGAACCAAAGGGCGCCATCCATTGCCAGGCGGATCTCTTCGTAACGAACGAAGGTTTCTGCCGTGAAATACTGGCCCTGCGACCCGGAGATCGTCTTTTTTCGTCCTCGCGGCTGCCATTCGCTTATGGACTCGGCAATAGCTTCACCTTTCCCCTTCTGAACGGCTGTACGTCTGTTCTCTGTCGTGAGAAACCAACGCCCGAAGTCATCGCTCGAGTGCTGGCGGAATACGACCCAACAATCTTCTTTGCCGTGCCAGTGGTCTACAATCTGCTTCTCGAACGTCACCGGCAACACGAACCACTCGATTGTTCGAGCCTTCGTCTCTGCATCTCTGCCGGTGAGGCCCTTCCTGCCCATCTCGGAGAAGAATGGGAACGCACCTTCAACTTGGAGGTTCTTGATGGCATCGGTTCCACCGAAATGCTCCACATGTGGATGTCGAATCACTCGGGCGAGGTGCGTTACGGAAGCAGTGGAAAGCTTCTGAAGAAATACAAAGCCCGGCTGGTGGACCAGGAGGGAAACACCAGTGCACCATTGCAGGAAGGCAATCTTTGGGTAATGGGCGCGAGCACCGCACAGGGGTACTGGAATAAACCTGAGGCTACCGCCAGCACCTTTGTCGACGGCTGGGTACGCACGGGCGACCTCTATCGCAGCGATGCTGACGGCTACTGGTTCCACCTGGGTCGTAGCGATGATTGCTTTAAATCCAGTGGCCAGTGGGTATCGCCGGTCGAAGTTGAAGGGGCGCTGCTTCGTCACGAGGGGGTGAGTCAAGTGGCGGTAGTCGCAGATCTTGATGACGCTCAATTGCCCTGTGCTAGTGCTTTTGTGGTCTGTAAGCAGGTAGAATCTGACCCGACCCGGATTGAAGCTGAATTGCGACAATTAACCAGGGAGCTGCTACCGCGATTTAAGCAGCCCAGACGTTATCTATTCGTGCAGGAGCTTCCATACACAGCAACGGGAAAAGTGCAGCGATTCAAATTGCGCGAGGAACTCAAGTAAGAATGTCAAAGAGTATTCAGGAAACTTACGCTCCAAATGGCGCCTGCTTTGGCTGCGGCCCGGCAAATGAGCAAGGGTTGCAGATCCGCAGCTTTCCCGATGGTGATGAGGTCATTGCCGAATGGAAGCCAGAAAAATACCACGAGGCATTTGAAGGGATGCTTAACGGCGGCATTATCGGAACGCTGCTCGATTGTCATTGCAACTGGACTGCGGCCTGGCACCTGATGAAGAAGAGCGGACAGGATCGTCCGCCCTCCATGGTAACGGCCGATTACGCAATCAGGCTTCTAAGACCGACACCCACGGATAAAACTGTGAAGCTACGCGCTCGCGTAGTCGAGTCGAAGGATGATCGGGCGATCGTGGAAGGTGAATTGATCGCTCATGACAAGGTATGTGCAACCTGCCGGGGAACTTTCGTGGCAGTCAAGCCCGGGCACCCGGCATATTACCGTTGGTAGGGATTGGGCCAATCGCCAATCGTCAATCGTCAATCGTCAATCACCCATGCCCCATTTGACTCATCGACCGCGACGGCTCAGGCGCAATGATGCTCTGCGCGGGCTCGTGCGCGAGACTCGCCTGACTCCGGAGGACTTCATCCTTCCTCTTTTCGCGTGTCCGGGAGAAAGAGTGCGGCGCGAGATTCAATCAATGCCCGGTGTTCACAACCTTTCGGTAGATGAAATTGCGAAGGAAGCTGCCGAAGCTTTCGAACTCGGCGTGCGCGGAGTACTTCTTTTCGGACTGCCCGAGTCGAAAGACGAAACAGCCAGCGGGGCTTTCGAAGATCAGGGAATCGTGCAACGGGCCGTGCGCGCCATTCGACAGGCGGCGCCCGAGATTTTGATCATGACAGACACGTGCCTCTGCGAATACACCTCACACGGTCACTGCGGGGTCGTCCGCAACGGCGAAGTATTGAACGACGAAACGCTCGAGCTACTCGCTCGTACAGCGTTGAGTCAGGCAGAGGCGGGCGCCGACGTAGTAGCACCTTCGGCGATGATGGATGGGCAGGTTGGAGCCATCCGCGAGACTCTCGACACGGGCGGATTCGAGCAGGTCGCGATCATGTCCTACGCTGTTAAGTACGCGTCGGCATTTTATGGACCATTCCGTGAAGCGGCTGAAAGCACCCCAACATTCGGTGACCGTCGCTCATATCAGATGGACCCGCCTAATGCGCGTGAAGCTCTCCGCGAAGCCGAGATCGACTACTCAGAAGGGGCCGATGTGCTGATGGTCAAGCCGGCCACTATCTATCTGGATGTACTCCGCATGGTGCGCGACCGTTTTGACCTGCCTCTGGCTGCTTATCATGTTTCCGGCGAGTACGCTCTAATAAAGGCGGCGGCGCAAAACGGCTGGATTGATGAAGAGCGCGTAATGCTGGAAACGCTGACGGGCATTAAGCGTGCCGGAGCAGACATTATTCTTACCTATTTTGCTCGCGAGGCTGTGCAAGCCCTGAAGCGTTGACCTGGATCGGATCGTTTTATCCCGGGAGCTAGATAATGGATTTCACCCAATTGGGAATGCTTGCTGAAGTGGCGCTGGCCATGCTGCTCGGCGGTTTAATTGGTTTAGAGCGCGAGTTTAAAGACAAGCCTGCCGGGTTTCGAACCCTGATGCTGGTGGCGGGCGCCGCCGCGCTACTGGTTGGCCTCGGAGATTCGCTGCTTGAACGGTTTGGTGGCAGCGAATTTGTAAGAAGCGATCCTATCCGCATCGTAGAGGCAATCATCACGGGGATCAGCTTTCTGGGCGCTGGCACGATCTTTCGGCGCAGCCGCGACGAGCAGGTCGAAGGACTCACCACTGCGGCGGCGATTCTATTGAGTGCTGCGATCGGGATTAGTGTGGCGCTTCACCAGTTTACGCTTGCTGTTGGGGTGACGGCCTTGTCGCTACTCGTGTTGTATGGGCTAACGTTTCTCGAAAGCTGGTTAATTCGCAAGAGAGAAAGAAGGACGAACTAGATTGGATTTTTTAGTAGGTAAATCTCGCTTCTTTGACATTGCCCTAACGGTCTGGCTGCGCCCCTGTGCCTGATTCAGCCCTTTGCCCGGGCGGAAGAGGGCGTGCGAAATAACCGGGGCGGTAACGTAGGTTAAGTTTCTCCTTCTGCAGATTGCGGTTGGTAATCTCGATGCGCATTTGGCGATAGCCGCCATCTCGGGTCTTGTTCGTAGACGAATAGGCGATGAGGTACTGCGAACGGAGCTCTTGCTCGATCTCCGTGAAAGCCGCCCTCAGGTCTTCTTCCTTTTGGGGAAAGAAAGCGCGACCTCCTGAGCGCTGGGCCACCTCGCGTAGCACACCACGATCAACTCCCTCATACCTTTTGTCTCCGATGCCGATCGCGTATATAACTGCCTCAGCCGCAAGCACGCGGTTCAGGGCATCACTGCGCAGCAGCCGGCTGCTGGTGTCCACCCCGTCCGTCAAAAGAATAATTGCTCGTCGCCTCTGATCCTCACCTTTTGAGAGTACTTCGCTTGCGGTAACCCCAAGTGCGTCCCAGATTGCTGTCGAGCCTTCCCGTGGCGGCAAGTGGAGGCCCGGACCGGTGGCAATCCCGCCAATGGGCCGGCCTGAACCCAGATAAGCTGGGAGCGCAACCTGCACACGCTCGAGAGCCCGGTAAAGGCCGATGACATCGCGTGTCAGGGGTTGTTCGAGAAATGTGAGACCGGTAAATGCGATGATTGCCGCCTGGTCCTTGCGTGACTGGATAATCGTCTCAATGAACGCACGCGCGGCAGCTTTCTCCTGGGGCAGCGTCCGTTCCTGCGAGCCGCTTACATCAATCAGGAACGCTATCGCAAGGGGTCGATCTGTCTGATGCTGGAAAGTAAAGAGTTCCTGGGGCACGCCATCCTCCAGTACGCGAATGTCGTCTTCACGCAAGGTTGTGATAAAGCGCCCCTGCCGGTCTGTCGCGGTAAAAAGGAGGTTGGTGAGGTCCGTCTCGACGCGAATTACCTCAGCATCCTGTTCGTTGGGTATCTGTGCTGCAGCGCTGGCCGAGCACAGAAGGATTGCAAGGGTTACTAAAACTCTCAATTGCATTTGCGCAGCATGATAGAGAATCGAAAAGAAAAGAGTAAGTCTTTGGAGTGCGGCGCCGGGCCGCCGCACTCCAAAAAAAGTTATTTGAAGGCTTCGATGATGCTTAAAGGCGATTTAGTCGGGATTATTTGCTTGAGTTCAAATCCCGCCTGTGCCAGCAACTCGCGATACTCTTTCTTAGTGCGTTCAACGCCACCCGGTGAGACCAACATCTCGAGGTCTTGAATCTTGCTGAAGTGGGGGCCATTGTCTTCCGGCACGACCATCTCCACCAGTAGCACTCTACCATTGGCGGGGGAAGCGCGATGAATGTTCTTTAGAATCCTGATCGCTCGTTCGTCGTCCCAATCGTGGATGATGAACTTCATGATGTAAGCATCCGGGCCTGCCGGAACTGACTCAAAGAAGTCACCCGTCGCCAGCTCGACTCGTTCGGTCACTCCTTCTTTTTCCAGCAACGCAGGAGCGCCTTCGATCACCTCTGGTAGATCAAACAACAATCCCTTAAGCTGCGGGTTGGATCGAAGGAATCCGGCAAGCAACATGCCGTGGCCGCCAGCAATGTCAGCGAGTTTCGCGACGCCGTTAAAGTCATAGGCTTCGACAATTGCCGGCAGTGCATTTGTCGAGAGGCTTGTCATGGCCCGATTAAAGATCTCGTATTGGTCAGGGTTCTGCTGCAAGTAAGGAAAGGCCTCTTGGCCGTGAACATGTTCCCAGGCCACTTTGCCCGTTTGGACGCTATAAAGCATTTCGCCGTAAACATCCCAGTGCCAGCGCTCGCCGATGAATATCGCTGCGTCGCGCATCGACCCGGGAGCATCCGTTCTGAGCAAGTCTGCCGGTGGATTCAGCGCGAATACTTGCGGTTCCGTTTCCGTAAACACGCCGACACTGACCAGGGCGCGCAGAACTCGATAAAGGGCCCGCTCATGAGTATTTGTCTTGCGGGCGAGTTCGGCAACCGATTCAGGTTTCTCCTTTAACAGATCCGCAATCCCGAGTTTAGCTGCAACGTAAACGGCTTGAGTCAGAATACAGCCGCCCGCTATCTGCATCAATTGTGCTTCTGGCGGCATCTGCCCGGGCGCAGGTGCTGCCGCACTGCTCTCACTACTCATAATAGGTTTCTCCTCTTTCAAATTCTTTTAGCTTCGTTAGAAAGTGTGTAAGACTTAGAAAGTCTGTATCAAGAGATCCGGCGCTAGCTCTTGATCTTCAGTTCTGCGCGCACCTGCTCGATGTTCTCCTGCTGCCAGAAGCGACTCAGATTATCTCCAGTGGAAAACGAACGGGGTTCCATGCGATCAACATAGAGTCGCCCGTTCAGATGATCTATTTCGTGTTGGAGAATGCGAGCGTACCAACCCCGCGCTTCGATGGTCAAGGCTTTAGCCTGCTCATCGAGATATTCCACGCGGATCCTGATTGGCCGGCGCACCAGCGCGGCAAAGCCCATTACACTTAGACAACCCTCGAAAAATTCGGCCGAAGAATCTTCGAGCACCGTCACCTTTGGATTAATGATTACGTGAAACGGAACTGGTGACCTTTCGAGTGCCTTCAGGTAATCCGCCGGTATGTCCCTCAGGTATTCAGGCCGGTCCTCTATAACTGCAAGCTGAATTGAAAGACCGATCTGCGGCGCCGCGAGCCCCACCCCGGGCGCATCGCGCATAGTGTCTCGCATAAGCTCAATCAACTGCTGAGTTGAGGCACTCTTGATCTCATTCGCGGAAAGAGGGCGACTCGTCTGACGCAACACCGGATGCCCTGCTTGAACAATCTTCAATTTCATTTGCAGCACAAACCTCTCGGGAATTTACGACCGGTTGGCCGTGAGTGGGGATAATAACACCTGGGGCAGCTACGGTCTGGCACTTTGTTGTGAAGCGGTCAGACGCTAAGCTTGCCCTGCATACTCTTTTCCATGTTTTACTAAGCGGACAGATTACGGGAGTTAGCGCAAAGATGTCGAAATGGGTCCTTCATAAGTTTGGCGGCACCAGCGTGGCTGATGCTGAGCGGTACAAGAGAGTGGCGCAAATCGTGGTCAACCAGCACCGGGAACACGGTATCCGGACGGCAATTGTTGTCTCGGCAATGAGTAAGGTGACCGACGCGCTGATCGAGTTGGTTCACCTCGCGGCGCGGCAAGATGAGAGTTATCTTGAACGTCTCGAAGCACTCGAGCAGAAACACAATGAGGCCGCAGCGCAGCTTTCACTTGAACAAGCCCGTCGGGAAGCGATTGTTACGCGGCTTGCGTCAGACTTCCAGGATGTAAAGGAGGTCTTAAGAGGTGTCTGGGTGGCGCAGTCTTTTGCCGAACCAATTCTCGAATTCATCTCGGGCTACGGCGAGCTCTGGTCAGCCCAGTTGTTGCACGGCACGCTCGAAGCGCAAGGTGCTTCTGCAACCTGGCTCGACGCTCGTCAGTCACTGATCGTCGAACCTGCCGGTCAGGCAGTAAATATCGATTGGGAGTTATCAAGCTCAAACCTAAACAACTGGCTGGCCAATTCGCAGGCTGATTTTCTCGTTATCACCGGCTACATTGCGTCTACGCGCAATGGTCTATCGACCACTCTCAAACGCAACGGCAGCGACTTTTCCGCCTCGATCTTTGGCGCCTTGCTGCATGCTGAGTCGATCACGATATGGACCGATGTCGATGGCGTGTTGAGCGCCGATCCCCGGCTTGTGCCGGATGCCCATGTTGTAGCTGAGTTGTCTTATCAGGAGGCGTCGGAGCTTGCTTATTTCGGCGCCAAAGTATTGCATCCCCGCACCATGGCGCCGGCGATTGCCCAGAACATACCTATCTCGATCAAGAACACTTTCGCGCCTGAGCAGGCGGGAACGAAAATCACCGCTGTAGCTGCCGGCGCCCAGTTTGTTAAAGGGTTCGCAACCATCGAAGACATGGCGCTGATTAACGTTGAAGGCACGGGCATGATTGGCATACCCGGCTTTGCTTACCGGCTCTTCGGGGCGTTGCGGGACGTTGACGTCTCGGTTGTGATGATCTCGCAGGCGAGCTCGGAACATTCGATCTGTTTTGCGGTGCCGCAGACCCAGGCCTCCATTGCAGAGGAGACGATTGGGAAAGCGTTTTTTGCAGAGTTGCATCATGGTCAGATTCAGAGCGTGGAGGTGACGCGGGGCTGTTGCATTCTTGCGATGGTCGGCGATGGAATGATCGAGCAGCCGGGAATGGCCGGAGGGTTTTTTAGAGCGTTGGGCCAGGCTGACGTCAACGTGCGTGCGATTGCCCAGGGATCTTCGGAGCGGAACATCTCGGCGGTGATAAGCCAACACGAGGCAAAGCGAGCGCTAAGGGCGGTCCATTCGGCATTCTATCTCTCGCCGCAGACCCTCTCGATTGGTCTTATTGGCGCCGGCCTGATCGGGCGCACGTTCCTCGATCAGTTAAACGGCCAGTTGCATTGGCTCAGGGCCGAGCGTGGGATCGATTTGCGAGTGCGCGGAATCATGAACTCCCGGCAAATGGTGCTCCATGACCGGCACATTGATCTCGAGTCCTGGTCTACAGCGTTGTCGGCAAGTCAAATGCCGGCTGCACTCGACGACTTCGTGAATCATGTGCACGCGTGCCATCTACCCCACACGGTAATCATCGATGCCACGGCAAGCGACGCCGTGCCGGAGCAGTACTCGGAATGGCTCGCCCGCGGCATTAACATCATCACGCCGAATAAGAAGGGGAACACGTCAACGATCGAGCGGTATCGAGCCCTGCGCAAAATCGCGCGCAAGAGTGGTAAGTACTATCTCTATGAAACAACGGTCGGCGCGGGTTTACCGGTCCTCCATACTTTGCGCGATCTGACCGACACTGGAGACAAGGTACTTGAACTTGAAGGAGTGCTTTCGGGTACGCTCTCCTACATCTTCAACTCATTCGACGGGCAGAAGTCTTTTTCGGAAATCGTGAGAGAGGCCCAGGCGCTCGGTTATACCGAGCCAGATCCACGAGACGATCTTTCAGGGATGGACGTAGCGCGCAAGTTGGTGATCCTGGCGCGCGAGCATGGTCTTGGGTTGGAGCTGGCGGATGTTGAGGTGGAGAGCCTTGTGCCCGAGAATCTTCAAAACTGTGACGTCGTTGACTTTCTTAAGGGGCTCAGCGATTACGATGAAAGCTGGGATCGGCGCCTCCGAGCTGTACAGGCGCGAGACGAAGTTTTGCGGTATATCGGAAAGATTGATGTAGACGGGAAGGCGTCGGTGACCCTCGATGCTTATCCGGTTCGGCATGTGCTGGCGAATCTCTCCGGGAGTGACAATCTGGTAAGTTTCCGAACCGCCCGTTACAACAGACAACCGATGATTGTAAGGGGACCGGGGGCTGGACCAGAGGTCACTGCGGCGGGGGTTTTTGCCGATCTGTTGCGGCTGGCATCTTTCCTCGGCGCTCCGCAATGAGATCGATAACCCTGATAGTCAATCCTTTGCAAGGAGATATCGCGCCTGGGTTGGCTGTATCCTCATGCCTTGGGTATACTCTCTCTTCCTCCTCTAATATTTAGTTCCCCGGTTCCCCGCAGTCGACCCCAAAGCCGAAGGCCAATCCCCTCAAGAATCTGCATAGGAGTACAAAAGATGGAACCAACGCGTGTGACGGTTGACGAGGTCAAAGAGCGAATGGATCGCGGCGAGCAGTTCACCTTCGTCGATACCCGCAATCCGAAAGCCTGGAGTGAAGCGGAAACAACATTACCAAATGCGCTCAGAATACTGCCTGACGATGTCGCGCAGAGATTGGACGACCTTCCAAAAGACCGCAGCATCATTATTTACTGCACCTGACTACACGAAGCTTCCAGCGCCCGGGTGGCGCAGGAATTGTCGCAGCATGGCTTCAAGAATGTTCATCCGCTTTTTGGCGGGTTCGAAGCGTGGGAAAAGGCAGGCCTTCCGCTAGAGCCGAAGGCGAAAGAAGCGGGTGACAAGAATTTTGCGCGGGGCACTTAAAGCGACGATCCATCAACAGACTATGCCAAAAGATGTAAATGAGATGTCCGAGAAGGAGGTCCGGGCACGGATCGTTCTGCTCGGGTTCGATAATGATGAGCGTCTGTTTCGCGCCTTTAAGAAGAAATTACGGGCAGGATTACCCGAGCAGACTGGTATTGTTCTGCGAGGTAGCGTGGTTACCAATATCCGCTGGGAGGATGGTGGTCCATTCGACTCCCGCGGCAAGGGAACCAGTGATCTTGACGTAACGCTGGTGGGCTCGAAAGTCATGGAGTTCTGGAATGAGGATGGCTTCTACATTCCCGGCTTGCATACAAAACCACTGTGCGATCAGGATCAGGGGATTGCCCCGGGCCTGAATCCTCTGCGGCTGTCATTGCAGAAACTTGTTGCTCGACCCGTAAACTTTCAGGCTACCGCAAATCTCGTCCTGTATACGCGGGATGTTCTCTTTGACGAAGCTTACTTTACGCTGGTTGAGGCCGGAGACGATTCGTGAGGGTTAACCTCCTGAGCTATAACATTCGTTTTGGCGGCAGAGGACGCGAGTCGTTACTGGCAGAGGTAATCCAGACAGCTTCACCTGACATTGTCGTTTTTCAGGAGGCGATCGAGCCTCGGATTATCGAAGAAATCGCCAAAGCCACCGGCTTTGAGCAGTGGGCAGCTCGCCGGGACCATTCGATCGGATTTATGAGCCGCATCGAGATCGCTCACCATGAATGGCATTATCCGGCAGGCGCAAAGCACTCATTCCTCGAACTTGTTACGGCTAACTCCGAGACACGAATTTTTGGACTGCATCTGAGCGCCATGTTCTCGAAGTGGAGCGAACACCGGCGCACCCGTGAGATCCGGGCGTTGCTAAGCGGGATCGAGCGGTACAGTGAAGGCTTTCATGTGCTTGCCGGTGACTTTAATGCTCTAGCTCCGGGTGAATTGCTTGATGTGGGACGGATGCCCGCCTGGATTCGTGGTCTGATCTGGTTGAGCGGCCGAAAAATTCAACGCGACACGATTCAAATCATGCTTGATGCTGGATATCTGGATTGTTTCCGGTTCCTGCATCCAGAAATAGAAGGCTACACATTTCCTACGTGGGATCCGCACGTGCGTTTGGATTACGCGTTTCTGCCTTCGCGGTACACGGATCGGCTGCTCGATTGCCGGGTTTTAGATTTGCCGGCAGCTGCCAGGGCCTCAGACCACTTCCCCCTTTCATTAAGTTTCCTCAGCAGCAACTCTTAATAGTGCTTGAAACTACAATTGAATCGCATGTAATCTCTAAGCGTGTCTGGTTTTTTCTAATGTATTTCAGGTTTGCCCCGCCGTCGTGCGCGAAGCTCCTCAGTGAAATTTTTGAATAGATGAACCCGGATCTTTCCGGCAGGACCAGGTAAAAATGGGTATTCACGGCACTCTGACAACGATGAGTGTGTCTGATCTGCTCCAGTTTATGGCGGCAGGAAGGAAGACAGGCACGCTTAAGTTCAGCCGCGGAAAGGTGCTCAAAGAGATCTACTTCCATGACGGGATAATAGCCGGTTCGAATACGAATGATCCGAAAGAGTATCTGGGTCAGGTTCTGATCTATTACGGCAAGGTCGATGAAGGGCAGCTCCAGGCGGCCATGGAGGTGCAGCGGGTTTCAGGGGAGCGGCTGGGCGACATCCTGGTCAAGGTAGGCTTTCTTACCGAGGACGATGTGCTCGAGATCCTGCGCACCCGCACGCTGGACATCATCTACGATCTCTTTGTATGGGAGCAGGCTCACTTTGAATTTCACGACAACGAGGTACTTCCCGATGACCTGATCCGCATTGAGGTTGAGCCCACTACTGTAATCATGGAGGGTATCTATCGACTTGACGAGTTGGCCCGCTATAAAACGGTGATCCCCTCGGACCGGGCGATTCTGGAACCCGGACCGCGCTGGAGCTCGTCACTGAATGTCAGTAAAGAAGAAAACCAACTGCTTAACTTTGTCGAGCGGGGCATGTCGGTGGCCGAGGTATGTTACAACATGCATGCCTCGTCCTTTCACGTCTACGGACTACTCTTTGAGCAAATAAATAAGGGTCTGGTCCAGATTACCGGTGAGAAGCCGGCATTTAATGAAGCGGTTACCGAAATCGAGGAGGCGCCTGAGACTGCCGATGATCTGCTGCGGCTGGCGCACCAGGAACTGGAACAAAACAACTCCGAAAAAGCGCTCAAGCTGCTTCAAAGCGTTTTGGAACGGGAACCAAAAAACTCCGAGGCCCAACGGCTGGTCTCGCTCGCTGAAAGAAAGTTTATCCAGCACGTCTATTCATTCTTCTCACCATATGCCGTGCCAAAACCATTGGTTGGAATTGAGGAGCTTGATAAGTACCAGTTGGGACCGCAGGAAGGCTTTGTTTATTCGCGGATTAATGGCGAGTGGGATGTTCAATCAATTCTGTCCATCTGTCCTTTTCGGGAGGCGGACAGCTTGCGCATGATCAAGACTCTGCTTGAGCGAGAAGTCATCCGCGTCGACGGCCCTTAAGTTTTACAGCGCCTGTTCTTCGTGGGTCTCCACACTTTCAGCCGCCGGCATCTCCCTCTGCGGACGCTCACCCAAGACGACGCGAACCATGTGGTTCAATCCATCCTGCTTCAGTGGGATTTCATTTCCATCCTGGGACTGGCCGTCAATCTCAAATGAGGCGATACCGCGGTTCACCGAAAGTGGATTTTCAACCTTTATGATGTAAGTTGTCTCACCGATTCGATAGATGATCTCGAATTCCCGCCACCACCGCGGCACGCACGGATCAATTACCAATCGATCCGCGTGCAAGCCAAAGCCCAGAATCGACTCGAGCCCCGCGCGATACATCCAGCTAGCCGAACCGGTGTACCAGGTCCAACCGCCACGTCCAGTGTGTGGGGGCACCGCGTAAACATCCCCAGCAGCGGCATAAGGCTCAACTTTGTATTTGTGGAGACCGGCCCGCGTCGAGGCATGGTTGATGGGATTGAGCAACGAGAACAGTTCACCCGCGCGTTCACCATCGCCAAGCATCGCGTAAGCAATAAGCGTCCAGAGTGCCGCGTGGGTGTACTGTCCGCCGTTTTCACGAACCCCGGGCACGTAGCCCTTGATGTAGCCCGGATCCAACTTCCCTTTGTCGAAGGGCGGAGTAAAGAGAATTACCAGGCCATCACCTCGCCGTATCAAATACTCTTCGACGGCAGCCATTGCGCGCACGGCGCGATAATGTTCTGCGGCGCGCGACATGACCCCCCAGGACTGCACGATGGAGTCAATCCGGCATTCATCGTTCTGCACGGAACCGAGCGGTGTCCCGTCGTCAAAGTAGGCTCGCCGGTACCAGTCCCCGTCCCAACCGTGTTCTTCGAGCGCGACTTTCAGATCTTCCAGGTGCTTGCGATAGCGTTCCGCGCGCTCCTTCTGTTTCCGCGCTTCACATAATGGGGTAAAGCGGACGAGCGTAGAGTAAAGGAACCATCCTACCCAGACGCTTTCGCCTGTACCTTTGTGCCCGATTCGATTCATTCCGTCATTCCAATCGCCCGATCCCATCAGGGGCAGACCGTGGGGTCCGACCTTCATGCTGCGATCGATTGCGCGCACACAGTGTTCAAACACGGTTCCGGATTCGCTCGAGACGACAGGCTGCATGTAAACCTCGAGTTCCTCCGGTCCAAGGAGCGGACCTTCAAGATAAGGCACTTGCTCATCGAGCACCTCAGTGTCACCCGTAACCGTTATGTAGAAGCCGACGACGAAAGGAAGCCACAACAGGTCGTCAGAGAACTTGGTGCGTACTCCCCTGCTGCTTGGTGGATGCCACCAATGGAGGACGTCGCCTTCCTTAAACTGGTGCCGGGCAGCGAGCGTGATCTGTTCGCGGGCAACTTCCGGCCTGCTGTACACGAGGGCCATCACGTCCTGAAGCTGGTCGCGAAAACCGTAGGCGCCTCCCGACTGATAAAAAGCTGACCGGGACCAGATTCGGCATGAGAGCGTCTGGTAAAGCAACCAACGGTTCAGCATGGTGTTCATGGCCGCGTCGGGTGTGCGCACTTCAATTGTTTTCAGTAACCCATCCCATGAAGAGAGCACCTCTTCGAAGGCTTCATTGACTGTCGCGGAGTGTTTGAAGATACTGACAAGCTCTTCAGCCTCCTCCCGCGACTTTCCCTGGCCGAATAGGAAGATCACTTCACGTGCCTCACCTGGTGCAAGTTCAATGACCGTTTGCAGTGCCGCGCATGGGTCGAGACCGGCGCCCGCACGATTGCTCAACTTTGTGCGCAACAACGCTTCGGGACGTGCGGGCGAGCCGTTCCTCCCAAGGAATTCCTTCCGATCGCATGTGGCGCTCGTGATTTTTTCGCTGAGCGCCGCGAAAGCCACTCGATCGGCGAACTCATTATTGAAAGGGTTGTGAGCGAAGATCGTGTCGGCGAATGTGTCAAGCTCCGCGATGATGTACGGCGCAGATATGCTGCGATGTACACCGAGAACGAACTCATTATAAAAGGTGACCGAAATACGCCGGGTGCGGGTGGTGCGGTTGCGCAAACGCAGCAGCGATATCTTTACGGGATCCTCGAGGGGAACGAATTGCAGCAATTCCTGAGAGATGCCATGGCTGGTGTGCTCGAAAACCGTATAGCCCTGCCCGTGACGAATGGTATAAGGTTCCGCTTCGCGAATGGGCAATGGGGTGGGTGACCAGAGCGTCCCGGTGTCTTCATCCCGGAGGTACACTATCTCGCCGAGCGGATCGCAAACTGCATCATTGGACCATGGAGTGAGCCGATTTTCTCTACTGTTAATCGACCAGGTGTACCCTCCGCCGTTTTCGGTTACCAGAAAACCAAAATCATTGCGGTTGCTGATAATGTTGGACCAGGGCGCCGGAGTCCATTGACCTTCGCCAAGTACGATCACATATTCGCGCCCCCCTTCGCTGAAGCCTCCTACGCCATTGAAGAAACTCAACTCAGGCATGGCGACGGTTGGTTCTGGGTACATCTGCGAAGGCATGCGGGGCGCAAAAGGTGGCGGCAGCGGTTCTTCGATAGAGCGCCATTCGAGTTGTTCTTCCAGTAATCCCCGCTCGGTAACAATAACGACTCGCGCTACGGCATGCAGCAGAATGCGATCGGCTTCCGGCATCAAATCGGCCCTGCGGAGGAAAACACCCCCTGGTTTTTCCTGAAGCATGTGGAGCCCACTCGTACGAATTATCGCTTGCAATTCATCATGCAGCGATTGCAGATAACTGGGGGGATGGTCGTTCAGGATGATCAGATCCATCCGGAGCCCCTTGTAGTGCAGATACTCATGAGCCCGCAGGAGCTTTCGCACGATTGAGAGATCCTGGGCTTTGTTGATGCGCACCAGAAGGATCGGCAGATCGCCGCTGATTCCGTACGGCCACAGGCTGGATTGGGTCCGGGTGTTCAACGCCAGAACGTGCGGGCGCGGTCGCAACGAGGGATCAGAATAGATCACGCGTCCGGCAAGTAGCTGGAAGAGGTGCGCTTCCTCAGGTCCAACGCTGAGGTGGCTCATCTCGACTTGAGCTTTGGTCCAGGCAAGTCGCGCTTCACGGTCAAAAATGCTTGCGTCGTGATACTTGTCTGCGAGTTGGAGCGCTTTTTCGCGCGAGTTTGCGACTGCCGTTGTGAAAGTGATATGAGCGGTTTGAGTTGGCTTGATTCTTACACGCCGGCGCAAACTAAACACCGGATCGAGCACAGCGCCGGCAGTGTTGGACAGTGGCCGATCCTCCATAATCGCAAGGGGGTCTGCGGGAGTGTGTCCGCGCCCTAGAAAACGACTGCGGTCGGACTCGTACTGCACGGCTCCCACTGGTTCTCCATCAGCGACTACAACGTGTACCCCCCAGACAGGCTCCTCCTCGCTGGAGCGTCTGCGTCGATGAGCGAGCAGAGCACTCTCGGCGCCAAAAAATTCGGTCTCAATAAAGAGATTGCTGAAGGTTGGGTGGGCCGCATCGGCCAGCAGCGGCGCGAGGACGATTTCAGCGTAACTGGTCAGTTCAATTTCGCGCGTGCGCAATGAGTTATTGGTAACTGAGACGTGGCGCACTTCGGCATTGTCCTCAGCAGAAACCAGAATCTGGAGATGTGTGATGATGCCGGCATCAGTGCGCCAGAAATCGGCCTTGTCTTCCGCGAAGGAGACTTCATACGATTGCGGCCGGCGCTGAATGGGTTGATAACCCGCGGACCAGACCGCGCCGCTACGTACGTCGCGGAGGTAGATAAACGCTCCCCAATGATCGCGGGTGACGTCCTCGCGCCACCGGGTTACTGCGTTTGGCCCACAGGAAGAGTAGCCAGCTCCCGCAGTGGAAACCATGACGCTGTAGGTGCCGTTGGAAAGCAGTTGCGTATGGGGGGTCTCAAGCTGCGCCGTTCTGTAAACTCGCGTAATCAGACCTTCCTGTTCGCTGGTTACGCGGCTGCTGAGGACTTCTTCGGCGCGTGGATGGCGCGCGGGAACGCCTACCGGAATCCGTTCCTGAAGCAGGAGTTCTGTGGCCTGAACGATGGGGTCGGAGTGGAAGCGCTGTTCCATCCGGCCGTTATTGAGCACATTATCCAAAGCTACAAGCGACATTCCCTGGTGATGTGCCATGAAAGCGCGGATGATCACGCGTCGCTGATTCTGTGGCAGACGCTCAATCGTATAGTCGATGGCTTCATAGAACCCGAATGTGCCGAGAGCCCCCTCCTGTTCGAGCCGCCGCAGATTTTCCATTGCTGACGGGGGATCGATAATCGCCGCCAGAATCGTGGCATAGGGTGAGACGACCAGATCTTCGATCAGGCCTCGCTTCAAGCCCAGACCGGGCACGCCAAAAGGCGCATATTGATAGTTCAAGTGCAGATCGCGAACGTTGTAGGCAGACTCGGAGATGCCCCAGGGAACGCCGCGCTCGTAACCATACTCGATCTGGCGTTTCACAATGGTTCTGTAGGTAAGGTTCAGTAGAGTGCCGCTATAGTTCTTCATTACGAGCAGCGGCATCAGATATTCGAACATGGTGCCTGCCCATGAGATGAGGGCGCGACCATGGTCCACCGCTGTGAGTTGGCGTCCCAGGCGAAACCAGTGTTCCTGCGGCACGTCGCCTTTGGCAATTGCGATAAAGCTCGCGAGCCGCGCTTCCGATGCCAGCAGGTCGTAGTAAGAGTTGTCGGGTCGCAGTTCAGTAACGTTATAGCCGATTGTGAATACTTTGCGGTCGGGATCGAGTAAGAAGCGAAAGTCCATCTCTTCGACGAGGACCTCGCATTGGTGAGCTATACGACCCAGCCGCGACAACAGATCATTCGCGCCCGTAGCGGCTTCAATTATGGCACTGATATTACCCAGTGTGTTCAGGGCGAGGTCACGTCCGCGTGTACCCACCGAGAGATCGGCAGTGATCTGTTGCAGCGCGCTCAACTCGACCAGAGCCTGATCGCAAATGTCTGGTATCTCGGCAAGTGAAGGAACCTTTGTCAAGAGAGCGTTGAGCTCTTGCCAGCGCACCTGCGCGTGGATGTCTGATTGTTCAGGAGGAGTTAGGGCCCTGGCTTTCAACCGCAAGACCCAGGGCGTCAATCGCTCGACCTCCCGGAGCAGTGAGTCTACGTGGTGGCGCATGGCTTCGACCCACCAGGTCAGGTCGGCAAAGTTCTCAGGACCGTGCTCCTGGGCCAGCGCGTTAACAATATCCTGGACAACTGAAAGATGACTTTGCAGGGCTTCAAGCAGTTCGAGCCATGCCGGAAGACTGTTGCTGTGCTCAGCAGAAGAGATGAGTTCAATGCACGAGTCGATCTCATCACGAAGTTCGCGGACCGTCACTACGTCTGATCGTTGTCGGATTGCCCCGAGCTTGCTTGCCTCTTCGCTAATCTCGCGAAGTGTGTCCGATAGTCCTTGAACTATTCGCGCCTCGAAGAGACTGGTGTCTGGCAACTCGATACAAGCCTGCTTCAGACCTATCAGGTGACCGGCAAAGTTACCACTATCGACGGTTGAAATGTATTGCGGCAGCAGTGGTTCAAGTGTGCGGGTGTCGTACCAGTTGAACAGGTGGCCGCGAAACTTTCGCATCTTGTCTATGGTTGAAAAGGTCAGTTCCTGGCGTTCTACAAACTCCAGGGTTCCCAGATAACCAAAGTCATGGGCGGCCACGGTTGAGACCAACAGCAAGCCAATGTTAGTTGGCGAAGTCCGATGGGCCAGCGTTGCCGGATCTTCCTGATAATTGTCAGGCGGCAGCCAGTTGGTTTCAGTGCCGACGAACGTTTCAAAGAAGCGCCACGTGCGTCGCCCTACGAGTCGTGCCAAACCTAAGTGTTCCGGGGGCAACTCGGGACGCGCAGGCGCCAGTGGCTGGCTGATCCAGTATGCGAAGAATGGCGATACCAGCCAGGCGAGAACAAAAGGCGCGGCGATCAACGGAAACTCCGGTCTCAAGAGAAGGAGCAGCAAAGCTGCCGCGCCAACGATTATCTGGGCCGGCGCCATAAATCGCAGAAATACTGTCAGTCGTAGGTTGCTTGAGGACTCGGCCTGTGCAGCGGTAACCCATTCCAGCAGCCGGCGCCGCGAGAAAATCACCCGGTAGAGCGTGCGAACAATGGCAGCGCTCATAAGATATGCCTGGTGGGCCAGAAAGATAATTGAGAGTGCTACCTGAGCGGTGTTTGTCCGGATATCTCCCCAGACACTCCAGAAGTGGCTGGTCCACGGGATGCCCCTTGGATGAATCAACAAGCTTGTCGTCACGTGCAGGTAGACCGGGAAGGCGATGGCAACCACAATGAAGAGAGTCCACCACGACACGTTTCCGGGAAAGATCAGCCAAGCGGCAAGTAACCACAAAAACATTGTCGGGGCCACGAGGCTGCGGCGGAGATTGTCAAAGATCTTCCAACGCGAGATCAGCGATAACGGATTGCGAACCTTGCGCCCATGAGCGTCCGGTACTCTTGAGAAAAGCCAGCGGATCAACTGCCAATCACCACGCGTCCATCGATGTTGGCGTTTGGCATATGTGTCATAGCGGGCTGGATAATCGTCTATAAGCTCGATGTCGGTGACGAGCGCAGCCCGCGCAAACAATGATTCGAAGAGGTCATGGCTCAGCAGCGCATTTTCAGGGACCTGCTCCGCCAGCACTGCCTCAAACGTGTCGAGTTCATAAAGGCCTTTGCCCGTGTAGTTGCCTTCGCCAAATAGGTCCTGGTAGACGTCCGACACTGCGGTCGTATAGGGATCGATGCCGGTGTTTCCCGAGAAAATCCGGGCAAAGCGCGAACTTGAAGCGCTCACGAGCGAGACACTGACGCGCGGTTGCAGTATTCCGTAGCCATAGATCACGCGATTCACCGAGCGATCGATCCGCGGACGGTTGAGCGGGTGAATGGCTGTGCCAATCAACTTGCGAGCTGAATCACGGGGCAGTTGGGTATCAGAGTCCAGCGTGATCACGTAACGAATCTGCTGTAGCAAGTCCAGGCGAGCAGTCAAAACAACGAAGTCGGTGTCACGAGCGCCGCGTGCAAGACGATTAAACTGTTGAAGTTTGCCTCGCTTGCGTTCCCAACCCATCCATTTACCCTCGCCGTGGTTCCAACGGCGGCGCCGGTGGAACAGATGAAAGCGTGCAAATGGCCCTGTGCTGTAACGCTGGTTTAGTTCATCGATGCCCACCAGAGCGGCATCGATTAGTGCGGAATCACCGGGTAGTTCTTCAGCGTTTGCGTCCGGAAAATCGCCAAGCAGCGCAAAGTGGATGCAATCGTCCTGATTGGCGAGGAAATGAACTTCCAGTTTCTCGACCAACTCGCGGACTCCCGTCACGCTGAAGAAAATCGTGGGCACGACAACCATTGTGCGTGCTTCCTTTGGGATTCCTTCGCTCGCATCCATCTTCGGCAGTTGGCGCGGTTCCAGTGTTCGAGTTACGTCCCAGTTGACCAGGCTGAGCGCCAGGTCACTTGCTGGGATCAGTGCCAGAAACGCAGCGACTATCAGAAGCAAAAGGCTTGCGCCCGCCACCCATAGCGAAAGGAGGACGACCGTGGTCACCAGGAGAGTAAAGAGTGTCAGCATCCCCAGATAGGTCAATGTTGGATGTGACAGGAACCACCGTTTGAGTCCCTCGACAACTGAGGGTTTATAGCGAAAGACGGCCTCGAGCGTGGGCCTCCCTTCGTCAATGAGATAGTAGCCAACGTGGGCTTCCGCCTGCTGAGGGCCAATCCCGGCGGCCATCGCCTGGCTCGCCATCTCAATCGCTGCGGCTGCAACCTCGAGTTCACTTTTGTTCGTACGTTTGCTGATTCTCTCGATAACGTGTCGATACCGGTCTCGGGTGGGAAAATCCATTTGCAGATATGCGCCGGCGGGATCGTTACCAAGCAGTGGATCGACAAGGCTTACGCTCTCAAAGAAGTCCCGCCAGTCAAGCGTTGAGAGGAGGCGCATGCTGGTGATGATGTTGCCGACGGTTACCTGGGCCGACGCCTGACGTTGATGCTCGATATGGATGACTTGTTCAATGCTGGAGGCTTGACGCTCGAGGTGCTTTTCCAGCCAATCGATCACCAGCGTAACGGCGGGATCCTGATCGCGCAGTCGTTGGGTAAGTTGGACCACGAAGGCGGCTGGCAGCTTCTCGCGCTTTCCCACTCGTTCGGTGAGCAGCGGAAGCAGTTCAGAAGGTTGTTTCGAAGCTATTTCGAGGAGTTTATCCGCGAGCTTGTCAGCCTGTTCGCGATCTTCACGAGACTTAACAATGCGGATTGCCAACCTCCTGAGGTTCTCGACCAGTCCGAGCCTCAGGCTGATGGCAAGCGCCCACAATTCGCCAATCGCCAAAGGCGCCTGAGTCTGGTAGGCAACGACGAATCTTCGAAGCGCGTTTGGTTCCAGGCGACTGTCGGTATGGGCGATGAAGGCGATAGCGAGAGCGTAGATTCGCGGGTAGTCTTTAAATTCGCCCTCGGCAAGCTTTGGCAGTTCGTGATAGTAGCTCTTGGGTAGATCCTCTCGAATTTCTCGAAGTTGTTCTTCAACTATATGGAAATTATCGATGAGCCATTCTGCTGCCGGCGAAAGTGAGCGCCCGCTGCTCACAGCCTCTACGAGACTTTTGTAAGCCCCAACGAGTTTGCGACCGCTGTCCTCGAGACGAGGCAGCAAGCGAGCGCGGCCCTTCTTCTTTACAACTCTGTGCTGGGAGGCGAGAGTTTGAGCATACTGTTCGAGTCGTTCAACACTGAACAGCTCTTCACTGATGGGATGTTCGTCAGTAGGATTTGACGAACGCTTGAACCTTCCAAACAGAGTCGCAAGCACGTTTTTCATTGGTGAAAGGCAGTGTCTTCCTTAACATCCACCCGGAAAACTCTGGATGCAATACTCTTCAACTAGCAAAAAGAACTTAGCGGTCAGAATATCATAAAGCAATACAAAGATCGGGCTGGTTCAGCTACCATATCCTTTGCCCGGGCCCAAACTATACTGCGAGAGAACGCGCTGGACAGTGTTCTTACAAAACAAGGATTAGCCGCCGGTGGGCGATGGCGCACGCTTGGCCTACTGGCGCTTGCCGAACTGTTGGGAATGTCGCTTTGGTTTAGCGCTTCGGCGGTCGTTCCCGCACTGCGCACCGAGTGGGGCCTGAATGACTCGACCTCCAACTGGCTCACAATAGCTGTTCAGCTTGGCTTTGTGTGCGGCACTCTGTTGAGCGCTTTTTTAAATCTTCCCGACATCCTTAGCGCTCGGCATCTGTTTGCAATCTGCGCCTTTTTCAGCGCCCTCGCAAACGCCTCACTCGCCTTGCAAGCCCAGGGACCTGGCTCCGGCATTACGCTTCGGTTCTTCACAGGTCTCTTTCTGGCTGGAGTTTATCCTCCCGGTATGAAGATCATGGCAACCTGGTTCCGAGAGTCGCGCGGAATGGCTCTGGGTGTGCTGGTAGGAGCGCTCACTCTCGGAAAGGCCTCACCTTATTTGATTAATGGATTGGGCAGTAGCGCCTGGCGCGTCAATATGCTCTTTGTTTCGCTGCTCGCCGTGATCGGGGGACTGATCGTCCTGCTGTTTGTCAAAGATGGTCCATACGCACTCCCCTCGGCCCGCTTTGATTGGCGCCAGATCTACAGAATTTTTGGCAATCGCGGGGTGCGATTGGCAAATTTCGGCTATCTGGGTCACATGTGGGAGTTGTACGCTATGTGGACCTGGATTCCGGTGATGATTCGAGCGAGTCTTGCGGCCAGGCAGAGTGAACCGGTGCTCGCCGAGGTTGGTTCGTTTTTGGTGATTGGCTTTGGCGCCGTGGGTTGTGTAGTTGCCGGCTTGCTCGGCGATCGGATCGGTCGCACGCTGGTGACTTCATGGGCCATGGCTATCAGCGGCAGTTGTTGTCTAGTCATTGGTCTGTTCTTTGGCGGCAGCCCCTTCTTGCTGTTGCTGGTGGCGGCAATCTGGGGAGCCAGCGTTGTTGCAGACTCGGCCCAGTTCTCCACATGCGTAACCGAGTTGGGAGATCAAAAATACATTGGTACCGCGCTCACTATCCAGACCTGTCTGGGTTTCCTGCTCACTACGATCTCGATCGAACTCGTCCCTCGCGTAGTCGAGCTAGTGGGCTGGCGATACGCATTCATCATTCTGGCGCCGGGCCCGTTTCTGGGTGTTATGGCAATGCTGCGCTTGCGGGCCTTGCCGGAAGCCGCAAAGATTGCGCAGGGTAGAAGATGACGATTCCGCTTACGGTCTAGTAACCGAATCTGTGGCATTCATCTGGATTCGAGTCCATCCCTGCGGCGGCGACATAAACTTGTGAGAGCTATGAAGAAGATGGCGATAAGAAAAGCGAGCACTGGCGACCAGGAACTGGCTGAGCGCGTGAAACAGATTATCAGGGAACTAAAACGCGCCTACCCTGACGCAAAGTGTAGTCTCAATCATACGAACGCCTTCGAGCTTCTGATCGCGACCATACTTTCAGCCCAATGCACCGATGCGCGAGTCAACATCGTCACTGCGGATCTGTTTCGCAAGTATCGCAAGCCTGAAGACTATCTCGCCACGGATCAGAAGGAACTGGAGAACGACATTCGCACCACCGGCTTCTTCAGGAACAAAGCAAAAGCTATCCAGGGAAGCGCCAGGGTTCTCGTTCAGAAGTACAAAGGAAGCGTGCCGGAAACTATTGAGGAGCTTTTGGAGTTGCCTGGTGTGGCCCGCAAAACCGCAAACGTGGTTTTGGGCACCGCGTTTGGTGTAAAGTCGGGAATCGTCGTCGATACTCACGTAACGCGGCTGGCCCGTCGGCTGGGTCTTACACGCGAAAAGCAGCCTGAGAAGATTGAAAAGGACTTGATAAAGATCGTGCCAAAGAAAGATTGGGTGATCTTTTCACATCTGTTAATTGCGCACGGCCGTAAGATCTGTCGGGCTCGGAATCCTCTTTGCGACCAGTGCGTCATCGAGAAATATTGTCCTTCCTCATTTCTGAAAACCGGTGTGATACCCTCCAGTTAAATGAAGAAGGTAAATCATTTTGCGATCTCTGATATGCGGGTATTGGCCGATCAGGCCTTCTCGCGTGCAGCCGGAGCTCCGCTCGTTACTGGCAACAGTGTATCCATCCTTAAGGACGCCGAGGAAAACTACCCGGCATGGCTCGAAGCGATTGCATCAGCAGAACGAACTATCCATTTTGAAACCTACATAATTCATGCGGACAGTACTGGAGAACAGTTCGCCGAAGCGCTCGCCAATAAAGCTCGTGAAGGGGTCAAGGTTAGACTGATCTATGACTGGTTGGGGGCGCTCGGTTATACCTGGAGTTCGTTCTGGAAATCACTGGAACGCGCCGGTGTTGAAGTAAGGTGCTTTAACCCGCCGCGCTTTGACAGCCCGTTCGGTTGGTTGAGCCGTGATCACCGCAAAGTGATCGTTGTTGATAGCAAGCGCGGCTTTGTTACCGGCCTTTGTGTGGGTACACGTTGGGTTGGCTATCCGGAGCGCGGGATCGAACCATGGCGCGATACGGGCATCGAACTTCGCGGCCCGGCGGTCGCCGATCTGGAAAACGCTTTTGCGCAAAATTGGGCGGCTTGTGGGCCATCTCTTCCTGATACGCAGGAGGTGGACGGGGAAATGCCTCAGCCTGCGGGCGATGTTGCCTTGCGAGTCATTGCGAGCGTGCCGAATACGGCGGGGCTTTACCGACTCGATCATTTGGTTACAGCGCTGGCGCGCCGGACGCTTTGGTTAACTGATGCCTATTTTGTTGGTACGACTCCTTATATTCAGGCTCTGCGGGCGGCGGCCAAGGACGGAGTCGATGTCCGCTTGCTGGTGCCAGGCGCCAGCGACACACCATTAATGCCCTCGATCTCGCGGGCCGGGTATCGCCCGCTGCTAGAGGCGGGAGTGCGCGTCTTTGAGTGGAATGGTTCGATGCTGCATGCCAAGACAGCGGTTGCGGACGGCCAATGGTCCAGAGTGGGTTCCACAAATCTCAACATTGCGAGCTGGATCGGAAACTGGGAATTGGATGTGGCGATTGAAGATATTCGTGTCGGAGAGGCAATGGAGCAGATGTACCTTGAGGACCTTTCGCATTCGACCGAGATCGTCCTGACGGCAAGAAACAGACTGCGCTATTCCAGTACGCCAGAGCAGCCGCGACGCGGGCGGAAAGGAGGACGGGGCAGCACCGGACGGGTAGCGGCGGGGGCAGTTACTATCAGTAATGCGGTAGGCGCGGCAATTACTAATCATCGATTACTTGGACCGGCAGAAGCGAAGGTCATGGTTGCCGCAGGCTTATTGCTGCTTGGTTTATCGATCGTAGCTTTGCTCTGGCCATTCTGGATCATAGCCCCGTTTGCAATCTTTGGCGTTTGGGCTGCGCTGGCGCTGCTGATTAGAGCCTACAAACTGCGTTCAGGTCGAGGTGAGCTTGAAAGACCACTAGCGCACGAAGCCGCTATTCAATCGCCGACACCTCCACGTAAGAGCAGAGAGGCAGCTCCCTGAATAAGGTTGCAGGTCGGCGCCACGCTCGGCGAATTCACGCCGGAGACGTTCGGAGGAAGATAAAAGCCACAACATTCGAGTTTTCATGTTAGCATCGGCTCGCTCCTGAAAAGTGGCGCGTGCGGTACGCGCTGATTCATACGTTCGCAAGTCCGGCTCTGGAGGTCTTCACTCGCTTTTGCGCGTTGCTTCCTGCTCAAGCGGTCTCCCCGCCGTTATTCTGTTCGCCCTCGCGAGCATCCTTATTCCTTTCGTCGCAAAACCCTTTCAGGCGCAACAGCCCAACCCTGTCGATCGGAAGGTTACGAACCCGATGACCGACACTCCCAATGTCAATCCTCTGACTCAGGATCAACCGGTGCAACCACGAGACACCGTGAGGGATGACGAAGCGGCTGAACCCGATGAACTCCGCATAGACGCCACGACGCAGACGGTTTCCGGCCCTCCCGAGGCTCGTGTCTTCGTTTATGAGGGAAACGTGGATGCCCGCATCGGTACCTACCGGCTTCAGGCTGACAAATTGACTGTCTACGAGGCAAAGAACCTGGTGATCGCGGAAGGCAATGTGGTCTTTGATCACGGCGACCAGCAGCGCATCACTGGAACTCGCTCGGAATGGAACTACCGTACCAAGACAGGATTCTTCGTTGACTCGACGGGCTTTACCAATCAAACAGAGGACGGTACGCGCCTCTATTTCACGGCTGATCGCGTGGAACGAATCACCCTGGACACGATTGTCGCCACCAATGTTCAGGTTACCGCCTGCGATGAAGATGTCCCGAAATGGAGTTTTCACGCGAAGCGCGCCGTAATAAAGATCGGAGATCGCGTGCGGCTCAGCTCGCCAAACGTTCGCATAAAGCAGATCCCCGTCTTCTATCTTCCCTACGTTTCCGTGCCCATCAAGCGGCGCGATCGAGCATCCGGATTCTTGACTCCTACTTTTGGCGGTTCAGGTGCGAAAGGCTTCCGCATTTCGAGCGCCTATTACCAGACGCTGGGCCGCTCTGCGGATCTGACGCTGCGGGGTGACATCTATACACAACGTGGAATTGGCATTGGCGCAGATCTGCGCACGCGAGCCAACTCCCGTTCATTCTTCAATGCCGGATTCTTTGCCGTTAAGGATCGAATCCTAGGGCCTGCTGAGAGTCAGGAGAATCCTGATCAGGGAGGCTCGAGCTTTTACGTCGATGGCGTACACTACTTTCCCAATGGATTCATTGCCGCTGCCGATGTCAATATTACTTCGAATCTTGCTTTCAGACAGATCTTCTCTGATTCGATTCAGCAGGCTATCTCTCCTGAAGAGCGGTCGCAAGTTTTCGTCAACCGGGAATACGCCGACTACAGTTTTGACTTCCTGGCACGTACGCAGGTTACGACTTTGCCAAACTCGAGGATTCGGATTCGTGACCTGCCAAGCGTAACTATCCAGAAGCGATCTTCGCCGCTGAACTTTCTCAAAAAGATTCCTGTCTATTTCTCTTTTGAGGGCGGCGCTCAGGGAATGAGTCGCAAAGAGACTGTGGAGGATCTGGTGGCTTTTCGCCTGGAAGCAGGGGGGGACCCGATTTTGGCGCCCTCGATGGTTCAACGACTCGACTTCTTCCCTCGCATTACGCTGCCACTGCACTTTGCCGGCTGGTCGTTGACGGCAACCGCAGGAGGTCGGGGCACGTTCTATTCAAACTCGCTCGATCCGGAGAATCGCTCAGTCCTAAGTCGCAATTTGACTCGCGGTTATGGCGAGTTCGAGTTTGATGTCAGGCCCCCGGCGTTGGCGCGTGACTTTCGCAGCCGGGAAGGTGGGCTCTTCTTTCGGCATGTGATTGAGCCTTACATCGTCTATCGGAAAATTTCGGGCATAAACAATTTCCACAACGTCATCCGCTTTGACTACACGGATGCCATTGCCGACACGAATGAGATCGAATACGGGATCGCGAATCGTTTCTTTACGCGGCGCTCGACCGAGAATGTGAGCAGTGCAGCAGTGCGAGCAGCGAAGACTGACGACACCCCGGGTTTATCGAGCCAGCCTTATGAAGCGCTGACCATCACGATTCGCGGCAAGTATTTTTTCGATCCAACCTTTGGCGGCGCCCTGCAGCCCGGTCGTCGCAATCAGTTCTATCCTATCAATACATTTTCCGGTTTCAGTTATGGTGGTGTGCCGCGGCGGTTTTCACCGTTGAACGTCGAGACGCGTTATCGACCTCGCCGCGATATATTTGTCGACTTTCGAACCGATCTTGACACGCGAGGCGGCGGTTTACGGGCGATGTCGACCACTTTTGGTATTAATCGCGCGCTGGTCCAGGCATTTCAGACTTTCTACTACACGCGGGCCATCGAGTTGGTGCCAAGTCTTGCCCGTTTCGCCGACCCACGAGGCATGGAGCCGGGTACCTTGCGTGGCTCGCAGTGGAGTCCTTCAATCTTTTTGGGTGATCGCGAGCAGGGCTTGTATGGTGGTGCCTCGTTCTTTTTTGATTACCAGACGCGGCCCGGCCGAGGCAACAGCTCGCTCATCAGTTCAACGGTGACGATTGGCTATAGTTGGGACTGCTGCGCGGTGACCGTGCAGAACTACACTTTCAACGTTGGTTTACGGAAAGAGAATCGCGTCGTGTTCAGTTTTCGGCTCAATGGCATTGGCACATTCGGGACCGAACAGATCGGCCAACGCTTGCAGTAGTCCCGGAACTAAGTTTTGCGCCTCCTCCGTATCAATCCGATGGCGCCCGCTATCCCAGTCCCAAACAGCAGCAAGGTACCAGGCTCGGGCACGAGGTGAAGCTGCCCCCGGATCTCTCCGCCCGGGAACATCACACTGTGGATGTTGAAATAAGCCGTCCCGTTCAGGAGGCCGGCAATCAGCGCCGCTTCCGCCCCAAACACCGTACCTCCCTGAGCAGTTACGAAGGCCGGATTAAAGCTCGAGGCAAGAGTCAAATCAAATGTATTGGTATACGAACCGGCCTGTACACCTGCGGGAAAACCCGGAAAAGTTGGAGTGGTCGTGGCTACTCCGGCATTTGCTCCTGGCGGAGCACAGCAGTGAATATGGGACACTGTAGTCGGACTTACGAGGCCGCTGAAACTAACGCTGACCGTTAACGTCTGTGCAACCGTGTCAACAGTGACTACGGCGAAACCAATGCCAGGTGACGCGACTGCCGGTACCTCCTGGGCGCCGGTCAAGGTCGCAACGAACACCAGCGTTTCGGCTTTCGCCACAGCCGGGAACGCGCTCAGGGCCAGCATTAGAGCGACAAGACTAACTATCCTTTTCATCTGCTACCTCCGTCTACCTTGGTAAGACGCACCGCACCGCACGACGGGCTACCGTGAAGAGCCAAGGGGTTCTTTAGCGAGTTCCGGGGGACTCAGGGAAACATGGAGTATGCGGACGCTACGCTTCTCTTAGATCTACTGTCAACCCTAACTGGAAATTTTGACTATTCTGTGATTATTTTATCTACCTGGCGAAACAAAACTTTAGGGGTTGAAGAGCGTAAGTAAGCACCGCTGCTATCTAAATTTTATCCTTCTCTATCTTCTAGTTAAACAACTTAATCACAGTTTGGCGGTAGGTTGCATGTTAGGATATGACAAAAGTTACTTATGAAGTTTCATGAAGGGACGAAATTATGGCAAAGGATGACATCCGTCTGCTTGAACTGGCTATTGACTCACTGGAGAACAAGCGGAATAGCATTGATGAAGAGATTGCGGAACTTCGTAGCCGACTGCGCAAGGGTTCTTCCAAAGGCCGCACAGCCGCTCTAAAGAGCCCAGCGAAAGGGGGAAAGAAACGCCGTCGTCGACGTATGAGTGCGGCGACGCGGAGGGCCTTGTCGGAGAGTATGAAAAAGCGCTGGGCCGAGAAGAAGAGAGGTAAGAAGTGAAGGACCAGAAGTAACGAAGCTTGAGAGTTTGTGAAAGAGCATCGTACTGGCCCATTCAGACCTGGGCTGCCAAGCCTTGAAACTAAGTTTATGAGGCTTGGCACGCTTTTAGGTTTGGTGGGCCAGTGAATACCAGTCCTCTGCCAGGTTTTACCTCCCTAAGTCAGCACGCACAAACTCTGTCATCGCCTCCAGCGTAAGCTCGGGCTGGTCCAAGTGAGGACTGTGACCGCAGTTCTGAAGGAAGACCGTTTGCACCGGTCCGGGACAATCAGTCTCAATTGTCCTAACCTGATCCATTGTTCCGTACTGATCATCCTCTCCCTGAATCACCAGCACTGGAACGTCGATCAGTGGCAGATACTCCTCGATGTTCCACCTTTTGAACTGAGGATCGAGCCAGATGTCGTTCCAGCCCCAAAACGTCTCATCCACACGCTCACCATGATAGCGTTGCAGGCGGTACCTCAGATCTCCTTTGCGGTAGTCTTCGGCGATAGCTCTAATACTTTGCAGGCCGAATTCTTCAACGAAGACGTGTGGCGCTTCCAACAGCAGGCCCCGCAGTCGTGCATGTTTGGCGCCACCCGCATGGATTATTGCGATTGACCCGCCGTCGCTATGGCCGACGAGAATGGCCTGGTTTATTTGGAATTCATCGAGCACCTGAGGCAGGGTTAGCAGCGCTTCGTTGTGCATGAAGCGCACCGAACGAGGCAGCTCCGCCGGATCTGACTTGCCATACCCGGCTCGGCTATAAACAAGAGCGCCGCAACCTGTTTGGTTTGCCAGCTTATCTGGAAAGTCACGCCACATGGCGACGCAACCCAACCCTTCATGCAGGAAAACAAGTGTTGGCGCCTCCTCGGGTGGTGGTCCATACCAGGCGTACTCGAGGTGTTTCTCTCCAATCTTCAACAATTCTCGCACTGCTAACTCTCAACCCCGTTCTGAGTCTGATTCTTATCATTCGGCATGATCGGAATTCTCACAGTGCCAGCCTTTATAGCTCTTTGCCAACAGGTAATCGAAAACTGGAGTCTTTCAATGGCTGAAAGCGTTCCTCCAGTCTCGGCGTTACACAGAAGTCGGTGAAACGCGAGGTGTTACGCCGGACTTCGAACACTTTCTGGAAGCGGAAATACTCTGGTTTGCTTGCCTTAAATCCGATTAAAGATCAGAATCGTACATTCCTGCAAGGAGACGTGAATCATGACAAGGATTCTTTCGCAAGGATCGAGCGGCCCACACGTCAAGGCGGTCCAGGATGTACTAAATTTCCATATCCGCCGGCTTGAGCCTTTGAAAGTGGATGGTATCTTCGGACCCAAAACACGGGCTCGGGTTATCGAATTTCAGAAGGTGAATAAACTCAAGCCTGATGGGCTGGTGGGGCCCCTAACTAACGCGCAGTTGTTCGAGGTGACAGAATTACCTCTTCCAATTGTGTTTGTCCCAAAATTGACGCTAAGCGAGCCGAACCTACGGTCACCTCGAGGTTTTGGTATTCAGCCACCCCGACTTATTCCGCCTTTGCAGTGGCCCGGGCCACCATTCACCCCTCCCGTGCCATTCCTGAACCTGCAATCGTTTACGCTGCTGGAGAACAGTTCTACATCCCTCCCAGGTCTGTCCGATCCTGCAAGTGCCCTTGGACTTACAGTCACTATGCCGACGCGCAAGGATCCAGTTGACCCGTTTGTGGCCAGCAGACTTGGAATCATTGATCTCATCGACGATCTTCCAGTGGATTCCAAGTTCAAGGTCTTCTTGATTTCGAAGATACCCAATCCCATCACTAAGATTTCGCCGCCCCCCACTGGTTTTGACTGGGGCGCTTCCCCGATCTTCGATCCTTTCAACCCGACTGGCTTTGGGGTAAAGGGGAATGCTCAATTTATGATTCGGGTAACTGATGGGGGGAACGGGCTGCCAAACATGGTCTTTGGCGCCTGGGGGGATGGCAAATTCTTCCTAAATTTTCAAACCAAGGAAGGCGAAGCGCGGCCCGCAGTCCAAGCCAATGGCCAGATGTTTCTCGGAGTACAAGGGGTTTTCTGATTTCATTCCCAGCCACCTGAGCAGAACGTCTCTGTTGAGACCAAGGGCCGAACTATCCACGATCGTAAAGGTGATCGTGGTTGATGGCCCTGCTGAACCACCCAGATTCGGTCCTGAATATGGAGTAACGGTCAGTGTGTGGATTCCCGGAGATAATTCTGCCGGGGTATACCATCCGTTCTCGTCTCCCGCCAGCGTATAGGGCGCATCGTTCTCGGTGCGTTCCTGACCCTTGAACTGGATCTTCATACTGCCAATGGTTGAGTTGGGGATCACATTAATGCTCAAAGAGCGTGTTGGCAGGGAGGCAAGGTCGATTGTTTGTCCGCTTGTCAAAGTGAGGAGTGAATGGCCCTGCGGTGCTGTAACCAGGATAAAGCTTACGGTAGGAGGTTCGGGCGTTGGCGTTGGCGTCGGTGTCGGTGTCGGCGTCGGGGCTGTCGAGGCGGACTTGCACTTGCCTTCACTCCCGGCATTCACAATGGCTGAAACTTCAGCCGCACTTAGGGCGCGATTGAAGACCGTCAACTCATCTATCAATCCTCTGAAGCCGAACCCACCGGCCTGGACGTTGCAGCCCAGAGGCTCGTTCCCAATCATCGGACAGGTACCTGCGTTGTTCGCCGTCCGCACGACACCATTCGACAACGGAAAACTACCTACCTCAACCGCGTTTAGATAGGCTTTCAGCGAGGCGCCGTCCCAGGTCACTGCCACGTGCGACCATTGGTTAAGGGGCAACGCGGTGACTGGGTTCTGGTTGAATGTGTAGTTGAAATAAAAGTCGCCGAGGTCTCGCCGCAGATCAACCTGGATGAAACCATTTTTGATACGCAGCGCAATCCCGTCCGTGTCCGTGTTCGATAGTACGGTCAGTCCATTGGCACCGTTGGAACTTTGGCCGTGAGCGTTCGGGTTCAACCAGGTCTCAATCGTTAAGGCGCTAAAGGCTTCCCTTAGACTTCCCACCGGGAGTCTGACCGCTTGTGTGCCGCCATTGAACTCGAATGCCTGTGACACCTTGCCGGTATTAAAAGTCACGCCGTCCAGCAAAGTGCCATTCAGCATACCACCGATGTCATTGGCAGTGCCGTCGCCAGGCCACCAACCGCTGGAGGTTACCGGCGTCGTCACACAACCGCCAGATATCGGTGTTGGTGTCGGCGTTGGCGTTGGTGTCGGTGTTGGTGTTGGTGTCGGCGTTGGCGTTGGCGTTGGTGTCGGCGTTGGTGTCGGTGTCGGTGTTGGTGTCGGTGTTGGTGTCGGTGTTGGCGATACTTCGCATTGCCCGAGGCCCATTAAATAGATGTTCCCTATCTCCTGGGCCGAGAGGCTCCGATTGTATACCTCGACCTCATCGATATAACCTGGCCAACCGAAACCCCCACCCTGTGCAAAACAGCCTGACGGCTCGTTCCCTACCATTAGGCAGGTCTGGGCATTGTGGCCATTTCTTATTGATCCCGTTGCCGCAAGACTACCAATCAACTTACCGTTGAGGTAGGCCTTCACCAGAGTTCCGTCATAGGTAACGGCAACGTGCGACCAGGAATTTATTGGCACCTGCGCTTCCGTGAAGGTGTGAAGCACATTTGAGGAGGTTGTTCGGATATCCGCCTGTATCAAGCCGTCCCGAATGCGCAATGCAAACCCATCACCGTCAGTGTTGCTGATGATGGTCCGTCCGTAATTTCCGCTGCTGTCTCGTCCATGTGCAGTAGGATGGACCCAGGCATTGAGCGTGATTTCGGCAAAAGGGTTGTGGGTCGCTGCGACTGGCAGGGCGACTGCTGCATTCACACCGTTAAAACTCAATGCCTGCCCCATAATGCCTGAGGCGAAACCTGCTCCCCCTAAGAGAGTTCCGCTATTACTGTTGATAAGGTTGTTGGGACTGCCGTTTGCCGGCAGCCATACGACCTTGCCTGGAAGGCTTGGTTCATTACACGGCCGGGTTAGTGGCCCAATATTTGGCAGTGTATAGCTGTCGATGACGAAACCTGCCAGATTAATGAAATTGAATGTAATTGCTGTGGATGTTGCTTCAATTAGCATCGCGCCGAACGCATCGCCATAATTAACCCTACTGCCGGCGATCGCTGTGCCGAACTCGAAGATGTGCGGTTCTCCTCCCAACCCGTTGACAAAGTAAAGGACATCTTTGAGGTGGATGCGTTCATATGCATGATTGTGTCCGGAGATCACTGCGGTGACGCCCCACAGATCAAACGGCCATCGGAGATTGATTGACCCGAAGGCACCGGAGGTGTATGGCGGATGATGAAAATAAACAATCTTCCATCGTTCTGTCGCAGCAGCCAATCGCGTGCGTAGCCAGTTGGCCTGAATGGACGTGCTGGTAATTCCGTCAGGTTCGTTAGAATCGCTATTAAGCGCGAACAGTCGGACCGGCCCCTTCGAGAACTCGTAATAGCGTTCATTGCCCGGTAATGTGAAATAGTCCAAATAGGGTTGGGCGCCGTTTGGGTTCGGGTAAATCAGTCCCCAGTCATGATCACCCAGCGATGGAAAGAAACGATTTTGCGTGGCGCCGGGTCCATACTTGCCATAGTAAGGGTGAATAAATTCGTGATAGTACTGTCCGATGTTTTGATCAATGGTTTTAGCCGATCCTACGGGGTAGTTGTTGTCGCCGGTTGTAATGATAAAGTCTGGATTCCAACTCTTTACGAGGCTGGAAACTGCGCGTTCTGGTTCGCCCGCTAACCCATAGTCGCCGATAACTGCAAAGCGCGTTATATCTGCCGCCGAGTTTACGTAATAGGTAACAGTTTTCGCTGATGAAAATCCTGCGTTGTCAATAGCAGTTACCGTAAACGTTCGAGTACCTGCGGTTGAGGTATCCAAGTCGCCGCCGTTCGCTACTGTGCCGGTGCACTTGCTGATTCCCGACGCTGCATCAGAGCAGATGAATGACGCTGCCGCTACATCATTGAGACTATAAACGGCATGATCTCGCGGCGAGTTAATGATTATTGCGGGTGGGGTCTTGTCGATGTTTACAGTCAGGGATTTGGGTACCTCGGTTTGCCCCGACGCAGCAGAACCTGAGTAGGCGATACTCGTCGATCCCTCTGAGGCCACCGCGAAAGTGGTTGCTGCGCCCACAACTGTGGTGGCACCGCCATTGATTGTGTAACTAATCTCCTGGACGCTCGGGCTCAAGGCGTGCATAGTCACGTTAACGTTTCCGGTGTTCCACCCGGAGCCATCAGGAAGCGGCCAGACCAGAGCGGCAGTTCCGAGCGGACAGTTTCCAGCGCCAATGTTATAGATACCCTTTACTTCTGCTTCTGAAAGAGCCCTTTCAAACAGCCGTAGTTCATCAATCAGGCCTGACCAGCCAAAGTTTCCAGATTGGACCTGGCAATACTGAGGCTCGTTACCGATCATTGTACAAGTCAGTGAATTGGTGTTTCGAACTCTACCAGAGGCGGGCACGCTGGCGAGTAATTGACCGTTCAGGTAGGCTTTGACCGCTACACCGTCAAAAGTCACGCCTACGTGAGACCAGGTCTGCAACGGTAACTGCTGTTGATTGAAGGTCAGAAGCAGGTTCCCGGTAGTCAATCGCAAATCGGCCTGGATGAAACCATTGTTGCTGCGGAGCGCAAAGCCACTGTTATCTGTGCTACTGACGATCGTCTTGCCGTATAAACCGGTCGAATCACGTCCGTGAGCCTCCGGATACAGCCATGCTTCAATCGTCAGTTGGGCAAAATCGGTGTTCAGGGCCGTCGCAGGTAGCGTGACGGCTGTGGTCGATCCATTAAAGCTAAAGGCCTTGCCTATTTTGCCCGCGCCGAAACTCGCCCCTCCCTGAAGGGTTCCGTGATTACCACCACTGATATCGTTCGGTTCTCCTTCGGAAGGAAACCAGAAACTCAGACCGTCGATTGGAAGGGCACACTCGGTTGAGAGCAACTCACCGAGCCCGCTTGCGCCTGTCGGGTTGGTAGCTGTTCCGATAAATCCGACCGCACAAAGTGAGAGGGCCAGAAAAAAAACGAAGGTCCAGCTAATCCGATGGGGGGAATCGATCATCGGGATACAGCCTCGTGTTAGTGAAATAAAAAACTCACCGACTAAGCGTCGGACCCAGTGATCTACCGAAAATCGTGCGGCCTGCTGACGTGAAGCGTGCCAGAGGAATCTAGAGTTTCTGTTTCCGAATAGGGAGCGTTACATTAGGCGTCATTAGTAGATCCTGTCAAGGAAATACGGTTGGATTACTTTTGTGCGTGAATTTTATTAGAGGGAATGGCGGTGTTCAAGCGCTGCCAACAACGAAAATCAGCTAAAACCCTGATTAGGCGGGTCTAACCATCCACCAAGTACGTGGTACGTTGGTGGTCTTAATCCAAGTTGTCATTGCTAGCGTCCTGTGCGGCTAATAGATACATAGAAATTAACCATCAATGCGGATGAACGTGGGAATCATGTGTTACAGCACTAGCCGCGCAGGGCAGTAGTTGAAGTGCGGTGCTTATTATCTGTCTGGCTTGTTCTTTCATTAGCACCTCACGCTTGTCGCCTCATTATCACCTCACGCTTATCCTCTCATTAACACCTCACTTCAGTGAGGTGTTGCGGTCCGGGCTTATTTCCGGGAACCGTTTCAACGGTTTCCGTTCATTTGCGCAACGCGATGCTACCCCGTCGGG
>JBGSWR010000066.1:0-8868 GCA_041751855.1 Pyrinomonadaceae bacterium
AGCTCAGCAGCAGCAAAGAAGTGGTTGCGTTCACGAAAACACGTTGAACGCGCAACATACGGAGATATTTGCGACCATAGACGCTGAGCTTCCACGATGGTCCCGAACACCACCAAGCGCGCTTCTCCCCTTACTTGGCAAGTCAGAGTTCGCCGAAATGAATTCTGACACAGTCTCTGCCGTTGGTGGTCTTTGGTGAACCAGCGCTTGCGTCCGTAGGCAAGGTCGAATGAATCCACCAACTGTCGTTGGTGGTCTTTGGTGGAGCAACGCTTGCGTCCGTAGGCAAGGTCGAACGAATCCACCAACTGCCGTTGGTGGTCTTTGGACCTTATGAATTGATATCACATGCCGCTCTTCTATTTCTTGGCTGGTCTGGCAATTCTGTCGGGCGCGCTATCTCTCCGCGGGGGCCTCCGCTTTGCGAGTTACGTGCGGCGTGAGCTGGCCCATCGCCGCGACCCTTTCACTCCCTATGTCTCCATCATAGCTCCTTGCCGCGGCCTCGAGCCTGGCCTGCGGGAGAATCTAGCGGCCCTTTTTTCGCACGACTATCCTGACTATGAGATCGTTTTTGTCACCGACCGCCCTGACGATCCTTCAATCAGGATCTTCAAGGACATATCAAACGCCGCAACTGTTTCATCAAGGATCGTAATCGCCGGGGAGGCAATTGACTGTGGTCAGAAGGTACATAACCTGAGGATGGCCACCGCGGCAGTTAATCCCAACAGCCTTGTTCTCGTTTTCGCCGATACTGACGCGCGTCCCGGCACGGACTGGTTGCGCTCGCTCGTTGCCCCACTGCAAGATGAGACGATTGGCGCTGCTACAGGTTACCGCTGGTTTTTAGCCGCAAACGGCAATCTTGCAGCGCATCTTTGTTCAGTGTGGAACGCTTCAATCGCCTCAGCGCTTGGCGAAGCGGCAGACAGGAACTTCTGCTGGGGAGGAGCAACCGCAATCCGGCGTGAAACATTCGATCGCCTCGAGGTCACGAAGCATTGGCAGGGAACTGTCTCCGATGATTTCACTTTGACTCGAGTGTTGCAGGAAGCAAAGCTGCCGATACATTTCGTACCGTGCTGCTTAACACCTTCGATGACTGACTTGAGTCTTCGCGAGCTCGTCGAGTTCACCACCAGGCAATTGAAGATCACGCGAGTGTATGCGGCGCATCTCTGGAAGCTTGTCTTGATCGGGAACCTGCTTTTTACTCTCGTCTTCTTTGGCGGCATCGCGTTGGTGCTTTATCGCGCCGTTTCAGGTCAGAGCTTCTTAATCCCACTCTTGCTGCTCGCTATTATCTTTGGCCTAGGAACAGCAAAGGCGCTAGTTCGTCTTCAAGCTGTCCGACGTGCGCTTGAAAGTGAGGATCTCAATCGGGCCCTGGTTCCGCATCTGCTTCTGTGGCCACTTGCCTCTTCGTTATTTCTCCACAACGCTCTGGCCGCAGCGTTTTCGAGACGGATTCGTTGGCGAGGCATCGTCTACCAATTGAATTCGCCTACTGAAGCTGTCATTATTTCGCGCGAGTAGACCAGTTTGTAGGGGCGGCCCTCCGTGGCCGCCCCCTCCTCTTGGATGCGGAAAGCAACGGAGGGGCGACCACAGAGGGCCGCCCCCTACAAGCCACCGGCGAGGATTGTGTCAAATAAGGCGATCCAACTCGTGCAGTTGCTGCGTTCAAGCAGCCGTGAGAAGCGGCTTGGGACTGTCATCCTCTTTGTCACCTCTCGTTGTAATGCTTTCTGCCAGACCTGTTTCTACCATGAAGAGCTGAACCACCCCGGCGACATGACGTTTGCAGAGATCGAGAAGGTCTCTCGCACGATGCCAACGATAACTGACCTTTGGCTGTCGGGAGGCGAGCCCACCTTACGTCAGGATGTTCCACGAATAATAGACACCTTTGTTGCCAACAATGGCGTTGACCGGGTAATCATCCCCACGAATGCGTTAATCAAAACACGTGTTTCTGCGATTGTGGACCAGGCATTGGGCCATCATCCGAAGCTGGAGTTGTACCTGAATATTGCTCTTGACGGTTATGGTGAGACGCATGACCGGATCAGGGGAGTCCCGGGCAATTGGGAAAAGGCGCTTGACTGTATCGAATCGCTCTATCCTTTGAAAGGAGAGTATCGGGACAGGTTTCGGCTGAACGTGAACACCGTCGTTTGTGCTGCAAACTATACCGAGATCGAGAAGTTGGGCGAGTTCATGTGGTCCAATTATCGGTTGGATGGCCAGTATTTCAATATTGTGCGCGGGGAGACCTTGGTCGGCGACGAGATCAAACAGGTGCCTCCGGAAGTTTTGCCCGGAATGTATGCGTATGCTTCGCGGCTAACCAAACGTTACAGTGAGCGGATGTTTGCGGCCGATGAAGCCAGTAGGAGATTCGTAAAGACCGTAGCTTACGTTGGGGCTATCACGACGCACTATCGCACGCAACATGCGAATTTCCAGCAGATGGAGGCATGGCCGTTTCCTTGTACCGCGGGCGAGACGACTGCTGTGATCGATTACAACGGCGACGTGCGAGCGTGTGAGTTGCGCGAGAAGTTCGCGACGCTGAAAGATTACGAGTACGATTTTGGCGCGTTATGGATTGCCAACGAGCGCCAGCGGGAGCTGACCGCGATTGATGGTGGCAAGGCATGTTGGTGTACGCATGTTTGTTTCATTCACGACTCGATGCGTCACTCGCGTAAGGCCTTGCTTTACCAGTTGCCGAAAAATTATCTCACCCGCGAAGCGTGGTAGATTCGCTGGGAGCGCCAAGTCTTTTGGAGTGCGGCGGCCCGGCAGCGCTTTGGTCTGGGGAGGTCGAGCCGATGAATGGTCCCAAAGCGCCGCCGTACTCCAAAAGACTTGGACCTTCCGGAACGATTTAATAACTGCAATGAGTTCATTTGGTTGAGCATCTTGGTGGCGGCGTCCTAATATTACGCCATTTGGGAACGCCCTACACTAGTATGGAACCGGGCCACAATGATCAGGAAGTAAACCGCAAGAGCGGCATCGCCTACGCTGCGGCTTTCACCCTCTTTGCGTGCGTAGCAGCATTTACAGGCATCGGTTGGCTGCTGGATCGCTGGCTGGGAACTGGTCCGTTTTTACTTGTTCTCGGGCTCGTGATAGGCGCCGCCGCTGGCTTCTATGAATTTGTAAAGCTGACCGCAAAGCTGTCATAGGAATCTCATCCCTGCCCCAGCGATCATTAGGTCACCACAGGCTTCAGTGAGTGTGTCAAAAATAGAACCGGAGGGTGGTCGTAGTCAGTACCGTCGCGCGGTAGCGTCGGGTAGTCCTTGTAATCAGCGCAGATCGATAGAACAAGCTGACGGTACCGCGTGACGGCACTGAGCGTGACTCACTCGGAGGTGCTTATGACATGCCTTCGCGCCGCACTTGGTTGCAGATGTCTACGATAATTCAGGAACGACGTGAAGACGACTATGATCTATACTCACCTACTCAAACGGGGCGGTGGCGGCGTGTGAATCCAGTTGACTCTTTGTGAATGGAGTCTGGTCCGGGAATGATATGCGGCTTAGATTTATTCAGGCAAAAAGACCGCTTCTCCCTGAAAGGTTAATGCGGCAAATGATAAAGAAGCTAGATATTGGCTGCGGACTAAATAAATTACCGGGAAGCATAGGGGTAGATATCGTTCCTTTAGATGGAGTTGATATCGTCCACAACTTAGAACAGTATCCTTACCCCTTTGAAGATAATACTTTTGAATATATCCGCCTGAGTCACGTCATTGAACACCTTCAGTCTATTCTCAAAACTATGGAGGAGATCCATCGCATCGCAAGACCCGATGCGTTGGTGGAAATCATAACCCCGCATTATACGGATTCTTCTTCGTGGCAAGACCCGACGCATATCTGGCATTTGAACAGCAGAGCTTTCGGTTTTTTTGAGGAAGATTTTAAGACGAACCACTATTCAAAAGTGCGCTTCAAGATTACGTATTCGGAGGTGAAACTGCTAAAGCTCTATAGGTGGCTCGGACTTGAGTTCCTCGTGAATTTGCAGAATCGCAGTTCTCACTTCAGGTTTTTCAGGAATTGTTGGGAGCATTATCTTTGCTTCATCATTCGGGGTAAGGTCATGACCTTCCGATTGAAGGTCATAAAATAGCTGCATACAGCTTTTTGGGACTGCCGAGCTAACGGCTACTTAAAACAGGCTTGGCGGGTTTGGACGTGAACTACAGACTGGCCGATGTCTGTTAGCCACCTGAAACTTATTGATTGATGAGCCTCGAACCAACCAACACCGCCTCCGAAACAAGCATAGGGGAAGATGTGAGTAGGGTGAAACAAGGCGTAGGCACGTTCGCTTTACAGCTTCGCCGCGCCCTCACTTTGTTCTTATTCCTTATGGTGGTATGTGCGCCGCATTCAATTGCGGCAACGCAAATTGCCTGGTCATGCGCGCTGCTGCTGTGGTTGATAAGCTTCTTCATCCTGCCGCGCCGTCCCGTGCGACGTACACCGATTGATTATCCTCTCGCGGTTTTTGTCATACTCACTATCATCTCCGCATTCTTCTCTTATGACCCCGACGTATCCCTGCCGCTTTTACGCGGCGTATTTCTCTTCACCATCATCTATTTGTTTGTGCAGAACATCTCCTCAATGCGCACCTTACGTCTGTTGGCGCTCACCTTGGTAGCCTCGTGTCTCATCAACGTCTTCTATACGTTGGGCGCACGCATCAGCGGACGCGGCGTGAAAGTCGAGAGTATCGCGGCGGCCAGTCCTCTGTACTCGGCTGGGATAAGAGATGGCGACACCCTGCTCAAGATTGACGGGCGCGAGCCGCGCAACCTTGAAAATGTGGTGGCAGCGCTTGATGGTGAAGGGGCGCCCGCGCTTATTACGATTTACCGGCATGAGACAACTCCGACGATTCCCCTTCCGCGCGGCCAACTCCTTGAAGGCGCAACACCACAGGCGAGACTCGGTGTGAGTGACTGGTCGCGCGGGCGGGATTGGCGCGCTTCAGGCTTCTATGGTCATTATGTAACTTATGCCGAAGTGCTCCAATTGATCATGTCCTTCGCCTTTGGCTTATTCATATCTTTACCGCAAAAGATCAGCCGCCTTGGGGCGTTGCTGCTATTAGCTCTGGCGGGACTCGGCGTGGCGCTCCTTTTAACTGTGACGCGCGCTTCATGGCTGGCGTTTCTGCTCTCGGCACTTGTTGTCGTTGGGGTGGGCACCAGTCGCCGCGCCCTCCTCGTTGTCATAGTCTGCGCGCTGCCCCTCATTCTGGCCGGCCTCTTTGTGCTCCGACAGCAGCGCAACGTGGGTTTCTATGATCGTACAGACCAATCCATCACATGGCGTGAGACGGTTTGGCGCGAAGGATTTCATCTGCTCATCAGTAAGCCCCGCCACCTGTTAGTTGGCGTCGGCATGAACTCGATCAAACGCCACTGGCGAGAATGGGGACTCTTCGACGGCGGGCGGATTCCGATAGGCCACATGCACTCCAACCCGTTGCAGTTGGCGCTTGAAAGAGGGGTGCCCGCCCTACTGGCGTGGCTCGTCTTGATGTTCATTTACGGGCGCATGCTCTACCAGTTGGCCCGTAGCGGAAGCATCGAAGGGTGGATTGAGCGTGGAATAACTCTGGGAGCCCTCGGTGGTCTCATAGGCTTTTTATCGAGTGGGGTGGTTCATTACAACTGGGGCGACTCCGAAGTGGTGATGGTTTTTTATATCATCATGGGTTTCACGCTATTTTTAAATCGAGACGCTCACTCAAGAAGTAACCTTGCGAAAGATGCCCTATAATGTCGCCGCATATAACCCGGCTTTCATTCGCAAGGCTTGAAGCTTGATACACTGATTGCGCGCCGGTTAATTCGGCGTTAGGTGCTTCGTATTGCGCGTGGTCAGACTGATCCTGGCTGAGAAGGGGGCGTTTAATTTGATGCGTCATAAACTTGAGCTGAACGCCGAACGGTTCTCCCGGTACCCGAGGGGCTCAATTTACTCGGGAGCTCTTTGCCTTTTCTTCTGCTTGAACGTTGTGACTTTGCCATCGTTTGGCCAGGTCGTAAAAAGGGGGCCCGGTCCCACGGACGAGGGGCAGGAGATAAGGCGAAAGCTGCTCGCGCCCGCGTTTAAAATGTTGAAGGCCGAACGCTTGCCTTTCGATCCGAAACTGTTACTCGGCGATGACTGGCGTGCGCAATTGGAGCCTGCGCTTGCTCGAATGCCGGCGATGGGCGAAACGGTGCGCGTCACCGGCCCGATGAAAGGCGTTTACCTGGCCGGCATTCTCCTGTTGCCGGAGCACATTAGCCTCAAGGGCGATACCCTTATCCTCACCCGCGAGTTGGCCCCCGACGATGAGAACTCAACGATTAGCATCACCGGCGACCACCAGCTATTCATCTACAACATCGGCGAAAGCAGAAAGTTCGCGGCGATGTTAAGGAGCAAGTCTCGGCGCGACCTTCTGAACATCGATGTCAAGGCACCGTGCGCGGTAGTCGGGATCGCGCCCATTTTTCGGGGGCGGGTACGCTGCCGGGGGATGGGCTATTGGGGTGGAGGGATGCGCCGCACCTAACGCCATGCAGCAGACCGCGAATAGCGTTGCTTTCATGAGCGAGCATTGTCGCTGGCAATGTTGGTGCGCGGCGGCTGATGACGGGAGTTAGGCGCTGAAGCTGTCGGCTTTCTTTCAGGTCTTACGGTCAAGAACCTACAGGAGGAGAATGTTATGAGCGCAGAGAAGAGCACGAACAAGACAAGCACAAAAACTTTCTGGCAAAACCCACAAGTCACTAAAGGAATAATCTATGCTGCCATACTCATTGGTGTCTTCTTGCTTGGGTTGATTCCGATGTGGCTGACCGCGCGTGAACGCGCCGTGCGTCTTGCCGAGACCCATCAGGAATTGAAACTCGCTCAACTGCAAAATGCGATTGCCTCTGCGGTCATCGATGCACGGCGTGCTGAATATGAACCCGCTCGTCAATCTGCGAGCGACTTTTTTACGACCTTACGAGCGGAAATGGAACGCGAGAATGAGTCGGCTCTAACACAGGTGCAACGTGAAAGGATCAAGCCATTGCTCACCCAACGGGATGAAACAATCACGCTGCTTGCCCGTAATGATCCGGCTTCCGCAGAGCGGTTGTCCGACCTGTATGTTGCATACCGCAAAGCAGTCAGTGGCTCCTAGAAGCGAAACTTTAAATACAAAGCCTTCGTCCTGCAGAATGAATTGAAGGTTGAACCTCACGGTTGGTGCAACGGAATTTACTCTGTGGGAAAGAAGCCTCGCGTCACGTTGCGAGCCGGTACGAATTGCCGTATGCTGGACCAACTGACAAGCATTGCGCTACCGGTACCGACATCTCTCCGTCGCATCTCGATAAATGTCGTCGCACAGGTCGTTGTGAATTCACTATCAGGAACGACTGTCCAGCAGTGTGGCGGTATGCGACGGCGGTTCAACAATGGCTTGCGGCGGACGCAGCGATAGCATCCCTTACCATGGTATTTCCTGCCAGGTGGCTCGTGGTTCTCACCGCCCCGCTAAAGCCTGGCGTTGGGCGGCTTCGCTTGAATTGAGGCGACGCTTAATCTACAAAAGTTTAGTCGGGTGGCTGTTGCCTTAAACGAGTGCGGCGACAATCAGAACAAAGCCCTTTCGCTTTGCACTCATTTGAAGGAAACAGGAGAATCTTATGAAACGAAATCGCATACTAATCGGTTTGCTCATCGCCCTTATGCTGACTTTGAGCGTCGTGGCCTTTGCACAAGTCAATCGTCCGTATCACAGCGGCACGGTTTGGGACATCGGATTTATCCGAATGAAGCCGGGAATGGAGTCAGCTTATTTGCACTACATCGCCACCGACTGGAAGCGCAATCAGGAAGCGATGAAAAAAGAGGGACTGATTCTCTCTTATAAAGTTCTGACCACCGAAGCTCATGGCGCGACCGACTGGAACATTATGCTTATGACCGAATACAAAGATTTGGCTACGATGGAGGCTAACGAAGCCAAAGGAGATGCGCTTGTTCAAAAAGTTGTCGGCGATGACGAGAAGCAAAGACAAGGTTACCGCGAACGCCTTGAAGTTCGTGAAGTCATGGGCGGCAGACTTGCCAGAGAGATAGTTCTTGAGCCAAGACGTTAACGATAATCCGGCGGCGTGTTGAGAAAAGTTCGTTCGACAATTAGCACGCCGCCGGACAAATTAAGGGAATCTCTGATCAAGTAGTTTGGCAAATTCTCTGCTTTGATCTCCGTGGCTCCGTGGTGCCGTTTCTTCGACTCAAAAGACCGCCACCACGGAGACACGGAGGCCACCGAGAATCGAAGCCAAACTTGATCAGAGGTTCCTACGGATTGTTGTCGCGCGCGTCTGCGAGCCGCGACAAAATCCCGGGTTAGACAAAGGCGCCGGTCAAGATACGTCAGTTGGAATGTCAATGCGGTTTTGGTCGCGATGAGTGGGCCCACGCAAGTCACCACAGGCTTTCAGCCTCGTGGAGCATCACCTTCGACCTAACAATACCAACCCCCAACACCACACAAGGCACCACAGGCTTCAGCCTCGTGGTCCTTCAACTTCCGCCTAACCAAACCCAGACCGCTCGATCACGCAAGACACCACAGGCTTCAGCCACGTGGAGCTTCAACTTCGACCTAACACAAACCGACCCAAACATCTCCCAAGACACCACAGGCTTCAGCCTCGTTCTATGAAAGGGATTGTCAAGAGTAAAATTCTCCTGTGCGGCCACTGCTGGCAAGCAGCCACTCAAGTTACCCGGAGCGCGACAAGTTGCGGAACCCGGAGGGACCATCCTCACC
>JBGSWR010000067.1:0-58110 GCA_041751855.1 Pyrinomonadaceae bacterium
AAGAACAAGCCAGACCAGATAATAAGCACCTCACTTCAACTAGTGCCCTGCGCGGCTAGTGCTGTAACACATGATTCCCACGTTCATCCGCATTGATGGTTAATTTCTATGTATCTATTAGCCGCACAGGACACTAGCTAGGTTCAAACGTGAAGTGGGTCATGCCGAACAAAACGGAGTGGAAATGAAGCGTGTAAGGTCGCCATATCTGTTACTGATACTTCTGACGAGCATAGGTGCGGTAGATGCTGATGGCCAGAACTTAGATCACGTCTTCGAAAATACGGAAGGTGCTTTTGTTCTTTACGATTTGAAGAACAATCATTATGTCCGGCACAACGAGGCACGTTGTCGTCAAAGATTTACTCCGGCATCGACTTTTAAGATTGCAAACTCGCTAATTGGTCTGGAGACCGGTGTAGTTCGCGACGCTGAATTCGTCATCTCGTGGGATCGACAGCGATACCCGGATCAGGGGCGACCGAAGATCGCTCCGTTCATTCATTGGTGGCAGGATCATACGCTTCGTTCGCCGATGAAGCATTCCGTTGTTTGGTATTACATCGAGATTGCCCGCCAGGTTGGCGCGCCAAGGATGAAGCGACATCTTATGCAGTACCGTTACGGGAACGGAGATATCTCTGGCGGCATCGAGCAATTCTGGCGAAACAGTTCGCTGCGAATATCTGCCGACGAGCAAGTAGAGTTTTTAAGAAAGTTCTACACCGGAAAACTATCAGTCTCCACACGCTCGACCAACATTGTGAAAGAGATCATGCTGTTGGAACACACCGCGACTTACAGGTTAAGCGGAAAGACGGGTGCCGCTCCGTCAGGAAATGGAGGGACATTGGCGTGGTTTGTGGGCTACCTGGAGCGCGAAGACAATGTTCACTTTTTCGCCCTGAACATGGACGGGGCAAACTTTGAAGCGATTCGTGAGGAGCGGATCAATATGACGAAGCGAATACTGACAGAGTTAGGTTATCTGCCAAAGTGAAAAATGCCTATGGGCTATATTCCTATTTCGCCTGAAGTGGTAGGGGCGCTGAGCCGTTAGGTGTCATTTAAGCTCGATAAGTCATTACTGACCTTTTTGGAGATTTATGAAAGCTGAAAGCACACCCCGGAACATTGATGAGTACATTGCCGGCTTCCCCACGGATGTTCAGGTGATCCTCCAAAAAATACGGAATATTATTCGGAAAGCGGCGCCCGATGCAGAGGAAGCAATCAAATACCAGGTTCCAACGTTTGTGTTGAATGGCAATCTCGTACACTTTGCAGCCTTCCAAAAACACATAGGTTTCTACCCGACTCCGTCCGGCATCGAAGAATTCAAGGATGAACTGTCTGCCTACCACACCGCAAAGGGGTCGGTGCAATTTCCTTTCGACAAGCCCGTGCCGTTCGATCTGATCAGAAGGATCGTAAAGTTCAGGGCAAAGCAAGCACGTGAAAAGACGGCGTTACGTTGAAGAAGAAGAGAATAAAAAGGGTAGTCACAGTCCGACCTTGGTAAGGGCTCTATTCGTGTAAACTTGGCGGGGCTTTCTTGAATCGTCTGTTCGGGGATTAAGAAATTGATCCACCAACTCAAACGAATGCGACACAACTGAAACAATGAAGATAACCCTCGCACTACTTTTGTTGACGCTGCCGGTGTTGGCTCAAACAAGAACTGAGTTTCGCCAAAAGTATGAATCTTCTAAGGCTGATACCTACTTGGTGCGTCAGGGCATTATTATGTCCGTCAAATTTGCAGCTACGCCCTTATGGAGGAACTATCCCTGCGAGGCTACCATAAAACCTGAAAGAACCACCGCCTTAAGCGCAAACAGCTCTGAGGTAATGGCGCCCGAGCTGGTCGAGCAGATCATTGATGAGGTCATTCCCCTCGAACAACGCGGAAAACTGATCAATCAACTGATCGTCAATGGTGGCTGCAATGGTTTCAAGATAAGCATTTATGAAAATGTCACAATCAGCCGGGCCACCAGATGTAAGCAACAAGGTGGCGGCACGTACCAGGGATTGATCAAGTGGCAGGCAATGTGGTGCGAAGATAAACGCTCGTAGGCCCTTTAACAAACAATGCTAAAGCTCTCGCTACTGGAAAAGTATAAAGAGTACGGTGTCATCTTCATCCGTCTCGTTGTCGGTTTTCACCTAATCTATGGCACGCAGGACAATGTCTTCAGCTATGCTCGGATGGAGGAGTTTGCTGCCTTCTTGACGGCGCGGGGCGTTCCTTTTCCTTTGTTTGCCGCCTTCCTTTCGGTGTATGCGCAGTTCATCTGCGGGATGCTATTTATCGTTGGCTTAGCGACCCGTTATGCGGCGGTGGTGATGATCATAAATTTCATGGCCGCAATTATCATCGCGCATATTGGCGATGTATATCCGAATACGTTTCCTGCACTAATGATGCTTGCCACAGCCTGCTTCTTCCTCGTGCATGGTCCAGGGAAGCTTTCGGTTGATAGTATGCTTGAGAGGAGTGGAGGTGAATAAAGAATAATGGATGCTTCCTCTCCTATTGAATCATTCCTCGATGGTCGAGTCACCATTCTTGTTGGCGACATATCTCAGCAACAAGTGGATGCGCTCGTAAACGCAGCTAATTCCAGTCTGATGGGTGGAGGCGGTGTTGACGGCGCGATTCATCGTGCTGGTGGACCAAAGATTCTCGAAGAATGTAAAGAGATTCGCCGCCTCCGTTTCCCAAATGGACTACCAACAGGCGAGGCCGTCATTACCAGCGGAGGCAATCTCGCAGCGCGGTGCGTGATTCATACCGTTGGCCCTATCAAGGGCCGGCCGGACGGGAGAGATGCGGAGTTACTAGCCTCTTGCTATCAGAACTCGCTCGCCCTTGCAGTCGAGCACAGTCTCAAAACGATAGCCGTTCCCTCGATCTCGACCGGTGCTTATGGATACCCGCGTGAGGAGGCGGCGATCGTCTCGTCCGCAGCAGTGAAGAAGTTCCTTGCCGGTGACACCTGGGTTCGAGAGGTGAGGCAGGTGTTTTATTCGCAAAGCGATGCAGATATCTTTCTGCAGAATCAGCAGTTCACAACCGAAAGGTGATAAGTGGGTGCCATCGATTTCAGAAAGTTTTGTGCAAGAAGTTTAGAGAGACTCAGGGCTTAAAGGATCAGCTACAGAAACGGGGTAGCGTAAGGTAGTCTTTTGTAGAAATTGCTTCCGTTAGGTGGGACCACGCGGTTGAAGCCGGCGTCTAATCCGCTCTGGTCCAATTGAAGCCGCGCCTAACGACCACCAGATTCTCACTCCATCCAAACAATATAAGCGTTGACTCGACTTGCAGCCGCATGATAAAGCGGGTCTTCAAACAGAACTTAACTTTACATGCATTAGCCCGCCTCTATGAAAGGAGCTAACGATGAGTACCCCCAAGTTGTTTTCTCTTGTGTTCAGGGCGCTATTCCTTCTGCTAATAGGTGGCTTGTTCCTGCTCATACCAGTGGCGTGGAGATCGGATAGCTCTCTACCAGAGGCCATACTTGATTGTCCCGCGGAAGCATCGGGAATTGACCTCTTCTCTTCTGTGCAGTCGGCTTGCGGCTTAGGCAGCAGATAGGAAGTAGATGAGGCCTGCTGGCGCGGGTCTTATGTAAGGCGAGGGAACACTAATGTTTTTGACGGTCAATGGATGCTTCTGGATGGGAGGCGTTTCACCGCAGAAGTGGCTCTAGAAATTCAAGGAAACCGTGTAACGGGGCGAAGGAGACGCGCCACATTCGGAGGGAACTGTGATCTGGTAAATGGCACTCTTGCCCGGGACGGCGTGACAGTCACAGGGGTCTGGAACTGTAACCATCCGGAAGGTCGAAGGCAGGGCTGTTTCGTGGCCAGAATTGTCTGTGATGGCCAACGTGGCGGAAGTAAGCTCTCTGGAAAATGCCGACTAGTGCAAGTTTTGACCCCCGGCCAACGCTATGCTGGAACCTTCACAATCGTGATTAATTTGACCGAACAGAATGGCAACTTGACTGGCGCAGGCACCTGGTCCAATGGTGCGCGCAGCAACTTCATCGGTACGGTAAGGAATGGTGAAGTGATCCTGAACCGGGTTGACAGCGGAGGCTTTAGGGGAAGTTTTAGGGGGAGAGTGACAGGCAATGGCACTCGTCTGGAGGGAACAGGCAGTAATGATCCATCATCTCCGGGGGGTAACACGGCTGCATACACGTGGACCGCTTCCCGGTTATAACGTCTTTTCGTCAGCCGACGTGTCCGAACCAGATGAGGAATCTGTTGTCGATGCCTTTCGAGTGATGCGGGAATTAATCAGGCGAGAAGAGTTAGGTGCGTTATCGCGTGATCACGAACGGTCCCGGGTATCCAGGTCAGTCAAGATGATCCCCAAGCTAGCGCGGTGATGAAGTTCACACCGAAGGTGTTCGCGAAGGTCAGCCTAGGGGCAACGCCCTGGGAACTCGACTCCACCCTAACATCTTCCTAACACCGAAGGTGTTGGCTAGATCGCTTACGTAATTGGAATCCTACATCGGGTTGCGCAGTGTAAGCACTTAGCCAACACCTTCGGTGTTTAGATATGCTGGGGCGTTTAATTCCCAGGGCGCTGCCGCTGGGCTGGCCTTCGCGAACACCTTCGGTGTTACTGGAGTGGGAAACTATCTTTGGAACGACTTGCAAGGCAGAGTCTATATAGTTGACCTAACGCCTGAAGAAATAGCCGAGAGAATCGAGAAGCATGGACTCAGGACAGCCTTGAGGGTCTTTGAAGATGCGTCGTTGAGGTCGGAGAGTTATGGATTGTGGCAGAAACAAACGCTGAACATCACGGACGCGCCTACTCATTTCATCTTGGTGAAGGATTTAGATTTTTAATTATCGCTCCTTTGGGACAAGACAGTTGGGTTCGTGTTTTTACACGCTGGAGGATTTGACGAGACGATCAACGGAATTCTAAACTCATTCAAATGGTTACATTAAACTTCGGTGCTGCGAAAGTTCCGCCCCAATTCGAAGGTAGGCGAGTAATCGCCGCGCCCGGTCAGGCCCCGTGTTAGGTTCCTTCGCTGTAGCTACTAGAAATAGTGTTTACTTTAGCGACGACATTCCCAGCGCCAGAGAGAACGTCACCATCGAGCGCGCAGAATACGCGCGGCTTCTATAGGCGTCGATCAAGTTCACCGCAGGTACTTGTTGAACCATTCAAGGGTGCGCGTCCACGCCAGTTTTGCGGCCGTCTCGTCATAGCGCGGCGTCGTGTCGTTATGGAAGCCGTGCTGTTTACCCTCGTACATGTGTGACGCGAACACCTTATCGTTGGCCTTGAGCGCCGCCTCGTAAGCCTCAATGCCCTCGTTGATGCGCTGGTCGTTGCCCGCGTACTGGAATAACAGCGGCGCTGAAATTCTGGGGACATCATCCGTGCCCGCTTGCCGTCCGTAGAACGCGACCCCGGCGTTCAGATCTGATCCCAACCGCACGGCCAACTGATTAACCATCCCGCCGCCGAAGCAGAAGCCCACCGCTCCCAACTTGCCGGTAGAGTCCGGGCGCGCTTTGAGCCACTTAGCCGCCGCCACGAAGTCCTCTGTCATCTTCTTTCCGTCAACCTCCCGGAAAAGTGCGGCGCCCTTCTCGTCGCTGCCCGGGTACCCGCCGACCGAAGTCAGACCGTCGGGCGCGAAGGCGACGAAGTTGGCGACCGCGAGGCGACGTGCTACGTCCTCGATGTAGGGGTTGAGCCCGCGGTTCTCGTGGATAACGAGCACGGCGGGCAGCTTGCTGTTTTTGGCCGGACGGGCCAGGTGGCCTTTGATTGAGCCGTTCCCAGAAGGGGACTGTACGACCTCGTAGCCAACCTTGATCCGCTTATCGTCGGACGGTATTTGCTGCGCCCAGGCGTAGTTGGGTCTCAGGCTCTCGAAGATGAGCGCGACGGTAAGGCCGCCCACGGCAAACCTGGCGGCACGGTCGAGGAAGGCGCGGCGGTCGATATCGCCGTGCTGGTACTCGTCGAACAGGTCTAATAACTCTTGCGGGTAGTCGGAGGCTACTTTACGTTCCATTCCTTCTCCTTTGTACTTGAACTGTGGGTTGAAGCCATCGCAGTATAGCGGATGGTAGTAACATCTCAAGTTGGCCAGTGCTTTAATTAACTATACGCCATCCGGTATATTGAAGCGCGTAAGGGAAATCTAGCGTGCCTCCTTCGCACGCCTTGACCATAACCAAAGGCCATTCGTAACCTCAGCGGGCAATCGATAACCCAACTGTCGCGCAAGCATGACTATCTGGCCGCGATGATGACCTTCATGCGCGACAAAATAGGTCAGAACATGCCCGACGTCGAGCGGCAGGTTACGCCAGATGTACGACGAAGAGGCCGGTATCACACCGCCATGGTCACAGCCGAGCTTCAGTAAGCTCACCATGCCCCGGCTGCTGCGATTGAGTGCTGGAATGAGCTCCCTCGGCACAACCTTGTGACGGTTGAGGGATTGCGGCGCCGCGACGCCGTGTTGCTTTCCCAGCGTCTTGATCCACATGCAACGCGCATTGTGGATGTGGCCGGCAATCATCCGCACGCTTCGTCGCGGCGCTCCCGGCACGGCAGCGCGCCAAAGCTCGGCAGGTAAGTTTTCGAAAAGGAAGACGGTGACGCGGTTGTTGGTTCTCCACGCGTCAAGCAGCATGTCCCGATGGTCAAGTGAACCTTTCATCACAAGTCTTCGCGAATGATTTAGCCGGGCGGCGATTATGAACCTGCACGGTCTCGTAAGGCAACAACGCTATCTTCTTAATGAACCAGGCATATGCAGATCAACTTTAAAAGCACGGTCGTCTTGTCACTGGCTGCGCTGTCACTTTCACCCTTTGTCTTGGCCCAATCCGACCGCGGCCGATTTCCTCCGCAAGTGATATTCAAGGGAGCTGGTGACCACCGGAACATGATGGACCAGCTCGGGATCAGGGTTGCTCAGTTCATCAAGGGGCGGCGGCTGAAGTTCCAAGGTATGGAGGATAAAGTGAGCAGCCTTAACAACGCGAGCGAGAGGTCAGAGCAGGACGAGGCCGTTCGACCCGTGCCACGTACTGATCAGAACTCGATGATCGCGCACAAAGAGTTACTGGAGAAGGCGAGGAAGGGTCGCATTGACGTCTATTTCCTTGGTGATTCGATCACCAGGCGCTGGGGCGCAAGTGACGAACAGTACCGAGCGCTTCTTGAGAACTGGCGCCTGAACTTCTTCGGCTGGAACGCCGCCAACTTCGGCTGGGGTGGTGATACCACGCAGAACATCCTTTGGCGACTCCACAATGGAGAGTTGGACCACGTCAATCCCAAAGTCATCGTCCTGATGGCCGGTACTAACAATGTCGGCAACAACCCTCCCGCAGGCCCCGACGATCCGCGGGTCGCAGAAGTCACGCGCGGCATTAAGGCCATCCTGGAATTTTGTCGCATGAAGGCGCCTGAAGCCACCGTCGTTCTGATGGGCATCACCCCGCGCAACGACAACATTGCGGTGATGCCGATCATTAATCTGATCAACGCCAACATCGCTAAGCTCGCCGATGGGAAAAAGATCAGATACTTGAACATCAACGACAGGTTGGCGAGCAAAGACGATAGGCTGTTCGAGGGAATGGCGACCGACGGTTTGCATCTTGACGTTAAGGGCTATCAGGTGTGGGCCGAAGCGCTAAAGCCGATCTTGAAAGAGCTACTTGGCCCACCTGCTAAAGAAGATCACGCCCCACCGCCTACGGGGGATCCGAGTGTAAGAAAACAGGAGCGGTGACTCAAAATGGTTGAAAGCTTCAGCCTAGTGCGTGCAATATACAGCATCCGGAGGAGAAAACATTGATGCTTACTGGTCGGACGTTTCTACGCCCTCGACGAGCGCTGCTTACAATCCTGGCAGCTTGGTTGGTAGCTGCGCCTGTCTCTTTTCAAGTGCATGCTCAAAACTCGGAACCTTATAAGGCTACCCTGGCCATCCGTGCCGACCGGCCCGGAGCGGTGATTAACCGAAACATTTACGGTCACTTCGCCGAGCACCTCGGGCGCTTGATCTACGAGGGCATCTGGGTTGGGGAGGACTCATCCATCCCGAACACGCGCGGCATTCGCAACGATGTCGTCGCGGCGTTGAAGGAACTCAACATCCCTGTCCTGCGCTGGCCGGGCGGGTGCTTCGCCGACGAATACCACTGGCGCGACGGCATTGGCCCGCGCGATGAACGCCCACGACGGCCCAACGCGAGCTGGGGCGGCGTTGACACGAATGCCTTTGGCACGCACGAGTTTATGGACCTCGTTGAGATGCTGGGCGCCGAAGCCTACATCAGCGGCAATGTTGGTTCGGGAACACCGCAGGAAATGATGGAGTGGATCGAGTACATGACCTCCGACTCCGACTCCACTCTGGCAAACCTCCGCCGGCAAAATGGACGCGAGAAGCCCTGGAAGATTCCGTACTTTGGCATTGGCAACGAGACGTGGGGCTGCGGGGGTAACATGCGCCCCGAGTATTACGCTGACGTATATCGCCAGTTCGCCACTTTTGTTAAAGAGCACTCAGGAAACCGCATTCAGAAGCTGGCGGTTGGGCCCTACGACGAGAACTTCACGTGGACGGAAGTGCTGATGGCGCAGGCAGGGAAGCAGATGGACGGCCTGGCGCTGCACTACTACACGCTGCCGACCGGCGACTGGAAGAAGAAGGGCTCGGCGACCGAGTTCGGCGAAAAGGAGTGGCACGCTACGCTCGCCAGGACGTTGCGCATGGATGAATTCATCACAAAGCACAGCGCTATCATGGACAAACACGATCCAGAGAAGCGTGTCGGGCTGATGGTGGACGAGTGGGGCACATGGTACGACGATGAGCCGGGGGCCACGACGCTTTATCAGCAGAACACGCTTCGCGACGCGCTCGTAGCGGGCATAAATCTGAACATCTTCCACCGGCACGCCGAGCGCGTGAGGATGGCCAACATCGCGCAGATGGTTAACGTCCTACAAGCGCTGATCCTGACTGACAAAGAGAGGATAGTGCTGACGCCGACTTACCACGTCTTCCGAATGTTTAAGGTGCATCAGGGGGCAACGCTGATCCCCATCGAGCTTACAGCGCCGGAGTACAGGCTGGACCAGGCGGCGGTACCGTCGCTGAATGTCTCGGCCTCGCGCGACGCGGCAGGGAGATTGCACGTGTCGGTCATTAATCTCGACCCGAACCGGATGGCCGAAGTCACGACTACAATCACGGGCTCATCGGTCAAGACCGTTGCGGGCGAGATGCTGACCGCTCCCGCGATTAACGCAATGAACACTTTCGATCGCACGGACACTGTTAAGCCAACCCGATTCAGCGGCTACAAGCTGCAAGGCTCTCAACTGGCCCTAAGCGTCCCACCGAAGTCGGTCGTGGTGCTGGAGCTTAAGTGATATGGCCGTGGATGAAGAAGCTTTTAGAAGCGGTTTGGGTGCGGCATAAAGCGGATCCACGAAATCACACGAAGTAACACGAACAAAAGAAAGAGCTAGAAAGGCTGGAAGAGAATCCCAAGCGTTTGGAGGAAGTCAAGCAACCACCGCAGGGGCCACCGCAGTTCGTGTATTGTTCGTGTGAGTTCGTGGATCGGCTTTTGGGTGCGGCATAAAAGCGGATCCACGAAATCACACGAAGGAACACGAACAAAAGAAAAAGCTATAATTGCCGGCATCAATGAAGGTGGAATCGGAGAAGGCTTCTTTCGCAAAATGCTTTGATGAGACGGTGGGCTTTTCGTGACGTGCGAGGCTATATGGCTAAACACATTGGCATCGTGGCGGTGAGTTACGAGGGCGCTGCGCTCTGCTACCAATCCATCTGTGCCGAAGCTGCATCCGTGATGGGTGAGCACAATCACCCGCAGATCACGATGCATTCTTTCCCGCTTGCAGACTACATGGGCTTTGGCTCGAGACTCGATTGGGAAGGGGTTGCCGGCTTGTTGCTTGAGTCTGTCGAGAAAGTCGCTCGCGCTGGCGCCGACTTTGCCATCTGCCCTGCTAATACAGCACATGAAGCTTTCGAGTTCATGAGACCACGCTCGCCGATCCCGTGGCTTCATATCGTGGAGGTTGTAGCTGAAGTTGCTGCACACCGACAGTGGTCCAGGCTTGGTATTCTCGGAACCAGGTTTCTGATGGAAGGAAAAGTCTATCGGAAGGTCTTATCAGATCGTGGCATTGTGGCGGTGGTCCCGGAGAATGAGCAGAGGGAACGGGTCGATAAGCTTATTTTTGAGGAGCTGGTTAAAGGCATTCTGGAGAGTTCGACAAGAGAGTATTTTCGCGGCGTTGTTGCCGAACTAGGAAGTGCTGGTTGTGATGGTGTTGTTATGGGATGTACAGAAATCCCGCTTATTTTGAGACAAGAAGATGTTGAAGTGCCCCTTCTTGATTCAACCAGACTTCTGGCGCGGGCAGCTCTGGAAGAGGCTCTTGACGGAATGCATGACATCTTAGATTTGCCTGACAACGGCAGGCACCCGACCGCGAGTCAGCGTCTCTCATCTTAGAAGTTAGCGATAGCTACGTTGAATGCGGGGCGGGCGATGCCGGGCGTTAGGTGGTAATCTTCTGAGCCCGAAATGGGGAATCGCAGATCAAAGGGGAGTGTTACGGCGGCCCGTAACTGGTCTACGTTCGTGGCCCGTAACAAGACGGTTATTGAGGCCGCTGGGCTGCCGGCGTTGGTGACGGAGTCTATTAACCACTGGGATGATCTCCTTATGCATGGCTACCTCGATCATCATGATGACCCGACCGGCTTTACAGTGGATCAACTCTCCGATGGGCAGTACGCCGCTTTGCTACAACTCGTGGAGAGTTATTTCGTCAGCGGGTATGAGTACTTCACGCCGGTTGTGTTGCGTGGTGAAGATCGGGAGCGGCTGGAAATGCGCTACCGTACCGGATGAGGTGCTCGGGTGGATCGCCACCAACAACGGTATTGCGGATGGGCGGTCGAAGAAACGTCACGCACCTCACGGTACCGCCCAGCTTTACCCGAGGGTTCTGTTAATATACCGCGTCGTAAATTCAGCTCTACAACTTTTCTATAAGAGGTAAAAATTAACATGCTCAGAAAAACATGCCTGCAAGTTACAGCGCTAACTCTAATGCTGATGTTGACCGGCGTAGAATTAATGGCCCAAAAACGCATCAATTTTCGTCGCGGAACCAGCTCGGCAACGGTCGGTGGGAAAATAAGCGGCAAAGGCTATCTTGAATACGTTATTAACGGGCGAGCCGGTCAACTGATGTCAATCGATATCAAATCCGGAAACGGCGCCGTGATCGTCAATGCCGGAACAGCGAGTGGGAAGAGTTTCAGTGTCGAAATGACAGGCGGCGACCATCTGCTCTCAATCGTCAATCAGGGTCGAGGCGCAACAGCCTATACCTTAGTGGTCGCTATCAGATAGCAATGTAATTGGAATTGTGATTGTACACTGCGTGACGGAGTGGTTGCTGTATGAGAAAGGTAGTGATCAAGAAGACCAAGCTTCATGAGATTACTTTCGGCGCATTTGCCAGTAAACTTCGCCGCCAAGCGACGGCATGGCGGCGCCCCACAACAAGTTTAGGCGTGCCCACAACGAGGAGTTCTCGGCAGCCGCGCCTGTTTTCCGAATCAGAAAGGCACCCGAGAGGAATTCGAGCGTGAAGTCGTTGCCTTCTCCCATGTCACGCACACGCTGCGGGGAAAATACGCTAACATGCCTGTGATCATCGTAGTGGCGATGAATTTTTTGTCGAAGTCGCTTTTCCCACGCCTGCGCGACCCACTGTGGCGTTACAGGAAAGCCGCCGATCACAATGTCATCGTGCTGCATGTGTGAGGAAAGGCGCTTCAACAGCCTTTCTGGCTCCAGCAAGTGTTCAAGCAGATGGAGCACCACTACGACATCGTAAGTGTCGGCGAGATTGAAGCCTTCCGTCTCCACGTCGACTTCGATCTGCCGGCCATACCCAAAGTTGTTCAGCTCGGGCTTCAGGCGACGGTCCACTGCATCCCATCGCTCAATCGGTACGTTTCCGGCGGCGCGCACAAACCCGAGCATTTGCCCGCGATCCACACCTATTTCGCATACACGGAGTGGACGGCCGAGCCGATCTGCCTCGTTACGAATCAGGTTGTACATAAACCAGTACCGAAACAACCTAACGGGGTAGCGCGTGCCGCAGGGGCGAAAGAGGGCGCGTACCTCATGCTGGCGCGCAACGGCTTCCAAGTCCCAGTGCAGGGCCGCGGAGAACGGCGATTCAGTTTTCATGTCGCGCCACTTATATCTATAGATGGGTGAAACGAGTAATTAAAGCGCTAGTATAACCCACTAGTGCGATTGAAGTCGTCCAAACGCTGCGGGACGTGAAGGTCGGCCCGTCGCTGTTCGATGAGCAGCATTAGGGTGAGGCAGTGCGGGAATGGCGGTTCAACTTTCAAATACATTGGGGGCAGACCGCGTCGGGGCGCAGAGTGCTCTGCACGAGAGCCTGTCCGAGGAGGATTTGTAGCGGACACCAATGAGGTCACGGCGAACAGGTGTAGGTATCCCTGAAAGAAAAACGGATGAGTACGTTGTGATGCGACTTTCTGAGATGATAAAAGAGGGGTTAGTCGAAGAAACAATAGATCCGACGCTTGACACCTGTAGCGGCAATTTTGGATGCGAAGCATCAGCCCAGAGCGCAGAGAGTCTGAAGGTGTTGTTGCGGCAAAGTTCAATTCCAGTAGCAGGTCTTCCTCAGATTGACAGCGAAGTCCTTCGAGGCCAACAACATGCGATCACTAAGCACCTGCTCTGCCGGAGGAGATAGGCTATGAGCAATCCTGTCATAACAGCAATACTTGTTATTTTCTTTATCCTTGGCGCAGTAATGACCTCAAAACAAGGAGCAGAGAAAGTCCTTACTTCGGGCGCAAGGACTGAATACTTTGTTTTCATTTACACCCCTGGGCGTGCCTGGTTAAAGGACAAACCAATAACCGCTCAGCCTTTGAACGAGCACTTCGCGTATATGGCAAAACTTGAAACAGCTAAGACACTGATGTTGGGAGGGCCGTTTAAAGACAGTAGTGGGGCAATAGGGATAATACAAGCACCCACTCTGCGGGAAGCCGAAGAGATCATTGCTAACGATCCAGCAGTGAAAGATGGCGTAGTGAATGCCGAGGTAAAGCGATGGCATCCGGCCGTTGTAGGATGCCTGGAGAAGAAGGAGTGGTAGCCAGGACAATTCTCGCGCCTTAATATCAAAAATGAGGGGCGAAACATTCGAACACCTCTTTTGCTCGTTCTAACCCGGTGGCTCCAATCAATGATACTCTCGGATGTCTACCATTATTACGTCACTCAATGCTGAATAGATTTCTTACCTTGGCCTAGCCGAGCACAGATTCGTAAGGAGCCACGAATGCAAAAGAGAACGTTCTGGACCGCGACACTTGCCGTACTAGTTGTCTGCTTTTTCGTTCAAATCCCTGTAAATGAGAGCGTCTACTCGCAGGGTCGCGGCAGCATCACGCCCGAAGCCATTGCCCGGCGTCATGCGATTGAGACCGAGCTCCAGTCGATCGCCATCGTCGAACGGAAATTGATGATCCCGATGCGCGACGGCGTTCGCATAGCTACCGACGTTTATCGGCCCAAAGATACGTCCAGGAGATATCCCAGCATCTTTGTGCGCACGCCCTACAACTTCAATTACTGGGATGTCCGCAATGGCGCGCCTCGCGATCTTTCGAATGAGCTCGAGGCGGTCAAGCGCGGCTACGCATATGTCCAGATGAATGAACGCGGTCGCTTCTTCTCGGAGGGAAACTACGACATTCTTGGCCCACCACTCAGTGATGGCGACGACGAGTTGAACTGGATCTCCAAACAACCATGGTCCAACGGCAAGGTCGGCACGATCGGCTGCTCCTCGACAGCCGAATGGCAGTTGGCGGTCGCGGCTGATGGGAACCCGGCGTTTACGACCATGATTGCGCAGGGGTATGGCGCCGGTGTGGGACGAGTGGGTCCCTGGTATGAACAGGGAAACTGGTATCGAGGCGGCGCGGTCCAAATGTTGTTCATTGCCTGGCTCTACGGCCAGCAGAATCAGGTGCGCCCAATGTTTCCGCCAAGCACATCGCAGGAGGAGCTGATTCGCGCTTCCAAGGCGTTCGACCTCGCCCAGCAGTTGCCTCCGGTCGATTGGTCAATTGCTTTGCGCCACCTTCCCGTAAAAGACATTATGAAAGCGCTGGATGGACCACGTGGTGTTTTCGCCGACCGGATGCCGGTTGCGACAGGCGGCGCGATGATCGAGCGCGAGCCGAACGACCCTGCCTGGTACAAAGGTGGGCTGTGGCATGACAACATGAAGATAAATATTCCAGGATTCTGGTTTATGTCATGGTATGACGTGTCGATCGGTCCAAACCTCGCTGCATACAACCATGTAAGAAACACTGCGTCTCCCGAGATTGCTAGTCAACAGTATGCAGTGATTGCTCCGACGCTCCACTGCGCGTTCAAGCGTGCAACTGAAGACACGATTGTTGGTGAAAGAAGTATGGGTGATGCTCGATTGAATTACGACGACCTGACCTACGCCTGGTTTGATTACTTCCTCAAAGGCGAGCAGAACGGAATTCTCGAGAAGATGCCGAAGGTGCGCTACTTCACCATGGGCATCAACAAGTGGCAAGCGTCAGACACGTGGCCCCCTCGCGGCGCGCAGCAGATTAGCTTTTTCCTGTCGAGTGGCGGGAAAGCAAACACGGTCAACGGTGACGGTGTGCTAAATGAGGCAGCGCCAGCGACCGACAATCTGGACAGGTTTGAATACGATCCGATGAATCCCGTGCCGTCGCATGGTGGCAATGTATGTTGTACTGGAAATGCGATTACTGCCGGCTCTTTCGACCAGCGCAAGAATGAGGCGCGACCAGACATTCTCGTTTATAGCACCGGGCCGCTGAAGGAAGGGATCGAAGTGAGCGGGCCAATTGAGGTAACCCTTTATGTTTCGTCAGACGCGAAGGACACAGATTTTACCGTGAAGCTGATCGATGTCTATCCCGATGGACGCGCCTACAATTTAGACGAAACGATTCAGCGGATGAGGTATCGCAACGGCTATGACAAGCCGAACGTTTGGATGGAGCCAGGCAAGGTCTACAAGGTGACACTCCCACTGCTGACGACGAGTAACTACTTTGACGTGGGTCATCGCATTCGGATTGAGGTATCGAGTAGCAACTTCCCGCGGTTTGATCGGAACCTGAACACCGGCGGGCGAAACTATGACGAATCAAAAGGCGTGATCGCCCGGAATGAAGTGCACCATTCTAAGCAATACCCGTCAGAGGTGAAGATTACTGTGGTGAGGAGGTAATGTCACAAGTTGGCAATACTGAAGCGTTTGGTTACCTGGGTTCTCGTATTGCTCGGCGGTTGCGGGGTCGTAGTGAGCTACTACGGAATCTATATTTTGCTTGCGTACTTTGCCAGTGGGTTAGTTGTCTGGGCGGAAGTAGCGCTCTTCATAAGTGGGCCCATCGGAGTTCTCGCGGCTAGCATCGCCTTGATCAAACCACGGCAACGAATTGCAATGACAGTCGGGCTACTCACCTTGGCGGCTTGAGCGAACTGCCACCCACTATGCCCGACACCACACGCTTGAGCGTCGTGGAGTTTCAACCTCAGCCTAACACAACACTTTCAAAGATCGGCGCGACACCACACGCTTGAGCGTCGTGGAGTTTCAACTTCGACCTAACGGGTCGGCCTTGACGTAAGGCAGACACCACACGCTTTTAGCGTCGGGGAGCTTCAATTTGGACCTAACCCCTCTTGGGGAGAACCCTGAGGAAGCCCCACGCCTATCTTAGGTGAAAGTTGAGAACTCCACGACGCTAAAGCGTGTGGTGTCTGACTTGGTCTTCAAGCTGGTAGTTAGGTCAAAGTTGAAGGACCACGACGCTAAAGCGTGTGGTGTCTGGCTTGGTCTTCAAGCTGGTAGTTAGGTCAAAGTTGAAGGACCACGACGCTAAAGCGTGTGGTGTCTGACCTGGTCTTCAAGCTGGTAGTTAGGTCAAAGTTGAAGGACCACGACGCTAAAGCGTGTGGTGTCTGACTTGGTCTTCAAGCTGGTAGTTAGGTCAAAGTTGAAGGACCACGACGCTAAAGCGTGTGGTGTCTGGCTTGGTTCTCAAGTTAGGTCAATGTTGAAGCGTGGCTCCGTGGTGTCCGTAAACAAACACGGCCATCACGGAGCAACGGTGGACAATAGAGCATGAGCACAATCATGCTGCGGGTTTGAGCGCCGATGCCTCAATAACCCGGCTGATGTTCTCTGCCGAGAAGAACTCCCTAATCGGTACACTTCCAGTAATCGTCCCCAGAAAACGCCCGATCTCATATTGATTACCCCGGAGCGCATTCATTAAATCAAGCATCTCGGGCCCCGGCGGTTCGAGCTTTGCCAAATGAGTTGTGTGCTCGAACATGGGCAGCACCTCTTCGTTCCGCCTTCGTTCGTAATCCGCCAGCGCGTCTTTCATTTTCCTACGCCCAGTGAATCCTTCATCGAGCGCTTCAGCCAACATCTCGGCGTGGCTGAAGCTGTTTGTAATTCCCTGGGCTGTGATGGGGTCTTTGGGATAAGCCGCATCGCCGACGAGCGCCCATCCGGCACCGTAGGGCTTGCGGAGAAAGTTAGGCAGGAAGCCGCTGCCTGCAAAGCGCTCTTCGCGCCAGCCACCGTCGATGCGTTCGGCGAGTGTGGGAGCATGTGTCCTGATCGCGCGCATGAACTCCGCTTCAATGTTTGACCTGACCCGCTCAAACTGTCCTTTGGGCCACACAACTACGATCAAACTCAAACCATCATTGGTCTTGTCAGCCACTATCGTTCGCCCTGCGCGCGAGTAGAGTTCGACTCCCTCAAGCGGAACGCCGCTCCAGTACGAGTAATAGTTGCAGGTCAACATCCCTTTATCGAGGTAAACGGGAGCATGGACTGCACGGGCCACGAACGAGCGCGCCCCATCCGCGCCGATAACGATGCGCGCCCTCTCGGTCACACTCGAGCCTTTGTCGCCGCGGCCCCGGATGCCAGTGACGGTTGTGCCGTCGTAAGTGAGTTCTTCAACCGAAAATCTTTCGCGCAGCTCAGCGCCGGCGCCCACGGCTGCGTCTACCAGAATCTTGTCGAGAATACGGCGGCGGGGTGCATAGGCCTCTGCCATGCCGTCAGCCGGTGGCGGTGTCCCGACGAGGGCGAAAGGCCCGACATCGAATCTGATCTGAGTCGTCGGCGGGGTATTGGCAGCTTGAATTTTATCGAGCAGACCCCAACGTTCAAGCCGCTCCACGCCGGGCTGATGTATATGGTGCGTGGAGATGGTATCGCTCGGGAAAGTGGCTTTGTCTAGAAGGAGGACGTTATAGCCTTTTCGCGACAGAAGCATAGCCAAAGGTGAACCTGCGCATCGTGCGCCAACAATGATTGCGTCGTACATGGGACTTGAACCTTTCACACCATAAGGATCTAAAATTCCCCTTGCTGGTATCTAACGCGTAAATCGGAAGGGAAATGAATCACCGACATCATAAAATTGCGAGCGCCTGTCCGACGAACTTTAGTTTGTCGCGTTTGTTGCTTCGGAAGCTCGGGTAAATCGAAGAGCGCGGCATCGGGTAAATCGAAGAGAGTCTAGTGTCCCGAGGCAGTCGGTTTAAAGTGAGTTTAGGGTAATGCAGACGACAAACTAAAGTTCGTCGAACAATTAGGGGAAATTAAGAACAAACGCGTTGTGGGGAGCGTACTGTGTTCCATGAGCATTCCCCAGAGCGAGCAACCGATCCTTCAGAACGACCCAATTTCCCAGAGCGAACAACCGACTTTCAAAACTGACAAATCTCCTCTTAAGAAGCCGCTCCGGCTGTGGCCTGGCGTGGTCGCCGTGACACTCCAGTGGCTGCTCTGGTTTGGCATACCTATCGTCGCTCCTCACGCCGCCATGTTCGCCGTGCTTGGCGGGGTCGCTGCCGGACTCATTGTTCTCCTGTGGTGGCTGTTCTTCAGCCGGGCCCCCTGGATGGAACGTGTCGGCGCGATCGTCATAATGGTCATCGCGGTCGCCCTGACGAAGCGCGTCGTTCACCCATCCATTGCTAACGGAATGATGGGTATGATGTTGCCTATCTTCTCCATTCCTCTCCTGAGCCTTGCGCTCGTCGCATGGGCGGTCGCCACCCGTAGCCTTTCGAGCGGCCTGCGCCGCACATCGATGTTCGCCGCCATCTTGCTGGCGTGCGGAGTGATGATGCTCATGCGGACCGGCGGAATGAGCGGCGATGGCAGTTCGGAACTCCACTGGCGGTGGACCAAAACTCCAGAGGAACGCCTCCTGGCCCACGCCAGCGACGATCTGACAACTTCCAGTTCGGATCAACTTACTGGAGAGATCCCCGCAGGCTCAGCTAGCGAAGACTCGGGTTGGTCTGGCTTTCGCGGACCAAACCGTGACGGTGTCATTCGCGGCGTACACATCGAGACTGACTGGTCTCAAAAGCCTCCGGTCGTGGTGTGGCGCCAGCCGATCGGACCCGGCTGGTCGTCCTTCGCAGTCCGCGACAATCTCCTCTACACTCAGGAGCAGCGTGGCGAGAATGAGCTCGTCTCCTGCTACAACGTGAGCACTGGCAAACCGGTCTGGAGACACCAGAACGCAGCCAGGTTTTGGGAATCGAATGCAGGCGCTGGTCCGCGGGCGACGCCGACGCTCAGCAACGGCCGCGTATACACATTTGGTGCGACCGGAATCCTGAACGCATTGGACGCACGCAGCGGCACCCTCTTCTGGTCACGCAACGCAGCGTCTGACACGAAGACAAAGGTGCCGGGTTGGGGCTTCGCCAGCTCGCCGCTGGTGGTTGGCGATGTCGTCATCGTTGCTGCCGCGGGTGCGCTTGCCGCCTACGACGTCGCGACCGGCAATCCACGTTGGTTCGGCCCGACCGGTGGCGGCGGCTACAGCTCGCCACATCTTTCGACAATCGACGGGGTTCCTCAGGTCCTGCTGCTGAGAGGAGATGGCGCGATCAGCGTCGCTCCGGCCGATGGCACGCTGCTCTGGAAGCACGCGTGGGCGGGCGACAGCATTGTGCAGCCGGGCATAACTGCGGATGGCGATGTTCTGATCGGCAGCGGCTCCGGACTCGCTGGAGAAATCGGGCTGCTTCGCATCGCGGTCGCGAACGGGCCAGGCGGATGGACCACCCAGGAGCGTTGGATATCGATCGGGCTGAAGCCGTACTTCAACGATTTCGTCGTTCACAAGGACCATGCCTTTGGCTTCGACGGCGCCATCCTCTCTTGCGTGGATCTCAAAGACGGCGAGCAGAAGTGGGAAGGCGGACGCTACGGCCACGGGCAAGTCGTTCTGTTAGCCGATCAGGACCTCCTGCTGGTGGTGTCGGAGAAGGGCGAGCTGGCGTTGGTTAGGGCAACTGCCGACCAGTTCTCAGAGGTGGCGCGGTTCAAGGCCATCGAAGGCAAGACCTGGAACCATCCGGTTCTTGTTGGCGACACTCTGCTGGTGCGCAACGCCGAGGAGATGGTCGCATTCAAGGTGTCCACGGTGAATCGCTGACGGGAATTCGTGGATGTTTTTTTGATCGACTAAAGAACGATCCACTAACACACACGAAGTTACACGAATACAGGATCTCGCGCCTTCGGTATTCTTTAACAGCTCCTGCCGCGAGGAGTATTCACAAAATCGAATGTCTAGGTTCATTCCCGGATTAAAGCTCAGTAAGCTTTTCTACAAAACAGAAGTTAGACCAATCCTGAATAAGGAGTTCCCCAAGCTTCGCTATTCCGCTGCGCTGATCGGTTGGGGTTCAGAAGTGCTGGGATTTGACACTGCCTTATCTCGCGATCATCACTGGGGGCCGCGAGTGCTTCTATTTTTGAGCGACAAAGACTACCCTGAACTCAAAGATAAGATCTGCCAAACATTATCCAATAAATTGCCCTATGAATTTTTGGGCTATTCAACCAACTACAGTAAACCAGACCCAGGGGGCGTTAGACATGCCATCAAGATTACCAGTGGTCCCGTCGACCACATGGTCAATGTCTATACCGTGAAGTCGTTTTTTGAAGCCCGGTTAGGGTGGGATCCATCTAAAAAGGTCGCAATTCCAGACTGGCTAACCTTTCCGCAGCAAAGATTGTTGGAACTCGTAAGTGGTGCGGTTTACCACGACAGTTTGGGTGAACTTCAGATGGCTCGACAAAAGCTTAGGTTTTATCCGAGAGATGTTTGGCTATATCTGCTGGCTGCTCAATGGACCAGAATATCTCAAGAGGAAGCGTTTGTTGGTCGCGCAGGTGAAGTTGGCGATGAACTTGGTTCTCAGATAGTGGCAGCCCGCATGGTTCGTGAAACTATGAAGCTTGCTTTCCTGATGGAAAAACAGTATGCGCCATACAGTAAGTGGTTTGGCAGCGCTTTCCGCAAACTGAAAATCGGCGCCAGGCTCACGCCGATCTTGCGAGATGTTCTCCTGGCAAAGTCACGGAAAGCGAGAGAAAAGAAACTGGTACAAGCCTATTCAGTTGTGGCCAGACAACATAACAGTTTGAAAATCACCACGCCGCTACCGACCAGGGCTTCAAAGTACCACGACCGTCCATACTTAGTAATTCACGGCGACAAATTTGCCAATGAGATTCTAAAGGCAATTAAAGACCCACAGGTAAAGAGAATCAAAACGAATGTTGGGTCAATCGATCAATTTACTGATAGCACTGATGTAATCGAAGACTTATCTTTAGGAAGGAGTCTTGGCATAGTTTATGAAACCCGAGGGAAAAACTAGCAGTCTACCCATGGAACAACTTACTTCGCCCTCTGGCGCCAGAGTCTCTTATGAGCAATACGGGAGTGGTCCACCGTTGGTTTTGGTGCATGGTTCCTTTAGCGATCACAAGACAAACTGGGAATTTGTGAAGCCACTATTCGAGAAGCAGTTCACTGTCTATGCCATCGCCCGCCGCGGCCGAGGTGAAACCGATGCCACCGAGGGTCACAGCCTTGAAGATGAAGGCTCGGATGTGATGGCGGTAATCCAAGCGATCGGTGAGCCGGTTTTTCTGCTCGGCCACTCCTATGGCGCGCACACTGCGCTCGCCGCTGCGGCCCAAGTCCCGGAACACATTCGCAAACTGGTGCTCTACGAGGCCATCTGGCCGCAACTTGTCGGAAAGGAGGCCTTGGCCCAGCTTGAAGAGCTGGCGCATGTAGGGGACTGGGAAGCCTTCGCCGTGACGTTCTTCCACGACAGATTGGCAGTTCCTCTTGAGGAGTTGAACGAAGTGCGGGCAACGGAGCTCTGGCCGCCAATCATCTCCGATGCTAAGGCCTCACTCAGAGATCTGCGTGCGCTGAGCAGGTACGAATTCAAAGCCGAGCGCTTTCGTGAGCTTCCAATGCCCGTGATGCTCCAGATCGGCACCGAAAGCCCTCGCCATCTCTACGTCACAGACTCCCTGGCCGCCGTCCTCCCAGATGCTCGTATCGAGGAGTTGCCCGGCCAGGCGCACGAAGGGATGACCACGGCGCCGAAGATGTATGCCGAGGCGGTATCTCGCTTTCTGCTCTCATAATTCTCACGACCTTCGTTTACAGAATCGAGGCCTTGTAGCGCCATGCTGTCCAGCCTGGGGTGCGGGAGCTAAGAGAAACTACAATAGGAAACCCTACCTCATCAAATCGACGCAGAACCCGGCGCCACGTTTGGAGAGGACGTAAAGAGGAGGTGTGATTTGAAAACAGCACTGTCAATCTTTTTGCTATAAGTTGCGTTCTTAGTATATAGATCCTGTCAACGAAACGAATGACTATTGCAAACAGACTGGCTCAGATAATGACTGCCATCTCCTGGCGCAAGCCAGGAGGCACGGCTGAGTTGCGGGAGAGCGAGTTGCGATTCCGGCAGGTGACCGAGAATATTCGTGAGGTATTCTTCCTCGTCGACCCGGGTCTGACCCGCATGTTCTACATCAGTCCGGGCTACCAGGAACTCTGGGGTCGGAGTTGTGAAAGCCTGTATGCCAATCCCAAGTCGTTTATTGACGCGATCCATGTAGACGACCACGAACGGGCGATTAAGGCATTTGCGCCTCATGGGACGGTGATTCCGTTCGACGTTGACTACCGTATCGTGCGGCCGGATGAAACCGTCCGCTGGATCAGGGCTCGAGGTTTTCCGATTCGCAATGAGAGCGGAGACATCCATCGTTTTGCCGGCATTGCCGAGGACGTAACGGAGCGCAAAAACGCGATCGATCAGATCACTCGTCAGGCGCAGACGCTCGAGCAAAGCAACCGTCGCCTCTCACTGCTCGGCGAGATGACTGGTCTACTGCAAACGGTCGTTCGGATCGAGGAAGCAGGCGCGATAATCGGAGGCTACATGGCTCAGATTCGCGTGGGGGACAGCGGTGCCTTTTACCTTTTTAAAGAGTCGCGGAACTATCTTGACCTGCTTGCGCGCTGGGGTGAACTGAAGTTAGCTAACAGCGTCGCTCCGGACGAATGCTGGGCACTGCGACGCGGTCAGCCGTATCGACCTCCCAGCGCCCAAATGCGCTGTAAGCATGTTCAGGGAGTCGAAGGTCCGTCTGTGTATCTTTGTCTGCCAATGATGACGGACCGCGGCCCCCTCGGTTTACTGCATCTTGTTCTTACCGACGAATCTGAGGCGACGCGCGAAGACGAGGCACGCTTTGCACAACGAATTTCAGAGCAATTGGGCCTGGCGCTGGCAAACTTCAAATTGCGCGAGGCGCTGCGCCTTGAGGCAATGCAGGATGCGCTAACTGGGCTGTACAACCGGCGATTTCTCGAGATCTCACTCAAGCGTGAATTCGCCCGAGCTGCGCGTGAGAAGAACAGCGTCGCCGTAATAATGGTGGATGTGGATCACTTTAAGCATTTTAACGATGCGCATGGCCACGAAGCCGGGGATGCCGCGCTGCGCCAACTTGGTAAAGTACTGATTGAACATTGCCGAGCGGCCGATCTCGCGTGCCGCTTTGGCGGCGAAGAATTTGCCGCGATCATTCCTAGTGCCACGCGTGTGGGGATGACGGTATGGGCCGAGCGCCTCCTGGGAAGAGTGCGCGACATGAGAGTCACCCTCAATGGGCTGATACTGCCGCAGCTTACCGTATCGATTGGTATCGCCTTTTTCCCCGAGCACGGCGAGAAGACAGAAGATGTATTCCAGGCGGCCGACCAGGCCTTATATGCAGCCAAGGATGCCGGGCGGGACCGCTTTCTGTTCAGCGCGGAAAGACCGCTTCCGGCCGGGGGCGCCGATTTATGAGACGTGGGAAAAAGAGCGTCTGAAGGTCTGAACAGAGCAACGCAACGTTTTTGAAATGACAAGCCGCAGCAATCGCGTTGGTAAAGAGTAGAGGTCTGGTAAAACCGCGCCATCTATGAATGATTCATCCTCGCTCCGTCAACGAATAGGCCTTGTTGTTGGGCCGACTCTCTTTGCGGCAATGTTGATAGCGCCAGTACCGGCGGGTTTAAGCAAAGCTGGTTGGCTAACCGCAGCGATGGCAGTGCTAATGGCCACATGGTGGATCACAGAAGCATTGCCCATATCCGCTACCGCACTGGTTCCCCTGGTCCTGCTTCCTGTCCTTGGAATACTGCCAATTCGCGAGGCTGCTGCGCCCTATGCCAATCCGGTGATCTTTCTCTTCATGGGCGGCTTCATTATCGCCGTAGCACTTGAACGTTGTGGATTGCACCGCCGCCTGGCCCTGGAAATCATTAAGTTGGTGGGTACAAAACCCGCGAGCCTGATTGGCGGCTTTATGGCCGCAACGGCATTCCTGAGCTTGTGGGTTAGCAATACAGCTACCGTCGTCATCATGTTTCCAATCGCCCTTTCGTTAATCGAGATAGAGGAGCAGGGGCCCCCCTCCCAGAACTTCTCAGTGGCTCTTCTTCTAGGACTTGCGTATGCGGCAAACATTGGCGGCATAGGAACTTTGATTGGGACACCTCCAAATGCGTTACTTGCAGGATTCCTGAACGAAAGCTATGGAATACAAATAGGCTTCGCTCAATGGATGTTGTTTGGAGTTCCTCTGGTGTTCATCGCGGTCCCTGCCACATGGCTATTGCTGACTCGATTCCTTTACCCCGTAGGTGCAGAGAAGCTTCCAGGCGGGATAGCATTTGTGGATAGTGCCGTGAGCTCGCTGGGCAGACTGACCAGAAGGGAAAAGACGGTCGGTACAATAACCATCATAGTCGCACTGTCATGGGTGCTTCAGCCAGTCATCGCTATGTATGCGTCAGGAGTGTCCGATACGGTAATTGCAATAGCAGGAGCGCTGCTACTCTTTGTCGTTCCGATTCGTTGGAAGCCGTTGGAAGCTTCGATCACATGGCGTGAAGCTGAGAAGCTGCCGTGGTCAGTGCTGGTGCTATTTGGGGGAGGATTGTCGCTGGCAGACGCGATTCAAACGACCGGATTGGCGGAATGGATCGGGCATGCGGTGAGCACGCGTGGTCCAATGCCACTAATTTTGGTGACCCTCATCGTCACCTCTACAATAGTGTTTCTGACAGAGCTCACCAGCAACACTGCAACTGCGGCAGCTTTTTTACCAGTAGTTGCTGCGGCTGCGGTTGGAATGGGCGCCAGCCCTTTGCTGTTAGCAATACCGACGGCGGTCGGTGCAAGCTGTGCGTTCATGATGCCAGTAGCGACTCCACCTAACGCCCTTGTTTATGGCAGCGGACTGATCACCATGCCCCAGATGATGCGTGCGGGAATCTGGTTGAACTTCCTGCTCATAGGGTTCATTGTAATCGCCGTTTTTCTGCTTGCCCCGATCGTATTCAGCTTTTAGAAGATACCCTCGCGCCTTAGAGACTCTTATGAAGATAGCGCTCAAATCTGCCAGCTTGACCGTATACGAGTCTCTTTAGCCGAGGGAGTTTTCAGTTTTGGCCTAACACCAGATTTACAACTATGCAACACAATCGCAGACAATTTCTGACCAGTGCGGCGGGATTTGCGCTTTCATATGGCTTGTTGAATCGACAGGGAATCAGTCAGGAAAAGAGGAGAACGCGAGTCATCCTGCTGGGCACCAGAGGCGGGCCTCGGATTGGCGCAACAGGTCGCAGCAACCCTTCGACTCTCGTTTTGATCAACGATATCCCGTTCGTTATAGATTGTGGGTACGGCACGTCGCGACAGCTCCTGGCCGCCGGTGTCCCTCATAACCGACTGCGCTACATCTTCATTACTCATCATCATTCCGATCACAACCTGGAATACGGGACGCTGTTTTATAACGCATGGATTACAGGTCTATCTGGTCGAATCGATGCTTACGGTCCAACTGGGCTGAAAAGAATGACGCAGGATTTCTTCAGTTACATGAAAATGGACATCGACATACGCATCGAGGACGAAGGCCGGTTAGACCCACGCAAACTGATCTTTGCCCATGATGTTAGTAAGCCAGGCGCGCTATTGGAGAACGACGATGTGAAAGTCAGTGCGGGACAGGTACGTCACCCATTAGTCAAACAGGCTTATGCCTATCGGTTCGACACAGAGGATCGGTCAGTTGTCATTTCGGGTGATACTACTTACGCGCCGGAACTGGCCAAGTTCGCCAAGGGTGCGGACGTCCTTGTGCATGAAGTGATGTATCTGCCGGGCATTGAAATGCTGATCAGGCGTTTGCCCAATGCAACGAGATTGCGACAGCACCTGCTGGAGAGCCATACGTTACCTGAAGATGTCGGCAGAATCGCCGCCCAAGCTGAGGTCAAAACGTTGGTGCTCTCACACCTGGTCCCGGGCGACGATCCTTCAATAACTGACGAACAGTGGATGGAAGGAGTGCGCAAGCACTTTAGCGGTCGAATTATCGTTGGCAAAGACTTGATGGAGATTTAGCTTGCCGTAAAGCATGAACTCTTTGGAGTGCGGTGGCCGGCGCCGCTTTGGTATCGCGGATCCCCGCTCAACGGGGTGGACCGACGAAAGCGGTGCCGGGCCACCGCACTCCAAAGAGTTGAACCAGTGGCGGACCATGCTCGGACGCGTTGACAGGTTTATCTCCACTTCGTAGTATTTCTCTCACAAAAAGGGGAGTAGGTCGCCCAATCGATTCAGGGTCCGGTGAAGCCGTCAATACGATGCTCATTACGCAGCGTCCGGTTCATCGGGAAGAGTAAACCACTCAATGACCAAGACCTTTTGCAGCCCTCGGTGGCGCGCAAAAGGCTTTTCTTTTGCGCGTCGGTTAAAGGCGTCTTAGCGTGAAAGGATTGAATGGTGGTTGAGCTTTTCCCATTTGCTGATTATTGGTGGTTCTACCTGAGCTTTACCGGCTTTGTGCTTCTGCTCCTGGCAATCGATCTCGGAGTATTTCATCGTCAAGCCCACAAGGTCTCTTTTCGTGAAGCGGCTATCTGGAGCTGTGTCTGGGTCGCACTGGCGCTTCTGTTCAATCTCCTTCTTTACCAGTATTCCCTATGGAAATTCCCGCAGGATACGCGCTTGATGGCTATACCGGGCTTTGACCCGTCGGGCGCCGCGTGGCGTGTCTCGCTCGAGTTCCTCACCGGATATATCGTCGAGAAATCTCTCTCCGTAGACAACATCTTCGTCTTCGTGCTGGTCTTCGGGTATTTTGCGATCCCTGCAAAATACCAGCATCGCGTCCTGTTTTACGGCATCATCGGCGCGCTCATTTTTCGCGCTATCTTCATTGCCCTTGCGAGCGCGTTAATGCAGTACGAGTGGATCGTGATCATCTTCGGCATATTCCTTATCTTCACCGGTCTTAAGATGATGCTGGCTCCCGAGAAGGGCGTCGAGCCCGGCAAGAATGTGCTGATTCGGCTGTTCCGCCGCTTCGTTCGCGTCACCTCTGAGTTGCATGGTCAGCGCTTTTTCGTTCGCTCCAACAATCGGTTTTATGCTACTCCATTGTTCGTCGCGCTTCTCTTCTTGGAAGCAACAGATGTAATCTTCGCCATTGACTCTGTCCCGGCAATCTTTGCGCTGACGACTGAACCACTAATTGTTTTTACGTCGAACATCTTTGCAATTCTGGGTTTGCGCGCTCTGTACTTTATGCTGGCGGGAGCGATTGACAGGTTTTACATGTTGAAATACGGCCTGGCAGTGGTGCTAATCTTTGTTGGCCTAAAAATGGTTTGGCTCAATGAGCTTTTTGGTGGCAAGTTCCCGATTAGTTTGTCACTGGGCATTATCACTTCGGTCATCGCCCTATCGGTGGTAGTTTCTCTGGTATTCCCAAAGGCGCTGCCCGAAAACGAAGGTGGCGAGTGATTACTGAAGATAAAATCAGCGAGTTTCATGAAGAGGGCTATTTTGTTCTTGAAAGGATTATTTCTGAACGGGATCTGGAGGGATTACGAATCGAGTGTCAGAATAGTCTGGAATTGCAGATGGCCAGTATGGAAAGCGTTGGGGCTAAAACCCTTGGGTTATCTCACAGAGAAAAGCGATACTCTCTCCCCTGTAGGCATGAGGAGAGTCCGTTCCTGGAAGAGTTTTTGCTCGGTGACCTAATGATGGAGATTGTCGGGTCGGTCGTCGGTAACGATGCTTACCTGTTCCTGGAATTGTTTGTATTGAAGTGGCCCAAAACCGGAACCCCATTCTCATGGCATCAGGATTCAGGGTATCTCCTGGGAAATCCGCACAGGCCGTATGTAAGTTTATGGTGTGCTCTGGATGACATGACCGAAGATAATGGCGCCCCTGTACATGCTGCCTTATAGCCGAGCCGAATCGACGGCTGTAGTCGAACACATAAAGGACAAGGAGACCAATGATCTGATTGGCTATCGTGGAAGCGATCCTGGTATCGCCATTACTGTTCCTGCTGGAAGCATAGTTGTTATGTCCAGCACTACATTCCATCGCAGTGGTGCCAATAAAGAGGACAAGCCTCGCAGAGCCTTTCTGTCGTCTTACTCGCCTGAACCAATAACTGACAGAGCGGGAAGGATCTGGAACCAGGCCGTACCTTTTATTAAGAATGGTGTAAGGGTGGCTTGATGATTACACCTTGGGTCGAATAGTTGAACTCCCGCAGCCAGTTGAATGAACGCAGCCTGCATGGCAACCAACCTCTGCGCCAGTGGATCCGAGCCACTTTCGCCGGCTGGATTCTCGGCATTCCTTTGATCATCGCGTTGGCATTGGTTGGGGAGGCTGCGGGTATTGGTGGCGTTCAAGTTATTGTTGGTGTCGGAATGGGCGCGGGCGTTGGACTCATGCAGGGACGCGTCATGCGAACGGTGCTCGGCAAGTTTGGTCCATGGTTTTGGTCCTCCGTTGTTGGACTGGGACTGCCGTTTTTTATGGCGGATATAGCCGGAGTGGTTCGCTGGGATTCTCCCTATTCCCTTTACCTCGCCGTAATTTTGGCCGGACTCATTGTTGGCATAATTCAAGCCTTCATTCTGCATTCACGTTTTTACAACACGGGCTGGTGGATAGTAGGGAGTGTGGTGGGATGGTCCATGGCTTCAGCAACGGTAGCGCTCGCGGACACTCTGCCGCGCGCGCATTCACTGCGAGGCGTCTGGGGTGCTCTTGCGTATTTAGCCATTGTGGCGGCAGGTGGGCTTGTTCTCGGGATCATCACTGGGATATCGCTTGTCAGACTGCTACGTCATGAACGCGTGGCCTAATCTGAGGGCTGCATGTTGAACTCAGACTTCCGAATGTGTAATAACTCTGCGCGAGAGAAAAGGAGATATAACCATTGAAAGTTCGGACACTGAGTTCAGCGGAAGAGTTGCGTCGTTATGTTGAATTTGGACAGGAGGTTTATCGCGAGAATCCTCACTGGGTACCCCCTGATTCTCACCATCTGCCAAAAATTCTCGGAGGACAAGGAGGCTTCGGTGTGGGCTGCCAGATTCAGCCCTTCTGGGTTGAAGATGGTGATCGTGTTTTGGCTACCGTCGCGGGAGTGAAAGATGAAGCATACAACCGCCACTGGAACGAACAGATGGGGCATCTTCTATTCTTTGAAGCCCTACGCGATCAGACTGAGGCAGTCGATATGCTCGTGCGATGCGCATGTGACTGGTTGAAAGGACACGGCTGTAAGACGGCGCGACTCTCCCTTCTGCCCGGGATGCAAATGCCGCTAACCATAGACTCGTACGACGCGGTTCCGACCATCTTCCACACCTTCAATCCCGCGTACTATCACAGTTACATTAAGAATGGCGGCTTCACTACGGAGCAAGGGGTGGTCCAGTATCAGATCCAGTTCACGCCAGAGTTGGCAACGCGCTACCGTGAGATGGTAGCACGCGCGACAGACTCAGGGATCTCTCTGCGCTCATGGGACTTTGACCACCTGGAAGAGGAGACCGAAGCCTTCACTAGCCTTTGTAACGAGACCTTCCGATCACACTGGGGGTTCATGCCACTTCCCGCCGACGTGATGCGTGGGTTGACAGTCGAAATGAAGGACTTCTTAGTCGCAGGGTTCACTGCGTTTGCCGAGATTGAAGGGCAGAAGGTGGGCTTTGTTTATTCGCTGCCGGACTTGAACCAGGCGCTCCATCGGATGAGGGGCAAGTCCTTGGAGGAGAATTTCTCCGAGCTCCAGGAGTACCTCGGGGAGATCGATCACGGTGTGCTTCTGATCATAGGTGTGAAGGAGAATTACCGCGGGCGAGGCGTCAATCTGGCTTTGGCGGCAAAGAGTTACCTTGCGATGATTGACCGGGGCTACAAGACCGGCAGTTACACAGTCGTGCTGGACAACAACTGGCCGTCGCGCCGGACGGCTATGAAGTTGGGCGCGCGAGTCACAAAAAACTTCGTCGTCTATCGAAAGGAGTTGTAGGGGCTCAGAAATACTGATTGCTGTGCCAACTGAAAATTTTCCTCGCACAACTAAGAAGAAAGAGAGTTTGGTGCCATGAGACAGATCCTTAGTGCAGTCCTGGTTGTTATAGCGTTGGCCTTTTTCTTTCCTTTCGCATCGGTTTCCGGACAGACTGGAAAGACCACAGAACCGTCGCGGGATGATTCTGGGCAACTCCTGCGGGCGCTGCTCGATGAAGTCCGCGAACTCCGGGTGGCATTGCAGCGTGCGAACGTAGCCTCGTACCGGCTCCAGGTCACGCTCGAGCGGCTACGGCTACAACAGTCGCGCGTCGAAGTCGCCTCCCGGGCCCTTGAGGGCGTTCGCTCTCGTCTCTCCGACCTGAAGGCAAGTCGTCCCCAGTTGGACGAGCAGATTAAGTCCGTAGAGGACCTTATGAACACCACAGCGGATCCGAATCGTCGCTCCCAATTGGAGCAGCAGCTCAGGGAGATGAAAACGCATCAGAGTTTACGGGTGCGGCAAGAGGAGCAATCGCGCGCTCGCGAGTCAGAGTTGGTTTTAGAATTCCAACTGGAGCAAGCGAAACTTAACGACCTGAACAACCAGCTTGACGATTTGGTCCGCCAGTTAGAGAGTCCGTGACCCTGTAGCTGAGCGAAGGAACCTCTGTGTTCCTGCTCGGCGGGTAGCACAATCTCCTGGTTAGCGCCTCAGGTTTTCGGGAGTCAAAGTGGGCATCGAGCGATACACCATCGAGCACTCCGTGCATGTCAATGCCTCCCCAGAGGCGATCTGGCAGGAAATTACACAGGTTGACATCGCCTCCTTCAACCACCCGGTCTACCTGTCAATATTGGGAATACCAAAGCCGCTTCGCGCCGAGGTGATCCAAACGGGCGTCGGTGGCGCGCGGATCGCTTACTTCGCAAACAATCGCCGCTTCTGCCAGAACATCACTGAATGGATTCCTCCAGAGCGCTACGCGTTCACGTTTAAAGCTGATCCCGGTTTTCGCGTCGCATATTTCCTCGATCTTTCCGATGGACCATTTCAGATGACCGCCGGCGCCTATCGGATATGGCAGGGTGAAACCAATTCAAACCTGTTTCTAATGAGCGAATATGAGCTTCGGGGATTGCTTGGGATCTGTATGCGCTTGCCTGTGAGACTGGTGCTTCACTTCTTTCAACTCTATCTTCTGCGAGGCATCCGAGCGAACGCTGAACGGCGAGAGCGACAGATCAACCAGGCAGGTAACCTTTGAAAAGAGATTCCTTTTCGATCGAAGTTAACACATCCTGTGAGGCTGTTTTTGATCTCATTCATGACTACGGTCGCCGCCTCGAATGGGACTTGATGTTAAGTGAAGCACGACTACTTGCCGGCGCAACCGAGGCCGGTGTCGGTGTACGCTCGCTTTGTGTCGGTACATGGAAGAGCGCCTACCTCGCCGTGGAGACAGAGTACGTGCGATTCGAACGAGGAAGAGTAGCCGCGGTTAAGCTCTCGAATCGCCCTCCTCTATTCAAGAGCTTTGCAGCAACCATCAAACACGACGCGGCAGGGAAGTCCAGATCGCGCACTACTTACATCTACTCTTTTCGGGCGCGCCCCGCGTTTCTGGCTCCGCTACTCGAGCCGATTATGAGAGTGATGATTTCGCGCGAAGTTCGGGTACGCCTGCAATCCCTGCGAGACTTCCTGGAACAGAGCGGTAACAGCGGAGCTTCGGGCGCATAAAGTGTGGACAGTAGTTTCAGACTTTGTTGTTTGGAGATGAATCTTGAGACAGAGAAATCTAGCCATCATCAGTGGAATCTGATAAGAGTGCTAATTCTCAGAGGGAGTTTGATGCGATGCCCGAAACGCAAGCTGGACAGCATGCGCCACAATGGGCCACCCGAACCAATTGATTGAAGAAAGAGGAGAAGTTCATGGCAATCACACCCTATCTCTTGTATGAAGACGTCGGGGGAGCTCTGAAGTTCCTGGCCAAAGCATTCGGGTTCCGGAAGCATGGCACTCCGATGAAGGGAGCGGACGCTAAGATTAATCATGCGGCGATGCAGCTTGGCGACGACCTGATCATGATGGGAAACCCCGGGTCGAGTTACCGGAACCCGAAGCGGCTCGGCCAGTCAACACAGAGCCTTTACATCAACATTGAGGATGTGGACAAGCACTGTACGCGTGCAAGGAAAGCGGGGGCGACCATAATCGAAGAGCCGGCGGATACATTCTACGGTCATCGCCGTTACGGCGCCGAAGATCCCGAAGGCCACCAGTGGTACTTCGCACATGAGATCCGATCTCAGAAAGCCAAACGAAAATCCAGGTGAACCGCGGTAAGTCCGGGTGCCAATCATCGAGAAGATCCGGCACAATCAATAACAATCTCTGCATCTCTGCATGTGCATTTGACATAGAGACACCGTTAGCGTAGTGTGGGTGTCGAACCGAGTCCAGCTTACTCCGCTCTCAGCTCTTCTGGCTTTTCCAGACCACCTGATAATTCCACAGCTCAAACACTAAGAAAGCGCTCAAGCCATTTACAGTTTCCTAAACAGTGCAACATCCTTGTTTTGTGGCAACTAGAGCAAAGCAGGGAGAGTAACAGCACTCCAAGGCGATCAGGACGGCTCCGGCAAGCTTAAGGAAGAAAAAGCAGATTATGACAAATATCACCCCATTACATGATCGCGTGATCGTGAAGCGGATTGATGAAGGCGAGCAGATTCGCGGTGGCATCATCATCCCAGACAGCGCCAAAGAAAAGCCCCAGGAAGGGGAAGTAGTCGCCGCTGGAGAAGGGAAATACAGAGAAGATGGCGCCCGCCAACCTTTGGATGTCAAGAAGGGCGATCGGATCCTCTTTGGCAAATATGGCGGCTCGGAAATCAAGATCGACGGTGAAGACCTGTTGATTATGCGCGAAGATGAGGTTCTCGGAATCATTACGCGGGCTGGTGCTGCAACTGGCGGCAAAAAGGGCGCCAGATAGTTTTCTGTCTTTTAGAGTTCGCCAGCAGGCTTTAAAGGCGGGCTTTGTACTAACAAATAAGTTCACAGATAGTTTTTCGTTAGGAGAAGAAGTAGAAGTTATGGCAAAGCAAATAGTTCATGGTGAAGAGTCGCGAGCAGCAATTCTGCGGGGTGTTAACCAACTCGCCGACGCGGTGAGAATCACGCTGGGTCCCAAAGGACGCAACGTCGTTCTCGGTAAGGCATATGGCAGCCCCACAATCACGAAAGACGGTGTGACTGTGGCAAAAGAGATTGACCTCAAGGATTCACTCGAGAACATGGGCGCACAAATGGTGCGCGAGGTAGCTTCGAAGACCAGCGACGTTGCCGGGGATGGTACAACGACCGCTACGGTGCTGGCCCAGGCGATCTACCGCGAAGGTGTGAAAACCGTCGCCGCGGGCGCAAACCCGATGGCATTGAAGCGCGGCATCGACAAAGCAGTCGAGCGCGCGACGGCGGCAATCAAGAAACTGGCCAAGCCGGTAGCTGGCGACATGATCGCGCAGGTCGGTACGATTTCGGCAAACGGCGATGCAACGATCGGCGAGTTAATAGCCGAAGCGATGGCGAAGGTCGGCAAAGACGGAGTGATTACCGTCGAAGATGCGAAGACGATGGAAACGGATTTGGAATTTGTCGAAGGAATGCAGTTTGATCGCGGCTATCTTTCGCCTTACTTCATCACCGACGCCGAAAAGATGGAAACCGTCCTCGAGAACCCGGTCATTCTGCTAAGCGAGAAGAAAATTTCATCAATGAGGGATTTGCTGCCTATTCTGGAGCAGGTCGCCAAATTGGGTAAGCCGATACTGATTGTCGCAGAAGATGTTGAAGGAGAAGCCCTGGCAGTCTTGGTTGTCAACAAATTGCGCGGCACCATCAACGTGGCTGCTGTTAAGGCGCCGGGCTTTGGCGATCGACGTAAAGAATTGCTGCAGGATATTGCGATTCTGACCGGCGGAAAAGTCATCAGTGAAGACCTCGGCATCAAGCTCGAGAGTGTACAGGTTGAAGACTTGGGCCGCGCCAAGAAGGTGACTATCAACAAAGACGAAACCATTATCATCGATGGGGCGGGCAACAAAGATGACCTGAAGGGTCGCGTGAAGACTCTGAGGGCCCAGATTGAAGATAGCTCGTCAGACTATGACCGCGAGAAGCTGCAAGAGCGACTCGCGAAACTGGTTGGCGGAGTCGCAGTGATCCGCGTGGGCGCGGCTACTGAAACTGAATTGAAAGAGAAGAAAGCGCGCGTTGAGGACGCTATGAACGCGACGCGCGCGGCTGTTGAAGAAGGCATCGTGGCCGGTGGGGGCGTCGCCCTCATTCGTGCGGCGAAGGCGCTGGATAAATTCAAGATCTTCGAAGCTAACGAGGATGGTACGACCACCGGCGATCCCGATGAACAAATTGGCGTTAACATCGTGACACGCGCCCTTGAAGAGCCCCTGCGTCAGATCGCACAGAATGCAGGCAAGGAAGGTGCGGTAATAGTGGAGAAAGTACGCGCCAGCAAAGACGCTAACTTTGGCTATAACGCAGCCACTGAAACATTTGAAGACCTGGTTGAAGCGGGGATCATCGATCCTGCTAAAGTCACGCGTTGCGCGTTGCAAAACGCTGCGTCAATCGCCGGCTTAATGCTGACCACCGAGGCCCTCATTTCTGAGCTACAGGACGATGATAAGCCACGGGCGCTGCCCGGCGGCATGGATATGTAATCCCAAGATCCTTAGCAAATTGGGAAGCTACCATGTTCGCATGCGGCTTCTGTTAACTCCCGAAGGGGAAAAGGTAAGAAAATTATGTCTATGAAACTTTATGTCGGGAACCTGTCGTTCGATACTTCGAGCAACGACCTGCAAACCCTGTTCGCGCAAGCGGGCACAGTCGAAAGCGTATCCTTGATTGAAGATCGCGAAACCGGTCGCTCACGCGGCTTTGGCTTCGTCGAGATGTCAACAAAGGAAGAAGGCGCGGCTGCGATTCAGCAGTTCAATGGTAAGGAAGTCGGTGGCCGGGCGTTGAACGTCAACGAAGCCAAACCGCGTGAAAATCGCGATGGCGGCGGCGGTCGGAACGGCTCACGTTACTAAGTTCACAGTTGCCTGACAACTGAGAACGGCAAGCCTGCGGCGAGCAATTCGCCGCAGGCTCTTTTTCTGTTGGAGCCCCGCCTGTGGCAAAAACTCTCTCACTTGATTTTCCCTGTTGACAACTATATGCCCCCATGTTTATATAAGTCATGGCTTATGAACAGGCGTTGGCGGCTCTTGCCGATCCTACTCGGAGACAATTATTCGAGTCGGTTCGGTACGGAGAATACACAGTTGGTGAGTTGGCGGTGGCGCTGCAAATAACGCAGCCGGCAGTTTCGCAACATCTTCGCGTTCTACGAGAAGCAAGTCTGGTAACCGAACGTCGTGAAGGTGTGCGGCGGTACTATCGTCCGAATCCAGATGGCCTGGCGGAACTACGCGAATACGTAGAGTCGCTGTGGGATGACGCGCTGGCGGCTTATGCGGCGGCTGATCCAGCCCGCCAGAAAAAGAGAAAAAAGCGATGACAGCTAAGAAGATTCCACCGATCAAGCGGTCTGTCTCGGTCTCCTGGGAACAGGCAACTGCGTTCAAAAGATTTACTGCGGAGTTCGGGTCCTGGTGGCCCAGTCGTACTCATTCAATCGGCGGCGACAGGATCGAGCGAATAGTGTTCGAGGAGCGCCTTGGAGGCCGGATCTACGAGGAGCATAAAGATGGTCGGCGGTTTCAGTGGGGCCAGGTCACACTCTGGGACCCTCCCAGTCGAGTCGAGTTTACATGGCACCCGTCCCGCGACCCATCAACTGCACAGGAGGTCCAGCTTGAATTTCATATTGAAGGAAGCGGGACCCGGTTAGAGCTTACCTCAACCGGTTGGGAGCATTGGGGGCGAAGAGCCAAGCGCGCCAGGAAGAGTTACAACATAGGTTGGGCATATGTTCTAAACGTCTGGGCCGGTCGTCGTAACGTGGGGATGGCTGCTTTGGACACAATCGCGGGAGCATTGAGTCTCGTGACAAAGCTTCGCGGTGGCCGTGACAGGCAAATAGCTCGCGCTGAGGGTGAGATCCGCTCAGTCTAAAAAGTTTTGAGAGGTAAAAGTATGAAGACCTCGCTTTGGTCCGTGTTAGCCGTCATCTTGGTTCTTCAGATCGCGGAACCACTGCGAACGGTTACGGGACAGGAAATGAATGGAGTGCAGAATGTTGATAGGACGCTCAAGCTTGAAATAGTCGTTAACGCTCCGGTTGAGAAGGTATGGAAGGCCTGGACCACTCAGGAGGGTATCAGATCTTTCTTTGCGCCTGACTGCGATATCGATCTTCGCGTGCTAGGAAAGTATGACATCTTGTTCGCGCCCACGGCGCCACCAGGCCTTCGAGGCGCTGAAGGTAATTTGATTCTCGCAATTCAGGAAGGAAAAATGCTCTCCTTCACCTGGGATGCGCCACCGGCCATTCCTGATATTCGCAAACAACGTACAAGTGTCGTTATTCGATTCGCGCAACTCGAACCAAACAAGACGAAGGTATCCCTTACGCAGAGTGGCTGGGGAGAAGGCGCGGAGTGGAACAAGGCGTACGACTACTTTACGCGGGCCTGGGGAGATGTTGTATTGCCATTTCTGAAGTATAGTTTCGAGGTTGGTCCGATTGATTGGAAGAGTCCGCCGCGGCAACTTGAGAAGGCGAAGCTGCTTGCGGGGAACTTATCAGGGGCAGGCCAATGATGGAATCAAAGTTTTGGCCCGCAGTGGCTGCGATCAAGGCCGGGGATATTGACCGACTCAAATCGCTTATCTCCGACGACCCTTCACTGGCCACAGCCAGGTCGTCAAGTAGCCACCCCACTTTACTTCAATGTCTGGTCCTTGATGGGGCCAATCTGCCAAGTAAGATCGAGTTGGCCCAGGTGCTAATCGAGAACGGGGCGGATATTAACGGCGCGCTTGCGGCCGCAGCCTCGATTGACAACGTCGAGGCTGCTGAAGCGCTTCTCGACTCTGGCGCGAAAGTCGATGGCACTGGAGGCTGGACTCCTTTGGAGGAGGCCTTGTACTGGTGCAACCACCGCGTGGGGAATCTGCTGTTAGAAAGGGGAGCGTCTGTAAACCACAACGCGGCCCTGCATGGACACCGAGAGATGGTTGCGTTCCTCTTAGAACAGGGCGCGAACCCGAACATCAAAGACACGAAAGTCAACAACACCGCTGCAAGTTGGGCCGACTATGGTGGTCATCACTCCCTAAGGGACTTTCTGTTGGAACAAACGTAACGTGGCGCATGCTGTCAGCTTGCGTTCCGGAACCACACTAAACTCAAAGTGAAACCACTCAACTTGCCTACCTACCCCAAGAACTCAAGTATTCACTAATGACCAGAACGCAAGCTGACAGCATGCGCCACAGTCGTCATTCCTTGGGCGTTCTTTCTGAAGCTGATGATGAGTGACGCGAAAGATCAAGATTTGATACTTCTCACAGGGGCCACTGGCTATGTTGGCGGCAGACTGTTGCAGGCAATTCAAGATCAAGGGCTTCCGGTCCGGTGCCTGGCACGCCGCCCTGAGTTTCTCGAACCCAGAGCCGCTCCCGCAACCGAAATCGTTGCGGGTGATGTGCTTGACCGCCGCAGCCTTGAGGCAGCATTGAGTGGCGTTAGAATAGCCTACTACCTGGTCCACTCAATGGGTTCCGCCGGGTCCTTTGAGGAGAATGATCGGAAAGCCGCGCGAAACTTCGCCGCAGCAGCAAAAGCAGCAGGTGTTGAGCGCATCATCTATCTCGGTGCCCTCGGAAATGACAATGAAGCGTTATCGCCGCACTTACGTAGTCGCCAGGAGGTCGGACAGATTCTGCGCGAATCAGGTGTGCCCGTGCTCGAGTTCCGCGCCTCTATCGTCATTGGCTCCGGCAGTCTTTCGTTTGAGATGATCCGTTCCCTGGTTGAACGTCTACCAGTTATGACCACGCCCAAGTGGGTCTCGATGCCGGCGCAGCCGATCGCAATCGACGACTTGATTGCCTATCTCATGGCAGCACTTCGCCTGCCTATTTCGTCTTATCGTATATACGAGATTGGTGGCGCTGACCAGGTCTCTTATGCAGACATCATGCGAACTTACGCGCGCCACCGCGGGCTCCGAATCAGAATGATTCCAGTGCCGGTGCTGACGCCGTTTCTCTCAAGTCTGTGGCTGGGGCTGGTCACGCCTTTGTATGCGCGCATCGGAAGAAAGCTGATTGAGAGCATTGTTCATTCAACTGTCGTCCGCGACAAGTCGGCGCTTGAGACGTTCGACATTAGGCCCATTGGCGTCGACGAGGCGGTCCGCAAAGCCCTCGCTAACGAGGAACAGCAATTTGCCGCGACACGCTGGTCGGATGCTGTTTCATCTTCTGGCGAAACTCCTTCCTGGGGCGGCGTGCAGTTTGGAACGCGGCTGGTGGATTCAAGGGCGGCGCAGGTAAGCAGATCCCCTGCGGTTGCCTTTCGGCCGATCCAAAGAATCGGCGGCGAGAGCGGTTGGTATGCCTGGAACTGGCTCTGGCGGTTGCGCGGCTTTCTGGATCTGATCCTGGGCGGTGTAGGTGGAAGACGCGGTCGTCCGGCCAACGCGGTGTTACGCGTCGGCGACACGATCGATTGTTGGCGCGTTGAGAAGTATGAGCCGAACCGCCTCTTGCGACTCGCAGCTGAAATGAAACTGCCAGGCCGCGCCTGGCTGGAATTCGAAGTCACCGGCGACCAGTCTACCGCAACGATTCGCCAAACCGCGGTTTTCGATCCAGTGGGATTGTTTGGCCGGCTCTATTGGTACGCACTCTATCCTCTGCACCACCTGGTATTCAGCGGCATGTTGCGTAAGATCACGGCTGCGGCCCTGCGCGAGAGCGAGTTTGAACAGCGTGTGCCGTAGGTACTCGATCACGTGCATTTGTTGGTTAGGGTAGTTCCGAAGATTAGCACACAGGCCGGCGTTGCGTCTTTCCAGATCAGACCTGAACACTGGGAAAGAGATGGCGATGTAATTAAGCACCTAGACCCTGGCTAAAGAGCATGCGAGAATACGGAACATGGACGCGATAGAGGACTCAACAGTGAAGTTCGGCGTTGCTTCAATGGACCGGGAGCATGCGGGTCAGATTAGCCTGCTCAATGACCTTAAGGCTGCCGTTAGGAGCGGGGCTGACGACAGTGTGGTCTACGCGCTCCTCAACGAGCTGGTGGAGCAAACAAATCTTCACTTTCTCTCGGAACAAATCCTTATGAGGTTGCATGCTTACGAAGCCTCTGAGTCCCATCTCCTCGAGCACGAACGGTTACTGGGTCAGGTGCAAAAGCTGAAGGAAGACCTCGCGACGGGAACGGCAACGGACAAGCATGGTCTGATTGAGGCAATTCGCAGTTGGCTCCTCGTCCACATTCAAACTGCTGACAAAGCACTGGCGGAATACCTGAGCACCAAGTCCGCCCAGCAGGCGAGTGAGAGGCCTTAGCTCCTCGAATTCCTTCAAAAACTTCAGTCACCAGTCTGCTTAGGCAGCGACTACCATCGAGCCAGCCAAAGTTACGTGCGGATTTGCTTTGATGCGATCTTGCGGATTTCAAGAGAAGGAAACAGCAAATGCAAGAAGCCAAAGGGAGACAGCTAAGTGTAAAAGAGCGGCTAGGTTTGTATTTTCTCTGACTGATGCTGGATGATTCCTGCTAGGGCGCGCAGTGCGTGGTTAACCGACTCAGAATCGGTGAAGACTTGCGCTACATCCGGATCAAGCACTACCACGTTGCAGCCTTTCACAAAGCGGTCGACGTACTTTCCGCGCACCCCGCCGCTGAAGTCATATTCGTCCAACATCTCCTGGTCACGGTCTTTATTCACTTCCTGATTCATATTTCCTCCTTTCACTCGGCATGGCTAAGCGCGCACTAATGATACGTATTCTATCACCACGGTCCAAATGCACCACCACCAAATGACGTCGCCGGTAGGATTGGCCGGTGATGACGAAACGAGTCTCCTCAATCGAATGCAATGCGTCAGGTATAGTTATCGAGAGTGAGTCGAAGAAAACCGTTGCAGCTTCGGCAAATGACACGTCGTGTTTCAGGAGGTTAGATTCGGCCTTCTCTTGGTCCCACTCGAACTTCGTACCCATGTCGAGAATATACGCAATCTAAGGAAACAAAGAAAACTGGTATCGCCGATCATTTCACTCGCCGGCGAAGCTGATTTCGGGCTCGAGTTTTGTCTCTGTCTTGATCGAGTTCGAGATCAGACAGTTCTTTTCTGCTTTCTCCAGGATGCGACCCGCGCGTTCGGCATCGCGGGCGTGGCTAATGAGGAGCTTGGGACGCAGTACGACTTCGGTCATGGTGAAACCCTGGCCCTCGAGCCTCTCCAATTTTCCTTTCGCATCAGCGCTAAAGCTGACAAATTCCAGTTTCGAGTTTTCAGCAATCGCCAGAAACGTGGTCATGAAACAGGAGTTGACTGCCGCTACGAAAAGATGTTCCGGCGTCCAGGTTCCTTCGTGCCCCTTGAACTCGGGTGGTGCGTCGACTTGTAGCTCCGGCAGAACCGGTCCGCGCAAATCTCCATGGCGCTCCCCGGTCCATTCAACTTCAGTGGTGTAAAAGTACTTGTTCTCCATGATAGCTCCTGACTTTCTGACGTTCAGTTGATGCGTCGACTGGCTCGAAGCGCGCGGTGAAGTGGCGCAGAAATTTTGGTTGGCTGACGATGTGATAACCGCCAATCGCCTCGCGCCGTTCGTACACTTGTAGAATTGCCTCTATTACATAATCGATGTGGCTTTGAGTGTAGACCCGGTGCGGAATTGCCAGGCGGACTAACTCGATACTTGACGGTGTCTCTTCATCGTTATTGGAATGTTCTTCGGCGTGCATCACCGAGCCGATCTCACAGGACCGAATGCCCGCCTCGCGATAAAGCTCAACCGCCAACGCCTGGCCTGGATACTGGCGCGCTGGTATATGTGGCAGCATTGCTCGCGCATCGATGTAGATTGCGTGGCCGCCCGGCGGTTGTACGATAGGCACGCCTGCGCGTGAGATGTGCTCGCCAAGATAGTTGATTGAGGCGAAGCGATACTGCAAGTAGTCTTCGTGTAGCACCTCTTGAAGACCAACCGCAATTGCCTCGAGGTCACGCCCGGCCAGTCCGCCATAGGTAGGAAAGCCTTCGGTCAGAATCAGCAGGTCTTTCTCCTGCTGGGCCAACTGGTCATCGTTCGTGCAGAGGAAGCCGCCAATGTTCGCCAGCCCGTCCTTCTTAGCTGACATTGTGCAGCCATCAGCATACGAGAACATCTCGCGCGCGATCTCTTTTACGGATTTGTGCGCATACCCCTCTTCACGCAACTTGATAAAATAAGCGTTCTCGGCAAAGCGACATGCGTCAAAATAAAGCGGCAGGCGATATCGAGTACAGATGGCTTTCACTTCGCGGATGTTTGCCATTGAGACAGGCTGACCGCCACCGGAATTGTTTGTCACCGTGACCATAACGAGAGGAATACGCTCACGGCCTACTCGCTCGATGAATTGTTCGAGAGCTGCCGTATCCATGTTGCCCTTGAACGGATGATTGACAGCAGGTTGATAGAATTCCGGGATCGGTAGGTCGACGCATTCCGCGCCGAGATATTCGATGTTGGCGCGCGTCGTATCGAAGTTCGTGTTATTGGGGACGATGCTTCCTTTCTTGCACATTACGGAGAAGAGGATCCGCTCGGCAGCGCGTCCCTGGTGCATTGGGATCACCTGCTTGAAGCCAAAGATGTCGCGCACGACTTTTTCAAAACGATAGAAGCTCTTGCTGCCGGCATATGACTCGTCCCCGCTCATCAATGCCGACCACTGCGCCGCGCTCATCGCTGCCGTACCGCTGTCAGTTAGCAGATCGATGATGACGTTTTCGGCTTTAAGCAGGAACAGGTTATACGCGGCTTCTTTAAGATAAAGCTCTCGCTCGCTGCGCGTCGTCATTTTAATGGGTTCGACTACTTTGACTCTGAAAGGTTCAATGATTGTCTTCATGATTAATAAGCTTTTGGACAAGGTTTCCCCCTGGTCTCATTTAGGACATGGCAAGCTGCGAGCCATCCGTGAACTAAGTCTCTTTATCGGTAGCGGGGTTGGCTGATGGTCTGAGCGAGACTCCGAAAGCCAGCAGTCTTTGGCTTTGCGGCTCCCACAGGGGCCCGTTTTCGTGAGCAAATTGGTCTCAGTTGCTGGATGGAGGTTCGGGTTCCGCCTAATAGAGTTGCAAAATTTCGCAACCGTAGAACGTGTGTGTGGGTTTTTGCGCAATTGTCATAGCCGTTCCATACTACTGAGAAGCTTGTCTCAAAAGCGGCATTAGCTCGACTTTCGTGACGAGGTTTTAAGGTGGTACCACCAGATGAGACGAAGACCACAGCTCAAAATCAGGCGCCAATCGCAACAGCGTAGCCACGACGGCCCACCCCGACATTCTGGCGTAACCTCTGCTCAGAGTGCGGGTCGCCTCAGTATTTCCGCCAACGCCTGCAATCGGGCAGAGTCTGCTGCATTCTTCGTCAACGCACCGCTCTTATCCAGGGACGGCGCGAGGCCTTTGAGTTTCGCGAGCGATCTTCGATCCAGATGCGAAGTCTCGGCGTTTTGAATCGCTTGCCGCAGGGCTGCTATTCGATCCGCCGGCAGAGCTTGCGACCGCTCCAGCTGATCGATGTGGGCCTTTGCCACGATTAACTTTCGCGGCCACTCGATCTTTTGTTGGTTCTGCACATTAAACTCATCCACTCGAACCGTTTTCGCGGCGTCAATCTCGTTCTGCGTAAGGAACTTCGTCGGCGTCAGCTCCAAGATGTCCAAGCCTCGCGCGATTTCTGAAGCGTAGATGTGGCCGTTGTACCAATACGCGGACCAGTGGCCGCCGAGGACGAGCATTTCTGGATAAATCGGCCCGCGATCGAAATAAGCAATCTCGACGGGATGCTCCGCGTCGGTGAAGTCCATTATGGAGATGCCACCCTGGTACCAGGCTTGCACTTTGATGTCCCTGCCAGGAACCGGGATGAGCGATCCGTTGTGGGCCACACAGTTCTCGCTGTCGCCCTGGGCCGCCGGCAACTTATAGTAGCTCGCGAATTTCAGTTTGTTGTCCTGCAAATGGAAAACCGCATTGGCGCCCCACTTGTTCGGATCGGTGGCGCGGCAGCGCGCAGCGAGTCCGCCACCCCATTCATCGGTGAACACGACTTTCTTACCATCGTTCGAAAACGAAGCCGAATGCCAATACGCATAGTTGGGATCGTTTACAGCGTCCAGACGCTTTGGATTCACAGGATCTTTGATGTCCAGCAGGATTCCGTTTCCGGAGCAGGCGCCGGCAGCCAGCCCGATTGCTGAGTACACGGTAATGTCGTGGCACTGATCGGTGGCGGAAGGCTCTGTCAGTCCCTCCTTGCTATGGGTGCCACCGCTTTTGAGGGCGTTCAGGGCGCCGGTCTGCGGATCCATAAACAATCGAGGATTCGAAACGATCCGCGCATCCTGCGGTGCCGCCAGCGGCACCTTAATCACGTCAATGCGAAATAGCGCCGTATTCGGATCCTTGTCCGGCGCTTCACCCGAGCAACCGGCCAACTCTTCGCTTTGACGGACAAATGAGGTTCCCGAGACGTAGATGTAGACGTTGTTCTTGTCGTTCGGATCAAGGACTAGCGTATGCGTGTGCGAGCCGCGGCAAGTTTGCACTGCTGCCACCTGCTTCGGCTTTCTAATGTCGCTGATATCGAAGATTCTAACCCCGCGGAATCGATCTTTTTGGGCTGCGGGCTTGTTCTCTTGTCCGGCCGGCGATTGAGATGGCGGCGGAAATCCTTCTGTACCGCAGTCCAGCCGGCCATTCGGAGTTTCCACCGACATGAACATCAGGTTTTTGTGAACGGACACGTCGCCCTGACCACCCGGACAGATCATCGAAGTTAGTAAGCTGGTCTTCGCCGGGTTGGAGATGTCATAGATATTGACGCCGTAAAAGTTTCCCAGAAACAGGTGTTTGCCTTGAAACGCAAGATCGGAGTTTGCAAAGGCGAGCTGCGCCCTCGGCAACCGTTCCGGCTTCGGCATGTTTGCGACGTCGCCGACGCCGAGTAGACCGAGCGTCTTCTGCACTTTCGGATCATCAGGATCGTCGGAGCCAAGTTGAAACGCATCGGGCTTTTTGAGGAGCAAGAGATGCTTGATGCCCATCGCTGCTTCACCTGAGTCGTAAATTCCAGGCTTAAGTTTGGCGCGAGGGTCATTGACATCTGACCCAGTCATCCCCGGTGGTAGCGGTTCCGCGGGTTCAGGGGCAAACGGATTTGCTTGCTCTTTCTCGTTGGCAGGTTTGGCCTCTTGAGACGGCGATGGCGCTGGAGTTTGCGCTAGCGATGTGGCCGCAAAAGACGAGCATAAGGCAAGGGAAGCTATTATTAAACGGAAACCGGATTGTAGTTGATTCATCTTTTTAGTCCTTTAGAAATCGGAGACATTTTTAATTTCTCATTTTTGATTTTTCATTTTCCATTTTCCTCTGCTATTAACGAAACTGGCCGCTCATCCAAGTCTATCTCCGCATGGAAATTTGCGCCTCGGCTTCAAACGTAGCGTCCGTTTTCTATTTGCCCGTGTCTCACTTTCTCTCAGTGTCTGCTTTGAGCAGGAGAGACCAACAGAAAAATGGAAAATGAAAAATCAAAAATGAGAAATGGAAAATCTCCGACCTCTGCCTTCCGACCCCTGGCTCTTACGGTTTTCCCCGAGCATACCTTGCATAATCCTGATCTCGGCGCGTTGGCCGCTGTCGACGTCTGTCACGAAATTGAAGAGCTCAGCATCCTGTCCCGCTCCAGCATTGTCAAACAAGTCCTTCACCATAATCAAAGCGCCATTGTGGTGCTGAATCATTCCCGTCAAGAACAGACGGTCAAACTCTTCTCCCTTTGCTTTTCTTAAGGCGTCCATCTGCTTTGGCGTAAGCATCCCTGGCATCAGCATCTGATGGTTCGACATATCCATACCGTGCATTTCCGGCATCGCCGGTGAGATCGGCTCTCCCCTGGCCGTTAACCACCGTCTCATAAAGTCTATTTCGTCTGCTTGCGATCTGCTGATTCTCACCCCTAGCGAGCGGAGCTCCTTATTCTCCGTACGCGATTCGATGAGCGCCGTCATCTCAACCGCCTGGGCATGATGCATGATCATACCCTGCATGAACTCGACATCTGCCGGCGAAGGGCGCGGCAATGTGGCGCGTGTTGAGGATGGCAGTGTCTTGGTGGGCCGGCCCGGTGCGCCCGGCTGCACAACGACCGGCGTCTTAGGATCAGTCTGCTGAGCCCAAACCGGCGGCGATGACAAACATGCGAGAGTACAGCCAGCGAGGAGGCCGCGTCGCCACACTGCAACTCTGATTACGGACGGCAGATTAAGCCTGATGCTAAGAAAGGACTTTATCGGCATTGAATCGTCTGGCATGGAGGGTGTCACCTTACCACAAAGCGGCCCTGCAGGCGTGAGCGCACGAAGGCAGTGTGTGGATCGTCAAGTCCCATGAGTTCTCATCTGTAAGTTAGTGTGATTTTGTGAATCATCTTAACCAACCGAAAGTCAGAATCCACGAAATCACACGAACACACCACGCCTTACTGCCGCTTGAGAAAGGAGCTCATGCGGAATGTTTGATCCTGTAACCAACAACACGACACTACGGCCCGCATAAGCCTTTGGGTTCTGTAGATATGCTGCGGTCGTAGCGGCGCCCGCAGCCTCCGCAACCAGATGCTCTTCGAATAGAAGCGCGCGGATACCTTGAAGCAGTTCGTCTTCTGATAACAGACACACTTCGTCAACCAACTCACGGATCGCTCGAACATTGGACTCGAGCGGGACAGATGTCGCTAAACCATCCGCAATCGTATCGCACGTATCCGTCGAGATCACACAACCTTCCTGCCACGATTGGGCGTACGCTGGTGCTTCTGCAGCCTGCACACCGATGATTCTAATAGCAGGATGACGACGCTTTGCTTCCGCCGCCACGCCTCGGATTAAAGCAGTATCGCCCATTGGTACGATAATCACGTCCGGCGCGGGCAGCTCGTCCAGGATTTCGGCGGCAATTGTCGCGGTACCAACTGGAACGAACTCGTCGCTTGCGTCATTCAGAAAGTAGTAATCGTGTTCCTTTGCGAACGCGGCCGCCAGGTTTGCGAGAGACTGATCTTTCCATCCAACCTCTTTGACCGTCCCACCGAGTGCGACGATTCGCGCACGCTTGATCGGGTTGGGAGATTGCGGCAGGAATATCGTAGCGGGCAGTTTTGTAAAACGCGCGGCGTAAGCGACCGCAGCACCATGATTGCCGGTGCTGGCAGCGACGACGCCTTTTATAGATCGCCGCTCAAGATTCTTTATCAGGGCGTACAGTGCGCCGCGTGGCTTAAACGATCCGGTCGGCAACTCCGTCTCGAGTTTTAGGTATATTTGAGTGTCCGAATCGCGGCCTATGTGCTCGGCTGGCACTAACCGCGTGGGCCTAAGAAACCGCCGCAACAACTCTCGCGCCTCGTTGATTTGTTCACTAGTTGGGATCACAGCAGCTTCTCATTCTGCAGAAAACTTCTCATTCTTCCCAGCCTTGAGGTTGAGCGGGGGAGGACTCTTTGGAGCAGTGCGGCGACTTTTCGCCGCTTTCAAAAGATAAATTGGAAAACCACCTCTCATTAACACCTAACTTTAGTTAGGTGGCCAGGGTTCTTCAGCGCCTCCGCGAACCGTTTTAACGGTTTGCTTCATCGCGAGGGACGTGCGCCGGAAACCGTTGAAACGGCGATAATAGACTTGACTGACTCGGCTTGTGGACCTGCTATATTCGGCTTTAGTCGGTTGTTGTCGACTCAAAAAACCTATTGACCTTTTTGGAAAAAGCCAGCCGAAGAATCAGGATCAGAAATAAGCCGCTTAGAAACAAACCCATCATCACCGCGCCAACCAACTCCGCTGGAGAATTGTATTCATAGTATTTCAGCGGACCGCTTGGACGAGCAAGTTGAATATAGAGAACGACCAGCCACAGTAAAATCAATGACGGTAAGCCGAGCCACTTGCCATACATTTTCCTTCTGACTAAACCCCAAAAGGCTACGAGTAACAAGAGCACAACACCACCAAGCACCAATATCCCGATAGCCACACGCAGAAGTGACGGCCCTCGGTCTGCTTTAGCAAGCATTATCAAAGTTCGGCTGATCGAAAAGAGCCAAACAAGCGCAAAGAGTATAAGTACCGCCTGTGTGAGCAAAACAGTCGGAGGGCGCGGGACTTTCCTATTTATTGTCATACCAGCAGTTCAGTTTCATGCTTTGAGCCGCGAGTGTAGAAAGGACTTGAATCATCCATTCACAGCCGGGAGTGGCATTTCGCTCCCCCTCGAACTGCCCTCGAGCTCTCAGCGCTCCTTAACGACGTAACCATTCTTTCGCACTTTCGCCAATGCTTTATTGATGTACTTTTGATCAAACCAACCTGGTGCTCCAGCAAGAGCCAGCGCATATCTTTTGCCGCCCGCGCTAAACTCCCAAACAAAGAAAGAGAAGACTCGGTTCAATCGTTCAAACAGATATCGAATGATTTCCGGAGACGATACTGTTTTGAGCTTTGGTCCAAGTCGCGGCTCATCAGTGAATGGCCAAGCCGGTGGATTCTGATTGGTGTACTGCGAGACATCTTCCCAAGTGAGGATTTCGATGACACTTGGGTAGTAAGGTTCGCGTTTCTCAGGGACATAATCCCCGATCAATTCCGTAAGTTGAACCCAGGGCCCTCTTTGCGGATGGACTTCAGTAGCGAGAAGAGTTTCCTTATCGCCATCCAGGTACCGAATGTAGGACACGCCGCCATGAACATTAATGTCGTCGCCATCCATTTCAATGAATCGGCTCTTCCGAAGATATGGGTCGGTACTCAGACGTTTCTTGAGTGTGTCGAGCTCTTGCGCATCGAGGCGCGCCACATAAAACTTGAAGTGGGAATCGTCAAAGTAGATAACCTTACCGTCCTGATAAATTTTCACATACGGCGGGTACAACATCGCATCAGGATGTCCCCGAACGTGATTTGGATACGCACCATGTGAAAACTCGATGAGATTGTTATCCCGTAGGCCAGCATAGGCGGGAAATGCCACACCCGTGACGAATATTACGAATAGGCACGTTGCGAATGGATAGGCTCTGTGGTTCATGCATGGACTATCTTTATGGCTCATCCGGGAATTATCTTTCTGGGTTCATCCAGGGATTATCTTGCTGGTTCATGCGTGACTATCTTACAACAACGGAACAGTTGCAGGCGCTTAACTCTCACTCCCTTTAAAGTGACCAAGACGGGTGAATGACCAGGACGAGCAGCATACCCTGATGGTGCGTGGGCGGTGGCGTGGAGCAAAGATGAGACCCAGGCCTTCGTGGGCAGGCGCGATGGAATGGTGCAAATGTGGGACGTTCAACGCGGCGTCTGTTTGCACGCGCTCAAGGGTCACAACGGTTTCGTACGTTGCATTGATTTAGGTTCTAATTCGTCTCGAGCTCTTTCTGGATCCGGCAGCATGCGAGATCCCATCATCAGGTTGTTGACGTGGAGACAGAAAAGATGTTTCTCACACGATAACAGTCCCTGATTTGTTAGACGGCGCGATCAAAAGCGGCCCTCAGTTACGTCGCTGACAAACTTCGTGACTCCATCAACGTAGACTCTCTGATCGTCATACATGGCTATGTGGCTGCCGTTCGGACAGAAGAGATATCGTCCGTGCTGGACCATCCCGGCCATCATTTCCATGTGCGCCGGGTCCATCGTGTCGTGGCGGGCGCCGATAACTAGTGTAGGCACGCCAATCTGCCCAAGATCCGCGATGCGATCCCAGTTGATCAGCTTGCCACTGGCACCGAGTTCGCTCGGTCCCTGAAGTGCCACATAAATCGCGCCGTTCAGGTGCTTGAAGGTTCGGCTCACTGGGTCGGGCCACTCCGCTGCCGGCATACGCAAGACATGCTGTTCATAATGATGCGGCATCAGCAACTCCATATAGCGCGGGTCGTCGGTCGCTCCCGTTGCTTCTAGGCGCTTGATCTCCGCCAATGCTGTCTGATCCATTGGTGGCATCAACACATTCTTGGCGTAGTCGTTATAGGCGGGAATGGTAATAGTAGTACTCGATACCGGCGGCAGGGAAATAACTGTCGAAAGCCTCAAAATACTCGTGGGTCGCGCCCGGCCCACCGTGCAAGAGCAGGAGTTTGGTTCTGGGGTTGTTGCCCACACGCTTAGTCCAGACGCGAAACTCTCCCTTCGGAGTGTGCACCGGAATCAACCGCACGCCGCCGCTGAGCACATCGCTTCGATCGGCGTAGTCCAGATAGGTCGCTGCATTGGTCGCTGGCGGGACGGATTCTTTCAAATGGACCTCCAGTTTGCGCGCTTCAGCGCATAGGCTTTCTGGCCTTACAACGTCGGGTATAACCGGCGAGTATTATATCCATCAAGATGAAGTACTGGAGGTTAAACCTTATGCCTCCTCAAAATCTGTGGGTGAAATCCGGCTCGGGAAGGTCGCCAAGTGTGGGATATAGGGCCAAAGTGATGGCTTCTTCATTTTGAGAGCGAATTACTTGAGCGGCAGGGTAACGAAGGCAATACCGACTCTCAAGTCGGATGCAAGCAAGAGTGGTCGAGAGGACTGGGTCATAACCTATTCGAGTCTCATCCGTTTGAGCAAATCAAGAAAACGCCGTTCGGATCGCAGATTGTTCCATAGCGGCTCGATTTTCAGGAATACCATTCGCACGTCTTTTTCCCCAAAACCCTTTTCCAGATAATCAAGTGCTTTCTCTCGCTCGCCGAGCCCGTTATAAGCCAGCGCAATGTTGTACGGCGGAACGTATCTCTCCGCTGATAACTTTAATAATTCGTGAAGCACGGCTCGTGCTTCGGAAAGTTTACCCCACTTCGCCAGGGCGTAAGCGCGATACGCGTCTGACTGTGAATTGCCAGAAAGTTCTCCCGCTCTTTTCGCCTCGGCTACTGCTTCCGCGTGCATTCCTTTTTCGCTATAAACTCTTGAAATAAACAGATGCGAAAGCCAAAAGTTTGGTTCCAAATCAATCGTCTTTTGCAGGCGATCGAGGGCCTCATCGTTGTGCTGTGCGAAAAAAAGAATTTGCCCTTCCAGCGCGTTGGTTGCCAAAGACAGCGGGTCGAGTTCTCTTGAAAGTTTTATTTCGTCAATGGCTTTCTCATGCCGTCCGCTATTTGAAAGTAAATGCGCATAAGCAAAGTGGGCTTCCGCGCTCTTCGGATCAAGGTCCAGAGCTCGCAGATATTGTTTTTCCGCCGCTTGCCAGTCCCAGTCATACCAAAAACTTATGAAGCCTATTGTGGCGTGACCTTCGCTGATGCTCGGATCAATCTCGACAGCGCGCAACGCAGCATTCTTCGCTTTGGGCATCACTTCCCAGGAAGGCAGCCCGCTGGTTAACGCCATTGGTAAATACGCCCTCGCGAGACCCAGATACGGCAACGCGTAATTCCGGTCGAGTTCTATCGCCTGCTGAAAATAGGCGATGGCTTTGTCGGTTTCCGCGCGAGTTAATCTCAACGCGTGGTACCGCCCCTTCATATAAAGCTGATAAGCCTCAATATTATCTGTGTAATGTCTTCTCTCTTTGGTTGCGAGCCGAATCTTTAAAGCGGTCGCCACTCTTTCGGAGATTGAATCCTGAACGGTGAAAATGTCTGTGAAGTTTTCGTCAAATTGGCCAGCCCATAGTTGTTTGCCGTCACTTACACGGAACAGCCGCGCCAAAACTCTGATTCTATCGTCCACAGTTTGAAGGCTTCCATCCAAAACGGCTTCGACATCGAGTTCCCGCCCTGCCGCGATCGAATCTTGTTCCGGCGAATCGTATCGCCGGACAGCGCTCAACGGACGAACCGTAATTTCTTCGCCATCGCTCAGTTTGGAAATCAACGCATCCGCCATTCCGAGTTCCAATACCGCATCCCGTCGCTCCGTAACCAAAGATTTGAAGGGTAGAACAGCAATCGTTTTCGTTGACGGGTTCAGCGAAGAATGGCGCCAAAAATATGTTCCCGTAACAGTGGCGACAATCAACAAGCTCACAGTGGCGAAAAGCGAAATTCTGAAGCTGCTGAGACGGCTTTCAGCCCTGGACTTTCGATCTTCGCTTTGAAACGTGAAATCCGCAATTTGCGGATCGGTAACGCTTAACCGGTCTGCCAGTGCGGACGGTTCTGTTACTAGTGCGCCCACCAAAACAGGTCCCGCGGCTGTGCGGCTTTCCTTGCTCGGCTTTTTCCCTTTCCCCTCTTCTTCAATTTCACGCACTTCGGGAACAAAACGAAAACCGTGTCCGCGGACGGTTTCAATGAATTTCCCTTTTCCCGTCCGCTCGCCTAAGACCTGGCGAAGCAGTGAAATGTTTTTATCTAAATTATTTTCCTCGACTATCGCATCCGGCCAGACTTCATTCAACAATTCGTCTTTGCGAACCAGATGATTGCCGCGTCTGACGAGAGCGCAAAGCGTGCCAAAAGCCTTTTCAGAAAGCGGCACTCGCTCGCCTTCGCGAGACAAAAGCCGTTCGGCGACATCCAATCGAAATTTATCGAACTCGTATAGCTCTTTGTTGGCGTTAGACATGAGCCGCTTCAGAAAAGAGTCAGGAGATTTTCAGGAAACCCGAAAGCTCTCCAGGATTGCTTTTGTGATTATGGCACTGATCAGCCGCAATTAAGAAATTTTGGGGAACCCGCGACAAGCGCGTGGGCTGAAAACCAAATCCAACAAAAGAGGCAAAAGGATGAGAAAAATAATCTTGAAAACAATCGGCGGAATGGCGTTGGCAGTTTTGTTAGTGGCGATGTTTGCTCCGACTTGGGTGTCTGGCCAAAGCGGTGGCGGAAGATTGAAAGGGACATGGGATGTTCAGGTAACGATCCGCAACTGTCAGACAGGCGCGGAAATCAGGACCTTCGCTTCCCTGACCACATTCATGTTTGGCGGAACGACCCTCGACTCGACCTCAGGCATACCTCAAGCACTGAAAACACCCGGACAAGGTGTCTGGAGTCATGTTCATGGAAACACTTACCGCTTTAGCTTCAAGTCTTTCAGTTTTGACGCGGGCGGCAATTTTACCGGCTCGACAAAGATTATTCACGAAGCGGTGTTAGATTCAAATGGCGAGGAATATACTTCGGCGGGAACCGCGGAAGTATACGACCCGAACGGAAATTTAATGTTCACAGGCTGTTCGACCACTACAGCCACCCGATTTGAATAGAGGGTTAGCAACGCGTTCGACGTATCAGATGCAACGAAAAGCAGGCCAAGCTAAGTACGTCGAACTCGCGATAAAACTCAATCGAACAAGTCCCTGCGCCTCCGGGCTAATTTCGAAAAAGCGCAAGTACTTACGGTATTTGCCGCTAAGTTTAGTTCGCATCATCGCGAATTGATGCAAGTGATGACTTCGCCAGGGAGTTTAGTCATCGCGATGTGCAGGTTGGCGTTCTACTCTAGCCACCGGCTCAGGGCAGATCATCCAGAATTGCGTCGCGCACGGCCCGCCGTTCGGTAGCAGGTAGTTGTCGATATTCCTCGATGACCGGATGAACAACGAGGTCGGTTTCGTCTTTCCGTGCGAATGCCAGCAGGATCAAGCCCGTGACGTAAAGAGCAAGTGTAAAGAAAGAAATGTAGCCCGTGGCCGGGGCAAAGGTTGGCGCGTCCAGCGTGCCGAGCGAAACACCCTGTAACAGCGTCCCTGCTACACGTTTCAGCCAGCCACCTTCCGGACTATAAAGACTCGCCAGCAGCATGTGCTTAAGAACGAAAGCTGTCCCGAAGAGTATCGCGAGGCTGCGCAAAAGCCTGCGCGGGTCAAACGAGGAGAACTGATTGTTCCAGAGCGTCCACAGAAAAAAGAACGAGAACAACCAATGAAGCAAGCCGCGCTCGGGCAGCACAGAATTGAAAGCCTGGGCCGAGGCAACAAAGAGTGTGATAAGCATCCAGATATGGACAACATTCGTCAGAGGCGGAAGTTGGTTCCCGACCCATTGATGAAACCTAATTAGACGGCCGCGTACGAGTAGAAGCATCAATAGAACCCCGAGCAAGAGCGTGACTAGGGGCGGCGCGACGAAAATGAAGGTTCGGTTCTCGGCACCCACGCGCAGCCCGCCCAGTAGCGTCACCGTAAGAAAGAGCATTGGCAGCACAGCATAGTCCACTAGCGCGCGATTCCTGGAACGATTATTCGTAGTCATCTTCTTTCAGCATCACTTGGCTCTCAGTAGTAGCAAGTAGTCAGTACTGAGTTGTCAGTTTCAAGCAGTTGATCTTCGAATAAGTCCTTTCAATCGGCAATTGACAATTGGCAATTACTCTTACTTCCTCGTGCGTAGCACCTTGAGTGGATTGACGTCGCTCCAACTGCGTTCCGCGCCTTGCTCTAATTCCGCCTTCAACTCCGCAGCGCTGTGCATGCGCAAGTTCGGATCGTCCACCTTAAGCGAGCTGGCTGATGCAAGAGCGATGGCGCGATTAACTGCCTCCAAACCTTGCTTGAACAACTCCTGGTCGTAATAAAGACGGCCCCAGCCTTCGCGGTAAAAGGAATAAGCGATATAAAACTGTGTCCGCGCATCGCCTTGCGCCGGGTCTGCGCGCTGCCATTCGTCGCGAGCCGCACGAAACTGTTCCCGCCGGAAGAGATCTAGCGCGGCATTAAACTTTTCCTGGTTGACCTGGTAAGTGCCGGCAACAACTTCAGCGCTGGTCGCCACCTCCTTAAACGTGCGCGGCTCGGTGGCGTAGATCCAGACAATGAACACGGCATAAGTGATCGTGAATGCTAGGCCCGCGACTTGAATAATTTTGGATTGCATTCGCTTGCCTCGAAGCTAGAGGATGCTTCCGGGTTGTGTCAATGGAGGCTGCGCTATAGCGCCTCACCTGGTTCAGTTTGCAATAAATCGCAAGTTCTCCGCCGTTCCAATTTCGTAGACGGTGAGAATGTTTGGGTGGTTAAGAGCCGATGCGGCTTTCGTTCCTGAACGAACCGGCGCACTCGGTCTTCGTCGTTTGCAACATCCGCATGTAAGACTTTCAGTGCTACCTGTCGATCCAGTTCGACGTTTTCGGCCAGATAAACTTCACCCATCCCGCTTGCGCCAAGTTTGGAGAGGATGCACGGTAGTGGGAGATGATTGAACTAGGGAGTAGCGCTTGACTCAAGTGAGTCAGTAAAACCGTCCTGCGGAATCGCTCGATCCCGGTATGGAGAAAAGGGGATCGTCTCAATACTCGCTGGGAATGAGCTACGCAACGGACTAAATGTTCGTTGTGCATGGTGCCGAGGGCCGGAGTCGAACCCGCACGTCCCTACGGACAACGGGTTTTAAGCCTTAATGGACCCTTCTGCCCAGTGTTTCCGAGTGCTCTTGAGATTGCCATAAGGGCAATAGCGATATTAGTTAGATGGGTTGCTCAAAGACCAATACGTACTTCCAGGTGTCGCCTTCCTTTACAAGCATATTCATTTGCCAGACCTGTGACAGAGCTTGATCATTGCACTTTCCGTCCGCAGTTCCTTTTAACGTAAGAAGACCTGCGTCTGGGGAGAGTGATACGCCTTTAGTTTCCGTCAGCGAAACGCTCTTGACTTCGCATTTCGACTCGAACCACTGCTTCATGGCTCCGGCCCTGTCGTGGCGTTGTCCCGTGTCCGAGATATAAATGAGGTCATTCCTCAGAATATCTTCAACGTCCTTAGAGTCGCGTCTCTTCCAGGCGTCCCAGCCTTTATTGACCACCGCCATCATGGCTTCGGTCGAAGCGTCAGCGGGCTTCTCACCGGCTGCGGGTTTGGTCTCTGCAGGTTTCGCTGCTACAAAGGTGGCCTTAGGATCGGCGACCGGGGACTCGGCGTGAAAAGCACCTTGCCACTTGTCATGGCTGCGAACATACACACCAACTGCCATGGCCTCTGCGGGAAGCTGCTGTCCACCACAAGTGCCTTCGTACTTCACTTTATAGGTGATATAGGCCACGTCAGCACCAACGGGGTTCATCTTCGCGTCCGAGAGCTCATAGGTGTTTCCTACGCAATCTGCACCGCTGTACCACTTGATCGCGGCTGCTCGGTCCATTCGCCCGGTCGGCCCGAAGCCGACAAAATTATCGGTCAAAAACGGATCCCAAAATTTCTCATCTTTATTTTTCCAGGCCTCATACGCACTCTTCTCAAGTGCCATCAGAGCGTCGAGAGTCGGAGCCGCAACCGCCGCCGCTGGTTTGGCTGCCGTATTGGCTGCCGTATTTGCTGCATTGGCTGGTTCATTCTCCGCCTTGTCTCCGCAGGCAGCGAAAAGAACTGCGGTGAAGGCTGTCAGAATAAACAAAGTGGTCTTTTTCATAGTTGTCTCCTTCCGCTCAATTAGTGGCTAGCAAATTAGCGGCTAGCAAAAAAGTAAAGGTCGATGGATTTTCGATACAAGAATCCCATCGAGCGGTCCATCAGTTGTTGTTTGAAAAGAGAGGCTATCGCAAAAATGCGGGATTGGTCAAGAAACGATGGTTCTATCTCCGCGCAGCGCTTAGTTCAACAAAAGCCTTGGCTAGGTCTAGGGAGTTTCAGTTTCAGTTTCAGCCTAACGGTTCTCCAAATACATCCCGTTAGACGGATGGCAGGGCTGAGGCCCGGCAAAGACTTTAGGACTACTTTAGGCGGAAACTGAGATTCCCTGGGCTAAAGCGCTAGGGTATCTCTTATTTTTACACAGTCCCGGCTGTGTGGGGACGCGTTCAAGTCCAGCCTAAAACGTCTGGTCCAAACCTTTCTCATTAACACGTAACTTCAGTTAGGTGGCCCACAAGCTATCAAGAAAAGAGAACCGTTTCAACGGTTTACCACGCGCGGGGATATGGTGCTCAGTGATTAATGCTAGTGGTCTTCAGCTCCTATGACCACGCTTAGATTGTTCACGTTTTCGCCGCGTCTCACGGCGATCGGTTTAGCTTTTTCGCGTTGCGGGACGCCAGGGTAGTAAAGTTTTGAGAAAGGCATGCGTGGCGTTCTTTCGTTTTTGTAGTTGAAGATTAATAAGTACGTGCCAGCGGAGACGGAGTTGATTAGAAAGCGACCGCGCTCATCTGTCAGGGAATTGCAGCCAAGCGATCTTTCATCGTTGGCTGGCGCCAGCGATACACAGACCCCTTGCAGGGGTTTTGAACTCGAATCGTAAACTGCACCGCTGATGTGATTGCTCAGTTTCAGCCTTAAATCAACGCCAAAATGCCTTCTTGGTCGAAGGGTGAACGCAACTCGATTGCTTGGTGCAGGTCTACGAGTTAATTGTAAACGGATGGGTTGACGCGTCAGGTGGAACTCGTCTACCTTCCAACCAAACTTCATTTCCGGTTCGAGTAGATATCTTCCTAGCGGCAGATCGTACAGCTCATACACACCGTTCTTGTCTGTTGTTGCCACGTAGGTCTTGCGCCTACCAATGACGCGGATCTTCCACCCTTCCAAGCCGACATCTTCAGCGCTGTCGATACTGAGAACGCCAGATATGCGAGTGCGCCCGCGCAACTTATCCATATTATTAAGGTATAGAAGATCGTCCCTGGCATATTCGAGTTTTCGAGACCTGTTGCAGGTCGAGATATAAAAAGATTCTGAGGGCCGCTCCGGCGCATCAAGGTAGAGCAGATATTGTTCGCCGATCATTGTTTTATGAAAGGTCCAGCTACAATCCAGTACTTCGTCGCCCTGCCCGAATGCCAGCACCTCGTTAACTTTCACACCTCCTTTGAATACCTTCTCAACCAACATTGTGGCGGACTTAATATCGCCGCCATATCTGGCTGTGGGTTTGGTTGCCTTTTCCAGCGAGACAAGCCGAGCAATCACCACGAGATCTGCCTCCTCGAAATCTTCGAGAACCGTGGAGTAGGGGAAACAGCCACACGCAATGGTGATTTGCGTAGAGCTCATGAAGATGAGGAAAAGACTGAGAGGGACGAAGAACAGTCGCGAAGTCATAACCTAAAGATTCTACCGCATCAAGAATGGAATTGTTCGGCCGGGTTTGGGGTGCGGTTACTGCGGTGGGATGATTTATCTTCCCGAGCTTCGGTCACCTGAATACCACAAGTTGCGTGTTCGAGTCGCTGGAATGTAAGTGGTGGGCTCTAGTTTATGAAGCGCTCATTTATCTCTAAGACACTCTGGTTGTTCATAGCGACTGCTTTGATTGTTAATTGGTCTTTGGCACCTCAATCTCACGATATACCATCTTTGGGCGTCAGATAGATTTTCAAGCGAAAACGTGGGCCCACTTTTGATGCCAAACAGACACCTCCTGAGACCCGCTCTCAGAATCGTTTGTTCCGATCTCCGATACACATTCCACGCCTCGAGCTGGTTGAGTGTTTCCTCCGTAAGACTTGTCGAAGGCAGAAATCAACGAAGGGCGGCCACGGAGGGCCGCCCCTACAAATTGCCGCACGTGAACAATCAACGTCGCCGAAATAGTGCGCGCCAAACTATTACGCCAGCACCAGCGAAGAGAGTTAACGACACACCACCGGCGGAACCTCTCATTCACCCCAACCTTTATAGGTTGGGGTTTTTCGGTCGAGTTACACCACATCGAACCATTTCAATGGTTTTCAGAATCGATCCTAGCCAACGAGAAACCACTAAAGTGGTTACGGTTTTGGGTACCGCTGTTCCCCGACCTTAAAGGTTGGGGTGAATGAGAAGCGGAGAGATTCTCCGGCAATGGTCATACCGCCGATCACATTAGTGATGGAGCGCTTTCAATCCCTGTCTACAAAGAAATACGCCCCGAGCTTTAATCCAAAATTCCCCTAATGGTATTG
>JBGSWR010000068.1:0-138853 GCA_041751855.1 Pyrinomonadaceae bacterium
TATCCGTAACCGTCGCACAACTGCCTGATAAACCTGCGGCGAGAGTTTACGCGAGAGCCGGATGCGGGAAATCCGCACGTCCGGTTCGAGGAGGGGGGAGTGGGCCGCATCATGTCGCCTTCTCTCCTACTCTACTGGATCCCCTTTTGACGTACCAAAAGCATCTCCACTAAATCACATCTCCACTAAATCACACGAACTGACACGAACGCTGTTGAGCGGTTGGACTTTCCGATAGAGTCACGCTTTGGCAACTTGTATTTTTGTCTTTTCGTCGGCAGAGCGATTAGCCGAGAGGATCGCAAGCGCCGAATTCAACGCTTTGTCTGGACCACAACGAAGCGGACTTCCGCTCCTGATCGCAGAACAGAAACCTGCTATTTCATTCTTGTAAGAGAGCCCCCGATCGGTTTGCGTCTGTGTCTGCGTCGCCGTGCGAGCTGACGAACCGTCCGGAAGGGTCGCTGAAGAGTCGGCGACGGGACCCGAGCCCTGCTGAGAGACCTCTACTCTGGTCGCAGCCTCCTTTTCCCCTTCGTTGAACAGATACGCCTCAGTCTCCTTCGTAAGAATCAACGTGCCTTTGGTCCCCGTGAACATCTCATAGGCGTCGCCGAAAGCATTCGATTCGATCGAAGTGAAGGTTGCCGTGCGGCCACCCGGATACTCGAAGGTGGCGTAGACGTGGTCAAAAACTTCGCGCCCATCGTTGAAGCGGTGAATCCCGCCGGTGCAGAAAGCGGTTTCCGGTACAGAATCAAAGAACCAGTTAGTTACAGTAACCTGGTGACTCCCCAACTCTGCCGTCAGACCTTCCGAGTATTGTCTATACAACCGCCAGTTCAGCAGGTGCTCCCAATCGGGATAGCCCCACTTGCTCGGATCAAAGTTTTCAGCGGGCGGGTCTTCTTTGCGACGCCAGTTGCCATTCCGGTGCCATGACAATCGAGCGTAATGAACTTCACCCAATAAGCCCTGCTTAACGATGTTGTCATAGGCCGCCTGGTAGATCGGATTGTAGTGGCGCTGATAGCCTATCTCGAGAACCTTGTTGTTCTGGCGCGCGGTATCGACCATTTGTTTCGCACCGGTCTCGCTCTTGGCCATCATCTTTTCGCAGAGCACATGCTTGCCGGCCTCGAGACAGCCAACCGTAATGTCGGCATGGCTCCACAAGGGCGTCGCTATGATGACCGCTTCAAGGTCTTCCTTTTGCAGCATCTCGCGCCAATCATCGTATTGCCGAGGTTGGGACCAGCCAGCCTTGACCATCCTCTCAAACACATCTTGCCGGCGCTTCGGATTGATGTCACAAACCGCCCTGAGGTCAATAAACTCCTTCTGGCACTGATTAATAAGGCCTCGACCCATGCCACCTGTCCCAATCACGGCAGCTTTGACTGGGCCACCGGCAATTGGACCACGAGTTATGGCGGCAGCACCCAGGGCCACGAGGGCGGGCGCTCCCGCAACGACCTTCAAGAAGTTGCGTCGTCCAATCTGTTTTTGCTCTTCTGTCAAATTCATATACCGATTCCTCTTTGGAGTGCGGCGGCCTGGCGCCGCTTTGATCTAGTCGCTCTTAATTCCTGGAGTGCACCGAGGGCAGCAAAGCTAGCGCACGGGGCGCACTTCAAAAAGATCACACTTTGGCAAGATCTTCTTCTACTTTTACGGTTCGCGTTTTCCTCCGACCTGCCCAAAGCAGATCCAGTCCGGCTATTTTTCTGGTATCGAACGCCAACAGTACGAAAACAGCGATTGCTTCGATAAGTGTCTTGTTGACGATCAGGTATGTGCCTTCATTTCCCGGCTGGTGAATTCCCACTGTCGGAATTGCCAGCACATAGAAAAGGGCCAGCAGAAGGAGGGCGCCAACAGTACCGAGACGCGTGAACAGACCGAGTATCAGTGAAAGCCCCACAAGCACGAGGCTTATTTTGACTGCACCATCAATCCAGGGTGTCCAGCCTGAGTTGACCATGCGCTGGAACACTGAAGCGAGTGGCCCGCTAGCGCCTCTCAAATACCCGGCAGAACTCCAGGGACCAAGCGGAGTGCCCGCCGGGCTCCAGCCGGGCAACATAAGTTTGTAATACCCTTCATACAGAAAGTGCCAGCCAACAACCGTCCTCAAGACGATCAAGGAGATCTTCTGTAGCAAGGAAAGATACTCGCTAGTCATCGATTAACTCGACCTCACAATCAGGATTAGACCCAAAAACAACGGCGCGGCCGGCATCACGCTCCAGCATTATCGCGAGCGTGCCGGGATGCTCGCCACAGTAACGTTCGGCAAGATCCGGACCGCCAACATAGAATGCGGTAGACAGGGCATCAGTCAGCGCAGCCGAGCCGGCAACAACACTGACGCGCAAGACATCCTCGGCGGGCCTTCCGTTGCGCGGATCGATGATATGACCGTACCGTTTACCATTATGCTCGAAGAACTGCTCCTCATTGCCGCTTGTAGACATCGCACAGTTGCGCATTCTTAAAACGGCCATGCGTCTATCCAGGCGGTTAGGATGACGAATGCCGACTACCCATCCCCGGTCGCCAAAATTGCCGGCGCCGATTGCGCGCATGCTACTGGCGCCGGCACTCAAAAGGGCAGAACGAACTCGCCTGCGAACAAGCGCCGCAACGCGGTCGAGAGCGTATCCTTTTCCGATGCTCCCAAAGTTTAGCTCTACGCCCGGATGGCTAAAGCGAACCGTCTGAGCCCGATGATCCAACTCGACTTTCTCGCCCCCGACTAAAGCTTTCGCCGTCACGATTTCCGCAGCGTCGGGAATGCGCCCCTGCCTTCGCATAAAACCCCAGCAACAGCTTAATGGTCCGGAAGTGATATCAAATGCATGGTCAGTTTCGCGATAGAGTTTCTGACTCAGAAGCAACAGATTGAAGAGCGATCTGCTCACCTCAACGGCGCGCAACCCCGCGTTCCGGTTAACGAAACTCACCTCACTGGTCTCTTTGAATACGGTTAATTGTTCCTCGAGCTTATCGATCTCATCCAACGCGGAACGCGCCGCAGCGACTCCGTTATGTTCGCTGCCGGGCAGGGTGACCTCGAAGCGGCAGGCCATGGCTGAACGATTCACGTGAAGCCAGAAGCCTTCCGGTGGGGCGGGTAAGCCAGCAGGGACAGAAAAGAAATCTCTACGGTTCAGCATCTTTTCGGACGAACAGCTATTTTCGGAAGGCCCCAAACGAAACCCTGCACTTCGACCTTGAGGTTGGGGTAACCGGTTAACACCATTCATTAGTTGGCGTTTACACGCAGCAGCCTTGAGGACTATCATGGCTTACCGCAAATCAAAGCGCTTCCCTGTAGTAGCGGGGCATGGATAACATCCGCGTGCCGCAAAGGTTAACACCATCACACAGGCTTTGACCAGTGACATCCCGGCTTGCTGTTTTGATAGTGTTTTGCGAACTGTAAATGGCACCTTTTTAAGTCGCTCAATCGCCTGGTAAAGCAGTTAACCGCCAACCCAAAAGAGGAAAGGTTACGCTTAGGTGAAAAGAAAAAGAACCTCTCAAAACTATCGCTTCAACGCCTACCTTGTTCTAGGGGCGGTCCTTATATTAGGCCTACCATGTCCAGCGCAAGCAATGACCGGGGCAAGTAATCAGGTAAAGCAAGTCCGACTGATCACTTCCTTTGATAACGATTGGCTTTTCCTTAAGTCAGATGCTGCCGGAGCCGAGAAGCCCAGTTTTGACGATGCCTTATGGCGCAGGCTCGACGTTCCGCATGATTGGAGCATTGAAGGTCCCTTTGCTGAAAACAACCCCACTGGGAAGGGCGGCGGATTCCTGCCCGCCGGCATTGGCTGGTACCGTAAGCACTTTAAGCTCCCTGCATCATACGCAAACCAAAAGGTCTTTATCGAGTTCGAAGGCGTCATGGCAAACAGCGACGTGTGGATAAATGGCGCTCATCTTGGTAAACGCCCTTATGGTTACGTGAGTTTTCGATATGAACTGACAAAACATCTAGACTTCGGCGACGACAAGTCAAATGTTATTGCGGTTCGTGCCGACAATTCCGGTCAGCCGGCCTCCAGGTGGTATACAGGCGCCGGGATCTACAGGCATGTGCGAATAATCGTGACTGACCAGGTGCACATCGATCACTGGGGCACCTTCGTTACGACACCTTATGTTGCTTCTGACCGCGCCACGGTGCGCGTCGAAAGCACGGTCGTAAATCAATCCGGTAAGCCCCGAAACGTTTCGTTGCAGATCTCGATACTCGACACTGACGATCGTGCCCTTCAAACTACAACCTCGACGCCGCAAAGGATCGATTCGGGGAAATCCGCGGTACTACTGCTGGATGTCGTGCTGGAGAATCCACGGCGGTGGGAAATCGACGACCCTGCACTCTATCGTGCGGTAGCACGTGTCCGCGAAGGTAAACAGACCCTTGATGAGGAGCTGGTGACGTTTGGCATTCGAGAGTTCAAATTCGAGTCCGACACAGGGTTCTGGCTCAATCGGAAAAACTTCAAGATCAAGGGAGTGTGCTTGCATCACGATGGAAGCGCCTTTGGGGCTGCGGTTCCCCTCCGGGTCTGGGAGCGACGCCTCGAACTCCTGCGGGAGTTGGGTGTCAATGCCGTGCGCACGGCACACAATCCGCCTGATCCGGACTTTCTGAACCTGACTGACCGCATGGGTTTTCTCGTCATGGATGAGATGTTCGACGTCTGGACCATTGCCAAAAACCCATTCGACTATCACCTTTTCTTCCGCGAGTGGTCGCTAATTGACACGCGCGACACAGTGCGCCGCGACCGCAACCACCCGAGCGTGATTATCTACAGTGCGGGCAATGAGATTCGGGATACTCCAAAGCCCGAACTGGCAAAGGAGATACTGGCGTCTCTAATCTCCGTCTTCCATGAAAATGACCGCACGCGACCAGCCACGCAGGCACTCTTTCGTCCCAACGTGAGTAAAGACTATGAGAATGGTCTCGCCGACATGCTCGATGTCATCGGCCAGAACTATCGCGAGAACGAGATTCTTGCTGCCTACAAACAGAAGCCAACCCGCAAGATTCTGGGTACAGAGAACACTCATACACGCGAAGCCTGGTTGGCACTGCGCGATAACGCTCCTTATGCCGGCCAGTTTCTCTGGAGCGGCATTGATTATCTTGGGGAATCACCCGGCTGGCCGATGGTGGCCTTCAATTTCGGCCTGCTCGATAGAACGGGAACACCGCGGCCTTTGGCATTTCAACGTCAGAGTTGGTGGAGCGACAAGCCGATGGTCCATGTTACTCGTCGTGTTGCGTCCTCGCCTCTACCGCCCACCGACCCCGGGTATGGATTGGATCGCCGGCCGCAAGTGCTCTTTTCCGATTGGACGCCGCGCGACACGTCACCACATGAAGAGAACGTCGAGGTCTACAGCAATTGTGAAGAGGTGGAGCTGTTTTTAAATGGTAAGTCCCTGGGTTCAAAACCACGGCCCGCGGATGATGCCCCTCGCAATTGGAAAGTCGCGTTTGCGCCGGGGATCCTGCGGGCTGTCGGTAAGAACAATGGAAAGACGGTCGCGACACATGAGTTGAAAACTGCCGGCAAAGCGGCTCGGGTGGTGCTTTCGGTTGATCGTGCAAGCATCACGCCGCACTGGGACGATGTTTCTTATGTGACGGCCACCGTGGTCGATGCGGACGGGGTGCTGATTCCGGATGCGACTGACCTTATCACCTTCGAGATCTCTGGCCCTGGACGGGTTGTCGCAGTCGATAGCGGCAACAACATGAGCCATGAACCGTTTCAAGCTAGCGAGCGGCGCGCTTATCAAGGCCGTTGCTTTGCCATGATCAAAGCGACTAGCAGTTCGGGCAGGATTACTCTCGTTGGCACGGCGCCGGGACTGAAGAGTGGTACGGTCAATATTGACGCAATCGCCAAGAGGTGATTCTTTGGACCTTCATCCCGGGAGTGGTGAGATGTTTATGGATTAGGGATGAACATAATGAAATCTCGGCGCAGGAAAATGTTAGTTGGGCTTCAATGTAGGTCCAAAGACCACCAACGGCAGTTGGTGGATAGTTCGACCTTCCCTACGGAAGCTGACTCATGGACCACTCAAAAAAGACCACCAACGGCAGTTGGTGGATTCTTCGACCTAGCCTACAACCAGGGTTTGTAACACCAAAGTTTTGGATTCGCGACGGTAGGCGATAACCATGCCACCCCTCTGTGATGTCAAAGGAGATTAAAAATGTTGAGAACCAAACACGGGTGCGTGTTTTCTATTTTTTTGATTCTTGCCAGTGTTGTGTGCGCCAGGCAGGGCCAGCCGGTAATGGCCCAGGCGAGGATGGCAACCGGTGCTGATGGATTGCCAGGCTGGGTTAAAGATGTTGGCGCCCGACTCGAGCCAGGACGCAAACGTACATTCTCGGCAAACGATTACGGCGCAAAGGGCGACGGCGCCATCAACGAAACCAAAGCGATCCAGAGAGCGATAGACGCCTGTGCAAAAGCCGGTGGCGGCGTCGTGTCTTTCAAGCCTGGCAACTACCTGACGGGAGCCATCTTCCTGAAAAACAACGTGCATCTGCGGATCGATACGGGCGTGACGTTGCTTGGCAGCCAGGAGGACTCAGACTATCCCTTATTGTGGACCCGCGTAGCCGGTATCGAAATGAAGTGGCCTGCCGCTCTGATCAACGTCAATGAGCAGAAGAATGTGATGATCTCCGGCAAGGGTACGATTGATGGACAGGGTCAGAAGTGGTGGGACAAGTATTGGAAGTTGCGGCGCGAGGACTATGAACCCCGCGGCCTGCGCTGGGCCGCAGACTATGACGCCGAGCGCGTACGCCTGATGGTAATCTCAAAGTCAACGCACGTCACCGTGAAGGACCTGAGCTTACGACGTTCTGGCTTTTGGACTGTGCAGGTGGTCTACTCCAGCCAGATCACTGTGGATGGGATCCGGATCGCGGACAATCAGGGCCCCAGCACGGATGGCGTTGACATCGATTCTTCGAACTATGTGCTGGTCCAGAATACCGATATCGACAACAACGACGATAATATCTGCTTGAAGGCGGGACGCGACTTTGACGGCTTGCGAGTCAACCGGCCCACCGAGTTCGTAGTGATCCGAAATAATATTGCGAGACGAGGTGGCGGAATCGTGTCCTTCGGCAGTGAGACTTCCGGAGGAATTCGCAAGGTAGTCGCCTATAACAATCGTGGTATCGGTACCAACGAAGGCATCCGCTTTAAGTCCGCAAAGACGCGAGGTGGTTATGTCGAAGATGTGCTGGTTCGCGACATCCGCATGGAGAATGTTCCTTTGCCCTTCACTTTCACACTAAACTGGAATCCCTCCTATAGTTACGCCACCATTCCAGAGGGTATGAAGGATGTCCCGCCGCATTGGATTGTAATGAATACTCCGGTTATGCCTCCCGCGCGGGGTCTTGCTGAATTCCGGAACATCACTATCGAAAACGTAGAGGTGGTAGGCGCCAAGCGTATTTTTTCAGCAAGCGGGCTACTGGAGAAACCGCTCTTGAACATAAAGCTAGTAAATATCACTGCGCAGGGGCTCGAGGCGGGCGTGATCGAGCATGCTCGCAATTGGACCATGGAGAAGGTCAGAATCAAGACTCCGGCGGGCGAGCAAGTACGTTTAGTAAATGCCAAAAATGTCGACATGCCCGAGGTTCTGAGGGAGTAAAGAACAAGTGAACTTGTTCGTGTTCGTTAGTGTGATTTCGTGGATGGTTCTTACTTTACGGGCCAATGTTCGGACTCTACGTGTTCGCGCTTCATAATCTCAATCATTTGACCGACGAGTGTCGGATTTCTTCCAGCCAGATCACGCGTCTCGTCGATGTCGGTTCGGAGATCATAGAGCTCAACCGGACCGTTTGCCCCGCGCCGCACAGCCTTCCAACGGCCCATCCGTACCGCCTGAGCAAAACTCGGTTCGTGAAACTCAAAATAGAGGTGTTTGTGATCGGGCTGCTTACCTCCCGTGAGCGCCGGGAGCATGGCTATCCCATTGATCCGCGGCGGCGGTTTTACGCCGGCGATGGCAGCGGCTGTTGGCAAAAAATCCCATTGGGTCCAAAGATGAGCGCTGACCTGACCCGGCTTTATTCTTGCCGGCCAACGCGCGATCATCGGCACCCTTATCCCGCCCTCATATAGATCGCGCTTCCGCCCTCGGAGCGGCCCGTTGCTTGCGAACAACGACAAGTCATAGCCGCCTTCGTCAACTCCCTGCGGTCCATTATCACTGGTGAAGAGAACGAGGGTGTTGTGGTCCAGATTTAACTCTTTCAGCATCGCGAGAATCTTGCCAATGTCAGCGTCCATCCGCGTGACCATCGCAGCATAATTCTTCTGCTGCTGGGACCATTTTTCATTCGAATAAGGCGCGTCATCCGGGACTTCCATGCCGTTACCCGTATCGCGACCGAGTTCGTTGTTGGCGTGCGGGATCGTATAGGCTAAATAGAGAAAGAAAGGCCCTCCGCGTTCACGCCTAATGAACTCCTGTGTTTCCGTGGTAAACAGGTCATGCGAGTAGGTGCCCTTTGGGATGGTTATGCGCTCTTCGTTGCGCCAGAGGTAATCCGGATAGTAATTGTGCGCATGGGCCTGATTGAGATAGCCGAACCAGTAATCAAACCCCTTCCGATTAGGAATGCCAGTGGTGTTGGGTTCACCAAGACCCCACTTACCGATCACGCCGGTACGATATCCGGCGCCTCTCAAAACCTCGGCAACAGTCACATCCTGAGGGCGAAGCGGCACTCGCTCTTTCTTGAGGTTAGTATTTCCTCTGATGTAAGCATGGCCCTGGTGCTGTCCGGTCATGAAACTGGCGCGGGAGGGAGCACATACCGGACTCGCAGCATAGAACTGAGTAAAGCGGATTCCCTCTCGCGCCATTCGATCGAGGTGGGGAGTCTTAATGAGCTTTTGACCATAGCTGCCGAGGTCGCCATAACCGAGGTCATCGGCCATGATGAAGATGATGTTTGGTATTACGGGCGGCTTTACATTCTGGGCCAGGCTCACACCAGTACTATGCGTTCCGAAAATGAGAGCCCATGAAATGCCAATCAGCGACAACTTCACAGTCTTTGGAGTAAACATATTATCTATATCGTCTTTTTAGGGCGCCCCAATGGCATCGAACTTTTATTGCTTCTTAACATAGGTTAGCATTCAATGTCTTCATCGAGAGAGCTGAGTGTTTCTCAGCAGCCGAGCACTGGCCTTAGTTTGAAAGTGAAAGGCTTCAGAATGAACTTGCGTGTCGTTGTTTGTCTTCTTAGTATCTTGTCTTTTCTTTCGATCTCGTTACCCGTGTCTCCAACTTATTCGGAGTCGGGAACGCAGAGCTCAAAGCCTCGCTATAACGTTCTGTTCATTGCCTCGGACGACCTGCGACCAGAACTGGGCGTTTACAGCAACCGCATCATCAAGACACCGAACATTGACAACCTTGCTGCGCGTGGGATCCGCTTTGATCGCGCCTATGCTCAGTATCCGCTCTGCAATCCGTCACGCGCATCCCTGCTTACGGGACGGTATCCAAGCACAACCGGGGTCCTGGACAACGAAACATGGTTCCGTGCGTTGCACCCCAACGTAGTCAGTCTGCCGCAACATTTCAAAGAGAATGGCTATGCGACGCTCCGCTCGGGCAAAATCTATCATGGCGGAATGGATGAAGCCGAAGCCTGGACGGAGGGAGGTGAACCGCGCAACTTCACCGGCGCACGCCGTCCGCGTCCGCCCGCGAGTGTCGGGGGGCAATCGCGCGCGGCACATTCAGACCGTTTTGGAATTCTCAAGGGCGACGGCGAAGCGCACGGCGACTACCGGCACGCTAGCAGGGCCATCAAATATCTCGAAACGTATAAGGACAAGCCATTTTTCCTGGCACTGGGTTTCAGTAAACCTCACACGCCCCTCGAGGCGCCGCAGAGATTCTTTGATCTATATCAAGTCGATCAGATGCCGCTGCCGCCGGACTTTGCGCCCAAACCCGAGGCCCCCGCAGGCTTTCCGGAGATCTCGATTCCGAGACGTAATGCCGATCTGTTCATTGGTCGAGACACTTCGCCTGCCGAAGCTCGTGAGATGATCCGCGCATATTATGCTTCGGTTAGCTATATCGATGCCCAGGTGGGGCGCGTGCTCGATGCGCTTGACCGCCTCGGACTCCGTGACAACACCATCATTGTTTTCTGGGGTGATCATGGTTTTCACCTTGGAGAAAAGGGCAAGTGGTCCAAGGCCTATTCGTTGTTTGAAGTCGGCACGCGCGTGCCATTGATCATCGCTGTGCCTGGCGCTAAAGGTCAGGTCAGCGCACGCACCGTACAGCTACTCGATATGTTCCCCACGCTCGTTGAACTTTGCGGGCTGAAACAGCCGGCTGGGCTTGAAGGCCGCAGCCTGGCGCCACTCATTAAGAACCCTGCTGCAAAGTGGGAGCACCCAGCATTTGCCGAGACCTTATACCAGGGCAAGCTCGGACGTTCAGTTCATACTGAGCGTTGGCATTATGCTGAATGGGACGAAGGTCGCGCCGGCGCAATGCTCTTTGATCTTGTCTCCGATCCTTATGAATTGAAGAACCTTGCCGCGAATCCTGATCAAGCAAAGAAGGTGCAGGAGATGAAGGAGCTACTAAAGCGACTGCCCCCTCGAGCTACGCAGCCTTCCCTTTCGGCAGCAGCGCGACAGCAAGAGCGCCAAAAAGTGCCAGACTAACCAAAACTACAAAGCCGATTGCGTAACTACCTGTACTATCGCGCACCGCCCCAATCAGCATCGGAACAAGAGCCTCCGCAGCGCCATCCGCTGTCAGGATCAGTCCCATTACCCGGCCCATAACCTTTACGCCAAACAGTTCAGCAGCCATCAGCGGAATGATCATATAGTCACCCCCGAGACCAATGCCGAAGATGATTGCGAAGAGATAAATAACTCCAGGTTGGTGGGCGAAGAACAGCAGCGGAATCGCCGAAGCCACAAGCAGATAGATCAGCAACATCACATATTTTTTCGTGTAGCGATCTGCGAGCCACCCCATCAACACCCGGCCCACCATGCTGAACGTCAAAACTAGCGAAGCGACCGTGGCCGCTTGCGCCTGCGTATAGTTGATGTCAAGACTGAGGAAGAGCTTGAGATGCTGATTCGTTCCGCCCACTGCGCCGATTGAACACATGCTGCCGATTGCCAGCAGGAAGAATGCACCGCTCTTGAAGGCCCACCCGATGGGCGCGGTTTGATGGGGCTGTTTCTCAGCCAGATTTCCTGACGCCCTCATGCGCGCTGCCGCCTCCGGCGACTCTTTAACGAAGTAGGCCAGCGGCATTGCTACCACGACAATCAAGACCCCGAGCAATGAAAGAGCGATGCGCCAGCCGAACCGCTGTTCGAGAAAAACGGCCAGAAAAGGTACCAGAGCGCCACCAATCCCAATGCCCAGATAGGCAAAGCCCATTGCCTTTCCGCGAGCCTTGTCGAACCAACGGGTGAGCAGAACTTGATTGGGCAGTGGACCAGCGCAAACATAACCAAGGGCATTGAACAGATAGAAGAAATAGAACATCCAGAGCGCGGTCATGTTGCCCAGCCCGACAAGCGCCGTGCCTGCAAGAAAGATGCCCACAAGCATCAGCTTGCGTGGGCCAAACCGATCCACCATCCAGCCCGCCAGATAGCCGAATAGTGGCCCGACCACCAGCTTGCTGAGGGCGTTTCCTGAAGTCACTGTCGTCCGCGACCAGCCGAAATCTTTCACCATGAAATCGTAGAAGAATGGCAACCCGTAGAGCGCGATACCGACAATCGAAAAGAGCGCCAGGAACGAGGTGGTTGCTACCTGAAATTGATCGCCGCGCAAGCGTTCAATTGGGGGCACCTCTTCTACCTTAAGATTCATTGGTTTGTTCTCCGTCTTGTCTGATCATTGTTCCTTCAATGAGCCCGGCGCATGAGCGTGTCGAGCCCGCATTCCCCTGGTAAGTTAGAGTTGCTGGGGGCAGCTTGTGCCCTCGTTCCTGTTTAAGAGAGTCCTACCCGTTTTTTGAGTGCTGCGAAGCGGGTATTGTTCTTTAAACCATCGAACTGGGGCTCGACCCATAGAAAGACGAGCCAATTGAATCTTTCCTCGGCTGCCCGTTCGAGGTGATCTAGTGTCTGGGACAGATCTCCTAATCCCGAAAAGACTACGGCAAGATGATACGGCGAGACATAACGCTCTCCTGCCCGCTGCCGCAATTCATCAAGCACCTCCAGAGCTTCAGGTCTCTTTCCTGCCGCACCATAGGCATAACCCAAACCTGACAGGGCGCTGAGTGAATCTTTATCCAGAGTGAGGGCCTGCTGGAACTGGGCAATTGCTTCCTTAAGCTGGCCCATCTGCGTGAGCACATAACCCATCTCGAGGTAAGCACGCGAAGAGTTGCGGTCCATCTCCAATGTCCTACGGTGCGTTGTGAGGGCTTCTTCGTACCGCCGCGCGAAGTAAAGGTGTCGCCCAACGTCTGAGTTGATCGTGGGCGAGAACGGCTCGAGTTCGTGGGCTTTTTGGGCTTCCCGGTGGGCCTCGTCGAAGCGGCCCATCGCAGCCAAAAGTGCGGAGTACCATTGATGAGCAGTAGCATAATCAGGCTTGAGTTGAATGGCCCGCTTGAAATGAGTTTCCGCCTCCTCCCACTGCCAGTCGTAACGGTAGCTGATCGAGGCTAAGGAAGCATGGGCTTCGGCAAATGTTTCATCGAGGGCAAGAGCCCGAGCGGCCGCCTCTCTCGCTCTTGTCCTGGACTGGGTCGCCGGTTCAACGTTGTAGACGTTGAGCAACCAATAACAGTCGGCGAGTCCAGAGTAAGCTGGCGCGTAATTGGGATCTTTGTCGATCGAGCGAGAAAAGTAGTCAATGCCGATCCGGAAACCTTCTGCTGTGCGTTTGTTCCAGTAGAAGCGCCCCTGTAGGTAGAGCTGGTATGTCTCGGCGTTAGTGTCATAAGCACGGGACACTTGCCGCTGCTCGTCACCGGTGAGGTGCACTCTGAGCTTGTTCGTGATATCTCGCGAAAGTTCCTCTTGAAGCCTTGGCAGGTCGGAAATCTGACGCACGTAGCGCTCGCCCCAGATGTGGCTGTCGTCGCGTGCATCGATCAGTTCGACGTTGACCGAAACATTGTCGCCGCTCTTCTCAACGCTGCCTGTCAGGATGCCCGTAACATTAAGGTCGCGGCCAATGGCCATTAGATCTGTCTCGCGTCCTTTGTATTGGAAGACTGAATTGCGGGAACGCACCTTGACAGTAGGCAACTGTGACAGGCTGTTGATAAGACTTTCAGTTATGCCGTCAGAAAGATATTCGGTCCCGGGATCGTCACTAACATTAGTGAATGGCAATACGGCAAGTGAGTTGATGTCAACGTCCTGTGCAGGTTTGAAAAAAGTATAGCCACCGTAAGTTGCGGCCAACAGCATAACAATGCCGAACGCAGCAGCGATGACCGGATGCCGCAAAAGCTTGCCCCAAACATTTGTTACGGGCTGCTCGCGCGGTGGGACGCTGCTACTGAACTGAAAAGCCTGACTGGCATCAGGATCTATTTCGCGCAGCACCGCGCGCAGTTCATCTCGCAGCTCCGCAACACGTTGATACCTGTCATCCGGATTCTTCGCGAGGGCTCGGTCTACTATCTCCTGAAGACGCGCAATAGTTGGTGAGTCCTCACCGCGCTCTTCGGCGATTGACTTAGGCGTTCCGTGCAGTACGGCGTAACGCACTTCTACGGTTGTCTGTCCCTGGAACGGCCAAACCCCGGTCAACATTTCGTACAGCAAAACTCCAGTTGAAAAGATATCGGCCCGGTGGTCTACCTCGCGGCCGGCAGCCTGTTCTGGAGCGGCAGCCGTTGCAGTGCCGTAAGGGATGCCGAGTTCCGTCAGTTGTGTACGGTCCACACCCTCTGCATGGCTGGCCGCTTCATCAAGGAGCTTTGCCAGCCCGAAATCCAGCACTTTGACCTGACCTGAGTCGGTCACCATCACATTTCCGGGTTTAATGTCGCGATGGATGATGCCACGCGCATGGGCTGCCGCGAGGGCATCCGCCACTTGAATTGCGATCAGCAATGCGGCGCGCACGTCGAGCGGCTTCCCGTTCACCAACTGCCGCACGTTCCTGCCGTCGACGTACTGCATGACGATGAAGTGCACGCCCTCAACCTGATGGAGATCGAAGATGGTGCAAATGTGCTGATGGTCCAGCGCCGAAGCCAATCTAGCCTCACGCTCGAACCGCTTGAGATTCGCCTCCCTGGCGGTCAATTCTGGCGGCAGAATCTTAAGTACGACATTGCGCCCGAGTTTGGTATCGAGGGCCTTGTAGACAGTTCCCTGCCCGCCTTCGCCGATTTTGCCAAGGATGCGGTAATGAAGGAGCGTCTGTTCTTTCATCTGATTCAGTCGAAGGTTACGTTCGCAGTCAGACTAACTCCACTCACCATCAACTCTCAACTCCCTTTTACAAATCCGTGCAGACTCAGCCAGGCAGCCAGCCGCTGCGGCCAGGTCGAGAGAATCGGATCCTTACCGCCGAGACCGAATCCGTGAGGGCCCCGCTCATATATGTGTAGTTCGAACGCCACGCCGGTTTCTCGGAGGGCTGCTGCGAACCGAAGGCTATTCTCGACCGGAACTCCGGCGTCAGTAACGGTATGGACCAGGAAGGTCGGCGGCGTCTTCTTTGTTACCTGCTCGTCGTTTGAAAGTAGGGCGACTAGCTCTTCCGGTGGCTCCGGCCCAAGCAGATTCCGCTTTGACCCGGCGTGCGTGAGTTCCCGCATGGTGATCACCGGATAGATTAGGATCAGAAGACTTGGTCTCGAACTTACCTGTTCGATCGGATCTGTTGCTTTTGAGTTACCCGAATCAAAGTGAGTGCCAGCGGTCGAGGCGAGATGCCCTCCCGCCGAGAAACCAAGAATTCCAATGCGATCTGGATCCAGATTCCATTCGGCGGCTCGGGCTCGGACCGTTCTTATCGCTCGCGCCGCATCTTGCAACGGAGCGGGATGCGGGTAACGAGAACCATGACGATACTTGAGAACAAAAGCGCTAACCCCAATGGAGTTCAACCACTCGGCAACGGGTCGCCCTTCATGTTCGGCGAGACGCGCATACCCACCGCCCGGACAGACAATAACGGCGGCGCCTGTCACCTTCTCTCCTGTGGGAATGAAAGCCGTGAGCGTTGGTATGTCGGAGGGTTCCTGGCCCAGTGCGCCCGGCGCGCCTTTGGGCCAAAGTACAATCGGTTCCTCGCTTGCGCTGATTGGAGAACAGGACGCAGATAACTGAAGGACAATTACCCCGAGCAGGACACCGAGTGCGCTTAGTTTAGATAGCATAAGTTTTTTACTGTGTCGCCTGGCTTTAGCTGATAGTGTTTCAGTTCCTCCCTAACAGGCGCCCGTCCGCACCGAGATACCATCTGGCTTTAGCTGATGGAGTTTCAGTTTCTCCCTAACACGCGCCCATCCGCACCGAGATACCATCTGGCTTTAGCTGATGGTGTTTCAGTTTCTCCCTAACACGCGCTCGTCCGCACCGAGATACCATCTGGCTTTAGCTGATGGAGTTTCAGTTTCTCCCTAACACGCGCCCGCCCCCACCCGAGATACCATCTGGCTTTAACTGATGGTGTCTGCTGTCTTCTCCGTCGCGTTAGGTCGAAATTGAAGCTCCATCGGCTATAAAGCCCCAGATGGTATCTACGTTCACGCCACCCTAAGAACGATTAGGACGGCGGCGACGTTGAGGCGTGGGCGAAGGCCTTGGCTGAACCCCATCCGTCCCTTCATCGATGTCGGGTGTTGCCGGCCGGCTACGCTGATACTCGAATGCACCTGTGCCGGTATCTTTCAGCGGTGGTCCGGCGTAAATGACTGCCAGTTCGGCCAAGGCGGCGGTTGTATCCGGACCGAATCCCGAAAGGGCAGTCAGCTTCAGATAGCGCGCGGTGATCGTTTCCGTAAATCGCAACTTCTGCGGGGCAAATGTCGAGAGGAGCTCGCCACGCTTTATCTCCCGCCAGTTACTACCATCGTCGCTGGAGTGGACCACGTATTCGCGAATATCGCCCTCGTGTTCCCGATGATTCTGCCGCGACATCAGGACCAGTCCAGCGATAGGAGCCGCCGCCGGAAAGCTAATAGTCAACTCATGCGGATGTTTTGTGATGTTCTTCGGGTCACCAACAAGCCAGAAAGTATTTGGATCGCCATCGACAGCCAGAGACGCGGGATTCGCTTCTTGCGCCTTTCCTGCCGCTTTGGCACCCATTCTTTGCATGATGCGCGTGTCGAAAAACAGCCCACGCATGTCCGCTTTAGAAACAGCGACGCGCGGCTCAAAGTCCTCTGAAGCCATGTAGTCGAGTAATGATTTCCGTAACTGCCGCGCGACTGGGCCAGTCTCCGCCGACAGATCGAAAGCAGACACGAGCAGCCTTCCCGCTGCGACTCTGCCTTCGAAGATCAAGCCCAGCTTGTAATTCCGGTTCCAGTCATCAATAGCCCAGACGATTGGTTCGAGTTGGCGTGGAAGACGATCGAGGTTTACCGCACGCACGTTGGGGATAATTTCGGCCCACTGCCAGTCGAAGTGACTCTCCGTAGGGAACGCGGCCAGCGCAGGATGCTTTGTATCGTTAAACGTACCCAGCATTCGACCCCACGCCGGGCCCATCAGACGGTTCCAGAACACTGGCACGCGGTCCAAAGGCGGACTGGTCCAGTCAAGGTCAGCATTTCCTGGTATGAAAAGTACCTTCAGACCTTCCGCCAGTATTATTTCGGCCTCCACCCATGACCTGGTTATATATACGTCCTTCGTCCCAACATCAGCTACAGTTGCCGGGTAAAGCCAGAAGTCCCAGTCGTTTTCAAACTCAGTTCCTTCGAAACCCACCACGAGTTTGTAAGCCGCCGGCGCCATTAGTTTCGACAGATCGACACTAACCTTGCCGAGATCCTGGTTCCGCCCGAGCGGAATCGTGCGGGCAGACCAAGTGCCTTTAGAAACTACCTTGCCGGCACTGTCGACAATCTTCCAAACTGGAATGGAACCTTCCAGTGGTTTCGGACCATAGTGCGCCACCTCTACTTCAATCTCAAACGGGTCATCCGTCGTGAACACACGTTTGAACAGTCGGGCCAATGGAACCGTAGTGTTATTGAAGCGGCGAAATTCCTCGGGCGTAACGTAGCCTTTGGGTTCCCAGAAGGCATCGATGACACCGACCAGCGCAGTTCCCTGACCCAGGTAATCGCGAATGTCCAATAGTTGAAAGCCGCCTAAACCTGGAGTGCGAAGATTCGCTTCGATCTCTTCCTTGTAACACTCGACCTGGAACCGTCCGGAAGCGAGCGCAAACCCCCTGTTCTTTGCCAACAGGCCACGGGCCGCCATCGAGTCGCGAAAGATCTCGTAGTTGCTGGGGCGCATGTACCCGGTGAACTTCTTAATGACGTCGTAATCTGGATAGGCGACCCACTGGCCCAACTCATGCGATACCATCGGGATCTCGATGCCTTCGAGTGAACGCCGGTAATCACGTCCGAACCACGCAGTGTTGCCTCGCAACATCTTCTGACCAAGACGCTGCAATATCAGATAGTCGTTTCCCTCCATCGGATCGGGTATCTCGCGATCGGTTTGTCCGGTTCCGGTGGTGTAAAGCCGCCGAGCATCAAGGTTTCGAAAGTGCTCAGCCCATTTCGGCAGAGATTTTTTCCAGTGGCCTTTTGGCTCGTTGCTCGCTGACAAGAGCACGAATGAGGGGTGATTGCCGAACTCCTTGATCAAACGTTCTGTCTCATCGTAGAGCATCTTCTCCATCGCCGTCCCGGGACTGATTACATTCCACATTCCGGGTTCGGGCTGGAGGTAGACACCCAGTTCGTCGGCAGCTTCGAAGGCGGCTTTTGGCGGCGCCCATGAATGAAAACGAAGATGATTCAGGCCCCACTCTTTGCTGATGCGCAGTATGCGCCTCCACGATTCAACGTCTGTCGGCGGGTAACCCGTGAGAGGGAAATCACCTCCATGATGCGTTCCCCGCAGATGAGTCTTGCGCCCATTGATGACGAACTCATTTCCTTCGGCGCCAAACTCTCGCAAGCCAAAAACCAGGGCCCGACTATCATCCGCATGCTGGCCTTTCAAATTTAAAGTGAGTCGATGAAGGACCGGATTGAATTCATCCCAAAGCTGTGGATTGCTGCCGAGCGGAACCTCGATCTCCGCAGTGGTCCCTCTTTCATCCCACGTAACGGGTATGTTGACACTCCCGACTGACAGATTTCCCTTCCCTGCCTCGTCCGTAGCATTACCGACCTCAACCTTGATCAAGACGGATCGCTTAGCGACGTTAGGAAAAACCTGCGCATCCTCTATCCAGACAGGCGTCGTGGCGCTGAGTTCGATCTTTCCGACGATGCCGTTCCAGCTACTAGCAAGCGAATCCGAGACACTGTGAGCGTCCGGACGATAGGGCATAAGCATGCGGCTGTCGACGCGAACGGTGAGTCGATAAGTTCCCGGCGACATTCTGCCGAGGTCGTAAGCGTGCGGCGCAGACAGACTCATCTCAGAGCCGATCTTGCGGTCGTTCACCCAAAGCGTGGATTCCCATCGAGGACGCTCCATGAAGAGAACGACACGACGGCCATCCCAATCTCGCGGAATCTCGATGTCACGTTGATACCAGGCGGCGCCCAGATAGTGCCGCGGTGGCTGCGAAAGAAAAGGAACCTTTACATTCCCTGTTTTGGCGTATGGCTTGTAATCTTCGCGTAAAAACCAGAAGCGATCGTAAAGCGAAAGCACCCAGGGCGTTTCGGTGCTGATCGCATCTCCATAACCCTGAGATTGAAGCACTCCGGGTAACCGGATCCGATCTTGAAGATTGCGATCAAACCATCTCTCATTCACCCCATGATCAGCGCGGTCCAATGCAAATCGCCATTCGCCCGCTAGCGATACTGTCTCCCCCGCAAGAGATTGAGTGCAGGCCCATAAGATAATGAGTACCAGCGCCGAACATTTCATCTTTAGTAATCTCTGAACAAGTATTGTGGCAGAATTTCTGTTCTCAGTGTCCTCCGTGCCTTCGCGGTGAGTTTCCTTAGAACCAAAAGGAACCACGGAGCCAACGAGAACACAGAGACCAAGAGAGCGCTTCCATGTTCGACAACTTTTTTAGACTTAATCGACGTCCCTTACTCTACCCAGATTGTCACCCCTGCCGGCGGAACGTTTCTCTCACCAATCAGTATGCGGGCGCCATCCGGTAGCGGGGCCGGCAAGGTCTGCTCTGTAAAATTCGTCGCGATCCAGAATCCATCTCGCCACTCGACGTGAAAGCCGTTCGGCAGATCACGGACCGCGACGCCAGCACGTTGAAAGACGCCACGAAGCAGGTCTCTTTCCAACTCCCCGCTTAGCGACTCGACGCCGATGTAAGTCACCGTTCCGCGACCCAATCTTCGAGTGACGGCAGCGGCTCTTCCCTTGTAATAGTGGTCCGCATACGTAGCCAGCGGATTCGTGCCGGATCTCGGCTCGAGAGTTTCTCCCCAAACGCCCCACTCATATTGCTTTTCTCCTGCTTCAACAGTGCCGTTAATCGTGCGGGGAAGAACGTCATAAGCAGGAATGGCTGCGCCGATCAGTTCGACGATCGGTTTGGCCCATGGCCCTTCCCATAAGTGGCCACGGCGATCTTTCTGGGCCGTGCGCAAGCTCAGGACAAGATGGCCACCATCCTGCGCGTATTTGGTCCACCGATCGGCCAGTTTCTGATCGGCTAACTGATACGCCGGAACGATGAGGAAAGGATAACGGCCGAAGTCTTCGGATTCGTCGATTACGTCTACAGGGCTCCCCAAAGCCTTAAGCGCTTTGTGATACTTCAGCACATGGCCCATGGTTTCCCAGCGACTGTTCTGAGTGTGATTGTCCAGGTCCCAGCGATTGTCAAAGTGATAGAGAAGTCCCGCACGCCTGGCTGCGTGCTCTCGTGGCTCATTTGGGTTAGACGATCGGGATGCTCGCAGTTTCTGCATTTCATTGATCGCTTGCACAAACTCCTGACCACCCGGCGATAGAGTGACGCCGTCCGGCTCAACGATTCCTTTGTGATACATTTCGGCGCCAAACAGTGGTTGGCGATACCGATACGTGCAGATCAGACTTGCGCCACCGGAAAACGCTCTCAGAATCCACAACCGCACAGCACCCGGAAGTGGTTGCGGATTTACCTCTCCCCAATTGACCTGACCCGGTTGCAACTCCATGATGCCCTGGGCTGGGTTGAGCGTTCTCATGTAATCGTGCATGAACGCCATACCATCGGCGCTCCCGATCCGGAACCCAAGCGGGCCTTCGTGTAAGCGGCCATGGACCGGATACACGGTCCAGGTCATCACCTCAAAGTCTTTACGTGAAAGAGTCGGATAAACCTCGCGATGCAATATCATGAAGTTATGCGTGATCCACTGGTCTTTGATGTGTCGCCTCAGCACCTCGGTTTGGAAACGCAGGTAGTTGGCGGCGTTCTCTGCGAACCAACGTTGAAAATCCAGAAGCGCGTGCGGATTGAACTGGGCTACGAATTCACGCAAGTTGGGAATCCGGATCTGCCCGAAGTTCTGGTAGCGCTGGGACCAGAATGCCGTTCCCCAGTCGCGATTTAAGTTAGAAATGTTCCCGTACTTGTGTTGGAGCCACTGCCGGAATTTCTGCTGGCTGGCATCCGAATAGTCATAAGCCTTGCCGTAGTGGCTGAGCTCATTATCGAGTTGCCAGCCCCAGACGTGCTTGTTGTTTCCGTAGCGCTTTGCCAGTTCAGTGATGATCCTCTCGGCATACTTCAGGTAGAGATCGCTGGACCAGGAGGCATGTTGGCGCGTTCCGTGCTCCATGCGTCGCCCGTAGTCATCGATCACTAATACTTCGGGATGCTTCTTTACCAGCCAGACAGGCGGCGTTGGCGTGGGAGTGCAAAGGATCACCTTCAGACCGTGCTTGCCGGAGAGCTCCACGACGCGATCGAGCCAGGCAAAGTCGAACTTACCCTCCTCGGGCTCCATGAAAGTCCAGGCGAACTCGCCGACGTGAATGAATTCGAAGCCGAAGCGTTTCATGTTACTGATGTCGCGCTCCCACTGGTCAGGAGGCCAGGCTTCAGGGTAGTAGTAGACGCCGATGGTCATCATCTGAGCGGGTGGGAAGTACCGCTCACGATCTTTCTGACTCCCAAACTGAGCAACTACATCAGGAGCGAGAAGAGTGCTAAGAACGACCAGTGCAAGAACTGTGTGACAGAGTTTGATTAAGCTGTGCATGTGAAAGCTTCTTAAGATCGTCCAGGTTACAAAGCGGTAACTTCAAGGTAGGTGTTATTGAGAGGGAGTCGGATCGCAATGCCAGGTCTCATTAACACCTAACTTCAGTTAGGTGGCCAAGGTCCGCTATCGCTTCCGCGAACCGTTTCAACGGTTTCCATCCCCTGGCCCTCTCTGATCACCTAACTGAAGTTTTAATCAGAGACAATCCCCCAAACGGCAGTGTGGGGATTCGTTGAAGTCTGCCTTTCCAAACCTGAGCTGTGTGCCTCCTTGCTTCAAAGCGACTAAAGGCTTAGAGCCTAATTCTGGGTGAGCCTGCCGTAGGCCGGACTTGAACAATCCCCACACTGCCGTGTGGGGGATTCGCTAGAGCAATGTACTTGTTCCTCCGCTCATTTGGTTGCGGCGCAAGCGCGCCGTGACTATGTAGTCTCCGCCTCAGCACAGAGACACTCAGACACGCAGGCACGGAGAGATACTCTCATTTAAAGCTAATCATCACCTTTGGGGGATCGGCATAGTCATTCCACAGGCGATCAATCTCAGCCTTGTCCGGTGGTCCATCTGAAACGACATAGCGGTAACGCGATATGTAAAGGAAGCCTGGCGTAATCTCGAATCTTCCCAGTTGCGAAGGCGCATAATTAAAGAAGGGATCATCTGGATGAATCCGCATCGTCTGTGGCGCCCGAAAATTGCGCGGATGGTCCAAAATCGCAATCCCTACCCGCTGCCCTTCTACCAGACCACCGATGTGACACCAGCGAGCGCGTGTCGCATGACCTTCCATGCGCTCCTTGCCTTCACTGGTGAGAAACCACACCTTGGTCTTGTCCTTCCATTCGCGATGACCTCGAAATCCGACGCCCCCATAGCGATACTCAGGAAGGACAAGCGGACTGTTCGTGGCACACTCCTGGATTGAGACCAGGTCGAACATCGAGTAGGCCTTTTCACCCTGTCCGACACGATACACGCGGACTTCCCAGGTCTCGTTCAAAGCAGTTTTGGGAGCGGGGCCACTGAGGTCAATGTAGCTCTGTCTGGACCGAAACCCGCCGTGGACCGGGCCATCCCAGGTGTCTTCAAGGCCGACGAACTCAACCTTGCCCGTGCTGTCTCCCATGTTCCAAAAGTCAGGTTTGCGACCCTCGAACTCCGTACTGGTCCACGCGGCCCAAATCCCATGATGGTGAAAATGGTCGGAAGGATAGTCGTCAGTAACGATACGTCCTGATGGTGCGTAGACTGGATGGATATAACCCGCGCGCAGAAATACAGGCTTGATATCAGGAGACGGCAGCTCCCCTCCTATCTGAAAATCAAGCACCTTTCGACCCGAGGACTCGAGTCTGAGTTTCTTGCCCTCGCTTCGCAGCTCCACACCCCGAGGCCCAGCCGCTTTCGCCTCCATGAGTTGGTAACTGACAGCTGCGCCAGCTTTTAAATCAGGCAGGACGAAACTCGCGCGTCGTCTGGCATCAATCTGGAGAGGAATACTGCGGCCTGAGCTATCGCGCAAACCGTAAAAATGCGCCCGCAGATTTTCGGGCAGCGGAAAACTAACCACAGTGTCCCGCCTATCGAAAGCACCAGCGTTCACGGTAACGGAGGGGTTCTTCTGGCCGTCCTCGACACCCGACTCAGGCGCCCAAAGCAGAGTGAGGAGACCAGCCACAAAGAAAGCGATTAGGATCTTCTTGATCATGTCTACCGATCTCGGTCTTCGTGTTACAAGACCGCAAATTCTTGTTTCTTAGCAAGGGGGTTCATTTCTTCTTAGTTGGCAACGAACCCAAACTAAGCCCCGTGAAAATTGGAGCCTCAGTCTCCTGGAGTTTGGACATCTTGTTGCTAGCGCTCGAGTCCCTCTCATTAACACCTAACTTCAGTTAGGTGGCGGGTCCTTCAGCGCTTTCCCGAACCGTGTCAACGGTTTCCTTCGTTGTCACAAAGCGACGACGTCTCGCGTGTCGTAAACCGTTGAAACGGTTCTCCGGTTCTTGGTCGTTTCTGCATCACCTAACTGAAGTTAGGTGTTAATGAGAAAAGTCACACCCACCTCTCATTCTCCCTTATAGTCAAGCCATTTTAAATGGTTTTCTGCAGTCGCTGGCGCAGTCTGTAGGGCGTCGCCCCTGATCCTCTGTTTCAGAGCCGAATCAGATCAGCGACCTTTACCGGACGCTTCTGCTCGACACTGGAGCGCGCTGCAATACCCGTAAGGCACGACATTGCTCCCGCGCGTGAGTCCGGCAAACGCATGTAGTCGGGTACCGTTACGTTCCGGAAGATCAACTCGCGGAGCCGATTGTCTCCGCCGCCATGACCGCCTTCACCATGAGGCACCGCGATCTTTTCACGCTTCCCAAAACTCTTCGTGAGATATATCTCTGTCTCTTCCTCGACTGGCCAGGGCTGGCGCTCGTAATCGCGCACGTCCAGGCGGCCTTTCTCACCAGTGAACGCGAGACGATACCCCTCATATGGCAGCGCCGCATTTAGCGAATAGTTCATCGTTGCGCCGTTCGAGTATTTTATGATCGCACCCATCGTGTCGTAGATATCGACGTCTTCACGAAAGACGCAGCCGTCACGATGGTAGTTGTCGACATCTTCACAATCAGCATAGAGTCTCATCTGGCTCGCATTCTTCGTCATGTCGTAATAGAAGCGACACTTGGATTTGTGCGGGCACGGCCGGCAATGTGAATGTCGAAACGGTCCTTTCTTGCCGTATACGTCGAGATTAGCAGCGGCAGAAACTTCAACTGGATCGGCATCAAGCCACCAGTTGATCAGGTCGAAGTGGTGGGTCGCCTTATGCACCCAAAGACTTCCACCCATCGAGTTGAGCCGATGCCATCGCCGGAAGTAATCGGCTCCGTGATAAACATCGAGAAACCAACTGAACTCGACTGAAAGGACGCGTCCAATCTCCCCCGACATCAGGATCTCCTTGATCTTCTGGTGCTTTGGCGCGTAGCGGTAGTTAAAGGTAACCACGATCTTGCGTTTGTTGCGCTTCTCGGCGTCGAGCACTGCCTGACACTGTTTCGAGTCGACAACCATTGGCTTTTCAGTAACGACATCGATACCGCGATCCAGCGCCTTGGTGATGTACTCCGCATGGTAGGCGTCCACGGTAGTGACCATGAGGAGATCAGGCTTGGTCTCATCGCACATCTCGTCGAAGTTGGTGAACGTCGGACAATTTACGCCCATCATCTCCCGGGCCACCGCAACACGCTTTGGATTGGTGTCACTGAGGCCGACAAACTCCAGTACATCAGCATACTGCTTTACAAGATCCCTGCCCCACATGCCGATCGAACGCACCCCAGTGCCGACGATCGCATAACGCCGTCGCGGCGAGCCAAAAACCAGTTTCGGGCTAACTCCGAGAAGCGTGGCTGTCGCAGCAGCTCCACCAGCAACCTTAACGAACTCCCGTCTGGAAAATTGATTTGAATCAGACATGGCATACCTCGTGGTTTTATTGTTGGACCAGCAAGCGTTCGTTAATTCGATAGCGCTTGCCGGCTTCAGTTTTTAGTTCCAGAACTTTCTCACGATGACGGACCTGCGTTGGACCGCCGTGTATAGAGCGCACCTCAGCACCGGTCAGCTTTCCAGCGTTCCAGGAAATATCAATCTCAAAACCGCCACGGGCTCGTAAGCCCGTGACACTACCTTCTGGCCAGGCATCCGGCAAAGCCGGAAGTAGTCGAATTACATCGTTGTGGCTCTGCATCAGCATCTCGGCAATTCCGGCAGTGGCGCCAAAGTTACCATCGATTTGAAACGGTGGATGGGCATCGAACAGATTCTCATAGCTGCCCCCTGAAAAGCGCATGCCTTCGACTTCACCACGACCCACGGGAGTGAGCAGCAGTGAAAGCAGGCGATGGGCACGATTACCGTCCACTAGTCGCGCCCAGAAGTTGATCTTGTGAGCAAGCGACCAGCCGGTCGAGATATCACCGCGCCGTTCTAGAGTCTTACGCGCGGCTTCAGCAAGTTGCGGCGTTTCCTCCGGAGTGATCTCTGAACCCGGATGCAATCCCCAAAGATGCGAGACATGCCGGTGGGTCGGCTCAGGTTCGACGTACTCTTCGAGCCACTCCATGAGCCGGCCATCAGATCCTATACGGTTCGGCGCGAGCCGGGCGCGTTTAGCCATCAGTTCCTCACGAAACTCGGCGTCTACTTTGAGGATGCGCGAAGACTCGATGCAGACATCGAAGAGATAACGCAACAACTGCATGTCAATTGTTGGCCCCAACGCAACGTGGGCCACGCGACCATCAGGAAGGCGGAACCCATTTTCAGGAGAGTTTGACGGCGCCGTCACGAGCCATTTGTTCTTCGGCTCTTCGATCAGCATGTCTGAGTAGAACTGTGCCGAGCCTTTCATTATCGGATAGGCCCACTCGAGGAACTTCTTGTCGCGAGTGTACTGATAGTGTTCCCAAAGATGCTGACACAGCCACGCAGAACCACTTGCGGCTGAACCCCACGAAGCGTCCTCGCCAGGCGCGGTAAAACCCCATGGATTAGCGAGGACATGCGCGACCCAGCCACGCGCGTTGTAATAAAGCTTTGCAGTTCGCGCGCCCGGTTCCTGTAATGAGGCAATCAACGAGAAGAGCGGCTCATGAAGCTCGGAGAGGTTGGTGACCTCCGCCGGCCAGTAATTCATCTGAACATTAATGTTGAGATGCCAGTCCGCATTCCATGGAGCCTGAACACCTTCAGCCCAGATCCCCTGAAGATTAGCGGGCAATCCGCCCGGTCGCGATGAAGACACCAATAAGTATCGCCCAAAGTTGAAGTAGAGGGTGGCCAGACCAGGGTCGGCTCCACCATTCGCAAATGCTTTAAGACGGGCCGGAGTTGTTAGTGCTGCAGCTTTCGAGTTCGGGGGGCCCAGGATAAGCATGATCCGATTGAAATAGCGCTGGAAATCGGTGCGATGCTCGGCGTATAAGGCGTCGTATGATTTGGCCAACGCTTGTTTCATGTCTTTCGCGGCCGCCGCGAAAGGATCAGGAGTTCGACGTCCGGCGAAACCCTGATAGTCGGTGGCCGCCGTGATCAGCAGCATCACTGAATCCGCCCCGCTGACACGAATGCTTGTGTCTGCCGCCGCGGCCTCGCCACCGCTATTGAGGACGCGCAGGCGCGTGACGTACTTCATTCCCTTACCGTCAATGCCATTGTTAAGTTGCCCGCTCATCAGCAAGCCGTTCGCTCCATCTTTCGTTACTTCGAAACGTTCGGGCCGATCAAGCGAAGCTTCAAATGTGATGCTTCCAGGCTTGTCGGCGGTCAACCGGATGACGATGACCTCCGCGGGAGCGCTGGTAAAAGCTTCGCGCAGATAAGTTATTCCGCCCTGCCGGTAGCTGACGCGCGCGACCGCATCTGCCAGGTTGAGTTCGCGTCTATAGTTCGCGACTTCAGAATCGCCGTCCGGAAAGACCAGCTTGAGTTCACCCAGCGTTTGATAGGAACCGTACTGCGCGTCCTTTCCACTTCCTCTGGCTGAGCCGGGACCGCGACAGGTGAAATGTGCGTACACCAACTTCTCCGCTTCGACATTCTTACCCTCGAGAAGCAGGCGGCGAATTTCCGGGAGATATTTTGCTGCATCAGAACGGTCAGCGTTCTGTGGCGAACCGGACCAGAGCGAACTCTCATTGAGAATAACTCGCTCTTGTGCGACACCTCCGAAGATCATTGCTCCCAACCTACCACTGCCGAGCGGCAGCGACTGAGTAAACTCCTTCGCAGGTGAATCAAACCAGATAACCAGGTCCGAAGAAGCATTGGAGGCCGCAGCCGAGCAAAGGAAGGCAACGATTGCCAGCACGCCTGCAGCATATTGCCGGCTGGTCGCTCTACTCTTAATCGGCAGTCTGAAAGCCCGCTCCATCAAGATTGGATAGTTAAATGGAACTAATGATTTGTCATGGGATTGCTAAGGTCCTGTTATTGGAAAGAAGGGCGGGAGCCATAAAGCTGACCGCCCTTTTCCAGGCCACCGATGCAAGTGCGGAACCAGTTTGGTTAAAAGAAAATCCTGATGCCAAACTGGATATACCGCGGATTATTAACAGCGAAGAGCGTCCCAAAGTTGGCATCGTAAGCTTGCCGCAAGCGGTAATGCTTCAGGCCTTCTAATGTAGTGATGTCAAACGAGTTTGGATTCCTCGTCGCAAAACCCTGGGGCAGCGGGATGCTGAAGAAGTCTAGAGGAATCGCCCCGCTCGGCAAGCGGTTGTTTATGATCAAATTGTTTACCTGCGCCAGCGTGGCTGTCCTCCCCGGGCTAAATGCCAACCAGTTGTTGACGTCCGCTTGCGTTAACAGCGCTTCGTTCGGCAACCCCCCGAAACCTGGAGGGGTATTACCGGTATTCACGTAGCGGAAATTCGGGTGATTGAAGGCGTTAATGAAATCCACCCTGAAGTTAATTCGCCGCTTCCCTTCGTTGTCCGCAAATGGGAATTTGAAGTTCTTCTGCAATGACAGGTCAAAGTACTCCTGCATTGGAGCCCGGACATCCAGAGTGCGCGGTGCATTACCCAGAGATCCTTTTGGCGGTCGCATGAAGGCCGCTGGATTGATGTAGGGTTCGCAGGTGGCGCCGATGGTGCAGGTGTCCGTATACAGCGGGTTCTTGATCGGCACGCCAGGTACGAGATTTAAGCGGATTGCGCGATTCGTGCCACTCAACCGGTTTGTATCTGTGATGATCGGCACGAAAGGCAGACCTCCCTGCATGCGGAAGAGACCAGAGATGGTCCATCCGCCCAGGATGGTATCTACTACGCCCGGGGCGTCTCGGAGCAGAGAACGTCCGCGCCCCACGGGCAAGTCATAGATGAACGTCGAGCTGACGTTGTGCTTGATGTCAAAGGTGGAGATAGCGCGATCCTGGTTGCGCGGTACTCCGTAAGATACCTGCTGCCCAAGACTAGTGGGTGATGTGAGCACTCTAACATCCGGGCTTGAGTCCGAGGCATCGTCAATTGACTTGCCGTAAGTGTAGTTAGCGGTAAAGGTTAACCCCCGTCCCACACGGCGACGAAAATCGACATAACCTGCGTGGCGAATGCTGTTCGCCGAAGGATCGAAGAACCGGAATAGGTTGTTAAAGCCAAAGTACGGACTTACAACGCTACTGCGCGGTATCGCAATCGTGGCACCGAGCAGATTCCTTCGACCGAGTGGATCAGCAAAAGTATTCTCTGCGGGAAGATTGCTTCCCTCCAGGAACTCGACGAAGCCGATGTCCTTTGGATTGATGTTTACGAACGGCATGTAGAGGTGCGTCCCCTTATTGCCAACATAAGCCACCTCGACGACCGTGTTCTTAAAGGGTTCAAACGAGAGTGAAAGGTTCCAGTTCTGGCTATAGGGAACTTTCCCGCTTCCATCTTCGATGATCGAGAAACCCGGCGTACCGAGGCTGTTCAGGAAGACCAGTCCGTCCGGCGTAGTGCCTAAAACCTGATCAATAGGTGCTCCCGCAATAAATGGCGGGTTGTCGGATAGGCGCACGGGCCGGGTGGGATCTGCAGTGCCACCCACGGTTGATCCGTTCGCGAGTGTGGAGACCCCCGTGAAAGCGCCGAAGTCAGGATTTGGTAGGCGATTGTTACCGGTTATAGGAGCGTGAGAGAGACCAAAACCACCGCGGATAACGGCACTTCTTCGTTCGAACCAACCGAAAGCCTTCGGGCTCCAGGCAAAGCCGAAGCGTGGTTCAAAGCCCCAGTAATCAACCGGCACAAGGTATCTTGAGCGGCCACCGCGACCTGAGAAAGCGAATGGCGGCAGTTGCACCGTTGTTGGTACGACCGCGGGAATCGCGACATCTGCGGGCGAGTTCGCCGCGACAAGACCTAGCCCAATTGCCGTCGCACGGCGTTGCGCCTGAGTCAGCGTCAAAGACTGTGCGAGATCCGGACGGAAAACTCCCTGAAGGTCATTTTTTTCGGTGCGTGGATATTGGAGCGTGTACCGTAAGCCGAGATTGAGAGTCAGGTTTGGCCGTACTTTCCAATCATTCTGTACAAAGGCCGCGCCACTCTTCCAGCGGTAGTCGTAATTGAGCAACAACGGCCTAACCTGGACCACATTAGGCACTCCCAGGAGCATACTGGCAAGGTTACTCCCGCCGCTGGCATTATTGGCCGCCCGGTTGAAGCTGGTATTAACCCAGCGAAATTCCCATCTACCCCCTGAAGCTCCGAAGAATGGTATGACATTAAGTCGGGCATAGCTTACATCAAACCCGAATTTCCATGTCATGTTGCCGCGACTCAAATACAGAATGTCGTTGATATTGAAACGTTCTTCGACATTGAAGTTGTTTGTAGAGCCAGATGAACCGATGTCACCAAAGGCGTTCGTTTCGGCATTTGCGCTGATCTGAAACAGGGGGAGTCCTCCGGAGGTTAAGCTGGGCAATCCCAGTTCGTTAGCCAGATTCCGCCCGCCCTGAATAGAGAACTCGGGTGAAAAATCCTCGCTGAAAACGCCCCGCGTATAGTTCAGCCGCAGATCGTTGACAATGGTTGCCGAAATGATGTTGTTAAAAGCCAAAAGCATCTGCTTGGCATCGCTGTAAGCGGCGTTATTGCCATTTACATCGCTGCCGAAGCCTCTGACGCCAACAGCGGGAGTAACCGTGTAGCGGAAATTGACGTTGCTGTTCTGAGTGATTCGGTGGTCCAGGCGCAGGGTGTACCGCGTCTCATCCTGGCGAACGAAACGGTTAATTACATGGTTCCTGACCAGGCCGGCGTCATCAACAAAGTAGTTGTTGCTTGGAGGCGGCATGAACGCCAGGATGTTTGGTGCCGTGGGATCAAGGAAGCCCTGGGGAATCACATTCAACCCGGGAATAGGGTTAGCATTTATCGCAGGCGTACATTGCGGTTGGCCGTTAACAATGATCGCCCGCGGATCATTGAACTGGCAATATTGATTACCAGCCAGCAGTACTATCGGTTGTAGTCGACCGTTTACGAGGGTGAACTGTTGATAGATGTGTTCATTTCCGATCGATGCCAAATTGAACTGGGCAGCTACAGCCGCGGGCAACAGACCACTGCTCGTTTTAACAAGATTTCGGAAATCACCCAGGCGCTGAGCAGCGGTAGGGAGCAAGGTTGTTGTAGTCACAAAATCCTGACGCCAGCGCGGCTCATACGCAAAGAAGAAGAAGGTGCGATCACGCCCATTGTAGAAAGGTGGAGTACCTTCCCCAAACCGCGGCAAAACCACTGGTCCACCAACGGTTGCTGACACCTGATTGTAGCGCAGGTTATTCGCGCTCCTCGGGCCGGTGCCGATGCGATAGGGCTGAGCGTTTGTGACGGGGTTACGGTGATACCAAAGCGCCACGCCGTGAAGATCGTTTGTGCCGGACTTCGTGGTAGCGTTGATCACACCGCCTGCCGTATTGCCATACTCAGCGGAATAGGCTGACGTTTGAACGGTAAACTCCTGAACTGTTTCCGGGGTAAAGCTTACGACCGCACGGGCGATGCCGACACCGGTGTTGTTAACACCGTCCGCAAGGATCGCGGTACTGCCCGGTCGCCCGCCGTTCAAGCTCAGATTGAAACCAGGTACTGGTTGACCTGAAGTGACTTCAGGGTCTTCACTGCCAGCATCCCCAGAAACATTGGGAGCGGTGAGAGCCAGGTCAAGCACACTCCGATTATTGAGTGGAATATCTTGTAGCTGGCGTTCCGTAATGGTCGAGGTCGTTGTTCCACCCTCGGTATTGAGCAAAGGCGAGTCAGCCGTCACGGTGATCTGCTCTTCGACCGAGCCAGTTTCGAGTAAGACGTTGAGGCTGGCTGTAGTTGCCGTGTCGACTTTCACTCTTTCGACGAGGGCTCGCTTAAAGCCCGGGGCCTCGACCGTAACGCTGTAGTTCACGGGATCCAGCGAAGTGATGCTAAAGGCCCCCGCGTCCGAAGTGGTGGACGTGGTCACCTGATTGGTGCCAAGGTTTGTGATTGTCACAGTCGCTCCGGGCACGGCCGCGCCATTGGCGTCAAAGACAGTGCCGCTGATAGCGCCTTTGTTAGTTTGCCCGACAACCGCGAGAGCGCAGACCAAAAGCAGCGCAAAAACAGATATCGATCTCATAGGAGTCACCTTTCTCTAAAGTTCAAGGTTTAGGACGTTCCGTTTGAAGTTTGCGCGACCGTGCGGATCTCGCTGTTTAGTCACGAATACTCGTGACTGATCGCCGGCTTCCCGAGTCTTCATCGTCCGTTCCCGGTTTAGGGTTGGCTGGTCACCGTACGGGTGGTAACGAGCTAATACTGCACAACAGACCTATTGAACTGAACCGCTTACCGCTGGGGGCTCGAACTCTTTACACTAAAACCAGAAATTAGTAAAGCGGTTACCTTAGTGATTATAAAAAATTCCCGGGAAAATCCTTTTTATGCAAATACGCTGCCATTAGTGGGGGAATTTACGAATTGGCGATTCCTATTCAGTTTTGTAAATTCAGTCGGGGGCGGTTAAGGGCTTGCCTTAACCAAAAAACGGGAGAACCATCCAAAATTCTAAACACGGACTTTGATCGGATATTTTGTAGTGTTTTGGCGGGTCGCATTGTACATTAACTCCCCGCATTTGTAACTCATTTTGTTTCGAGTTCCCGCGAAATTACCTTTTGATTCACAACAGATAATTTCACCGCCGAAAACCAAAACCCAACTGTCCGGCCGGACAATCTCGTCCCTGTACTTCCGGACCGTTCTCCAACCGCTGCCTAGTTGTCTCTACCGAGCGCAGCCCGCTCAAAACCTCCGCCGAAACACGGAAGACAGTGCCGTGACGGGCGCCTTCCGGAAACTCAACTTTCGACGAAATGTCTTCCCATTGCTCAAAATCCGTTGACGCAACAGCGCCGTAACGACGATCACGGTATCTGTCGAAATAAACAATGAAGCGCTTACCTACCTTGATGGCAGACGGGCCTTCCGCCCAATAGTTGCCGGTGATGGGATTCGAGGGCGGTCCGTAGGGACCCGTTGCACGGTCGCTAACCGCATAGCGAATATTCTTTTGCGGGATGGGATGGCGGGTTTCATCCTTGAGGAACATTATGTAGCGTCTTCCCTCTTTAACAATCGTCGCATCTATGACATTAAACCCCTGGTCGTAGAAGACTCGAGTAGGAGTAAAGGATCTGAAATCTTTTGTTGTCGTCAGATACATTCTGTGATTTAAGCCGTTGTCACCCAGCTTGTCGGTCTCGGGAAAGCGCCCCGGTATAGTTGTCGCCCAAAACAAAAGAAACTGCCCGCTATCACCGTCATAAAATGTTTCAGGCGCCCAGACATTGCGGGCAGCAGGTTCGTGGGCCATTGGCGTAATGCCGCGCTGCTCGGACCAGTTAACGAGATCTTTTGAAGATGCGTAGCCGATCACAGGCTCGGTCCAGGAAGAGGTCCAGACCATATGATACAAACCATCGGGCCCTAAAGTGATATGGGGATCGCGCATCAATTTATCGCGACCAACGGAGGGTTTGAGGATCGGTTGGCCATTGTTCAGAGAGCGCCAAACAAATCCGTCAGTGCTGTAGGCGAGATGTAGGCCGGTCTCCCCGTTACCCTTGAAGTAAGCAAAGAGATAAGAATCCTTCCCTTGCGATGCCCCAAGAACGAACGGCAGCGTTAGCATTAGTAGCCCAATTAGAAAAAATCTCCGTAATCTGTATAGCAAGCAAACGACCTCTTATTTTTTGAGCAAAGTCCTGGTTGTCGCGGCTAAGAAGTCAGCCTCAAAAGAACTATCTGATCCTTAATGACAAATCCCCCAAACGGCAGAGAGTGTGTCAAAAATCGATTGATACCCTTATGCTTCAGCTTAGGGAGTTTCAGCTTTGACCTAACAACGGCTCTTTCTTAACCCAGATACCCGCATGCTTAAAGGTAGGGGTGAATGAGACGTGCGAGCCTCTCTCTCGGCCGAATTTGAACGCATCCCCCCACTGCCGTGTGGGGGATTCGGCTTAAGCTGCGCTGCGTAATCTGGAATCCACGTCCCACGCCTCAATCCAAATGAAACACCTCATCAATCTCTACTGCCGACGGACTATCATCAGGATTGGTCAGCATCAGATCTTTTCATATAGGCCCACCAACGACGACATACCTCGGTTTCAGCTATCTCCCGCCACTGAGCCTCGGACTCGATCTCGGCGTAGGCAAACAGCCCGCCGGTCTCTCTATCTAGAAAGATCGAGTAGTTGTGAACGCCGTGCTTCTTCAACACCTCTGCCAACTCTGGCCAGATGGGATTATGACGGCGAGCATATTCCTCCTTCTGACCGGGCTTAAGCGTCATCAGGAAGACTTTTCTGATCAAAGTATCCGCCATTGAAGTTTCAGAAATCGAACCGATCAATGTTGTCTTTGTTAAAGATGAAAGGCTCACCCAGACGCACTTCGTCTCCAACCACATCCACAGCGCCCAGGCGACCTGATTGCAACTGTTTGTTTCCTTCCTTTAGCGAGCCGGTCGCGAGGGCGTGTGATGCATAGACAGTCAGGTACCCGAGATCCAGCGTGTTCCACAGCACGATCGATTCGATCACGCCTTCTTTCACATATGGCTTGCACATGTTGGGAAGCGAGAGGCCGGTAACCTTTACGTCCGTGCGGCCGGACTGTTTGACGGCTTCGGCTGCTCCCGGAACTGCCGGGGCAGCAATCGGCATGATCACCCTTACGTTCGGGTAGACGCGAAGCAGCGTCTGAGTTTCTGAGAACGCCCGATCTCGATCGCCGTCGCTGGGCTGGATTGCCACCAGCTTGATCTCCGGATATCGCTCAGACAGACGCGCTCGAATATGTTTAATCCACTCGTTCTGGTTGGCTGCGCTTAAGGAGGCCGTGATGATTGCAAACTCACCTTTTCCGCCGAGAATCCTGGCCGCTTCGTCCATCAACGTATAGCCGATTCCCTGAGGAGTGGCCTGATTGATGAAGTAGTCACGCGCATCTTCTTCTGCGTCTGCATCCCAGGTGATGACGTTTATGCCTCGCTCGCGCGCCTTGCGCAACACGGTTGAGATCCCAACACGGTTCTCGACGCTGACGGCGATCGTATCGACACCCCGCGTGATCCACGCCTCGACCACTTCGTTCTGTTTCGCAGGATCCAGATCGGTGGGCCCATCCCACAGCAGTTCAACGCCGAGCTCTTTAGCCGCTTCCTCGGCGCCCTGCCGGCAGCTTATGAAATAGGGGTCACCTTTGGCTTTAGGCATCAGCGCCACGACGATTCCTTCTCCACCGGCCGCCGGGCCAGTGGCTGTATCAGCCGGAACGCTTAACTCCTGCCAGACTGAACGCATGAGCAACCAGTTGCTGCCTGCGACGATCAGTGCGCCGCCCAAAATAACGGCGCTTAAGATAGCTACCTGCGAGTTTCTCACTTCGAATTCCTCCGCAATCCTTTGTCCGTGGGGTTGCTCTCGCGCACGCGACGAAAGCCGATCAACGAGAATGGTCCCGACCAGCAGGACGCCCGTAAGAATACCTGCCAGTTCTGCCGGCTGTCCGCTAAGCCTGAGGCCATTTTGCAGAATGACGATCGCAAACAGTCCCAGCATTGTTCCCAGCACTGTGCCCCGCCCCCCAAAAATTGAGGCGCCGCCGAGCACAACCGCCGTGATCGCCATCAACTCAAAGCCGGTACCGGCATCCGACTTTGCTTGACCCAGATGGGCCACATAGATGATTGCTGCCAGGCTTGCAGCAAGGCCCGACAGCACGTAGACGAAGGCCAGCCGGCGCGCTACGGGAATCCCGGCGTACCGCGCCCCCTCCGCCGAGTGGCCCATGGCATACAGGCTGCGCCCGTAGCTCGTGCGATGCAGCCACCACGCAAAGGCCGCCGCTACCACAATCAGAATAAACAACTGCGTGGGTATCACACCGCCCACATAGCCCTGGCCAAGAAACAGAAACTCCGGGGAGAATCCCGAATAGTTCACGATGCCGCGCGTTAAACCCTCGGCGATGCCCCGAAAGAGCGAGAACGTTCCGAGGGTAACGATTAGCGGAGGAAAGTTCAGCCGCGTGATCATCACCGCATTGAGACCGCCACCGGCTGCACCAATCAATAACGTGAGCGCCGCGGCCACGGGCATCGACAGGCCCAAATCCTGCCATAAGCCTCCAAGCACCACAGCCGATAATCCCATCATCGAGCCGACCGAAAGGTCGATGCCCCCGGTGATTATGATCGGGGTCAGTGCCAAAGCCAGCAGCCCGACTTCGACACTCAGACGAGTCACCTCAAAACCGTTGGCCGTGGTAAGAAAGTTGTTCCCGGTCAGGCTGAAGATCCCGCACTCGAGAAGAATGACGAACAGCAGCACCCACTCATTATTCGGGAACAGCCGCTCGCGCCAGGGCGCTTCAGTCTTAACGGACGCTGGAACGTAATGGACTGATTCTGACATGACTCTCCAACCGCCCCAGCACATTGTCTGACACTAGGGCCGCAAGAATGATTGCTCCCTGAATGGCTCGCTCCCAGAATGGATTGATACCCACAAACGTAAGTGCAGTTCCGATTGTACCCAGCAACGCGGCGCCAATAAGCGTTCCAATCAGGGTGCCTCGTCCCCCGGTTATCGCGGCGCCTCCCACAACAACCGCAGCAACAGCCTTCAATTCAAAGCCCAATCCCATATTGCTTGGCACTGCGGAAAAACGGACGGCATTCAGCAATGCCGCCAGCCCAACTAATGCCCCCGTCAAGACAAAAACGCCAAAGACGACGCGGGATGGTTCGATGCCGGCTAGCCGTGCAGCTTCGGCATCTGACCCGACCGCATAAACGGCACGGCCGGCGCCAAGATTACGGAGCATCCAGCTAAAGCCGAAGAGTGTAGCCAAAGCAACGCCAACGATGAGCCATTGCGCAGAAGTCTGCCCAAGGCCAAACCATTGAAAGTCCGGTGGCAGGTTTTGAACCCACGCGCCTTCTGTCACCCAGCGCAGGGCGTCACGCCACGCTACCAGCATCGCCAGCGTAACAATGATCGATGGCAACTTGAGATAGCCAACAAGGACTCCATTCAGCGAACCCATCGCCGCACCCACGAGCACCACCGAAGGTAACAACAGGAGTACCGGCACGCCTTCCTTTGCCAGCCATCCTGCTACGACACTACAGACGGCGAACTGCGAGCCGACGGAAATATCAATCTGGCCCACCAGGATTACCAGGGTCATGCCAATGGCGACAAGCAGCACGGGCGCGTTGTTCACTGCCAGGTCGCGGAGGTTGCCGGTGCTGAAGAACGCGGGCGCAGTAATCGCGACTATCCCGAGCAACACTGCGTACGCAACCGCCGCCGCCAATTCACGTTTGTAACGACCGAGTTTCATCTATGATCCAACTGTTTGCGGCGGCGACGGGGTCTCGCTCATGTGATGGCCCAGAGCAAGCGCCAGAATCTTCTGCTGGTTTGCAGAAGCACGGTCCAAAATCTCGACAATTGTGCCGCCATACATCACAGCCACGCGATCACTCATCCCGAGAATTTCCGGTAACTCCGAGGAGATCATCAGAATAGCTACACCCTCTGCGGCAAGGTCGGTCATCAGCGCATGAATTTCCGACTTGGCCCCAACGTCGATACCCTGCGTGGGCTCGTCCAGAATCAATACCGACGGCCTTGTCACAAGCCAGCGGCTCAGGGCGACTTTCTGTTGGTTCCCGCCTGAGAGAGTGGCCACCGGGACATAGATCGCCGGCGTTTTGACACCAAGCCGCCGCGTATACTCTGCGGCGATCTCTTTCTCGCGTTTGAAATTCATTACTCCCAAACGAGAGATTCGATCTAGCGACGCCAGCGTAATGTTTGCGCCGATCTGCATATCCAGGATTACGCCATGCCGCCGGCGGTCTTCCGGTAGATAGGCGATGCCGTTCTTAATCGCCTGCGCCGGACTACGAATATTAACGGGCTTGCCCCGGAGAGCAATCTCGCCAGCGTCAGGCGGGGTTAAACCGAATATCGTCCGGCCCAACTCCGTGCGCCCAGCGCCAACCAATCCTGCCAATCCAACTATTTCGCCGGCTCGCAGCGAAAGGTTAACGTTGCTTATTCCCGACTCTTCACAGCCAAGACCGCGCAACTCGAGCACAACATCGCCAAGCGCAACTTCACGTTTTGGAAAGACGGCAGACAATTCACGGCCTACCATCAGTTGAATGAGTTGGTGGCGGTCTACTTTTGACATCACCTGCGTGTCGATAGTGCGGCCGTCGCGCAGGACAGTCACTCGATTCGCAATTGCGGGTAACTCTTCCAGGCGATGCGAGATATAGATCATCCCTACACCCTGCCCCCGCAACTGCCGGATAACGTCGAAAAGGTTTTGCGTATCTTCTTCTGAAAGGGACGCAGTCGGCTCGTCCAGGATTAATACTCGAGCATTGGCTCCCAGGGCGCGCGCGATCTCCACCAACTGCTGCTGCGGCATAGTGAGTTCGCCGGCTTCAGTCTCGGGATCAATACGAGCCCCAACCCGGCCCAGCAACTCCTCCGCTCGACGCCGACGTTCGCGCCAGTCGATGCGGGTGGACAGACCCGCTTGTTCCAGGCCAATCGCTATGTTCTCAGCAACCGACAATTCTGGAAAAAGAGCGGGCTGCTGGTATATGGCAGCTATGCCAAGTTCCTTCGCAATTCGCGGTGAATTGTGCGTGATGATCTTTCCGTTAAAACTGATTTCGCCATCATCGGGTTGAACTGCACCGGTGATGATCTTGATGAGAGTCGACTTGCCGGCGCCGTTTTCACCGATCAACGCATGAACTTCACCAGCCCACAACTCGATTGAAGCACCCTTCAGGGCCTGAACGCCGGCATAAGCCTTAGTCACATCCATGGCGCGCAGCAGGATGTCATCCATTGTCTGGTCCCTCGACGATGATCACGTACAACTCGGCGGGCCCGTGAACCCCAATCGCAAGTGTGAGCTCGATGTCAGAGGTCCGCGACGGTCCCGTAATGAATGTCACTGTGCGGCTCAGACCTTCCCGGCCGCTTTCATTAATCCCTTCCAGCACTTCCTCCAGCGTGTGGCGGATACTCGTGGCCTCGATGAGGGCAATGTGTACAGCCGGCACAAGTGAAACCAGACGGTGCCGCTCACGCTCCGACTCCAGGACAAGGGTACCCGTCTCAGCCACTGCCCACTGCGCGCTAGTGATACCGATGTCGCAATCGAAGAGTTCAGCAGCCGATGGGTTGGCGAGAAGCTCAAGATTCCTATCCAGCTTTTCGACCACCCGCTGAACCAGGATTGAATCCGATAGCGCAATCCTAACTGCTTTGGTTCTCTCAATAATGTGCCTTAAGACTTCCGCAGCCTGGACTTCATCAGCCACGACGGCGCAATGCCCGGCAACAGCCGTTAGTGCTTCTGCGAACCGCTCGATTACCGGGATTGTTGCTTCATCTCCGTCCGTTGTCGAAACCGCTGGCTGAATGCGCGTAGTTTGATGTCCTGCGTGTTGGTTACGAATAATGTCATGCGGCTTGCTGGCCGCAAGTTCCCGGCGGATCGAAGCCAGCATCTCTCCCCTAACGTCCTCGTTGGCACTCTTAATCACTTTGAATCACTCAGCGTAATCAATGATCCTTCTGCTGGTCGCGCCACTGTTCGCGGAAAGACCGATGGGCCAATGGACGTGCATCACGCCAGGCCGTCCAGGCGCCGAGTGGCGGCACGAGGGCTGATAGAAAACCACCCACTTTGCCGATGCGGCCGTCCCTCATCGCCGGTCGTTGCAAGACTCTCATCACCCTCCCACCCCATTCATATAACCTCGGGCGGGACCAGGCAAAAGCGTAGCTGCGAAAGATCAGACGTTCGAGCGGTTTTCTCGTAACCGGCTCGACCGTTCCGCTCGCAGCCCCTTCCACTACTTCAGCGCGCAGGTGCAGCAGTAGTTCAGGAATGTCGATCTTGACAGGACAAACTTCTCGACAGGCGCCGCACAAACTCGACGCGTAGGGTAACTGCGCGGTTTTACTGAGGCCGATCAATTGCGGCGTAATAACGGCGCCGATTGGACCGGGGTACACGGATCCATAGGCGTGTCCCCCCACCTGTTGATAAACCGGGCATGCGTTCAAGCAGGCGCCGCACCTGATGCACGCCAGAGATTGCCGGGTAATGGGATGCGCGAGCATTCGTGATCGGCCGTTGTCCATCAGAATGATATGGACCTCTTCCGGGCCCTCCTCATCCGATCTTCTTTTGGTTCCGGTAATCAGAGACTGGTATGCGGTCAACCGCTGACCCGTGCCCGAACGTGGAAGTAGTTTGAGAAAAACGTCTAGATCGATCAGGCGCGGAATGATCTTCTCGATTCCCATCACCGCGATGTGCACCTTTGGCAGACTGGTCGTTAGACGGACGTTGCCTTCGTTCTCGAGAATCAGGATCGTGCCGGTCTCGGCCACGCCAAAATTCACTCCGCTGATGCCAACCTCCGCTTCCGCAAAGCGCTGCCGGAGGATGCGTCGCGCAGCACTTGTGAGGACCGCAACGTCGTCGCTTAGTTCGATGCCAAGCTTTTCCGCGAACAACTCGGCGATCTGTCGCTTAGATTTATGAATGGCCGGAACAACGATATGTGAAGGAGTTTCGTGCGCCAATTGAATGATCCATTCCCCCAGGTCAGTCTCCACCGGAAACAATCCGGCAGCCTCGAGCGCCTCGTTCAAATGGATCTCCTCGGTCGCCATGCTTTTAGATTTAACCACGCGTGTCGCGTTGCGCTCGCGCAATAGTTCCGACACGATGCCGCACGCTTCCGCGGCATCGCGGGCCCAATGAATCTGCGCTCCGGCCTGCGCAGCGTTATCGGCAAAGGTCTCGAGGTATTGGTCCAGGTGTGCAAGGGTTTCATCTTTGATTACGCGCGCGCGCTCGCGTAAACCCTCCCAATCCGGCACAGTTGTGACTGCGACCTTACGCCGTTCCCCGAACACGCTGGCGAGGTTCCGCAGGGCGCCGCGCAACTGAGGATCCAGAAGGGCCTCCCGCGCATTCTGATCGAATGTCTCTGCGCTTAAATGATTCATTGCTTAAGGTTCGCGAGCGGCCAGCAGTTCGGCCAGATGCAAAGCCCGCACTTTTGATTCCCGGCGCGTCAACCTACCACCTATCTGCATCAAGCAACTGGCATCTCCCGAGACGACGGCTCTGACGCCGGCTTTCTCGATCGCTTCAATTTTGTTATCAAGAATCGCCACCGAGATTTCCGGATACTTCACAGAGAATGTACCCCCAAAGCCGCAACAGGAATCTGCATTCGCAAGTTCGACAAACTCTGCGTTTCGTACATTACTGATTAAACGCCGCGGCTCATCATAGACGTTCAAGTCACGTAACGCATGACAGGCATCGTGCCAGGTAATGCGTCCTCGGAAACTTGCGCCTACATCGTCGATTCCCAGCACGTTAACCAGGAAGGCGCCCAGTTCGTGCGTGCGGTCTGCAAGGGTCTCGGCGCGTCTTCGCCAATCTTCCTCATCCGGAAACAATTGGTGGAAGTGATGGACCATTGCTGTACACGATCCGGAAGGGCTGACGACTGCGTCGGGGCTCGTATCCTCAAATACCTCGATAAAACGCTTGGCCAGCACTCGGGCTTCAGTCCGGTAACCCGTATTGTAAGCCGGTTGCCCACAGCAGGTTTGTCGCTCGTCGAAAACAACCTCGCAGCCCGCGCGGCGCAACACCTCGACCGTACCCGTGCCAATCGAAGGCCATAACTGGTCTACAAGACAAGTGATGAATAGGGATACTCGCACCTGTAGTTACATTCTCCACCCTTGCTGCACGCACTGCTCAAACTCGTCCATCTCTGCCTTACTTCCGACGATGAGCGGAGTGCGCTGGTGCAGGTCATCTGGCTGCACATCGAGTATCGGTTGCCTACCGTCACTTGCCGAACCACCCGCCTGTTTGGCGATGTAAGCTACAGGGTTTGCTTCGTACAAGAGTCGCAGTTTGCCGTTCGGATAGTCGTGTGTCTGGGGATAAATAAATACGCCGCCCCGCAGGAGGGTTCGGTGAAAGTCGGCAACCATCGAGCCGATATATCTAAGCGAGTAGCGTCGACCCAACTTTCCGGACCGCAACCTATTAACATAGTCGACGTAATATTCAGGAAAGTCATCGATGTACGCTTCGTTGATGGAGTAGTACTGACCCTGACCCGGCATACGCATGTTTTCATGTGTGAGAATGTATGCACCGATACCAGGATCCAAAGTGAAACCGTGAACACCATTGCCGGCGCTATAGACCAGAACCGTCGAAGAACCATATACGACATAACCCGCGGCAACCTGCTTGCTGCCGGGTTGAAGCACCCATTGCAGGGGATCGGCGGCTCGTTCATCATCCGGGCGGTGGAAGATCGAAAAGGTGGTACCCACGCTGACAGCAACATCGATATTTGACGAACCATCAAGGGGATCAAACACGATCGCGTACTTGGCGTTCGGCGAATTGTGGCCCACGGTAATCGGCTTCTCGTTCTCTTCTGAGGCGATGATCCCGATGCTTTCACGAAGACTCAGACAGTGAATCAACGCCTCGTTCGCATAGACATCAAGCTTCTGCTGGACCTCGCCCTGAACGTTTACTTCGCCGTAGGTGCCCAGGATGCCGGCAAGACTTGCGCGCCGAACTTGCGCCTGAATCATCTTGGTGGCCAGAGTGATACCTGACACCAGCCATGAGAATTCGGTGGTCGCGCCGGGAAAGCGCTTTTGCTCCTGAAGCACATGCTGCTGGAAAGTTATGATCATCTTTCGTCGGCCTGGGTGTTAGGTCACGGACGGGACGCCCGGGCCACAGTTTCGTAGCGCTGCGCAGCGGCCTCCCACTTCGAAGAAGGGCGCGGCTCGAATCTCGCCGGTCTAATGTTCGCCCGTACGTGCTGCCGGCCTTCCGCCAGCGAAGCGAAGCGCCCGGCGGCAATCGCCTGGGCCAACGCATTGCCGATCACAGTAGCTTCGATCGGTCCCGCAAGCACGGTAAGCCCTGTTGCGTTTGCGGTGGCCTGATTCAGATAGGTATTGCGACTGCCGCCACCGACAATCTGAATGCCGCCGATTGACTGTCCTGTCAACTCCTCGATAGTTCGAACTACTGACGCATACCGCAGAGCAAGCGAATCCAGAATCGCCTTCGTGATTTCCGGGGGTTCCATCGGTCCATGCCAGCCGGCTGCGGTAAGCTGCTCCGTCACCGCCGCAACCATGCTGGGCGGATTCAGAAAGCGCGGCTCGTCAGGGAAGATCAATGCCGGCGAATCCTCGATTGTCTCGATTTGGCTCAATAGTCTATCGTACTGGACATCAAGATCCTGGTTACGCCACTCCCTGCGACATGACTCGATAATCCACAAGCCCATCACATTCTTCAGAAAACGGATTGTGCCGAAGGCGCCCCCTTCATTCGTAAAGTTGTGCCGCGCTACCTCCGGATCAATCAACACCTCGGGGCGCTCAACTCCCACGAGGGACCACGTGCCGGACGAGATATAGGCCCAACCATCCTCAAGCGGGGCCCCAGCCACAGCGCTGCCGGTATCGTGAGTCGCGGGCGCCACGACTGTGATTCCCTTCAGATCGAGGGCGGCGGCAAGCGGCGGCTTCAGTGGGCCGAGGACTGAGCCCACAGGAACGATTTCAGCAAATAGCTCACCTGGCAAACCGAGCCGCGCTATCAATTCACGATCCCAGGTTCTCGTCCGCGCATCGACCAACTGCGTCGTCGTAGCATTGGTATATTCGGTAACCGCCCCACCAGTGAGAAAAAAATTGATCAAGTCAGGGATCAGCAGCAATTGGGTAGCGTTCCTGGGAATTCCCGCTTCAACCTGAGCATGGAGTTGAAATAAGGTGTTGAAGACCAGAAATTGAATGCCGGTACGTTTGAAGACTTCGTCACGAGGGATGCGCGCGAATACCTTCTCCATCGAACCTTCAGTACGTTCGTCGCGGTAGCAAACGGGTTGCTCGAGGAGTTCACCGCCCGCATCAACCAAACCGTAATCGACGCCCCAACTATCTACGCCAATGCTCCGAATTGGCCGCCCCAACTGTCGTGCCCGGATTCCGGCATCCTTCAACCCGGTCTTAATCTCTTCAAAGATCGTACGCAGATCCCAGCGCAGGTGACCATCAGTTCGGGCCGGCGGATAGCTAAACCTGCGGATCTCCTCCAAAAGCAATTCACCTGGCGCGAAACCCGCGAGGAACACACGCCCACTGCCGGCGCCAAGATCAACCGCAATATAAAGGGATTGGTACATTAATAATGACAGGGTTTTGGTCTTTGGTCTTTGGTCTTTGGCCTTCGTTCTTGGACCTCGGTCTTTTCTATCTTCTTCCTTTGTTCGTGTTACTTCGTGTGATTTCGTGGATCGCGCTTTTATGCCGCACTAAAAAACCATCCACGAAATCACACGAACAAGACACGAACTGGTTGCACCCCTGCAGCGGTTGCTTGTCCTTCCCTAAGGCGTCGGACTCTCTTCTAAAACGCGGCGGACTCTCTTCTAGCCTTTCTATCTTCTTCTCTTGTTCGTGTTACTTCGTGTGATTTCGTGGATCGCGCTTTTCTGCCGCACCAAAAAACCATCCACGAAATCACACGAACAAGACACGAACTGGTTGCACCCCTGCGGCGGTTGCTTGTCCTTCCCTAAGGCGTCGGACTCTCTTCTAAAACGCGGCGGACTCTCTTCTAGCCTTTCTATCTTCTTCTCTTGTTCGTGTTACTTCGTGTGATTTCGTGGATCGCGCTTTTATCCCGCACTAAAAACCCATCCACGAAATCACACGAACAAGACACGAACTGGTTGCACCCCTGCCGCGGTTGCTTGTCCTTCCCTAAGGCGTCGGACTCTCTTCTAGCCCTGGCTCGAAAGATTCAAAGGGCCCAAAAACCAAAGACCTAAGGCCAAAGACCCGAAGCCGCAAGGCTTAAACTATCCCCGAGGCGGCGGCGCCTTTCTTCGCAGGCCGCTCTTCCGCCTTGTGCCGGCGATAGTTGCTGGCACGATAGGCCGCCACCGGATCAATCGCGCCTCCTTCGCGTTGACGCGCCATCGCCAGAATTGGCGAAACGTCCGTCGTGAAAGCCTGCTTCAGACATCCGAGCGCCATCAACGGATCCGTTTTCTCCTGCGCCTCGGTCAATGCTTCGCGGTCTACAAGATGCGCCTGAACATACGCGCGCACCAGTTCATTGGCACTCGACATCAACGACTCGATTGGATCGGTGACGTTGTGCGACTGGTCAAGCATGTAAGCTGGATCGAAGTTGTCCAACTTCTCTATTTCTGCCTCGACGAGCTCATTGAAAATCAGGAAAAGCTGGAAGGGTTTGACCGACCCCGCATCCAGATCATCGTCGCCATACTTGCTGTCGTTGAAATGGAAGCCTGCCAGCTTGCCGAACTGGATCAACCGGGCCACGATCATCTCGATGTTTACATTAGGAGCGTGGTGACCGAGATCTACAAGACAGAACGCTTTTGGCCCAAGCTCACGGGCGCAGTGATAACTGACGCCCCAGTCGTTGATTACCGTTGAATAGAACGCTGGCTCGTAAAACTTATGCTCGATGAAAAGACGCCAATCGTCAGGCAGGCCGTCGTATATCTCCTGCATGCTCCCGAGGTAGCGCTTGAGCGCCCGTCGAAAGTTCTGCTGCCCGGGAAAGTTTCCGCCATCACCAATCCAAACCGTGTGAGCCTTCGAGCCCAGTTGCTGGCCCAACGCGATGCACTCGAGGTTGTGTTCGACAGCTTGCCGCCTTACTGCCGGATCGGGATGGGTCAGACTGCCGAACTTGTATGACAGTGGCTGACCAGATTGGTCCTGAAACGTATTCGAGTTCATAGCATCGAAGTGCAAGCCCCGGTCACTCGCGAACTTCAGCAACTCGGCGTGGTCCTCAGGTTTGTCCCAGGGGATGTGCAGGGATACGCCAGGTGTGGTTCGCACGAGCTTGAAAATCGTGCCACAGTCCTCGAGCTTTTCGTGAATGTTGCGCGGCTCGCCCTGACCTGGAAAGCGCGCAAACCGAGTCCCACCAATCCCCACTCCCCACGAAGGGACAGCCACTCGAAAAGTCCGTGCCCTCTCCGTCAGGTCTTCGATGAAAAGTCCCCGGCGGCGCAGGCGTTTGCCCAACTCTTCGTAATCCTCTTCAAGCCAGGCCTTTCCTTTTTCATTCTCCTGCGCGATAAAGTCGTCGCTAATTTCGAATCGGGTTGTCATGGCCATTACCTCATGAAGCCGTCTTGCAAACCGCCATCAACTGGAACCACATGGCCCGTCGTTTTCGATAAGCGCTGCGATAAGAAGAGAAAGATTCCCTCGGCCTGATCTTCGGGCTCGATTGGCGTTTGCGTAAGCGAGCGTCTGGCATAGAACTGCGCCAATTTGTCGCGAAGGGCTTCCGTCTCTTCGTCATCCGTGAATGGTATGTTGTACTTCGTAAGCGAAGCGATGACGCGATCGCGCGGGAACATTGTGCTCCCCTTGACAACGGTCGCGGGCGCCACGGCGTTGACCCGGACAAGCGGCGCCATCTCAATGGCCAACTCACGGACAAGATGATTGGCCGCAGCCTTGCTCGTGTCGTACGCAAGACTTCCCTTCTTTGCGACTACCGCATTCGCGCTGGTAGTAAGAACAATGTTGCCCGGCAACCCCTGCTTTTCGAAGATCTTGTAGGCTTCGTCGGCGACGATGTAGGCACCGGTCACGTTAATCCCAAACGTTAGGGCCCAGTGGCGGTCCTCTACGCGGCCCGTCTTGTCAGGAGGAACAAAGACACCGGCCGTAACAACAACGCCGTCCAATCCTCCGTATGCGAGCATTACATCTGCGAACATCGTGGCAACGCTTTCGCGGTTGGTGATATCGCACGAGAGCCCAATCGCCGGTCCGCAATTGCTAATGCCTGTTCCAGCGACCCCAATGCCCGGCCCGTACTTATCGACTATCTCCTGAGCAGTCTTTTTAGCTGCCGCCTCATCAAGGTCGACGCATACGATGTGCGCGCCTTCCTTAACCAGCCGGTGGGCCGTGGCCTTTCCAATGCCGGCTCCCGCCCCGATGATTACTACGATCTGGCGATCAAGTTCTTTCTCCGGCGGCATCCGTCGCAGCTTGGCCTCTTCGAGCAACCAGTACTCGATGTCAAATGCTTCCTGCTGATCCATCGCCTCATACTGATCGATGGCTTCGGCGCCGCGCATTACTTCCACAGCGCAATTGTAGAACTCACCAGTGACCCGAGACTCACTCTTGTTCTTGCCCCAGGCAATCATTCCCAGACCAGGAATTAGCACCACCGTCGGGTTCGGATCGCGCATCGCCGGCGAATCGGAACGCTTACAGCGACTGTAGTAGTCCTCGTAGTCCTTCCGGTACTGAACCAGCCCTTCTGCCAGAGCTCTCTTCAGTCTTTCTACATCTCCGCTCGATGGATCCCAGTCAGCAAACAGCGGTTTAATCTTCGTTCGCAAAAAGTGGTCGGGGCAGGAAGTGCCAAGCGCCGCCAGCCGAGGTCCATCGTTGCTGTTAACGAAGCGCAGCATCCGCTCGTCGTCCTGCACTGTTCCCACGAAGCGCTTGAAGACGGAAACCTGGCCGCGAAGCCACGGTATGATCTCGGACTGAATGCGTTGCCGCTTGTCCTCGGGAAGCGGTTCGTATTTCTGACCGCCAAATGTCTCGTCGCCGCGATCACGCGACTCGATGTAACGGGCGGCGCGATCGATAATCTCCAGAGCTGTTTCATAACACGTCTTATCGTCGTTGTCCCACGAACTCATGCCGTGATGCCCGAGCAACACCCCTCTGGCTTTGGGGTGCTGCTTGATGAGGTTCTCAATGATCAGACCGATGTCGAACCCGGGACGCTGCCAGGGCACGTAGATCAATTCATCGGCGTAAATCTCTTTACACAGTCTTTCCTGATTCACCGAAGCAGCGATGGCAATGACCGCATTCGGGTGAAGGTGATCCACGTGTTGGTAGGGCACCAAAGTGTGAAGTGGCGTATCGATAGAGCAGGCGCGCGGATTCAGGTTAAAGACGCAGTGGCTGTACATAGGGTACATCCGGTCTTCGATTTCGGTCTTCGGCCCACGATCCGGATGGTCCAGATACAGGGACTTCATTGCCCGCACTTTGTCAACATAGAGCGAGGCGAATCCGTCGCGTTTGGCCGTGCGCAGATCGCCGCCCGACCCTTTGACCCAAAGCACCTGGACGTCATCGCCTGTGAGCGGATCCTTCTCCAAAAGCTTTGAAGAAGTATTCCCACCCCCGGTGTTAGTTAGTGTCAAATCTTCTCCGAGTTTGTTAGAGCGATAGACCAGACGGTCCAGACCGGACAGTTGCTCAACGACCTCATCCTCCCAGAGGTACTTCACGTACCGGAACGATTGCTGTTCGCGTTGCTGACTCATGAGTCCTCCTTTTGTCGATGAGTTCCGCACGACTCGAGCTGCGCAGGAGATCTATTGTTTCCAAGCTTTATGCACAGCTTTCCTCATTTGAAAACCTCAAAGGGAGCGCTGTATTTATGGCCGCTTTGCAGAACTTGCCGGGGGATTAGCGGAAGCTTACCGAGCGCCCATTGGCGGCGGCGCCGTTGAACCTCGCTTGACAAGATAGGTCGGGATCCGGACTTCCACCCCCTGTTGACCTGGTCTCTCGATGGTCATCATCAGCGCCTCGACCGCTCTTCGCCCAATCTCCAACCGTGGCGAGTGCACAGTCGTTAGCGGCGGATCGGTCTGGGCGGCAAATGAAATGTCATCAAACCCGACAATGGACACGTCGCGTGGGATCGTCAGCCCGGCCGCACGAAACTCCTGAATGACGCCAAAGGCCATCATGTCGTTTGCCACTACCACTCCCGTTGGCATTTCACCGCCTGCCAGAATTTCGCTCGCCGCCCTGCGCCCTCCTTCGAACTTAAAGTCGCCCTCGTAAACGGTAGCCGGGACTTCAGGGAGGTGACGCAACATGGACTCGATAAAGGCCTCCCGTCGGATCACCGCCGAGCGGAAGCAGGCTGGTCCAGACACATGAACAATTTTCCGGTGACCCAACGAAACGAGGTGATACACAGCCTCTTCGATTCCCACTCGATAGTCGACGAGCATATTACTCATGTGCTGTCCAACTGTGCCGAGGTTGTGAAAGACTACATTCACACGCTTCCGTGCAAGTTCGTCGATCAAAGCGGGATCTAGTTCGGAGGTCATCAGCGCGACTCCAGCCACTTTGAGTTCGATCAGGCGTCGAACATAATCCGCAGCGCGTTTTGCGTCATAATTGGTGTTCAGCAGAATAATGTTATAGCCACGATCGAAGGACGCCGTTTCAAAACTCTTTACCAGTTCCGGAAAGAAGGGGTTTGCGATATCCGAAACCAGCAGGCCGATCATTTTGCTGCGCCCGGAAGCGAGCGTGCGTGCGTGGGCATTGGGATAGTAGTTACACCGCTCGATCGCCCCGAGTACGCGTTCGCGAGTGCGATCGGTCACGTGTTTCGTCTTATTGATCACGTGAGAAACCGTTGCAGTCGATACCCCTGCCTCGAGCGCGACATCTTTAATGCGTGCAGCAAGAGCAGTGCGATCATTCGCAGGCTGCCGCTTTTCCAGTGTCTTTTTTCTTAACAAGTTTTCTTCTTCTGCTGTGTGCTGTAGATGATTTTGTGCTCAGGAGGATTTAACCGGTTACGGTGACGAGTGGAAAACCCACCGGCGGCGCCCAACCTTCCCGCCGAGCGGCTAGAGACCTTATCTCAGCCGATATAATTTTTACTTGCTTCTACTGCAACTGACGCGATTTTGCAAGCAGTATATGTTAAGCGGTTTAATTTCGATCCTGAACTTTCTCTTTTGAGAATAGTCAGCGAGCCATTTTCCCAGCGTCTGGCAGTACTATTTTGCTTTGAGATATGAGCCCACCGGAGTTAGAGTAGGGACCCTGTAATTCAACACCAAATTGATGGCGACGACTAGCGTCCGGCTTCTGAACGTACAGTTTTTGTAGCAAAAACATGACTGAACATCCTTTTCTCCATCTCGGCGGTGTCCGTGACGTTGAGACCTTTCGCCGGCACCTGAGCCAGGAGCAACTCACCATCCCCTGTGACCCGGAGCTGTTCTCGGGTGACGACTCACCGCTCGCGCGTCCATTGAAGTTCCACACGCGTGAAATCGGTAACCGCTTTACCATACATCCGATGGAGGGTTGGGACGGCACCGAAGACGGAAAGCCAACCGAACGAACAATCCATCGCTGGACCTACTTCGGGAAGAGCGGCGCAAAGCTGATCTGGGGTGGTGAAGCTGTGGCGGTTCGTCATGATGGGCGCGCCAACCCCAATCAACTTCTTCTGAATGACAATACTCGCGAATCACTGGCGAGGCTGCGAGAGATCCTGCTTGAAGAACACAGGAAAACAACCGGCTCAACCGATGATCTCCTGGTGGGGCTCCAACTGACCCACTCGGGCCGCTATTCGCGCCCCAACCAGAAGACCGTGGCAGAGCCGCGCATTCTCTATCATCACCCTTTCCTCGATCGTCGTGTCGGCGTGGACGAGACCTACCCCGTCTTATCGGACAGCGACATAAGGCAGATTATCGACGATTTTGTGAATGCCGCGCGCGCGACTCAGGAACTTGGCTTCGATTTCGTTGACGTGAAGCACTGTCATGGTTACCTGGGCCACGAGTTCCTGAGCGCGCATACGCGTGAAGGTGACTATGGAGGCAGTTTCGAAAACCGCACGCGGTTTCTCCGCGAAACTGTTGAAGGTATTCGCGCTGTGGCCCCAGGTCTCGAAATTGCCGTGCGGCTTTCCGCGTTCGACACCGTGCCGCATACACCGGACCCGGCTCGATCTACTCCAGGAAAACTCGGCCCTGGAATTCCCGAATCGTACGAGTCACTGCTACCTTACAGATGGGGATTTGGTCTTCAACAAGACAATCCCGTCGACATGGATCTTTCCGAGACGGTGCGCTTTCTTTCACTATTGAGCGAATTGGGCATTCGTTTGGTTAATATCTCGGCAGGTAGCCCCTACTATTGCCCGCACATTCAGCGTCCCGCTATCTACCCCCCGTCGGATGGTTATCAGCCGCCGGAAGACCCGCTAGTTGGCGTGGCCAGGCAGTTGGAAGTCACTCGCATCCTCAAACAGCAATTTCCAGATCTGATTATGGTGGGCACTGGATACACGTATCTTCAACACTTCGTGCCGTTAGTCGCGCAAGCCGCAGTCCGCGAAGGCTGGGTTGACTCGGTGGGGCTCGGACGGCTGGTACTTTCCTACCCACAGCTTCCGTGGGATGTGATCAATGGGAATCCGTTGCAACACAAACTATTCTGTCGCACATTCAGTGACTGTACGACCGCACCGCGCAACGGCCTGCCGTCAGGGTGTTATCCGCTGGATGAGTATTATAAGAACTCTCCCGAGGGGGCCCAGCTCAAAGAGATCAAGAGTCGCGTCCGCAAGGCCGCAGGAACATGACCATGCCCTCTTCGATGCATGAACGTGAAGAAGTGCGAAAGACTCTGCTGGCTGCTTTTGGTTTCGCCCAGGGACAGGTCGAATCGCTCCTCAAGAAGTATCCCGAAGATTACTATCCGATGTATACGGTCGGCGGCGAGTTCGGACATGACCGAAAGCGTTGGACCCATTGGTGCGATGGCTTCTACCCCGGTTTGATGTTCATTTTTGCGGAGGCCACCGGTAACGATCGCTGGATCGAGAAGGCAATCGCCTATTCGGAACCCCTCGAAAATCGGCAATACGACCGTGCGGTCCATGATCTCGGCTTCATCTTTTTCCCCACGTACATGCGCTGGCTGGAGATGGATGGTCCCGCGGAACGGCTCGAACCCGCGTTGCTTCAGGCCGGCAAAACCATGGCGATGAGGTTTATGGAAAAGGGCCAATACTTGCGCTCGTTCGTCGAACCGGCCTCCCTCTTTATCGACATCATGATGAATGTCGGCATCATCTTCTATGCCGGTCTTGAATCCGACGACCCACATCTACTCGATATCGCCCATCGTCACTGTGACACCACACGGCGTACGCTGGTCCGTGGAGACGGTTCAACTTCCCACGAGGCGATATTCGATCTTGAGAGTGGTGAGTGTTTACGGCAATCAACACATCAGGGCTTCAGGGGGGATTCATGCTGGAGCCGCGGACTGGCCTGGTCGCTTTATGGCTTTACACGCTCGTATGTCCAAACCGGACGTCACGAATATCTCGAGACGGCCATGGCGAACGCAGAGTATTACCTCGAAAACACACCCAACGATGGGGTTACACCGTGGGATTATGACGCGCCAGCAACTGGTCCACTTGCTAGATCCCAGGTTGACACCTCTGCCTGTGCGATTGCCGCCTCGGGCCTTCTCGATTTGGCCGAACTAACCCCCGACGTGACAAAATCCCGCGCCTACCGAGACTTCGCCCTCACGACGCTTCAGTCCCTTTCCCGGAAATACCTCGGAGACCAGCGGCCCGGATTTGAAGGGATTCTGAATGGCGGCGTGTATCACATTCATAAGAATCTTGGCGTCCATGAAGCAGTGATGTTTGGCGAATATTTCTTTGTAGAAGCGCTTCACAAGGCACTAGCCATGTTTGCTGAAGAACCCGTCCCGCCGGTTGTAACTCCCTACCCGGAAGAATCCCTGCCTGCATGGGCCAAAGAGTGGCGCGATGGGCCAACAGAAGAAGACCTGCCGACTCCTGACATTGCCAGCTCCCGGGAGCGTAGTGATGAATAGAAGTGCGGGAATAGCTAGACCCGTTTCGCTGGTGACCGGCGCTGGTCGCGGCATCGGTCGTGGGATTGCCATCGAGCTGGCTAAACTGGGCCACGCGTTAGTGGTTAACTATGTCGGCAATGCGGCCGCAGCAGAGGAATGCCTGCAATTGGTTAAGGACGCAGGTGGCGAAGGCGCCATGATTCGAGCCGACGTCTCGTCGGCGGAAGATCGGGAACGACTCCTGAAAGAGGTAATTGATCGTTACGGTCGCATCGATCTGCTGGTTAACAACGCAGGCGTGGCGCCAGATGTTCGAGCTGATCTTCTCGAGGCAGGCGAGGAGTCGTTCGATCGCCTTATCAACATCAACTTAAAAGGGCCATATTTTCTGACGCAGCGCGTAGCCCGGCAGATGATCGAGCAGGTTCAGAATGGATCCGCAAGCGAATTTGGCCGGCCACGTATCGTCAATGTCACGTCGATTTCGGCATATGTAGCGTCGGTTAATCGCGGAGACTATTGTGTCTCAAAAGCAGGCCTCGCGATGATGACTAAACTTTTTGCTGCACGACTGGCCGAGTTTGGTATTTGCGTTTACGAAGTGCGTCCTGGTGTGATCGCTACCGACATGACCGGCGCTGTGAAGGAAAAGTACGACAAATTGATCGAGCAGGGCGCCTGGCCTATTCGCCGTTGGGGTGAAGCCGAGGATGTCGGTCGCGCGGTTGCGGCGATCGCCCGCGGCGACTTTCCGTTCTCAACCGGTGAAGTGATCAACATCGACGGCGGTTTCCATCTGCAAACCCTATAGCCTTCTACTTTGCCAGTCCGAGTGGGTTTTGGGGAAAACACTTTTCTCGTACCACGGCGCCGATCTCGATGCGCGTGATTGGAAACTATGGATCGAGAGCACGGCCGCGGCTTTGCGAACAGAATTTCTTTAGCAGGCTGTATAGGTTCTCTGTGCTCTCCGTGCCTCCGTGGTGAACTTCATGTGAACCCAACATGTGCACCACTGAGGCACGGAGCAGCGAAAGCCGCAACCAAACGCTATGGAATCAATGATCCTTAAGACCGAGCTAAAGACCACTCGCAAGGCAATGAGACGTTTTGAGTTTGAAAACGAACCTCTCATTCTCCTCAACCTTTAGGTTGGGGCTCAGCGGCAACCGGCAATAACTGAACCATTTTAATGGCTTTCCTCTGGTGCCAGTATCGGTCAGGAACGAAGTTGCCGTTTATCAAGCATTCGTTCGAGTTAAGCGTTTCCCCATCAATTGTGTCCGAAGACGGGAGCAGGCAAGAGTAGAACCAGTGTGAAGTTCATTTTGGAAACCATTGAAATGGTTCGAAGCAGGATAACCCGAGGCTGAACTCAAACCTAAAGGTTGGGACTGGAGTTTGGACCGTCCAAGGTCGAGAATGCGCATAGCTTTGGGCGAAATTAGCCCGAAACAGGTTTTTAGTCTGGGATCGTCGCTGACCCAGAAAACCAAAATGAAACTTTGCTAAGAAAACAAGAAGTCGCGGTCTTGTTCCAAGAAGCACACAGAGACAAAGGCGCGTTTACTACAGTTGGTGAGTTTCATGAATCATTTTCTTAAGTGACTGAACGAAATAACATGAGGTCTAATGTGAAGTTTAGTCTACTTGTCGTCCTCTCCCTTGCTCTCCTGTCACTAACAGCTGCTGCCCAGGAGTCCGAACCCGCAACTGTGATACTTGACGACTCTGCTTTCTATGAGCACCAGCCGAAGGGCACCATCATCACCCAGATTAGGCCGCCGGGAGGCGCATCTCGATCAGACCAATTGCCACCCGGATCCTGGCTCTTCAACAACTCAGCTCTTGTGATGCGCTCCCAGGCCTATCTGCAAACAAGGGCGGCGATTCCTGAAGATGGTACCTATTACTTATTCGTCAGAAGTCATGGCAATCCTAAGAGTTCTTTCCGCGTCAGCTTAGGTGACAAACAGACTGCCGAAGTTTTTGGTAATGACGCGCTTCGGTGGAAGGCCGGCGGAACCTTTGAACTGAGGAAGGGTCCGGTCGATGTCGTACTGAGCCGCGTTGTCCTGGGCGGGCAGGTTGGCTCGACTTTTGACGTTCTGGTGTTGACAAAAGACAGGAACTTCAAAGAAGAAGAGTTGCGCAACCGCGAGTTGCCTCCGGAGGTTCAGCTTCTGCGCGAGTACACGATACCCAGATCTTCGGCAGTAAAGTTTGGCGATGTAGACGGTGATGGCAAGTCCGATTTCTTTGTTCTGACACCGAACTACGGCGGCCATATGTTCAATCACGAAGGACGCGAACTCTGGAGCTATCAGAATGAAGCAGAGGGCTCAGACGGGCGCGCGGGTTTTGAGGCGCCGGGTCTGCTCTGGGATTTTGACCGTAAGGGTTTTGCCGATGCAGTGCATTACCGCCTTAACGGTGGGAAAGAGTGGCTGGTTATTTCTGACGGCCGAACCGGAGCAATTAAGCACCAGACCGAGTGGCCCACCCCGCCAATGCCTCACGACTACAACAACTTCCGATTGGCCGTCGCGAATCTCAACGGCACTTACCCAAACAACATCGTGGTCTTTACCGACTCCGGCGGGACCATTTCGATCACTGCGTACTCTGCGGATCTCAAACAGCTCTGGCAGCACGTTGAGAAAAAGAAGAAGGACCATCTCGGGCACTATGCGTATCCGGTTGATCTCAACAACGATGGAATCGATGAAGTCGTCACCAGCGCCATGGTGTTGGACGCGCGCGGGAAGATGCTCTGGAACCGTTTTGATCTCCTCGACGACAATCACGATCACTGCGATAGCTTCAGATTCTATGACATTAATGGAGACGGTCGGTTGGAACTGCTCGCCCCAGCCAGCGAGTTAGGCGTCCTTGTATTTCGTGCCGGCGACGGCAACTTACTCTGGCGACATGGCGCAGAACACGCTCAGCAGTTAGAAGTTGGACACTTTTTGCGCGATATTCCCGGACCCCACGTTGCAGTCGGCGCGAGAACTTATGCAAGAAGCGGTGAAGCCGGCATCGCCGGACAGCTCCACTGGTTCGATGCTAAAGGAAACCTGCTCTCGAAGTGGCCAGCCAACCCTTTGAATGGTAATCCTGACTTCGTTAAAGGCGATTGGACCGGCGATGGCAGGGAAGAGCTGTTCTGGTACCGATTCAAATTAACCGACGAAGGCAAGGGAGAGCTTTACTTCAAGCAGGACGTCTATCACATGTTTGACTTCATGGGCACAGGGGTGGACCAGGTCATTGCGCGTGGTGGCGGCACCCTGCTCGTTTACGGGTACAAACAGGCGAAGCCAAATCCTGGGACCAAACGTGACGTTAAATACCTCAAGCGGGTGGCCAATCACACCCATTACTAAATTGAGTAAAGGATGTTTCATGAATAGAAAGATTGCTGTGATTCTCATCTTGTTCTCGTTCTCTGCCGGGTTGACAATTATCGCCCAGGACCCAGCGCCTGAAGTGAAGAAGGGATCCATCCCACCTAATTTCAGTCACTACACTCTCAATCCGAATCCTCCCGCGACAGTTCTGGGGTGGGCCGAAGAACGGATCGAGGAGAAACTCAATCGTGGCGTTCTGGCGCTCCGCAACGGCGACAGCAGCGTCTACATTAGTTGGCGGTTGCTTAAAGGCGACCCCGCGGCCACCGCCTTTAACCTATATCGCGCCACGGACGGCGGAGCTGCCGTCAAGATCAACTCTTCGCCGATCGTAAAAACGACCGATTTTCAGGATTCAAAGGCGCCGCTAAACCGCGAGAACTCCTGGTTTGTCAGGGCACTAGTAGACGGAAAGGAGCAGGAAGCTTCAATCCGTGCTTCTCTGCCCGCGAACTCGCCGGTGCGCCAGTACAAATCATTCAAGATCCGAGATGACATTCCCGCAACTTCAATAGATCGGATAGGAATCGGCGATCTTGATGGTGATGGCGAATACGATTTCGTGATTAAGCGGCCGGGCGGAACCATCGACCCGAGCTTCACTACTCGAGCCAGTCCCGATACGTTCAAGATCGAAGCGTACAAGAGCGATGGCACGTTCCTCTGGCGCAAGGATCTGGGTTGGTCCATTCAACTGGGTATCTGGTTCTCACCTTTCTTCGTTTACGATCTGGATGGCGACGGTAAGGCTGAGATCGCTATCAAAACAAGTGAAGGCGATCACCGCGACAAGAATGGTCAGGTCTTGACGGGACCTGAATACATCTCAGTCTGGAACGGGGAGACCGGCGAAGAGATTGCGAGAACTGATTGGATTCCGCGTGGCAAGCCTTCCGACTGGGGTGACTACTCCGGCAATCGCATGAACCGCCACATGATGGGCGTCGCCTACCTCGACGGTAAGACGCCCAGTGTGGTGATCTTCCGGGGCACCTATGGCTTGATGAAGGCTGAAGCGTTCTTCCTGAAGGACAAGCAACTTCAAAAGGTCTGGAGTTGGACCAATGAATTCGCGGGATGGCGTTACCAGGGGCAGGGTCAGCATGCGGTTCACATCGCCGATATTGACGGCGATGGCTTCGACGAGGTTTTGAATGGCTCGATCGCAATCAACAATAATGGTCAACTCATGTGGAGTACCGGCAACGGGCACGGCGACAGGTTCTATGTCACGGACATAGATCCGGATCGTCCCGGACTCGAGATCTGGTACAGCTACGAGGATCCGCATCCACGGAATGGCATTGGTCTTTGGGATGCGCGAACAGGCGATCTGATCTTCGGCACTGATGAAGAGGTTAAGGATAACCAGATTGCCAGGGCCCTGGCTGCTGACATCGATCCCGCATATCCCGGAATGGAATGTTGGGGGGACAAGTTCTTCTACACTTCAAAAGGCGCAAGGATTGCCGGCCCGGTCCCGCCAACCGATGGATTGGTCTGGTGGGACGCGGATCTGCTGCGCGAGATCCACTCGCGTGGCGCCGTCTCGAAATGGAAGGGTCCGGTGTTGACGCAAGGCATTCAGGGGCGACACATGCTCTGGGGCGACATTCTGGGGGACTGGCGCGAGGAGATTGTTACTTTTGCGGATGGTGAAGTCCGCGTTTACAGCACAATCATTCCGGCAACGGACCGTCGGGTAACATTGATGCAAGATCCGCTTTATCGGCTTGACGTGGGACTGATTGTGCAGGGCTATCCGCATGTTCCGATGACCAGTTATTATCTCGGAACAAGATAAATGAATGTCAGCAGGATCGGGTTAGATTCTTCGGCAAATGCCGTTGAAGAGTGCCCCCTCCTCGACGATTAATGCGGGCGCCGAAACCCTCCCGGTAACGCTTGCGGTGCGTCCGAGGACCAGCTCTTTAGTGGCGTGGATGTCCCCTTCGACGGTGCCATTAATTTTTGCCACAGCAACCTTGATTACCGCCTCAGTAACACGCGCCCCCGTGCTGACGATCAGCGTGCCATTGGAGGAGCTGACACGCCCTGAAAAATCGCCATCAATACGCAGCATCGACTTAAAGCTCACTTCGCCCGTAAACTTCAGGACATCTCCAACAAAGCCAAGCCAGTTGTCCTTAACCTTATTAACGGGTTGGCCACGTTCATCGCGTTTCGCAACTGCCTGTGTAACCACCGCCGCACCCACTTTCCTTGTTCTGTTTTGGTGACGTTTTAGGGCGAGGGCTGCCTTGAGCGTGCCGCCTGCCTCTGCCCCCTCATTGAGAGGAGAAACAACAACTACTGCCTTGGTTTGGCACTATAGCACCCTGGGACATTATTGGGATGTTACGATTAGATTGCTTTTGCCGTGCGGCGAGTACGCAGAAGAGATATCCACCAAAGCATACGAAATTACACAGACGTTCAAGAGTATAAAGCACACCCAAATGGGCGGAGTTTTTGATTCGCTACCCCGCCCATCTCGGAAATTAAGGTTTCAGTCAGTCTCCGCGCTCTCCTTACGCGCGATGTAGTAGTTGTTCATAATGTCATGCGGCAGTTGCTTTACTTCCACATCTTCGAAGCCCACCTCAGCCAGCATCTCCAGCGCCTTCTCCTCTCCCCAACATGCCCCCAAGCCGTCACCATTCAGCGCCAATGAAACGGTCATGCAATGCATGCATGAGATCGTATACAGGAACGGAGCAAGTGGATTGTCCAGGTTCTTGTGAACGTGACTCGAACTCCGGATGTCCTGCATCAGGAATATCCCGCCGGGGCGCAAAGACTGCGCAATTCCTCGCAACACTTCCCCCGGGGCGACTTGATCGTGAATCGCATCGAAAGCCAGGACAAGATCGTACTGAGCAGTCTCACCAATAGCGGCCGCATCTTTAACCTCGAACCGCGAGTTTTCGAGACCCTTCTCTTGGGCTTCGGATCGGGCAGCCGTGATGCTTTCCTCCGAGAAGTCGTAGCCGGTAAAGCGACTTTGCGGAAAGGTTACCGCCAGCAGATTCAAGGCTCTTCCGCTGCCGCAACCGATATCCATTACGTCAATTCCTGCGCGCAGGCGTTCAACGATTCCTGGCGCCAGCGGCAGGATCGAATCCAGAAGAGCAGCAACAACTGTCTGGCTGCTCTCTTCTGCCATCACTTCGTGAAATCGCGGATAGGACGAATACGGCACGCCGCCGCCATTTCGGAAACACGTGACGATCTCATTCTCTACCGACCCAAGCAGCGACACGAATTGCGTGGTCACGGCCAGGTTATTTGGCGAAGCCTCTCGAGTAAGCCATGCCGAGTGTTCCGCCGGCAATGAATAGGTGGCGCTGTTTGGTTCGTAGTCTATGATTCCCCCCGTAACCATTGCTCCGAGCCACTCACGCACGTATCGTTCATTGAGGCTCGCGGCTCGAGCCAAATCGTTGCTCGTCGAGGGCTCTAACTTTGCCAGTGTGTCGAATAGGCGCGTGCGATGGCCAATACTGATCATGAGCGATACGGCGGCGCCGTTAGTCATGCTCAGAATCTTCTCAGCGAAAGCTTCAGATTTTTCCTGGTTGAAGGTTTTCTTTTCCTGAACTTGCGTAGCAGACATCATTCCTCCTTAATTTTAGTTTTTGCTTTTCCTGGTTGTTGTCTCGTTGATCTGCTTCTATGTCATGCGCAAAAAGACGACCCTCGGGATCACACTAACTCACCTCGCGTGTAGTGGGTTCGATTAAATGCCCATCTCATTGATTTTCATGGGCTTTCTCATCCTCTCTTAAAGCCGTAGAATTGCTGCGTCGGCAGCATTACCGAAAATAGAGATCATTCGTACCCGAGTCTCAGTTTGAAGATCCGTTCGAGCGGCCCGAGGGTTCTGAGAAATTCCCGATCCAATTGATAATTAGACGGAGGTAACTATGCACAATCGTAGAGAGCTGCTGGGCTTCCCCATCGTTATACTTTGTCTCGGAGCCGTGACAGTATCTTTAGGTGTATTTCGGGAAGGGCAAGTATCAGTTCGAACGAATGCCCTAATTGATGCTGCTAACGTACAAAATAGGGCTAACAGTTATCTGGTGTCTCCATTGAATATACAATCTTTAACAAGTGACTCGGATCTCATTGTTATCGGCCAGGTGAATTCAATAGACACCAAAGGGCGCGCCACCGGAACTGTAGAAAGACACAAGTCGGATGGACAACACATGATCGCGTCGTTGAATGTACACAATGTGCTCAAAGGGCAGGTCGAAACAGAAAAAGTTACCTTCGAATTTTTGGAAGCTGTCAACTCCCCGGCGGGCGCACAGATTGAGCTGTCCCAAATTGCAATGTTTTTCCTTAAGAGGAGTTCGGAAAGCGGCTACACCGTTTCTGATCCCATTTATCCTTTCATTAGGGCGTTTCCCAGCGCTACGGTGACCGATACAAATCCTCTGGATCGAGTCGTAGGAGTGATAGGGCACCCTCTGCTTAGTTCCTCGTCTGTCGAGGATCGCAGATTCGCTGTAAAAGTTCTCTCCAGCGCAGGTACTGGACCAGCAATAAGACTACTTCGACAAGCAATGAGAGATAAGGATGCAGTTGTCCAAATGCAAGCTCTTAGTGCCCTTCTTAATGGGGGGGACATTGCTTCGCTCGACATTGCCGAGCGCACTCTTCTAAACCCTTCGGATAAGGAGCAATATCTTCTAGAAAATGTGGCTGCGGCACTCGAAGGTATCAAAGACCCGCTTGCTATTCCAACGCTCCAGCGTCTGCTTCAGGCATCTAGTTCGTTAACGAGGCTGGGAGCAGCGAGGGCTTTGCGAAACATGCGCGTTTCCGAGGGTGTTGAGGGCTTGGTCATTGCCCTATACGATGAAAATCGAAAGGTTCGCTATGAAGCAGTGATTGGTTTGGCCGAGTTTACCGGTCAAGACCAGTGGGGGCCATCTGTGGATCTATTTCAAAGCGACGAACAGGCGTATCTGGATTACTGGAAAGGATGGGCGAGATCTCGTTAAAGCTGGATTCAGTTCAGCCGATTTTTCGACAAAAAGAGAAAGGGGTGTTTACGAGAAAACTAAAGTAACGATCCTTACCTGATGTTGATCACTTTTGGTGGTCAGTAGTCAACCGATGAAACTCAACGGTTTACAACTATTGTGAATGTCGATAGTACGCCCCGCAAGGCAGGAAACGTGTCGCATATTTAGCATTAGGCATTCTGGTGAAAATAAAAATGAAGATCCGAGTCTGTGTTGCCGGAGCCACTGGGTGGGTGGGAAAGCCTCTTTGTGCAGCAATTGCTGATGCTGAAGATTTGGATCTGGTGGGCGCCGTGTCGCGCAAGAGCAAGGGGCAAAGTCTTAGAAACCTCCTATCTGATTCAGTGCCGGATTTGAAGGTGGCGGGATCGGTACTTGAGGCGCTCGAGACGCCAACCGACGTCCTGATCGATTACACAAATGCCGACGCAGTCAAAACAAACGTTATGACTGCAATTGAAAGAGCTGTCCATGTGGTAATCGGCGCCTCAGGTCTCACGGATGATGATTTTGCCGAAATCAATCGTGCCGCACTGGAGAGAAAGGTCGGTGTAATCGCCGCAGGAAATTTTGCGATCACAGCCGTATTGCTGCAGCGTTTCGCATGTGAAGCGGCGAGGTATCTTTCACACTGGGAGATCGTCGATTACGCGGCCGATACCAAGGAGGATGCGCCGAGTGGTACTGCACGAGAACTGGCTTTCCGACTTGCAGAGGTTGGAAGACCGAAAACAACTCATCCGATTGGGTCGACGATTGGAGAGAAGGACAGCCGGGGCGCAACAATGAACGGCAGCCAGGTACACTCAGTTCGACTGCCCGGCTACGTCCTTGGGGTCGAAGCGATCTTTGGTGCGGAGGACCAGCGGTTAGCCATTCGACACGACGCCGGCAGCAGCCCTGCCCCGTATATTCAAGGATCGCTTTTAGCGATTCGTAAGGTGATGAATCGAGTGGGTCTGACCAGAGGCCTTGATAGCGTCATGGACCTTGCTTGACCTGCTGGGAAAATTTTAAAGGAAGCTTACCGGCGCTCCGCGTTAACGACTCGATCACTATGAATGCTTTCATAGAGTCGTGATGCAAGCTCGGAGTTGAGCACCTGAAGCTTTCGATACTGCGTCAGAGCCATCTCCTTCTTTCCTAACTGCAGGTAAGTAAGCCCCAGATTGAAGAGGGATGGCCCGTAGTTCGAGTTGATTTGCAACGCTCGTTCATGTGCTCTGGCGGCCTCTTTATGACGACCCAACGCGAAGTAAGCACAGCCCAGGTTATTGTGGGAATCAATGATATTAGGGTCGAGAAGACGGGCGCGCTCAAGTAGCTTAATCGCCTCTTCATATCTGCCGAGGCCGACATATACAGCGCCAAGATCGCTCAGGGCCACGGCATACTTTGGGTTCAATTTAACCGCCCGCTCGAGTGCAGCACCTGCCTCCTGTCTGCGATTCAGATGATAGTAGGCGACGCCGAGATTCCGATGAGCGTGAACCAACTGCGGATCCAGACGAATTGCCAACTGGAGCGTTTCGACTGCTTCTGAGTATTGTTCAAGATCAATCCAGGTCATTCCCAGATTGTTGAAGGCTTGCGCAAAATCGGGTTTCAGACTGACTGCGCGCTTGAAGGAATTGATCGCTTCAGTATATTGGCCTGCGTCGTATTCTTTGACGCCCTGACGAAAGAAGAACAGCGCTTCGTTATCAACAGGTTCGGCGCTCAAGCCCGCTTCTTGAGCAAACGAGGCGACATTGAAAGCAATAACGATTCCGAGTACAAGAATGCTCTTCTCCCGTGAGAACATGGTTTTCGAGTTCCCCTTACGAGAAAGCGCGTTGCGTGTAAATTGCGCAGCGAGTGTGGGTGAAGCTGGCTTTAAGAAAGTGCAGGCCTCAAGAGCCAGCGGGTTTAACCAGAATGCGCGGATAATACGTATCTCGTTCGTGACTGTCAATGAAATCAACTGAAAAACAAAGGAGACCTCATGACTCTTCACAAGCTGTCTCAATCACCCTGCAATAGGAAGCAATGAGCAGCGAAACAGATCTCTTCCCTACTTCTCGAGCAGAACAACCAGGAGTCAGGTGGTGGATTGTCCTGACTATCATTGCAATTCTGGCGGCAACGGCATATCAACTCCGGTACCAGGGCCGGCTCTGGTGGTGTTCATGTGGTTATCTTCTCCTTTGGACGAGCGATGCATGGACTGCCAACAATTCGCAGCACCTGTCTGACCCATACAGCTTTACGCACGTCCTTCACGGATTCGCCTTTTACGGTTTGCTAGCCTGGAGCCTGCCTCAGGTTGGGACCTCGTTACGACTTGGGATTGCTGTGGCTGCTGAGGCGGCCTGGGAGATAATTGAGAATACGAATTTCGTGATTCAGCGTTATCGTGAGGCGACGGCTGCTCTGGGCTACCAGGGTGATACGGTAGTCAACTCTCTTGGTGACATCATGGCGTGTGCTCTAGGTTTTTTGATAGCTTCGCGGCTCGGCCTCAAGTGGACCCTGATACTGTTCTTTTTTGTCGAAGCCATGCTCCTGATTTGGATTAGAGACAGCCTTATTTTGAATATCGTGATGTTGGTCTATCCGCTCGAGGCCATCAGGAGCTGGCAGGCAAGTCCTTAGAGCTGATGCGCCATGAATGATAACTCCATGGAACACAATCCGACCAAAGAGCGCGTGACGCCGAACCCAGTCTTACTTTACGACGGGGTGTGTGGCTTCTGTAACAGCACAGTACAAACAATCCTTAAACTCGATAAGAAAGGAACAATGCGTTTCGCAGCGCTACAAAGCGAGTTTGCCAAATCAATCCTGCAGCGGCACCCGGGCTTGCAGGGAATCGATTCGATCGTTTTGGTCGAACCAGCTTACGGTGACAATGAAGAACGGGTTTTTGTTCGCTCCGCCGCAGCCTTACGCGTGGCGGCTTACCTGGGAGGGCCCTGGAAGCTCTTGCGCGGCGCTTCGATTGTGCCGGCGCCGATCAGGGATTTTTGTTACGACCTGATAGCGCGTTATCGGTATCGAATTTTCGGAAAATACGATAGCTGCATGCTTCCATCCGCAGATACTCGGGCCCGCTTTCTTGACAGTGAGTGACCCTGACGAATGAAGCCTGGAACTATTGTTTTGGTTTGCCGGTCATGGGGACGAACAGCACCGGGATAGTTTTTCTTTCAACCACGCCTTTTGGAGTTCTCGTAATGATCATCATTTCCTGGTAACCAGTCCCAACGGGAATAATCATTCTGCCGTTTACCGCAAGTTGATCGACCAACACCTGTGGTACTTTGTCAGGAGCAGCCGTAACCATTATCGCGTCAAACGGCGCCTCTTCGGGCCAGCCGAGGTAGCCATTGCCGGCTCTGACCTCAACATTCTGATACCCAAGTTCGGTGAGCAGGTTACGCGAGTTCTCGGCCAACTCGGGGACGATCTCGATCGTATAGACCTGTTTCGCCAGCTCCGCTAATATCGCCGCCTGATAACCCGAGCCAGTCCCAATCTCGAGCACCTTTTCCCCCGGGGCAATCTCTGCCGCCTCCGTCATGTAACCAACAATGAAGGGCTGCGAGATTGTTTGACCATGCCCGATTGGGAGTGGCCGATTTTCATAAGCACGGTGTTGGTAGTTGGGGGCCACGAACCGGTGACGCGGTACTTTGAGCATCGCGTCCAGCACCTGTCTGTTCTTAACACCCTGCGAGCGGATGGTTTCAACCATCTGCGCCCGCTGCTGCGTTAATTTATCTTCGGTGGCCGCCTGCCTCTCCTGCGCACGTTGCGAGTTACATCCCGGACTGGGGACTACTAGCAAGAAAAGCAGTAGCGCTGTCAGGTGCCTGATCATGATTCTCCCGGGGTGAGTATGGGGTGCAATTGTAACTGTTCACGTTGTTTTTCGGAACGTCCGTGAAACAACAACGCGCCAGGGCGACAGAATTCTCACAGCTCGGTAAGGCAGGGCGACGGTATTAAAACCGCCACCAAGAAGTACGACTGGAATGCCTTTAGGTGTCAGATCTACTCTAAGCGCGTGGGGGCGCCACCGGGAGGCACTTCCCAATAAAAAATCGAGTGCTCGCTGGCTCCAACTTTGACAGTTTCAGAGTGGACTGGCTGCCAATCACCCATCGAGTAATTATGCGACACGATCCGGGTCCCAGGTTTCAACTCGGAAAGCAATTTTGGACGCAGCTTAATATTTACGTCAGGCAAAAGATATAGCGTAACGACTGTAGCCTCACCGATCTCGGCCTTAAACAGATCACCTTCAACAAAGCGGACCCGATCGGTGACCCCGGCTTTTTGGGCGTTCTCATTAGCCTCCTTAACACGCTCGGGATTGAGATCATAACCAACGCCTCGCGCGCCACGCTTTTGAGCCGCGGTAATGACAATGCGGCCGTCGCCACTGCCAAGATCATAGACCACGTCATTTTGGTTTACCTTGGCGATCTCAAGCATGCGTGCCACCACTTCGTGCGGGGTGGGCACGTAAGGAACATCCAGCTCCTGTTTGACAATCTCGACACCTGCAATATCTGCCGGTGTGGGTGATGATACCGGAGAAATACTGGCCGCCGGTCCGGAGGTTGAAGTAGGTGTTGAAGCACAGCCTGTAAAGACGGCGATGCTCAAAATAATGTAAGCAAACGACACGGTCGAAATATACTTCACTATTTTTTCTCCTTGTTTCGGACTGTATTATGCTGCCAATAACGCGCCAACAGAAGCACTGGCAAGCCCGTCAACAGAACACCCACGCCGACCAGTGCGCCAATACCCGTATAAGCCAGACTGGCTTGCAGCATATAAAGGCAAGTTAAGCAGAAAGCGATAGGGACGAATGGGTAGAGAGGAACGCGAAACGGTCGCTCAACATCTGGTTCTTTACGACGCAGAATAATCAGTGACAACCCGACCATGAAAAAGAAGAACCAAAATACCGGGGCAGTGTACTCGACCATAGTGGCGAAGCCCCCTCGTGTTAAGGTTCCAATCAGGACCAGCAGCAGGGCTATCACACCCTGGACGACCAACGCGTTGAGTGGCGTATTCACCGATCCATGCCAGCGTCCGAGAAATCTGAACAATCGAAAGTCCCGGCCCAGGGCAAAGTTCGTGCGTGCTCCGGTGAGCACCGTGGCGTTGGCAGATGTCAGCGCTGAGATCGCAATCAATAGACTGACAAATTTTGCCCCTCCTTCTCCCATTGCTCGCTGCATCAGGTCGGCGGCTACCGCACTCGATTCGGCAGTACCAGTCAATCCAAGTCCTCTCAAATAGACCCAGTTGACGAGCAAGTAGAGCACCGTAATAATTCCAATGCTTATCAGCAGCGCTTTCGCGACATCGCGCCTTCCGTTCGTCTCCGCTGAGATATAGGCGGCTTCATTCCAGCCACCGTAGGTCAACAGCACGAAGACCATAGCGAGGCCCATTGCTGTTCCGGAGCCGCCCGTTGTAGTTGGAACCTCAGCTACCGGCGCCGGCGAAGATTGAATGAGCATCAGACCAGCGACAATGATCAAGATCAAACTCAGCACTTCTACAACGGTCAGAAGATTCTGCGTCCTCGTCCCCTGCTGTACCCCCATGATGTTGATTGCCGTGAGCAGCACAACCACCAGACCCGCATAGATCGGGACAGAGTATTCGCCTAGATTCAGCAACTGAGTGGCGTAGTCTCCAAAGACGAAAGCCAGCAGGGCCACCGAACCGGTCTGGATAACAGTCACACGGGACCAGGCAAAGAGAAAAGAGAACGGTTTCCCATAAGCTCTTGTGAGGTAGTGGTAGTCCCCACCTGTGTGCGGGTAGGTGGTAGCCAACTCGGCATAACAGAAAGCTCCAATTAGCGAGATGAGACCTCCTGCCGTCCAGAGGAGTAATGCGGTCCCCTCGCTGCCGACATTCGCTGCCACCAATGAAGGCGTCCGAAAGATACCAGCCCCAACGACAATGCCGACGATTAGAGCAACGGCACTTTTAACTGAGATTGTTGGTACTGGCTCGGCAAACTCTAGTCCCTTAACCGCAATGCTTTTAACCGCCATCCTCTAGCGCCCTCAATTTTCAGCCTCCACAGGTAACCACAATGCTCCTGCGACTCCCGTAAGCCACGGTTCGCAGGTCATCTGCCGGCGCCAGCATTTTCGGGCACGACCCAGAAGTAGATTGAACGGCCATCGACATCCATATGCTTGTCAGGCTTCCAGTCACCCATGTCAAAGCTATGTGACACGATGCGCGTTCCGGGTTTCAACTCACGGAGAAGCTTTGGACGCAGTCTCAAATTGACCTCAGGCAACAAATAGAGCGTTACGACAGTGGCCTCTTTTAAATCCGTCTCGAAAAGGTCTTGTTGCACAAACTTCACCTTGTCGGTCACCCCGGCTTCCTGTGCGTTCGTATTTGCCTCACTCACGCGGTCGCTGCTGATATCGATTCCGACACCACGAGCACCATATGTTTTTGCCGCTGTGATTACGATGCGGCCGTCGCCACTGCCAAGGTCGTAGACAACATCATCTTTGGTAACCGCTGCCAGCTTCAGCATTTCATCAACCACGGTTTGCGGCGTAGGAACATAGGGCACATCCGGGCTCTTCTTATTCTGCGCAAAAACCCAGGCGCTACTGGCAATCGCCATCGCGACTAATGCTGCGAGCAGCACCCTGTTCAGCTTCTGTTTCGACATTTCAATTCGCTCCTTCTCGAGATATTCAAGACTGCCATCATGAGCGCCAATTACCGGCGAAAAAAAAACCCATCAGAAACCTTCTGGCTTCGATCAGGTCTGGGGAGCTAACGGACCTACAACAAGGGAAACGAGGGCGCTAATATAAGGCAGCATAACCACTCAGGCAAGCAAGACCGGGGCCAATACCCTTTCCCTCACTTTTGACGTGGTCCTTACCAGGATGATTCTGCGCTTCCCCCAGCGGTTTTGCTGAACAACTCGGGAAGGCTTTTTCTGTTTTCTATTAAGGAGCGTTTTCTGGACCAGGTAAGAGATCCTGATCCGGAAATCCATACCGCCTATCCGAATAATAGTAGAAGGAGAAAGATGGGGTGATGTTCTCGCATCTTGGTTTCCAACCACAAAGTACAATTAAGAGACACGCGCAGGGTTCGATCTGTACGACTTCCCTTCCAGGGTTAACATGTCTTATGCTCGCCGCACGGCTCATACTTATAAATCCCGTTCTTAAAGGTGCGATTTTATGGCTAACGTCTTCAAACACTGGCAGACTGTCGTGCTGGCGCTTCTATCCTTAGCAATCGTTGCTGTGGGCCAGACTTCATCGCCGCGCGCGCCTGCGCATGCCGATCTGATCCTGCACAACGGAGTGGTTTGGACTGTCGACAATAAGAGCTCGAGTGGACAAGCCGTAGCCATCGCAGACGGAAAAGTTCTAATCGTAGGCACAAATAACGAGGCCCTGAAGTTGCGCGGGCCTCAGACACAATTAATCGATCTGAAAGGAAGTTTCGTTGTTCCCGGCTTCAACGATAATCACGTCCACTTCGCTTCGGCAGCCCAATTTCTGGAATTCAACATTATGGCGGTGTCAAGCCAGTCCGAGTTTGTTAACAGAGTAAAGGAAACAGTTGCCGACCTTCCAAAAGGCGAGTGGATCGTTGGGGGATTTTGGGGCGCCTATGATCAGTGGAGGCCCGGAAGTGCCTCGAGCCGGACGCGCGAACCGTTTGTCCCGGACATTAGCCGCATCGAAGGACTGACCGCAGACCACCCCCTCTTCATCCGTCGCTTTGATGATGGTCAGTTTGCCGCCAACCGCGCCGCGCTCCGAGCGGTCGGTGTCGATCCGGAGAACCCGCAAGCCCCCGATGTCGAATTCCTTCGAAGTAAAGAGGGAACCTTTAAGGGCCATATGCGCGGTCAGGGCATCGCCCGGCTTTTTGGTGCGGCTATTCCCGGGAAGTTCTCACGTGAGCGCCGTATGAAACAGTCTCGCAAGGCCCTCGCAGAAATACGCCGGTTCGGTGTCACAAACATTAGTGACATGTCCGACGATGAACAACTCGAAATCTATCGTGACTTACATCGTCAAGGCGAACTTACTGTGCGAGTACATTTTCGACCCGGCCTTGACCGTTGGCAGGAGTTATCGGACCGCCAGGTTAGGGTCGGCTCTGGTAATGAGTGGATTCGTCTGGGAGCGGTCAAGGGGCACATCGATGGCATCATGGGGACGAGCAGTGCACGCTTCTTTGAACCATACTCTCACGATCCGAACAATCGCGGCCGCTGGCGTCCTTTGATGGTGAATGAAAAAGGCGAGTCTGTGGAGGGAAAATTTCTCTCATATATGCTGGGTGCTGATCGAGCCGGCATTCAATTGACTATTCATGCTATCGGTGACGAAGCCAACCATCTTTTGCTCAACTATCTTGAGGAGCTCGAGAAACGCAACGGCAAGCAAGATCGGCGCTTCAGGCTGGTTCACGCTCAGGTTCTCGCGCCCCGTGACTTCGCCCGGCTTGGTAAACTGGGAGTTGTAGCTGAGGTTCAACCTTTCCACCTTAGTGACGACATGCGTTGGATGGAAGAGCGCATCGGCACGGAAAGATGTAAAGGAGCCTACGCTTTCAAGACGATTCGGGACAGTGGCGCCATTCTTAGTTTCGGCACGGACTGGCCTGGGACGTCAGCTTCCGAGTATCCAATCAACCCGATGCTTGGCCTTTACGCTGCCGTCACGAGGCAGACGATCTCGGGGGAACCGCAGGCTGGATGGTTTCCAGAAGAACGTATCACGATCGAGGATGCGATCCGCGCTTATACTTACAATACGGCATACGCAAATTTTGAGGAGAAGATCAAAGGCTCGATCGAGCCTGGTAAGTTAGCCGACCTCACAGTGCTCTCACGGAACGTTCTAAGAATTCCCTCGGGCGAATTACTGAACACCGAGGTCATCTACACGATTGTAAATGGCAAGATTGTTTACCGTAAAAACTAGAATCTCTGAAGGCCCGATCCCTAAAAGCGTTGACTTCAGGCACTTTATTCTATAAAAGGCACCTGTAATCCACCCATCCAGGCTTCAACTCGCTATTTGTGATCTCTGAAGCCATGGCATAAGTAGAGCAAGACCCATTATCAAGGAGTGAAAAATGAGCAAGATCAGAAACTACTTCTTCATCCTGGGATTAGCGACCCTAATAATCGCTACCTCCAGATCCGGTCAGATGACTTCCAGTGACGCGGCTGCCAAGGCGGATCAACCCTCGAGTGAGTGGGCCTTGAACGCCACCATAATTGAAGCTTGCAGTTGTCCCATGTTTTGCCAGTGCTACTTCAATGACAAACCTGCCGGACATAGCGGTCATGGCGAAGGAGCCATGGCCCATCACTACTGCCGCTTTAACAATGCCTTCAAAGTAAACAAGGGCAATCTTGGAGACGTAAAACTTGATGGCGCTAAGTTTTGGGTGGCAGGCGACCTCGGAGGCGACTTTTCAAAAGGACAGATGGACTGGGCTGTTCTAACCTTCGATGCCGCAACAACTAAAGAGCAGCGCGATGCCATCGCGACAATCCTTGGACACGTATATCCTGTGAAGTGGAACTCCTTCAAGATAGCTAAGGATTCCGCCATGCAGTGGAATGCTTCACCAGATCGCGCGGAGGCTAGCCTGGACGGAGGCAAGACCGCGCACGTTATCCTCCGTCGCCCGGCAACAGCGATGGCCGATGGACCAGTTGTGATCAAAAACCTTAAGTACTGGGGCGTCCCGCGAAACGACGGCTTCGTCATGATGCCAAACGAAGTTGAAGCCTATCGCGTAGGAGACAAACCATTTGAATACAAAGGTACAAACGGTTTTATGATTACCATTGACATCGCGTCTAAAGACGTAGCCGGCTCCTGACCCTTTGAGGTTAGTTGTTACGCATTTAAGGGTAGCACTCAGCTACCCTTTTTTGTGCAGTCTCTTGTCAAGGAAGTCGTTTATACTGCCCGCCAGTTAAGCAAAAGGCTGAGAACCAAAGCTTCGCAATGACCCAGGAGCCACTTTGGCAATACTGAAATTACCTCAAGCCCTCTCGAAGGTAGCGGCCTATCCAGGTTTGCCGATTCTGATCTTTTTGTGGTTCTTACTATTGCTTCCCGGATTCTCCGTCTTCGGCAGCCGCGAACCCCTGGTGAAGCGGGCAGAAGCTCTCGCCCAGTCCAGGCCAAACCGTAATGCCCAGCAACGTCCGGCCGTAATCTACTATCCGACACCACCAGAGACCGTTGCCGAAATGTTGCGCCTGGCGAACATACAGAAGGGTGACGTGCTCTATGATCTTGGCAGTGGCGACGGGAGAATTCCGATCATGGCAGCCCGGGAGTATGGCATCAAGGCAGTCGGTATTGAGATTGATCCGAAGCTTATCGCCGTCGCCGAAGAACAGGCACGCCTCGCGGGAGTGGCTGACCTCGTTAAGTTTCGGAACGCCAATATGTTTCGGGCTAATATCCGCGAGGCTTCTATCGTTACCCTCTATCTCTCTGACCGGATAAATGAGTTGTTACGACCTAAGCTTCTGCGAGAGTTGGAGCCAGGCACGCGCATCGTGTCTCACGACTTTCGCATGGGTGATTGGGAACCAGATCAAACCGTTAAAGTGCCGTGGGAAAAGCTTTATCGGACAATCTATCTTTGGACGGTGCCGAGACGCACAAATAGAACTCCGAACATGCAATATCGATGAGCACACTTAGCTATATCTCATCAAAAGCGATCGTAAAAGAGAGTTCCATTCATGGTCTGGGACTTTTCGCTGCTCAACCGATTTCCAGGGGTGAGATTGTCTGCGTTAAGGGCGGGCATGTCTTTGATCGGACCAGGTTGCGTCAAGTGACCCCAACTCTCGGGCCTGCGGAGATTCAAATTGCGGAGGATCTCTTTATCGGCCCGGTAGAGGAAGCGGAACGAGCCGGTAGCATGATCTACAGCAATCATTCCTGCGAACCAAATCTTGGAATTCAGGGCCAGATCGTCTTTGTTGCTCTGCGAGATATTGACCCTGACGAAGAACTAACTCACGACTGGGCAATGACTGATGACGATGATTACGAACTGCACTGCAACTGCGGGGCTCAGAATTGTCGCCGGATCGTTTCGGGCCAAGACTGGCAGAGCCGCGCCCTTCAGGAAAAATACGGTGGTTTTATGTCCTGGTATTTGCAGCAAAAGATAGCGAACAAACAGTAGCGAGGAGCTTGCCTGTGAACTTTCCGCTGATTACCAACGATGCCGTTGTCCTTGGTATCCTCATGATCATTCTGGCGGCTGTCTTTTTGACCTCGAGCAGCGACCGTCCCGGCTTGAAAAAGTTTTATACATTCATCCCACCATTGCTCCTCTGCTATTTCATTCCTTCGCTGCTTAGCACGCTTGGTGTCTTCTCCGGAGAACAGTCCCGGCTTTATCCAATTGCGTCTCAATACTTGCTGCCTACAAGCCTTGTGTTGCTCACGATCAGTATCGATCTTAAAGCGATCGCGCGCCTTGGTCCAAAAGCCATCATTATGTTTCTGGGCGGTACGTTCGGAATTATTCTGGGTGGTCCGATTGCAATACTCATTGTGTCCATGATCGATCCCGCACTGGTGGGCGGTCAGGGCCCAGATGCCGTCTGGCGCGGTCTGACGACCATTGCCGGCAGTTGGATAGGCGGCGGCGCCAATCAAACAGCAATGAAAGAGGTTTTCGAGGTCAGCGATAGTCTCTTTTCCGTGATGATTGCTGTCGACGTGCTTGTTGCTAACGTCTGGATGGCCTGTCTCCTTTTTGCGGCCGCCCGCGCTAAGCGGATAGATAACTGGCTCGGCGCCGATGCCTCTGCGATCGAAGAGGTCAAGAAAAAGGTCGAAGAATATCGCGCCCGGGTCGCAAAGATACCAACCTTATCAGACACTATGGTGGTGCTTGCCGTAGGCTTTGGACTCACCGGACTGGCGCATCTTGGTGCTGACTTCATCACTCCCCGCATTCAGCAAAGTGCTCCCTATCTCGAGCAATTAAGTCTGACAAGCAAGTTTTTCTGGATCGTGGTTATCGCGACAACCGGGGGGCTCATTCTTTCAGCTTCGGAGAGAGTCAGAAGACTCGAAGGCGTCGGTGCATCAAGGTTGGGGTCGGTCCTTCTGTATGTTTTGATAGCCACAATCGGAATGAGGATGAACATTCTCGCTGTTTTCGATCAACCGGGACTCTTTCTGGTGGGAATTATCTGGATGATTGTGCACGTCACGATCATGCTCACTCTCGCATACTTGATCAAAGCGCCAACGTTCTTTGTTGCTGTGGGCAGCCAGGCCAATGTCGGTGGCGCAGCCTCGGCGCCAATCGTGGCATCTGCGTTCCATCCAGCTCTCGCGCCGGTGGGTGTGCTCCTCGCCGTTCTTGGTTACGCTCTCGGGACTTATGGCGCCTGGCTCAGTGGCCAACTGATGCGTCTGCTGGCGCCCGAATAATAATGCCTCTGCCTGTAGCCCACAGCCTGATTGGCGCACTTAGCGTGGCCTTCGTCTATCCGACCAACCGATCGAAGGAGTGGTTTCTGGCTCTGTTCATGGGTGCGTTTATCGCAAACTGCCCGGATCTGGATTTTATTCTCTACTGGGCTTCAGGCACGAAGGGCTGGCATCGAGGATTCACCCACTCCATCGCTTTCTCGCTGCTGTTGAGTTTAGTGGCCCTGATGACGCTGGGCCGAAAACATTTCCGAAAAGTGGTCGCGTTCGGATTAGCTTATATGTCACACGGATTGTTGGATTTCGCGACTACATTGAGGGGCGGTGGCGTGGAACTCTTGTGGCCTTTTTCTGATCGGCGACTTGCTGCAAGGCTGGTGGGACTCTCGGAGATCCCCCTGGAACTGTCACCACTGCAAATACTTTACGCAGTCTTTTTCGAAATTCTAATCTTCTTTCCGCTGTTGGTTGCGACTATCCTGTTCAAACAAAGGAAGCCCTGAGCCACTTTCTTGCTAATCGTCAGTCTGAAAACTGACGAAGCGATCGTTTGGGCCGCTGGGTCAGAACTACAACAACTCACCCTTCAGTGGAAGCTGAGGTTGGCGCACTAGCAGCCTTGTAACAGCCCAACACCCTGAGTTCAGAGGTTTGCTCCCGCAGTTCTGCAAGCGCCTCCACCACTCTTTCATCTTCCCAATTGCCCTTGAAGTCAAGGTAAAACCGGTATTGCCAGGGTTGCCCGGTGATTGGACGGCTCTCAATCTTGAGCAGGTCTATGCCGCGCCGGGCAAAAACTTCCAACGCTGCGTAAAGTGAGCCCGGCTGATGAGCAAGCTTAACCGCAAGTGAAACCTTGTCTCCATGGGCGTGCCCGGCGGTTGCCTTACCAAGCAAAAAGAAACGGGTGTAGTTCTCACTGTGGTCCTCGAGATGTTCGCGGAGGATTACCCCGCCGTAAATCCGGGCGGCCCGTTTCCCTGCTATTGCCGCACGTGTGGGATCGCCTCGCTGAAGAACGCGACGCACACTGCCGGCCGTATCATCGGTGGCAACGCGCTCGATCTGGGGGTTCGCAGCAAAGAAGTTCTCACACTGCGCCAGGGCCATCGGGTGAGATTCGACGATTTCAATCGCTTCAAGATTCGCGGAGGGGCACCCAATAAGATTGTGAACTACGGGAATAACGGTCTCGCCAAGAATCAGCAAGGAAGCATCGAGTAGTAGATCGTACGACCGGTGAAGTGAGCCGGCAATGCTATTCTCCATAGGCACGAGTGAATAATCGGCCACCTCCTCCGCAACCGAAGCAAACAGGCTCTCGAGTGTGGCCCGAGGAACGAGTTGGATGTCTTCACCGAGAACTGATACTGCTGCTTCCTCGCTGAAAGCCCCGCGCTCCCCCTGGAATGCTACACGCCGCTTGGAAAGTTGATTGTTCATTGGATGACCTCGTCGCTTTTCCCGGATCCGGGTTCGGATTCATTCAATTCGCATGACAAACCGGCTGCGGCCTTCTGAAGCGAAGTCGCAGCCGGTTTGATGTTCGTACTCCTAGCGTCTGACTAGCTCATCAGCTTCCAACGGCCGCACCCACTTAATCCGCAATGCAAAGCTAGAAGCGAAGTGAGAATCTATGCGAGATTACACCGATTTCTTAATCGTGGGAAACCTGAGAATAGGAAGGACATGCGGCGGTGTCAAGCGGAGTTTCGTTGAGACCCTGATTTCATCATGCTGTGAAACCAGGGTCTTATTGCGAGGTAGTTTAATTCATTGCCTGCGGCGCGATACTGGCCACAACTCGCGAACCGTGCATTCCGTGAAAATCGAAGAGATCATCGGGAGTAAGCTCCGCAAATATCTCGACTATTGCCGGATCGAACTCCTTCCCTGCTCGCTCTCTTAAACGGTTTATCGCATCGCTATGACTGAGGCCGGTCGCAAATCGCGGAGCGGTGAGCAGATCATACTCGTCGGCCACCCTCAGAATTCTGGCGCTCGGAGGGATCTGTTCCCCTTTCAGTCCCCGAGAAAATCCACTGCCGTCATAGTTCTCATGATGCAGCCTCACAATCTCGGCAACATCTCTAAGTTCAGGCAGACCACAGAGTATATCCGCCCCAAGTTCCGGATGCGCCTGAGATATCATAAGGTCCTCGCCTTCGAGTTGTCCCGGGTGCCAGAGTAACCTGTCGGGCATCCCGATCTTTCCGACATCGTGCAGGAAGGCTGCCGCTGAGAGTTCCGTTCGCATATCCTCGCTAAACTCCATGCGGGAGCCAATCAAGCTCGTGTACCGGCTGACACGGCGGCAATGCTCGTAGACATATTCGTCTCGGGCTTTCAAGGCACTGGTGATCGAGCGAATAAAGCCGCTTTTCATCTCAGTTATCCGAGCAACCAGGCGTTCATTAGTAAGTTCGAGCGAGTGGAGCTTGCGATTATTCTCGTATGTCTCGATAGCCCGGCTTACTCGGATCTTCAAGTCTTCATTGTTCCAGGGCTTGCTGACGTACATGTATACCAGTCCGCAGTTGATCGCTTCGACTAAAGCTTCAACGTCCGTGTAGCCAGTGAGCAGGATCCGCACCATGTGGGGACGTATCTTTGCGGTGTGTTTTAGCAACTCGATGCCGGTCATCTCGGGCATCCGCTGGTCCGTGATGATGGTCGCCACATCGTGTTGCTCGAGCAACTTGATTGCTTCTGCACCCGACGATGCCGTCAAGCAATAGTAGTCATGCCGAAACAGTCGTTCAAGGAGGCGCAGGTTGGCAGGTTCGTCGTCAACAATAAGGAGTTTGAAAGGCATGTTGTTGTTCTCCAGAGATTTCCTGAGATTCGAGTTCTGAGTCAAGTCCTAAGAGCGGACAGCAGGGGGCGAAATCGGAACTTTCACCATTATGGTAGTTCCGCGATCGCGAGCGCTCTCGACGGTTATACTGCCACCGTGCCGCTCGATGATTCCGTAGGTGATCGACAGGCCAAGCCCAGTCCCTTCGCCTACGGGTTTTGTTGTGAAGAAGGGGTCGAAGATCTTGCTTTGTTGTTCGTTGTCTATGCCACAGCCTGTATCGCTGATTGCTACCAGCACAGAATCTCCTTCGGCCCGAGTGGTAACTTTTACGACTCCGTCGGTTCCTACAGCCTGCGCGGCATTTTCCAACAGATTCATCCACACTTGATTTAACTGGCCGGCATAGCAACTGATCAGAGGCACGTCACCATAGTCTTTGATTAACGAGATGTGACCAGAACTGAAATAGCGCGACAACAATCTGATCGTTGAATCGAGTCCTTCATGCAAATCAATCTTTTTGAGTTCGGCTTCGTCGAGTCGCGAAAAGAGCCGGAGGTTCTGCACAACATCCCGGATCCGCTCAGCCCCATCACGACAGTCATCAACAATGGAAGTCAAATCTGCCAACAACTCGTCGTAATGAATCTCTGCCTTGATCGCCTCTATTTCAGCGGCCTTCTCACCGCTAAACTCAATGCTGTTGTAGGCTTTGAGAAGCTTCTCAAAGTCTGCTGTGCACTGTTTCAGAAGGTCCATATTCCCAAAGATGAAGCCTGCGGGGTTATTCAGTTCATGGGCGATACCGGCGGCGATTTGCCCTAAACTCGCCATTTTCTCGTGATGAACGAGTTGTGCCTGGAGTCGTTCGAGCTCTGCCTTACGGGTCGCGAGTTCTATGTTTTGACTTTCGAGATCAGCCTTGTATTTCCGCGCGGTCAAAGAGAGAGCGCGTCGCTCCAGCGCCCGTTCAACTGAGATACCGAGAACTTCCAGTTCACATGGCTTAATCAAATAGTCGAAGGCGCCGACGCGAAGAGCATCGCGCACCCGCTGCGTGCGATCGACGCCCGACACCATTATTACTACGGTGTCGCGATATCGGGCCGCCACTTCACGCAGAAGTTCGACACCGTTGCGGCCGGGCATCATCATGTCTGAGATCACCAGGGCGTATTCATCCCTGGCTAACTGAGCCAGCGCTTCGTCCGCAGATGATGCTGTGGTGCAGACATATTTTTCACTTAGGTAGTCGGCAAAGAGGGCTCTGACTGGAGCTTCGTCATCGACGATGAGGATGCGGCGGTCAACCGCACTCTTCGGCGGTTCGCCCACAGGGAGAGTCGGATTTTCGGTGGGTAATTGATGATGAGCAACTGACATATACTAAACCTCCCCGTCAAAGGGAACTTCGGGTTCGGAGCCTTAAGTATGGGCCGGCACCGACCTCTCTGAAATCCGAGAGACTAAAGGAACGTTCGGTTGGCGTCTTTGCGATTGCTGGTATAGGTCTTCCCAGTCGGCTCTAGGAACGCGATGGAATGCTGTGACGACCTTCGGGTCGAATTGCTTTCCAGCCCAATCGTCGAGCTCGCGAGCTGCGGCTTCGTATGATTTCCGGGGTCGATATACACGATCGCTCGTCATCGCGTCGAAAGCATCTGCTACCGCAAATATTCTCGCGCAAGGGTCGATCTCTTCTGCGACTAATCCGAGCGGGTAACCTGAACCATCCCACTTCTCGTGATGCTGCGCCACGACTCGCGCAGGTCCTTCAAGAAATTTTATTCCACGCAGTATCTGTTGCCCGTGAAGTGGGTGCTCCCGCATTCTTACCCACTCTTCTTCAGTTAGCTTGGCCGGCTTGCGCAGAATCGAATCCGGCACACCAATCTTGCCGATGTCATGCAGCAACGACCCAAATTCGAGCGCCTTCATCTCTTGAGGTCCGATTCCACATTCCCGGCCCAGCCTGAGACTGTAGGTAACGACGCGTTCCGAATGCCCGTGTGTTTCCAGATCGCGTGTTTCCAAAGCTGCGGTCAGCGCTTCTAATGTCGAGCGATAAGCGTCTTCCAAAGAATTCAGTGCCCGGTCAAGCGCCGCTGTTCGTTGTTGAACCAGACACTCGAGTTGCGTTTCGTAGAGCTGTTTCGCCTCGATGAGGTCATGGTGTTCCAGGGCCCGGGTTATCGCTGCGTCGACCTGGCGCAGGTCAAAGGGCTTCATTACGTAATCGAACGCGCCCAATCGCAATGCCTCTATAGCGCTCTCGACCGTTTGAATGCCGCTAATCATTACGACTACAGCGTTCGGTGCAAGTTTCTTCACGTGCGGGATCATCTCGAGCCCGGTCATACCGGGCATCGTGATATCGCTAAGCACAAGTTTGTAGTCATCCTTGCGCAAAAGCTCGAGTGCTTCTTCTGCTGTAAGGGCAGTATCGAAATCGTGATGTCCGCGAAACCACTCGGAAAGGACGCCGAGAATTTTCTCGTCATCATCCACGATTAAGATTCTGCCTTGTTCTGCTGGCATACCTGTTTCTCGGTTTGTGACCGATTCAACTTACTTGTTAATCTCGCCTTCAGGCGATTCAGTAAAAAGGCATTTCTTTAAGGTTATGGCGAAGAAATATTGGGAAAATACAGGTCTCGGTTGCAAACTGGCCTTAAATCACGGGAGAGTAAGAGTATGAAATGAAGCATCATGATTGGTATGAAATTAAGTTTCACGAATGACCCGATCCGAGACCTGCAATCCTTTTGACCTTCCGGCCGCTTACATTCTTACAAAGCGTGAGAATCGGACTTATGGGGCGGTTGGCGAGACTGCGCGGCATGTAACCGCACCAAGTTGCCCCACATAAGGCTTCCACGCAGCGAATTCCTGCTGCAAGGGCAATCTGGGCATCTGGTGTGCCATACGGCGGTGGCTAGCGTTATATAGCTTTCGCCAAACAGGTCAAACGCGTTTATGATTTAATGTCCAGATTCCAATCGCCTATTCGCAGCTTCCATGATTCCGAGCTCAAATCTGCCAAAGCCCGCTTCTATCGAAGACGTTCGCAGCCAATTTCCCGCTTTGCAGCGGATCCATAAAGGCCACCCTGTCGCCTATTTTGATGGACCCGGAGGGACGCAGGTGCCACGTCTGGTTTGCGAAGCGATGGTTGACTACCTTTACCACCATAACGCGAATACCCACTGGGCATATCCAACCAGTGAAGAGACCGACGCAGCAATCGAAGCCTCAAGAGAAGCATGTGCCGATCTGTTGAACGCTTCTTCTCGCGAAATTGCCTTTGGCGCGAATATGACCACGCTGACATTCCACCTCTCGCGTGCCCTGGCAATCCGCTGGGCTGCCGGCGATGAGCTGGTGGTTACTGAGTTGGATCACCATGCCAATGTTGATCCCTGGAGACGCCTGGGATTTGAGCGAGGTTTTGAAATCCGGACAGTAAAGATGGTTCCCGAGACTGGCCAGCTTGATTGGGAAAGTTTCGAACAGGCGTTGAGCCCACGAACCCGGCTCGTAGCGATTGGCGCCGCCTCGAATGCTCTGGGAACAGTTAACGATGTGGAACGTGCAGTTCGGATGGCTCGCTCAGTAGGGGCTCTCGTCTTTGTCGATGCGGTCCATTATGTTCCGCATGCACTCGCTGATGTACGCGCCCTGGATTGCGACTTTCTGTCAGTTTCGGCTTACAAGTTCTACGGTCCTCATATAGGCGTGCTGTTCGGTAAAGAGGACCTGCTGCAATCAATCAACTTTCCAAAGCTGATTCCGGCGCCGGATGAAGCGCCCGAAAACGTTGAGACCGGCACACAAAATCAAGAAGGGATTGTGGGCGCCGCAGCGGCTGTTGATTTTCTCGCTTCCCTTACGGACGGCGAATCGAGACGACAGCGTTTGGAGAGAAGCTATGACGAGCTACATAAACGCAGTTCTGAGTTACTAAAGAAGTTATGGGAAGGACTCGCTTCAATCCGGGGCGTGCAGCTCTACGGACCCTCGCCCCTTGAACCACGGACACCTACGGTGGCCTTTACCGTTTCGAGTGTCACCTCGACAGACGTAGCGCGGCGACTGGCAGCAAAGGGCCTGTTTGCTTCGCACGGAGATTTTTATGCTGCGACTGTTGTCGAACGACTTGGTCTCGGAGCGGAGGGCCTGGTACGCATCGGTTGCGCCTGCTACACGACGCGGGAAGAGATTGAACGGCTTTTAATGGCAGTTGCAGAGATTGCCGGGCAGGCGTGAGGCCGACTATTTGACTGCATTGATAAAATCAGCAAGCAATCCGTAAGCAGTACTTTGCAAGTTAGGACGATGCGATGTAATCGTAAGACCTGGCATGATGTCCAACTCAAAGTGGATCGCCAGTGATGTCCCTCTGACACCGGCTAAGGGGTCAGTGCTCGCAATCTGTTCCGGTTTAACAATCGCACTGACGGTCCCGTCTTCACTGAACCGGGCTCGGGCAACAAGCTTGAAAGGTTTACCATCAGATCGAGCCGCTTGCACGAGTTGGGGACTCAAGCCGCGAATCCCTTCTCGACTAACCTGCGCCGGGCTTAGGTTTGCGCCCATTAATACTCTGGCTATAGCACAGATTTTTACGGTCGCGTCCCAACCATCAAGATCGTGAGCTGGATCTGTTTCAGCGATGCCGAGTTCCTGGGCCGTTTTAACTCCCTCTTCGAATGTTCGTCCTGCTTCCATGGTCTCGAGGACCACGTTGGTAGTCGAGTTAAAGATGCCACTAAAGGCACGCAGCTTCACGGCAGGCAGTGTTTCGCGAAAAAGAGAGAAGACTGGCGCGCTATCGAGGACAGTGGCTTCAAACAGAAACCTTTTCCCTTTTGAGCCGGCTAGTGCATTCAGTTCTTCATAGCCGTAGACCACCGCTCCTTTGTTTGCAGTGATTGCGTGGGCGCCGGAATCTATCGCCTGCCGCAGATAATCAATTGCCGGTTGTCCATTTTCCCGGTTAAGCGATAGGGTCTCAAACACGACCTGAGGTTTTGCATACTGCAACCACTGATGAATGCCACTTGATTCGATTGGGTCAGGCATTAGCAACTCGTTCGATAGCAATTCTTGTGGCGAAAAGCCCTTCTCAGAACAGAGCCAACCAAGTTTCCTGCTGGCAATGCCGGTAACTCGACATTCGATCCCATAAAAGTCGCGCAATTCGGAGGACTTCGCGGCCAGAAGCCGCAGCAGCGCCCGACCCACATTTCCAAATCCAAGAAAGCTGACATTACAGTGTTTCATCGACTCTTTATTGTAACCGCACAGCGAGCCGGGCGGGCCACTTTTTGAGATATACTGTCGACAACAATGAAACAGTATCATGATCTACTCAGGTCAATTCTGACCCATGGGAAAGAACATCGGGACCGCACCGGCGTCGGGACGATCTCCCATTTCGGCTACCAAACTCGTTTTGATTTACGCGCCGGCTTTCCCATCGTAACTACAAAAAGAGTGCCATTTAGATGGGTTGCAGAGGAACTCTTCTGGTTTCTCTCAGGCGACACGAATGAAACAAATCTGCGGGCTAAAGGCGTTGATATCTGGGCCGAATGGGCCGATGCAAACCATACTGAACGCTTTGGTCGAGAGCCCGGCGACCTGGGCCCGATCTACGGGTACCTCTGGCGCTCGTTCGGGGGCAGGTATCCGCAATTTGACGGGGTGGACCAGATCGCGAATCTTATTCAGGAGATCCAAGACAATCCTAATTCGCGCCGTCTGATCGTGACCGGCTGGGATCCCCGTCAGGCGAATCGGGTCGATTTACCACCCTGTCATACGCTATTCCAGTTCAAAGTTGAATCAGGTCGTGTTCTTCATTGCCAGCTCTATCAAAGATCAGCAGATGCGTTTCTCGGGGTGCCTTTCAACATCAGCTCTTATGCGCTGCTGATGCATCTGCTGGCCCACGTTTGCAATTTGCAGGTTGGCGAGTTTATCTACACTCTTGGTGATTACCACATCTATTCAAATCACCGGGAGCAGGTGCAGGAGTTGCTCTCGCGTGAACCGCTGCCGTTGCCAGAGCTCGAGATTGCCGACGTGGCTCGCGGCAAGGGGCTCGAGGGCCTACTCAACATGCGCTTTGAACATCTGAGTCTCGTAGGATACCAGTCTCACGGAAAGATCGCGGCGCCGGTCGCCGTCTAATCAAGTCTAACGAAACGCACAGAACATGATTATAGGAATCATTGCAGTAGACAGACAGGGAGCAATCGGCAAGGGTGGAAAACTGCCCTGGCACTACTCTGCCGACATGAAGTTCTTTCGTGAGACAACTATTGGGAATGCTTGTGTCATGGGCTCAAGGACGTGGAGGAGTCTGAATCAGCCACTAAAGAAGCGGCTGAATATTGTGCTCAGCCGCGGAGGCGATATCGGCCGCACTGACCAGAGTATTGTCCTTCAAGATGTGGAATCGGTGCTTTCACTGAACGGTTATTTGAACTGCGACCTCTTCGTCATCGGCGGCGAGAAAGTTTATCAATCATTTCTGCCTCATATTGAGAGATGGATCGTGACTGAGGTGCCATTGACGGTTGAGGACGCCGATGCATTTGTTCCTGAAGACTACCTGGATGAATTTAGCAAAGTGAAATCCCGTCAACTGGAAGAGAACCTCACGGTCAGCTTCTATGAGAGAAGTGGCTCGCCTCCGCGCTAGACTGCAAACTACCTTCCCTCACCTTGAACACAATCTGATCTCAGCGCCGTTCGAGAGGGGCGGGATGTTACTAGCCGGGTACCGGACACGTTGATTTCCGCCTCTCCCACACAGCGCAGAAAAGAGTTGGGTCGGACTTCGCAAATCGTCAATCGCAAATCGCAAATCGCAAATCGCTAATCGCATTTCTCACGGCCTACACTACAAAATACGATGCAACCCCAAATCCAGAACATCGTGGCGCGTGATTATCCCCGTGATGCGTCCGTATTCTTCAACCAGTACCGCCGGACTTGTCTGAAGTCGCCGCGTCACATCATTCGAACTCGCATCAACATCCACTGTCGGAAAACTTCCCTCCATTACCTCACTCACAGGCGACTCGAGTAAACTGGCATTCCTTACAACCTTTGCGAGCACCCGATTCTCGCGCAGTGACCCTACCGACCGCCCTTCCTCAACGACCGGGATATGCGTAAGTCCCATCTCGTTCATCTTGGCCAGTGCATCGGCAACTTTATCAGCCGGTGCTGCCGTAACAAGAGCTCTCGGAGCGTGTGGTCCTTTTGTGCCGCTAATCAGCCTGGCAGTAATTTTTTGCGGTTCCAGCAACTGTTTTTCTTTCATCCATTCATCGGAATGATGCTTGGTTAGATAATGCTCACCCGTATCGCAAATGATGAAAACAACAATCGCATCATCTCCGGCATTCCGCGCGACGCGTAAAGCGGCCGCGAAGTTTGTGCCGCTCGATCCGCCGCAAAAGATCCCTTCTACACGCCCCAACTGTCGAGACATCTCGAATGATTCTCGATCGGTAACATTGATCACGTCATCCACATACTTCATATGAGCGTTTTCCGGAACCACCTCCTGCCCGATTCCCTCTACTAGATAAGGAGTAGTCTCGACGAGTTTGCCGGTCTCTTTATAGGTCTTGAAGATTGACCCGTAAGGATCAGCCCCGATGACCTGGATCTTTGGGTTCTTCTCTTTCAGAAAGCGGCCGGTTCCGGAGATCGTTCCCCCCGTACCGATGCCCGCGACGAAATGTGTGATCTTCCCTTCCGTCTGTTCCCACAGTTCAGGGCCCGTGGTTCGATAATGCGCTCCCGGATTAGCGGGATGCGAATACTGATCGGGATAGAACGAGTTCGGTGTTTCCGCGGCAATTCTCTTGGCAGTCGAGACGTAGTGGTCTGGCGTTCCCGGCTTTGCCGAGACCGGGGTGATTAGCACATCCGCCCCCAACGCTTTGAGATACCGGGACTTCTCTGTCGAGGACTTGTCGGTCATCACAAAAATGCATTTGTAGCCCTTTACAGCCGCCGCCAGCGCTAATCCGATTCCCGTGTTGCCGGAAGTCGCTTCTACCACGGTACCACCGGGTTTGAGAGTTCCGGCGCGCTCCGCGGCCTCGATCATCGCCACGCCGATTCGGTCCTTAACCGAAAACCCCGGATTGAGGTTCTCCATTTTGGCGAGCACGGTAGCCTTTACGCCACGCGTCAGCCGGTTAATTTTGACCAGGGGTGTATTGCCAATTAGTTCAAGTATGTTCTCGTGATACTGCATACAAATCTCCGGGGGGAAAATGAAGACTCGAGATGTCGCTGCGATCAGATTGGCGAGAGTAACGCATTCTTTGCACGGTGTGCATGATTCCATACTGCACCGCTCGGTTCAAGGCAAGAGACCTGCTGAGTATTAAGATACCATCCGGCTCTAAGCGCTACCATTTATGAGAGGTCCACACATGTTGAGGCCCGGATGTGCTCTCCCCTTCACATCCGGGCCTCTACCAGGGCCACTCATCTTGCGATTAGTGGCCAAGCTTTAACCTGCCTGCTTATCGTCGCCAGTCATCCTTCTTGCGGATCTTGTAGGTATAAAGGGCTGCTCCACCGCCTCCAGCAATCGCGCCGATGATGGCGCCCTTCTTGCCACCCATCATGCCACCGAGAATGGCGCCACCCGCTGCGCCCCCCGCAGTAGTGATCTTGTTCCGGTGTTTGTCCCATACGGAACGGTCTCTCTCATATCGATATCGATCATCGTATCTCTGCTGCGCTGTTGCCGAGTTTGAGCGTCGAGAACGAGTCTGCGCGTCAACCGGAAGCGCCGTTACTGTAAGAGCTATGAAACAAACCAAAGCTGCGATAAATTTTTTCATGTCACCCCTCCCGTGCTGGTCTTTGGCAACATGCATGCCAGTCCGAAAAGGTAGTGACCTCTTAACTCGCGTTCATAAGTTTTAAGCGATTTTTGCAGGAATTCAGGAGGGTTAACTCTTAGCGCATCCTGAGCTTTAGTCGGATCGAAAGTCACTCTCTCCACTTTTTGGGGTATGCGATAACGCAATCGGTACAAGAAAAAGCTCAGTCAGGTTATCGACGTCGGCTACAATGTTTTACACGTCATCACAATCGGCAGGACTATATCGAAGCTTTACACCATTTCAGACGACGAGGTACAAAGACGATGAGAGCCGTCGTTCTCTGCTTACTAATAGGACTGATCAGTGTTAACGAGGATTGGGCGCGACCTGAAACTGCGAAACACCTTCTGATGAGAAACACGCAGACTGAAACCCGAAGTTCTATCACGCGCGCCCAGGCATCGCGCTTCGCCGGGCTAGCCCTGAAATGTATCACCAAGGAGTACCCGAACAAGCCTGAGCACGTGATGAACGACGGTAATGACGTCCAGAACCCGAAATCGCTGCATCCCGCATTTTATGGATGTTACGATTGGCACTCATCCGTGCACGGTCATTGGATGCTGATTCATCTTCTCCGGCTCTTCCCGGCGCTTCCCGAAGCGCAGGCGATTCGTGACGGTCTTAACGCAAATCTTACCCCTGAGAATATCGCCGTCGAGATTGCCTATCTAAAATCGCCGAACCGGCAGTCGTTTGAACGCACGTACGGTTGGGCATGGCTTCTCAAACTTGCCGAAGAACTTTATCGCTGGGACGATCCTGAGGGAAAGAAATGGTCGCAAGCACTGCAACCGCTCGCGCAGGCATTCGTCGAACGTTATCTCAATTTTCTGCCCAAACAGACCTACCCTATAAGAACCGGGGTTCATCCGAATACCGCCTTCGGACTTTCGTTTGCGCTTGATTATGCAAAGACTACGGGAAACAAAAAGCTGGAGGACCTCCTGTCGGAACGCAGCCTCACGTACTTCTCAAGAGACGAAGGGTATCCTGCGGCCTGGGAACCGGGTGGTGAAGATTTCTTCTCAGCGGCGCTGCTCGAGGCCGATTTAATGAGACGAGTCTTGAAGGCTGAAGAGTTTCGAGGGTGGTTCGGCCGATTTTTGCCCGAACTCGGCAAAGGCAGGCCCGAATCGCTTCTAAAACCAGCCGTCGTTACAGATCGAAGTGATCCGAAACTGGTCCACCTGGATGGTTTGAACCTCAGTCGCGCATGGTGTATGCGCAATATCGCCACGTCTCTGCCCGCCAACGATCCGGCCCGGATCACGCTGGCGCGAGCAGCGAAGTTGCACGCCGATGCCGGCCTTGCCCACGTCACTAGTGGCGACTATGCCGGAGAGCACTGGTTGGCTTCGTTTGCGGTCTACATGTTCTCCACGCCCGAACCTTGACCGTATCCGTCTATGGCCGCATCGAGAGTTTGATTGGTTCGTCTGCGCGAATTCGGCAGGGATCATTGCTTCGCGCTTCATTCGCCTTTTCCCGATTAGCCAATGTTCTTTGATCCAATCGCACAACGCCGCATTCAACTTCCACGAGACGCCTGCGCAACTGCTCGATCTCATTCATGAGGAGATTTGCCTCGCCATCGCGACCCGCAGTGGTGGGCGAAGGCGGCCGTTGTGAGACCACCTGTTGTTCGAGGCGGTTAAGGCGCGATTCCATCCCATAAAAGCGTTGCTCCATGAGGCTGATTCTCCTGTCGAGACTCAGCACATCTTGCGATTGAGCCGACGTCAAGGATGCCCCTACGGTATAAGCGCTCCCGGCGAACACCCCCAAAGCAACAACTACCACCAATACCTTCGAGTTAAAAATCCGTTTCACATTACCACTCTCCTTCCACCTTAATGTTGATCGAGGATGATCAGTTTTGTACTTACAAACAGATTAAGGCAAGAAAATCTGTAACCACTGGCGCCCTCAATTCGTTTTCGATACTGAAACAAGCAGTGACACCAGCCGAATTGACGGCGCTTCCTCTCTCCTCCGCTTTGATGCGGCTGAAACACCATTCTTAACAAGTTTGGTAAAGCAAGCGCTCTCCCTCCCGACAGTCTCTCCCAAGAAATTTCCTTTGGAGGACAAGAAATGAGGGAAACACTGAAGAATACGTTCAAATTTAGCCTGATGTTGTCAGCGCTGCTCGTAGGGTTAGCCGTACCTGCCGCAGCGCAGTCGAGGCGTTGGAGTAATGACAGGTCTTATCAAGATCGCCAATCCAACAGACAGGTTTACCGCGACCGAAACCGCCGCAACATTAATCGGCAACAAGTACGTCGGCACAATCAGCGCCAGGCGCGACAGCGCGGCAATAGCTGGAGAAACGATCGACGAAGCATGTACCGTGATTCGCGCTCAAGGCAGATCTACAACCAGCGGAATCGCGTCCGCACAATACGGCTGCGTGACGGCAGGCTGGTGAGAATTCTGCCAAATGGTCGAAGAATCTATCATCCAACGAGGGGGTACTAAACGTGAGGAAACTATTTGTCGCATTAATGGGTCTGGTTCTTTTTGCAGCGACTGCTTTGCCGGCTTTCGCGCAAAGCCGTAGCCGGTACAACGGACGGACAGGTTACTATCAGAACTATGACCGCTCGCAGGTCCAGTACGATCGTCGCTATGATCGTCGTTATCGTGATCGCTCAGTTTGGAACCGACACCGTGACAAATTGACCGTGGCAGCCGGCACTGGCGCAGGTGCGGCAATTGGTGGTCTTGCTGGAGGTAAACGAGGTGCGGTAATCGGCGCCCTATTGGGAGCGGGTGGTTCAGCGTTGTACACATACGAACTGCGCGATCGTAGGGACAATCGTCGTTATCCCCGGCGTCGTTAGTGCTTTGGAGTGTTTCAAGGGGCTTCACTCCAATAGTACTTCAACAACGAAGAAGGCGGTGGAATGACCATCGCCTTCTGTTTTTGACGTGGAATTTTCAAGCTCGAAGCCGATTCCGGGCCATCGCACATTGCATCTTTACCATCCCACATAAATGTTAGACGGCGCTAACCTGGCGAGGCTGAGTGTCCCGGTGAGTCAAACAGTCGAGTTGCCGGATACGGAACTTGTTGCACGTGTGCGCGCCGGAGATGAGACCGCTTTTGAAGACCTTTTTAACCGGCACCGGCTGAGGGTCGCAAAGATCGCCAGCCGTTTTTTCTGCCAACACGAGCAGATTGAGGAGATTATTCAGGAGAGCTTCACGAAGATCTATTTTGCTCTTGATAGCTTTTCAGAGATGAAGGATGGAACTTTTGCCGGTTGGCTGGCCCGCATCTCCTTTAACTGCTGCTATGACGAACTGCGCCGGATGAAGCGCCGTCCCGATACGGCAATGAACGCCATCTCGCCGGAAGAGGCGGCATGGTTGGGAAACCAATTGCGCAATGATCAGGCGGTAGCGGATATCGAATCAGCGACAATAGCACGTGACCTCGCACTCAAACTCTGCGCGCGGCTGGATCCTGAGGACCGGTTCGTGCTTGTGATGCTCGAGGTGGAGGGAATGTCTGTCGCAGAGATTGCAGAAACGGTCAAATGGTCGCGCTCGAAGGTCAAGATTCGAGCCTTTCGAGCACGCGCCTTCTTGCGACGTGTCTTGAAACGTTTCCTGTAACCGCGGGTCAGGCAGCTTCGTTTTAACAATGAAAGGTCCCATATTGGGATTGCAGTCCAGATGATATTCCGCTTGAAAAACTCAGCACAATTGAGGCAGCGCCTAACCGCTCTGGCTGGAGTCGTGATTCGGACGGCTGCTGATTCAGGCGACACCCAGAACACAGTCTCGTCAGCCTTTTTGTATCCACGCATTAAAACCAGGATAGAGAGTGAACGGCGGCGGCGCGCAGAAGACGCCTCAGACCGCATGATGTCATTCGCCGGAACCGTCTGGCGCTTCGCACCGGCTCTCATTCTCATTACAACGATCACCTTCTCACTCTTCTGGTTTGCGAGCCCTCGGATCAATCGACAGAAACTCTTGAATAGCGAAGTTTTCATCGGAACCGACGCCAGCCAGATCGAGCGGGTGGTGTTTACTAATCCCTACGCGCTCTCTAACGACGAGGTCCTGGCAATAATCATGACGGAAGGCGAAGGAGAGAGTTTGCGATGACTCCTGCAAAGAACCGGTTGAAGATTCTCCTGATTGTAATAGCTGTTTTTGTCCTGGGGGCAATAACGGGCGCGTCACTGGACGGCGCCTACAGGATGCACGCAAACAATAGAGCCGAAGCAACCGGGACTAACAAGGAGAAGCTCTTCGACAGCCTTAAGCGGGAACTGAACCTCACCAGTGACCAGGCTGATCAGATGCAATCCATTGTCGATGAAGCTCGTACCGAGTATCGCTCACTCCGCAGCGAAGTTCGCCCGCGTTATGATGCGGTGCGACAGAGCGCCCGTTCACGAATTCGCGCTTTGCTCACGCCTGAACAGCAAAGGATCTTTGATATCAGGGTTGCCCAAAAGGACGCGGCGCGCGAGTACGAAGAAAAACATTAAAGAGTCAGGCCTTTACCGCTTTAGAGAGCGAACGCCACGACTGATGCAACAGTTCATCAATTCTGGCCCAATCGCTTTCGGTCACCCCACCTTGCTCGGCCTTTGTGGCGAGGAGCAACATTAAACTTCCTGAGCCGCGCTGTCCGCAGCCCAAACAAGTCGTACACAATCCAGCCTGAAAAAACGAGAAAAACGAGCAAGGCAAGTTTTATCGCGAGCTTTCTTCGCGGTTTTGGGTCATTCTGCTGCATAATTGTCTGCTTTCGTTTTCCAGATCAAATGAAGTTTGCGCGGAACCTTTATGAGAGGAGGAGAACAACCGTGACTTCAGCTACAAGTTATGAAGTCTCTCCTGAGCACTGGCCGACCCTGCCCCTGAATGAGTGGAAAGATACTTATGACACGCTGCACATGTGGACCCAGGTTGTTGGCAAGATTCGGCTGGCATTGGCGCCCCCGGTAAACCATTGGTGGCACACGACGCTATATATTTCCGCCCGAGGACTGACGACTTCTGCGATGCCGTATCGGGGCAGGATCCTCGAGATCGAATTTGACTTTCTGGATCACAAACTTCATCTCAGAACCAGCAACAAAGTCACTCGATCCCTCGAGCTTACGGCCCAGCCCGTAGCAGACTTTTATCGCGAAGTAATGGCTGCGTTACAGTCCGCGGGCTTCGAGATCAGCATCTTCACTAAACCTCAGGAGGTGGCGAACCCGATTCCGTTTGAGGAAGACCGGGAGCACGCTTCATATGACCCTGAATATGCCAATCGATTCTGGCGCATCTTAGTGCAAACAGCGGCAGTTTTCGAGGAGTTTCGCGGTCGCTTTATCGGGAAATCCAGTCCTGTACATTTCTTCTGGGGCAGTTTTGATCTGGCTGTTACCCGATTCTCAGGAAAACCCGCGCCAGCTCGTCCGGGTGCGGATCTGATTACTCGAGAAGCGTACTCTCACGAGTGTATCAGCGCGGGCTTCTGGCCCGGCGCCGGATTAGGTGCGCCTGCATTCTATTCTTACACTGCGCCGGCGCCGCCCGAACTTGCATCAGCCACAATTCAGCCCGGCTTCTACAGCAAGGACCTGAGTGAGTTTCTGCTGATGTACGACGATGTCCGCAGCGCTGCTTCACCGCGCGATGCTTTGGCGAGTTTTTTGCAGACGACCTACGACGCCGGGGCCCGGCTTGGCGGATGGGACCAAAACCTGTTGGCGCCCGCGCAATGAATGAAGATTTTCTAGCGGACTTTCGCCTGACAATCGACTCGGCCCTCGTTCGGCTCCAGCAGATTTCAGAGGAGCAGAGTGCAATTCCGACTGCTGAAGGGAAGTGGTCTGTCAAAGAGATCATCGGACACCTGATCGACTCGGCAGCCAACAACCACCAGCGGTTCGTCCGGGCCCAGTTTACAGACGACCTGCTGTTTCCCGGATACGATCAGGAGAAGTGGGTCACAGTCCAGGCGTATAACGACGAACGCTGGGAGGACCTCGTTCAGCTTTGGCGACGTTACAATCTTCACCTTGTTCACGTGATTGCCAGAATACCGGAGCCAACTCTAACGCTGCCTCGAACCAGGCATAGTTTGGATCGGATTGCCCTGGAGACAATCTCCGCTGATCGTATGGTGACCCTCGAATATCTTGTTCGCGACTATCTGGGACACTTGAAACACCACCTAAGACAGATTGGGGTGTAGCTTCGGAACGGGCGTACTCTTGTTTCTGAAAGGACCAGGCTTTATCCTTGACAGTACAAAATCAGACTCCATTTTCATCGGGCATTTTCGAAGGAGCAGCATGCGATGGCTTATACCTACGAGCAATTGAAGCACAAGACCGTGGTCGAATTGAGGGAGATGGCCAAAGGGATCGAGCATGAGGCAGTTCAAGGCCACACCCAGATGAACAAGGAGCACCTGCTCCAAGCCCTCGCGACAGCGCTTGGTATTCAGCACGAGCATCACGACGTTGTGGGTGTCGACAAAGCGTCAATTAAGACGCGAATCCGAGAACTAAAGAAGCAGCGTGAAGAGGCGCTGGCAGCCCACGACCACGCTCAACTCAAGTCAGTGCGCCGCACCATACACCGGCTAAAGCGCCGGATTCACAAGGCGACTGTTTGAGTCGGCATTGACTTTCGCACTTGATATGGCATAGAAAGTCGCCAGTTTCTTTCGCGTCCAATCAGGAATTAAAAAAGAGAGGTAGTTAAATGAAGAAGGCTATCAACCTGAACGTCAACGGTGTCCCATACCGTCACGAGGTCGAACCGCGAGTCCTTCTGGTCCATTATCTTCGTGATCTACTTAGTCTTACCGGCACTCATGTCGGTTGCGAGACCTCCTTGTGCGGCGCCTGCACAGTCCTTGTGGATGGGCAGGCCGTCAAGTCATGCACGATGTTCGCCGTACAGGCTGATGAGTGCAGCATCACAACAATTGAAGGCCTGGCCAGGAATGGCGAGCTGCATCCGGTGCAGGAAGGCTTCTGGGAGTGCCATGGCTTGCAGTGCGGCTACTGTACGCCCGGAATGATCATGGCCGGCACACAGCTTCTCGATCGCAATCCGCAACCTTCCGCTGAAGAGATACGGCATGGTTTGGAAGGGAACCTTTGTCGCTGCACGGGTTACCAGCACATTGTCGAGGCGGTTGAGTATGCGGCAAAGAAAGCTGCGAGTTAAGAACTTGGTCTTAGGTTTTTGGCCTTAGATCTTTGTTACATTTGGCTGAAGAGCAAGTTGAAGCTCCAGACTTATTCCACAATCAGAGTCAAAAGATCCAAGACCTAAGGCCAAAGGCCCAAGACCAAAGACCTAGTTTTTTGGAGACAGTATGGCTAACAAATACGTTGGACAAAGAATCAAGCGAACCGAAGACCCGCGTCTGATTAAAGGGCTGGCTCACTACGTGGATGACATTAAACTGCCTGACACGCTCCACGTAACCTTCGTCCGTTCCGTTTATGCCCACGCACGTATCAATGGCGTCGACACCAGCGAAGCCTTGAAACTTCCGGGAGTCGTCGCCGTCTACACGGGTAAGGACATTGCCGACAAGCTCGGCCCGGTCCCCTGCGCAAGCGCTCTGCCCGATCTGAAAGTCCCCGACCATCGGGCTCTTGCAAATGACAAGGTCTACTTCGTCGGCCATCCCATAGCCGCCATCGTAGCCACCGACCGCTACGCGGCTCGCGATGCCGTGGACCTCGTGATGGTCGATTATGACGACCTTCCCGCAATCATTGATGTCGAAGAAGCAGCGCAAGGCGGACCAGTCATCCATGAAGCCTTTGGCGATAACATTGCTTATAAATTGACCGCGGGCGAAGGCGATATCGATGCGGCACTCGCATCCGCCGATCATGTCCTCAGCCAGCGTATCGTTCATCAGCGGCTGGCCCCGATTGCGATGGAACCCCGCGGCGTGCTTGCTCGGTACTTTCCCGGTGAAGAAGAGTTGACTGTCTGGTCATCAACCCAGATACCGCACTTGCTTCGCACGCAACTCGCTCTGATGATTGGCATCCCGGAGAATAAACTGCGCGTGATCACACCCGAAGTTGGAGGCGGTTTTGGTTCGAAGCTCAATGTTTACGGCGAAGAGGCGCTGTTGGGCTGGATCGCCATTCAACTTGGCAAACCCGTTAAATGGATCGAAACCAGACGCGAGAATATGCAGGCTACGATTCACGGGCGTGGCCAGGTTGGCTACCTTGAGATTGGTTGCAAGAACGATGGCACAATCACAGGGTTGCGCTATAACGTCTTTGCAGATCTCGGCGCCTACCATCAATTGCTTACACCGGCGATTCCCACCCTCACTGGCCTGATGCTTTCCGGCGCTTACCGGATACCTGCGATCCAGATCAACGTCACCGCCTGTTTTACAAACAAGATGGCCACCGACGCTTATCGGGGCGCGGGGCGGCCGGAAGCAACCTACGTTGTCGAACGGGGAATGGACCTCGTGGCAGCAGAACTCGGTATCGACCCGGCGGAAGTCAGGCTTCGGAACTTTCCGGCCGCTGACGAGTTCCCTTTTCACACTGCTACAGGACTCGATTACGACAGCGGCAACTACCAGGCTGCGCTGGCGAAAGCGAAAGAGATCATCGACTATCCGGCTCTGCGAGCAGAGCAACAGAAAGGACGCTCTGAAGGAAGGCTGATCGGCATCGGCGTGTCCACCTACGTCGAGATCTGCGCCCTTGGTCCATCCCAGGCAATGCCAGCCGGAGGTTGGGAAAGCGCGACCGTTCGGATTGAACCCACCGGCAAGGTTACTGTAATGACCGGCGCCTCACCACATGGCCAGGGGCAAGAAACCTCGTTTGCACAGATCGCCGCAGACGAACTTGGTGTAGATCTGAATGACGTGACCGTGATTCACGGTGACACCGCAATCGTCCAGTACGGAATTGGTACCTTTGGTAGCCGGGCCACAGCAGTTGGCGGAACAGCCGTTCTGATCGCGATTCAAAAACTTAAGGAGAAGGCCAGCAAGATTGCGGCTCATATGCTCCAGGCAGATGCGTCGAAGGTTGCTTTTGAGGAAGGAAAGTATTCAATGCACGCCGCCAGGGCCGCGGGAGCAACCGAAGCCTCGGAACCTGTCGTCCCAGTTGGCGAGGCGCCTGCCGGAGCTATTCCTGAACCCCAAACCGAAGGCCGCACGAGCGTAACAATCCAGGATGTGGCATTGGCAGCGCATCTGGCGAAGGAACTCCCGCCCGACACCGAGCCAGGCCTCTCAGCGACCTACTTCTTTGAGCCAAAGAATTTCACCTTTCCTTTTGGTACTCACATCGCAGTTGTCGAGGTTGACCGGGAAACAGGAGACATCAAGTTTCTCCGTTATGTCGCCGTGGACGACTGCGGCAAAGTAATCAATCCCCTACTTGTTGATGGGCAGATCCATGGGGGTATCGTCCAGTCAATCGGTCAGGCGTTGTTTGAGGAAGTTGTTTACGACGAGCAGGGCCAACTCATCACGGGAACGCTAATGGACTATGCGCTACCCAAGGCGTCACAAGTGCCGCTGATGGAATTAGATCGAACCGAAACACCTTCCCCGGTCAATCCTTTAGGGGTCAAAGGAGTTGGTGAAGCCGGCACGATTGGCGCGACGCCCGCTATTGTCGGAGCAATCGTTGATGCGCTCGCACCGTTTGGTGTCAAGCACCTTGATATGCCTGTGAAACCCGAAGCGATCTGGAGAATAGTTAATCAGGCATAAAGTCGCAGGAGATGAAACATGATATCCGCAGAATTCGAATATTTTGCTCCCAAAACGCTCGAAGAAGCAGTTGCCCTTCTGAACCAGCATCCTGATGACGCCAAGGTACTCGCCGGCGGCCACAGCCTAATTCCGGCAATGAAACTACGCCTGGCCCAGCCTCAATTGCTTATCGACCTCGGAAGGATCAAGGGACTTTCCTATATCCGCGAAGAACAAGATCAGATTGTCATCGGTGCGATGACCACTCATTACGAGTTGGAGTCCTCCGCTGCGCTCAAACAAACGTGCCCGCTACTACCAGAATGCGCGTCTCATATTGGCGACGTGCAGGTTCGAAATAAAGGCACTATTGGAGGAAGCCTGGCCCACGCCGATCCGGCAGGAGATTGGCCCGCGGCGATCATCGCCCTTCGAGCCGAACTGGTAGCCAGCGGTAGCGCGGGCGAGAAAGTCATTGCGGCCGATGACTTCTTCGTTGACCTGCTGACCACGGCCTTGTTTCCCGGAGAAATCCTGCGTGAGATAAGAGTTAAGAAACCATCAGGACGCGTAGGCCAGTCGTACCAGAAGGTACCTCATCCAGCATCGGGCTTTGCAGTCGTTGGTGTTGCTGTGACGCTTACCATCGCACCTGACGGGACCTGCGAATCAGCAGGAGTGGGAGTTACCGGTCTGTCGTCAAAGGCATTCCGAGCTGCCGGCGTTGAAGCTGCACTGGTCGGCAAGACTCTAAACGAGCAGGTGATCGCCGATGCCGCAGCGCTTGCCGCCGACGGCAGCGATGCGAACTCAGACCTGTATGCGTCTGGCGAGTATCGCTCGCATCTCACTCGCGTCTATACGAAGCGCGCTATCGCAACGGCGGTGAGTCGAGCCGTTTAGATCGTTGCATATCGACTTGCTTCGGGTATGAAAATCGAAGGCACACATCAACTGCACGCTCAACGCGAGCGCGTGTACCAATGCCTCACCGATCCTGAGGTCCTCCAGCGTTGCATTCCCGGCTGCGAGCAACTCGATAAAACCGGAGACGATACCTATGCCGCGACGATTAAAGCTGGCGTGGGGACGATCAAGGGTTTGTTCAAGGGGAGTGTGAAACTGGAAAACATGCTGGCACCCGAGCATTATCGAATTGTGGTCGAAGGAAAAGGCGCACCCGGCTTTCTGAAAGGTTCGGGCGATCTCGACCTCGAGGAAGAGGGCGGATTGACCACGATTAAATATGTAGGTGATGTACAGGTTGGGGGCACGATCGCCAGCGTAGGCCAACGAATGATTCAGGCGACGTCAAAGATGATGGCATCGCAGTTCTTCACGGCGCTTGAAGCTGAGGCAAAAACGGCAGCCGGCGATACACCGCCCGACCACGGCTTTTTTCGCACCGCCCTGAGGTGGTTCTCAGGGTGGCTAAAGCGAATTTTGAATAGATGAAGTTGGTTAAGTTCCCCTCCGAATAAGCAAACAAAGACTACCAACGGCAGAGACTAAGAGGAGCGAAGCCTGTTCATCAATACCGATTCGGTTAGGTTCGGGGAACAGCGGCACCTCTCATTCACCCCAACCTACAAGGGCTGCTGCGTCCTCTCTTCAAAGACCACCAACGGCATGGTGGATGCTGTTTGGAATTCCCACAAACACCGAAGGTGTTCGCGAAGGCCAGCCCAGGGGCAACGCCCTGGGAATCACACGCCCCAGCATATTCTAAACAGCGAAGGTGTTGGCTAAGTTCTCACACTGCGCAACCAGATGTAGGATTCCAATCACGTAAGTACTTATTAAATTGCGATCTGGCGAACACCTTCGGTGTTAAGAAGAGGGTAGGGTTGAGTCTGGTTCCCAGGGCGTTGCCCCTGGGCTCGCCTTCGCAAACGCCTTCGGTGTTACTTGGAAAGGACCAAACTCTAGTCCACCCACCCAGTACACAGTTGTTGGTCTTTGCCGTCTGTCTTTGGGAGTTGCTCTGGTAGGGTCGAACAACCCAACTATCGCCCGTTGCTCCTACTACGCGCCTGGGCAAGAAAGGCTTCCACCGCGGAGAGCTCTCTCGGCAGAGCCTTTGACATCCATTCGACACCGTCCTTCGTGACCAACATATCATCCTCGATGCGCACTCCCATTCCCTTGTATCTCTCAAATGCCGGCCTGACCGCCGCCTTGAACTTTTCCCACCTGTCCTGCTGCCAACCGTAAGGCAGGTAATCGAGCGCATCAACCCGCACGTAGATTCCCGGCTCATTGGTGAACACCATGCCGGGCTCGAGCGGCGACCCGTAGTTACCGACGTCGTGAACATTCATGCCCAGCCAGTGGACAGTGCCATGCATGAACCAAAGTCGATACTGATCGGAATTCTTATCCGTGATCAGGCCTACCTTCAACAAACCTTCCCTGATCACTTCAGTTGCTGCCCGGTGCACATCGGATGTATACGCGCCTGGCTTGATCACTCTCGCTCCGGCGTCCTGCGCGTCATAGACTATTTTATAAAGTTCTGCCTGGGCCGGGGTAAACTTTCCGCTGATCGGAATGGTTCGAGTTATGTCTGCGGTGTAGTGTTCATACTCGGCGCCAATATCCATCAGCAGCAGATCTCCGGGCTTCACTGGGCCCTGCGACTCTACGTAGTGAAGTGTCGTCGCGTTCGGCCCACAACCGACTATTGGCGGATATCCCCAATGGTCAGCGTTGCGAAGCTTAAACGTGTACGCCACTTGTGCGTCTATTTCGTACTCCCATTTTGCGTTCTCGGCCGCCACCCAGGCACGCTGCATTGCTTCTATGGTGATATCGATGGCATGTTGCAGGAGTCGCAACTCCATCGGCGATTTCCGCAGTCGCAGATCGGCAAAGATCGGCGTTGCGTTCCGAATGCTGTATCCACTCGCCGACTTGGACCAGTCGGCCGCAAAGCGCTGTTCCCGCCGGTATTCGCGGCTCTCTGATTCGCCCGGAACCAGCAGGTAAAGTGAAGCTTCGTTCTTTCCGGCCGCGGCTATCAAATTTTCAAAACCAGAAGGGCCACTGGCTGGTTGTGCCTCGGATCTTTCCGACAACAATACCCCTTCCGCCTTGGGCCGATAGGGCTGCCGTAGCCGTAAGGCGCGGAGGAACGGTTCGAACTCGTTCGCCGCCCAGATCTCCCTGACTCCGGAAACCATAGATGCCTCCCCAGGGGCATACATGTGTCCGGTCCACGTTTCGGCGGCAGGGCTCTTCCGTGGCAGAAAGAGAATCTCCGGCAACTGCGGATTGCCTGGCATTAAGACAAGAGTTGCGCCTTTTTGCTTTAGGTTGGTCAGGTAATAAAGGTTGTTCTCCTGACGATACAGGTAGTCAACGTCATTGGTATAGATCCTCGGTTCGGCGCTGAATAGGATTAGCACCGAATTCTTACCTATCTTCTCAGCCACCCGAGCTCGCCGCTGTGAAAGCTCGGCCAATCGCTCCTCTTGGTTTAAAACAGGGGCAGGCGGTGTCGTTCTAATAGCTGGCGAGTCTGCCTGAACAAATTCGCGAGCTCCCACACTTGCTGGCCGGTCGGCAACTGCTGCGACAGCGAGGCATAATGCTGCAAACGCCACCAGAGCGCGCACGGCATAAGATAGGTTCATCGGTTCTCCTTAAGCTAATGGACAATTTGAATCTGGTTTCGCGTGACAAGGTGGGATTCGTGTCTCGACCTGGTTGCACTTTGAGTTCAAGGTGAGGGCGTGGCCTTATCTACAGTCACTTTTTCGCCCGGACGCAGTAACTTCTTTTTCCCATCGGGTGTGACGAGGATCCGCCGGCCATCGGGCGAAGTGATGAGTTGAGTGCCGTCTCGAAATGTTCGGACCGTGACGCCAGCCGGGTGGCGAGGTGGGCGAGTTCGCGGAACCACCGGAGACCATTCCATCGCCGGGGGATCCGGCACAACAATCACGCTTGATTCCTCGTGCTCCTCAGCGGTCTTTGCCTGGTTTGCGGGCTTCTTTTTGACGGTCCGGTCTCGAGCCGAACGCTCACTCTTTCTGGCTGATTGCTCAGTTGTATCGCCTTGCTCCTCCATTGCTGCTTCGGCCTTGGTCTCATCCCCTGGGGCGCCATTAGCATCATTAGGAGTAGCTGACTCAGGTTCCTGGGCCGTTACCACCGCGGCAGGCTGGGCCGTTGGTGCTGTGCCGTTCTGATAAGCGTAGAAGCCAACAACACCCGCTCCGAGAATCACAACCGCTAACGCTGAAATGGCCCACCACAATCTTGTCCCGCTCGAGTGCGCAAACGCATCTCGAACTACGGTGGTTTCGCCTGAAACTGCCGTAAGCGGACTAAGCCCCGCTCGAGTCGTCCCAGAAGAGGTCGTGGTAGCAGTAGGAAAGAGCACCGTGTCGGCTTCAGAGCGGCTGCTTACAGTTACCGCGTCGCTGCTTGCCCGCAAAGCACGTCGCATTTCGGAAGCTGTGGCATAGCGCTGTTCGCGGTTTTGTGCCATGGCCCGTTGAAGCACACCCGCCAATGGTGCGCTCACATCCGGGTTCAGTTCATTGGCAGGTTGTAGAGGATCGGGCTGACTGTTGACGATGGCTGCTGCTCGGGAAAGAGCGTCCGGGGGTTTTACCGCGGTAATCAGGTGGTAAAGAGTTGCTGCAAGGGCATAGAGGTCGCTGCGAGCATCCGTTCCCAGACCCTGAATTTGCTCAAGCGGCGCATAGTTTGGCGTGAATCCGAAGATGCTGGCCGACGTTGTAACCCGTGAAATCTCGCTTCCCTGCCCTTTAGCCAGCCCGAAGTCGAGGAGAATTATCTGGCCACGCGAAGTTACTTTCAGATTTTGCGGCTTGATGTCCCGATGCACTATCTGCGGATCCTGGGTATGCAGATAATCAAGAGCATCCAGGAGTTGATCTGCCCAGGCCGTTACTTGATCGGAGGGAAACGGCCCGCGTCTGTGGCTCAACTTCTCGAACAGATCGTCTCCCCCAATGAACTGCATGACGAGAAACTGTCCTTCGAGCTCAGAAAAATGGTCGCTGACACGAGGAAGAGCCGGGTGGTGAAGCCGGGCGAGAAGTCTCGCCTCGCGTTCGAACTGTTTTCTCAATCGATCGTCAACAAAAAAGGTTTCTTTGAGCGCAATCGTCGTGTCAAGTCTCAGATCCAAAGCTTCGTAGACGGCACCCATTCCGCCCTGTCCGAGTTGGCGAACTATTCGATAACGATTTTGTAAGATGGTGTCAGGCGAAAGCATTCTTATCCATCGACCGCTACTCGACCGCGAGCAATACCGATTTTGACGGTCACCTCAAACCCAAAGTCGATCAAAAACGTGACAAAATCCAGGGCATTATACACGCGCGAAACAAAGAAGGCCCAATCGCCCTGAATTCAAAACACCGCCGCCTCAGCCAATATCGCACAAGAAACAACGTTAGCTTAAACGCTCAGAACACCCTGAGAGATTCACAAAGATCAGGATCTTCTGTCATCTGCCTCGGGCTGAAACAGAGTGATGAGACGTTTTTATGAGAAGTTGGGTTCGTAAAAATTATCACACCCGCCTCGATCTCGTCATTTTCAATATTGAGGAGATCGGTTAATCCGCGTATCCTAACGCTTATGACCAAATCCTATACCCCGATTGACGATGATGAAATCATCGATGTTAGACCTCCGTCTCGTTGGCATTGGCGCCGCTGGTTAATCGCCGGGCTGGTTGTTCTATTTATCAGCTCTTCCAGCCTCGTCGGTATTTACGTGTCTGCCTTGTGGTTTGAATCATTAGGCTATCAGGATGTCTACTGGTACATCATGAAACTAAGGGTGGGGCTATTCCTCATCTTTCTTCTCGTCACCGTCCTGATCTTAAGAGGATCCTTCTGGTTGTTGGAAAGGGTATTTTCGGCTCATGTGCTCGCTAAAAGAACGATTATTGTTAACGAGCAAGCAGTCGAGTTCGCGCCCGGTCGCTTCCTGCGCCCGGCGGCCTGGATTGTGGCGGTCTTATTTGCCCTGGTCTACGGCCTTTCTATGAGCGCACAGTGGCAAGTCTTTGCCCTCTACTTTAACCAGATCGTGGCAGGGCCTACTGACCCCATCTTTCAAAAGCCGCTGAGCTTCTATTTTTTCTCGCTGCCATTTTATGATGCGCTCAGTTCCTGGCTGGTCTCTCTGGCATTTGTCGTTCTGGCCGCTGCGCTGGTCTATTCCTTTTTGACCCTGCCTGAGAAGGTTATGAAGTCGGCGAGCCGGACCGTTTCAAAATCGGCTTTCGCCGCCGTGTCTGTAGCGCTCGCAGCGTTTCTTATCGCATTTGCCTGGCGGGTCTATATTTCTCGCTATCCGTATTTATGGACTGACCACCAGACCTTCTCCGGCGTGACATACACTGAGGCAAATTATTTACTTCCGGCACTCCTCTTCATTTCTGTTGCTCTTCTCATCGCCGCTGCCCTGGCTTTGATAAACGCCTTTACTCAGCGAGGGCTGCGTTTGCTGCTGATCGGGCTCGCGTTACCGATTTTGGTATATATAGTCGGCGTTGTAATCGTGCCAGCCTACATTCAGGGCTTTATTGTCAAACCAAATGAACTTGGGCGCGAGACACCTTACATTACCCACAACATCGCAGCTACACGAGAGGCATTTGGTTTACACCAGATCGAGCAACGCGATTTCGAAGCAGAGACCTCGATTCAAGCACTTGACCTTGCGGGAAATCGGGACTCACTTGAAAACATTCGACTCTGGGATTGGCAGGCGCTTCAGGACACACTGAAGCAGATTCAAGCAATCCGTATCTACTATGATTTTTTTGACGTCGATGTGGATCGTTATCAGATTGAAGGGCAGACCCGCCAGATGATGGTCGCAGCCCGCGAGATTGCGGTTGACAAGCTACCGGAAGCTTCGCGCAACTGGATCAATCAGAAATTGATCTACACCCATGGTTACGGGCTCACGATGAATACTGCCAACGGATTTACTCGTGAAGGCATGCCGCGCTTCGTAGTGTCCAATATGCCGGTCGAATCAACGTCGACTGACATCATGATCACACGTCCGCAAATCTATTACGGTCAGTTAACCAATACGGACGTCTATGTTAAGACCAGGCAACAGGAGTTCGACTATCCTCAGGGTGAAATAAATACTTACACAACCTATGAAGGTAATGGAGGAATTAAGATCGGCGGCCCGCTGCGGCGAATGTTGCTGGCCTGGGCACTGGGTGACATTGCGAAACTTCCCTTCTCAGATGATGTGACCTCTGAGAGCCACGCGATGATTCGACGGAACATCATCCAGATCGTTAACAACCTGGCGCCTTTCCTCATCTACGACGTCGATCCGTATATTGTCGTGAACGAGGAGGGGAGACTTTTCTGGATCATCGATGCCTTCACACAGTCGGCGTCCTACCCTTATTCTCGTCACCACCGCGTCAATAACCGTTCGGTTAATTACATTCGCAATAGCGTCAAGGTGGTAATTGACGCATATCACGGCACGACTGATTTCTACGTTTTTGACCAGGACGATCCGCTAATCGCGGCTTATCGCGCCACATTTCCAAACTTGTTCAAGAATGCCGATCAGATGCCCCCTGACCTACGCTCCCACGTGCGTTATCCGGAGACCATGTTCCAAGTGCAGGGCGAAGTTTATGGGCTCTATCACACCCAAAACCCAACAGTCTTTTTTCAGCGCGAAGACGTCTGGAATGTGGCGAATCGCATCACTGGAGAGGACGCGCAGAACAAGCAAACACAACCGATCGATCCATATTTTGTCCTGATGCGATTGCCTGACGAGAAGCCTGTTTTTGAGTTTGTCCTTATTCTGCCATTCACTCCTGCTAATCGAAACAACATGATTGGCTGGTTGGCGGGACGGAGCGACGGCGAGAACTACGGTAAGCTGGTCGGTTACAACTTCCCGCAGGGCCGGCTGATCGATGGCCCCGTTCAGATCGAGGCTCGTATCGATCAGAATGCTCAACTCGCCGCCCAGTTCAGTCTTTGGAATCAGCAGGGGTCACGGGTGATTCGCGGGCACTTGCTCGTAATTCCACTGGGACGTTCGCTGCTCTTTGTCGAACCTATCTATCTACAGGCTGTCCGCAGCCCTATGCCCGAATTGCGTCTGGTTGTGCTGGCAACGCAGGAGAGACTCGGCTTTGGGACAACTTTTGAGGAAGCATTGACTCATCTCGTGGGCGCCGAGGTTCCGACTTCGGCACCGGAGGAAACGAAACCCGGCGAAGGAGAACCAACGGCTGGTGACAAACCGCCCCCAACAAAGCCAGCACCAACAACAGCGACGCCGGAGGCGGTGCAGGGATTAATCATCAGGGCTCTCCAGGAGTTTGAGGAATATCAGCGGTTGACTGCGCAAGGAAGGCTCGGGGAAGCCGGCCAAAAACTCGAACAACATAAACGAACGCTGGAGGAACTAAGAAAGCTAACCCAGAGATAAAGATGGTCTTGGGTCTTGGGTCTTAGGTCTTGGCATTGACGGAGCAGTGGGCTCTCCGTAATAGTTGATGATTTAATCGACGATCGGAGAGAACCGACAAGTCCAAAAGCCAAAGACCAAAGCCCAGGCTAACCTCCAAAGGCCTCATCTGATCTTCTCAAGCAACTTCTTTGCTTCCCTTACCGCGTCCTCATATTCCGGAAGATAATTTGGATCTGGCTTCATCTTGAGAATGAAGTTTATCTCCCTGCGGGCCTCCGCATTCCGCCTGTCTCCACGATACGCTTGCGCCAGCCTCAATCTTAGAAGTGGATTGTCCCCTGCAACCTGCAAACCCTTTTCCAAATACGCAATCGCCTTTTGCGTGTCACCACCCAGTAAACGAGGAGCTTCGAGGTACAGTTGACCAAGTACCATATAGGCGCTGCCTTTTTCATAAGTATGGTCGATTGCCAGAACCGCCTCCATCGCCTTCCGGATCTCTTCAACATTAGCAAGACTCGCAAGCGCGCTGTCGCGGGCCGTCCCTCCGTAGTTGGCGCCCAACCAGAAATGGCCTTCTGCCCTCTGACTGTTTAGTTCCACAGCAACCTTGCCTGCTTCTGTGCCCTCACGGAATGCTGCCTCTCGTTCGCGGACATCTTCAGTATAGGTACCCAGGTGGTAGAGAAATCTGGATAACTTCCATGCTGCGTCGTAATTGCCATAGTCCGCCACCCGCGCCTGTCGCAAAAGGGCCACTCCAATCCGCGTCTTGTTGAGGTCCCGGCGATCGAGGTAGAGCTTATCTCCTTCAATAGTCTTCTCTTGAGCCAGAGCTTCATCTCCTCTGTCGATCCCGGGTCCTTGCTCAGTCACTTCTTTCCTGCATGATACGCCACCCACGAAAAGGCAAAACATCAAGGCGACTACTGCAAGTTTTGCGGAGGAAATGTATGAAACCCTCATAATTAATAGCTCAATTGTATAGCATCGTCATACACTGCAGAACGCTCGACTTGTTTGCATACCCAAATACAGATGAATAGGGTATATTGTCAGCCCTAAGAACACTGACTCCCGCAAGTGGGAGCAAAACCGTTACCTTTTCAGGCTGGAGGACACTTTGGCAGCGGCGGCATTCTACGATCTTGAAGGTACTCTGGTCAGCACCAATCTCATTCATACATTGGCCTTCTATGCGAAGAATCAACCGGGACTATTCCGAAGCTTGAAGAAAAGCGCCGCAACACTGGTCAGCCTTCCCGTTTTCGCTATCACTGACCAGTATAGTAGAAAAGTTTTCAATGACCTCTACTTCAAGCGCTATCGGGGCGAGTCCGAAGACCGGCTGCGCTTTTTCGCTCAGGAATTATTCGAAGACGTGCTTAAGCCAAATGTTTTTCCCGGCACTTATGAACTCCTTGAAAAGTCTCGCAGCCTGGGCTTGCGTCAGATTGTTGTCACTGGAGCGCTTGATGTTTCGGTAAAGCCATTAATGGACCATCTCGGGATCGAGGAGTATGTGGCGAATCGGCTTGAATTCGTCAACGGAACTGCAACCGGAAGGCTCCTGCCGCCAGTGATGGCAGCGGCGACAAAGGCTTCATGGATAAGAATATTTGCAGAGCGCGAAGGCATAAGCCTGAGCGACTCTTTTGCGTATACGGACAGCATGAGTGATCTGCCGATGCTTTCAGTGGTGGGGCATCCTGCTGTCGTTAATCCAGACATGCGCTTGCGGCAAACGGCGCTGCATCACGACTGGCCCATTCTCAGTTTGAAATAGTTCGTCAATGGTAAATCGTAAATGGTAAATGGAAGCAGGTTCAAAACTCACAACCTCAAAAGGAGCACAACAATGCGACCACATGAAAACCTCAAGGCTTGGAGTAAGTCAGTCGATTTTGTCGTTGAAGTCTACAGGGCTACCGATAGATTCCCGAAAGAGGAGAGATATGGCATAACCTCACAGATTCGTCGCGCTGCCGTTTCTATACCTGCCAATATTGCCGAAGGCGCAGGTCGGTACTCTCAAAAAGAGTTCGCCCACTTCGTCTCCAATGCCCAGGGATCGGCGAGTGAACTAGAGACTGAACTGATCATCGCTCACCGTTTGGGTTATCTCAACGACGCTCTGTTTGCCCAGCTATTAACCTATCTCGAGCGTATAGGCCGGCTAATAACCGGGCTGTCCAAGAGTATTCGCCTCGACTGAGAAATAACGAAATACCCTAACCACCCATTTACCATTTACCATTTACCGAACTTAAACTTTCGCCGAAATCCAAAATCGACAATTCCTTATGCCACTTCAACTAAGACGAAAAACGCACGAGTCAGTAATTTATATCGACCGTGATAGCGCGCCCCGCATCATTCCCTCCGGGGAAGACTTCATCCTCGAAGACCTCCCAATTGGCACTCGTGTACTCTATCCCAACCCACCAATTAAGGGACTACCGAACCGCGAAGCAGCCATAAGGTACGCGCTAAACCATCCGCATGGGTGCGATCCGCTCTTTGCCCAACTCGAACCCGGCATGCGAGTCACCGTGGCTGTAGACGACATTAGTCTTCCGTTGCCGCCAATGGCCACTCCTGATATTCGCCAGACCGTACTCGAAATCGTCCTGGACATGCTGGCTGGACACGGCGTAGACGACGTTCATATCGTAATAGCGAACTCGCTTCACCGAAAGATGACGCCCTGGGAGATGAAGCGAATGGTCGGAGCTAGAATCTATGATGAATACTATCCTGACCGCTACTACAACCACGACGCCGAGTGGCCTGAAGGTTTGATAAGGATTGGCGAGACGAAGCACAAAGAACCACTCGTGCTGAACCGCCGCGCCGCTGAAAGCGATCTGCTCATTTATGTGAACATTAACCTGGTGCCGATGGACGGTGGTCACAAGTCCGTCGCCGTTGGATTGTGCGATTATGAATCACTGCGCGCGCATCATGAACCGCAAACCATTCGCGACTCCGACAGCTACATGGATCCCGCGCGGTCCGAACTCAATCGCAAGTGTAATCGTCTCGGCAAAGTTGTTGATGAGAAGCTCAATGTCTTTCATATCGAGACGGCAATCAACAATCGCATGTACAAGGGCGACATGGACTTCCTCCTTAAGAATGAGGATGACTTTTCCGCTTTTGACAGAATGAAATTTGAAGCCATGCGTTATGCGATGGGCAAGCTTCCCCGGCCCGCCAGGCGCAAGTTGCTGCACTCAAAACCAGCACAATACGAGATGATCGCCTGTCATGCGGGCAAAACGGAACCGGTCCACGAGCGGATTATCGCCAAGGCCTTCGAACAATATGCGATCCCCGTACGCGGCCAATGTGACATCCTGGTTACCGGCATTCCCGATATCTCGCCTTACAACGTCTATTCCATTCTCAATCCGTTGCTTGTCCAGGTCATGGGCCTTGGCTACCATTTCAACTTTTACAGAAGCAAGCCGCTCCTGAGGAAAGGTGGGGTCTTAATCCTCCACCATCCCTGCTACGATGAATTCGACCACCGGTTCCATCCAAGCTATATCGAATTCTTCAATCGTTTGTTGCCCGAAACGCGTGATGCTTTTGTTCTGCGTGATAAATACGAACGCGAATTCGCAAACAATCCAAGCTACGTGGAGATGTACCGCCGCGGTAATGCCTATCACGGCGCGCATCCCTTCTTCATGTGGTACTGGGGAGAGAATGGACGCCAGCACGTCGGTAAAGTGATTGCTGCCGGCGCTGAGAATGCGCACGTCCCGGCAATGCTCGGCTGGGACCGTGCCGATAACCTGACTGAGGCCATCGCCATGGCTCGAAGTTACATCGGCAGTTCGGCTGAAATCACGATGCTGCACCAGCCCATGATCGGGATTGCAGACATGGAGTGAAATGAAAATCTCGCCTACTGAAATCTATCGAGACCGCAAGATCTTTCTGATCGGCAGCACCGGCTTCCTGGGGAAAGTCACGCTGAGCATGCTGCTGTACCGCTTTCCAAACGTTGGCCGCGTCTATGTCACCGTGCGAGCCCGCTCGCAGGAAGAGTCCGAAGCCCGCTTCTGGAACAACGTTATTACCGCCCCCCCTTTCGATCCTTTGCGCGAGCGCTACGGGAGCGCTTTGGAAGGTTTCATCCGCGACAAGGTCGTGGTTCTTGGTGGTGACATCGGCGATGAGAATCTTGGTTATTCCGAAGAAGAATCGGAGCGGATTGCCGGCGACATCGACGTAATTATTAACAGCGCCGGCAACGTCACTTTTAACCCCACGCTCGAGAGCGCGCTACGGACGAATGTGGTGGGCACCCAGAACGTGATCGCATTTGCCAAACGGATGAAGCGGCCGGCCTTGATCCACGTCTCTACCTGCTTTGTGGCAGGAAATCGCTCGGGAGCGGTTTGGGAAAGCGACCCCGTGATTGGCTATTTTCCACGCAAGCACGAACTCGAAGGCGTTGAATTCTCAGTTGCCCAGGAGATCAGGGACTGCGCCAAACTGGCCGAGCGAGTCAAAGAAGAAGCCCGCGACGCCATGATGGTGGCGCGCTTCCGCGATCTGGCCCGCAAGCGGCTTAACGATGAAGGAAGGGACGCTGACGATCCAGATGCGTTGGGCCTTGCGGTGGCACGTGAGAGAAAGGTCTGGACCAGGACGAGGCTCACCGACCTTGGCGTCGAACGGTCCGCCTGGTGGGGTTGGCCCAACATCTATACGTATACAAAGGCCCTGGGTGAACAGCTTGTCGCTGCTGAAACAGGTATCGTGCGTAGCATTATCCGTCCAAGCATCGTCGAATCAGCGCTTGCTTATCCGTTTCCCGGCTGGAACGAGGGCTTTACCACTACCGCCCCAATCATCTTTCTCGTTTTGAAGGGACAGACGCAGGTCCCCGCCAACGATAAGCTGATTCTGGACATCACTCCGGTCGATCAGGTTGCGGCGGTAATGCTATGCGTTGCTGCCGAGGCTTGTGTTGAGGAACCGCGCCTTGTTTTCCAGGCCGCGACAGGTGACTCCAATCCAAACAATATGGAGCGCATCATCAGCCTCGTCGGTCTGTTCAAACGCAAGCACTTTCAGGAGAAAGAGACCGGGGTAAAGCTAATAAACGAGCTTGCCGCGCGGATGGAGCCCCGGCCTGTCTCGACCTCAACGTTCGAGAAGACGTCAATTCCGATGATTAATACGGCGGCCAGGAAAGCCGCAACGATGCTGGATCGCGCCCGGCCGCGTTGGGGAGGCGGCCGAGTTGTCGAAGTGATCGATCGTGTCAAGTCGAGCGTCGACCGCGTTGAAGAGATCACTCGTGAAACCACCGACGCCTTCGAGATGTTTCGTCCCTTTACCATTGAGAATGCTTATGTATTTCGCTCCGACAATGTCCGCTCACTCTTCGAGCGCATTCGACCGGAAGAACAGTCCCTGCTCCCGTGGTTTCCTGAAAAGTTCGACTGGTACGATTACTGGTTGAATATCCACCTTCCCGGTCTGAAGAAGTGGGTGTTCCCAACGCTCGAGGAAGACATGCGCGCCCAGCCAAAGCGCATATACACTTATCGCGACCTGCTCGAGCTGTTTGAGACCTCCACTAAACGACATGCTACCCGAGTGGCAATGCGCATCGAACGCGATGGTCGCAAGGAACAGTACACCTATGCTGACCTCCGGGAACTGGCCACGCGCGCAGCAGCGTATCTCGCCAGCCAGGGTATCCAACCCGCAGATCGGGTCATGCTGGTAAGTCACAACGCGCCCGAATGGGGAATGAGCTATTTCGGTGTTCTCAAAACCGGCGCGAGTTGTATTCCGGTCGACCCCGAAAGCTCAATCGAGGAGATACTGAACTTTGCTCGAGCGGGTGACGCCGCGGGCATCATCATCAGTGAAAAGCTTGATCAGGAACACGCGGAATTGCGACAACGGTTACTCGACGAGAGATTACCAACCCGTGTTTGGACCTTTTCTGAGGTTTTTTCCCTGCCCGACGAAAAGACTGAACAAGAACGGATTGCCCTGCTGCCTCCAAGGGTTCAAGCTCAAACCGTCGCTTCGCTGATCTTTACTTCAGGTACTACCGGACATCCAAAAGGGGTCATGCTCTCGCACCGTAACTTTACGAGCATGGTTTCAATGCTGTCTTCCGTTTTCGACATGTCGACGAGAGATGGAGTGCTTTCTGTCTTGCCACTCCACCACACTTTTGAGTTCTCGACCGGATTTCTGACACCCCTAAGCCGCGGAGCGCAGATTACCTATCTGCCGGAACTAACCAGCGACGCTCTGGCCCGCGCCATCAAGAATGGTCATGTTACGGGAATGGTGGGCGTGCCCGCACTCTGGGAACTTCTGCATCGACGTATCAAGAACAAATTTAATGAGCGGAGCGATTGGATCGGCAAGACAGCCGACCTCCTGATCCAGGCCAACTCGTGGCTACGGGACAGGACGCCGCTGAATCTTGGTCCAATAGTCTTCTATCCAATTCATGAGGGACTCGGGGGACGCATTCGCTACTTTATCAGTGGCGGCTCGGCACTGAGCGAAAAGGTTCAGAATGATTTCCAGGGCCTGGGTTTCACGATTCTTGAAGGCTACGGCCTGACAGAAGCCGCTCCGGTCCTAACAGTCACTCGACCCGAAAATCGTTTGCTTACTGGCAGTGTAGGAAAACCCTTACCTGGCGTCGAGGTGAAGATTGCCGAGCCCGATTCATCCGGTGTTGGGGAAGTCATCGCGCGGGGACCGAATGTGATGCTTGGTTACTATGCCGACGAGGAGTCCACGCGTAGCACACTTGTGAACCGGTGGCTGTATACCGGCGATCTGGGTCGCATCGATGACGATGGAAATCTGTACCTCGTTGGCCGATCGAAAGAGATCATCGTCGACACGAATGGCAAGAACGTTTATCCGGATGAACTTGAAGAGCTGTATTCAAACTCTCCGTACGTGAAGGAGCTAAGCATCGTAGGTCTGCCGGACGAAATTGGTGAAAAAGTTGCTTGTCTTGTCGTGCCCAACGATGAATACGACATTGCGTTGTCGCGTGACGATCTGCGTCGGCGGGTGGAAGAGCATTTCCGTGAAGTGTCGGCCTCTCTGCCCTACTACAAGCGTGTCAAGGTCCTTCATTTCACGGACATTGAACTGCCCCGGACGGCTACCCGCAAGGTTAAGCGTCGCGACGTTACCGAGTCTCTACAGAAATTCGAAACGGATCAGAAATCAGGACGACCTGAGACAGTCAGTGAGCAGACCGCTTCCGAATCAGCCTGGCTCCTGAGCATCGTAGCTTCTGTCAGTAACCGCCCGCGCGAGGAGATTTCGATTAACACGCGGTTGGCAGACATCGGGTTTGACAGCCTTATGTTTGTCGAGCTCGCTACGGCCATCGAGAATGCCGGGGGCGCGATCTCGGCGCCGGAACGATTTAACGAAGTACAGGATGTAAGTGAGCTTGCAAACGTAGTCGGACGCCGTCGCCCAGGAAGTGAAAAGGGCGACGGGTACGCGCGACCTGAACCCGCGCGTAAACGCGAAGACGAGATCTACATCCCTTCATTAGTCCGAGTGATCGGGAATAAGGGACTCGACCTCGTGCAGCGCGCGTTCTACGACAGACTCCTGCATACCCGTTACGAGGGTCGGACAAATATCCCCGTCCATACCAACTTCATCGTAGCCGCAAATCATTGTTCTCACCTGGACATGGGTCTAACGAAGATGGCGCTGGGCGAGGCCGGTCGTGACATGGTTGCCCTGGCCGCCGCTGATTATTTCTTTGACAATAAATACAAGCGGGCATACATGGAGAACTTTACGAACCTGGTGCCAATGGAGCGCACGGGCTCGTTGCGACAGTCTTTGCGTCACGCTCGGTCCTTTCTCGATCGTGGCTATAACGCTCTGATCTTCCCGGAAGGCACTCGATCACTTAGCGGTCAGATGGCAGACTTCAAGCCTGTAGTCGGGTACCTGGCTCTTGCCTCACGGATTGGAATACTGCCAATTCATCTCGATGGTACCTATGAAGCGATGCCCAAAGGATCAAGCGTCATTAAGAGTCGTGAAATTAGCGCTCGCATCGGCCGCTATCTATCAATCGAAGAACTCGAGGAACTTACAAAAGGTATGGCTCGGGCTGAGGCCTACCGTTTGATCGCAGCGCTGGTCAAGCACGAGGTCGAGAACCTGCGCGACCGCACCCGTAACTCTTTTGACGCCAAAAGTCTTCGCAAACGCTGGAAAGCCGAACGCCGCGCCCACGTTACCAATGAACCACAGTTGGTGGGTTCGAGTGAGGAGTGATCACTCACTTACGCCGATATGACTACATCGAAAAAACGTACGGCGCGCATGACCCCGGGGGCAGGCTCAAGGCGGCGCGCCGCAATTGAAAAGCGGCCGCGACCGACGACGCTGATTACTGGAGGGACAGGCTTTCTAGGTGGCCATATCGTGCGTCAGATGGTCCAGGATGGCGTTAAGGACGTCCGGGTAATGGCGACCTCAATTCCCGACTGGCTCGTAGATCTTGGCGTTGAAACATGCGAAGGCTCAATCACTAATGCCGATGATGTCAAACGCGGGGTCGACGGAATCAAGGAGATCTATCACCTGGCGGGACGCGTCGACCGAGAGAAAGATCGGGCCCGCGAAATGTACGCCCTCCACGTCGAGGGCACACGCCTTCTTTGCGATGCTGCCAAGGAGGCCGGGGTCAAAAACATCGTGCTCGCGTCTACGAGCGGCACGATCGCTGTCAGCGAGGACGGCGATGTCATTCCTGATGAGTCATTTCCGCCGCCGTTGGAGATAGTCTCCCGCTGGCCCTACTACGCCAGCAAAGTGTACCAGGAGATGGCAGCGCTCGAACGCTTCAACGGCAAGGGTCTGCGTCTCGTCATTATGAATCCGAGCCTGTTACTCGGACCCGGCGACGACCGTCTCAGCTCAACAAAGGTCGTGCTCGACTTCATGGCTCGCAAAATCAGCGCCGTGCCCACCGGGGGCATGAGTTTTGTCGATGTCCGGGACGCAGCCCAAATGTTTCGTGTGGCCATGAAGAAAGGCCGGCATGGCGAGCGCTATCTTTTGGGCGCCGCCAACTGGACCTTTTCAAGATTCTTTGGCCGGCTGGAACGACTAAGCAAAGTTGCGGCGCCAAAACTGGCATTGCCTTCGAAGTTGATCGTCACCGGAGCCAACCTTGTGGACTCGCTCTTCAAGCAGTGGGACCTCGAATCGCCGGTCGAGCCGGGGGCAATCGAGATGGCCCAGTACTTCTGGTATCTCAATTGCGCCAAGGCGTCGCGCGAACTCGGCTTCAAACCACGCGACCCGGGCGAAACATTACACGAAACCGTTGCCTACATACGCGAGAATTTTCTTGGTCACCATGCCCTGAGCAAATAGGCGGATCATTCGCCCAATGCTGCGTACTTGAACAACCTGAAGCGGTACTGCTGCTGATCACGGATGTTCCTGGCCACCTCCCCGTGCAGGTTCTCGTCCCACATGGTGTATTGATCGATGAAGCTGTCTGAGGCGGCCTTGTTCCCCTGAAGTTGAACATCAAGCACTCTGGCAAGTAGCCCGCTGACAACATCGTGATATCGATCGTAGTTGACGAGCAGCTTGCCTTTCGCAAAAGTGAGTAGTCCCCTCTCCAGAAAGTAGTTCCATTGCATTAGTTGCATCGTGTTGTAAGGCTGATCGCGCCGTGGCCGGTTGTTCTGAAGCACCCGCATGATCCCGCTCGCGTAAACCGAGCGCAGTTGTTCGTCCGTGTAGTAACCCTGCTTGTGGAGCCTTTCCGCAGCAAAGAGCGAAACCAGATCGGCCTTCATCTCTTCCAACGCGCTCGAGTTCTCTTCAAGAGCTTCATCGAGATCGCGACCGTCTTTGGTTCGATCCACGCCCAGATAGTGGCCCACCTCATGCCACAGCGTCCGATAGAAGTTACCGTCACCGGTAAGATCGCTTTTGTGAACGGGAGCGACTGCCGCTGCCCAGATCTTCGCTGTGTCTGAGAATATTGTCGGCTCGCGCATAATATTCGCTCGCAGCAGAATAACGCGGCCGTACCGACGTGCCAGATAACTTTCATTGGGCAGAATGGTAGCAGTATTACCACCTCGGGCCTGGCCAAAATCGGCAATCACATCGTACACGCCTACGGGGATGTCTTCACGGACCTTTTTGCGCTGTTTATACGGTAAGGAATCTTCGATCGCTTGCAGCCCCTTCATTGCGCCCCGCAAGGCGTCAGTCTCTTTCTGACGAACGCTCAAAAGGCTCAAAGCAAAGAAGGTCTTGACACCATACAATTCATCATCATAGACCTCGTAAGCACCGATTTGCGCGTTGAGATTTTTGAACTGGCCAGTGATCCAGGCTGCGTCGCCAGATTCGTAGTCGTCGGACAGAAGATCGCGCGCGCGGTTGCGCAGGTAGCGAGCAAATTCCTCGTCTTCTTTACTAACAGCATCCGCCGCCTCACGCAGCAACGAGTACGCCTTCAATAACTCGTCGGCGTACGCTACTGAATACGGCACTGCATAGAACACTTCTACAGCGTCTCCGGTCTGGCGTGCTATCTGTTCCAGCCTCTCCTTCAATCGAGGGTGCAGCGTCTCGAGAACCGGATACTTTACCAGTGTCGCCAGATCCCGCTTCAGATTGTCCGTAGTCGTCCTGCGAACCATGGCTCGCAGATCAAGGACCTGATCACGCGTGGCTGGATGCTTTTTAAGAAACGCCTCAATCTCTTCCCTCTTGACGCCCCATGGATAGACATTCTTTCCCGGTTGCACTGGATCCACAGGTAAAAATGGCTCCCGTCGATTATCGAGTGTCGTCGCAATTGGCCCTTGAAAGAGCCTATAGAGAGTTGCAAGGTTTTCCGATGCGGCTGCCATCCCGGGGCGTCCTTTAATTTGATCAAGGTCTTTTAGCGATGAAAGCGCCTGTGCGTGTCTTTGCTGCTCGTAGAGCCCCTGAAAGATCCTTCCCACCTCGAGAAGTTTAGCTACAGCAACTTGTTCCCCTTTGCCTAAGTGGGAGAGTTCCGGGGCCAATCTGATTGTTCGCGTTTTATCGATCAGGGGCTGGCTTTTTTCCGCAGGCCAGTAGCCCGCAGGTAGACTGTTTGAAGGGTTCATAAGCGTTCCAGTCTGGGCCAGTGTGCTCGTGGACATCAACAGAATTGTCGCCAGAGTCGTAATTTTACTCATTCTCATTCAATCAACCTCGTAATCTTTTTTATTATTATACTCTAATGGGCCCCCACGATTAGAGACGCAGTAACCGACGAAACCAAGAACCGAACTTCAGCCTTTTCGTGTGTAGCTTAGTGGACCGCTTTCTGATCTCTGCGGCAAGATGCTTGCCAACGAAGACCTATCTATCACAGCCAACAGAGAAAGCTGCAAACGTCTGGACTTTGTTGCGCCAACTGAAAGGCCATATCAGTTTGGTTTCTCGTCTTGCTCAGAGTTTTCCCACTTTCCGCCGATGCTTTGCAAGGCATCCCATTTGCTGAGCATTGCCCTGCGGCAATGAAGAGATTACTCGAAGGCGCAAAGCGACGGTTAAAGAGGAGTGGCAGGCGGCGCGCAGTTGGCAGGGCCTACGACATGGCCCTTGAGATTGCACGCGTGATCCCTCGAGGCGCCAGCATATTAGATGTAGGATGCGGTAACGGTTTCATCGCTCACCACCTTACCGGCATGCTTCGCACAAAGGTAGTTGGTCTGGACGTCGCAAAAGAAACTGAGGCCTCCATCCCCTACGTGTCCTATAACGGCAGACATTTTCCGGTAAAGGACCAGTCGTTCGACGTAATTCTGCTCTGCTATGTTCTGCATCATGCGCAGGATTTCTGTCTGATAATGAATGAAGTGAAACGTGTTCTGCGGGAAGGTGGTCTCGTTGTCGTCTACGAAGACATTCCTTTTGGACAGTTGGATCGTTTCGTATGCGGAATTCACGATCGCAAGTGGAGAGACCGAACAGGACCCTGCACCTTTCAACTCGCGGCAGGCTGGCGCGCGCTCTTTTTTCTCTCAGGCTTTGAGATCGTCAATGAACGCCCTCTCTCACGCTGGCGAAATCTTGGACATCCCGTCTCCCGAAGGTTTTTTCTGCTCAGGGCAAACGAAGCGCCGGTTAACCAGGCTGAACGAGCCTATTTACATATCGAGGTGAAGGTCGGACTCAAATTGCCCCAATCTGCCGGTACAACTTCATAAAGTCAAAATTGTTCCAGGCCTCGACAATCTTTCCATCCTGAATCCGCACTATTGTGATACCCGTCATCTCCATCGGGGCATGAGTTGCAGCCAGCCCCAGCGTGTCGCCATCGTGTTGACCGCGAACGACACAGCGAGCCGCAAGCTTGTCACCTTCGGCGACGGTATCTTCGACAGTAACAACGATGTTGGGAAAAGCACCGCGAAAGGCCGCGTGGAAGATCTTATACTCGTCTGGACCACGCATTGGATTTCCCGTCTCGTCGGTGAGACCATGCGCAATCCCATCAGCAGAAAACATCTCATCGATCGCAGCGGTGTTGCCCTGGTTCCACACTTCTTCAAACCACCGTTTGATTAGCGCCTTATTCTCTTCTGACATGGGAATCCTCCATCAAATCAGCTATAGGCTACGTATCTATTGCGCATCTATTGTTAGACCAGCCAAAAGGGGACCACCCGAAGTTACACGACTTCTAAGCAACCACCGCTGGAGGCAAGCCTTAACCAGCGGCGATTGATATTCCACCACCAACACAGAAATCAGCAGGAAGATGCCACCAATGAGCACTGCAACATGACAGATTACAGCGATCTCTGACCACGGACAGCGGCACCACGACCGCAAGAAACTTCGGAAGGGTTCTGAGGAATTCGCGACCGCTCTCTACGCTCAGAAAAGCGGTCCACGAAACTTACTAACGCTCTACCGAATTGGAGAAACAGGACCCCAGATTCGCCTAGCTCTTCTGCAACTCAGCCAGAGCAGTCAGCACCTCTTCGCTGTGCCCGGCTGGTCTCACCTTTAAGAATACTTTAGCCACCTTGCCCTCAGGATCGATGATGAAAGTATTACGGGACGAAAGCTTTGCTCCGTTGTACTCCATTACTGAACCGTAGTCACTGGAAACTTTGGCGTCTGTGTCGGAGAGCAGTTTGAACGCCAAGCCCTCCTTGGCACAGAATTCCTTGTGTGATTCAGCGCTATCGACGCTCACGCCGAGAATGACTGCATTCATTTGTTCATATGTTTTCAGATCGCGCTGAAAATTTCGCGCCTGAAGCGTACAACCACTCGTGAAGTCCTTCGGGTAGAAGTAGAGAACGACCCACTTCCCACGAAACTCCGCCAAACTCGCAGGCTTTCCTTCATTTGTAACGAGAGAAAACTCAGGAGCAGTGCTGCCTACCGCAGGAGCATCCGAGACTGACGCAGCGACACGGGTTGCCAAGAGGCTCACAGTCAAAAGCGCGACAATAGAAAGATACCTTTTCATCTGTTTTTCCACGTCCTTTTTCAGGGATAGCAATTTGACGCAAATAATAACCATTTCTCGGCGCTTAACAAAGCCCATACCGTGCGCCTCGTCCTTGTAAGTTTTTCCGCCCTTCTTTCGATCTATGAATTCTTTTGTGGTTACGATCCGCCAAGAAATGGGCGCATCTGCTTTTCCACGCCGCACGGTTCCTAACTTTTAAAAATTCCGGCTTTCGAGATCATACGACACTTCGCGGTAGAAATTATTTGCTCATAAGCGCGACTTACCAGTACGATGTCGCGATCCTACAGTCGGGGCCCTTCAGAAAGAGGAAACTACCGCAAAATGGCGCAGAATCGTTCTGTCTCCACGGAAAGCTCCGTACCTACCCCTAACCAACCCGAAACAACTTACGATTATAAAATCTGGCAGGTCATTGGCGCCTCGGCAGTGGGAACAATGATCGAATGGTACGACTTTTATATCTTCGGGAGCCTGGCAGTAGTGATCTCACCGCTATTCTACCCTGAAGGCAACGATACGCTTGCTTTAATTGCTTACCTTTCGACGTTCGCCGTTGGCTTTGTCGTCCGGCCTTTTGGAGCCTTGTTCTTTGGGCGCATTGGGGACGTGGTCGGGCGAAAGTACGCCTTCCTGGTGACGCTCTTGATCATGGGAGGCGCCACCGCCCTGATTGGGTTCCTGCCAACCTATGCCACGATTGGACTCGCTGCCCCGATCATTCTTCTGATTATTCGAGTGCTCCAGGGGCTTGCGCTTGGCGGCGAATATGGAGGCGCCGCGGTCTATGTCGCTGAACACGTACCCGATCACAAAAGGGGCTTCTACACAAGTTTCATTCAGATCACTGCAACACTAGGGCTGTTTCTTTCGCTCGCTGTAATTCTCGCTTTACAGAACTTGATGAGTCGCGAAGATTTCAATGCCTGGGGGTGGCGGGTTCCCTTTATCATCTCAATTCTGCTTGTTGGCGTCTCGCTCTATATCCGCCTCCGCATGAAAGAGTCTCCAATCTTTCAGCACATCAAGGGCGCCGGCATGACTTCGGCGAAGCCTTTAAAAGAGGCATTTACTCAGTGGCCCAACCTGAAGAGGGTGCTGATTTCACTCTTTGGAGCCACGGCTGGCCAGGGTGTTGTCTGGTACACAGGGCAATTTTATGCACTCTTCTATTTACAGACAATTCTCCAGGTAAATCGCACGGCTGCGAACTATATAGTTGCTATCGCACTGCTTCTCAGCCTCCCATTTTTCGTTATTTTTGGAGGCCTCTCTGACCGGGTTGGGCGCAAGCGGATTATGATGATTGGCTGCCTGCTCGCCGCAGTCTCTTACATTCCTATATACAAAGCTATGCAGGCCGCCGCAGGCTCGGAAGTTTACACCGCGACATCGCAAAGACATCCGGTCACTGGTGCAATAGGCCTGACGCCACAGACGATGGTTGACGGTAGCTTGCAGACGGCGAAGGAAGTTCTCGTTTACACTGACTTCGGTGCTTTTATCGCCAATCCAGTAGCCTTGAAACTGATCGCGCTGGTGTTTATACAGGTGCTTTTCGTGACCATGGTTTATGGGCCAATCGCAGCTTATTTAGTCGAGGCATTTCCGGCTAAGATCAGATATACCGCTCTTTCTCTGCCCTACCACATCGGCAATGGGGTCTTTGGTGGGTTATTGCCCGTAATAAGTCTCTGGATTGTGGCGCACACAGGTAACATCTATGCTGGTCTATACTACCCTATTTCTGTAGCGCTCCTGACGTTCATCGTAGGCTCGATCTACTTACGAGAGACTAGGCACGTGCGAATTTGGAGTGAATTGGAGACGGACCAACCGGATCAACTGAAGAGCGACATCACGGGCCCTGTATGACCTTCACTTCGATGGGTAGTTTTGAAGGTATCGCCTGATCCCGCCAAACGTGTCGCGCCATCCGGTCTCACAGGCGGCATAAAATTCATCTGCCGTGGTGTCAGCAGGAAATCCCTCTTGTGTAACACGCAAGATCGCACCGTCCGGACAACTCTCGACGTTGAATTCGGTGGTGAAGTTAGCCTGAAAAGGTAAGGGGCCGTTCTTTGAGTAATACTTGTAATCGGCAAATACTATTCGTCTCGGAGGCTCGAACACCTTCATCGTCGCCACAGTAATATAATCAGGAGAGTTCTCGTCGGCACCCCAGGCGGCGACCCACGTACCACCCGGCTCAGGCAGCACAATTGCCCTCGCTGCACCCCACCATCCGCGAATAGCACTCGGGGTGTGTAAGATGCTAAATAACTCTTCGGGCGTAGCGGCGAACGTCTCCTCATGCACGTGCTTTCGCGTTGTCATGATTCCCACGCGCCCCATATTGCGAATGTCAGACCAGGAAACTGAACATTCACAAACAGTGTCTTCCCATCAGGACTAAATGTGGCGCCGGCAAACTCTCTTGTTTCGAATCCCGGAATAACGTTCTTAACAAGGTCATAAATCTGGCCTTCTTTTGTTAGTACGCGAACATGCGGGGCGACACCATTATCTTCACAAATGATCAGCTCCCCCTTCGGACTCACACACATGTTATCGGGCATATGAAGAACGTTGCGATCACGGGACTCAAACAGCAGAGTCAAAACACCTTCTTCACTCGTCTTTGGCAGATATTGCCAGATCTGACCCAGCCTTCTGTCACCGCCGCTCGTCGAACTGAAATAGATACGACCATCACCCGACCAGCAACCTTCAAGCCGCGCAAATGTGGCAGCACCTCCAGCAATCCCCTGTTTATACACCGCAAGCGCGTCCCTCTCTGCTTCAGCCGGATCCGGACGGGCAATATCGACCCAGGTAACCTGCAAATCGGTCTCTTCCTCTTGACCAGTTCGAGTGTCATAACGTGGCCGGTCCTTGATTGCCAGCATTTGCAATCGACCACCGGCAATTAGGTTTCCCGGTTTTTCAGGAAGGAACCGATAAAAGCCGCACGCTCCATAGTCTTCTGTGAGGTAAAGGATGCCGCTATCGGGATCGACTGCTATCGCCTCATGAACAAATCTTCCCATCGCCTTCAATGGAATGGCCGCGACGGGCTCATTGGCCGCGGCAGGAACCTCGAAACAGTACCCATGGTGCTGAGCAAAGCCCCCCTGGGCCTGCCCAGTTAATCTCCTGAAACTCTCCGGCCCCAGCACTGTCTCTTCGCAACTAATCCAGCTATTCCACGGCGTTGGACCACCGGCGCAGTTGATCAAGGTACCGCTGAGGCTGACAAAGTCTCTTACAACATCACGTGAAGCGGGATCAATGATGAGGGTCGTGGTGCCGCCACCGGCTCTATCATCGTAGGGATTGGTCCCGATGGAACTGCCGGCCGTACCAACCTGATTATTAATCTCATGATTTCGTACCAGTCTGAGTTCCCCGTCGACGTCAAACGCGGCCATGCCATCGTGCGCGCGAGGGGTCGGCCGGCCGTCTGACATTACCTTTCCGGTCTTGCCAAAGACTGTGTATTCAAAACCGTTCGGTAAAGAAAGGAGTGTCTCGCCACTGTTCTTACTCTTTGCGGTACTTAGCGGACCGAAACCCGTGGCTCTGAGGAATGAATCGGCGCCACCACCGGTACTCAACAGTTCGAAGCGTCTAGAAAAGGCATGAAAAGCAAGCGCTCCCGCCCCTGCTACTCCAGCGCCAAAGATGAACTCGCGCCTGCCTATTGTCGGCACAACCCACTCTCCTCTTGCTGCCATCGCGCAAATTTTCGCAAATTAAGGCGAAGAGTACAAAGGGCCGGGTAAATTTCCCGAGATTGGTGGTTAGCTGTAAAAGTAAAGCCCCGCGAAGTCAGCGCAAACAGCGATCTTCGTGGGGCCTTCGGTTGGATTTAGGCGTGTTGTGATCTTTGTTCCTCGAGTCGTCCAAACCGGGTGACGCTCGTAATGATCTGGGGTGGCGTGTAGCCGTCAGGAAGGTCACCATTGTCAGCTCTGAGAAACTGCAAGTCATTGGGGCGCAAGGAAGCGATCAGTTCCTTGCGCGTCTTTATTTTCAGAGGCTTACCAACGTAAATCTTTCCCATCCGTTGCAAGTTCTTCTCAGATATCGCGCCCGAAAACATCCATAACGGCCACGTAAAATGCGGTCCATTTAGGCGGCGTAGTTTATAGAGCCACATAGCAAGCGAACCAACACGCCAGGCGGTAGGTCCCCACCAACTGTATTGACCGGGTCGCAAGTTCATCTTCCAACACTTCATCATCAACTGCCATTGCAATGGTGAAAGTTGGCGTGTTTGGGTAACTCCCGTCTCCTTTTCCATGCGCGTGTCATGCAGCGGCGTAAATATTGAAGGGATGAGAAAAGCAAAGAGCTTACGGCGTTCCATCTCATAGATAAGGTCGAGAGTGTCCCGGACATCGTCATCCGTTTCGCCCGGATTTCCAACAATCAGAGTCATAGCCGGGAACCAGTTATTCTCGTTGAGCACGCGAAGACCTTCGAGCACGACACTGGGCCAGTCTTCAATCTGGAAAGGCACTGCCTTACTCGGCATGATCTGCTTGGCCATCCGCACCGAACCTGTCTCTAGTCCGATCAAGGGAGCCAGAGCCTTCTTCTCGGGATGACTGCTGAGATATGGAAAGTGGATGGGACTATTTGGCAGCAATATTTGCGACAGTTCCTTGATCAAAATCGGATCGACGACAGCCGGGGCAATGGTGCTATGACTGAGCACATGCTGCTCGACACCAGGTGTATTGACGATATCTGAATAGAGATCGAGTAGCGCTTCGCGGTTTGGAAAATAGAACGGAGTATCAGTGTGAACCTGTCCCCAGATAAACATGTCTTCTGTGGCCAGCGAGATCTGCTTGTTGCCCTCTCGCACATTTGCGCGCACCGCCTCCATGATCTTGTCTTTTGGTAGATCTATCTGCGGATTCAGGTCCGGTACGCAAAACTTGCAGCGACGGCCGCAACCGGTAGTCATCTCGACTACACCAAAAGTTGTTCGCGCATCGGGAAAGAGAATGCCCTCGCGATCCAGCGGGTGCTTGACTTCTATCTGACGCGGCAACTGCTCTTGATTTATCGCCTTGCGAAAGAGTTCCAACGTATCTGCCGACTCACTCCGGCCTTCGACAACACAATCCACACCGAGTTCCTCGAAGGTGTTTGTTTGAATGATCTGCCAGCCACCTGAGCCGCCCACGACTACCTTAAAGTTGTCGCGAAACGGGCTTGCCTTAATACTCGCGAACAGCTCCCTCGAATAATGAGAGTTTATTGGCATTCGCGAAGAGCCAAAGATTGAGGTGTACACACCTGCCGCGAACGTGACTCCCAGCGGATTGTGGGTCGACACAGCTACAACACGAGTTCTGGGACCAACAAACTTATGAAGATCTTCAGGGAAACAGGCAACGATGTCATCCCGACGGTACTCGCGCAGAAGCGAGGTCTCCACCAGACGAACACCGGCAGGCATGTAGCGAGCCGACCCGTCATCGTATCGCTCGACATCCCGCCACTTTGGGTACTTACGATTTAGTACCCCCTCCATCCAATATGGCAAAGATGCCATAGCCATCTGAATAAAGTAACCTGCATGGTCAATCGCTTCAGTAAGGGGCGCGGTTAGCACGATGAGCTTCCCGCCGTCAATTGGCGCCTCGTCGACGCCCTTCCCATTTCCATTACCATTACCATTACGTTCGTGGCTGGCCTTCTTCATCAAGTTTCTCCTGGATTGATGTTTCAGAATGGAACGAGAGCCATCTCGCCTTCTGTATATACCTGACTGTCCCTCTGGAATCCCGCTGGAAATGGTGTCGCGCTAACCGTCAGTGCTCAAGGTTGCAAACACTACTTGAATTGCCGGGTGATTTCAAGCGAAAGGTTAAGGACTATGATGACGAGAACCGGGGTCGATTAGGAATCCAGAGTCCTCTGAGACGATCGAGCTTAGGCAGGAAGTGATCTGTTGGGCGTCGCCTTCACTCAGAACCGCAATGATAGACAACTCAAGCCACCATCCATCTTTTGAAACTCAGAGACCTCCACCGCGATAACCTGGTAACCCATTACAGCCAGCGAAGTCTCGAAGTCCCGAAAGCCCGACGGGACCAGAACATAATCGTTAACGCGTAGGCAATTGGCGGCATACTCAGCGCCCAGTGGAACCTGAATCAGCTCGTACTGATGAAATTCCTTCCTTTCAGCCAGAGTAGCGGTCACTATCAAACGACTGTCTCCAATGTAAGCAAGCCCACTCTTCAGATGGAGGTTATCTTTCACGTTCCGAATATCTACCAGAGTGGACTTGTACCCTTTGTCCATGAGTAACTGGGCCAGTTGTTGTGCTCCAACCTCATTTGTCCGCTGCGAAACCCCGATAAAGAAATGGTTGTTTGCCTGACACACATCGCCGCCGTCCAGAGTGCCGGGGAGTTGAATAGCATGAATGGATCGAAAAAGTCCCCGAACCACAGCATTCATCGCTGCCACCTCCCCTGAACGACTTGGTGTTCCAGGCTGGGCAAGGATGACATCTGAGTCGACTATCACAGCCGTGTCTTCAACAAATGTTGAATCGGGGTAGGCGGGATCTGCGATCAGACGTGTGAGGCTCAGACCACACTGCTCGAGGACCGCGCAATAACCCTCATGTTGGGCAACAGCGGTTTGGTAGTCGGGAGGTCCATTTTTGAGAGTGGTTATGCCCTTATGAAAGCTGGGCCCTGGTGGGCAGACAATTGCCCTTTTAAGAATCATTCTGCTAAGGCCGGCACCGGACATCCAACCAACATTCCAAGCGTTTCAGATCTTTACTCCAAGCGCGGCTCGTATAATTCAACTACCCCGTCAATGATCATAAGCGGCAAACGCCGCTCCTTAATCCAGGGGTACTGTTCTTCGTAGTTCTGGTAGCGATCGTTCGTGACGATCAAAGCCTTGTGCTCATCGGCCGTTCGGATCAGGAAATAGTCGGCATCGGTGCCCGCAGGAGCCTGTCTTATCGTGCCATTACCAATCAGGGCTTCGAGCTGGTCAGGATCGTCAACCTCATGCTTGAGACTGGCATCAATAATGATTATCGGATCATACCCTTTCAGCTTGAGTGTCTGATTCACAGCCACAATGTTGCCGACCTTAGGACTTCCCGCCTTTGACTTCTCTTCGTACGCGACGTTGGCACCGTCAACGACGGCAATTTTAGATGACGCCATTCATCCTCCTGAAGTGCTGTCTAACCGCAAAAGATATACTTTAGGGGTATTTTACTCTCATTGCCAGAAAATGATGTTGAAAATCTGTAGCTTTTGATGATGGTCAGTGATCACCCGCGACGGGAACCTCGGTAGCGCAACTGGAGCTTCAACAGCATCGGCTCGGTGGATTTTACATTCGGCCGATAGTAGAGATCCTGGGGCGCCGGGGCGTCTGCCTCCAGGAGTCTGTTGCCGTCAGCGCCGGCTTCTTTCTCCACTTTGGTCTACCCTTTCAGTTGCCGCTGAGCTCTTTGTAAAGCCAGGCGCGGGCCATATTCCAATCGCGTGTCACAGTATTCGGTGAAATCTTCAGCACGCCCGCTATCTCTTCATTGCTCAAACCGCCAAAGAAGCGAAGTTCTACAACCTGGCTGCGGCGTGGATCTAGCTCTGCCAGACTGATTAGCGCCTCATCCAGCCTCAGCAACTCCCCGGCGCGCTCCTTCGCTACGACCGCAGCTTCATCGAGCACCCGGCTAATTTGTATGTTTTCAGCGGGGACAGCGGATACGCAAAGCCTCGGGAATTATTTGAAAGGTAGCGGGCAAACAGCCGGGAAGCTCTCCGTCGACTTCAATTAGAATCTGAGCATCCTTTGTCTGAGGCCGTGCAACAATTTTTCTGGCAAGCGCGTGCCCAACGTCCGCCATCGAAAGGTGGGCGCCAAAATAAAGCCGCGGCGCGTTGGTAATCACTTTCAGGGCTCCCAGATCACCGATGCTCACGACGTCGAACTTTCCATCGTTCAGCTTAGCCCCGGGGGCGATCTTCATCCCCCCACCAAAATACCGGGCGTTAGCGACACAGAGGTTCGTTACCGACAAGTGCCGCTCTTTGTCGTCATCGAGTTGAATAACGATCCGGGTAGATTTTGATTGGACCGCCGTTTGTAGCATCGATAAACCAAACGAGACCCGGCCGCTAAGCCATCGTGGCGTAAGCGAAAGCCAATCGGCGCCCCTACTTTTGACGCGTTCAATAACATCCGCGCTCAAGCCAAAAGAGGAGACACCAACAAAGTAGCGAGTTGCATGATTGCCGGCAAAGTCCTCGAAACTGACTCGCCCAACATCTATCTTCTGCGACCGTCCGTCACGAAGAATGCGAGCCGCCTCTCGTGAACTAAAAGGTATCGAAATCGTTCTTCTAAAATCACCGCCAGTGCCACTGGGTAGAATTCCCAGTTCAGCATCGTTGCCGGAATTGAGAATTCCGTTTGCCACCTCCGAGATCGTCCCGTCACCGCCACAGGCGATGATCAGCTCTACCCCTTTCCGCGCAGCTTCCGCGGCGAGATCTATTGCCTGACCCTCCCGTTCCGTGAACACGGACGAGAATGGACCAAAGTGAGTGCGCAGTTGACTGGCGATACGCGGCCACTCTTCTTGCGTGGCGCCACCGGCAGATGCCGGATTGATTATAACTAAGGGTAAAGCCATGCGTGGTACGTGGTCCGTCGTTAGTGGTCAGCTGCAAGAAACTAACTACAGCAATTTCTAGCGCAGTCGTTTCGGCCGGTTTGAGTGGCTTCGTGGATCCGTCCAAAGGACTACCAACACATGACAACGGACCACTGACTACTGACTACTGACCACTGACTATCTGTCGATCGGCTTCGCTAAGGTCGGCGATCTTCTCCATCACTAGATCGGAGATCTCTTTATATGTTCGGACACTGTCTCGCTTCTCTTTAAACGCCTCAAGCTCGAGTTGCGGACCAAAGTGGATACGGATCACTTCGGCTCGAGTCCAGTTCCGCGACACCTGACGTGGCAGGCTATTGCAGAGTCCGGCAACAAAAACCGGTATCACCTGTGGAGAGGCGTCCTTGATCAGTTTTCCAACACCTGGCTGCGCGGGGAGAAAAGAATACGGATCGTCACTCTTGTTGCGCGTTCCTTCCGGGTGAAAGCCGATTATGTTACCAGGCCCAGTCCGGCAAAGCTCGGTCAGCAATCGCATCGAGAAGCGGTCGAAAGCCCGTTTCTCGCGAAGTGGATTCTCTCCAGCAGCAAAGAACGGTGGGTACATTGACCACCATCCCATCACCAGATTAACTAACAGGCCTAACGGTGACTCATAAAAGAACCGTCCGCGCACTGGAAAGAAGAGTTGTTTGCGCCAGGCAGTCCGCCGAAACAGAACCGTCGAGACGGCGTACATGTCAAAGAAGGATCGATGATTGGCCACCAAGAGGATGGGACGTCCCTGATCCGTGGCTAAGACATGCTCGAGGCCGTACACATTTATGATGTTGTATGTCGATAGATGAATCCACCCCGCACCCACGACCCGCTGACACGAGGTCCAGAAGCGCTTCCACCTCCCGCGATTCATTCGCCGGACCAAGCGGAATGCAAACCTTTCAAACCATGACAAGGCAGCCCATTCTTCCGGCGCAGGTTCGAGCTCCTCGATGGCAACCCTTACGTCAATTTCTGTCTTTTCCTGACTCACCGAGACCTTCGCCACCTCCAGGTTCGGTTCGGGACTGTGCGCCTTGGACATCAAATCACAAAAGCCCGGCTTCGCTAATCGATTGAGAAATACTTCGCTTCCGGATGGTGGACAATGATTGCAGAGGTTGACTGCTCCGGCTCGAGCTGAAACTCTTCCGTTAACTCGACCTCTATTCGCGAAGGGTCGATCAGTTCGAAAAGCTTTGCTTGATCCTCGAGATTAGGACAGGCGGGATAACCAAAGCTAAAGCGCGACCCCTGATACACTTGTCGGAAAAGCTTCGTAATCTCCTCAGCATCCTGAGCGCCTATTCCGAGTTCTTCACGAATCCGCTTATGCCATAACTCGGCTAGCGCTTCCGCGCTTTCCACACTAAGACCATGGAAATAGAGGTAATCCGCGTAGTTGTCTGACTTGAATAGTTTTTGAGAATACTCAGTGGCCTTGCGCCCCACTGTAACTAGATGAAACGCTACCGTATCGATCCTGCCAGAGTCCTGAGTCGCAAAGAAGTCGGCCAGGCACAGATTCTTGCCCCCGGGCTGACGGGGAAAAGTGAAACGCATGCGCTCCGTCGACTCGTCGTCGTGATAAATGATCAGATCATTTCCCGATGATTGGCAAGGAAAGTAACCGTAAACGACGCGCGGTTCCAGCAGCTCTTTGTTTTTGCAGCGCTCCTTCAATTCATCGTAAATCGGTCGCACTGTTTCTTTTACAAATGCCTGGTACTCATCCTGAGGTTTTCGTCCTTGCTTGAATTGCCACTGGCCCTTAAACAGTGCTGTCTCATTTACATAAGCGAATACCTCATCCAGAGGAATATCTTCGACCACTCGAGATCCATAAAAAGGCGCCTTCGGTATGGGGCCACCGGTAGCAATGGCGGACCGCGTAGTATGCGTTGTATCCCCCTTTAGCCTGGTTGCTCCTCGCGGTTTAAGTGTCTTGCGTATTCCGAGCTTCGCCTCCTCGCCAACCAGATCTTCCGTGTCTTCAACTGCCTCAATCGGCTCCTCGTCGCCCGGCCCCCGGGTCGCGTCGTCACTGGCCTTTTCCGCCTGCCCATTCCCACCGGCAAGCTTGTCCATTGTATGGAGGCCGGCGAAAGCATCGCGCGCATAGAAAAGTTTGCCTTTGTAGAGCGACTTGAGGTCGTCCTCGACATACCGGCGAGTGAGCGCGGCTCCCCCGAGCACAACGGGCACAGTAATTCCCCGCTCGTTCATGAGCTCGAGGTTCTCTTTCATAATCAACGTTGATTTGACCAGCAAGCCACTCATGCCAATCGCGTCCGCCTTGTGCTCCTCGTACGACTGTAGAATATTGTCGATCGGCTGCTTAATACCCAGATTAATAACCTTGTAGCCATTATTCGTCAGTATGATATCAACCAGGTTCTTGCCAATATCGTGCACATCGCCCTTTACCGTGGCGAGAACCATCGTGCCCTTAGCCGTAGCGCCACCCTTCTTCTCCATGAACGGTTCGAGAAATCGCACCGCTGCCTTCATGGCTTCAGCCGACTGAAGTACAAAGGGTAGTTGCATCTGGCCGCTGCCAAAGAGTTCTCCCACGACCTTCATTCCGTCGAGGAGAATGTCGTTGATGATTTCGAGAGCCGAGTATTTCGTAAGCGCGTCCTTCAATTCATCTTCGAGCCCTATTTTCTCACCATCGATAATGTGGCTCTTCAGACGTTCTTCGACCGTTTCACCTTTGCTCTTTTTCTTTGCGCTGGCAGCCTTTACCCCCTCGAACAAGGTCGTAAAGTGCGTCAGGGGATCGTAGGTGCGCACATCGCCTTCAAACTGCCGCTGGTCGTAGATCAGCTCGCGCGCAACCTTGAGTTCCTGTTCGCCAATTCTATTGAGAGGTTCGATTTTGCTGGCATTCACGATTGCAGAGTCAAGCCCAGCCTCTACGGCGTCATGCAGAAATACCGAATTCAGCACGACACGCGAAGCGGGATTCAAACCAAACGAAATGTTTGAGACGCCGAGAATAGTGAAACAACCCGGAAGTTCCTGCTTGATTCGGCGAATCGCTTCAATCGTCTCAAGCGCATTGCGGCGATCCTCTTCGATACCGGTCGAGATGGGGAGCGCTAATGGATCGAAAAAGATGTCCGACGCCGGCAACCCCAATTCTCCCGTGGCCTGTTCGAAAGCCCGTTTTGCAATCGCAAATTTTCCGTCCGCTGTTCGGGCCATCCCTTCCTCGTCAATTGTGCCGATGACCACGCTTGCGCCATACTGCTTTGCCAGCTCGATTACTTTAATGAATCGCGGCACTCCGTCCTCATAGTTGGTCGAATTGAGAATGCACTTCCCGCCAGCGTGTTGAAGGCCGGCCTCCATTTTCTCCCATTCGGTGGAATCAAACATCAAAGGAAGCTTGATATTCGTGACAAGCCGCGAAGCAAGCTCATGCATATCACTTTCGCCATTACGGCCCACGAAGTCCACGTTCACATCGAGTATGTGGGCGCCTTCGCGTTCCTGTTCCCTTGCAAGGGCCACCAGACCGTCCCAGTCTTCCACATTCAACAGGTCCCGCATCTTCTTAGAGCCGCTGGCATTCACACGCTCACCGACAATAAGAAACGACGCATCCTGAACGTAAGGCTGTTGAAAGTAGATCGATGATGCAGCGGGTACGAGCACCGGGTTACGCACCTTTGGCGTGATCCGCTGCATCGCTTCAACCACAAGCTTCAGGTGTGCTGGTGTAGTGCCGCAGCAGCCCCCAACAATGTTGACGCCAAAGTCACTCGCAAAATGCACGACTTGTTCAGTAAAGCTTTCAGGGGTCTCGTCATAATGCATCTTGCCTTCTTTGACTGAGGGCAAGCCCGCGTTAGGAAGCACTGAGACCGGCAAGGGAGCATTCTCGCAGAGATACCGGATACTCTCGGTCATGTGGCGGGGCCCTGTGCCGCAGTTCATCCCAATAACGTCGATCGGAAACGGCGCAAGAGCCGTCAGTGCGGCGCTGATCTCTGTTCCATTAAGCATTGTCCCGAACACTTCAATTGTGACCTGGGCAATGACTGGAACGCGACGCCGCGTCTCGGCAAAATGGTCAAAGATGGCTGCGAGTGCCGCTTTCGTCTGGAGCAGATCCTGGCATGTTTCGACAATCAGAAGATCAACGCCGCCGTCGATTAACCCGCGTACCTGTTCCTTGTAAGCCGCTTTCAACTCGACAAAGCTAATATGGCCCAGCGTCGGCAGTTTACGGCCGGGTCCCATCGAACCTGCAACCCAGCGTGGCTTCCCGTTAGTAGAAAAATCCGCGGCCACGCGACGTGCCAGACTGGCCGCTTTGACATTCATGTCGTAGGCCTGTTCTTCAATGTCATACTCGGCAAAATCCACTGGTGTGCCGTTGAAGGAGTTAGTCTCGATGACGTCGCAGCCGACTTCGAGAAATGCCGCGTGAACGTTCTCTACGGCGTCGGGTCTGGTAACCAAGAGGTTTTCGTTACAGCCTTCGAAGCGTAGCCCGCCGAAATCTTCGAGGGTCAGGTTCTGTACCTGTAGGTTGGTTCCCATAGCGCCGTCAAAGACGACGATGCGTTCTTTTAAAGTGTCGAGAAAAGTTGCCATATGAATGTCGGTTTCTCATTGCCGATTTGGGATTTGACCGGGCTCTTTTCAACCAGCACAGGTTGGCCTGCACCGCAGCGGTTTAGCAGCCGGCAATCAATCGGCAATATCAAAGCCCCGCGCTTAACAACGCGGGGCTTTCCTTTAGGTCTGTTTGGTTCTCCGGGAAAGACTCGCCGAGCTGTTTAGCGGCTTATTTTACGTGGCCGCAAGTCGCCTTTAACTCACCACGTTTGTACCGGCAGCTATTGAAGCACCGCGCGCCAATCAGTGTCAAGATGCCTAAATATCGAGGATATGGCCTGTTAGAGCGACACGTGCCACAAACAAGGGAGATTTCTTTCGACTTGGGTTTTTCGAGCCTGATCGGTTAGGCTAAGCCCCACTGCGAAAGATGCGCGTTTACTACTCACCTTATTACTACGCGGACATCGGCGAGGGCCACATTTTCCCTATAAGAAAGTTCGAACTTGTGCGCCACAGGTTGATGGAGGAGGGTACTCTCGAGGCTAAAGATCTCTCAGAGCCTCAACCTGCGTCACTGAGTGAGGCGCTACTCGTACACACGGAGGATTATATATCCCGGCTCTGCTCCGGTGATCTTACAAAGAACGAAATGCGTCGATTGGGACTGCCCTGGTCGTCGTCACTGGTTCGGCGCTCCTTTTACGCCGTGGGAGGAACCATCGCTGCTGCCCGCAATGCGCTCAGCGAAGGGATTGGCTCAAATCTGGCTGGCGGGACACATCATGCTTTCGCAGATCGAGGAGAAGGCTTTTGTGTGCTGAATGATGTCGCTATTGCCATTCGGGTGCTTCGGCGGGACGGACGGGTCAGACGAGCAGCGATTGTCGACTGCGATGTACATCAAGGTAATGGCACTGCAACGATCTTCGCCGGTGACCCCGAAACTCTCACCTTCTCAATGCATGCCGCAAAGAACTATCCCCTGTTCAAAGCCCGCTCTAATATTGACGTCGAGTTGCCCGACGCCACATCAGATGACATCTACTTGGAAACCCTAGCACGCTATCTTCCTTCAATATTCCAGATCCGGCCCGAAATGGTCTTCTATCTCGCCGGGGCCGATCCCTACAAGGAAGATAAGCTCGGACGCCTTTCACTCTCGAAACGAGGCTTGGCTGAACGTGACCAACTTGTCTTGAAAGCCTGTTATCAACTTGAAGTCCCTTTGGTAACAGTGATGGCAGGTGGCTATGGTGAAGACATTAACGACACAGTGGATATTCACTGCAATACCATTCGTGAGATCCGCAACGTCTATTGCTCACTTTCAGAGCCAGCGGGGAACTACGCGGAACCAGCCAGATGAGAAGAGTGAAACGTCAGCGAAGTTTCATACGAAAGGCGTTTCGCCTACTCTTTTTCGTCATAATCGGCGTCATTGTAGGTCTTGTTTGTTACGAACTGATCATGTTAGTTCGAGTCAGTCGTTTACGTTCGCAGAATCCCGTAACGACATCACTAATAGATGCGCGGGTCAGGGAGGCGCAAGAAAAGGGACAGACTCCAAAGCGCGCGCATTTATGGGTCCCACTGAATCGCATATCGCCACATCTGCAACGTGCCGTAATAGCAGGTGAGGACGCGAACTTTGTTGATCATCGAGGCTTTGACTATGAGGCAATTCAGAAAGCCTGGGACCACGCATTGCGTGACGCTTCCAAAGAAGCCAAAAACAGTGGTGATTTTGAATCCGAATGGTTTCCTGCCCTGCCAGAATTCAAGCGTGGAGCTTCCACTATCTCGCAACAATTAGCTAAGAACCTTTATTTGTCTTCAGACCGTACTTTTATCCGGAAGGGCCAGGAGGCTGTTATCACGATTTTCCTCGAGCGTCTGCTTTCGAAGCGTAGAATCCTGGAAGTCTATCTGAACATGATTGAGTGGGGTGATGGGATTTACGGCGCTGAGGCGGCAGCACAACACTACCTGCGTAGGTCAGCCGCTTCTTTAACACCAGAGGAAGCTGCTTATCTGGCCGCGATGATTCCTAACCCACGGACGATCTACAATGTGCGATTGAATCCAAAGCGAGTGGCCCGGCGGCAAAAACTCATCATGCGCGGAATGCCTCATGTAAAAACCCCCTAAGAACAGTGCGCAAAAAAACGGCCGCTCCCCTGGGAAGCGACCGTGCAAGGCTTTTTCAACCAAGAAATTGCTAGATAGCAAACTCTCCAGCCATTTGCAGTTCAGCTTTTCGGAGTTCGAAACGGGCACGACCCAGATTTCCTTCCGGACTGATGGCCAGCACCACGAAGTACTCGCGGCTGAGCAAACGCATTATAAGAACTGCGCTGTCGAGCGATACCACGAGCTCTTTGAGATCTCCGAGCCCGGTATCATTCCCTCCCCGCTGGGCACTGCGAACGAGGGAAGTAAACTCAGCCGCCGCGACGTCAAGGTTTGTATCCTTGCCGGCCTCCCCGAGAAACTTCTCAACTGCAATTCCATCCGTTCCCATGATGAGAGCACCGAGGCCTCCCTCGGTGCGCCCAACAATGGTTTCGAGCAGCTGCCTGAACATGTTTCACCTCCAGTTACGGACGAGTACCTTCGAGCGCGCCTGGCCGTGCGTTAGGACTGGACGCAGGCGGAGTGGTTGGTACTGGAGCGCTTAGCTGCGGAGCAGGCGTCTGTTGCGGCTGCTGCAACTGGGTTGGCGTTGGTGTATTGCTTGGCGGATTTCCAAGTGGTACGGGCTGAGGAATCGTTATGCGACGGGGCTCGGTTGAAATTGTTCCGGGCGTTGGTCGCCCCTGGTAATCTGGCCGATAGATGTGCGGCGTGATAAAGAACAGGATCTCGCTGCTCGAGCGGCTCGTAATTTTGCGTTTGAACAGGTTTCCTACAATCGGAATTGAAGCCAGTCCGGGCGTGCGCTGCTGAGTATCACCTTCGGTGTCGGCCAGCACGCCACCCATTACGGTTGTGCCGCCGTCTGGAACAAGCACCTCGGTCTGCATACGCTGGGTATCGATACCAGGTACGCCACCAACGGCGATACCAGTATTGATGGTGTTATTCTCGATCGTGACGCGAAGAATAACGGTGCCTACATCAGTGATCTGCGGGGTGATTGACAGGCGTAGAGGAACCGAAACAAAGGTTGTGGTTACAACCGCGGTTCCGCTCGCAGCCTGCGTTGTCTGAACAGGGATTTGGGAGCCGCTCTCTATCTGTGCGGGACGATTGTTCAAAGCAGTCACCTTAGGCGTGGCAACAGTTTTAGCCTGCCCACGCGACTCAGCCATGCTGATGAGAGCGCTGATCTGGGCCGTGCCGAATAGCCCCGTAGTCAAACCGATTACAGTACTGGCTGCGGCAGCCGCAAGCGAAGGAAGCGGTTGAGTTGTGCCTGCGAGTCCGCCAAAAACCCCGAACGGATTCGGCCCACTTTGCACCGTTCCGTCAGTTCCGCCACCGCCACCCCCTCCGTCCTGGGTACCCGTGGAAGGAAGAGTGGAAATATTTCCCAGACCGCCGCGCCTTAAGTTGACAACACCGGCTGATAGTTGAGCCCCTAAGTCGCGGCTGAAGTTCCGCTGCGCTATCACTATTCGAGTTTCGATCTCAACCTGTGGTTCTGGTTGGTCCAGAATCGCCACCAGTTGACGGATCGCGTCAATGTTTTCGGAGACGTCGGTGATAATCAGAGTGTTACTCCTCCCATCAACCTCAATCGAACCGCGGCGCGAGAGCCTGCGGGAGATGATTGGAAGAAGTCCCTGATCGCCACTGCCGCCAGTCGCATCGCCCCCTGCACCACCACTAAAACTCATGTTAGTTGCGCCACCGGAGAATGCGCCCGTCGAACCGGCAGCCTGGGCCAGTGTTCCCGAAGCGCGTGCATAGTTGAGTCGGATAAATTCGGTGACGAGAGGAGACGCATCGAGCCGGGAGTCATTTATCACTTTCTGAGTCTCAGCTTCCTTTGCCAAAACCTCCGTCGTGGCAACACGCAGGATATTGCCGTTTACTTCCACACCCAGACGGTTCGCTTTCAGGATTGAATTAAGAGCAATGTTCCAGGGAACGTCCTGCACATTTACCGTCACCGGAACCGCGGCAACCGATGAGTCAATAACAAAGTTAATCCCATACTGGTCCGTAATGTAATTTAGTATGTCGCGAATATCAGCGTTGACTACGTTAAGGTTAATCGGCTCTCCAACGAAGCCTTGCTGCCCGAATTGCCTACCCTGTTCTGCCTGAGTCATCCCGGGTGTCGGCGTCGGAATCGGAGACGGCTGCTGTTCAGGCATTAAAGAATCATTCGGCTCGGTCGAATCGACTATGATTTCGTTCTCATCAACCGCGCTCTCCGCTGGACTTATCAACGGAGAAAGCCCCGGCTCATCCTTAGAGAGAAGGGACTGAAGACTGGCCGGGTCACTTAGCACCAGGCTCATGCACGACACGCGTTGCGCGGCGTTATTCGCTCTGGCCTCGTGCCTGAAAGGCGCAGAATTGTCGCTTACGACTGCAGCCAAACTTGCAATGTCGCACACAGATAGAAGCAGCAGGACGAGCGCAGTCCTCTTGATGGCTGCAAGAATTCGAAACTTAGAAGGCATTTTTCCCTCCTTAGGGGAATGCTGGACGCTACCGCCACGCACTACGCTCGTTTGCTTTAGAAACTAGCGCGCGCCGCACTATTTCGGCATCGTCAGGTTATTTGTCAAAGATGCGCATTCTGGTCCTAAATGGCCGGCCCTGCGCGCTAGAACCCGGGCTCGTATTTGCCGTTGCGGCGCGAGCCCAGAAACAAAGCTAGGGTTGGTTTGCAACTGTCGATTTTTGGTCTGAGGAATTCTCGACAGAGTTCTTCGAAGAGACCGAGCTGGCTGCTGCCATCTCATCTACCCTCTCCAGTTGCCGGAGAGCTTTTGTTTCGATTGATCGCTCACGACGACCATTGGTGAGCACTATTTCCCTTCTAAAAACCAGTTGATTATCTTCGATCGCTACAAGTTGACCGTCGTAGAATCTCTCGCCCGGATAGATCACGTAAGTCAGTTTTATCGGAGTGGCCTCCACAATTGCCGCGTATCCGCGGGGCGTTCGCGAGATTCCCACGACCTGGAGCTCGCTCAAAAGCAACGCTGTCGTCGGCTTCGGAGCCGGAACGCGCGCTTTCATGGCAGCCAATTTTTGGGCTCTGTACTGACTGATGCGCTCTTGAATCGAGGGTGGCATCACATGACCAGCCTTTAGGACCGTTCTTGGTGGTTCGTACTTTCGGAAAGGATCGCGTCCTCCTTGTTTGGTCTGAGTTCCTGCTGGCTGTTTGACCTCCGTCTGTTCCTGCCCGAAAACACTTGAGCTGCTGCCCAGCGTGATCAAGCCGCCAACCAGGGCCGCGAATGCAAATTTAATGGTCGTCGTGTAAGCCTTCATTGTGGACTTCCTCGTTATGAGCTACTGGAGAGTGGACGGTTTATTGGGCAGGCGTTGCGGCCGGCTGCGCTTCGGAGCCCGCAGGCTGGGGAGGGCCTTGCTCTTGCAACCTTTCAGCCGAGACATAATAAGCGGTCAGATCGAACTTTGCGTCGACTGTTCTGCTCGGCGACTGGTTTTCGAGTTGTGTCAACTGAAAGTTTGTTACGGAAACGATTCGCTGATACTGAGCGAGTTGCTCGAAGAACGCTCGCAGTGAACTGAAGGTGCTGGTCACGGTAACTTCGATCTTCTTGCCGCTGTAATTGTCCTCCTGTACATCGTCCTTGGGTAGGAACTTGGTGAGCGTAAGGCCGTGGGTCCGCGCCCGGTCCTGAATTCCTTGAAGCACCATCGTTAGCTCGCGTTGCTCCGGCAGGAGCGCTTTTAATTCCTCGTACTCTTCCTGCCGTGCTTTGTAGATTGCTCTGAACTCATTTAGACGCTGCGAGGCAATTTGCGCCTGCGCGTTGCGTGGCAAGAGCTGGGCAATCTCTTGATTGAACTCCTGGGTCTCTAGGCGCGTGCCCCGAGTCACAAAGTACCAGAAGCCGGCGTACAGGACCCCCGCGACCGCGACAAAGATCGTAAGTCGCAAGTACCAGGGCAAAACTTGAAGTCTACCGATATCCATCTATTCCATCCTTCCCAGGATACTCTGGGGATAATGCTGTCTCGCGGGTTAAACAGCGGTTACTTCTTCAAGGCGACATCCGCAGGAGAAACCGCAGGCTGAGATTGAGGCCTGGTAGAACTGAAGTTGCATTTAACCGTAAAGGCCACAACGTCAGTGTTTTGCACAACTTGTTCCTCGGGACTCGTACTTGCCGTCGTGCTTCCCGCCTGCTGATATACCTCTCTCTGCGTTTCGATATGCAGATTACTGAAGAGCCCTGCCGAGAACTCCAAGCTCTGTCCGAACCGTGTTACGGAGTGCTCGTTTGGGGATACGCCTCTAATGGTCAGTTCTCCGTTGTTGTTTTCGATACTCTTGAGGTATAGCCCGGGAATGCTGTCAAACCTTTCCTTTATCTCGCGGAGAACCGAACCGGGACCTTGCTGTGATTCACGTAGCTTCACGATCGCATCTATTCGACCCTGAATATCCTGGGCCTTCTTCTCGAGCTCTGCCTGTTCTTTGTTTACAGCAAGCATTTGCAGGTTGATGCGCCTCTGGTTCTCGAGTTCCTGCTGTGCTCCCTGGTGCGCCGATTGCGAACTTACGTAGTCGTATCCAATGCCCAGAACCAGGAGGCCAAAAACTGTAAACCCAAGCAGCATTGTCTGCATTCTTGGGTTCGCCACCTTGTCTTCAACCATGGCGACGCCGGTCGGCCGGTCCGTTACTGATTCGAGCAGATTAATCTTGATCATGCTGCTTCCACTCCTCTCAAGGCGAGACCAACCGCCACCGCCATTTCGGGAACAATCTCTTTCATGTAATCCGGGTCGAACTTCCTACTGTCCACCTGTATTTGACGGAATGGATCGAAAACCTCGACCGTTATTTCGAAGCGTTTGGCAAGGTACTCAGACAGGCCTGGGAGCTTAGAGCCTCCACCTGCGATTAGTATCTTCTGAATGGCCCCATCACCCTCCTCAGCCGTAGCCCGATAGAAGTCCATGGTTTTTCTAACTTCGAGGGCTAGAATATCGGACACCGTTTCGATTATCGGCTGTATGGGGCGGGCCTCTATGCCCTCCGGGAGCGGATACCCGCGCTTGACGGCCTCGGCCTGCTCGAAGGTGAGCCCGAGTTCCCTTTGCAAGAGACTGGTATATTGGCTACCACCAACAGAAGCATCTCGAGCGAACACTGATCGCGTGCCATTGAGGATGTTGATATTCATTGTCGAAGCGCCAATATTGAGGAGGGCTACTACCTCACCGGGCTTCGGTTGGTAGTTGACCTCGTAGCAGTTCTGTAGGGCAAAGGCGTCTACATCGATAATTACAGGCTGCTTTCCCGCAAGCTGAATGGCCTGCTTGACGTTCGAGATCTTGTCGCGCTTGCAGGCCGCCATAAGAATCCGAAGCGTATCCGTAGTGTTCCCTGTCACCTGATAATCGAGGTTTACGTCAGCTATGTCGAAGGAGATATGTTCTTCGGCATGCCAACTGAACGATTCCTGCAGCTCCTCCTCACTCATCCGTGGGAGAACAATATTCTTGACGATAACTGAGTGCCCACTCACGCCAGCAGCAACTTTTGACGTCTTGATCTGATGTTCATTAAAAATGTGTGCAATTACATCTGAAACACTGTTAAGTTCCATAATCTGACCGTCGACGATTGTGTCTGGCAGAAGGTTCTCGAAACCCAGGTTGGTAAGTTGAATTCCGGAGCCCTTCCGCTGTAGCTCAACGGCCTTAACTGAGCTGGAGCCGATGTCCAGACCAACCATACCCTTCTTTCCCATGCCTTTTTTGAACATCTTCATTTTTCCCTCGCTGAATTTAGAGCGCGCAATCTGTTTTGTCGGCGCAGGCGGGCACGAGCTTTACGTGCTCGCAAGAGGCGCATACTGACGAAAATTGTCCGGTGAGTTCGTTCTGAGTTTTTCACAGGTTTCCTTGAGACTGCTGGTCCTCGGGGTGCTTCCTATCGAGTGGCCGATCATGGCCCAGGAGGGGATGGTAAGGATGGTCTTGATCGGCAAGAGGCTTCGTATAATGCAGAACAAGCCTGTATGCGGAACTCCAACTTGGCTAGCTTTTGGCATGCTCAGGTGAAGCAGTCGTTGTCTTCTCTTCAAAGAGAGTGGAGGACGGCTCGATAGCAATTTCTTATCTGAGGGTTTAAGGTGAGCACCTCGGACGGCTTACGTCTCAACCGTCGCGAGCCAGAGTACATTACGAGTCAAACAATGTCAACCAGTAATTTGCATCGTTTAACCTCCGCCGTGTGAGTGTTTACAGGCACATTCGGAGGGAATTAAGGCTCTAACCTGATGGTTTTCAGGAATAGCCCGGGTGACGTTCCAGAAAAGTCGGGTCGAGAGGCGCCGGCAGAGGGTGAGGGTTTTAGAGATTCCCGGCGAAGGGGTTTAGCACTTGCACCACTCCAGGGCTAAAGCTAGTGTAGTGCGTCTAACGCTTCTTTACATTTGCTGACTTTGTTCATGATCTGCTCGACTGGAGCGGTCCAAACAAAGACGTGTGGATGCTGGTTGTTGTTGTCGATGTAATCGAAGATGGCCTCAATCAGAGCAGGG
>JBGSWR010000069.1:0-142179 GCA_041751855.1 Pyrinomonadaceae bacterium
AGACGCGAGGTCTTGCGATCCCCCGCTTTAACAACTGTCACCATTAGATGCCGCTGCATTATGCGGTATTAGCAACCGTTTCCGGTTGTTATTCCCCATCCGAAGGTAGATTACCTACGTGTTACTCACCCGTGCGCCACTCTACTCGCCCCCCGAAGGGAACTTTCGCGTTCGACTTGCATGTCTGAGGCACGCCGCCAGCGTTGATTCTGAGCCAGGATCAAACTCTCGTTAGAATTTGTTCTCTGGAACATTATCGAACTGGTTAAGTATCCGATAATGACTCTTCTTAGAGTTTTGAACGCGAGCTTTATCGCCCGCGTTTGACTCCCAAAAGCCATTGATATGGACACGCTCTATCTAGTTTTCAAACATCGATTCCAAATCTCTTTGGACTTACTACAGATATATTGTTCTTGCCCCAAGCAAACGGGGATATTAACTGAGTGACTTTGCTCTGTCAAGCTGTAGTTTACTAAAGTTTTACACCCTCTACAGCGAACAAAAGCGCCGCCTCCCTCACCATTGTTTCTGAAGAGAAAAGCGGCACCGCAACCGTGCCCGATTTTAATCAGTTATAATGTCAATCCCCTACTCTGAGGGAATGGCATTATAGATACAATCAATCAGTTGTCAAGAGCCCCTTACCGAAAATCCCTTCCGCACCGCTTCTTATTTTGCTTGCGTGAGGTCGTTTGCTTGGGCAGAGACTTAGATGTATATATCGGCGTCAGGTTGCCTAGAACATTTTCCTTCGACTAAGTGAGACTCACCCATCAGGATTACCTACCGAGGCTCGCTCGCCGCAGAGACTTTCCGAATCTGCGTCACAAGCTTCGGAAGCTCATCCGCTGAATAACATCTCACGGGAGCGATTCTCATCCCCAGCCTCTTGCTTAGTTCGCTTGAGAACAGCTCTGAATTCCCCTCTTCGCTGAGGTAAATCGCCGAAGCCTTTTTCAAGGCGTGCCTGGCAGAGGATTTAATCGCGCCTCCGGGTGACCGCGCTACGATGATAAAAAAGTCGATGTCGACGTACTCAGTGAAACTGTTGCCCTCAATGAAGACTCCAGGACCTGTGACTCGATCAAGGGCCTCTCTGATTCCGGATTCAACTTGTCTGTCGGTGGCGATGACCCAGTGGACGTTTGACGCCCCGGCATCCCAGTATCGCCCGGTGTCTTTGACTGAGTCGTAAGTATCTTTACGCCCGGATAGAATTACTGGCTCGTCTGCCAGGAGATGACTTACACAGCAAGCCCGCGGATCTTTCCCGCATGATCGATAGTGACCTCGTGTTGTCTTGATCGCCTCCCAGCCTGGGAAGGTTCGAAGCAGGTGGCACATCAGGGTGGTCTTGCCAACATCTGAGGCAAACCCGCCAACTCCAACTCGCACCTGAGCGCACATTACCGTGATTCTCTATCTTCTTCGGCGTTCTCTTGCAGCACCGGCGGGTGGAGTGACCCTTAAAATTCCCCTTGAGTCCTTATAAACAACAAATTGGCTCTCTTTAATCTCACCCTTTTCGTCGATTCGAACAGTAAACGTCTTGTCGTCTCCACGCCCTTCAAGCTTCAATGGCAGAAAGCCTTTGAGATCAAAGCTACGGTAAGCTGTGTAATGGTCCTGATTTCTCTTGTCATAACCTACGACATATATTCGATCAAAATGCGGCTCATCGATCGGGCGTGGCTGATTAGAACTACTCTTTTCAAGAATCACCCAACTTCCCGGCCTTCCCTCGCGGGCGGCATCCTTGCCAGTGGGAACTCCGTCACCCGCGTCAGGATCGGCATCCAGCCTCTGCCAAGCCACGAACTCGCGGCCCGTGCGGTAGAAAATAATATCGCTTGGCACTGTAAGTTCAACCTGCTTACCATAAATCCAACCGGCTGGCGCGGGTGAAATGGAGGGCAAAAGGCGGACTTTGTACCAAAGCTCATTCACGTCCTCGGGAGCAGCATCCGCCTGGTTCACCCTTCCTCGAGACCCGGGCTGCTCGGCACTCCCTGCTTTTGGAGCCACGTCACTTTCGATCGAATCAGAGGATCCGGGTTTGGGGACTCTCTGCCAGCCGACTATTTCAAAGCTAGAGCCACTGTCGAGGCGCATCAGAATATTTTCATTCCCGCTGCGGTCGGGCGTAAGCCTTAAGTTGGAACTGGCACGAAGCTGTCCGGTGGCCTGAGCGGCGATATCCTGATCTTCGTTGGCAATGTTTCGCGCTGCTTCCAGTACTTCCTGAAGCATTATGTTACGGGCTTCAATCCAACCCTCGGTGCTCTCGTCATCATATGCCCGAACCCGAAACCACCGCTCTCTTCTTGAGTTGTCGGTAGGATCAGGAACATCAACCGAATCGAGGATATCAACCGCATCACCTCGATTGACCTCCAGGAGGTCTGCTGCGACGACCGCGGTCGAGCTCCGAATCTGGGCTCGTCGGGCAACGACAACTCCGGTATCGCTCTGGCTGGCAAGAGTTTTACAGCCCGCAAGGAATCCCACACAAAATACCAGAAGGAGAATCTTTCGTGAAAACATGTTGGTTGACTGACTGTCCTGAAAAATCATATCTCGCTAGCCTTTGTAGCCCAAAGAACGCAATAGGTTGCGTTGCCGGGCATTCAAACCAGACGCCACCTGTACCCTGGTCTTTGAGCCTTCGGAAATTACCTCTAAACCGAATGGCCTCAGCGCCACGTCCAAGTGTATGCGCCCTTGTCCAACAATGAGCTCCTGCATAGCCTCCTTCATCTCAACCTCTTTTGCGAGAACGGAGAGTAAAGCAGCATTCGCATCTGTTCGTCCTGACGACAAATCCGCCAGACTAAAGATTTCCCGATAGAGATGATCAAGTGACCGCCTATTGTTCGAATCGGTTCTAATCGTCAAGTCGTAAAGCAAAGCCACCAACATTCCTTTGTCATACACAAGGGATGAGCCCGCCGTCCATCGTCGTTCCGAAGCCTCAAGAAGTGAAAACCTGTCCCGATCAGGTGCTGAGAGGTACGAGTCATAGACGCGAGCGATGGTATCAAGATATTCATTAAAACGAATGAGTCCGACACGTTTGGCTATACGTAACGCCTGATAAACAGTGAACCCCTCAAAAAACCAATCGTAGTCGCCTTGTAGCTTCAACGCGTTAGGCACCCAAAGGTGAAGCAACTCATGAGCAAGAATAACACTCAATCTGGCCAGCAGGGCATTGCGATTAGCGCTCCGGCCGAGCAGAAGCACTACGGTATTTCCCCGGGTCTCAGCCCTCCACGCCTCCGGACTAACAGCCCCTGGTAACGGCGCCAGCATAATCACCGCTGGTTCGCTGAGACGTGAACCGGTCAATGCAACGCATTCTTTGACCAACTTGCTCGCTGCACTAAGGACATCGGATTCGGTAAAAGGCCAATCCCCTGCCCCCACAAAAATGAGCTCGGTCGAGTTTGCTCTCCTTCTTAGCGAGCGCAGGGTCTCACCGATAGCAAAAACGGCTTTGTCAGGATCTATTAGCTTGTATCTACCAGTCTGGTCAGGTCGAACGGCCGAAGCTGCCCTCCATCCGTTCGGCAACTCTAAACTGAGATATGCAACTGAAGAATCCTGCAAAGGCAGAAGGTCCGCCAACATCAGGAAACCTGCTCGCTGATCAAGCCAGGATACGTGTGCCATTCCCGCCGGACGAGGCTCCCCCAGCATCACCTCATACCTGAATCTATTTGTCTGTTCAGAAGAACGAAATTCTCCGGCGGCAAGTTTTTTCACAGTAACAGTGCCACCTTCTGAGTTCAGCAGTTCCAGGTTATCGAGTCGCTCACCCAGTCCGAGGATACCGGCGTACGTATTGCGGAAGGACCAGCGGTTAGTCGGGTGCGCGCTCTTCCCCTCGATCTTTAGCCTGGCAGGAGACAACGAAATGACAGTGATTTTCGCTTCCAGCGACCGTGCCTCCACATGAACGCTCGCAAGCAAGAGAACGAAAGCCGCCAGGAGCTCGATGGGGGCACTTGAGTATCTCGTGTTGGCTCGGCCAGATTTACTTAGCCGTTGTGGTCGTAACACTTCAAAGTTCTTTGGAAAGTTGACGGTTCCCGTTTAAGTCAGACATTTGTTAACTGAATTTAGCATATCACTTTCGACAGCGGCCACCAGCAGCAGGTAAGAAGAACCATCGTTTCATGCCTGCATGCCATCAAAGCGTTGACAGTCCGAGGCAAGGCTTTTTAGAATACGTTTTCGTGGAAATCGCCGCGCTTGCCCGATTAGCTGAGGACTTGGGTCGTGAGTCTCGTCAAAATCATCGTCATTACCATACTGGTACTCCTGAGCATACTGCTCTTCGGGCGCTTCTTTGTTTAGCCCCGAATTAGCGCATGCCCCTCCAGATTGCATTCCTTAAAAGCAGCTTACAATCCCGCGCCGGTGTACGTTTGATACCCTATCGCCCGATTCTGAGACTCGTGTTCGCGTTATTGCTCTTATCTCCTCTCGACGCCCCAGCTCAGGTACCCTACGACGAAGCCGAAGATATAATTAAAGTTACTACCGATCTGGTCCTTGTCCCTGTAACAGTGACCGATTCCAGAGGGCGTCGAATCGCTAATCTCGAACAGCAGGATTTCGCTCTACGGACCGATGCGGGGAAGATGCAGCTGGAATTTTTTTCGGTTGGAACAGAGCAAGTCGCGATGGCGTTCCTGCTGGACGCTTCTGGAAGCGCCCGCGACTATCTGGTGCAACAGCGAGAGGCGGCGCTCTCTCTATTTTCCCGTTTCGGGTCGGAATCAGAAGTTGCCGTACTTCCCTTCGGAGACAGGATTGTTGGCGCGACCTCCTTTACGAATGACATCGAGACGGCGCGTTCAAGCTTCGCATTTCCGGCAGTCTCAAATCGTCGCACGGCGATCTTCGATTCTGTCATGACGGGAATCAGCATATTCAGCAAACACAAGACGCCGCCGAGGGTTCGACGGATCATGATTCTCACCAGTGATGGCCTTGACACCACGAGTGCTGCAAAACCCGGACTAGTGATTGGCCGAGCCCGATCCGAGGGGGTTTCAATCTACGTTATTCATTTCCCGATATTCACCCCGATAGACGGCCGTCTAAAGCCCCGTCCTGCAGCAAAGGGGTTCCGCCAGCTCGCCGAACAGACAGGGGGACGGTACTTCCAGGTCGGAGACGCCCGCTCGGCACTGCGCATGGATTCTTCTCCAGATCTTACGGCTGTGTTCAAGGCCATCGAGGAAGACCTTGCGGGCCAATACCTTCTAGGGTTCTACCCGGCTGACGAATCGCGCGACGGCCGATTCCATCCAGTTCAGGTCGAAGTCGCCGGCTCGAAAAGGAAATTAAACGTCAAAACCCTGCGTGAAGGATTTATTCTGAAACAACCGTGAGTAGCTTGACTTGACTATGAAACAAGAGAAAGAGGAAGGTCTCCACCGAATTCGCCGGGTCTTAATAAGTGTTTCAGATAAGAATGGCGTCGTAGAGTTCGCGCGCGAACTCGAGCGCTTCGGAGCGGAAATTATTAGTACTGGGGGTACTGCAAAGGTCCTGCGCGACGCCGGCATTCCAACCATCGACATTTCAGACATCACGGGCTTTCCCGAAATGATGGATGGCCGGATAAAAACGCTTCACCCACGAGTCCACGGCGGATTGTTGGCGCTCCGCGATAATCCAGCCCACCTGTCAGCGATGAGCGAGCACGACATTAGGCCGCTCGACATGGTCGTGATAAATCTTTACCCATTCGAAAGGACGATCAGGCAAGACGGGGTCTCGCTAGAAGAGGCAGTCGAGCAGATCGATATCGGGGGGCCGGCGATGATTCGTTCAGCCGGAAAGAACTGGCGGCATGTGGCCGTCATCATTGAACCGGAAAGCTACAGTTTGATCCTGGAAGAGTTAAGAGCCTCTGGAGGGGCTCTGTCGCTTGCGACTCGAAGAGCCCTGGCACAGCGCGCCTTCAAGCGCACCGCCGATTATGATCAGGCGATCTATCGCTTCTTATCGGAAGCTCAGGCAAGCGAGTCCGAATCGTCCGAAGAAAGTCAGACTGATCTGCCTGAACAGACTCATCTGCATCTCAAGAAGAACCTGAATCTCCGCTATGGCGAGAACCCGCACCAACAGGCAGCGCTTTACGACTTCGGCTCCGGGCCAGGGATCGCAAAAGGTGAAGTTCTTTCAGGCAAAGAGATGTCCTTCAATAACTATGTGGATGCTGATGCAGCGTGGCAGCTTGTTTCTGATTTTAGCGAAACAGCTTGCGCTATCATTAAACATACAAATCCGGCAGGGGTCGGCATCGGATCTAACTCGGAAGGGGCGTATCGAAAAGCACTCGCCACTGACCCTGTATCTGCGTTCGGGGGCATCGTAGCGTTCAATCAACCGGTAGATTCGGCCACGGCGCGGGCCCTGTCAGAGATCTTCATCGAGGTAGTTGTTGCGCCTGATTACGAAAGCACGGCACTGGAGTTACTTCGCACAAAAAAGAACCTGCGAGTACTCAAAGCTCTACGTCTCCCGAGTTCTTCTGATCTAGAGTACCGGCAGATAAGCGGCGGCATGTTGATCCAGACACGGGACACGCACAAGCTCACGTCAACCGACTTGAAGATTGTCAGTCAGCGTAAGCCGTCCGAGGGCGAGGTTCGCGCGCTGCTGTTTGCCTGGACTGTAAGCAAACACACAAAATCAAATGCGATCGTTTATGCGCGGGAGGGTCAGACTGTTGGGGTTGGCGCTGGACAGATGTCACGTGTTGATTCGGTGAAGATAGGAGCAATGCGAGCCCAACTCCCGCTCGAAGGTTCGGTTATGGCTTCCGATGCATTCTTCCCTTTCCGAGATGGAATTGACGAAGCAGCGAAGCACGGAATCACCGCCGTCATTCAACCCGGTGGCTCGGTACGTGATTCCGAGGTGATCGCGGCGGCTGACGAGCACGACCTGGCAATGGTGTTTACCGGCATAAGGCACTTCAAACACTGATAACCTTGTTGCTTGCTCTGGCCTTGGGTTTTAATCGATACTGTCTTCGACTCGCGACAACTGAGGAAATAGAATGTCAGAAAGTAACACTACGCTGATTCGCTGTCGCTACTGCGGCCAGCGGAATGAAATCAAACTCATCGAGAACCAACCCCGTTGTGGTCGTTGCCGGCTTCCGTTGGCCGACGACCCGCACAAAAAGTTCGCGAACCTGAACAAGGACCAATATATCCATCCCGCCGATAGCCGGGCTCTTGCGACCTTGCGTGCCATTCCGGGAATCGACTCTGCCTTAAAGAAGATGTTGGCTGTCACTGGCGAGTCGGCGATCCGCGTGATTTTTACGGCTAGCGCCGTCAAGGTAACGCCGCAGCAGTGTCCAGACCTTTACGCGAAGCTCCAGATTGCCTGTACTACTCTGGGCGTTGACATGCCAGACCTCTTCGTTCAACAGAACCCCGTTGTCAATGCTTTCACTGGCGGAGTCGAGCGCCCTGTAATTGTGCTCTATTCTTCGTTGCTTGAACGCCTGAGCGATGAAGAGGTTCTTGCGGTGGTCGCGCACGAGGTTGGCCATATCCACGCCGAGCACGTCCTATACCTGACAGCGGCCCGCTTGATCGAGTTTCTGGCAAAGACAGCAGTCATGGCATCCCCGCTCGCGGCAATTGTCAAAGAAATGTTAACTCTCACAATGCGATCTGCATTGCTGGCGTGGGCGCGCCGGGCGGAGCTTTCCTGTGATCGGGCAGCCCTGCTGGTGACCCAGGATGCAAATGTCATTGGGCGGACCATGATGAAACTTTGTGGCGGCACCTTTGCTTCCCGGGTCGATTACGATCAGTTTCTCGCTCAGGCGAGGGATTTCCAGAAGAATTATGACGAGAAAGCGCTCGACCGTTTCTGGGCTGACGTTATAACCTCGGGCATGAGTCATCCCTTCCCCATCTGGCGTGTTTCTGAGATCTTAAAGTGGGTGGAAAGTGGCGAGTATCGACAATTGATGAATGAACCCGAGACTGCCGCTGCGTGAACATAATCTTAAAGGGCCATCACTTCGACATGTTGAAAAACAGGTACGGAATAGTATTCGGTGTTGCCAATAAGCGCTCGATAGCCTGGGCCACAGCACAGGCATTGCACGAAGCCGGCGCCCAGCTCGCCTTTACCTATCAGGGTGAAAGGTTAAAGGAGAACGTGGAAAGCCTGACTAACGCCGTGATGCCCGGCTCATTACTGGTACCGTGCGACGTAACGAAGCAGGAAGAGATTGACGGAACTTTCCGGCAGGTCCAGCAGGGATTTGGACGACTTGACTTTCTTATTCACAGCATCGCTTATGCGCCTCGAGAAGCGCTCGAAGGCAAATATCTCGATACAACGCGTGAAGCCTTTCTCACTGCCCTCGAAATAAGTGCTTATTCGCTCGTTCAACTGGCTCGCGCTGCTGCTCCTCTCATGACCGAGGGAGGCAGCATAGTTTCAATGACTTACTATGGCGCAGAAAAAGTTGTGTCAGGGTACAACGTCATGGGAGTCGCCAAGGCAGCCCTTGAAGCGAGCACTCGTTATCTTGCCAACGACCTGGGTCCTCAAAACATTCGCGTCAATGCAATCAGTGCTGGACCAATCCAAACATTGTCCGCTCGCGGCGTGGCAAACCTAAGCACGATGATGAAGCACCACGCGGAACGTGCGCCGCTGCGGCGGAATGTCGAGGCCCGTGAGGTTGGAAACACCGCTCTCTTTCTATGTAGCCCGCTCTCGTCCGGAATCACCGGCGAAGTGATCTACGTAGATTGCGGCTTCAACATAATGGGGATCTAGCAGATAAACGATGGCAAAGACAAAAGAGCCGAGTCGCTCAACACATGCTACACAGGATGAGCAACTGCTGGAGAGCCCTCGGCATGACGAGTTCACGCATACCGACACCTGGCGCGTCTTCAGGATCATGGGAGAATTCGTTGAAGGTTTCGACGAACTCGCCACCCTCACGCGCGGCATCTCAGTTTTTGGTTCGGCGCGCACGCGCCCTGATGATCCTTACTATATCGCTGCCCAGGAAACAGCAGCGCTGCTTGCGCGGGAGGGGTTTGCCGTAATCACCGGTGGTGGGCCGGGCATCATGGAAGCCGCAAACAAAGGAGCCTTCGAAGCTGGAGGCCTCTCGATTGGTTGCAATATAGAGCTACCCTTCGAGCAACGACCGAATCCTTATCAGACCCGCTCGCTTACGTTTCGTTACTTCTTTGTACGCAAGACGATGTTTGTTAAGTACAGTTTGGGATTCGTGATTTTTCCCGGGGGCTTTGGGACTCTTGATGAACTATTTGAATCGCTCACGCTTATTCAAACCCAGAAGATCAGCAATTTTCCGGTAGTGCTTTTCGGCACTTACTATTGGACGGGTCTGTTGAACTGGGTAAGCGACTTTGTGCTTAAGGAGGGCAAGATATCCGAACAGGATTTAAAACTCCTGCATCTTACGGACTCGCCGTCTGAAGTCGTCCGGTTCATCGTGGAGAGTCAAAACTCCCTCCGAGGCTTGCGTCACGGAATCGCCGACGAATATCGGGTCCTGGAGGATCGTTGACACTAACTCGCGCTGCGAGCTTCGCGACTCAGAGGTTCACCGTTTCCGCTTCCGCGGGGGTCAAGCGTAGCAGTAAGCCACTCAAGATAAGGGGCTGAGCCGGTGATGAAGGGCAGGGCGACGATCTCCGGGGTTTCATAACTATGCAAGGCCCGCACCTCACGTTCAAGCTTGTCGAATCTAGAAGCGACAGTCTTGGCAATTAGGAGGACTTCCCCCTGCCTCTCGATTTTGCCTTTCCAGCGATAGATCGATTTGATCCCGGGCATAATCTGAACACAGGCGGCAAGTTGCGCTCCGACCAGCATCTCGGCAAGACGCGCCGCCTCTTCTCCGTTTGCGGCTGTCATAAGCACAAGGATGGCGTCTGACGTATTGGGAGTCATTTTTAGAATCTCCAGACTGAAGGCGTATTCAAAAAGGAGGTGAGCTCGCCGAATTTCAGCTTGCTTCGAGCTCGTCTTCGTCCTTAGCCTCGTCCTCTTCCATTAGTGTTCCCGTCAATGGGGTCGTGTCACCTCCGAAAAAGGCAAGGTAAAGGTCTCGGGCGCGATCAAGATCGCGCTCGTCAACAAGAATAACGGCCCCGGGCGACGTGCTCGACAACAATGGAGACAGTGCATCCGCCCCACCCGACTGCACGACCGATCTGATCCCGTTCTGCGAGAGAATATCGTTAACCATCTCTGCTTCGGCAGGTGAACCCATGTTGTGGAGAGTCACGAATCGCGCTTCGCTGCGGTCATGGGCCATAGTACTCGCGTCGAGTTTCTCGACAAGTTCCATGTCGTCGTCGGGGCAGCGGGTTATGCCCGGTTGATATTCGGATTCGCAAACAGGACAGAACATCGATTCTCCACTTAAGCTCCAAGGTTAGATGGCCGCTAGCTGTCAGGCAGTTTAGAACTCCAGCACCAAAACTCCAAACCAGAACACGCTATCGAGAAACACGGTCGGCTCTTTCAAACGGAATCTCCTCAAAATGTGTCATCTGCTTGAATGCCCGAAAGCGCTCATTAATCTCTTCCTCAGTTAAGCGTTGGACCCGCGCAGTGCCAAATTCTTCAACATTGAAAGAAGCCATCACCGAACCGAATATCATGGCACGTCTCATTGCGGCCTCATCCAAAGTTAACTGACTGGCAAGGTACCCCATAAAACCGCCTGCAAATGTATCCCCAGCCCCGGTGGGATCAAAAACGGACTCGAGAGGATAGGCCGGGATCGCAAAGTAGCTTTGCTCAGTAAACAATGCTGCTCCATATTCGCCTCGTTTTACAATTAACGCTTTTGGCCCCCATGAGAGGATTGTTCTCGCTGCTTTGATTAGATTAGGAACTTCAGTAAGTTGTCTCGCCTCCGCGTCATTAATCATTACTACATCCACACCCTCAATGGTTTTTAACAAAGACTCTCGAGCGGTGTCGATCCATAGATTCATTGTATCGAGAGCGACAAGTTCGGCATCCGGAACCTGCTCGCGAACCTCACGCTGAAGATCCGGTTGAATATTGCCGAGAAACACCAGTCTTGTCTGTTTCGATGTCTGGGAAAGCTTAGGTTTGAAGTCCGCGAATACATTCAACTGGGTATCGAGCGTGTGAGCCACGTTGAGATCGTAGTCATAGCGACCACGCCAAAAGAAGGTTTTCCCATCGTCGATACGTTCGAGATCGGACGTATCGACACCGTGACCATCGAAGACCGTTAACTCTTCATTGCCGAAATCCCCGCCAACGACACCAACGACGCGAACGTCTGTGTAGTAACTGGCAGAGATTGAAAAATGCGATGCCGAGCCTCCGAGCATCTTCTCGCACTTGCCAAATGGTGTTTCCACCGCATCAAAAGCTACTGAACCGACTACTAGCAGAGACATATTTCAGACGATCTCCAGGACGAAGGATCTTAGAGCATACTAAGGGGAGTATTGGTAATGAGATTCGGCCAAAGGGCTTTAGGAAACGGCCTATCCCTCCGGTTGAATGGTTGTTTCCTTTTCCGGTTTTTGGCCGCCCACCGCACTCAAGCTTTTTTCAGCCTGTTTTCGAAACTGACTGTTTGGATGGTCATTCACCAGGCGCGTCAGGTACTCGCGGCCAATTTCACGAAATTCCTCGGCCGTCAGAGTACGTTTTCCGTTGGCATCGTAGGTAACGTACAAAGAAGGGTTCTGGCGACCTTTGTTTTCGGCAAGCGCAAGGCTGCTCTCACCGGCAATAAACAGAACTTCGTCAATTTTAGCGAAGTTTGGATTGCCGGCAATAATCTCTTCGCAACGCTGGAGCGACGCTACGTAGGCCTTTCGTAATTTAAAGTACTGCCGGGCAACGCCCAGGTTATGCGCGGAGTCTCTTTCGATGTCGGGGTCGCGGATGAGGGCCGGATCCGGGCCTGTGCGGGAACTTCCCTGCCCCTTTGAAACTGGCGCAAAGATTAGCAGGGCGCAAATGAAAAGCAATAACGATATTAACTTCATTGATTTCTATCTCAGGTTTTAGAATGGGCGTACTTCTTAATGATAGCCGCCAACTTTCTGGTTGTCGCCTCCGGCCAGAGATCGGGGGCCGTAAAGATCGCATTTTTCAGGGCTGAACCGCATTTGCAGTCACGGTCACGATCCCTCAACTGTTTGACCGCGTTTCGTAAGATGTTCTGTGCATTGCGCACATTTCTGTTCAGGTACTCGACTACAGTCTCCACACTGACGGCATCGTGTCCGGGATGCCAGCAATCATAATCGGTGACCAGCGCCAGGGTCGAATAGCAAATCTCCGCCTCGCGCGCAAGCTTCGCCTCTTGCAAATTGGTCATCCCGATTACGTCCAGGCCCCAACCACGATACACTTCGGACTCCGCTCTCGTAGAAAACGCGGGGCCCTCCATGCAGAGATAGGTACCGCCGCGATGGACCTTGACACCGGTTGTCTTGCAGGCCTCTTCCAACACATTTCCCAACTCGTCACAGACAGGATGAGCGAAGGTGACGTGAGCAACGATTCCATCACCAAAAAATGTTGATTCATGCGCTCGCGCCCGTGTTCGGTCAAAGAACTGGTCCGGAATTACCATGTCCAGAGGCGCGTACCTCTCCTGAAGGGAACCAACAGCCGACGCTGAGAGAATGCGCTCGACGCCCAGCAGTTTTAGGGCGTAAATATTTGCTCTAAAAGGAACCTCGGTAGGCATAAACCGATGGCCACGACCGTGGCGGGGGAGGAAAGCTACGCGCTCGTTCTCCAGAGTTCCAATTATAAAAGCGTCGGAAGGGCTTCCAAACGGGGTATCAACGGTAATCTCTTCAACGTCGCGCAGTTCAGGCATCTGATAAAGCCCGCTGCCGCCAATTATTCCGAACTTTGCAGTAGTCATCGCGTTTTGGTTCGTCGATATCTTCGCCTTCAAAAAAGAGAACTAAGCTGCTTTGACCCTGCCTCCAAGTGGTTCAGCCTGGAGCTTCCCTTCCTGCTCAACTATTCGGCAGAGAGGCGCCTCCGGATCGTGATAGAAGAGACAGTTCCAACCTTCCCGAACTGCTTGCGGCAACAGCCGCTTCTTCGCTTCAAGGGTTTCCAGCGGGTAAAGATCGTAGCCCATAATCCATGAAAATGCGATGTGGGCTCTGGTCGGCACCAGGTCCGAAAACCCAAAGAGGATTTCATTGCCGCGTTCAAGCCGCCAGCACTGCATCGAACGATTATGCCCCGGATGTGTTTCCATTCTCAGGCCGGGGATAACCTCATACTCGGATTCCTTCACTTGCAACTGGCCGCTGTCCCTGAGTGGCTCCCAGTTATCACGCCAGTAGCTGGCGCGATCGCGTTCGCTCGGATTCTCAGCGTGCTCCAACTCGGCACGCGAAACGAAATAGCGGGCATTTGTAAATGTTGGGACAACCCTGCCATCTTCGTTGAGAGTTGTATTGCCCCCGGCATGGTCAAAGTGCAGATGAGTGTTAATGACTATAGAGACTTCTTCTGGTTCTATTCCGACAATCGCTCGCAAGGAGTCGGTTAAGCTGCGCGTTCGAGTAATCCCATACATGGAAACGTGTTTCGTTGACCACTTATCGCCGATGCCTGTCTCGATTAGGATCTTCTCTGATTCGGTCTGGAGGTAGGCACAGTTCATGTTTAATGAAATACGATTCTGATCATCTGGTGGGCACACTCTTGACCACAGATTGCGGGGCACAACACCGAACATCGCACCGCCATCGAGGCGAAACTCGGTGTCAGGAACAATCTCTACACGATAATCGCCAAACCACATTCTGTCCGCTAACTTTTCGGTGGATCGCTATTCGTTCGGAGCGCCTTCTTTTTGAGGTGGCGCCTCACCCGGTGAACCGTTCTCTCCGGGATTAAATCCTGGGGGCATCTGCGGGGCCTCCGGCATCTTGACCTCAAAGTTCTGAGCAACAGTGACGCGGGACCGCTTAACAATATCCTTCAGTATCTTCTCCTGCTTTTCTTTCTCAACAGCAGCTCGAGCCTGATCCCGACCGCTGCGCGGCGGCCCAAAAGGATTGTCAGAGTCCTTTCCTTCACTGATGAGAATATGACGGGCATGCACCTGTTCTTCCTGCTTGCCGTCCTTCTCCTGTGTGCGCCGTTCCTCGACTTTGATGATATGGAAACCATACTGGGACTGGACCAAGTCGCTGATCTGCCCAGGTTGTAATGAAAAGGCAGCCTGATCAAACTCCGGCACCATCTGGCCCCGTCCAAACCATCCCAGGTCTCCGCCTTTTTCCTTGCTGCCAGGGTCAGCCGAAAATTCCTCGGCAAGCTTGGCAAAATCCTCGCCGCCGCGAGCACGCTTTAAAAGATCCTCGGCCTTTGCTCTGCTCTCTTTCGGCTCAAGCTCAGGATGCTGCGCCAGATAAGCATCAATCTCAGCATCCGTCGCCTTCATCTTCTCAGCGAGTTGCTCCTGAGCGTAGGTTTGCGCCAGTACACGGGCCTGCTCAAGCATAATTTGCAATTGCACTGCCCTCTGCTTTTCGACGCCAGCAGCCGTACCTTTCTGTTCACCGATCAAGACCTGCCCCAACTGCTTTCGCACTGCCTTTAGTTGTTCTTCCGGGATCTGAGTGCCGGCTAGCTGAGGATTCTTAGACTGAGCATCTTGAATAAACTGGTCAAACTTCTGTTGGTTTCCAGACTGCGTAAAGAACGCATCGACTTCCTCGTCGGAGATTTGAGGCGAAGGAGCGCCATCATTCTGCGATTTGAAGTAATGTTCGGCGATGACTACCGATTTCACCAGGTCAAGTTGGCGTTTCATCTCCGGACTGTCACCAATTCCTTTGACGCGAGCCTCCTCGGCGACAGCTAAGAGACTGTGAAGGTTCTCGGCAAAATCCTTGCGACTTGTTTCGTCGGTTGCAAGCCGGGTGCGAAATTGAGGTGGCTGATCTTCTGCGATTAGTGCCATGTCCTCGGGGGTAAGATTTATGGCTCCGGAAATTCTGCCCTTAGCCTGCCAGACAATTAGCGAAACGGAAAAGACGATAGCGACTGCCGCAGCGATCAGGGCTTTTGTTGTTTGATTCAAAATAGTTCCTTTCAAATATTGAGCACTATCGGTGCTGCACCAATTCGAGTAGCACGCCATCAGTTGCTGCCGGATGTATAAATGCAACAAGACAGCCATCTGCCCCGACCCGCGGGGTATTGTCGATTAAGCGCGTCCCTTTTTGTTTGAGATGTTCCAACACAGCCAAAATATCATCAACCTTAATAGCAATGTGATGAATTCCCGGACCTCGTTTTTCGATAAACTTGCCTACAGGCGAATCTTTGCCAATCGGCTCGAGCAATTCGATCCGCGTCTCTCCGATCGGAAGCATCGCCACGCGAACGCCCTGGTCTGGAACCTCTTCAGTAGCTGCCACTGCAAGTCCGAGCTTTCCTGCCCAGATTGCCAACGCCGATTCCAGTTCCCGGGTGGCTATTCCAATATGATCGATCTTCATTCTGCTTTGTCTGTCCAACGGGGTTCACGCCCTCACTGCGGGCCACCTCGACTCGCTGCGAGCAGTTCTTCCACGGCAGAATAAGGGTCTCGCTGTCTCGTTGCAACCTCCCCGGCCAGTTGATCGAGTCTCTCAGATGCCGAATTTGCGGTGAGAGTTTGCATTAACAGCCGCTCGCGCAATAACTCTAGTATCCTGCCTCGAGCTATCGCCTTCCGTCGATCTGCGCCCAGGGCCGTCTTCAGGTGGGACTCATGATAATTGGCTATCGCCTTAGCAAGTTGATCGATTCCTTTATTTTCAAGCGCAACTGTTCTGACAATTGGGGGCTCCCAACCATCCTCGCGAGGCGCAAGGGAAAGCAGGGCCTCCAGTTCCTTCTCAGTGCTATAGACCCCGTCTCGGTCGGCCTTGTTGATAACGAAGACATCGCCAATTTCCATGATGCCTGCTTTGATGGCTTGAATATCGTCACCCATTCCCGGCACCAGGACGACAACAGACACATCGGCTGCTTTGACAATCTCTACTTCATCCTGCCCCACGCCTACGGTTTCAACAATAATCTTTGAAAAGCCAGCAGCATCCAGTATCGCAACTGCGTCTACAGTGGCCCGCGCAAGGCCCCCTAGATTTCCACGAGTCGCCATCGATCGGATAAAGACTCCTTTATCGAGGCCAAGCGCCTGCATCCTTATCCGGTCACCGAGAATGGCGCCGCCCGAAAATGGGCTCGAGGGATCGACAGCAACAATGCCAACACGTTCCTGGTTCTGCCGGTAGAGCTGTGCAAGTTTGTCAACGAGCGAAGACTTGCCGGCTCCGGGAGCGCCTGTGATTCCAATGATCAGTCCTTCACCCGTATGGGGAAAGACCTGCTTCATCAGGGCAGCTGCATCGTCGGAGCTATTCTCGACCTTAGAGATAGCTCGGGCCACAGATCTCGGATCACCGGCTATGATCTGCTCCATCAATGTCAGAGGCTGTTGTGTCGTGCTCATCGACCAGGCGGGCGGCGCAGGAGGTTTGCTCAGACCTGCTTTAATATCTCACGGGCAATGATTATTCGTTGAATTTCCGACGTGCCTTCTCCGATAGTGCAAAGCTTAGAGTCGCGCCAGTATTTTTCAGGAGGATAATCCTTCGTGTATCCGTAGCCTCCATGAATCTGAATCGCCTCTTCGCAAACATTGACACTCATTTCAGACGCGAAGAGTTTGGCCATTGAAGATTCTTTCGTCACCCGTTGACCATGGTCCTTTAACCAGGCAGCGCGATACATCAGCAAGCGCGCCGCATCAATCTGTGTAGCCATATTCGCCAACTTGAACTGGATCGCCTGAAACTCCGAAATCGGTTTGCCAAACTGTTGTCGCTCCTGTGAGTAGGATAGCGCAGACTCATAAGCTCCTTGAGCAATGCCCACGGCCAGGGCGGCAATCGAAATTCTCCCGCCATCGAGAATCTGCATGGCGTTGACAAACCCCTGGCCCTCCCCGCCAAGACGATTCTCATCCGGCACAAAGCAGTCCTCGAAAACTACGCTTGCCGTCTCTGAAGCGCGCAGGCCCAACTTGTTCTCCTTCTTCGAAGGAGAGAACCCATTCATTCCCTTTTCAAAGATGAAGGCCGTAATACCTTTGCTTCCCCGGCTCCGGTCCGTCGAAGCGACGGCAACGCAGGTGTCCGCGTGGATCGCATGAGTAATGAAGTTCTTAGAGCCGTTAACGATCCACCCATCCCCTTCCCGTACTGCGGTTGAGCGGGTACCTGAAGCATCTGAACCGGCGCTCGGCTCGGTCAAGCCCCAGGCGCCCAGATGTTCTCCGCTGGCGAGCGGTACCAGATACTTCTCTTTCTGTGCCTGGGTCCCGAATTCGAAGATATGGTTAGAACAGAGTGAATTATGAGCTGCGACTGAAATTCCTACCGATCCATCGACGCGAGAAAGCTCTTCTATAATAGTTGCATATTCCACGTAACCCATTCCGGCGCCGCCGTACTCTTCAGGGAATATGACTCCCATCAATCCGAGTTCAGCAAGCTTTGGCTTTAACTCGATTGGAAAATGCTGCGCCTCATCCCACTCCATGACGTGCGGTGCGATCTCGGCAACGGCGAACTCGCGCACGCTCATCTTGATCTGTTTCTGTTCCTCAGTTAACTCGAATTCCATCCATTGCTCCTGATTGCGAGTTAGATGCTAGTGCCCCCCACCTATTCGTATTTGAGGGCCCCTCTGCCTAGGCGGCAAAGGCGATCTATTCTACCTTAACGGGCCTTGGAACCAGCACGGGCGCCTCGCTTAGCGGATCTGGGCTTACGTTGTTTATTGGTTCCAAGGAGACGCTTTACTTCGATGGGGCTCAGGAACCGCCACTCGCCCTGGCGCAAATTATCATCTCTCAAGGAACCGATCTGAATCCGTTTCAGCTTCAGAACGGAATGTCCGATTGAATCAAACATTCGCCTGATCTGTTGATTTCGTCCCTGTCGAAGGATGACTTCATACCATGCGTTAGACGCAGTCCCTCCGATCTTTTTGATCTCAGCCGGCGCAGTTCTCATTTTATCGTCGAGCAGAACGCCTTTGCGCAATCTCGCAATCGCTGATTCGGGAGGCACTCCCTTTACCTTGGCTTCGTAAATCTTAAGAACTCCATTGCGCGCCGAGGTAATGAAGTTAGTAAACTCGCCGTCGTTCGTTAACAGAAGCAGTCCTTCGGTATTAAAGTCCAGGCGGCCGACGGGATACAGCCTGCGCAGAGAAGAGGGGAGCAGATCGATGACCAGCGGGCGCCCTTCCGGATCAGACGCGCTTGAAAGGTATCCTTTGGGCTTGTTCAGTAAAACATACCGCTTCTCACGATTTCCCAGGAGCGGGTTAAGCAGTCTGCCCTTGACCTTTATGTGGTCCTTTTCGGGATCCGCCTTTGTGCCAAGTTCAGTAACTACCTTGCCGTTGACCGACACCTCTCCGGCTCTGATCAAATCTTCTGCGTGGCGCCGCGAAGCAATGCCCGCGGCCGCAATGAGTTTTTGCAGGCGCTCTTCCATCTGGTCTCGAACGAAGTTCTACTGATTGATTGTAATCGGATAGAACGGACAGGTCGAATCGGGCATACAGGTCTCAAGACTGATCTTTTGCCGTTCCTCCGGCCAGATCCTCAAAGTCTTCAATACTGGGCAACTCGGAAAGGTCCTTCAGTCCAAATTGGATCAGAAACTCTTTTGAAGTGCCATACATCATGGGACGCCCGACAGTTTCCTTGCGACCCCTGGCTACGATGAGTTTTTTATCCAGCAGCGTCTTGATCGAAGAGGGCGACTGGACTCCACGGATTTCGAGGATCTCAGGAACCGTGACCGGCTGTTTGTAGGCAATAACGGCGAGCGTCTCGAGGGATGCAAGCGAAAGCTTTGCACTTGGGCGAGATTTTAAGAACGCGCGAACATGCTCGTGATACTCAGGCCTGGTAGCAAACTGCCACCCACCAGCGACTTCTCGCAGTTGAAGTCCCCCACCCCGGGCATTAAATTCCTGGGCCAGTTCGGCAACGGCTTCCTCAATCGCCGCGCGGTCTTCTTTTAATAGCTCGGCAATGGCTCTTGCGCTCAAGGGCTCATCAGCTACAAAAATCAGAGCCTCGATAATAGCCATCCGCTCTGCGCGGTTCTGGACTGCATGCGGAAGTGCGTCGGACTCTTCGTCAGGTGACTCACTCTGAGGATCCTCGTAATCCAATTCACTCAGACGCCTTTGTACCGCAGCTTCTTCACTCATCGCCATCGGCTTAACCTCCCCCAGCACATTGCTCAGGTAGCGACCCGCGCTATTATTTCTCCAAAAGTCTCACGCTGAAACAACCTGACTTCGGTCGTTCTAACCAGTTCAAGAACCGAAAGAAATGCCAGCACCAACTCACGGCGCGATCGAGCCCGCTCAAAGAAGACTCGTAGATTCAACTCCCCTGCTGACAGAACCATGTTCCGGAGTCGCTCGAGCATTTCCGCCATTGAAATCTCTTCACGCTCTATCTCAAGGAGAATTTCCTCCTTGTGGCGATCGAGTATTTCCTGGAAAACGCGAAGGAGGTCGAATACACCAACTGCTACTTCCGGGTTGGTCTTATCTGTTTCCAGTTCAGCCCGCCTGAAAACCGCTCGTTCGACTGTAGCACGCGACCACAGCATCTGGGCTGCCGCCTTGTACTTCTGATATTCGAGCAACTGATCAACCAGTTCCTGACGCGGATCTTCGTCGACATCTGGATCCTGAAAAGGATCTCGAGGCAAAAGTAGCTTTGTCTTAAGTTCAATCAAGGTGGCTGCCATCACCAAAAAGTCGCCGGCGATCGCAATATCGAGATCCTGCATCACCTCGAGATACCGCAGGTACTGATCGGCGATCCGAGCTACCGGGATATCATAGATACTCACTTGCTCTTGCCTGATCAGGTGCAGCAGAAGGTCCAGCGGGCCCTCAAACTCGCCCATTACAATCTTGAGTTCGTCACTGCCGCTTTCGGGGACGATCTCGGGAAGCGCCCCCGCAACGTTTAGAGTTCCCGTCGAACTCTCTTCAACCCTCTGTGTTCCTGCTCCTTCTGAGATCTTGTCCATACGAGTCACTCGTGTGAGGACCCGGTTGCACCCCGGAGTCCCATCTTGTTCATTACTTGTTCGAGAGTGGCGCCGGCAATCTCTTTCGCACGCGCGCTTCCCTGTTCGAGAATATCATTCAATTCAGAGTTGCTGATCGCTGCTACGCGCTCCTGCACTGGTTTCAGAAATTCGATCGTCACCTCCGCTAGTTCTTGCTTGAGTTGCGCGTAGCCCTTTCCGGAGAAATGGGTCTCGATCTGAAGCGAATCTTTGCCTGTTAACAACTGGTAAATGGTCAGCAAGTTCGTAATTGCCGGACGAGTCTCAGCAAACCTGATTTCACTCCCGGAATCTGTGACGGCGCGTTTGAACTTACGCCTGACCGTCTCCGCGTCGTCAAGAAGCATTACGCAACCGTTTGGATCGTCATCGGACTTAGACATCTTCTTTGTTGGGTCAGAAAGTGACATGATCCGCGCCCCAACTTTGGGAATGTAGGGCTCGGGCACTCGAAAGGTTTCACCGTAATCGCGATTGAATCGTATGGCCAAATCTCGGGTTAGTTCGAGATGCTGCTTCTGGTCCTCGCCAACGGGAACGAGATCGGTTTGATACAAAAGAATGTCAGCGGCCATCAATACCGGGTAATCAAACAATCCAACAGCAACATTCTCCTCCTGTTTGCGAGCCTTATCCTTGAACTGGGTCATGCGCTCGAGCTCGGACATCCGCGCAAGACAGTTAAGAATCCAGGTTAGCTCAGCATGTTGCGGAACGTCGGATTGAATGAAGATTGTGGAAACTTTGGGGTCAATCCCTACTGCCAGATAGAGCCGGGCTAGTTCTCTGGTCTTGTCTGCCAGCAGCTTTGAATCCTGAGGGACCGTTATTGCATGCAGATTGACGATGCAGAAGAAACTTTCGTATTCGTGTTGAAGTGCCACCCAGTTCCGCAAAGCGCCAAGGTAATTCCCAAGATGTACGTTACCGGTTGGCTGAGCGCCGCTGAAGATTCTTTTCATTAACTAGGCGCCTATCATGACCAGTGCCCAGGCAATGGGCATCACTACTCTAAAGATTGCTCCCAGAACACCTGTGAAGAGCGCGATAAACAACAACATGAAACCAAACCGCTCGAGAGCCTCGAAAGCCGGCTCGAAATTTGGCGGCAAAATGCTGGCCAGCACTTTGCTCCCATCGAGGGGAGGTATCGGAAGCAGGTTAAAGACTCCAAGGGCGACGTTTAACTGAAAAAATATCAGCAACAATTCGATTGCACCGTCAGCCAGGGTCGTGGAACCGCCGGAGGCGAGGCTATTAATCAAGCCCGTAGATAGGAGAATCCGGATTGCAACACCGGCCACGATGGCGATGATGAAATTGCAGATTACGCCGGCGATTGAAACCCAGAAGTTTGCAACTCTTTTGTCACGCCATTTCAGAGGATTGACTGGAGTCGGCCGCGCCCAACCAATCAGTGGGGCTCCTGTAAAGAAGGCGATTGCAGGAAAAAGCAACGTTCCGATCGGATCTACGTGTGAAATCGGATTGAGGCTGATTCGACCCTGAAGGCGCGCCAGATCATCTCCAAATCTGTTTGACATCCAGGCGTGCGCAGATTCGTGGACAGACAAGGAAAAGATCAATGCCACCATGAAGAAAATAAAGCGGCCGATAGTATCGCTGTCCATATCAAGCAGGCTATATAAAACGAGACGAAGTTACGAGATCGATTAACGTCGCTCACACTAACATGGCCCTTTATACCTGTCAAAAATCGCATTCTGACCACTCGGGCCGGGCATAACACTTAACCTAACAGTCTTCCGTGGATGCCCAACGGCACCGTGTATACGGAATCAATTGAGGCGAGAATCAGGTCCCCGGTCGGACTGAATGCCAGGCCAACCAGATTCATTCCCGCGACCGCGAGTTCGCAAGTCTGAGCATCAGGCGAAATCCTGACAATCCCACGCCTGCCTTTTAAAGATGCAGCAAGGTAAAGATTGCCTTCCCGGTCAAATGCCAGTCCCTGCGGTCGTCCCAATCCTTTGAAAAAGGTGCTTACCTCACCAGATTGGTCTACGCGCCAGATGGAGTCAAAGCTAGTGACGGTAGGGCCCGTGACGTACAGCGCGTCGTCGGGGCCGAATGCCAAGTGATAAGCCGACACCGAGGGTTCGAGCTGTGCCCAGGACTGCTCTTCTCCAATTCCATTAATTCTGTAAATAGTACCGTTGCGATCGCCAACGTACATGTTGTCGGCTTCGTCGAAAGCTATCCCAGTTGCGATTCCAAGATTGCGAACGAAGGGTACGGCATCTTTGAAAGGAGTAATCCGATAGACAGTTCCATCCATCCGGCTTGTTACAAACATCTGGCCACGCCGGTCGAAAGCGATTCCAGTGGGGTTTGTAATGTTCCCGGAAAACTCCAACACCTCTCCACTGGGATCGATACGAAAGAGTGACACTGGCAACTGCTCACCGCGTGGGCCGGACCTTGTAACAAACAAAGACCCGTCGTCGGGATTGAATGCTGGGTTGCTGACCGGGTGCAGATCCTCCGCAATCTTCTTGCCTGCAACGATCCGGACAGATTCGCTACGCTCCTCACCACAGCCGATTCGAACCTCTATTTCGCCGCCCTTCTTTGTTTCAGGTATCAGCGCCAGAATGCGTTTGGCGCTCAACCCAACAAGCCGTGCTGGCTCCTCGTCGAACCAGACTCCGCACTCCGAGTCAGGGGTGGTCTCGAAACCCTCGGTCTCAATTACGACTTCGCCGCCGGGTACCCCGGAGGCCGGCTGAACTCGCAGAATTCGTCCTGGTTGACTCATCAATAAAGGTCTCACTACGGACGCCAGTCCTTTGAAACTCTCAGTCAGTTCTTTGTCGTTGGCAAAAGCTGTTCATCATACGATCCACTGAGTAGCCTGTCCATTTCTAGCTCATCTCTATCATCCCTATGTTATAATTCCAGCACTTAAGGCTCCCCTGCGGCGGTCTCTTTCGGTTCCGGTTTCGAGACGTATCTAGGCATCGAAGGACGCGCAGAAAACCATTGTGATGCTCAAGCGAATAAGCGACGCGATATCGCAGAGCAACAACATAAAAGCTCCTTCGGCGTCCGATACCTACCGCTCGCAGCACTCCCTCTGTAATTGCAACTCGCAGACTACTCGTAACGAGGGTGTAATGCATCTAAGCTGTTCTATTCAGGAAACAAAAGGGAGGGTAAGAAGATAAGCAACGTACTTGGAAACACTTTGGGACTTAAGGCAAACCAGCTTCGCCGGATAGAAAAACTCTATACCAGACGTATTCAGCCTCACCAGATTGTCACCCCGGAGTTTGCCCGGCAATTGACGGAACTCTCACACGAGACGGGTCGCCAGCTCGGTGTTTTGATTGATCGCAAAGGGCACGTCGAATACGTGACAGTTGGTGATAACCGGCGCATCGAGTTACCAGACTTCAAGAGAACTCGCGTCGCAGCCGGACGTTTCCGTGGACTTCGCTGCATCCATACGCACCTGCGGGGCGAAGAACTTACGCAGGACGACCTAACTGATCTTGCGCTTCTTCGACTGGATCTGATGGCTGCTGTTCAGGTCGATCCTGAGAACGGACTTCCCGGCCGGATTCATGCTGCCCACCTGTTACCGATGCCTGCCGGAGGGCTCGAATTAACCGGCGCTCCAGAACCATACTCGTTTCTGGAGGCGCGCATCCCTTCTCAGATGGACGTTGATTTCCTTGCGCTGATTGAATCTCTCGAAGACGAGATGGCCCGTAACCGTCACGCCTCGCGAAAAGCTCAGGTTCGCGACCGAACGATTTTGATAGGGGTTACAACCGGCGCCCTAACCGACGCTGAAGAGTCGATGGCCGAGCTTTCCGAACTGGCCAGCTCTGCGGGCGTAGTAGTGCAGGACAAAATTATTCAACGTCGCAACAAGATAGATCCACGCACAGTCCTGGGGAAGGGTAAGCTGGACGAACTATTCATCCGGGCCCTCCAATTGGGCGCGGACATGCTTGTGTTCGATTGTGATCTCGCTCCAGCCCAGGTCAGAACACTATCTGAAACAACCGACTTGAAAGTCATCGACCGTTCCCAATTGATCCTCGACATTTTCGCCCAACGGGCCCAGTCACGCGAAGGTAAGATCCAGGTCGAACTGGCCCAGCTTAAGTATCTTCTACCGCGCCTGATTGCCGGCCAGGATTCCGCTTTTTCGCGGCTGGCAGGAGGCATTGGTGGTCGGGGCCCGGGTGAAACAAAGCTTGAGACCGACCGGCGGCGAGTGCGTGACAGGATCAATCGTCTAGAAAAGGAGATAGAGGTCCAGCGACAAAGGCGTCAGGAGCGCCGAAAAAGTAGAAAGAGATATGAGCTGCCGGTGATCTCTGTGGTGGGATATACAAATGCTGGCAAGTCGACACTTTTGAACACGCTAACCAGCAGCCAGGTTCATGCCGAACAGAGAATGTTCGTGACGTTGGACCCAACTTCGCGCCGCTTGCGACTGCCACGGGAACAGGAAGTCATAATTAACGACACCGTAGGATTCATTCGCGATTTGCCCCCGGACCTTATCTCTGCCTTTCGCGCCACCCTTGAGGAGATTAGCGATAGCAACCTTTTAATTCACCTGGTAGACGCCTCGAGCCCTCGCTGGTCACAACAAGTCGACTCGGTTGAGCGAATACTCAATGGACTACAGTTTGGTGAGATTCCGACGATTATCGCCTTGAACAAGGCGGATCTGGTGGACGAAGATACGATGGAAACGATACTGAGACAGGTTAGTCAGGAAGGCCGCCGCGAATGTGTGGCAATCACAGCCACAAAGGCCGCAAGCCTGAAACCATTATTTGAGAGCATGGGCGCGATCCTGGCTCGCAATCTTGCCGCCGCGGATCAGCCAGAAGCAAACAACTCTCATAGTCGCTTGACGCGAATAGCATAAGAAACAATGGGACTTCGACCCCGATTCACAACTCCGCTTTCCCGAGCGCGCGACAAGTTCGTAGCATTAATGGTGCGTCCTTTCGATCTGTTCACCCCCTCAAGTCGACTGATCATCGGGTTCATTGTACTCGTGCTCGTCACAACTCCATTGTTGCTCAGCACCTATTCATCTGGCTTTTCTGAAGACTACAGAGTGGGCGACATTGTGAAGCGCACGGTCGTGGCGCCCACGGATATTACTGCTATTGACGACATTGAGACTGAAAAGCGCCGCGCAGCGGCCAGGGAGGCCATCCGGCCAATATTCAATTTCGACTCGACACGCGGCGAGAGTTCCGCTCAAAGTTTTCGCGCCGCCTGGGAAGATCTCAGGCGTCAGGTGGAGTCTCCTGCGCCGGCTAAAGAACCTGCCTGGAAGGGTGAAGGAGGACCGACCCTTACTAAAGCAATTATCGCCCGGAACTTCGACCCCGAGCAGCTTGAACGGATTACGGGACTAATACGAGAGATCGGGGACGGTTATATCTATGACGACAACGATGACGAACGACTAACGCAGGAGATTGTGCTGGTCGACGTCCGAAATCCAACAGCACAGATGATTATGCCGGGTGCCCGCGCGCGAATGACCCCGCTCAGCACCGCGCGTCGCAATCTCGAAACCCGTCTCCAGGGATTGCGGGGATGGTCGCAGGACCAGAAGGCTGCCTTGGCATCGGCAATAACGCCATTGATTCGTCCCAATGTGGTTCTTGACCAGACGGCTACCGCAACCGCCAAGGAGGGAGCCGCAGAAAAAGTACTCAGAGTCGACATTGCCCTAAAGAGAAATCAGGTCGTGGCCCGGGAAGGCGACAATGTGACGCCAGGGATGCTGGCGCAGTTATCGGCAATCAGAAGTCTGGGACACACTGGTCCATCGTGGCTAAACCTCTTTGGCCTGTTGTTACTTGTCACGGCCGTGTACGGCGCAGCCTGGAAGTTTATCGAGCATCGAAGTTCTGTTGCCCCGCTTGCTCTTTCAAAAAGAAGAGCGTTTGCCCTTGTGGGCTCCGCAGTCGTGGTTCAAACGGCCCTGATGCGCGTTGGCTTCACTTTTAGTGAAAGTCTGGCATCCCAAATGGGCAGCGCGCCATTTACCGACCCGGCAATCTGGAGTTTTGCGATTCCATTTGCTTCAGCAGCGCTGCTGGTGTCACTCCTCCTGGACACTCAGCTTGCATTCCTGACAGGCATCATCGTCGCGCTTTTTGCAGGCATTCTTGGACCGGGAGGGATCGAGCCGGTGGTCTACGCGCTGATATCCTCTTCGGCTGCCATATACGGAATCGGCCGCTATAGAGAACGCCAATCGGTGACGCTTGCGGGACTGTTTGTTGCGGGCGTTAACGTTCTTATGGCTCTCGCTATTCTGGCATACATCGAGCAACCGTTGACACTGAACACAACCTTACTTGCGATCGGTTGCGGTATTACTGGCGGTCTGCTTACCTCGATCTTCACTGCTGGAGGCTTGCCGGTTAATGAATCGCTTTTTGGCGTGCTGACCGATGTTAAGCTGCTGGAACTTTCGAATGCCGACTTACCCGTTCTTGGCCAGATGGCGCTCCGAGCACCCGGCACCAACCAGCACTCTCATGCCGTCGGTCAATTGGCTGAAGACGCGAGCCGGGCCGTGGGGGCGAACCCCTTGCTGGCTCGGATTGGAGCCCTCTACCACGACATCGGAAAACTCGCGGCGCCAGAATACTTCGTAGAGAACCAGCAGGGGGACAATCCTCACGATCGATTACGTCCCTCCCAAAGCGCCCGAATTATTACCAGCCACGTGACCTACGGTTTACGACTGGCTAAAGAGATTGGTCTGCCCAAGCAGATTGCGGATTTCATCCCTCAACATCATGGTACGCGGACTCTACATTTCTTTTTACGAAAGGCCCAAGGTCAGGCCAATCCCGGTGACACTGTTGACGATAAAGACTTTCGTTATCCTGGACCAAAGCCGCAATCTAAAGAGGCGGCAATCATGATGCTTGCCGATTCCTGCGAGGCGGCGGCACGTTCCCTCGCGCGACCGGATCCCGAAAACATTCGTTCGATAGTCGTCAAGATTGTGGACGCGATCATCAGTGACGGTCAGTTGGATGAGTGTGACCTCACGCTGCAGGAACTTACCACGATCCGCGAAGCCGTAATCAGTTCGCTGACCGCAATCTATCACGCCCGAATAGACTATCCGGGCTTCAATCCCCCGCCTTTAACAGGGCCCATCACATCGCTTCCATCCCCGCACCTGGACAGTGAAGAGCGGGGCATTACCTATGCCGGGCCTTCCGAAGTTCCCATTAACAAGGGTGGGGAAGTCGAGGATGAAGCGGTCTCCCCGCGTAAAGCTGCAAAACGCTAATCAGTCTTTCTGGAACCTGTCACTGAGTTTGCGATAAGTTGTAGCAAGGTCTTCTGGAATGACGCGCGTCTCACCGATAGTGGAGATGAAGTTTGTGTCTCCTGTCCACCGCGGCATGATATGGACATGAATGTGGTCTACAATTCCAGCTCCGGCTGAACGTCCAAGATTCATTCCGACATTAAAGCCACCTGGCTTATAGACTTCACGCAGTGCAGTCTGACTTCGCTTAGTCAAGTCCATCAACTCGTCGGTAGTCTGCTTCGACGCGGTATCCAGATCGCCGACATGGTCGAAGGGAACAACCAGGAGATGGCCGCTTATGTAAGGATAGATATTGAGAACGATGTAGTTGTGTTGGCCCCGATATAAGACAAAGTTGGCCTCGTCTCTCTTCGGGTCTGCCTGAATCGAACAGAAAACACAACGCCCGTTACCAGCGTCTTCACCCCCGCCGGACGAGATGTATTCATAGCGCCAGGGGCTCCATAACCGATCAGTCAACATTACCTCAGCGTGTTGAGAAGTCCTGCAAAGGAAGGGACTGGCGTCCGTCATCGGAGGCATCAGAGAGGGGGGTGTCTGACGAAGAACGAAACTGAGAGCTGTTCTCGTTGATGAGTTCTTTGAGTTCCTTACCCGGTTTAAAATAGGGCACACGTTTCGCGGGTATAGAGACAGGATCCCCAGTTTTCGGGTTTCGGCCTCGGCGAGCGCCTCGCTCGCGCACACGGAAGCTACCGAAGCCGCGGAGCTCGATCTTCTCGCCCTGATTGAGGGTTTCAATAATGCTCTCAAAGACGATTTCGACTAGTCGTTCGGCGTCCTTTTTTGTAAGTTCCGCCGCCCGAGCGACGTCTTCGACGAGTTCCGCTTTAGTCATGCATCACCTCAGACTTAGGTAAAGAAGCTCTCACGACAAACAATGAGTTCACAAAAGCTAAGTGTATACGTGTTAAGAGTAACGAGGAATGCTCAACTACATTACACTATCAGAAAACAATCGCGCTGGGCAAGACCTCAGCAAGGCCCACAGAGGGATTGATTGAACTCAGGACACAGAAAGCCCCGCTCAGGATCGAGCTTGGGCGAGGATCGCTTGCGGGGCCGGCTATTAGTACCAATCCAGAGTCTCTCTATTCCTCGCCAGACTCAGATCTGCCAATACCAAAATCCGCTAACTCTCCCAGAGAAGCCATTCCACCGCCGGCCTCCGATGAATAGACCTTTGCGTCTAGTATAGGCTCGTCTTTACCAACGGCGCGTGCGGAAAGTCCGATTTTCTTGCTCTCGTTATCAATCCTCAGGATTTTGAACTCCATTTCTTGCCCAAGCTGGACCACATCCTCAGGTTTGGCCACACGATCCTCAGATAGTTCAGAAATGTGGCAAAGACCCTCGAGATTGTCATCCAGTTCCACAAAAGCCCCAAAGTTTGCAAAACGAGCTATCTTCCCACGCACGACGTCGCCGGGCTTATGTTCATTTATGAAACGTTCCCAGGCGTTGGGCTCTAGATCTTTGATTGAGAGCGAGAGCCGGCGGTTGTCGGTATCAATGCTAGTAATCACTGCGTCGATTTCCTGGCCCTTCTTAAGCACTTCGCTCGGATGTTTAATCCGGCGAGACCAGGAAATATCTGAAACATGGACCAGCCCATCCACGCCGTCTTCAATTTCTATGAATGCGCCAAAGTCGGTCAGATTTCGCACGCGGCCATGGACCCTGCTGCCCATTTGATAACGTTCATGGAGCGTCTGCCAGGGATTCTCTTGCACCTGCTTCATTCCCAGGCTAATGCGCCGGGCTTTCGGGTCAACACTCAGAATTTCAACCTCAACGGAGTCGCCTGGATTGACGATCTTGCTCGGGTGCTTCACGCGCTTCGACCAACTCATCTCCGACACGTGGACAAGCCCTTCCACACCGTTCTCGAGCTCGACGAACGCGCCATAGTCCGCTACGCTCGCGACCCGACCGGCTACTCTGGTCCCTACGGGGAAACGCTCCTCGACGCTGGACCAGGGATCTGGTAACAATTGCTTATATCCCAGCGAAACTCGCTCACGGTCGCGATCGAATTTGAGTACCTTGACCTGAATGTGATCACCTACCTTGAATATCTCATTCGGGTTCTGCAACCTGCCCCACGACATGTCGGTAACGTGAAGCAGACCATCAACACCGCCGAGATCAACGAAAGCGCCGTAGTCGGTAAGATTCTTGATCTGACCTTCGACAACTATCTCTTCTTCAATATGTAGGAGTGTCTGATCTTTCCGGCCGGCATTTTCTTCTTCGATAACCGCCTTGCGCGACAGGACAACGTTGGACCGCTTGCGATTGAGTTTTATGACCTTAGCTTCAATTTCCTGGTTCTTAAGACTGTCCAGATTGCGAACTGGTCGAACGTCAACTTGGGAGCCGGGCAGAAAAGCACCAATCCCATCCATGTCGACACGCAATCCCCCCTTGATACGCTCAGTCACTCGGCCTTTGACTGGAGTGCCTTCACGATAGGCTTTTTCCAGATCGTCCCAGGCCTTCATGCGGACAGCGTCGGCACGGGAGAGGACGGGGAGACCGTCGGCGGTCTCCATGCTTTTTACGAGCACCTCAACTTCGTCTCCCGGCTTAACGGTAATGACACCATTTTCGGTGAATTCCGCGGGATTTACGATACCCTCCGACTTGTAGCCGAAATCAATAACCACCCCTCGCTCACTAATCCCCACAACGGTTCCCCGAACGACTTCCCCCTCCTGTAAGGTAGCCTGCTCCTGCTCGAACTGGTCGAGCAGTTGGCCAAAGTCGACATCACCGGAACCACGCGACTCTTCCTCGTCATCGAGTTCATTCGCCGGTGCGGGTAGTTGAGCAGGGGCGGCTGCGACTTGCGGCTCGGCCCTTACCTCGGCTTGAGGGGTTTGTTGCGGGGCGACCTGGGGCTCGCCGGTTGATGATTCGTTGTCATTTGCCTCGCTCTCGCTCAGCTTTGGTTCTTCCGTAAACATGAACACTCCTGTAGGCCCCGGAGAATTGCAGCGTCTTGGAGATCTCGTTGCGCTTCAATCTACACACCAGTTGTCCTAACACGGCAACCAGCGGACAGTGCTTAAGCGGCCGTAGGGGCTAATTTCCTTAGTGAATTGTCGGATTGAAAGCTGCGAGGAATTGCGAGCCGTTTAGATTTGGAAAAGGAGGTTTCTATGTGTTTCGATTTCCGCCGTGCCCGTAGTCACCCGCGTGGTCCGACAATCACCAGCCGCTTTACCGGGTAGGTGGGCAATGTACACGCCACGATAAGCGGCTGTCAAGGCGCTAACATACAGACTGAGAAGCAGAAAACAGAAACAAGCAAGCGCAGACCTCTAAACAGGTAACTGTCGCTTGCTTGTTCTTCGAACACGAAAAGCCGCGGTCCTACTGGCTCGCAGCGGAGAGATTAGTCATCTGCCGGGGAACTACATATACTCCGGCGGAGTGTGATCCCACAAAAAGTGTGTTTTTCGCGTGCATATCAAAGGCCAGCGCCCAGATCCGTTGACTGGGAAGTCGATGCTCTTTTGGATCGATTCGCGCCCAGGTCAGGCCAGCATTGAGAGTGCGATAAACTCCACCTCCAATTTCACCATTCTGATATGCATTCCCCACGAAAATCTCGTCGCTATTATGTGGGTTGATTACGATGCTGGTGAAATCACCGAAGGGCAGATTACCCCCGCGCCGTGTCCATGTCGCGCCATTATCCTGGGATGAATAGAAGGCCTGTTTAGTGCCCACATACACATAATGAGGACGATCAGGATCCTGAACAACCGTGTTCACGGGAATATCGGTTGGAATTCCTCCGGCCCTGTGCCAGCTCTTCCCACCATCGTTCGTGGTAAGTACTCCTGAACCCGTAGTCCCAACCCAAATCCTGTTTGGCTCGCGGGAGGTAGTCGAAACGGACGTTGTCCGGGAATCAAAAGCTCCATACGGCAGTCTCTGCCAACCTTTCGCGGGATCAAGAGTCCGGTACAAGCCGGAATTAGTCGCCGCGAGAAAGCCTGGCTTCCCTGTGTCGTGGTCAACCGTATGAATCATCGCGTTAACCGCGCTGGCAAGTACGACGTTCTCACTCACGGAATTAGCGTCATCAGTGGCACTTGATACTCCCAGAGCAGCGAGTGTCAACGCATCAAGTTTGCCGGTTACAGGAAGATGCTTGTCCGCTTGAAAGTTCTTTACCGCCGCGGCGGTCGCTGGGCCTGCTTTACCATCCGCAACACCAAGCCGGTAACCGGCTGCGACCAATGCTTTCTGGGCACGCTTGACCGTCTCTGCAACTCTACTTACCGGCGCCCTCGACTGCCTGCCACGCGGAGCGGGACGCCCCGTGGTCCGCTTCTGAGCCGAGGTAGAGTCAGCGCCCCCAGCCCAGATAGGAGCCCAGGATGCTCCTCTATCGATTGAGCGATAAATGCCGAGATTAGTACCCAGGTAGATGATGTTGGCATCCTCAGTGTCTTGAAGAATTGCGTACGAGATCAAACGCGCTGGCATATTGCGCATTGAAGGACGCCAGGTTTCGCCGTTATCGGTACTTATGAACAGAAACCCGCCGCCTGTTGCGGTGTTAATCGTGGCAGCGTAAATACGATTAGCAACCTCGCGATCAGGAAGGATTGCATTGGCAAAACGCCCACTGTATCCAGTATTCGTGGGCGCAAAGTTTCTACCACTATCAGTCGACACCATCACGCCATAATTGTTCGTTCCAATATAGACCATCTCTGGTCTGCTGGGATGAACAGCGATAGAGTTGATCTCCAACTGGCGTGATGTAGTGACCATCCATGAATCGGCGGCACCCCCTCGATCGGAGCGCCAGAAGCCTTCGGTTGTCCCTGCGAAAACAAGGCCAGGAGTCGATGGATGTTGAAGGATGGCTCTGGTTCGGCGTGACTGTGAAGGAATCCCTTGAACTTTACGCCAGTTCTCGCCCGCGTTCTTGCTTTCATAGATTCCACTACACGCAGAAAGAATAATGTGCGAGGGATCTCGAGGATCAATGTCAATTGCAAAGATATCGGAGTCGTCAATGATTCCGGTTTTAATTGATTTCCAGGTCTGGCCCCCGTCGCTTGTTTTATATGGCAGATACCAGGTTCCCGCATAAATAGTATTCGGCGTTCGGGGGTCTATCGCCAGCGACGACACGTGAACCAGCCCCTGAGTTGCATAGGTCGGGAGTTGCACCCAGGTCTCACCAGAATCGTTCGACCGAAACATTGTATTGAATGTCCCAGCTATCAGAACGTCAGGATTCGACGGTGATTGGCTTAGCGAGTGAACAGCTTCATTCCGCATCTCCGGACTCTCGCGCCAGGTTCGACCCCCGTCCGTCGATTTAAAGAGACCGCCGGGCTCTTTGTGTCGATGTCCTCCAGCGTAAAGCGTTTTGGAGTTCCTCGGATCGACTATGAGTTCGTCAACAAACATTCTGGGTCGGTGAAAGTTGTACAGAAGAGTCCACTGCTTACCACCATCAGTCGAGGTATAAATCTGGCCGTCCAGCGTGCCGAAGTAGAAGCGCATTGGATCATTTGGATCGACCACAAGCTTGCGAACGTCTCCTCCCTGGGGGCCAGTTGAGCGCCAGTCATCCGAATACCCTGATGGATCGGTATTGGGGTCGGCATCCACAGCAGCGAAAGACGTCAAGGCCACGGGCTGAACTAAAAGCGCCAAGGCAAGTGCCGCGAGGGCAGAGATCTTTATCAATTTAACCATCATCAATCTTCTCTTGGGTTGGTGGATCAACGCCGCGATTAGGCGACGCTACGGTTTCGGCGACAGTTTAGCCTACTTTTGGCACTTTGTGTCCAAATCTTGAGCCAGCGGTAGGATGCCGAGACTGAATTGGGCGGTTGTACCGGCTTGATTGGCACCAAAGTGAAACGGGCGAGACTGAAATAGCAGTCTCGCCCGTTCGGTTATTACTCGCTCGTATTAGCCGGCGAGTCTATTGTTACTCGTCGTCGCGTCTTCCCCGACGCGGCGCACGACATTGCGGACAGGGCTCGATGAGACCGTCCATACTGGCCGCGGGTGCGTTTGCTCCGGCGGGAACTACCCAGAGTTGCACTGTCAGACTCGGACGACATCCACCATCGATAGTAGTGATCCTGCCTGCCTCGATCCCACGCGTGTTGACCAGATAATTCTTAGCACGATCAGCACGAGCTTGACCCTGACCAACGCACGTGCCATAGGCAATTATGTAGCCCTGGGCACCTGGGTCGTTCTGCAACTGAATTGCATAGTTGTCGAGACGGGCTTTCTCATCGTTGAACCTGATATCTCCGTATTCGTCAAAGCGGATTGGATCAGGCGATATAATTGGCGCAACTTGGGTTGAGCAAGACGCCGTTCTGGCGCAAGCCGGATCGACACCACCAATATCGACAGTGGCTGTGACCGTCGTTCCGCCAAGCCCAGCAGTATCTACAGTGATCGTTGGAGTTCCCTGACCACTGGTGATTGTACCTGCCGACACCGACCAGTTGTAGGTCGGCACCAGGTCTGCTGCGCCGCCAGTTACCGACGCCGAGAACGTTATTGGCTGTCCTTCGTTGACCGAATCGGTGCAGGTAACTGCAACATTTGGACACGGCGGCACGCAACCAGTGCACTCGGCCACCGTTACGGTAGTTGAAGCTGGAACCGCTGGATGCGTTCCATCGCTCACCTCAACACTAGCGGTGTAACTACCCGGATTCACCCCTGATAAATCCCAGGTAACACTTCGCCCTTCGCCAGTAAGCCGGCCGCCAGTAACCGACCAGGTGTAGATCAAAGGATCATTGTCCGGGTCATGAGCATCGGCTGTAAGCTGAACCTCACGCGTAGCACTGGGCACGCAAGTGGCCGATTGAGTTCCCGGCGGACAAGGCAGCATGATTGTCGAAGTAGAAGCTGAAATACTTACTGTCGGTGGTTGCGGTGGAGGCCCTAGCGGCCGGCGTTCGTTCCGCCGTCCAATCCAGAACTGTCCGAGGAACCCGTGCGGGTCATCAGAGAAATCGAAATTACGAGGTAACCCGCCTGCGGTAGCCGGGACTTGGAACACGGCGTTTCCGGCCCCAGGCACCACAACAGTGACAGCAGTCGTAGCATCTCGTGGATTAAAGCGACCTTGTTCCTGAGAATTCAGGTGTCGACGATATGAGACACCGAATCCAAACCAACGCCGCGGATAGATCTTGACGCCACCCAGGACTTCAACAGGGTTGTTCTGAAAGGCATTAGGAGTACGACCGCCGACATAATGCGTCGCACGCACTTCTGCAATTGGTTGGAAGAACTGATTAACCGGAAAATCGAAACCAATCCCGGCGAGAAACTCATCGGGTCGATCAAGGAGCACAAAGTCCCCCAACCCTTTGGGGTTACTGTTTAGGATGTACCCGCCGTTGACCGAGAGGTTCACGTGACGGCTAAGCCGGCCGTCGATGAAACCGACAACGCCAAAGTCTCCGATATCACCGCCTGGTGACGCACCGCGTTGCAATTGCAGAAAGCCGCCAAGATCATCAGCTTTGTCCGGATACCATCTGTAGAACGGAACTATGCCTACACCAAGTGGGTTATCCGGCCCAGTGAACCTGATCTTCGCTCCAACGACGAAATTTGTGAAACTTGATTCTCCGTACAACCTGCCGATAAATGGTGCATCCGGCAAATAGCTGGGCGCTATCGTGAAGGTTGCTGGAACAGTGATGGCTAGAGTAGTTGGCGTCGCAGGAATTACTGTCGTAGCCAGAACGACGCCCGGCAAAATGCTTCCCACCGGCGAACCGATTCCAGGGAACCGATCAGCGCCGCCAAAATTCCCGCCGCCGGTAGAAACTGGCGGCCCCAGAGTAGCGCTAAAGCCCGGAAAGCCAAAAGTGCCCCCAGGAGGTCCTGGCGTCAAGCCAAAAGTGCCAGCGGATCCACCGACAAACGGAAACTGCACAAAGGGCTGATTATTAAAAGGCCGGAAGAGTCCTCGACCAGCCAAAGTTCCTACGTTCGGCCCCGATGGCGCTAGAACAATCGCCCCACCACTACAGAAGGCTGCTGGCCCACAAAGACCAATGTTTGGCAGGTAGAAACTGGAAAGGTTGCGTGGAGCATTTACCTTGACCCCACGATACCCGGTTGTCTTGAAGAACAACTCGATGTGATCGTTTAAGCCCACATTGAAGCTTAACGGGGTCTCAACGATATCAACGTTCCCGGGATCACGGTCGTAATTACTGTAAGCAATGCTGAATGTGAATTCACCCCGGCGTAGCGTCGACCCATCATAGATAGTAAACAATCCAGTTGGTCCACCTTCGGAACCGCCGGTGCCTACCGCTGGCGATTGATTCCTGGGATCATTCTCCGATCTCAAAGTCTGAGCTGATACTGCGGCACACAGCACCAACGTAGCGAGCGCGACTATAAGCGCCCTGTTCGCGAGTCTCATCGCATTCCTCCTGCGAAATGAGTATAGAGTTTCCTGCTGAGAGTGCCGCCGTCCAACAAGACCCCTGCGTCATAGACCAGTGTCAATTACTTTCTTGCGGATGCGGTGGCTCCAGCCACATGTTTTCAAACAAACGACTTGCCGCCTCTCAGCCACCAAGGCCTCGAAGCGGAGCGGGAAGCCTGATAGTTGGTCCTCGCTTAACCGCGAAGCGCTCATTACCTTCTGGCTCGTCCCGCATTTAGTTGCACAACCGATAATGGGTTACACAACCTGATGTCAAATATTTAGCACGCGAATCAGTTAGACAGATCTACAAAATCATACCGCTGGTCCGAGCGCTAAAATCATGCCAGACCATACTCTACCTTTTTGTGGAAATCAAGACCTTTTCACGACTTAGCGCCAATTTAGTTTATGTTTTTTCCGTCACGCGTAGAAGCCCCGCATGCGTGTATCATAGGCCACGCGGTCTATTGCCAACATGTATGCTGCGGTCCGTGTATCCACAGAATGCAGGTCAGCATAACGACACAGATCGTTAAAGCTGGCGACCATTGTGTCTTGAAGTCTTTGGTTAACAACGTCCTCGCGCCAAAAATATCCCATCCTGTCCTGGACCCATTCGAAATACGAAACTGTCACGCCACCGGCATTTGCCAGGATGTCTGGTATTACAAAGATTCCCTTCTGATGCAAGATTTGGTCCGCCTTGGCGGTGGTTGGTCCGTTGGCCCCTTCCGCCAGCACTTTGCACTTAATCTTGCCGGCATTTCGTGAGTTGATCTGGTTCTCAGTGGCCGCTGGAACTAACACATCACATTCTAATTCAAGAAGTTCCTGATTCGTGACGGTCTCCACCCCTTCGTAACCCTCGAAAGACCTGGTGGCCTGAAGGTGTTGAAGAGCCGCCGGAATATCGATTCCGTTTGGGTTGTAGATTCCGCAGTGGATGTCCGATATCGCTACAACCTTGTACCCGAATTCATGCAACAGTTGGGCAGCTATACCCCCGACGTTTCCCGACCCTTGAACCACGACTCGAGTCTCTTCAGGGGTCATTTCGAACTTGCGGATAGCCTCGTTAACTACGAATAGGATCCCGCGTCCCGTGGCTTCCCGTCTCCCGGAAGACCCTCCTAAATCAATCGGCTTTCCCGTAACCACGGCGGTAACCGTATGGCGAGCGTGCATGGAGTAGGTGTCCATGATCCAGGCCATTGTCTGCTCGTTCGTGTTCATATCGGGCGCCGGCACATCTTTCTCTGGCCCAATGAAGTCCAGCAATTCCGCCGCATATCGACGGGTCATCCGCTCAAGCTCACCCAAAGACATCTGCTGGGGGTCGCAAATAATGCCGCCCTTGGCTCCGCCAAACGGAACGTTAACAACGGCGCACTTCCAGGTCATCCAGGCCGCCAGGGCCCGGATCTCGTCGAGAGACACATCGGGAGCGTAGCGGATTCCGCCCTTTGCTGGGCCACGAGCGAAATTGTGCTGGACGCGAAACCCTTCGAATACCTGGATTCGACCCGAGTCCATTCGCGTGGGAATGTAAACCTTGAGTTCCCGGTTAGGGACCCGCATCACTGTGTAAAGATCTGGATCCAGATCGAGCAGTTGGGCGGCCCGGTCGAATCGTGACATCATTGATTCAAAAGGATTCTCTTCTTTTATTTCACGGATGTCGTCAGCATAGCTGGTGCTCTGCATCGTAACCTCTCTCCAATTCTGTTTGACCTTCTAACTTCAAGCCATTGGTTATTCATTGCGAGGATTCGGGTTGGTGAGGGTGGATCGCTGAACAGCATCGAACTGCTCAATCAACGCGCTGGGCCACATCGATCATCAATACCTCGTTCATTGCGCCACTGCGGAAACCATGAAGGTCTAGGGTGACGTATTTAAAACCCAACTGGCGAAAGCGACCCGCCAGTTCTTCAACTATTTCACGTTGCAGGACCAAATCCATTTCCGCAGGAGCTATCTCGATACGGACAAGGTTGTCATGCTGCCGGACCCGAAACTCCCGGAAGCCAAATTCTCGAAGAATCTGTTCGCCCCGATCGATTGTGGAAAGACGCTCGATTGTTACAGTGGTCCCGTATGCAATTCGGGATGAAAGGCAAGGACTGGCGGGTTTGTTCCATGTCGGCAGGCCTGCTCGTCGGCTGAGTACGCGAACCTCGTTCTTACTCAATCCCACTTCTATAAGCGGACTTCGGACCATGTGCTCTTCAGCCGCGACACGTCCCGGACGATGATCACCCAGGTCATCGGTATTGGATCCGTCGACGATGAAAGCTATTTCCCTTTTTCGCGCCAGCGCGCCAAGCTTTCCGTATAACTCGGTCTTACAGAAATAGCACCGGTTAGAGGTATTCGCCAGATACGATGGATTTGCCAGTTCGGCAGTCTCTATGATCTCTCGCCGAAAGCCGAATTGCTCCGTTAGATCGGTCGCCAGAGTTCGCTGAAGTGATGGCAAGCTCGCTGATTCGCCCGTAACGCAGAGAGCTTCGGCGCCGAGTTCGGAGTTTGCAACATACGCTACGAACGTACTGTCGACGCCCCCCGAGAAAGCGACGATGACAGAACGCATTTCGCGGAAAAGGCGTCGGAGCTGCTGTTCCTTTTCAAGGCATTCTGGCGATACATCTTCTATCGCCAACTCTTCTTCGACCGGTTCCTTTGAAAGTCCCACGTCCTCTCACCTTTTTTCGCTTCAAGACAGGCTGCATTTGCTCAACTATAGCGCGGGAATATGGATTGGCATGTTATCGCATGCTTTAACACAAGCGCAACCAGCCTTCCATCACGGGCCTTCTAAGCGGCTATGCGCAAAGAGACTTAAGCGACCAACACTTGGACGGGCCTACTTTTATCATGTTAAGATCCACATCTCCCCAACGCTTCAACTGGTGAATCCTCGGCTTTTACTAGGCAGACGGATCAATGGTTCTTCTTAATTGTAGCGTAAGTCTGATCCTTGCCTTCCTGCTCGTACCAGGGTTTGCAGCCCCTGTACTGGGCCAGGCTGAAGATCCCTTCGGTGACCACGCGGCAGACCCCGTAAAGCTTTTCGAGAGGGGCCAGGGCTTTCACTCGCGCGGAGACTTCGCGCGTGCCCTCGAGTTTTACCAACAAGCAATTAAAGTCCGTCCGGAATTTCCCGAAGCCGAGTTTCAACGCGGCAATGCGCTGGTCTCGCTCGGAAGATTCGAAGAAGGCGAAGAGGCATTTCGTCAGGCAATTCAACTTCGTAACGAGTGGTCCCTCCCACATGCAGCCCTGGGAGCACTACTGTTGCGTTTGGAGCGCGAACAGGATGCTGAAACCGCGTTGCGGCAGGCGCTTAAGCACGATGCGAAGAATGGCGTGGCCGCGAGGCTCCTGGCGGATATTCGTCTTCGGGCCGGCGATCCACGTCAGGCTCTCGAACTTGCGCGTCAGGCTACGGACGACGTGGACGCTCCCACATCCGCATGGATAGTACGAGCAATGGCAGAGCGCGCTGTTGGCGACAAGGCCGCGGCCAGTTCTAGCATCGAACGCGCTTTGCAAAGCGAACCAGAGAACATCGCCGCTCTCATCGAGCGAGCCGAACTGCACCTTGAGGATGCGGAATTCGCGAAAGCCGTCGCAGATCTAACCACAGCCGCCCGTCTGCGTCCGGGTGACAAGCATGTTGCTTCCCGTCTCGCTTTCGCACATGAAAAGTCGGGGAATGTCGAAGAGGCCCAACGCGTGGCCCTGGCAGCTGGCTTGTTGAAGGAGATACCAAAGACAGAAGATGGCATCGCTACAGTTGTGGGTACGCCTGAAGAGATCGAAGCAGCCAACAATGACGATCCTGCCATTGCAAGGAAAGCGCTCGAAGGCTTGCTTGAGAAGAACCAGAATAATCCCACACTACTGGCCAGACTTGGTGCTTCATATCGAATCGATGATCCGTCACGCTCACTCGAATATTACAGGCGTGCGGTTGAGGTCCAGCCCGCGAATCCCGATCTGGCAACCGGTTATGCTGCCGCCCTTGTCAAGGCTCGTCGCTTTGAGGAGGCGGTTGTGATCCTACGCCGGGTGATCGCCGTGTCACCTGACAACTACGCCGCCCACTCGAATCTGGCTACAGCTCTTTATTCCTTAAAACGATACGGAGAGGCTCTGTCAGAATATGAGTGGTTGCTGAAAGCCAGACCGGATTTGGCCGTCATCCATTATTTCATTGCAACGGCACACGATAATCTTGGAGAATACCAGGATGCTCTGGGTGCATATGAAACCTTCCTGGCTCGGGCAGATGTTAGCAGTAATCAACTCGAGATTGAAAAAGTCAAATTACGGTTGCCGACCCTACGCAGGCAGATCCAACTGAAAGAAGGCGCAAAACGGCGTCGGCAGTGAGTCCCGGTCAAAGGGGGCAGATTGGAGATTGACCCGGCGGACATGAACTCTGTGACATTAGATAAAGGAATTTCAGTAACACTAAAGGCCGCACTATTGCTTGTTACGGTTGGCGTTGGCGCCGGGACCTCCCTAGGACAGGAGATCAATCAGTTCGCGGCACCGCCTCCATTGCGGATCATTTCGCCCGCGGACCGGGCACAAATTGATGGCACTAAAGATGCCAAGGCGCGAATCAGAAAAACGATCCAGCTCGCTGAAATGCAAATGACGTTGGCAGAGAACCATACCAACAAACAAGATTACGATTCTGCCTCGGCGTCACTTGGCATGTACCGCGGACTAATTGAAGACTCTCTGAAATTTCTTAGCTCATTGAACCGGGAGAGCAACAGGACGCGCGATCTTTACAAGCGCGTCGAATTGGCCTTGCGTTCGCACGCTCCCCGCTTTGTATCAATTCGCAGAACCACTCCCGCCGAATACTCGATCTGGATAAAGGATATCGAGGAGTTTGCCCGCTCGGGACGCACTGAGGCGCTTAACTCTTTCTACGGTCACACTGTCGTTCGTGACGGAAAAGCCCGTGATGAAAAGGCGACCGCCGAGCAGTCCGAGGGCTCAACAGTCACTGACTCAAAACAACCTCAATGAAATCTTCGCACCTGCCTGGAATAGTACTGAGTCTGTTCATTACGTTGCTTAGCAACCCGGTGACTGAGGCTAATCAAAGCCGAGATCATCTGACCCCACAGGAAGTCGATCTCGTCAAAGAAGCGCAGGAACTCGACAAACGCATTGATGTATTTGTCAAAGCTGCCAGCCGCCGCGTGATTGCGATTAATGGCGCCGCCGATCCGCAGCTTTCGAAACAGCTAAAGAAGGATGCCGAGAGATGGGGGGAACTGCCTACAGGCTCCCGATCAGAACTGCTGCGCGACATTGCACGAATTCTCGATGAGGCCATCACCAACATCGATGATGTAAGTGCCCGTGACGAGCGCAATCCACTCATTCCTAAAGCGCTGCGGAGCCTGGGGGCAGAAACTATGAAGATCGTTGACCAACTCAAACACATGCAAGGACAGGCCGGCAGCGATGCAGAAGTTGCCAGTTTCGAGGCGCTTTTTGAAAATGCCGAGTCGATCATTGAAGCAGCTAATAAATTACCGCCTCCAGAAGAGAAAAAGAAAAAGCGGTAGAATCCCCTTTCATCAGCCCACCTTTTCCCTTGTAGTGCTGCCACCGAAGCAAGCGCAACCTGTCCCCAAACTGCATTGCCGAACATTGCTTTCTACCTGTTCGTAGAGTAGAAGAGCAAGTCTTCGAAAGGAACTGATCAGCAAATGGACAGCAGATATTATCCCGGTGTAGAGGCTGACGTTACAAACCTTACTGCTGAACTGCGCAAGCTATTTGACGAGAACTTCGAAGTGCAAACGATGCACATCTCAAGTACGGTAGTTCTCCAGGCTCGCAAAACGAACACGTTACGCGAACTCACGGGACTCTCCGCTGCTTTGACGATCAAGATCACCCCGGAAGGTGGCGGCACGCGCGTTGAGATCGGGATGCAGAAGTGGTTCGACAAGGCAGCAGTCGCAGCTGTAGCCCTTTTTCTTTCCGCCGGTATACTTGTGGCACTTCCTGCGCTCGGCGCTTACTGGCAACACAAACTTACTGAGAACGCCTGGAAGGTAGTGGAAGACCACATAGCGCAGAAGGCGGGTGGATACATTCCGCCGTTGCCGGGTCGTTGCGGAACATGCGGCGCCGCTAACACCGTTGGTTCTACTTATTGCTCGACTTGCGGCGCAAATCTTCAGGTCGATCGAACGTGTCCTTCGTGCGGCGCAACGCAGCGAGAAACCTCTGCACGGTTCTGTAGTCGTTGCGGCAAGACTCTAATCGGTACAGGGTAAAAGCTGACGCGGCGTTCGCAGTTAATCGTGCCGCAGCGCCTTTACGGGATCGATCCGAGCAGCTCGCGATGCTGGATAAAGAGCTGCGAGGATCGAAATCAAGAGTGCAAAGAGAATTGCACCAATCGACAAGTATGGTGGCAGGGAAAAGAAGTCAACGTAAGCCGCCCCCTGAGGCTTAAGAATGAAGCGGTAAGCGAGGCGGTTCGCGAGACCATCAACCCCCCATGCCAGCAAAGTGCCGACGATTCCTCCTGTAAGTCCAATCACGGCGGCCTCAAAAAAGAAGATGAGCTTGATCTCACGATCCTCAGCGCCAATGGCTTTCATGATTCCAATTTCACGCGTCCGCTCCAGAATCGACATGATCATTGTGTTGGCAATGCCGAATGAAGCAACAAGCAGCGAAATCCCGCCAAGCAAGCCGAGGGCAGAATCGATGATCAGGAAGAGGGTGCGAATTTGGTCCAACTGATCGACAATCGAGAAACTGCCGAAGCCTAACTCCGTCAAACGCTCACGCACGGACGCTAAAGCTACTGGATCGGTTACTCGGACCACCGCCGAGTCGTAGCCCTCCGAATCCGATTCCTCAAGCGCCCCTGACTCACGAGCAAGCTGCAAGGCTACCTGACTTACAGGACTACGGTGTTCGAGGGTCCAAGCACGCGCCGTTCCAAGAGGGATGTAAATTGCAGCCGCTGGCATTAGCCCACGGAGGCCCCCCTGACCCGGTCCGTCTTTAAGTTCGGTATTAAGAACTCCTACGATCGTGAAGGTGCGGGCCACGAGGCGGGCAGCATTCGTTTCGTCTGGCCCTTCGTCGCTAAGCGGTATGCCAAAAAAGTTATCTGGCATTTCCGCAGTATCACTTTCCGCCTCCTTTTTAGTGGGCGGCGCTAAAAATTCGAGCGAATCGCCGATTGCATCTGCCGGCGCCTCATAACCCAGGTTGCGAATGAAACGCTCACTAACCACGGCCTCGCCGGCCGTGGCGGAGTTAATCATTCGCCCCGCACTGAACTCATGAAACCTTGAAGACAGGTTGGGCACGGAGGCGCCGCTGACAGACTGAGTCAACACGCGATCGTTTGCGCGTACATATACGATGAATCCAATGTTTGGCTCTACGTAAGCGACGCCGGGAATTTGACTGATCTCAGAAACTGCTGCTTCATCGAGGATGCGCGAGGGGGGCACGTTGGGACGCCCTCTGCCCTCGCTCCTTTCTCCCGCACTGTCTGGTCCCCGACCCCTTTCAAAGCCTATCGACGCGAGGTTGCTCAAGCTGCGGCCGAAAACTCTTATCTCATTGAAAAGGTCGAGGGCCTTAAATCGAGCAAGCATGTTGCGCTGCAAACCCAGCCCAAATGACACCATCGTCACAATCACTGCAACGCCCACGATTACACCCATGGTGGTCAGGATGGCGCGCAGTTTTGCTTGTCGGAGATTACGGAATGCAAGGTGGAGGATATCGAAGAAACTCATGATGCAAGGGCACTCTCTAATTCAACATGGCCCATCGCCTTTGAAGCAGGTGCAGTTGTTCCTTTACCTGGTCGAGGTCTTCAGCCTGCGCGGCCAACTGCACATAGAGCTGGGTAGCGCCAATGGCTTCCGGCAGGCGACCGAGTTCGCCCAGAAGCGCGCCGCGATCGCGATGTTCTGCAAGTGCTTCAGGAAGCAGAATCAGTATCCGATCGATGGCACTGAGTGCCTGGCGATAAAGCTTCGCTCGCGTATAGATGGCTTTCAAATTGGTCAGCAGTCTCACCAGGATGTCCTTTGTCGTTGAAGCGCGGAGATGTTCGTCAATCAGCTCTAACTGACCCCCAAAAACCTGATCGAGCCGCGTCTGGCAATCATTGCGGTCTACTACTTTCCCATAGAACGGATCAACCAGGGCCGAATCCACTGAATTCTCTTCGCGAGCCCGGACTATGAAGTGGCCGGGCAACCCAACGCCTTCGGCATAGAGGCCCGCGCGCCGTCCAACTTCGATGTAGACAATTGAAAGCGTGATAGGAATTCCTCTTCGCCGATCAAGAACATCACTGAGAAAACTATTCCGGGGATCATAATAGTGTTGTTCATTTCCAAGAAACCCCTGTTCCTCAAAGAAGAACCGATTAAACGCTTCCACTGCTCTTCCAGATGCAGCCCGGACATGCCGGCGACCTATTTCACCCATCTTATCGAGCTCAGATAAATAATGGTCCACCTCAATTCTCGGCTCATCTTCCGCCGCCACGAGAAGCGCCGCCGTAGCAAGGTCTATCGTCTTAGCGTGACCACCAACGAGGTCGGCGAAGCGACGTCTAATCCGCTCCGTATGAACTTTTGTTTCAGGCCTCATGGCTTAACATTAGATCAACTCGGCTGCTTATCATTCCGAGAATACGTGATACACCGCATCCGTGGTCCAGTCTGCCAGACTCTGGGTGACTACGTCCGCGCCCGCGGCCCGCAATTCGGCTTCAGTGACGGTGTTTGTTATTCCCAAAGCCTTCATACCGGCTGCCAGACCAGATCTAATACCGGGTGGCGAATCTTCAATGACCAGACACTCCTTTGCAAGTAACGGCAAGAGTCGCTCGGCCTGCCGACTTTGGTTGAGTCTGTTTAAGCCCCACTGGTAACAATCAGGCGCCGGCTTACAGACGCTGACATCTTCAGCGCTAACAATTACTGAGAACAGGTGATCGAGCCGCGCCCGCTCGAGAATAAAATCAATCTCCACCCGGCGAGCCATGCTGACAAGCCCAATCGAGTAGCGTCGCGACGCGGCTTTCAAAAAGGTTACGACGCCTGGAAAGAGTGGCAGCTCATCGGCGATCAAACTACGGTGGATTCCCGACTTAGCCTCGATTGTTTTGACGCTCGTCTCCTCAGTTAACTGCAGGCCTGCTCGCTCAAATACGTAGCGTACAAATCTGGAGTCATCTAGCCCCAGCGCGCCATAGTACTGGTCTTCGGTCAGGCTGATGTTGTATTCCCTAAGGACCTCAACGTAAGCCTGAAACTGGATCGGTTCATCATTAATGATGACGCCGTTAAAGTCGAAGAAGATTGCCTGAATCATGAGTGTTCAAAAAATATCCGGATTCCGCGTCTGTATCACAATTGAGACTCCGGATGAATCCCGTGCGCTGGCGTGGACCCCGCAGTCAGCAAACGCTGGTTCTGCTCTTCGAAAAGTTTGGGCAATCGTTCGCTCTCCAAGACGTCGAGACGCCTGAGGACTTCAGTGAGCGACAACTCATTTTTAAGATTCACCTGATAGTCAAGGTCCGCCCGCAAGCGATCTTTCTCACCCTGCCGATTTTGCGACATCATGATGATTGGCGCCTGCATCCCGGCAATTACGGCGAGCACAAGGTTCAGCATTTGATACGGTGAAGGGTCAAAACTGTGCATGAGGATATAAGAGTTAAGCACGATCCAAAAAATTATCAGAGCTATGCAGGCGCCGATGAACTTCCAACTACCCCCAAACTCGGCAATCAGATCGGCTGCCCGATCCGCAATAGTTAACCGCGCCTGCTCTTCCTCGTTTACGTTTCTTGAGACACGCGATCGCAACAGCTCATCGGTGCGCCGCAATCGGTCAGTCAAAGCGCCCAACATTTCGAGCGCAACATCCGGACTCGACCGAACGAAAGCTAGAAATGCCTCCCGAGAGAGAACCGCGAGGCGAGCATCATCAATTACGCGTGCATCGGCCGAGCGTTGGCGCCCATCGATGAGAGCCATCTCACCAAAGAAATCTCCCTGGGCAAGGTCCGCGAGTGTTATCTCTTTCCCCTCGGTGTCCTTAATGCTGATACGAATTTGGCCGCTTTCGATCAGATACATTGCATCGCCCGAGTCTCCCAGGTGGAACAGTTGGGTAGCGCCAGGCACGTTCCTGAAAGTTAGCAAGCGGCGCAACTCGATAGCCGCCCTATCGTCAAGCGAGGCAAAAAGAGGCACTGAACGAAGGGCCTCGAGGGTCATTTCCTTAGCGGGATCATCCATCGCGATACCTCCTCAGAAGAATAGGGCAGACTGGCTCCCTGAAGATCTCATGCCTCTTCTATCGCCCTTTCAACAACTCGTCCATCTTTCATCGAGACAATCCGATCGGCAAAACTGACCGCAAGATCATGGTCGTGAGTTACCATCAATATCGTCAATGCGTCCCGGTTTACCATCTCTCGCAACAGACCAAGCAATTCGTGAGCGCGTGTGGAATCCAGATTCCCGGTTGGCTCGTCAGCAAGCAGAACCTTTGGATTATTTGCCAGTGCGCGAGCAATCGCGACTCGCTGCTGCTCGCCTCCCGAAAGTTCCGCTGGACGGTGACTCAGCCTTTCTCCGAGTCCCACTCGTCCGAGCAATTCATCAGCGCGCTGGCGCCTTTGGCCACCTCTCAATCCGCCAAAAGCCAGGGCCAAACGCACATTCTCAGCCGCCGACATCGTGGGAATCAGGTTGAAGTTCTGAAAGATCATGCCGACGGAGAAACGGCGAAAGCGCGCCATCTCTTTCTTGTCCAGAGGACCCAGTGCTCTGTCGTTATAGAAAACCTCCCCGTTTGTTGGGTGGTCCAGTCCACCGAGAATATTTAGGAGAGTCGACTTACCTGAGCCTGACGTTCCCTGAATGGCAACAAATTCACCTTCACTGACAGCAAGAGAGACCGTATCGAGTGCGACCACACTTGTGCTTCCCATCTTATAGATCTTTGAAACTTCGCGTGCTTCGAGGAGTGGTGGCATGAAATGAAAAGGCGTGTTCTCCGTACGGCGATCTCCGAAGGCCGGTCGTGTTTCAGGCAGCGGTGAATCTTTCCATCACAGAAGCTTCAGTTCTTCCAACTCGCCAAAGCGCAAAACGCTCTTCAGCGAAACCCTTTAGAGGCATCTCGAAGGCTGTAACTTCAACTTCACGCTCAAGAGAGCTCAGCAGTTCACGCACTTCAGGATCGTCATAAACAGATCCAGAAATTACCACGTCGCTGCCGGACGACAAACTCTCGAGTCGCGCTGCGATATTTACAGTTGACCCAAAATAATCAAGTCGGTCGTTCAAAGTTACGGCGATACAGGGACCAACATGAATGCCGGCCTTCAGAGTAAGTGGCATCACGCCCTCCGGCGGTGAACCGAGTCTTTGTTGCGCCGCCAGAACCGCTTTTAACGCCGAGGCTGAGTTTCTGAAAACGGCCATGACGGCATCGCCAATTGTTTTCACCAATGCACCATCCGCCTGAGTAATCGCATTCTTGAGCACATCGAAATGGCTCATCACGCGACCAAAAGCCGTGGCATCACCGATCTCCCGATAGAGTTGGGTTGAGTTGCGGAGATCTGTGAAAAGAACGGTTAGCGTGCCTACGGAGATCTGCTCCCCCGGTCTTAATGCTTCAGTGGAGAAGAGGTCGCGGAAGACCTGGAGCGCCGTTATTTCGGCTGCGGTGGCAGCCTGATCGCTCCAAGCCATGCGCTCAAGAAAGACCAACTGCTCGTCGTTTGTCACATTATGAAGTTCAAGAGTCACACTGACGGCGAGATCCAGTTCTTCACTGCACCATCCTCCTTCAGAGAGCTCGATCACGGCGGCTTCGGCACCTACTGGGGACACGACTACAGCCAACTCTCCTGCCAGTTCATGGACGCGGAGGCGGTATCGTCCTTCCTCGAGCGGCAATTGCAGCCTGCGGGTGGACTTTGCTGCCAACAGTTGCTGGAGAACAACATGTGGTGTTTTCTGGGGACTTCCCACGCAGTAATCTTTAATTTCCACGGTTCGTATGGCCGCATTGGGAGCAAATGTAACTTCGACAAACCGATCGAAGCTAACTGTGAAATCTATTTGACAGGTCTCGCAGTGGGCTCCAGATTTGATGTCATGCAAAGACGTGGCGCTTTCCTGGGGGCCCCGACAAAGCGGACAGATTAGATCCCATTGCAGATCGAGTAAGCCAATACGGGTAGCCCGCAGGCAGGCTTCAAGGACAGCGCGGCGTTGAAGCCGCCATTCGTCTGCCAGAGCATAAGGGCGTATACGAACGAGATGAAAATCCGGGGCATGTTGGATAAAACTGATGAGTCTCGCGACGAGCGAGGGATCAGTACCGTCGTTTACGAGCTTCTCTCTCAAGCTCTCCAGCCTGCTGCTAATATTCTCTGACAAGCGCGGGAAGGCTATCTCTTCATCGATTGATTGCTGGCTGGCGGCCAGTTGATCGTAGCGCTTAAAGGCTTCACCAAACCGGCGCGCATTGATGAGCCCGAATTGGAACGGAATTGCAATCAGACCGAGTAGCGACTTAGGTCTGACCCAAAGCTGATAGTTAAGTCTGGTTCCATTTCGATATGGGGACAGATCAGCTTCCACTCTCAACTCTTCAATCGGCCCGCAGGTGTAACTCCTCAAGACACCAAAACGGGAAGGTCGAACCCATTCAAAAGGTTGCTCTTCCCACTCGACAGATACGCCCATTACCGAAAGTTGTAAAAGGCGACGAGCATTACGCAGTCGGCGGTGCCTTGTCTTCTCTTCCGCAACGGCTACCTCGGGGATGCGAGCGTCGTGATTAAAGCGGTTGGTATCTGCAACGAAAGGCCATAGCTGCTCGGGCGTCGCTTGCAGATCGTATTGCCAACTATAGTGAAATTCGCGGTAGGACATCTGAAAAACAATGCGCTCCAGAGTCGTGGACGAGTAACCAAACTTAGCTTAAGCGACAGAACTGGTCAGACCTCTTTGTACTCTGAGTCGACGTCTTCGTCGGATGAGGCAACGCGATAGTTTCTAGATTGCAACTGTTTGGTGATCAAGAGATCTTCCTTGGTCTTCAAAAGGTCGGCCCGGTTGTAGACTGACAGCTCAAAATTGTATCCGTGAGTGATCGCATCTTTTGGGCACGCTTCGACACAGTAGCCGCAGAAAATACAGCGGCCGTAATCGATGTTGTAGACCTCGGCGTAACGTTCATCTACCCCAATTCGTTGATCGGGAGGGCGGGGGTCATCCCTGGCCACAATATAGATGCACTCGGATGGACAGGCGGCGGCGCAGAGAAAACAGGCCACGCACTTTTCTCTTCCCAACTCGTCTACGTGCAACAAATGCTGGCCACGATAGCGAGGCTGCAGCGTAACTGGCTCGTCGGGATATTCAACGGTCCATTTCCGCTTTGGAATATAGGATAGGGTGACGCTCATTCCATTTATGAGCGCGCGGGTTGACTCGATTACTTCGCGGATAATGTACATAAGTGTTGCTGAGTTTCCCCCTGGTCCAAATTACTAAGTGGCCGCATGCTTGCTACCGTAATTGTGCTACTTCGGAACTTATCGCCTGCCACCGTCCTTCTCGCCACACAAACTTGTCGGTAAAGCGATAGAGGAGCTCCTGGCTCTGAATTCTTAATTTCAGAACGCCATCTAGAGTAGCGCGGTCGCCTTTGAGACTGATCTTCAAGTCCTGAAATTCCCAACTCTCAATCATTGTATCGCGCTCAATCGTTCTGATGTATTCGGCTTTCCCCTGGGGCTTGCCATTTTCTACTACCCCGACATAGTCATCGGCGAGGATTCTAGCCAATGCTTTCTTGTCAGCGTTAATGTTTGCCACCGTCCATTCATGTTCCAATTCCTTAAGTTGGGACAACACCTGCGCCTCATCGGCAGGAGGCAAGCCAGAGTCTTCTTCATCCAGATCCTCATTTGTATTTGGAATCTCTGGGGTCTCCGAAGGAACGTTGGCGTTGGTTTCGGTGTTTGTATTCTCAACCTGACTTTGTTGTTCCTCGTTAACATTAGAAGGTGGAGGAGGGGTATTTTTGTCAGCAGTCCGTTCGATCCAGCGGGGCACCAGCACCGCACCCGCGATCCCTAATCCAATGATGGCCATAAAGAGAATAGCTAGAATGCCAACAACCCACGGCCATACCTTTCTCTTCTCTCCGGAGCCGAGTGGAACGTGCGAAGGTGGTGTATAGGCTGGCCCAGTCCATTCACTCGGGCCGTAGGATTCGGTGCGCGGCGGCTCATTTCTCCCCGATCCCGCAGAGGATCCAGTCTGGGTCTCAACGCCAACCGGGGCTAGCGGAGTTCCATCATCGATGCAGAAACTCAGGTTCTCATCGGTAAAGGTTCGATTGCATGTAGGGCAACGTTTCATTACTTCCAAATGAGCTATCGCCACCTCACGTCAGCGCTGGTCAACTTCTATTACGTTAAACGATCTCGGTCTGACTAAAGAAATACGAGATCTCGATGGCTGCGTTCTCTTCCGAATCAGAACCGTGGACTGCGTTCTCTCCCATAGAGGCGCCAAACTCTTTTCGCAGGGTTCCGTCTTCAGCCTTTGCCGGGTCAGTTGCGCCCATCAGATCGCGCCAGGCTTTGACAGCGCCATTCTTCTCCATGACCAGCACCACGCAAGGCCCGCTTGACATAAATTCAGTGAGGCCGGAAAAGAACGGGCGCTCTCGATGAACTTCGTAGAAACCCTCAGCTTCCTTTAACGTCATGTGAATCAACTTTAGCGCGCGCAGCGTAAAGCCGCCATCCAGAATCCGTTGAATTATGTAGCCCGTTTTTCCGGACCGCACAGCGTCGGGCTTGATGATCCCAAAGGTGAGATTGCCTGTCTGTTCTGCCATTCGTCTCCTACTCCGTTCGAGTACTTGAATATCGCAGGCCAGCCTAACCGGTGGCCCGCGCGCCAAGCGCATCTTTCATCGCCACTCCGATATCAGCGGGCGACTTCACAACATGGATGCCGGCCTCTTCCAGGGCTTTCATCTTTTCCGCGGCGGTTCCCTTTCCGCCAGCAATGATGGCGCCCGCATGGCCCATGCGACGTCCCGGGGGTGCTGTCTGGCCCGCAATGAACGCGACTATGGGTTTCCTCACGTTATCTCTGGCAAAGGCTGCTGCCTCTTCTTCAGCCGTCCCTCCGATTTCGCCGATCATGACTATCCCATCCGTCTCGGCATCTTTCTCAAAAAGGGCAAGTGCGTCAACATGGCTGGTCCCAACAATCGGATCACCACCAATACCAATTGCTGTTGACTGGCCCAGTCCCAGAGTAGTCAGTTGGCCAACAGCTTCATAGGTTAAAGTTCCCGAGCGTGAAACTACGCCAACCCGGCCTTCGCGGTGTATGTGCCCCGGCATAATTCCTATCTTGCATTTTCCCGGGGAAATAATGCCGGGACAGTTTGGACCAATCAGCCGCGTAGATTTGTCGCTTAAGTAGTTTTTTACTTTGACCATGTCAAGTGTCGGGATACCTTCGGTAATACAGACCACAAGTTTGATCCCCGCGTCCGCAGCTTCCATGATCGCATCGGCGGCGAAAGCCGGAGGAACGTAGATCACTGACGCGTTCGCTCCCACGTCCTTAACTGCATCTGCAACCGTGTTAAAGACGGGGATATCCTCGTGTTTTGTTCCGCCCTTTCCTGGCGTCACTCCACCAACAACATTAGTTCCATACTCGACCATTTGCCTGGTGTGAAAGGTGCCTTCTTTTCCGGTAATTCCCTGCACCACAAGGCGCGTGGTCTTGTCTACGAGAACACTCACGCGATTGGCTCCTTAAGATTAAGATGCGCTGAGAAACGCACCGGGACAGAACGCGGCAACATCCCGGAAAATCAGCGGTCTGATAGAAGTCAAAAGTATAGCTGACCCTGGGACTGGACAGCTAATCAGCATCAGAGAAGTTCCGACTCGTCGCCGTATGCAGGAACTTCAACCTCCCAGCCAAACCTGCGGGCGATATGACCGGCCAGTGCGTTAGCCGCAGCAGGTTCGCCGTGAGTTATAAAGGTACGACGTGGCGGCGAAGGCATTCCTTCAAGCCACCTCAGAATATCCTTCCAGTCAGCATGCGCGGAAAATCCGCCGATGCGTTCGACGCGGCATCGAACCGGAATCCATTCGCGAAAAATCTTGATCTCGGATTCGCCATCCAGCACGCGCCGCCCGCGGGTTCCGGCCGCCTGAAAGCCAACAAATACTACTGTTGCATCCGGATCTGGAAGCACTCGGACCGCATGATGAAGCACGCGGCCGCCTGTCATCATCCCTGATGCACTGATGATCACACGCGCTCCTCGCGCCTTGTTCAACTGTTTCGACTCAGCTCGCGAGGAACAAGAGACCATCGCCTTGGTGCGCAGCGGATGCCGCTGTTTAGCCCGCACTGACAGATAATCGGCGTCATGTTCTTCGCGGCGAATGGTATAAGCAACCGTAGTCGCTGCCGCCATTGGCGAATCTACGCAAACAGGAACAATCGGGATCTTATTCTCGTCCTCGAGTTCCCGGATCAAATAGACGATCTCCTGTGTCCGCCCGACAGCAAAAGCAGGAATCAGGACGACACTGCCTCGCTTAGCTGCATCATTGATGATCCGGGCGAGAGTCTCCTTTGGCGGCTCGGCCTCATGCAATCGGTCTCCATACGTTGATTCGACAACCAGGTAATCGCAGGCAGGCGGAGAGACCGGGTCGTTAATGATGGGCTGATCGTAGCGCCCCAGATCTCCCGAGAAAAGTATCCGTCGTCCTGATCCATCATGACCAGCAGTATCGATTTCCACATGGACCATGCTAGAGCCAAGAATATGGCCCGAGATATGAAACGCCGCTGTTAATCCTTTGGCGGCTTTCACGGGCTCGCCAGTATTCGCGACTGGCTTGAGCAGGTCGAGAGTTCTGCGCGCATCCTTCTCATCGTAGAGTGGTAGAGCGGGATCATGCCGCGTAAGCTTGTGGCGATTCAGGTAGTCGGCCTCTTCCTCCTGCAAGCGCGCCGCGTCCGGCAACATGATCTTCAATAGGTCCGCTGTCCCGCGCGAGCAATAGATTGGTCCATTAAAACCCTGCTTGACGAGGCGCGGAAGATACCCCGTGTGATCGATGTGGGCGTGCGTGATCAATACTGAGTTGAGTTTATTCGGATCGAAAGGCGGTGGCTCCCAGTTTAACTGGCGCAGTTCCTTTAGTCCCTGAAACATGCCGCAATCAACAAGGACACGCGAGCTTTCACTATGGATCAGGTACTTGGATCCCGTGACCGTGCCCGCGCCACCCCAGAATGAAATGGTCGCCACTGGTCCTCCTCGTCGCCGTCAGGCGGTTGCCTGATCGGTAGCTGAATTGAAAACCGATTGCTTTCTGATTTGGCTGTAGCCAAAAAAGATGAGGCCGGCTGGAATCAACAGGGCGAGATTTCGCAGCGCAGTTTTGACTCCCAACTGACTGCCAATGATTCCCCCGAAGCAACCGCACTCAAGCGGTTCGCCATTCAGGACATAGACATAGTAAAGAGCGTAACCGGCAAACCCCATCAACAGAACCGCAGCGGCAACGGCGCCCGCCCGTACCGTGCGTGGAACAAGAAGCAGGATCACGACCAAGAATTCAACGGAGATTACTGAGACCGTGGCGGGCCAGGTCCAGCGTTCGTAATCCAGCCCAGATGAGCTGAGCAGTTCCGCAACGTTCCCAGCGAAGGTTGAGATAACAAAAAGTTTCGCAACGGCGGTGAAAATGAAAAGCGCTACCAGCACTAAGCGACTCACCTGCACAAGCCACCCCAGCAGTAAAGGACTCTTCATTGCATTCAACAGCTTATTCACCGGTAAGAAGTCAGCTTTTTCCTATGCCGCGAGAGCAACCACCTTTTCCGCCGCATCCTTCATTCCAGTCGCCACAGTGAAGTTCAATCCCGATTCGCGAATGACGCGCTGCCCTTCCTCGACGTTGGTCCCTTCAAGCCGGACAACAACCGGCACTTCAACGCCGAGTTTTCGGGCCGCTTCTACTACCCCGCGCGCCACCATATCGCAACGAACAATCCCACCGAAGATATTGATCAAGACCGCCTCTACGTGTTCGTCAGCCAGTAGAATACGGAAGGCCGCTTCCACACGTTCCTGCGAAGCGCCGCCGCCGACATCGAGAAAGTTCGCAGGCTCCCCCCCGGCCAGCTTGATAATGTCCATCGTGGCCATCGCCAATCCAGCCCCATTCACCATGCAGGCAATATTCCCGTCCAGCTTGATGTAGTTGAGGTCGAACTTGGAAGCTTCAATCTCGAGAGGTTCCTCCTCATTCAGATCCCGTAGATCGAGAAACTCTTTGTGACGAAAGAGCGCGTTGTCATCGAAGTTAACCTTTGCATCAAGAGCCACCAGGCGATTGTCACGAGTTAAGAGGAAGGGATTAATCTCCATTAGTGAGGCGTCCATCTGCTCGTAGGCCTTATATAGTGCCTGCATAAACTTCACCGCCTGACCGATCAACTGACCGGGAATCCCAAGTCCAAAGGCCAATTTGCGAGCTTGAAAAGGTTGAAAGCCGGCAGCCGGATCAACCACCTCTTTAAGTATCTTTTCCGGAGTGCTGGCCGCAACTTCCTCGATATCCATTCCGCCCGCCGCTGATGCCATGAAAACCGGACGGCCTGAAGCTCGATCGAGCACAATACCCAGATAGAATTCCTTATCAATGGGCAATCCTTCTTCAATTAAAAGCACGCGGACTTCTCTGCCTGCGGGCCCCGTTTGATGGGTCACCAATTTCATTCCCAGCATCTGGCGCGCGATATCCTGCGCTTCGTCGGCGCTGCGCGCTAGTTTCACGCCACCCCCTTTTCCGCGGCCGCCGGCGTGAATCTGGGCCTTCACTACAACGACATCCGTAGCAAGCTCCTTCGCTGCGTGATATGCCTCTTCCGGTGAGCGGGCCACCAGTCCGCGCGGCACTGTGACGCCAAATCTCTTCAGTAACTCTTTTCCCTGGTACTCGTGGATTTTCATGGATTGCCTCAGGTGCAGAAACTGGCATCATGTGCAGCCCTGCGGGTTTGTATGGAGCGCAACGAGTGTAGCGGCAGGCCCGAGATGACTGCAACCCGCTGGAAGAAATAGCAACTCGATAATGGCAACCGTGATTTTTTGATATGATCTTCGAACAACATTAAGCCGAGTAGGACAACGAATGGAGAAATGCCATGAGTGAAGTCACTGTAACCTCTCAGCAGAATTTGCAGAATGAAGTCAGTTATGGTGAGGGGCAAACTCTTGTCACTGATGAACCGGCCAGCGCCGGCGGTGAAGATGCGGGTCCAGATCCGTACGCGTTACTGCTGGCTGCTCTTGGCAGTTGCATTTCGATGACGATTAACCTCTATGCACGACGGAAAGGCTGGCCGGTCGACCGGGTAAAAGTTAAATTGCGTCAGAATCGAGTTCACGCTGAGGACTGCAAAGACTGCGAGCGCACGAAGGAGGGGTTTGTGCATCGAATCGAACGGTCAGTTTCGATTGAGGGCGATCTCACTGAAGAGCAGCACGCGCGGTTGCAGGAGATTGCGCGAAAGTGCCCGGTCCATAAAACGCTGACTTCAGAGATTGTGATTGCTGACTTGGCCGAACCGGCATAGTAGCGAGCGTGGCTTTCACATGGCGCATGCTGTCAGCTTGCGTTCCGGTCGTTAAAGAAGGCGCTAAAAATTCGAAGCTTTCCAAGCCCTTAACACAGAGCCCGTCGGTTCCGTGCTACCAGTCCGCTCACCACTCTACCCAACCTAAGCTGACGTGGCGCATGCTGTCAGCTTGCGTTCCGGTCGTTAAAGAAGCGCTAAAAATAATTCCAAGCCCTTAACACAGAGCCCGTCGGTTTCGTGCTAAGAGTCCGCTCACCACTCTACGCAACTTAAGCTGTCGTGGCGCATGCTGTCAGCTTGCGTTCCGGTCGTTAAAGAAGCTGCTAAAAATAATTCCAAGCCCTTAGCACAGAGCCCGTCGGTTTCGTGCTAAGACTTCGCTCACCCACACTACGCAACTTAAGCTGTCGTGGCGCATGCTGTCAGCTTGCGTTCCGGTCGTTAAAGAAGCCGGCAAAAATAATTCCAAGCCCTTAACACAGAGCCCGTCGGTTTCGTGCTAAGAGTTCGCTCACCACTCTACGCAACCTAACAGGATGCGCCACCTGCAACTAAAAAGGCTTCCAATCTAACGATTGAAAGCCCTCAACTATGGTCGGGACGACTGGATTCGAACCAGCGACCTCACGCACCCCAAGCGTGCGGGATGCGTAAATGTAACTAATTGATTTTGCATCGAGATGCAGCCACGAGCAAAATCAAGCCTTTTTACATCAAGTGAGGTTTGGCGCCATCCAGCTACAGCGGTTTTCTATCTATTCCTGCCACAATCCTGCCACGACGAAATGCGCCGGCCCAGGGCCGCTTAGCGGTTTGCCTAATGGTTTGAACTCACGGATATCACGGAGTTCTCCTGCCAGCAGGTCTGCCGGCAGATGTGTGAAGAAAACCACCAAACTGCGGTGGTTTCTTGGGAGGGCAGAGAGATTATTCCGTCGGCGCTCTACGATGTAGTACGACCATTTGGGCTGTTTTGGATGCTCGATGTAAGCGTATTGTGCGCGCACTTCGGTTGGCTACTTCGCGCAACGCTCATCCGGACCTCTATACTGAAGTTTGATTGTTGTTTTGGTTAAGCGCGAAACCCAATAAAGATTTCAAACGCCGTTACGGAAGACCGACGCGCTTGACTAATTCATCAAATCGCGGGTCGTCGCGCAGGGAATCAAGTCGCGGGTCCACTTGAAGATAAGCCATCCAGAGCTCTCGCTCCTGATACGATTTTTCCAGATATTCAAACGCTTTATCCTTATCCCCTATCTGGGCATTTACGCACGCGCTAAAATAAAAATGAGCCAGGTTGTATTCATAAAGCCATTTGGCACGCTCGCGCAAAACTCCCTGCCAACCCGATGTTTGATATGCAGTCTTATAAAGCTGCCTGGTTTGTTCGTCTGTTTTCGCTAATGTGTGAAATCTCATGAGCCGTTCAAACGCCTCAGAGTTATTGCCCTGCATTTCTACTCCGCCAACATACCAAAAGGTGCCGACGGCGCCATTCGGATTCAGGGCAACGAGTCTTTCTAATTGCTGGTCAGCCTCGTCATAGCGGCGGGCATAAGTCAAAACAATCTTATAAATCGCTTGATGATAATACGCTGCTGGGTCAAGGTCGATGGCGGTCTTAATTTCCGTAATCGCCTCGTCAAAGCGTCGGCCCGGACCCATCAGAAAACGCGCATAAATATTATGTGCCTGCGGAGAATCGGGCTTTAACTCGATGGCGCGTTTACACGCCGCTTCCGCCCCGGCAAAATCATATTCGTAATACATTTTGTTTTCGCATAGTACGCTATACGCTTCTGACAAATTCTGATTCAGCTCCAGCGCCTTATTGATTGCCTCCATCGATTGTTGGTGCTCCTCGTGGACGTTAGTAGCTCTGCTCCCAAAATTGGAAAATGAGCGGTGGGCGTGAGCCTTGCCCGCCCACGCCCGCGCATAATTCGGATCAAGCCGGATAGCTTGCTCAAAAGCCTCCACCGCCTTCCGGGAATCCGATATGGTTCTCTTGTCATTAAGGTAAATCCCTTGCAGATAGAGCCGGTACGCTTCTTCATTCGTCGTCCCGCGCTTTGCCGTCGCACCGCTCGACGTGGTGGTGAATCGCGCCGACAAAATGTTTCCGACATCGCCCGCAATCGCGTCCTGCATCGCAAAAACGTCGCCCGCATCCTTTTCGCTTTTATAAGTTTCTTCAATCTGCCCGCTCGCCACATTCAAAAGCTGCGCCGTGATGCGAATTTTCCCGCCCGCTAATTGATAATTTGACGCCAGAACGTAATCAACCTGCTGTTCTTTTCCCGCCGCTATCGGGTCTTGTTCAACGTCAGCATATTTACGAATCGCACTCAGAGGACGGACAATAAAGCCTTTCATCGAACCGAGCCGATGAATCAGAGCATCGGCAATCCCGATTTCGTAAACCTCGTCTCGATTCGCCGGGTTGATGGGTTTGAGCGGCAAAACGGCGATTGATTTTTTATCGCCGACGCCCGAAGCTGGTTTTCCCGCGTAGAAAAAATAATAGCCAAGCCCGACTGCGCCGACGAGCAGTGCGACAACCACAAAGGCGGTAAGCGATTTATGCCGTTTGATTGTCTGCGAAAGATTGTTTTGCGTTTCGGCGGTTTGCTGGTTTGCGCCTCCGGTCGTCGCTTGCAGAAATGCGATTGAATTTCCGGCATCGGGCGGAGGAGAGCGTTCCAGTTTTGCTTTTGGTTTGTCTGCTTGCGGTGTTTGCTCATTGGTTTTAACAGCAGTTGCTGAAATTTCTTTATCGTTCGTTGCGGCGGGAGAGAGTATCGCCGTCTGCGCTGCGTTCGTTTCGTCTATTGCTTGCCTTAACGCGGTTTTGTCTGTTGGCAAACCGGCGCGGCGCAAAATATCCTCATAGCGCGAATCGGTGGAAAAGTTTTCTCCAAAATAAACTCCGGCTCCGGCTTCAACGTAGCGTTTGAGAAAAACCAAGTCGGCGTCGCGCTCCTCAACGGCTTTTTCCATCCACTCAAAAGCGTTATCGTTATCCCCAAGTCCGGCGTAAACACGCGCGATGTTGAAGGGGGTGGCGTATTGCCGCTCTCTCATTTCAAACAGTTGATCGAGAATTTTCAGAGCCTCGTCGCGTCTTCCGGCGAGACCGTAAGCGCAGCCCAGCTTAGCTAACGCCATCTGGTTGTCGCCTAAACTCAAAGATTTTTGAAACGCTTCGACAGCCTCTTCATACTTTCCATTCGCCATCAACAAACTGCCGCCAACCCAGTAGCCTTGAGGGGCATTTGAGTCCAACTCAATCATCTGTCGAACCAATCCGAGCGCGTCATCCAAGCGGCCAACAAACAAATATATGAAGCCGCCTACTATGTTCACGGCAATGGAAAGAGGGTCTAACGCAAGCGCCTTTTTGCCTTTCGTAACGGCTTGGTCAAATCGTTCTCTGGAAGCCAGAAATAATCCGTAATACTTGTGCGCGTCTGTGCTGTTCGGGTTCAGCTCGACGGCTCGCTCGAATTCGCGTTCGGCTTTTGCCCAATCCCGCTCGTAGTAAAAATAGATGTGGGCCATCGCCAGATGAGCGTCGGCTAAACCTTCATCTATTTCCAGAGCGCGTTGCGCCGCAGCTTTCCACTTCGGGAGTATCTCTTGAGGAGAAAACAGACCGATGTGAGAAGAAAAGTGATAGTAATCTGCTATTTTGGCGTATGCTGGTGCAAACTCCGGGTCTTTCTCCAAAGCCTTCTCGAAATACTCGATGCTTTTCTGAATGCCCTCATCCGTCCACTTATTAGAATGATAAAGTCCTTTCAGATAAAGTTCGTAGGCTTCAGGGTTGTCGGTATAACGCTTGAGAATCGCCGCTTTTTCTTCGCCGAACAGTTTCACTTTCAGCGCATCAACAACGGCGAGCGTGATTTCATCCTGCACGTCGAAGATCTCTTTCATTTCGCGGTCGTATCTTTCCGACCATAGATGATAGCCGTCCGCCGCGTTGACAAGCTGCACCGAGATTCGCAGCCGATTGCCGGAACGTCTTACGCTGCCTTCTAAAACAGTTTTGACGTTCAGAGTTTTTCCGATCTCCCTGATCTCAACGTTTTTGTTTTTGAATGAAAACGCCGACGTGCGAGCCGCAACCTTCAAATCTTCGATCTTCGCCAGCGCATTTAGAAGTTCTTCCGCCAAGCCGTCGCAGAAATATTCGTTTTCTCCTTCGTTGCTCATATTTGCAAAAGGCAAAATGGCGATTGAGTTTTGCGCTTCGGTTTCGGCAATTGCGGCGGCTTTGATACTTTGCCTTTCGGCTGCCCGTTTATTTGGGGTGGAGCTGCGTTCGAGCTTTGATTGAAAAGCTAATTCTTCTTTGAGTTCTTTGAGGTCGTCGAGCAAACTCTTCGCCGTGCTGTATCGCTCGTCGACTTTTTTCGCCAGGCAGTTTTTGATAATTCTCTCTATTTCGGGCGGACAACTCTTAATAAACTGCGACACTGGCGGTGGCTCTTTTTCCAGAATAGCGACAATCGTGTGATTGGCGGTTGGGCCTGTGAAAGGCTGCTGTCCGGTGAGCATTTCATAAAGCAGTATCCCAAAGCTGAAAATATCGGTTTTCGCATCGACCCGTTTACCTGTAGCTTGTTCGGGCGACATATAACTAACCGTTCCCAAAATCACGCCGAGGGCGGTTTGTTGGAGAGTTGATTCTTCCAAACCGAAAATGGATCGATTTTTCTGCTCCACGAGCTTTGCCAAACCAAAATCCAAAACTTTCACAACCCCGTCGGGACGAACCATGATGTTTTCCGGCTTGATGTCGCGATGAATAATGTTTGAGGCGTGCGCTGTGCAGAGGGCGTCCACGATTTGAATCGAGATGTCCAAAACTTCCGACGGTTTCAAAGGCTTCTTCCTTAAAATCTCGCGCAAGGTCTTGCCTTCGATAAACTCGCTGACGATGTAGTTTGTGTTTTCGTACTCGCCGATTTCGTGAACTACCAAAATATTCGGATGATTTAAGCTGGAAGCAGCTTTTGCTTCATGAATGAAGCGGTTGAGATTAGATTCGTGTTGACTGAATTCGTTGAGGATTTTGACGGCAACTTTTCTGTCAAGTTTCTTGTCTCTGGCAAGATAGACCTCGCCCATTCCGCCTTCGCCGATTTGAGTGATTATTTCGTAATGACCTAAACATTTTCCCGTTTCGAGTTTCCTTGTTTTGCGTTCAATCACATCTGCAACTTTGGCGACGGCGGGCGTTTCCATAAAACTTTCGGCACCGTCGTGCGACGACAAAAGCGATTCGACTTCGGCGAGCAGAGTTTTATCATCGCCGCAGGCCTGGCTGACAAATCTTCGGCGCTCATCCGACTTTTGGCGCAAAGCCGCATCAAAAATCTCCCTCACCTTTTGCCATTTCTCGTTAGCCATATCTATCTTTGACGATTTTTTCGATTTGCTGCCAGGATGTTGCCTGGAGTCATTTTCTGATTCATGACTCCGGCAGATTGGTTCGTATCAGCAGCGCCTTGAATCGAGGGTCGGAGCGCAGATCGTCATACCAGGGGTGCACGTCAAGTTGCTTAAATCCTATGCTGCCTTCATCGATCCCCTTTCCCAACCAGAAGAAGGCCTCATCTTTATTGCCGAGGCCTATGTAGGGTACGGCAAAGTGGAAACTATTAATATGTTCGCGAATTCCCTGACGCTTAAGTTCATCAATCAGTTTCAGGGCCTCATGACGCTGTCCGGCCTTTGCCAGGGCATACGCCAAATGGGACTTGGCATTAGGACTGCCATCACTGATTTGGATGGCTTTCCGAAATGTAGCGGCGGCCTCAGTGTATTGGCCTTTTAGCGTTTGGGCGGCACCAAGGTATCCTAAAGGTACCCAGAGAGTTGGATCCATATCATGCGCGCGCGTCAATATCTCGATGGATTCGTTGGGGCGGCGGGCGAAGAAATACGCTGCCCCCAAACGCGTAGTTACAACGACGGATGAGGAGTCCAATTCGTGAGCTTTACTGCATTCAGTTATTCCTTCATCAAAACGCTTTGTCATCGTGAGATTAATACAGAGGGCGACATGTGCCTCAGCATAATCGGGATTCAATTCAATCGCGCGACTAACATCCCCCACGGCAAGGTGTGCCTCAGCAAGCGAATCATCAAGTTGGAGTGCGCGCTTTGCCGCCGCATTTGCTTTTGGCCAGTCAGGCACAAGGTTGTAAAGGTCATACGAACTATAAGTCAAAGCCAGACCGGCATACGCGAGAGCATAGTTAGGGTCTTTTTCAATAGCTTTATTGAAATATTCGGTGGCGCGCAGCACATTGTTGCGGCCGCCTTTGTACCGATAGAACTGGCCTTGAAGATATAGCTGAAGGGCCTCGGGATCGGCCGTATGGGTTTTCGTGACTTTTGCCTCTTCGGCTCCCGAAAGCTTGCTTTTTAGTTTGCGCGAAACATCGCGGGCAATGTCGCTCTGCAGCGTAACAAGCGCGGACTGCGACTTGTCATATTTCGTGCTGAAGATCACATCCTCGGACTCGGTATCTACCACCTCGAGCAAGACATTTGTTCGTCCGTCACGCTGAGCCACACGCCCGATGACTATCGCCTGCACGCCAAGCTCTTTGCCCACAACCTTCGGATCTATCTCCTTGCCCTTGTACCGAAAAACGGAAGTCCGTGCCTTTACCTTTATGCTCGGAAGCTCCGACAAACTGCTGATCAGCGTGTCCGTCATTCCGTCGGAGAGATATTCGACTTGCGGATCGCCGGTTTCATTAACAAACGGCATAACCGCAACTGACCTTATCTCATTTGATGGACCCGTCCTTTGCCGCCAGAAATATCCGCCAAGCCCGATGCTTCCGAGCAAGAGCACGCCGAGAGCGGCCATCACCGGCCAGCGTCGATACCATCGACCGCGTGATCCGGTGTTTTCAGCAGTTGTATTGCGTCCGCCGCCCGTGGCCCTTTGTAGTACGGCGGTCCGGTTCTCGGGCTGCGTACGTCCCGACAGGGCCTGCAGGCTGCTGCTATTCAAGGCCTTGGCATTGAAGACTTGAGTCATTGCTCCTTCATGATCAGGTGCTGCGGTTCGGTCCAACTTATTCTGAAATTCCAACTCTTGCCTGACATCTTTCAAATCAATCAGCAAATCTTTCGCTGTCTGGTAACGCTCCTCACGGTCCTTTCTGAGTGCTTTGTTGACTATCCGTTCAAGTTCGTGCGGAACCCCCGGCGCTTGTCGGCTCAAAGGCGCAGGGTCTTTATTGAGGATTGAGCCGAGGGTCTCAATCGCATTGCCGCCGGCAAATGGGGGTTTGCCTGCTAACATTTCATAGATCAACACTCCGAGACTGAAAATGTCGGTGCGACCATCAACCCGCTCACCTTTCGCTTGTTCGGGCGACATATAATTGACTGTTCCCACAATCACGCCTTTTGCCGTCAGGTCTCTCCGGACGGTTGGTTCTTCCAGGCTGAGAATGGATTTGTTTTTTTGCGCGACGAGTTTCGCCAGGCCGAAATCCAAAACTTTCACATAACCGTCGGGGCGAATCATTATGTTTTCCGGTTTGATGTCGCGGTGGACCAGATGCGCTTTGTGCGCGGCTGCCAGTGCACTCGTGATTTGGATCGAAATGTCGAGAATCTCCGGCAGCGTCAGTCTTGATTCGCGGATGATTTCACGCAGGGTTTTGCCTTCGATGTACTCACTAACGATAAAGCGGGCGTCCTCCGCTTCACCGAATTCGTAAATCGTCAAAATGTTCGGATGGTTCAAAGCAGACGCGGCTTTCGCTTCAGCGACAAATCTTTGGAGATTCGACTCGTCCTGACTGAATTCTTCGTTAAGAATTTTTATCGCCACTTTTCTGTCAAGCTTTCTGTCTTGGGCAAGATAAACCTCGCCCATTCCGCCTTCGCCGATTTGATTGATTATTTCATAATGCCCAAAACATTTACCCGTTTCGAGTTTCTTTGTTTTGCCTTCAATGACATCAGCAAGTTTGGCGGCGGCGGGCGTTTCCATAAAACTTTCGGCACTGTCGTACGATGACAAAAGCGATTCGACTTCGGCGAGCAGAGTTTTATCATCACCGCAAACTTCGTTGACAAATTTGCGGCGTTCTTGCGGCTTCTGACGCAAAGCCGCATCGAAAATCTCCCTGACTTTTTGCCATTGCACGTCAGCCATAACTCTTGGTCCAGACGTTGATACTGTAACGAACCTTGACCCTTGAATGACTTTGGACTTCTTATCTCGTTAATTCGCGGTGAAGCCAAGCCTTTGCCATTCGCCAATCGCGTTTGATGGTTGATTCGGAGAGGCCCAGGACCTCCGCCGTTTCAACCACGTCTAAGCCGCTAAAAAATCTAAGTTCGACAACTTTTGCCAGCTGCGCTTCCTTCGCGGCGAGCCGGTTTAATGCCTCATTGAGTGCGAGCAAATCGAAGTCGGTTTCGCTGACTCTGATCGTCAAAGCATTTTCAAGCGGTAAATCGCTGTGAACACCGCCGCGTCTGACGCGATGTTTGGTTTTGGCGTAATCAATCAAGATTCGCCGCATCATCGTCGCGGCAATGGCGTAGAAGTGAGAACGGCTTTCCCAGGCAACCGATTTTTGTTCGATTAATCTGAGATACGCTTCGTGAACCAGAGCGGTGGTTTGGAGAGTGTGTCCGATGCGCTCTTTTTGCAAATAGCGATGAGCCTGCCGGTGCAATTCCGCATAGACGAGTTTGAGGAACGCGTCAGCCGAATCGTCGCCCGGATGATCAATCCCTTCGCGTAACCCCTCCGTTATCTCACCTGCTGGACGCTCCTTATTTGTCATTCCGAGGCCCCCGTTTGTCGGACTCGCCTTGTTTTTGATCACGGCAACACGGCAATACGCTTTTAAAAGTCAAGGCCCATGATTTCAATAAATTGTGACCTGCGTTTTCAAAAACCGTCGCGCTAATAAACAGAGATAAAGATTTCTTTCAAAAGAACTTTAAGGAGAAAAAAATGAAAAGACAATTCCTAATTCTAATCGCAATCGTGGCTTTCGCCACGGGTTTGACAACAAACGCCGCCGGACAAACGAGCAAAACCCTGAGAGCGAATGTCAAATTCGACTTTCAAATAGGTGATCGCATTTATCCGGCGGGCGCATACCGGATTGAATCAATCAGCACTGACAACGTTCTGCTAATCACAAGCGTCGGCGACGCTAACAAAAAACAGATCATTCTTGCTGGTTATTCAAATGGGAGCAAAGGGCAAACGCCGAAATTAGTCTTCCAAAAATATGGCGAGAGTTACTTTCTGACCCAAATATTTTTCGATTCCGGAGAATGGGGCTATTCGATTCGCCCTTCGCGCCGTCAACGCGAGACTGAAACAACTCTGGCTTCTCGCCTCCCTCGAACCAATTAAGTTCAAACTAAAAGGAGATAAAAAATGAAACACTTAAACTCTAACAATCGCTTAAAGGTTCTCAGGCGCTCAATTGCACTTTCGCTCGCGCACCGCGGTGCAAAAAAGATTACCGCTGTCATCACAGGTCGCCAATTGGCGTTGGCGGCAATCGTCGCCGCGGTCTGCTCTGTGGCCGTCGCGGCTGTTTTAACGCCGCCCGTTGGGGTGGTCCTCAGCGGGACTGGGGTGCTCCCCGGCGGGACGACGGTTTTCGCGAGGGCAAGTTTTGCGGATCCGACCGACATCAAATTCAAGATTAAGGGCCAAGGCCAGGAGGTTATTCAAGTAAATAACGCGCAGGAAACGGTGGTCCAGCGAATCGAGATTCTACCGGGCGGGCACACTGGTTGGCACAGCCACCCGGGCCCAGTGGTGGTGCTGATAGCGTCTGGTCAGCTGTCCTTCTATGATGGCGACGATCCGAGCTGCACTGCTCGCACCTACTCGGCTGGTGAAGCCTTTATCGACAGCGGTCAAGGTCACGTGCACATTGCCCGCAACGAAGGTAGCGAAAATCTTGTGCTATGGGCCACCTACTTCGACGTGCCTCCGGGCGGAGCGTTCCGCATTGATGCTCCCGATCCTGGAAATTGCAGTTTTTAGTTGCTGTCACACGTGCGTGGGACGTGAGGGCTCTTGTTTCTTGCTCTACGCAAGTAAAAATCTCGCCGATTTTCACTGTTCGCAACATCGGCTTTCCTTCGATTACTCGAGCCTTAAGGATCTCTCTGCCACAAGTTTGCCACGTCAGAGAAAACGGCCACCGAAAGAGGTGGCCGTAAGCTAATGATGGTATTAGAGTTATGGTCGGGACGACTGGATTCGAACCAGCGACCTCACGCACCCCAAGCGTGCGCGCTACCAGGCTGCGCCACGTCCCGTCACTGGGGTCAAGTATCCCTGCAAATCGGTAATTGTCAAATCGGAGTGGCTATCCCTTGTGAGTGCGGTTTTTGGTCTCTTGTTCCAATAGTGAAAGTAGTTCGCGTAACTCGGAGGCCAATCGCCGAAGTGCTCTTCGATCCTGTTCGGTTCTTGCTTTACCTTCTGCGGGAAACCCCACCATCTTGATACCCGAGTCTGAACTCACCTCAACTGCTGGCTGAGCGTATGCCTCTGAACTTTCCGTAGTCACAATCTTCAGTTTTCCGCCGCCTCGCAACTCGTTTGTGAGTCTCTTCTTCGCTCCGGCTATGGTGTACTGGTCTTCGTACAAAAGTTCCTTGATCCTGAGCGCCATCTCAACGTCACGACGGCGGTAGACGCGCTGGCCGGCACGATTCTTTTGAGGCGCCAGCATCGAAAACTCCGACTCCCAATAGCGAAGAACATGCGCCTGAACGCCCGCGAGTTCGCAAACTTCACCGATCTTGAAAAAGAGTTTTTCTGGTATAGCAACGGCCGAAGGGCTCATATCGTTGAAAGCCTCTTTGAAAGCACACTTGCTGCTTCAAGGATTGTTATGATTTGGCGAGTCTGCCAGCAGCTTGGGACGCGGTCGCCATGTTACTCGTGCAACATTTCACGTGTCAATACTTATATTTAGCCCGTTTCAGTTGAAACTAAGTCTTAAAGGTAATATCTGAGCTTTTCCTCAAGGTAAACCTGAACCTGTCCGAGCCCACAGAGAGCTGGTGGACGGTATCTCGATGGCCAAGCTATAATCCCCAGCAGTCGCACTCATCCGCAGCCAAATGGAGATCATTGCAAACAATGACCACGATCCCGACTGCCTTTCACCTCGCCTCGCGGCTCGATGAAATTGGCTTTTCAGATATCGTAAGTATTCGCAACCGCATCATGGAACTGCGCGCGGGCGGCGCGACGGTTCACCGGTTCGAAGGCGGTGAGCCCTATATGAATACTCCCGGCTTCATAAAGGCCGCGATGGTGAGGGCACTCGAAGAGAATCACACTCGCTATGCTCCATCATCCGGAGTGCCCGAACTGCGCGAGGCAATCGCCGGAAAGCTTCGACGCAAGAACCAGATACACGTCACTGAAGAGAATGTGATTGTTGAAAACGGTGGTATGCAAGGTCTATTCGGCGCTTTTCAATCCGTGGTAAATCCTGGTGACGAGGTGCTGGTCTTCTCTCCCTACTGGACGCCGATTAGAGACCTAATAGCGCACTGTCAAGGTAAGACTGTGCTGGTTCCTACAGACGAAGCTCGCAATGATGGCTTTGAACAGACCCTGGCGCGCTATTGCACTGCGAGAACCAGAGCCATCTATTACAACACGCCGCAGAATCCCACCGGAATAGTTCTTACCGGCCAGGAAGCAATAGCAGTAGCGCGTTTTGTGCAGGAGCGCGATCTGATCGTGATCGCAGACGAGGCCTATGAAGACCTCGTGTACGATGGCGAGCATGTCTCAATCGCTTCACTCGACGGCATGCTGGAACGCACAATCACTTGCTTCACGCTATCAAAGTCATTCGCCATGACCGGCTGGCGCCTCGGCTACACCGTTGCCACTGAGCCCTGGATGACAGGCATACAAAAAACTACCCTCTACTCTTCAAACGGAGTCTCAACGCCCACTCAATGGGCGGCGCTTGCAGCGTTCACCACTGAAACTGATTTTCTTGAAGAGAATCGCGCGTCCTATCGGCAACGAAGAGATCTCCTTTTGGCAGGGCTTAATGAACTTCAATTGTCTTGTGAACCACCTGCCGGTGCTTTCTATGCCTTTCCTGATATTAGCCGCATCAGCAAGGACAGTCGGAAAGCTGCTGAAATCCTGCTGGACCGCGCGCAGGTAGCGACGGTACCGGGCATCGTTTTTGGCAAACACGGCGAAGGACATTTACGTTTCTCGTTCTCTACAACAATTGAAACAATCGAGGCCGGAATCGATTCGCTGCGCCGCAACCTCTAATGAAAATCACGCATGAAGCGCTGAAGGACGAACGAACTGATCCGGTTTCGGGTGGCGAGTTCAACTTCATTGCGCGGCTTCGTGAGCAAGCAAGTCAAAGAGCTAACAGCGGACCTGCGACCGGGCTAACCCGCGGGATTGGAGACGATGCTGCCGTAGTCGAGCAGGTTGCGGGACGTGAATCGGTCATCACGACGGATCTACTCGTTGAAGGAATAGATTTCCGTCGCGATACTGGTACGCCGTTTCTCCTGGGTCACAAGGCGCTCGCCGTTTCCCTTTCCGATATTGCCGCGATGGGCGCCCGACCAAAGTGGGCACTCCTGTCCGTCGGCGTTCCCCGCGAAGTTTGGGACTCAGATTTTCTTGAGCAGTTCTACGAAGGCTTTCTTTCGCTGGCCGATCGTTACGACATTAGACTCATTGGGGGAGACACGTCTCGAACTCCGGAAAAGATTGTCATTGACTCGATTGTGATCGGCGAATGCGCTCGAGGGGGTTCGATTCTGCGTTCCGGAGCCAAACCCGGGGACCAGATTTTCATATCGGGATCACTGGGAGGCGCCGCAGCCGGGTTAAGACTGCTTGAAAATGGCGCGCGCCTCGGCAAGAACACGACGCTTCTCGAGGAGCCTGCCCTCGCTGTGGACCTGTTGCTGCGCCGTCATCTTCAACCCGAGCCGCGAGTCGGTTGGGGGATCGTTCTGGGTCAGGGGAATCTGGCCACCGCGATGATTGATCTAAGCGACGGGCTGTCTTCAGACCTTAATCATCTTTGCAAGGAGAGTGGGGTTGGGGCGCTGGTTGAATCGTCTCTATTGCCGCTGGATCCATCTGTGACAGGTTTATCGGGGCGGCGTGCTCTTGACCCGCTGATGCTGGCTCTGCACGGTGGTGAAGACTTTGAACTACTGTTCACAGTGGCCTCGGAGAGTGTCGCAAATCTTCCTCGCAAGGTCGACGGCGTGACCATCAGCCATATCGGTGAGGTGGTGCATGCTACTGAAGGAGTTAAGATTCGCGAACGCTCCCACGTCTGGGATTTAGAGCCTTCGGGCTGGGACCATTTTGGAGCCCACCACGCAAACAGTCCCGGGAGAGGTCGTCACATAGATCAGTTCTAGATGTAGGGTTGCTCGGGCCCACCGTACAACGGAAATACCAATTCAATTGCTCGTCGGCTCTCGATAGAGCCAGCCGCCAAGAATTGCTCCAAGCGTAACCGGAACAATTTCAAGCGCCATCAATTTCAGGTAATGGGACTTCTCAAAAAACGGGAAGGGCATGGACGCAATAGCAGGCACCGCTTCCACCGCCAGCCACGTAAAAAGTCCGGCGCAGATTGCTGTTTTGATACCGGGACCGAATCGTGGTCGGGCAGCCGCGTAGAAAAACACAGCGACGAAAGCCTTGCCAAGATCAAACACTGCAAAGTAGGCGTACGCGGTTGGATCCTCTTCGGCCTCTATTCCCAATCGTGTCATCGTCGCCAGGTAGTCTCCAGAGAGGAGCGCGCCGTGAATAAAACCATCGGCGATAAAATAGAAAATGCCGACGACAAGAGTAGCGACAATAACCCGCGCGTAATTGATCGTTCCCATCTTTCACCTCCATCGAAGTCTAGGCTTGGATTGCTTGAAGCAAACGTGGCATGCTGTCCAGCTTGCGTTCCGGACATCGCCTTAAACTCAGCAGGAAACGAGTTGTATCGGAAGTCTTCTTTGCTTGAGCGAACGACCGGCAATGGATCTGGATCTTGCGCCCTCGATCAACAAAAGGCCAAAGTTTCTAATACGTTCCCTCTTCGCTCCCCGAACGCAAGCTGGACAGCATGGGCCACATTCTCGCACCTTAAGCATGTTCTGGATACAAGAAAACGTCAGCTTCGGGCCGCAATCACTTCGAGATACTCAGACTGCACATGCGTCGAACCATTAGCCCCCTCGTTGTTTTCCGACCAGAGCCGTTCCAGGTCCGCTCGCAATGCCGCTTGCCTGTCGTTGTCTCCGGCAAGCGCTTCGAATGCGCGGTTGGTTGGTCCATAGTAGACGCGCCAGAACTCGACGACCTCCTCCGGTCCAAATGCGAAGTTAAATGAGATCAGGCGACGCGTAGTGCTTATCTCGGAAGCTCCACCTCCGAGCCTCTCACGTACGACCTCCTCGTCGCCCCACTTCAAAGGCGAGGGCATGTTTGCCGGCGGTGGCACGTGTGTCGCAATCGTCTTGAACATCTTCCCCACGAATCCTCCGGAGGTCCAGTTTGCCAAGGCTATTCGACCACCCGGCCGGCAAACGCGAAGCAACTCCGCAGCTACGAGTTCGGGACGCGGGGCAAACATCACGCCGAACATGCTAAGAACAACATCGAAGCTCGCATTGTCATAAGGCAGTTGCTCAGCATCGCCCTCGTCAAATTTCGCCGTCAGCCCTTCGGCCTCGGCGCGAGAACGGGCTTGTTGAATCGAGTTAACGGCTATATCAACACCGGTGACGAGGGCGCCGGCGCGGGCGGCCGGAAGAGCCAAATTCCCCGTTCCACACGCGACATCAAGAACGGAATTACCGGGTGCGAGATTGAGCCGTTGCACAAACTGGACAGCCCCTGATTCATAGGATTTGGCGATCAAGCCAAAATCCCCCGCGGTCCAGGTAGCCTTCAACCGTGCTTTCAGTGACTGGAAATCAGTAGTAGCTGAACTCAAAATGGGATCCCTCCTTTAGGGTTTAGAAACTTTAAAGTCTATTGCCTCTATACCCATGCGAAATTGCGCGCCGCGAGGGATCACCGCAGCTGCTAAATTCTGAACATCTTAACTAGGTCAGATATTGAAGGCTCCTCAGCATGCGCCACGTTAAGCCCTTGCTTCAATCTCTTCTAAGAATCCGTTTATTACCTGCAGATACCGCTCAGTCTCTTCGAGATGTGCCATGTGCGAACTATGTTCAAAGATCTCCCATCTCGATTCTGCGATCCCTCGATGCACTGTCTCAACGCTCGCCGGGGTAGCCTCATCCTGGCGGCCCGACGTGATGAGTGTAGGCAAATGTATTTCATTAAGCCGAGCCGCTACATCCCAAGTCTTGAGGAAGCCTGTAGCACAGAATTCACTCGGCCCCCACATGGTGTGGTAGACCTGAGGGTTTCGCATGAGCTTCTCAAAGCTACGGTTCAAGCAGTCGGGCAAAGGCTCGACTCGACATAGATGCCGACTGTAGAACACCATCATAGCCTCTTGATAAGCTTGGCTGTCCGTCGTGCCAGCCTCTTCATGGCGTCGTATCGTCTCCTGCACTTCGGGCGGGAGTTCGGTCAGAAGTCGCTGAATCTCCGCAATGAATTGCGGAATGCTCGCAGGGGCGCTCGCAAGTATCAGACTGCGTAGACCCGATGGCTGCCGCAGCGCGTATTCCATCGCCAGCATCCCACCCCAGGAATGACCAAATAGATGGAGTTCACTAAGCCCGAGAGCCTCCCGGATGGCACCGATCTCTTCAAGAAAAAGGCCAATTGTCCACAACGAAGGGTCATTAGGTTGATCGGAGTTACCGCATCCGAGTTGGTCGTAGAAGATGACCTCCCGTCCGGAACCGGCGATCATCTCTAAGGGCTCGAGATAATCATGGGCCACTCCGGGGCCCCCGTGCAGGCACAGAAGCGGCAGTTTACCGGGGGCGCTGCAACTTCCAACAACTCGATACCAAACTTTATGGCCATGGAAGAGTATTTCTCCTTCCGTGGATCGGTTTGCATGACTCATCCTATATCCCCCTTAAGCGCAGGACTGCTCTCTCTCCTTTTCAGGACTGCTGAGCCATTGTCGCCCTCACTGGGCTTCACGCTGATTGACCTGCTCCGTGTAGGAACTCGCCCTCAAAATGACAAGGTGAGATATCGCGTAAGCCTCGCATTGTAACGCATCTTATTTGGGCGCCGTAATCAGCCTGTCGTTTGGGTAATCGTCGTTTGACTGCAAATCAAACCTTACCTAGACTCTCACCGGCGCGCCTGGATTAGATCCCGGCGCGCAATTGTAATGAGGGTTTTATGCTTCGACTCCACAATACCCTGACCGGCAAACTTGAGGAATTTAAACCACTCCGCGAGGGCGAAGCAAAGTTCTACTACTGTGGGCCAACCGTCTGGGACTACGGGCATATCGGTAACTTTCGTTCGGCTGTAGCCGCAGACATCCTGCGACGTTACTTGAAATTTAAGGGCTTCAAAGTAACCCACGTTATGAACATTACGGACGTGGAGGACCGTATAATCGCTCACTCACAGAAGGCTGGCGTTAGCATCGACGAGTACACTGCGAAATACATCGATGCCCTATGGGAAGACTTTGACGCCCTCGGCTGCGACCGCCCCGATATCGTGCCACGAGCGACCCGTCACATTCCCGAGATGGTCCAGTTGATCGAAAAATTGCTCGAAACCGAACACGCCTATCGCTCTGATGGTTCAATCTACTACCGCATCAGTTCATTCCCGGAGTATGGGAAACTTTCAAAGATAAACTTTGCAGGCAATATCGTTGGTGGCAGTGAGCGGATCGATACTGACCGCTATGAAAAGGAGGACGCGCGTGACTTTGCTCTCTGGAAGGAGCCCGGCAGTCCGGACGAACCAGCCTGGGATGCGCCAATCGGCCGCGGCCGACCTGGCTGGCACATCGAGTGCTCCGCCATGTCGATGAAGTACCTTGGCGAAACTTTTGACATCCACGTCGGCGGCGTCGACTTGATCTTCCCTCATCACGAGAATGAGATTGCGCAAAGCGAAGGCGCCACGGGAAAACCGTTTGTTCGCTACTGGCTTCACTTCGAACACCTGAAGGTGGATGGCCAGACAATGTCAAAGTCCAAAGGTAACTACTATACCTTTCGCGACCTCGCGGCAAAGGGCTTTTCGCCGGCAGCAGTCCGGTATTTTCTGCTGAGTGTCCCCTATCGAAAGCAACTGAACTTTAATTTTGAAGCCTTACGCGGCGCTGAGAAGACCGTCGAAGGCTTGCAGGATTTTCGCCGGCGTCTAAGCGGGGCAAACGCTGAGCCCGGTTTTAATGAGAAACTGCACGAAGCCACCCGCCGCGCTCTCGCTGAGTTTGAGGCGGGCATGGATGATGACCTGAACACTTCAATCGCACTCGCCGCAATTCACAACCTGACGCGCGAAGTAAATACTGCTATCGCCCGGAAGCAGTTGCCCGCAGACAATCAGCGGGAACTGCTCGAATTGATCGAGCGTATTGACACGGTTCTTAATATCTTTGGCAAGGATCAGGCCGAGATGCTCGACAGCGAGATTAAGACGTTAATCGACGAGCGGCAGGAAGCCCGGCGCCGTCGCGAATTTGCCCGCGCCGACGAGATACGCGACGAACTCGCTAACCGTGGCATAGTTCTGGAAGACACTAAGGACGGCGTGCGCTGGAAGAGAAAGTAGACTTTGGCCTTCGGTCTTTGGAGGTGCGACTAATAAAGAAAGGACCGCCCGACTCGTGGGCGGGCGTTCGTATGTTTCAGTATCCTAACTTGCGGGTTTGCCCGGCTCTTATATGGAATTTCTATGAATGCTCTTAAAACGATCTCTTCCATTGACGACATCCCAGCGGAACACGAGGACACTCCCATCGGGCGGCTCCTTGAATTCCACAACCTCGGCAGGCCAGAGGAAACTTATAACCAGGCGCAACTCCTGGTAGGAATGTGCATGGACAATCGGAAGCACCTGCGCATCCCTGACAACTTCGCATACATAATTCGCAGCGGCGGCGCCAATCTTCGACAGAGCGAGTTTAAGCTCTCGTATGCAATCGCCATCGGGGGCGTAAAACACGTAGCCTTAATCGGCCATAACAATTGCGGCATGGTTAATCTGAGTGCGAAGCGGGAAGCATTTGTCCAGGGGTTGATGGCAAACGCCGGCTGGAGTCAGCAGATGGCGGAGGAGCACTTCGCGAACTTCGCCCCGCTGTTTGAGATTGGCAACGAGGTGGATTTTGTTTCTTCTGAAAGCCTACGCCTCGGCCGGCGCTACCCCGAAGTCAAAGTTGCCCCGATGATCTATCGGATTGAAGACAATCTGCTCTACTTAATAAGTGAAGAGTAAAACGTCTTAACAACCGTTCGGATATCTCTTAACGCGACAGCAGGAAAGTGATATAAGGGTCCCGCTCGATCTGATCACTAACGCGAGTCGTCGGCAAACCGGCTAGTCCCGGCGGTAACGAAGGTTCCTGTCACCTTGCTCGTCTGTTGTGTGTCAACTGTCCCATCCAGTGCTTTTAACAGGCTTCACGGAAGGATGTGTCTGCGGCATAAAAGCACAAGCGGACCAGGGCGGATGATTTGAAAGTCTTTTCTATTCAATCTTCAAAATAGGAACACCAAACGTGCCCGAAGTTCTCACCAGCGCCAGTGCCTTAACAGTCTTTCTCATCGTAGCCGGCTTAGGTTTTGTTTTCCTGCTGGTCTCCCTGGTCTTTGGGGAGGTTTTCGACAGCTTGGGGGTCGACGGGCTGGACACATCTCATGGTCCCGGCGTCATCGACACGCGGGTCATCAGCGTTTTTGTCACAACTTTTGGCGGTGTCGGAGCAATCGGCATTCAAATGGGTCTGGGCGTTGTTGCCAGTTCTTTGCTCGGCCTGGGCAGCGGCGTGGTTCTCGGCGCGCTGGTTTCAATGTTCGGACGCTTTCTCTATAAACAACAGGCCTCTAGTTCCGTAAGTGTGACTCAGATGGTCGGGCGCACAGCGCAGGTGACCGTAACTATTCCCGCCGGGGGCATTGGCCAGATTAGCTGTCGCATTGGAGAAGAACGAGTTGAAAAGATCGCCCGCTCGCGTCAAGACGAGGAGCTTCGCTTAGGAGCGATTGTTCGAATTGAAGAGATTGCGGGAGACTCGGTCATCGTCAGTGCGACTGGCGACGGTCCGGGATTCTCGTCGCGAACGGCACCTGATCAATCCTTTATTAAACCTGAGGTGAATTGAAATGAACCAACTCAACGACCCGATTATTATTGTCGCCATTCTCGCAGTCGTGATTGGATTTTTGATCGCGCTTTATCTGCTCAGCCGCAACTACATCAAGGTACCACCTAATCAGGCCGCTGTGATTTCGGGTCGCTCACGTAAACTTTCAGACGGCACCGTAGTTGGCTACCGATTGGTACGCGGCGGCGCCACGTTGATCCTGCCCTTCCTCGAAAAAGTTGATTACCTGAGTTTGAACGTTCTCACTGTGCCCCTGGCAACTTCCAGGGCCTATACCGGCCAGGGTGTTCCGGTCTCGGTGAAAGCCGTTGCTAACGTCAAGATAAAGGGCGACGACGAATCCTTGCGAGCCGCCGCCGAGCGCTTTCTCGGTATGAGACCTGATGAGTTTCATAAGCTGGTCTTCCAAACTTTGGAAGGACACCTGCGGGCCATCCTTGGCACCCTCACTGTCGAAGAGATCAATAACGACCGGCTAAGCTTCGCGCAGAAGTTGACTACCGAAGCGGCCGGGGATCTCGAAAAGATGGGAATCGGTCTTGACGCCCTAACTATTCAGGAGATTAGCGATGATGAAGGCTATCTGGATGCACTCGGCAAGCGGCGTACAGCCGAGGTCCGTCGCGATGCCGATATCGGTGAGGCAGAGGCAACGCGTGATTCCAAGATCAAATCGGCCCTCGCCATGCAAGAAGGCGAGAAGGTAAGGCTCGAAGCGGAAGCCAATATCGCTTCATCGACTCGTGAGACAGAGGTGAAGCGCGCGCAGTTCGAATCTCAAATTAAGCGCGAACAGGCAACCGCGTCGCAGGCTGGACCACTCTCCGAAGCCAAGGCCCGCCAGGAAGTCGTAGCCGAAGAGGTCCGTATCGAGCGCATCCGGACTCAGGAACAGATCGCTGTTCAGGAGCAGGAAGTCCTTCGTCGCGAGAAGGAACTCGAAGCCACAATTGTAAAGAAGGCGGAAGCCGAACGCCGCGCGGCAGTACTCGTGGCCCAGGGCCAGCAAGAAGCTGCGATCCTGGCCGCTGAGGGTCAGAAGCAGGCGCGCATCGCGACCGCAGAGGCAGAGCGAGCAAAGCTAGCCAAGGAAGGAGAGGGACGAGCATCCGCGATTGAGGCAGAAGGTCACGCAGAAGCCGAGCGCATCAGGGCCCTTGGCCTTGCTGAGGCGGAGAAGATACAGGCACAAGGTCTCGCTCAGGCGAAAGCCATCGAAGCTCAGGGGCTGGCTGAGGCAACCGCAATCAAAGAGAAGGCCGCAGCCTGGCGCGAATTCAACGATGCGGCCAGGCTTCAGACCGTGCTCGAGAAGCTTCCCAGTATCATTGAAGCCACTGCTCCCGCATTACGTGCCGTATCCGAACCATTAAGCAACATCGACAAAGTTGTGATGATCGACCATGGGGGTGGTGACGGCAATGGCAACTCATCAAGCGGTATCAACCGATTTGCACAAACTGGACCAACAATGATCTTCACTCTGCTTCAACAGTTGCAGGCCCTTGGCTTGAACGTTCCGGAAATGATGTCGCAACTCGGGTTGAAGCAGGAGTCAGCGGTCTCGGTGATTCCCGTACCAGTGCCCACCAAGTCTGAGAAGGTTATACCCAAGGAGGGTAAAGACTAGAGCTTCTGATATTTTCCGGGGGCCTCCGAAATTTTTGCAAAGCTTTTAACATCCTACTGACACGGGTCGCCGCTATCGTGGATCGGTGGAACGCCGTGAATTCTTACTGAAATCAGGACTGGCTGTCGCCTCAGGCGCCGTCCTCGCTTCCTGCGGTACCAACGAAGCTTCGCCACCAGACACGGGCTTCGACTCAGTTGAGTGGGCCGAGGTACGCAAACAGTTTCAGATCTCCCCCGACTATATCGAACTCAGTGGTCTATTCATCGCCGCGCACCCACAGCCAGTCCGTGACGCAATCGAATTACACCGGCGGGAACTGGACGAAAATCCCACGCTTTATCTGCAGCGAAATTACAGTAGCGGCGAAAATGAAACCGTTAGTGCTGCTGGACAATACCTGGGAGCCCGCCCTCAGGACGTGGCGCTCACCGACAGCACGACGATGGGCCTCGGCCTTCTTTACAATGGCTTGAAAGTCCATGATGGTCAGGAATTGCTCACGACGCGGGAGGACTATTATGCCACCTACGAATCGCTGCGTCTGGCGTCAGTCCGCACCGGCGCGGAGATGCGAGAGATTCCACTCTTTGAAGACATCCAGAACGTTTCCGAAGATGAGATTGTCCAGAACATCGTCAACGAAATCAGGCCGGCAACGAGGCTTTTGGCCTTAACGTGGGTCCACTCGAGTACGGGATTGAAACTTCCACTCCGCCGGATAGCCGACCAGATTGCGCAAGTGAACTCGAGCCGCGAGGAAGAACAGCGGGTGTTAATGAGCGTCGATGGAGTCCATGGCTTTGGTGTGGAAGACGTTCAAATGAGCGATCTCGGCTGTGACTTCTTCATCGCCGGTTGTCATAAATGGCTCTTTGGGCCACGGGGCACCGGCATCATCTGGGCCGCAGGTTCGACCTGGCAGAACGTTATTCCGACGATTCCGACTTTCATCGACGATGGAGTTCGGGACGCTTGGATCAGGGAGGAAGAGCCAAGTGGTCCAACTACGGGCAGAAGAATGACACCGGGTGGATTCAAGCCCTTTGAGCACCAGTGGGCTCTCGCCGAAGCCTTCAGGTTCCATTTACAACTCGGAAAATCTAAAGTCGCGGCGCGCACTTACCAGTTAGCTGGACGTCTGAAGGAAGGCCTTCAGCAGATGTCTCACGTCACGCTTTACACCCCTAGGAATCAGGCTCTCTCTTCGGGGATCGTCTGCTTCGATGTTCGGGGCATGTCGCCTCGCGGTGTCGTAAATCGCCTGAGAGAACAGAATATCGTCGCTACAGTCACACCTTATGCGACGCCCCACGCCCGACTCGCCCCCAGCATTCGCAACTCAATTAAAGAGATCGACGCAACCCTTGAAGCCATTGAACGAATGGGATAAGCGTCGCAAGGTTTTGAATCGCTTCTTGATTTCGTAGATTGCAATTGGATGACCCAAACAACATGAGTCCTTTTAAGAGAAGGTTTTACATAACTATTACAGAAGAATGACTCAAGGGGTGTAGACTGTTGGCCCAGCAACAGCCTTATCCAATATCCCCCGTTTTTTGCTCGAATGAATGCCGGCCGGTGCCGCGATCCGAGAGGTGCGTTATGAATGCTTTGTTAATCAATCCCGAGTTTCCCGACACCTACTGGAGTTTTCGCCATGCCCTCTCATTTGAGGGGAAAAGATCGGCTTATCCTCCACTTGGTCTATTGACTGTGTCAGCTATGCTGCCCCGCACCTGGAAACGACGTTTAGTGGATATGGAAGTACGACGGCTCAAGCAATCCGATATTGCCTGGGCCGACATCGTTCTGGTGACCGCGATGCTGGTCCAGAAGGAGGCGGTCAAACGAGTAATCGAGCGTTGCAAGGCGATGGGGAAACGCGTTCTGATTGGCGGACCCTATGTATCAACCAGCACCGACAGTCTGCCTGGCGCCGATCATATCTTTGTCGGCGAAGCGGAAACGACGCTGCCACAGTTTTTGGAGGACCTCGAACGTGGGGAAACAAAGCCGGTTTATCGTGCCGCCGAACGTCCTCCACTCTCGCTTACGCCGGTCCCGGATTTTCGACTTGCCGATCTCAAACGCTATAGTGCGATGTCCGTGCAGTACTCCCGCGGCTGTCCGTTTCAGTGCGAGTTCTGCGACATCATCGAAATCTACGGCCGTATCCCCAGAACGAAAAGCAACCAGCAGATGGTTGCTGAACTGGAGGCTCTCCAACAAGCGGGCTGGCGCGGTACAGTTTTTATTGTCGATGACAACTTCATCGGCAATAAAAAGAATGTCAAGCAGTTGTTGCCGGCACTGGTGGACTGGCAGGAACGCAACGGGCAACCCTACTCCCTGCTGACGGAGGCAAGTATGAATCTTGCCGAAGACGATGACTTGCTAGCCGATATGCGCCGCGCAAATTTCCGCCGCGTCTTTCTCGGTATCGAAACTCCGGTCGAGGAAAGCCTTAAGGAAGCAAAGAAAACACAGAACACAAGGCGAAGTTTGCTCGAGTCCGTCAAAAAAATTCAGAGCTACGGAATTGAGGTCATGGCCGGGTTCATCGTCGGCTTTGATAACGATCCGGAGGATATCTTTGAGCGACAGATAGATTTCATTCGCGACAGCGCAATTCCGCTCGCGATGGTCGGACTGCTAACTGCTTTACCGGACACGCAACTCTGGCGCCGGCTCAAAAACGAGGGACGTCTGCTCGAAGAAAGTTCCGGCAATAACACGAGTTGTTCGCTGAACTTTGTACCAAAAATGGATCCGGCCCGTTTGATTGAGGGCTATCAGTCGATCATGCGCACAATCTATAGCCCACGAGAGTACTATCAACGCGCTCTTGAATCCCTGAGACGTGTATCGCGTGACTTGCCAGAACCCAACAGCCAGACGCTGATCGGTCGGCTCACGGCCTTTGCTCGTGTGACCCTGAAACTTGGCCTTCTTGACCGCGAACGCAGGGAATTCTGGCGCTTCGTAGCGCGAGCAACAGTCGAACACCGTGAACACTTCGCCGAGTCGCTCAAGTTCGCGGCGCTTGGCTATCACTTTCGCAAGCTTAACGAGGTTATCTATAGCGATGCGAGCAGTCACTGAGTCCTCGCGACGTACACGGGCCCCCAACTCTGTTTAATCGTATGTCTCGCTCACGGCCTGCAACTCTGCTACTGGCAGTGCTAATTTGCGCTCCCGCCTTAACGTCCGCCCAACCAATAAACCGGCGACAACAACTAGCCAATGAAGTAAAGCAAGAGTTCCTGCACGCCTGGAATGGTTACAAGGAGTATGCGTGGGGCCACGATGACCTCAAGCCTTTGAGTAAGACCCACCATGACTGGTACAGCGAGCCGCTGTTGATGACCCCCGTTGATGCCCTCGATACGATGATTTTGATGGGATTCAAACAAGAGGCGGAGCGGACAAGAAATTACATTGTCGAGAATCTCTCGTTCGACAAAGACATTTATGTCCAAAAGTTCGAGATTACGATCCGGCTGCTTGGCGGTCTGCTCTCCAGCTATCAGCTAACCCGCGACAAGCGCCTCTTGAATCTCGCTAAAGACCTTGGTCAGCGGTTGCTGCCGGCTTTTGATTCACCGACCGGTCTACCCTACCGGTACGTCAATCTTCGAACGGGTAAAGTCCGGGGAGTTGAAACAAACCCTGCCGAGGCAGGAACCTTGCTAATCGAGTTTGGAACGCTCAGCAAACTCACCCGCAATCCGATCTTCTATGACAAGGCCAAAGAGGCACTTGTCGCTCTCTATCTTCGTCGTTCTACGATCGGCCTGGTCGGGCAAAGAATCAATGTTGAGACAGGCAAGTGGACAAATGAGGCCAGTCATATCAGTGCCGAGATTGACAGCTACTATGAGTATCTCCTGAAGAGCTGGTTGTTATTTGACGATCAAGACTGCAAGCGAATGTGGCTGACGAGTATCGCGGCGGTAAACAGATATCTCGCCGACGAAGTCGGTCCCGAACTCTGGTACGGTCATTCCGGCATGCGCCGCGGCGAACGCACCGCGACCACTTATGGTGCGTTGGACGCTTTCTTTCCGGCGGTGCTTGCGTTGTCGGGTGACGTCGAGCGCGCCAAAAGACTCCAGGCGTCCTCGTTCAAGATGTGGAACAAACACGGCATCGAACCGGAAGTCTATGACTACAAGGCTGATGAGGTGCGACATCCTGGCTACCCCTTAAGGCCTGAGATTGTCGAGTCGACGTACTACCTTTACCACTACACCAGGGATCCTCAGTACCTTGAGATGGGAGAAAAACTGTTTCGAGATTTTGTGAAGTATTGCAGAACGGACGCCGGGTATGCGGCGCTCAAGAGCGTGGTGACAAAAGAGAAAGCCGATTCGATGCAGAGCTTCCTTTTTGCAGAGACATTCAAGTATTTCTACCTTCTCTTTGCCTCACCAGCGCCATTAGCTTTCGAGAAGGTGATCTTCAACACTGAAGCCCATCCCATACGCCGCACCTGGTAACTTCCCGAGCGAACGAAAGAGCTTTTCGGGATTAACTTCGCGTAGTATTATGAGACTCAACAAAGTTCAGGTACATCGCATTACATGAGCTGCCTTTTGTATTAGCTGCACGCTAAGATAGGAGCACCATGAAAACTACCACAGCAGTTCGTCTACTGTTGCTAACGGGTTTTGCTGCAACGCTGGCAACTGGATTACTGATAGGCCCGCGAGTGGAGGCGCAAGATCCCGCTCAGCAGTCTTCGTTTAGTCCGGTAATTGAAGAGCCTTTCGAAGTCGTGTTGAAACGGGACAAGGCCGCTAAACCCAAAGTAATGGCCGCTGCGATGGCGTTGTTGGAAGCCCGGTACAACCTTACCAGGCGAGTCGATCCAAGTGTCACGATGACGCGCGGCAAGCCGATTCCCGTTGGTCCAACAGCCCGTCTGAGAAGCGGGGTCACCTGGGATCAGTTAGGCAATATGTCTCCCGAAGAGGTTCGGACAAAGGGACTTTTCCCCTACCTGCCCCTGCCCCACATCGTTCACGCGGCTGGCGGAATGGTCTTTCCGGAGGTGCATGTCAAAAAGGAACCCCGGTTGGAACGCTTTGACATGGACTTTGACATCCCCGATCACTTTCTGCCGGAGTTTCCGCCGGCCATATTTCTCACGACACGACCAGATCTGGGTGATGTATCGAAGGGACAGTTGGTGACACTCGCGAATTTCTACGAACTGTTCAACGGAATTCTCAATCCGAAGCAATTGGATGGTTTGCGGCTACTCGTAACACAGTTCCCGCAGCAACAGTTTAATGCCACGGCCGATCGCAAAACCGAAAGGGCTGATGGCATGATGGGAGTGACATGCTTTGACTGTCATGTAAATGGTCACACACTGGGTGCGACCCACCTGGTGGGCGACATCCGCCCTCAGGAATTTCGCCGCCGTATTGACACCCCTTCTCTTCGCGGCGTCAATATTCAGCGACTGTTCGGGTCGCAGCGGGCACTGCGCACCGTTGAGGACTTTACCGAATTCGAGCAGCGCGCCGCTTACTTTGATGGCGATCCCGTAACCGCTGCCAAGAAGGGTGTGAACACCCTCGATCGAGCGCTCCATGTTCACGCAATGGCTGAGTTTCAGGAGATTCTCAACTTTCCTCCTGCGCCGAAGCTTAATGTCTATGGGAGACTTGATCGTGCCAAGGCCACCCCGGCAGAGATTCGTGGCGAAGAGTTATTCTTTGGCAAGGCAAACTGTCACACCTGTCACATGCCTCCTTTCTACACTGACGGATTGATGCACGACCTTATGGTCGAACGCTTTTACACACCCCGGATGGAAGGCGGAATGATGATCACCAAGCAGGGACCAATTAAGACCTTTCCTCTGCGAGGGATCAAGGAGTCTCCACCATACCTGCACGACGGTAGATTGCTGACCCTTGAAGATACCGTCGAGTTCTTTAACCTTGTGCTTGAGTTGAAGCTCACAGCCCAAGAGAAGAGTGATCTGGTCGCTTTTATGAGAGCCCTCTAGCGCAAACCTTCAGACGCTCTACCAACCGGCTACGCCGGTCTGTAACCGGCGTAAGTTATTCGGCGCTGAACCTAAGCAGTTTGGAGAAGGCCGATGAAATTATACTTGTTCGCCCTGCTGCTCATTGCAGCCCTTAGCTCGCAAGATACGGTTGTAAATCAAAACTTATCTGATCTGGTCGTTCTCAAATTCAAATGGAGCAAGATCCGACCTTTTGATCCAGTCTCACCGCTACCCAGTGTGAATGAGGGAAGCCCGCTGCAAAACGCTGGCACGGATCCCCACTTGAGCCGCTCGATCTCACGTTCAGGGCCTCGCAGAGACGATCCGGATCGCATTGCCCGCTCAAGCAACACGCAGAACAGGAACACCGAGTTGAGCGCTATTGAGCAGAATGCCGTCCCAGTGCGCACCCGGCGCCCATCAGATATCTACGTTTATCGAATACAGGTGAGAAACAGTGGTCAGAAACCGATCAAGAGTTTCATCTGGGAGTACAAATCACGCTCATCCGGCGAGTCATCAGCAAGACAGTTTTTCTGCGCGGTGAAGTTGCGACCAGGTGAGACTCGCAACCTCGACGTGCAGTCTCACCTGGCCCCTTCGCGGATCGTTACCGCCTCGCAATCAACAGAAACTCTCCATTCCCTTCAAGAAGTTGCTTTCAATCACATCGAATACAGCGATGGTTTTACCTGGCAACGGACCTATTGGAATCCCACAATTCTTTCTTACACCGAAAGGGTGAGGGGCTCCGGCGGCCGGTGTATTGCCATCTAAACCACCTCTGAGCACTTTACCGGGGTGTCACCCCGAGGTTATACAGAATAAATGAGTAGATGTCCGCCGTCTGCTCGATTGCCTTGGCAGTATTACTGGCTCCGTGACCGGATTTCGTATCGATGCGAATGAGCACTGGAGCATCTCCGGCTTGAGCCGTCTGCAATGTTGCCGCGTACTTGAAAGAATGGGCCGGTACAACGCGGTCGTCGTGATCGGCGGTGGTAATCAGAGTCGCAGGATACCGTCCACCCGCACGGATGTTATGAAGTGGTGAATAGGCGTAGAGCGCCTGGAACTCTTGCTTGTTATCACTCGAACCGTAATCCGCAATCCAGTTCCACCCAATAGTGAACTTGTGGAACCGCAGCATATCCATCACGCCGACTTGCGGAATTGCCACCTTGAAAAGCTCTGGCCGTTGATTCATAACCGCTCCCACCAACAAGCCGCCGTTTGAGCCGCCTTGAATCGCCAATTTCTCAGGAGACGTGTACTTGTTCGCAATCAGATACTCAGCCGCAGCGATAAAGTCATCAAAAACGTTCTGCTTTTTGAGTTTCGTGCCGGCCTCATGCCACTTCTTACCATACTCACCACCACCGCGCATGTTCGCTGAAGCATAGATGACTCCCTGTTCCAACAGCGCCATTCGTACAGAACTGAATGACGGCGCAGTGACTATATTGAATCCACCATAGCCATAAAGCAATGTCGGGTTCTTTCCGTCTAGCTTCAGACCTTTCTTGTGCACAATGAACATCGGTACCCGCGTGCCATCCTTACTGGCGTAGAAGAGTTGCCTGGTCTCGTAGTCCGCCGGATTGAAGCCCGGTATTTCGGCTGTGCGAAACACTGACGACTTCTGGCTGGCGATTTCGTACTTGTAGATCGTTGGTGGGAAGTTGAAGGACTGGAAAGTATAAAAGACAAACTTGTCGTCGTTACGACCACCAAAGCCTCCCGCTGTCCCGAGCCCCGGTAGCTTTATTTCGTTCTCCAGCTTGCCATCAAGGCTAAAGACATAAGCGCGGGTGGTTACATCCTTGCGCCACGAGGCGAATAACTTGCCGCCCGCAGTTCCCGTACTCTGAAGGGGCTCCTCCCTTTCAGGCAGAATCTCTTTCCAATTTTCCTCCTCCGGATGTTGTGGATCAAAGAGGATAACTCTGCCATTTGGGGCTTTGTGATTGGTCCTGATCAAGAACTTGTCGCCCGCGTTGTCAATCACCCCAAAGGAGTGGTCACCAATCTCCCCAACGATTGGAGTGAAGGACGTCTCGGCCTTCTCAAGATCCCGGAAAAAGAGCGCATTCCCCTGCTTGCCTTTGCCACGCTCCGAGATGCTTAGAATGGCGAAGCGTTCATCTTCGGTTGTGCCTATCCCGTGGAATCGCTGCGGGTTATTAGGATCTTCATAAACGAGTCTATCTTCAGACTGGGACGTCCCGATCTTATGATAATAGACTTGATGGTTCTCGTTCCTTGAACTCAGTTGCCTTCCCTCTTCGGGCGCCGGATAGCGGCTGTAGTAAAACCCATTGCCGTGCCAGGCGACCCCAGAAACCTTGATCCATTGCAAATGGTCGGCTTGCTTCTTTCGTGACGCCACGTCCATGACAAAGTATTCCTGCCAATCAGACCCGCCCGTCGAGATTCCGTAGACCGCCGTCTTTCCGTCCTTAGAAAGGGAGAAGGCTCCCAGTCGGGATGTGCCGTCTTCGGAGAATTTATTCGGATCAAGCAAAACCTCAGGCTTACCATCCAAGCCCTTCTGAATGTAAAGTACGCTCTGGTTTTGAAGTCCCTCATTCTTTGAAAAGATGTAATACTCCCCACGACGTGAAGGGGACGAGAATCGAGGATAATCGTAAAGTTTCTCGATCCGCTGGCGCATTTTCTGGCGGAATGGAATTGTCGCGAGATAGGCGAAGGTTACCGTGTTTTGGGACTCAATCCAGCTGGTAGTCTCTGCCGAGGTTTCATCTTCGAGCCAACGATAGGGATCAGGCACAGTAACATCATGGTAAGTGTCGACGTGATTGATCTTTTTGCTTTTCGGATAGACTAATCTTGAGGCCGAAGCGGCTACCGACGAGGCAACCTGCCCTGCATCCTCAGAAAGCTTTTGACCGCCCTGCGCTCCGGCGTACGGCGCCAGGGGCAAAAACGAGAATGCGGACATTACAAAAGCAGATAGGACGGATAACGCGAGTAATCGGGCGCTCTTCTTCATTAGAATGTTCTCCTGAGGTTTTACTCTTAAAACTAACCGGGTTTAAACAGGCGGTACCCTACTCTAAATCAGGAAGGGTAAAAGTCCCAAGTCAAATCGGGCAGTTCCGCGCTATCATGAGGTCACTAATATTATCTCGAGGTAAGAATGAAAATCGATGAAATAGCTCCCAATCTTTTTCGCCTGTCTATGTACCTGCCTGAAGCGAATCTTCAGTTCAACCAATTTCTGGTGAAGGATGACGAGCCGCTCCTTTTTCATACAGGAATGCGCCAGATGTTTCCGTCGGTTCAAGAAGCCGTATCTCGGATTATAGACCCGACAACCCTTCGCTGGATCGGATTCAGTCATTTCGAGGCTGACGAGTGTGGCTCATTGAACGAGTGGTTACAACTCGCTCCTCAAGCCGAGGCTTTTTGCAGCTTCGTGGGCGCCAACGTCAGCGTTAATGACTTTGCCATTCGTCCGGCACGGACTATGGCGGACAACGAGGTATTTGCAACTGGTAAGTATCGGTTTCGTTTCTTTTACACCCCTCACGTACCGCATTGTTGGGAGGCGAGCCTGCTTTTCGAAGAGACCGAAAAGACTTTGTTCTGTTCGGATCTCTTGTATCAAGCCGGTGATGTTGAGGCCAGCGCGGGTGCGGGTGTCATGGAACGGTTCAAGCAGACTCTGATTACAGATCAGCAGGGGCCTTTTGCTAACGCTTATCCATACACTGCGCAAACACAGGCGACCCTCATACGGCTCGCCAGGCTTGGTCCAAAAACCCTGGCCGTGATGCACGGATCGAGCTTCAGCGGTAATGGCGAACAAACGCTCTACGAAGTGGCCGAAGTAATGAAAGAAGTATTGAACTAAATTTGACTTCGATCACTTCAGTACAGCGGTCGCGTTGAGGCCTGACAGGCCGAGATTTATTGGAAACTGATTGTTACCTTAAAACTGCCGCCGTTGTCACTGTAATCATCATCGTTGATCAGCAGAATTAACCGGCCGGCAGCGGTGGCAGTAAAGGTTAACTGTTTGCCCACCACAAAAGGCTGGGTGGGCTGCCCATCCGCCATTCGAATGTAGCCAATGAGTGCTCCCGGCCCGGTATTCGGTACTGGCCGCGTGCCGATGATTGCCCCGAAACCTGTGGCTCGTCCGCCCTCTGGTCCTACCTGACCGATACGGCGACCGGCGATAACATTGCCGCTTGCAGTAATCGTCACCTGATCTCCTTCGCGCAAATCGACGCTCGTATCAGTACCTCGCGACGTCCCCGCAATATCGAGATTTACATCGCGCCTACCACGATCGCGCGCGGTTTCTACGCCTTGACGCCCTCGTGGTCGGGCGCGCCCTGACTGGGTCCGTCGGCTGAAGGGACTGTCATCGTCTACCAATTGTGCCAAGTCACGCTCACGACGAATCTGCACCGAAAAGGCCCCGCGCGTGTCATTGAAAGCGCCGCGATTTGCCGTCAGGTAAAGCCGTCCGTCCCGGTCGGCGACAAACTCTCGCGTACTCCCGAGTTGAAGAATAGGCGAATCAAACTCATCACCAATGGCGCCAATCAGCATCCCTTCAGGAGCACGCGGAAGAGGTGCTGTGTTGTCGGCACTGCGAAGACCGTCCGGGGTTATACGGGAACGACCCGCCAGGATTAAGCCCGACGCATTCACTTGCACGCGCTCATTGCGGCGCAAATCGACCCCTGTATCAATCCAGTTGGACGCGAGTGTCACCTCCACGTTTCTTGTCTCAAAACGCAAGTCATCAAGCGAACGTCCGTCAATCTCAATGCGATCTATTTCGGCTGGTCTGAGAAGCATTATCTCGCCCTGCTCCGTACCCGTCGGTACGCCGGGGGTTCTTGGACTCTCAACCCGCACTGCAAAGCGCCCATTGATGAAGCCAAGCAGAGTGCCGCGTATAACCCGGCCATCACGCAAATGAATGGTGTCGGCGACCACAAAGGTAACCGACAAAGCCAGAGTGATTAGAACCAGTAAAACTCGTTTCATAACTCACGCTCCCTCCTTGCCTGCCCGTAAGTTGCGGCGATTTGTACTGCAACTTCGGGGGCTTTATCTGGACAGAAAACCCTGCAATCTGCCATTCTGGCTTAGACAAACATTCCGGTTTTGAGGCCTTCAGTTGAAACTAAGCCGACAATCGATTACCGAAATATTAATCCGCTGTTCTCGCCTGCTCTGTCCGGCGTGTGGGCAAGGGTCAATAGTGAAGCGACCCTTTCGCATCAAGAGTCGTTGCTCTTCCTGCGGTGTGCTCTTTGCCCGCGAAGAAGGCTTCTTTGTAGGCGCCATTCTGGTGAACGTCGTCACAACCGAAATCGTGATTCTCACCCTCTATCTAATCTCACTGCAAATAATTAGCTCGTATCCGCAGTTCGTTCTGACAACACTCTTTACGGTAGCTTGTGGGTTCCCGGTAGCTTTCTACCATCATAGCTGGAGCATCTGGTTAAGCTTTGATCATCTTGTCGAATCACTACCGAAAGCCTAGGCCCACCTTTACTTGTGATCCTCATAGTGGTCGTCTTCCCCACCTGCGGCCTCTTGCGGGGTTTGAGCCGACGCCGTTCTCCCGACGTCAAGATTATTGTAGTTGAGAGCGGCATTGAACAGTAGAAAGAAGGCTCCTTGAGTCTGGTGGCGCCACATCGGATTTGTTGCAAACATAACGACATGACCACGACCCACCGGCACATCAACCACGGCAGGCCTATTGGCTAATTCCGAACCACCGGCCAACATGCCGCTCACCAGCAGGTTCTTCTCATCTGAAGCAAAACGTAATATTACTCTCGGTCTCAGTTCCGGCGGCACAAAGAAAGGACTCCTGCGCTGCTCGGCAGTGACCTGATCTCCCAGGCCGCGTTCTGTACCTACGCCTTTTCTCACTTGAGGCATGGCTTGCACAATATCTGGATCGTTTATTCCTCCACGTCCTGAAGGCCGCGAGCCTGCCGTAGCCCCACCGCCACCTCCACCGCCACCTCCACCAAAGCCACCAGGGCCACCTCCTGCGGCCACCTGGAATAAAGGCGCCTGATTGAAATAGATTGGCAGTGACTCGGGGTAACCATAGGCAATCGGACTCTTGCGGTCGGCAAATGTCGCGTTGTAGATGGACCCTCGCGCCATCAGGCGCTCCGACTGTTGAATTGAAATTCCGGCAGTCAATCCATAGTCGATCGGAACGTTCGAGATGTTTGTAATAGTGATGAACAGACCGCCCTCTTCAACGAATCTTTGCAAATTCGCCACGCCTTTTACGCCCATGCCCCCGCGCATATCATCCGTCTGGTCTGGTGAGAGCCCGATATTTGGCGTCAGACTGGAACCCTTCCATGGAATGGCATCCCCGCGAATCGGCATACCATTCACAATTGCCTGAGCGCTGCCACCCACAGGCGGAAAAATAAGCACGTCGAACTTCTCCCGCAGGTCCTGCGTGTCACGAATCACGTGGTCCGATATATATGTATACGGGATTCGTAAACGATCGAATTCGATCCTAAACCATCCTTCGTTTTGCGTATTTGTCCAGGTATGGACCAGGGCAATGCGCGGCACGGATAGCGTATGTGTCTCAATTTCTGGCATTTTGTTTACTGCGTACGCTGTAAGCCCCAGTTCAGTCACCGCTGCTTCGAGCTTCTGCTTAAGATCTGCTCCATTCCCATCAGTTCTGATAATAAAAGAGCCGGCGTTGAACTGCTGACCATCGATCTTAAAGGAATCCTGGGCAGCGCTGATCTTTACGTCCTTCAACTGAAACCGCAGTGTCGCGAGCGTGTTGTCCGTATTATGGTTGATGACAAAGGCAACAGGTGAAGCGACGCCCGTTAGTTTGCCGCGCACCTTGACATCATTGGTGATCAACGTCATCGGCACGTCAAGAATTCCAGTATCCGCAATACGCACGGTCTTGACATTGCGCATGGCGCCCATGGTCCAGCCGGTGTCATCGTAGGGACGTGGATCGTTAACATTGTAATATTGAGTGTCAAGCAGCATATCAGCCATCCGGGAGTACGGTTGGTCCATTCTTATGACATATGAACCTGCCGGAAACTTTTGATCTTTGACACTAAACTCCTTCGCGACAGTATGCACCTCAATTCCGCTCAACCTGAGCAGATTTACCATGTCCGCGGCTTCGACCGGTCGTGGCCCATCTCCCGGAATGATGTAAGCCGCAGGCCCTTCGTTTCGAGCCTTTGCGACCGCCCGCTTGCTCTTCAGATAGAAATTGTTCAGAAACCGTTCTTTGTTGGTCGCCACAAAGTTCATAGCAAACAACAACCCCGACTGCTGCATGTTGATATTATTCCGCAACGACCAGTTAACCCTCGATAGCGGCGGATTCGGGCGATACCAGACGCGTTGAGTTTGCGTCTGTGACAATGTTCGCTCTCGGGTATCGGCTCCGCCATTGCCAAAGGTTTCATAAAAACGACCGATCGAATTGCGTCCGGTGGCGATGTAGAGCATGTAGTTAGGGGCCCATCCATCATAAAACCCGTGGGTCCAAACGCCAGGCACTCCCCTCTTCGTCATCTCTTCAATCTCGTGATAGGCGAGCAGATGGAATTCGTCTATCACAATCGGGTCAAGCCAGGCGTTATATGGTCCGGTCCCAGTCATCGTGTAAAGGTAGGGCACCGACTCATGCAGATCGTGCAACACTTGAGGACGATACTCGAGAAACGTTTTCATCTGATTTCGCGTGAGCGCCAGCGCCAACCCGAGGCCGTCGCGATTGTTATCGTGCGCGACGTATTTTCCCCAGTAGAGCAGAGGTGGAACCGGCTTTGTAGGATTCGCCACTCGATAGTTATACAAATCAACCATCCGGTCACGCCCGTCAACTTCCAGTGTTGGCGTAATCATAACGATCAGGTTTTGCCGGATCGCTTGAATAAAGGGTGAATCGCAAACCACCAATCGATACGCCAACTCCATAAGCATTTCGGGCGAGCCCGTTTCCGGTGAATGGATGGCCCCCGAAGCCCAGTAGAATGGCTTCCCGGCGCTTACGAGCTGATTAGCACCGGCATCGCTGAGGCCGCGAGGATCGGCGAGTTTTGATGTTATCTCCTTATAGCGATCGAGTTGGGCCAGGTTGGCTTCATCGCTTACCAGAACCAGAATCTGCTCCTTCCCATCTTCGCTTCGCTCCGGCGCAACAAAAACCCGGACCCGTGGAGACACCTTCTCGAGCTCCCGGTAGTACCGGTGCATATCTTTCGTGTACGTAAGTCGGTTGGGTGTCCCCATGACGTAACCCAGCACTTTAGCGGGCGAAGGAATTTTGTCCGATGCCGGCAGATGGTCCACAAGCTCAGTCAGAAAAAACTTTTCAGTGGTGTATTCCTTAATCTTGTCAGAATAGCCAACATCAAGTTTCAAACCTGATGCACTTGCTGACTCGATCCCGCTGTTGCCGGTACTTCGGTCAACCGCTTGTCCAAAACCTATTACCGCGCTGAATAACGCCAAAGTAAGGGCAGACACCCACGTCTGCTTCCCAGGAAAGCGGCAGATGTTCATTTCTTCTCCTTCAGGTTGCACACTGTCAGGTTTTGACGTCCGAGAGACGCGGTCCATTCTTCTGACCGCGACTAGTAATCTTTTGGTTAGAGAGCTGGATCAGGAGTCAGGCCCCAAGACTCGACCGATCTACGTGAGCTTTTAACCACTCGCCGGTAAGAAATACACTCAATCAGTATTCGTGTTCTGACGGTTGGAGATCGTCTCAGTACAGAGACGTTTTTGCAAGTTTTCCTCCAGCTCTTCAGTATCGCGGTCGGCTTCGTGAAGTCATCCGCGACCCATCCACTCCTTGCCCACAGTCCACTTCGGAGAGGCATAACTGGATCAACCCCAAATCTGGTGGTAATATGCTTTCGGTTATTGGACACACCTAACAGGCCTTTTTCAGTATGTTAAACGCGAACCGCAATTTTCGTCCGCTGGATTCCCGCGCTAATCTCTTCGCGGATTAGCTTATCTTTCCCTTCTTAAATCGTTCATCAACTCTTCACGGCACTCTGTGTTGTCTGTATCTATTTCTAAAAGGAGAAAGACCATGTCCAGCTCAACTATCACTTTAGCAAGGCGTCCCCAAATCAACACCCCGTTACCCGGTCCAAAAGGTAGTGAAATCGTCGCCGCCGATGCAAAATTTGTCACGCCATCCTATCCGCGTCCCTCATTCAAACTCGTTGCAGAGCGCGCCCAGGGCGTCTGGGTCGAGGACGTCGACGGGAATATATTTCTGGATTGCAACGCAGGCGTGGCCGTGTGCTCAACCGGTCATTGTCACCCCGAAATAGTGGCCGCTATTAAAGCCCAGGCCGAACAACTGATCCACATGTGCGGTACAGACTACTTCTACCGCCACATGCCGCAGCTTGCGCAGAAGCTTGATGAAATCGTTCCAGTGCCCTCACCGACCCGCACGCATTTTGCCAACAGCGGAACAGAGGCAGTTGAAACCGCGCTGAAACTGGCAATGCATGCAACCGGACGGGAGAAGTTTATCGCTTTCTTCAACAGTTTCCACGGCCGCACACTTGGCTCGCTGTCTTTAACCTCTTCCCGAGCGGCCCAGCGCCGCGGCTTCAAGCGGCAGGCTCTCGATGTCGTTCATGTACCTTACCCAAATCAATATCGTAACCCTTTTAACGAAGCTGAGTGTGGTGACGGCGGCTCTGGAGAGGGGGCGCTCAATTGGATTGAGCAGCGACTCTTCAAAACCACCACTCCTCCAGAGGAAGTTGCCGGTATTGTCGTTGAGGTAGTGCAAGGTGAAGGGGGCTATGTGCCCGCGCCAAGGAATTTCCTGCATGGACTGCGCCGCATTTGCGACGAACATGGCATTCTGCTCATCGCGGATGAAGTGCAGTCAGGGATGGGCCGAACAGGAAAGATGTTCGCCAGCGAGCATTACGACCTGCACCCAGATATCATCACGCTCGCAAAAGGTATTGGCTCTGGGCTGCCGATTGGTGTCACGGTCGCGCGCGCAGACTTAATGGATTGGAAACCAGGCGCGCACGCCTCAACATTTGGAGGTAATCCCGTCTGTATCGCCGCCGCGTTAAAGACAATCGAATTACTTGAAGGCGGGCTGGTGCAGAATAGCGCGGAGGTCGGCGCCTATCTCACAGCAGGTCTCAATAAGCTGATGGAAAAGCACGATTGTATCGGTGACGTGCGCGGCATGGGACTGATGATCGGTGTGGAATTCGTCGAGGACCGTTCATCACACAAGCCTGCACCTGACTTACGCGATCGCATTGAGAGTGAGTGTTTTGAGCGTGGGCTAATCATTCTTGGTGCTGGAGCAAATACCATCCGCTGGTCCCCTCCGCTAGTTCTCACGAAAGAGAACGTCGATGTAGCCCTCGAAATCTTCGATGAGGCAATTACAGCCTCTCGGTAAAGAAGAGAACGGCCGGTGTAGTTCCGGCGGGCCTGGGCCCCGGCTTTACGACGTGAATCGAATGGCTAAGGGGGGCGCGATTCTACCCCCTTAGCCCCTTCAATAACGTTGAGCAACTCCGCGAACGCAACGTACTGTGTCTCTGGCTATCAGGAGTTCTTCGTCGGTAGGGATGACATATGCTGCGAGGCGAGATCCATCCTTGGTAATCAATCCTTCTCGACCGTCTTTAATTAACGCGTTGCGTTCGTCATCCAGATCGAGGCCGAGCCAGTTCAGGCCGGCGCATATACGCGCCCGGATTTCCGCTGAGTTTTCTCCGATGCCTCCCGTAAAAATTATGGCATCGGCTCCACCAACTCCAGCCAGATAAGCACCAATATACTTGCGGGCGCGGTAACAAAAGATCTCGATCGCAAGTCGCGCCCGGCGATCATTATTCTCTTCTGCTTCCGCCAGCAATTCTCGCATATCATTAGTCAGTCCTGAGATGCCCAAGAGTCCCGACTGCTTGTTCAGCAATGTCTCGACCTCTTGCGGACTCAGCCCTTCCTTACCCCCTATAAAATCACAGATAGCAGGGTCGAGATCACCTGAGCGAGTTCCCATAACAAGGCCCTCCAATGGTGTAAGACCCATCGAGGTGTCTACTGAATCGCCCGCGCGAATAGCCGCCACGGAACAACCATTTCCCAGATGCAGTGTGATCAAATTAGTGTCACTGCGAGCAATGTTGCGCAACTGCCGGTAACGGTAAGCCACATACCTGTGCGAGGTTCCATGAAATCCATAACGCCGGACCCGATAGCGCCGATAAAGTTGGTACGGCAAAGCGTACAGATACGCATAGTCAGGCAAGGTCTGATGAAAGGCCGTGTCGAATACGGCGACCTGCGGCAAGCCGGCGCCAAAGACTTCTTTAGTAGCTTGAATGCCTTTGATGTTCGTAGGGTTATGCAGGGGCGCAAGATCGATACAGTCTTCAATCCAACGCAGGACCTCGTCTGTGATCAGAATTGAATGAGCAAAACGCTCGCCGCCATGCACAACTCTGTGTCCAACAGCGTGGATATCGGCAATCGTGTTGAGTTCTGAGATTCCTGAATCCGAGGAGCAAGCCCACCGAATGATCAGTTCCACCGCCGCCCGCGTGTCCCTTAAAGTCGCGGTTGAACGAACGGGATCCTTTCCTTCAGCGCGTAGCGCAACAATCGCTTCGCCGCCGATGCGCTCGATCGTGCCTCGCGCCAAACGTTGATCGGTGTTGAGAGCAATCTGCTCGAGGTCGGTGACAATGATTTGAAATTTCACCGACGAGCTGCCGCAGTTTAGAACAAGTACATTCATTAAATCCCCGCGCTATAATTGGCCGCCTGGAGCCTGCGAGCGATCTCTTGAACCCGCTGGGCCAATTCCTCTTCATCGATCGTTGTGATCAATCCCTCCCTAAATACTTCGCGACCGGCGACAACAGTTAACACCACATCGCGCCCTGAAGAAGCGAAGATAAGAGCGTTAACCGGCTCATACAAGGGTAGTTGGTGCGCTCCTGTCAATGAAACCGCAATCAGATCAGCCTGAAGACCTTCTTTCAATTCTCCAACGACCCCGGAAAGCCCAAGGGCTCGTGCGCCCTCAATCGTGGCCGCCGCGAGACCGTCCTTTGCTCCAAGCATGCGTGGTGAGCGATCCTTACTCACCCCGGCACGAGCAGACAGGACTGCAAACCGTGCCTCCTCGAGAATGTCACAAGTGTTGTTACTCGCCACGGAATCACTGCCCAGGCCTACAGTTACTTCGCACTCCAGCAAGTCTGCAAATGGCGCCCGACCGTGGCCCAACTTGGCGTTTGATTTAGGGCAGTGCGCAACCGTAGAGCCACTGTCACGAATGACAGCGATGTCCTGCTCATCGATATTAATGCAGTGGGCAAGCAACGGTCGCGTTTCCAGCACCCGATGATCTGCCAGGTACTGAATCGTCGATACCTGGGGCGCTCGCCAATCTATGTCCTTCTTCATGAGGAAATCCGCGAAAGGCCCGGTACCATCCTTTAATAGCATCCGTTCCATGACGGACTCAGCGGCGTGAATCATTAACGGCAGGTTTTCGACGATTGCGAACTCTGAGATCAGCTCGAGCTGGGACCCACAAACCGTGTAGGGCGAGTGGGGCGAGACACCGATCCGAACAAGCGATGTTTCAATCGCGCGCAGTGCGGCAACTTTCGTCTGCAACTTTGCTAGATTCTCTTTGGCAAGCCACGGTTCAGGTCCGAACGATTCCTGATAAACAGTTCCGCGCAGACCTGTATCGCGTAGTGCATTGATGGTTGGTCTTCCTGAATCTCCTGCGTCCCCGAGGCACGTTACCCCTGCCCGTGCAGCCTCACACGCTCCCCATGCCGCAGAGACGTAGAGATCCTCATCGGTCATGCCTTCGACTCGGGCCCGGGTAAGTTTTCTCAGCCAGGCCAAAAAATCGCCCTCTTCAGGATCCAGGAATCCACGCATCGCGGTAATTTCCAGATGTGAATGGGTATTGATAAGACCCGGCAGAATGGCAGACGAGGGTATCTCGAAAATCCTACTATCTGGAAATCCTTCCAGAACAGATGATCGGGGGCCGACACCAAGAATCAAATTCCCTTTTATAGCGACAGCGCCGTCACTGATTGGAGGCGACGATACCGGCAGTACCCAGGGAGCGCAGTATATGGTAGTCATTTGTAGCAGACTTCACCCGACGGCAGCGTTAGGCTTGGCAGTTCCAGGCAACGAGTCTGTTCTGACTTACTAATCTTTACGCGGCTCCGAATCCGCGCCCTGAATGCGTGCGGCCTTGCGCCTACCATACCGCTCGAGAATTGAGGTTACGTAGGCACGAGTGGAAGGAATATCGATCCGCTGAATAAATTGATCAACCGTCAGCGGACCCTGGCCTTCGGCCGGCCGGTTCCATTCAGCAGCGCGACTAGGACCTGCATTGTACGCCGCAACCATCCTTGCTTCCGGAACAGCCGCATCACGATATTGCTGGTAAAACTTCTCCAGGTACCAGCAACCAATCTGGATATTTCTCTCGGGCTCGCGTAGCAGGCTGTAGGCATCATCCGTCATCTGCCTTTCTAGCTCTCGCATTCCGGTTTCGGTGGCCCATGCCCGCGCCACCGCCGGTGTCACCTGCATTAGTCCGATCTCACCGTCGCGGCCGGTCTGCGAGGGACGAAAATAGGTCTCCTCATAGATAATACTCCAGACAAGATCCGGATCCAGTCGGTAGATATTTGCTTGTGTCGCGATTATGGAATCGAAGCGATGAATCCAATACCAGTTGAAAGCGTACGCACTGGAAACGAGTATGAGGAGTAGGAGGCCCGCGATTATAAGACGCTTCATCAAACAATCATTACCGGACTGGAACGCTCCTTTTATGCGTCCACTAGTTCTTTCGTTTAAGGCCTGACCAGAAAGCAACTGGCGAACAACTCAAGTCCACTCCCTCATACCTTAAGCGTAGCGCCTGCTCATCAAGCACATGCCCTTGCAGCCACACCTCAGCATCCAGACTTGCACCAACGGCGAGAGGTTCGCCTCGCAGTGTGCGCCGATTTACGAGGACTTCTAATTTCATACGATCGAGATCGAGGTGTATCCAGTAGAGATCGCTTCCAGAAAGCGGGTTTTTCAATGGCTTGAATGCGATGACGCGCCCCGACAGACTCCAATCATTTTCATGCGCTGCTCGTGAAGGGGCCGCCTTTTCCAGGGGAAGCCATCTGGTTTTTAGCGGTGCTTTCCGGACGCGCGCGCGATACGCGAGTCCACACAGACCAACGTGAAGTTCCTGAGCGCGAAATCCGGCGGGCCCCACTTCGGTAAGATTCTGAAGCTCGAAGAGGACCTCGCAGTCAGTGCCTTCCCGATAACCATGAACGACGGCCTCGCCTTCCTCATCGTATTCGGTCAGCGCCCAAGGGGTGATCGTTTGCGTGTAGCGGGCCCGAAACCCCGGCCGGCAGTCCGCGTAAAAAACGTCGCCGCTTCCGGATTCGTAAAGAACGGTCCAAACTTCGAGACCTTCGCCAAGCTTCCAACAGCGTCCATGCAGCACCGCTCCCCGTCGAGTAAGCTGTGTGGGCTCACCCTGGTCCCCTGCACGTTCCGCCAGATAGTTGAAAGCCTTCTCGCTTGGAACCTCCAACCCAATCGTCTCAAATGTCGTGTTCATGATTGCTTCAGTAGAGAGCTGCGTTCGCCAAACCGTTCAGCAACTGATTATTGCCCGGCCCTTCGTTTCTGTCTACGTGGAGGAGTTCTTTCCTCCGCCAGATCCTGACCGGGTGCAGAACTCTTAAAGCCACGAATGACTCGCACAGGACCACGTGCAGGTCTGACGCCGGAACGCACCATTTCCGCAAAGAGATCGACATCGTAATCAACATCACGCGCCATATCTTCGCGAATGGCATGCAACACTTCGAGAAATTTAGGTCGACGATACATCTGAATGCTAACTATACCGAAAACTGTCAGCGTAATTCCAAATTATTTTACTTCACACTTTCCTTTCGTACGAAGAGCAAGTCGCCGATGGCTGTCAGAGGTTAGTTTACTCGCTCGGTCGCTTCTGACACGAGAAACTCTGGGGTGACAATCATCGGAACATAGAAACCTGCCGCGGTATTGAATAGACGAATGCGCGCCTGACGACGAACATTTGCCAGATGACCAAAGTTCCATGTCACGAGGTAATCAATTTTGTGATATGAGGCAATGGCCACATGCAGCGCATCGGCAATGTATTTGCGATGGAAGATACCGCGGGAGATGTAACCGTCGGCAAGGATGGCTGCCTCGTCAGTAAGCTCAACTTGTTCGAGCGGCGAAATTAACTTCAGGTAAGAAGTTTGGTGAGGTTCGGGAACTCTCTCAATCTCCCTCGACACCAGTGCCGAAATCACCGTGCGGTAATCAGGCATTTCGTGCTCCCACCAGCGGATCGTCAAATCGCGCCGAAAAGGCTCACCGTTGTCGAGGTAAGCTCCAATCACTGATGTCTCCAGATAGAGGCTATGCTTCATCGCCGTCTTACTCCTCCGGAGTGCTTGCTTTTGCTGTTTCACTTAACGGTTCGAGGCGTATTACACCTCTTTGAAAATCGAAGGAAACCCGGAAGTGCCGAAGAAAGTTCCCCCCAAGGATTCCGCTCTGAACAAAACCCGCTGTCTCGTTCACCGGGTCCAAATCCAACACCGCAGCCGGCAGATGCTCGCGAACAAAGGTACCCAGTTCGACTCTGGGTAGCAGCAACATCTTCACATCCTCCGTCACCCCGGCAGCTCCAAACACGCGCATGCGGGTGGGCTGGAGATAACTCATCAGCACTTCGTGGGCAGCTAGTTTCTCTGAGACAACGGAAATGCTGGCGCCTGTGTCGACGATGAAATTCAGTGGACGCTCAAACCCATCGAGGCGAACCTCACCGCTTAAAAATCCGCTCGAGGTGGTGCGTAAGGGTATCTCGATGGCACTGGAGAGCTTCGCCGCACTGCCATCTTCTATTTGCGAGACACTATCGAACATGTCCAGACTGCCCGCCTGGCGTTGTCTAATCAATGTAAAGGTCCGTTCGCCATAGTCGATCGAGGTGAGAAACTTCGAAATTATCGAAAGCCCAAGATAACCATGCACTTTGGCTTTGTCGTCATAGAATTGCCGGATATATACAGGTACGTTCTCAACTCTTACCTCTCCGACATCGATTGAGGATAGAAAGCCATACACAATCTCAAAGCGCCCGCCTCCGCCTACTGCGCGTGCCAAACCACCACGGGCAACAGGCCGAAGTCCTAACTTTCGCGCTGTCTCCTCGGAAAGAACTGACATCCCCGAGCCGGTATCGAGAACAAACCGCAGTTGCTCCCTCCCACCGTTGACTCGTACTCGCAAGATAGGTCGAGTGTCAACGGATTCGAAGGAGATGCTCGTCTTGCTGGCGCCACTGGGAACATAAAGCGAGCCCTGGTTGCCGAGGTACCGAAGAAAATCGATTAAGCCCTTAATGCGGTCCCGTCGATCGGCATCGGTCTTGGGAGCGATCGTCAGAAACCGTTCGTAAGCATCGGCGGCCTCCTTGTATTTTTCGCTGCGGGCTGCAGCCTGTCCAAGATTAAAAATGTAGTCCGGCTCGGAAGGCGCGAGCCTCGACGCGCGTCTTAGACCGCGAATGGAGGCTTCCAGACGATTCTCATAGAAATCGACCATTGCCAACCCCGCAATGGCTAGATCTTCATTTTCTTCAATACTGATCGCAGTTCGGAATTCTTCAACGGATTCTCGAAAGTCACCCGAGGCCAGAATAACAGAACCAAGCAATGCATGAGCTCGCGCTGAAAGGGGATCGACAAGAATCACGCGAGCTGCATGATCGTACGCGTCTTGCAAGTGCCTCTGCTTAAAAAGACTAAAACTCAACCCGAGACGCGCCTGATTGTCCTGTGAGTCTTTAACAACAAGTTCCCGATAGAGTTTCTCGGCGAGATCAAAGTCTCCTTCGCGCAAAGCCTTGTGCGCCCGGGTGTGCAACTTTCTATCGACAGCGGCAACGACCGATGCTGATCCAAAAGCAGCCACACAAATCGAGAAGGCGGCCAAACTTCCGACCGCCATTCGAGCTAGCGAATTTATTAAGCTACTGGAACGCATAACTCAGTGCTTTTGCGAGCAATGTTGCTCGAAGATCAGTTCGAATCTTTTCTTCACTTTAACACTTCGCCGGTCTTCATTGACCATAGCACGAGGTCAAGCTCGTCAAAGTCTATATTAATCGACCGCGCAAACGTTTTCAGTTTGGCCTCAACTTCCAGGTATCGCGGCCGGGTCGTTGGTGGTTTAGGCTCCTCTATCATGCTCAGATCAGCGAGACAACGTAACACATGCTTATCGAGTATTGCATAACCTTTGAAGCCAATATTTCTCAGGAAGTGGCTCGCTTCCTTATATCCCAGACCCTTTATCTGCGGGTCTTTTGCAAGCCAGTCACGCCGTTCAATCGGGCTCTGAAAACCCTTCAGAGTCTGCCGTAGTTGCATACCGCAGCGCTCTTGCAAGTACGTGCGCGTGACCACGATGTAGGCGGGCCGGGCCACCGGAAAGCGATGTGCACCGGCTTTCGTCAGGGCCTGGGTCATCTCTTCTGCCCGTCCTTCCCACAGAAGCGATCTCACGGCCTCTATGGATTTCAGCCCCATCCGGGCTGAAGCCCCCGCCGTGAATATACAGAAAGCCAGTTCCTCCCAGAGTCTGGCATTCGATCCTGATCGCCAGACCCGTTGAAACTCTCGGAGTCTTGCTTTAATCTCTTCACGACGCAACGCGTGCGTGGCGAGTATGCTTTCGACGGTTACGCTCTGATGGTTGCGATGCACTGTTAGCTGTCAATACCGAGATTCTATTGGGGGGCTCCAAACCTTGTCAACGCAATTGGCCTGGCCACTCACAATCTAAATTCGATCGTGTATAATAGGGAAGCATCCAAGCCCTCGCTTCGATGCATCCTAAGCCTGCCTCACCATCAATTTATCTCTCCCAGTCACCATTATATCGATCGCTGCCCCCTGGCCATCGGGCAGAACAATTGTTATGGAACATCAGCCACTATCATCAATGATTCATACCTTCATCGTCGCCTTAGTTTTCATATTGTTTCCAGCCGCAGTGTTGGCCCAACTTCCCGACAGTACCCTTGGGCCGGTTTCCGGCGCTGCAAACGAAACCCTGGTACCGTCAAGTTCCCTCTCGACCAGTCGGACATCGACCTCCGATCCAGCCTCAAAGCTTATCGGTGAACCGGGTGTTGTGTATGGGATGCAGGGGGTGCTGGTCGAAACACTAAAGGGCGAGACTGTTGCGACACAGGATGCCGACGCACTTTTTAACCCAGCCTCCGGTATAAAGCTGGCCACCGCACTGGTTGCGCTGCGCACCTTTGGGCCGAGACACCGATTCACCACGGGTGTTTGGACTGACGGCACGCTCGTTTCAAGTACCGGGACGTTGCACGGCAATCTCTATATTTCCGGGCGCGACCCCTCGTTTCATTACGAGCATGCAGTAATGATCTCCCGCCAGCTTAACCGCGCGGGAATCAATACGATTACCGGGGATCTGGTGGTTCCCGTTGGCTTTACGATGAACTTCGGCTGGTCCGCAAAGCGCTCTGGTGATCAGCTTTATGAGTCGCTGGATTCCACACTCAGATCAGCCGCGGCAACTCAGGCCTGGTTAGACGATCGTAGTCTTGTAGGCGATCAAGATAATCAGACTGTTCCCACTGTGACGGTAAAGGGGAGTGTCAGGATTGATTCTGTAGCCCCTGGCGCACGACTTCTGCTGGCCCACAAATCCAGCCAACTCTCGGACATTCTGAAAGTTCTGCTCTGTTATTCGAACAATTTCATGGCCGAACGAATCGGTGACAATATTGGCGGCAGAAGTTCGGTACAGCGTCAACTCATCAACGAATTAGGGCTAAATGAAGGTGAACTGGCCTTGTCTTCGCTCAGTGGCCTTGGGGTAAATCGAGCTTCACCCCGCGCAATGATGAGGATTTTGAGGGCCCTGCGAGCGGAGTTGGAAAAGCACAATCTAACTCTTGCAGACATCATGCCGGTTGCCGGGATCGATCCTGGAACCCTGAAGGAAAGGTTTGTGGACCTGCCCTGGCGGGGTAGTGTGATTGCCAAGACCGGCACTTTAATAAGGACTGATCGAGGCGCCAGTTCGCTCATCGGGCAAATGAGGACGGCAACGGGAGAGTCACTGCTCTTTGTGATCCTTAACCAGCGAGGAAGTGTTCTGCGGTTCCGCGAAAATCAGGACTACCTGGTAATGCAGATCCAGGGCATCCGCGGGGGGCCACAACCTTTTGAATACAAGCCGAAGGCCCTGGCAATCATATTGGCTGACAGGCAGAGCATCCTGGTTTCGGCTACCGAAGAATACGAACCAGATCACGTGCCGGCCGCATTACCCTAAACGAAAGCTGAATCGTAAACGGTTTTGCGCCCCGGCAACCTAAGTCACCGGGGCGCTTTACCGTCCAGCCGACGCGCAGCGTGCGGCACCACGCGCCTGCGGACGATCCTTTAAATTGTTTGTGAGTTTCGGGATTAAGAATCCCTGCTGCGATCTAAAGTCGAAAGGGCATGGAGATTCCCGAAGAATGGATTTTTTCTACCTCCCCAAGTGTCCCGTAGTAGTGATTGACTGCTGTGAATCCGCCTTCCGTGACTGTTACTTACGGTAACACTCTCGCCGGCTGACAACTACCAAATTAACTAGAACAGCCTGTTTTTCTGGGGGTTTGCGCCTGGCATAGAGGTTGCTATGTATGACCGCCGAGGTCCGCTACAGACCTCTATAGACCCGAGCGGAACCGGAGGACAAATGGCAATCGAAAACAACAACAGGAAATGGCGCGAACGAAAAGGCGAGCGAGGTTTCACCCTCGTGCAGTTGCTCATAGTCCTGGGCGTCATTTCCGTCCTAACCACTATCGCAATTCTCACCATCGACTCCGCGCGAGCATCGGTCCGGCTCTCGGGGGCAACTCGTGAATTGGCGGGTTATCTGGAAAAGGCGCGCTCGAATGCCATTCGTCGAAATGCCACTTCAACTGTAAGCATCACCTCCGACACGGCGTACAGTGTTTCGATGGACTTTGACGGCGACGGAATTACTGACACACGAACCTTTTCTCTGCAAAACAATATCAGTTTCGCTCCTGGAACTTCGGGACTGTCAATAGCATTTGACTGGCGAGGCCGAACCGCAAATCAGGTAGGGATTACGCTGACCGATACTGGTGGCCGCACAAGCTCAATAAATATTTCCGGTTCTGGCGATGTGACGCTTGGCACTGAAATATTTCAAGATAGTGCGATTGCTCCGGTGGAGCTGAATTCTAACGTTCCCCCGGAAGTGGCCTCACCTGATCCGGGAAGTACACCTTATCCCACGCCAACCCCAACCCCGACGCCTGAGCCCAGCCCTACACCCGAACCCAGTCCTACACCCGAACCATCACCGGGAGTTGATCCAACACCGACTCCGACTCCGACGCCCACTCCAACGCCGACGCCAACACCAACGCCAACACCGGATCCATCGCCGTCGCCTTCTCCCGGACCAACGCCGATCCCTTGTTCGCTCTCGGCGCCATCGTCACTAAGCCTGCCGAAGAATGGGAGTCCAAGAACTTTTACTGTAAGCGTGAGCAATGCCAATAGCTCGACGATTACGGCGACGAAATCCGGGGATATCTCGACCGTTTCACCGGCAAGCACTACGGTTTCCGGAAACGGTAACATCGTCTATACCGTCACTTACGCAAACGGAAGCGTTGCTACTTCGGGAACTGTCTCATTGTCGTCGGCCGCATGCGGAAACAAGACGATCAACATCACAATTAACTAATCATGACGAAAATCTGGGAGTGTCCACAGATGGAAACCAAAAGGCTTAAAGTGCTCAAAGAAATTGATAGCGACAGTCACAATGGTGAGCAGGGTTTCACTTTGATCGAAACGGCAATCGCCATGGTTCTGATGACCATCGTTGGACTTGGCGCGGTTTCGCTCTTCATCTATGCGATGGGGGCTAATTCCGCTGCGCGGGACCGCGAGCTGTCAATGGCCGTAGCACAGCAGCAAATGGAGGTGTTGCGCCAAGCTGCTTTCGCCAACCTCGCTTCCACCGTCACTGCGCATGGTGGCGCTAACAGAACCGTCACAAGCGCGAGCCGCCAGTATCGGGTGGTTACGACCATAACTGATACAGTAACCGGCGACACCACCAATAAAACGATCACAGTTCAGGTTACTCCTGTGGGTTCAGACATCAGTGGGCTGACGGCAGTCCAAAGAACTTTCGGAACGGTCACCCTGGTAACACAACGGACCACGAATAGTCTGGGCGCTCATCGAGGCTAAACTCACAAATCTTACAGCCGGTAATTCAGGAAGGATACGGGCGGGCATGCTACAGCGCACTTACAACGATGATAAGAAAAAGCAAACGGGATTCTCGCTGATCGAATTACTGATTGCGATGACAATCACGCTCGGTGTCACGGCCATAGCTGCAACAATGCTTGCGACCTCGATGAACGTGCGGACCCGTGAGAATGCACGAACGGACTCAATCGCGGACGTTCAGCGGGGACTGAATACCATGGTGCGAGAGATCTCGATTGGCGGCTACGGATTTGATGCACCCTCAAACGGTCTTGTAGTGGGCGATTGTGATAATTCCAGTATTAGGGTCCGCTCAAATCTAAACCGCTATACCCAGAATTCAACAAGTATCGAAGGCACCGCTGAGGATATCAAGTATCTCGTCGACTCAACCAACGATCAAAACTATCTGGTGCGGTTCGACAGATTCGCTCCCGCTGGAAACCAAACAACTGTGTTGGCTAATCGAGTAGATCGACTTGACGTCGTCTATTTGGGGGTCGGGAACACCGTGCTCAACGTTGCATTTGAGCCGTCACAGGTCGTCAACGCCGTCGCCCTGCGTATCAAGGTTAGTGTCGATCTTCCCGCCGTTGGTGCCCCAGGATCCCCAGGTTATCAACCACCGACCACCATTGAGCTGGAGTCAGACGTTGCCTTGCGTAACAAGACTGAGAACCTGGCGGCCTACTAAAAAAAAGAAGCTTACGTTGTGAGGTAAAAAGATGATGATGAGAATCAAAGAAGATGAGTGCTTGGAGAACCGCCACAAAGAACGAGGGGCAGCGCTGATTACAGTTCTGTTAACTTCCACATTGCTACTTTCGGCAGGGCTTGCTCTCATGGTCACGACCTCCATCAGCACCACGACTTCGATAGACTCAACAGCCGAGATGCAGGCTTATTTTGGAGCGGAAGCAGGAATTCAGGCCACCTTGAACGTTCTGCGAGGAAATGTTGCGCCGCAGGTCACCGGCAAAAAAATAAACTTCCGGACTGCCGCACTTCCTAGTGAGTCCAACAAAACAAGCGACACGCTTACCGCAGTGGCGCGATTGTCCGGATGGCTCAATTACACATACCAGAATCCGAGTGTAACAAATGATTGGCGGGTTCCGGTTACAGCCTCGTATGCTCCCTTTACGGGAATTGCCTACAAGGTCGTAATTACCGATCCAGACGATCCTGGACCAATCGCAACCAGAAAAATAACTACTGATCCAAGCTACTATCCCACTCGCCTGATGATTCAGGCCGAAGGATATGGACCAAAGGGCGCAATTAAGCGGCTGGAAATGGTGGTAAAGTACGGGGCATTTGATCTCACGACTCCAGGTACGATCACGTTGGCAGGCGGATCTGGTATTGATCTGGCTCTTGGAAACTCTTCGGTCGTGGCCTACACCGGCAATGACCAGGCAAGTCCTCCTCAATCACAGATCCCGGCCCTGGCCGTCTCTTCCAGCAACCTGGCAGCTACTCAGACTGTGATCAACGATCTTAATGGCTCATCTGGTTCGACGGCGCCCGATCCATGCCCGGGCGGAGCTCAACTCGCACCTTGTGCGGCCGCTACTTTGACAGCCTCCAATACTCCGAGTTTTCTACAGTCAGCCGATGCCGCACGAGCCTTTCTCAACGATATGCGTGCGCTCGCCAGCAGCCAGAACCGGCTGTTCAATACTAAGGCAGAAGCTGACTCTGCTGGTGGCCTTGGCACGAGCTCAAATCCACAATTTACCTTCATCGATAACTATGGAACAGCGTCAACACCTGGACCAGCCGTTACTCTTGGTTCGAATCATCAGGGCAGCGGTCTGCTGATCGTAACAGGAAATCTGGATACAAACGGCAACACCGATTTCGAGGGCATTATTCTGGTGCTTGGACGCGGGCGCGTCACCAGGTCGGGCGGCGGCGACGGCGTCATTCGCGGTACGATCATTGTAGCTAATTTTGACCCCGAAGGAGCGTACGGCGACCCTTTCGGTAATCCCAGCTTTTCGATGGCCGGCGGTGGTAACAGTTCGGTAGTTTACGACTCAAACTGGATTCGCAGGGCAATGGGTTCATCGGGTCTGAGTGTTTTAGGCATCCGGGAGTATCACTGAGAACTAAACGGTTCGAAAAACCGTGAATTGATAGTCATGAGTACTCCTTCAACCTCAGAAAGACTGTCGCGCCAGCGGGGCTTCTCAGTCATTGAACTTTTGATTGTGGTGGCGATGGTTGGCACGGTAGTTGGTTATGCGCTACTGCAAATTGCCCAGGCGCGACAGAATCTTGCGCGAACCAATGCAGCTCGCGAGTTCTCGACCTATCTCGAAAAGGCACGACTCGATTCTTTGAGACGTCATCCGATGACGACCGCCCAAATGGCTCAGATCAACATCATAAACTCGACGTTCTACTCGGTGACCCTGGATAGTGATGCTGACGGAACTATGGACGCCCCACGCGTAATAACACTCCCCGCAAATTCAGGACTTTCTTTCAACGGTCCATTTCCAAGAACGATAATGTTTAATTGGCGTGGTCGAACAGTGGATGCAACAAGCAACGTAGCGACCCCAGCGCCCGTCACGATCAGCAACTCTTACGGGTCCAGCACTATCAATATCAGTAGTGCCGGCCAGACCGCTTTTGATACCGCCATTACCGCGGATCCTGTCTCAAACTCAACTGCGCCCGCCGCAAACTTTCGGGGAAAAACTCAGGTTACTCCATAAGTACCCGTACCTATCAGCCCCCAAACCATGCACCTCAGCGACCAAAGAATGCCATCAGTATCTACGTCCAATCAGAGTGGCTTCACGCTTCTCGAAACCACCATAGCCCTGGTGCTGATGATGATTGTCGCTCTGGGTTCGGCTAGTCTTTTCTCCTTCTCCGTATATAACAATTCGGGCGCCAGCGATCGCGCGACAGCAATGGCTTTAGCTCAGCAGGCAATGGAGGCGCTTCGCAGCGTGCCTTTCACGTCTACGACAACCGACCCGACTCTGAATGCTGGCACGGTTACTCAAACAGGAGTCATCCGGGACGGCCGGCTTTTCAACGTCACCAGGGTTGTAGATGATAACCCGGCAACTCCAGCCATCGAGGCAGATACCACGACCACATTGAAGCGAATTACGGTTGTCGTGACTCCGCAAAGCATTGGTCGAGGGTGGGCGGCCGGAGCGGGGGGAACAATTACATTAATCACTCAGCGCTCGATGGCAAACTGATCATGAGAACAAGAGACAGAAACAATTCCGGTAGGAATACTAAAGGCTTCTCTTTGCTTGAACTGCTGATCGCGATGACGATTACGCTGGCAGTTATGGCGGCCGCCAGCACGCTGTTAGCTACCTCCTTGCGAACACGAACCCGCGAAAACGCTCGATCCGACGCTTTGGCCGCCACGCAGCGAGCATTACATCTCATGTCACGAGAGATTGGTAACTCGGGTTATGGATTAACTGACAATGGCATCGTGCTGGCAGATTCGAGCAGCACCTCGATCCGAGTTCGAGCCAACATCAACAATAACAATACGCTGGCCGATGCCGATGAGGACGTGCGCTACATTTATCAAGGCGCAAATCAGGCAATCGTCCGATTTGACAACTTTCCCTCCCCCACGGGCAGCACGGTGGTACTGGCAAACAGAATTGATAACCTTACCCTTACCTACTGGGATGTTAATGGGGCTCAGATCACCAATCCTGCCAACTATGGTTTGACTGAACGAATCACGATCGAAGTTCGCGTAAACCTTCCCGCAGGTCCGGAACAACCGGCAACCGTTATCAGACTTGCTTCGGACATCGCTCTTCGGAATGCCCCCACCACACTTCAGCGCTTCTGAATTCGAGGTTGAGACATGCTAAGAACTAATCAAACGAGCGCGGTCGCCCATAAAAGGGAACAAGGTGCTGCCTTGATAAGCACCTTGTTGTTTTCTGCCCTGCTATTGACTGCTGGTGGCATGCTGATCCTTACAACAACAATGACCGGAACGAACACGTTCGATTCCGCCTCAGAACTACAGGCTTACTACGGCGCCGAAGCCGGTGTACAAGCAACCCTCAATGTTCTTAGAGGCAATGTGATGCCAAACCCGCTCTTTGTTTCCAATCCAACTAATGGCGTTGCAAAAGAGAATGAAATCGACTTTAAAAAGGCGTTAACCAGATCCACGTCAAACCTGGCGAGCGATCCCACCAGCGGCGGTTTCCCCGCACGGCTATCCAGGTGGCTTAGCTACAACTATACCTCGCCCGGCAACACATTTCCTGATCGCGTAACGGTCAGTGATAACTACACCCCATTTAATGGAATTGCCTACAGTGTAGTGCTCTCAGATCCTGACAATACTGTGGCTCCAGCCAAGCCTAGGAGAATGTTCGTTCAATCCACTGGCTTTGGACCGCGAGGGGCCCGCAAGATGCTCACTATGATGGTGAGTTCGCTAGGCTTAGACTTCGAGGTACCAGGAACGATTGTTATTCGAGGCCACGATGATCAGACAACAACGGCCTCCGTTGACTTCGGTTCTAGTGGCGCCAAAAGTTACTCTGGAATTGATGATTCCGGTCTCGAATCTCTGAAGCCAGTGGTAGCTGTCAGTGCTCACGACATTAGCACTATGGAAACGGCAACAGACGACGGAACGTTTACAACTCCAAAATACAAGGTTCTTGACCTTCCTAATCAGCCAGCTCCCGCCGGAATGGGAGTTCCGCCTCCATGGTTTTTGAAGACAGCTAATGACGCGCGGGCTTTCCTGGCACAGGCCGAGGCCCTGGCGCAAAAAAAAGGAGTGGTGGTCTCTTCTTTATCAGGAGCGGCCGGATCTACAAGCAACCCACAATTCACTCTTGTAAAAGGTGACTGCAACCTAAGCAGCGGCGCCGGGCTTCTAATCGTGACCGGTACGCTTACCATGGACGGAAACCCTAGCTTTAGGGGGCTGATCCTTGTGCTCGGCGGGGGGACAGTGTACAAAACCGGCGGCGGCAACGGAGACACATTAGGGGCCATAATGGTCGCGAAGTTTGGTGCCTCAGGCAATTTCCTTAGGCCCACGTTTCAAGTAAGTGGCGGCGGATCTTCCAATACACAATACGACTCACAGATCATTGCGGACTCGTTGGAACAGACTGGTCCATCTGTTCTGGGAATTGCTGAAAGATAACTCCAAAAATATTAAATAAGGTGAAGGGCGCCTGCCACTAAGGTCGGCGCCCCCTATTATTGAGGCCACTCATGCTTGACACGTTTCCTGTTGACAATTAATCATTGCGCTGGACGGCACGTGGCGAGTATTTAGTGCGTTATATGCCGATGGTGGGACCGGACGCCCCCTTCAATCCCTATCAAACACCAGATGCCTGACATCCTACTTGTCGAAGATAAAGATGGCTTGCGCCGCGTCTTGCGTTTGACGTTGGAGACGGCGGGCTATTCAGTCACTGAAGCCGCCGATGCTCGGGAGGCTTTAAACTGTATCGCCAATGGTCCTCATCGTCTTGTATTAACCGATTTGCGCATGCCGAACGGCTCGGGGTTGGATGTACTCCGTGCAGCCCGGTCCGCCGATGGTGATGTGCCCGTTATAGTTATGACGGCCTTCGGGTCAATCGATGAGGCGGTGCAGGCTATGAAGGACGGAGCCCATGACTTCCTTCAAAAACCGGTCGACTCCAACCATCTCCTTTTGCTCGTTGACCGTGCACTCGAACAGGCCCGGCTTAGAACCGAAAATCTCCTCTTGCGTGAAGAGTGGGCCAAGCGGTATGGCTTTCCACGAATAATCGGCGAATCGGAGGCGATCAAAAACGCCGTTGCTGAAATCCAGCGGGTCGCCCAAACTGAGGCTACAGTCCTTCTTCTTGGAGAGTCGGGAACCGGCAAAGAGTTATTTGCTTGTGCTGTTCACCATCTATCAAACCGGCGTGACAAGCCCTTCGTGGCAATCAATTGTGCTGCTATTCCCGAAAGTCTGATCGAGAATGAACTGTTCGGCCACGAGCGGGGTGCTTTTACTGGCGCAAGTGATCGACGGTTGGGAAAGTTCGAACTGGCTAACGGCGGCACCGTATTCCTGGATGAAATTGGTGAACTACCACTTGCCGTTCAGGGAAAGTTATTGCGTGTCCTTGAAGAGAGGGTGGTTGACCGAATTGGCGGACGAGCCCCAATCCCAGTCGATGTACGAATTGTCGCTGCAACTAACCGCGACCTGAATGCGGCTGTCGCTAATGGTGAGTTTCGTGGCGATCTTTTCTTCAGGCTTGCGGTGTTCCCCGTAATCATACCGCCTCTGCGGGATCGTGATGACGACATCGTTATGCTTGCGAGGCATTTCGCTGCTCAATTAGGAAAGGAGCTTCGAGGTCGTGGGGCGAGTTTAAGCGATGCGGCACTCGTAGCCTTGAAGTCACACAACTGGCCCGGCAATGTTAGAGAGCTTCAAAACGCGATAGAACGTGCATGCATCCTCTCTGACAGCCTCGTCCTCGAACCGAATGAGCTTGGACTTGGCGCGCGTAGCGCGGAAAGCCCTGAGAAGCTGAAAGGGTTAGACTTGTCGGGAAAACTCTCTGATGCTACAAATCGTGTTTTGCGGTTCGTCGAGCGTAGCAAGATCGTAGAGGCGTTGCGCACCACCCGCGGAAATAAGAGTCGAGCGGCTGAGGAGTTGGGAGTCAGTTATAAGACTTTACTTACAAAGATTCGCGAGTACGATCTGTAAGCCCCCTAATGAATGACTCTCCCAAGGCCGGCAATGGCGCCAAAGAAAGCGCGGACCTCAACGCCGCGATTCAGGTCCAACCCCCTACAGTAGAGAACGACGGCTCTGTCCACAACAGCTCGATCGGAGTTGACAGCGATGCAGGCCGCATAGCCGGTGAAACTGTTGAAACGGTAGGCACTGGCACCGGCAATTTTGCTTCCGAGCCTTCCTCCAAGGTGATCAGCACAGGTCGATCCGCTTTCCTGGTGGGCGCGGGGATCTTGTTCAGCCGGATTGTGGGCTTGATTCGTCAAAGAGTTTTTGCTCACTATTTTGGGACTTCTGCTGCCGGCGATGCCTTTAGCGCAGCATTTCGGATCCCCAACTTTCTGCAGAACGTTTTTGGCGAGGGTGCTCTCTCCGCCTCGTTCATTCCTGTCTACGCCAAGCTCCTGGCCAAAGACGAGGAAGAAGCGTCGCATGTCGCCAGCGCGATCCTGGCAATGTTGGCGCTTGTCACGTCGATCGTAGTGCTCGGCGGAGTTTTCGTAGCCCCCTACCTGGTGAACCTCACGGGGTTCGAGGGCGAAACCCGTGAGTTGACTATCCGGTTAATGAAGATTTTCTTTCCGGGAGCGGGGTTGCTGGTACTCTCCGCATGGTGTCTCGGCGTACTCAATAGTCACCACAAATTCTTTCTGTCTTACACCGCACCCGTCGCCTGGAACCTGGCAATCATAACTGCCCTCGTCCTTTTTGGTGGACGGGTTGGCCAGTTCCAGCTTGCCGAGTTTGTTGCCTGGGGGTCGGTAATAGGCAGCGCACTCCAGTTTGGCGTGCAGCTCCCCACGGTGCTAACCGTTATCCACCGGCTTCGTCCCGTACTGGACCTTGCGAACGCGCATGTGCGCACTGTTATGCGAAACTTCATCCCTGTATTCACCAGCCGGGGTGTAGTTCAGATCAGCGCGTTTGTTGATACGATCATCGCGAGTTTCCTTCCAGCGGGGGCGGTTGTAGCCTTGAGCTACGCTCAAAGCCTATACACACTTCCAGTTAGCCTCTTCGGAATGTCGGTTTCGGCGGCCGAGCTACCCGCAATGTCGCGAACTATCGGCACGGTGGATGAGGTGGCCGCAGCCTTGCGCCAGCGACTCGATGCCGGGCTTCGACGGATAGCCTTCTTCATTGTCCCGTCCTCTATGGCCTTTCTTGTGTTTGGCGACGTTATCGCGGCAGTCCTCTATCAGACGGGTGAGTTCAGGCAGGATGCGGTTCTTTACGTTTGGGGGATTCTGGCCGGCTCGACGGTAGGACTGCTAGCCTCGACCTTAGGACGTCTATACTCATCAACCTACTATGCGTTGCATGACACTCGCACCCCTTTGCGCTACGCAATTGTTCATGTGGCGCTCGCCACCATACTGGGTTATTTCGCGGCAATACATCTCCCAACTGCATTGGGAATCGATCCCAAGTGGGGGGTATCGGGTCTGACCGCTTCCGCCGGAATTGCGGGGTGGATTGAATTTGCTCTACTCAGGCATACGCTTAATAAGCGAATCGGCAAAACAGGCTTGCCGCCCCGCCTCCTGGTCATTCTCTGGCTGGGTGCGACGGTGGGCGCAATTGCTGGCTGGGGCCTCAAACTAATGGTCGGCAGTCTACATCCCATTCCCATGGCGCTCGTTGTCCTGGGAAGCTATGGAATTACATATTTCGGAGTGACTTCGGCGCTCGGCGTTGCTCAGGCCCGACGAATAACGGACAAAGCCTTTAAAACGCTGAGATTTTGGAGATCCTAGAAATTAGTGAATTTTCCTACGTCTTGGCCAGACGTTTCTGAAGAATCCACCAGATTAGCTCTTTTATAGAGGCATCCTGGAAAACGGAATGGTTGGCGCAGCGGCAAATCGGGGGAAAACCCGAGAGGCCGCATTTTGTCTGGAAGCCACCTAATGCGCCTTGGTGTTCGCTTTCCATTGACCAACGAACAACCCACTCCTATCATCCCGATGTGCAGCCAGTCATTACAGCCGAACAGATGCGGGAAATTGACCGCCTCACGGTCGAAGACTATTCCACACCATCAATCTTATTAATGGAGGCTGCCGCCTCAGCGTGCCTATTCGCTATTAACACCCACTTTTCTGGGGATTTAGCAGGTAAGAAAGCAAGAATCCTGTGCGGGAAAGGAAATAACGGCGGGGACGGCGCGGCTCTTGCTCGAAACCTCGCGCGCATAGGGATCCCAACCGATGTAGTGCTCTTCGGGCGAGTCGATGAGACCAGAGGAGATGCCAGGACAAACTTTGAGATTGTTCGCAGCATCTCGAGTTTTGAAGCAGGCTCGAATGCGCACGGACCGCCGCTGAGCTTCATTGAATGTGACAGTGTGAGTTCATGGGAACAGATCGCAAGCCCCAGACAAAACTACCACCTGATTGTTGATGCATTATTCGGCACCGGACTGAGTCGCCCCTTGGAAGGTATCTATCTCCAAGTAGTTCAGCATCTGAATCTCCTCAGAAGCGCCCGCGAACGGGCCTCAGGAGAGCGCCCTCTCATTGTTTCACTCGATGTCCCTTCAGGACTGGACGCAGACAGTTCACAGCCGATTGGTGAAGCTGTTCGAGCTGACCTGACTGTTACCTTTACTGCCCCCAAACCGGCTAATGTCATACCTCCGGCGTCACATTTCTGTGGCGAGCTTAAGGTCGCTAACGTCGGGTCGCCACTTGCCTTGATCGAATCGGCCGGGACCAAACTCTTTCTTAGTGAATCTGAAGATGCGCGCCAGTGGCTAAGGCAAACGCGGTACGAGCCTGACTCTCATAAGAATACTCATGGACATGTACTAATCGTCGGCGGATCCCGCGGTTACACGGGGGCTGCCGCGCTTTGTGGTGACGCCGCTATTCGGTCGGGCGCCGGGCTCGTGACGATTGCGACTCCCGCATCAGCTCAGGCGGCGGTCGCAGCCAGCACCATGCCTGAAGTCATCACTACTGCGCTCGCAGAAACTGATCGGGGAAGCGTGACTGATGAGGCAGTAGATCACGCCCTCGGTTTAGCCTCAAAGGCAACCGTACTTGCAATCGGGCCCGGTCTCACAGCAGCCGATGACCGTACTCGCCGATTTGTTAATTCGGTCGTTGCGCGTCGCACGACGCCAGTGATAATCGACGCCGATGGACTAAACTGCCTGGCCCCATGGCCTAATGAGGTTGCCGGGACCCGGGAGTATCCGATAGTCATTACCCCTCATCCCGGAGAGATGCTTCGACTTATTGGTGCTTCCGACATGAAGGCTCTCGCAGATCGAGTGAATGTTGTCAGCGGTTTTGCCAGCAGACACCACGTTATTGTGGTGCTGAAAGGTTCTCGTTCATTGATTGGAGCACCGGACGGCCGCGTCTTCGTCAATCCCACTGGCAATCCAGGGCTCGGCAAGGCTGGCTCAGGTGACACCCTGACTGGTTTAATTGCCGGCCTCGTAGCCCAGGCCATCAAACGCGCAACTGGAGAGGAGAGTGTTCTCACGGCTACGATTGCAGCCTTATACATCGGCGGCCTCGCTGGAGATCTCGCTGCACAAAGAATCGGGATGCGCACAATGGTAGCATCAGATGTGCGAGAGCAATTCGCCGGCGCAATCCATTACTTGAATTCGGATTGCGAACCTTGAACCGTGTAGATGCGAAAAGGAAGATCCGTGGTTCAAACCGGAGTTCAGATCGGCGAATGGGTCACTTTAGAGCCCGCGGAGACATTCCGGCTTGGCGAGACACTCGGGAACCAACTTTTAGGCGGCGAGGTCCTACTACTCAGCGGGCCACTTGGCGCCGGTAAAACAATATTAGTTAAGGGGATCGCTAGCTCACTTGGGATAGACCCTGAGGACGTGACGAGCCCGACCTTTTCCCTGGTTAATCCATACAGCGGACGTCTAACACTCTATCATCTGGATTTGTACCGTCTTGATGAGGGAGAGGTTGCCGCCCGCGCGGTCGATCTGGACGAAATTCTCTCTGACAGCAAGGCGATTGTCGTCATCGAGTGGGCCGAGCGATTGGGACGTTATCCGTTGCCTGCGACTACATGGGTTGTCACAATCTCAGGCGATGGTGATGACGCGAGACACATTAAGGTGGCTCCCAGTTGATCCTGAGCCACCAAGCTCCATTTGCTCTGTGCTACACTAGCAGGAAATTGCCCAACAGGAGATGTCTAATGCCTTATCCGGAAATTATGATCCGACCGATGCGTGAGGAACTAACCCGACTTGGAATTGACGAACTCAAAACGGCACAATCTGTGGACGATGCGTTGAACAGCGCTCCCGGTACAGTGATGCTGGTTGTTAACTCTATCTGTGGATGTGCGGCAGGAAAGGCACGACCGGGAGTAGCACTTGCGCTGCAACACTCCCGTCGCCCGAGTCGAGTGGTTACCGTATTTGCTGGCGCCGACATTGAAGCCACCGAGCGAGCGCGTGAATATCTAAAGGACTTCCCACCATCATCACCGTCGATTGCTATCCTTAAAGATGGTAAACCCCTATACATGTTGGAAAGACGTGAGATCGAAGGCAAGGATTCGTCACAGATTGCCCGTGAATTAGCCATGGCCTTCGACCAGCACTGTTCCGAGTAGTTTAGTCAGTGTACCGCCTTGCGATCCTGCTTCCTTCCCAGGAGTTTGACCACGCTCGAGTGTGCGAGTACGACGTCGGGAGAGCCTTGCAAGGCCTTAAAATACTTTCTTTGAAACAAACTCCCGTATTCTGATGCTGTGAGTAAATGCCTGGTCTGCTCAGTCAAAGCTAACGCATCGGATTCAGTGAGTGGCTCCTCGGCGTCAAACAGCTCATCAATCTGCACGATCAGCTCAGAAATCGAATGTAGCCAGGCAAACCACGGATCCCACATCACCAACTGCAAATACTCATAACTGCTCTCGATACGGCCACGCGACCGTTCGTAAGCATTGCGCTCAAAGTCGAGCAGAATCTTGTGCAACCGTAGCAACGCCTGGCGCACTTCGCGCAAGCGACTGAGGCTGTCCACCGTGCTCCCTGTTATCATTCCTTCACCTTCCGATTTTCAGAACTGTACTGCCCTTACGCAAAGACGTATTCGAGGCAGGCTAATGATTATAGAACCCTTCCACCGCGGGCGGCCACCTGTCACTGGGTAGTCACTATTAAGACGCTGCCTGTCACTGGCGATCGCAACAACGCCCGCGATAGCTGATTTAGCCAATGCGGGGAAGCTACTGTCAATTAAGGTCGATGCGTTATATTACAGCCACCCAGTATGACAATTTCGATCACACTCACAACTGCACTGGTCGATCTTCATCAACTAGGTGTTGCCCGAGTGGGCCCGATTACATCTCGCAAGTTAGCTTTGGCTCTCGCAGGCCTCCGCGGAAAACGCAAGTTGGAGGACGTGAGGATTGAGGATCTACTCAATTACCTGCCGATGCGTTACGAAGATCGGTCTAATCTGACCACGATTCGTGATCTTCGCCCGGGCCTTGAAGCTTCACTGGAGTTGTCCGTTAAGGTCGCCGGGGGCTTTCAGGTCGGGAAGAAACGTGTCTTCGGAAACCCAAAATTATTCAAGTATGAAGTATCAGCTACGGATCCGGCCCGAACTGGACGCCCGGTGCTGGTTTGGTGGTTTGTATCCGGGACACACGCCCGCGACATCCTTAACTACTACAACAAACGTTTCATCCGAGGGGCTCGCTTCATTACTTTTGGCCGCTGGGATTGGGATGATCGAAGGGGCACGTTCGCACTTCAACTTCACAAACCGGCAGATGAACTTGAGATGCTGACCGCTCAGGAAAGCGGATCCGAATCGCTCCAAACCGTTGAAGAGGATGAAGTTGCTGACGACCTCGAAGGCGAACCTGACCAGGCACTGGCTCGAATTCACGTCGGGCGCACCGTCCCTGTGTATCGGAAGCTGGGTGACTTTTCTTCAAAGCGCCTCAGAGAAATAATCCATGGCGTACTGGCCGCTATTGCGGACAAAGACCTGTCGGAGACGCTACCGGCAGATTTGCGCGAACGTCAGGGAATTATTGAACGCGCCAGGGCCTTCCGCGAGATCCACTTTCCTCCGAGCGAGGCAAAACTGGCCCAGTATGCGGAACAGCGAAGCCCGGCCCAAATACGATTCATATTTGAAGAGTTTTTTTGGTTGGCCTTCCGGTTACTGATGAAACGAGGCCAAAGAGTAAAGGACGAGAAGGGTGCTGTAATAAGGATAGACCAAGCGATCAAGATGTCGATTGCCGCTGTCATGCCGTTTAAGTTGACGAAGGCCCAACGCCGCGTGGTCGTCACGATCTTCAAAGATCTGCAATCCAATGCGCCGATGAATCGCCTCCTCCAGGGTGACGTTGGGAGTGGAAAGACTATTGTGGCTCTGATTGCCATGCTCGCCGTCATGGAGAATGGTTATCAAACCGCCTTGATGGCGCCCACGGAGATTCTTGCCGAACAGCACGCTCGCAACATAAAACGGCTGCTGGCAAAAACGTCCTACCGGGTGGAACTCCTGACTGGGTCTCTAAAGGCTTCCGAGAAACGGCGGCTGCGCTCCGATCTTTCAACGGGCGAAATAGATGCAATTATCGGGACGCATGCGTTGATACAAGAGTCCGTCGCGTTCAAGCGTCTTGGGTTGGTGGTAATTGATGAGCAGCACCGATTTGGCGTGTTGCAGCGCGCCGAATTGCGGACGAGAGGTCTCAACCCGGATGTTCTCGTACTGACTGCCACGCCAATTCCACGGTCACTTGCCATGACCGTGTACGGAGACCTGGATGTTTCGGTGATCGATGAGTTGCCGCCTGGTCGCACTCCAGTCGACACGAAAGTTTTCGGAGAGGATCGTCGACAAGAAGTAAAGCGCCTGATCCACCGCGAGGTAAAAAATGGGCAGCAGGTCTATGTCGTCTATCCTCTAGTTGAGGAATCAGAGAAGATGGATCTTATGGCGGCGACCAAACGATATGAATATCTTCGGGAGCACGTGTTTCCCCGCCTGAAGATCGGTTTGTTGCACGGGAAGATGAAGCCGACCGAAAAGGAAGAAGTGATGCGGGGCTTTGTTTCTGGAAGTATTCAGATACTCGTTTCAACTACGGTGATTGAAGTTGGGGTTGATGTTCCCAACGCGTCAGTTATGATCGTAGAACACGCTGAACGGTTTGGTCTTTCACAGCTTCATCAGCTACGTGGTCGAGTTGGTAGAGGCGCAGAAAAAAGTTACTGCATCTTGCTTACGTCTGACAAAAAAACCAGCATCGCAGAGGAGCGATTGGGAATCATGAGTCAGACAACTGACGGTTTTGTTATCGCTGAAAAGGACCTTGAACTGCGCGGGCCAGGAGAGTTATTAGGAACCAGGCAGTCAGGATTGCCTGAGCTGCGTCTAGCCAGTTTGATCCGCGATCAGGACATTCTGGGAAGGGCCAGGCAGGAGGCAGAGTTTTACCTTTCCAGCCGTGAGAAATCCGACGCTACCACGAGAATGATCAAGCAAGTAGAGGCGGATGCCCGCTTTGAGCTTGCCGGAGTGGGTTAGGTTCCCTCAAATAGCGACCGCACAGCGACTAATCCTGAATTGTGAGAATCATAGCCGGCAAATATCGCGGAAGAACTCTAAGGAGCCCTCCGTCGATGCGCGTCCGCCCTACCTCAGATCGTTTGCGAGAGACACTTTTTAACGTCATTGCGCCCCGCGTTGAAGACGCGCGGTTCCTGGATCTCTGTGCCGGGTCCGGAGCCGTGGGAATCGAAGCTCTCTCGCGCAACGCAGCCGAAGCAACTTTCGTGGAGCGCTCGCGCCAGATCTGCAACCTGATTAAAGCAAATCTTGACCTTTGCTCGATCCCCAGGGACCAGTCAGAGGTTGTTCGACTGGAGGTCGTCGATTTTCTTAAGCAAGCGGTGAAACAAGAAGCCAGACCGTGGGATATCGTGTTCTTTGACCCGCCATACACAGCTGACTATGACGAAGCACTAGCGCTGCTTGGCACTATTGCTCCCTACATATTGGCGGATGACGGAGTAATCATCGTCGAACATTACCATAAGAACGTGCTACCGGAATTGGTGGGAGTCCTCAGGCGTCAACGCAAGATCAAGCAGGGAGACTCCGCGCTCAGCTTTTACAAACGCGAATAGGACGCAACCTTCTAGAACCATTCTTTATTTCCAAGGCGGCACTGCAAAACAACCAAGTGCGTTTAGTAGATCGAGGGGGCATTGGTACACTTACATTAGGCTTTGCAAACCAGCCACTCTTTATGCTTGTACTCGGAATAGAAACATCATGCGATGAAACGGCTGCTGCGGTTGTCAGCAACGGGCGGGAAATCGTCTCGTCTGTAATTGCTTCACAGATCGAGACACATAAGCCGTTTGGTGGTGTTGTGCCGGAGTTGGCCTCACGAGAGCACCTGGACAAAATTGTTCAGATTGTAGAGGAGGCTCTGAGCCGCGCCCGAACGCGAGTTGAAGATGTCGATGGCATTGCTGTTACTGTCGGCCCTGGACTTGTCGGCTCTCTGCTCGTTGGAGTTTCCTATGCGAAAGCTGTTGCTTTCGCATTGAACAAGCCTATTGTTGGCGTCAATCACATCGAAGGTCATATCTATTCAGTCGCCTTCGATAATCCGCCAATTCAATACCCGGCGCTCGCGTTGATAGTTTCCGGCGGACACACAAATCTCTTTTTCATTCCGGAGCCAGCTAAATACAAGGTCCTGGCGCGAACCAGAGATGACGCCGCGGGCGAAGCTTTTGATAAGGTTGCTAAAATGCTCGGCCTTGGCTATCCCGGTGGTCCAGTGATCGAGCGGTTGGCGCGAGAAGGGAATCCCAGGGCCGTTAGTTTTGCTGTTCCTCGAATGGGAGATGGCTTGCCAGACTTCAGTTTTAGCGGCCTCAAGACCGCGGTAACAAAGTACGTGCGAGAATCGGGACTGCTGCCTGTAAAGCTGGGTCAGGAGCCCTCCTCGGCGATCAAGGATCTGGCCGCCAGTTTTCAGGATGTCGTGGTCCGTTCGCTGGTGGGCACAACTGAGCGGGTAGGGCGCGAGTACAATGCTCGTACGTTGATTGTCGCAGGCGGGGTTGCTTGCAATAACGTTCTACGTGAGGCTGCTGCCGCAGCGGCGCAAAGGCTCGGGCTGCCCGCTTATTTTCCGTCGCGGCATCTGTCAACAGACAACGCTGCAATGATTGCGGCCGCCGGAACCGCGAGGTTGTTGGCTGGGGACCGTGCGGGACTCGACTTAAACGCGGATGTCACTCTGAGACTTGAAAACATCGAAAGGCAGGATGAGGCCCTGCGCAAAGCCGGGGTACGCTATCGGTTCTGAGCCTTTCGGATTGGTTAAACTCTCAACAAAAGGGCCGCCCTATGCAGGGGCGGCCTGACTCGCGATCATCTTCTAACGCAACTTTAGCCAAAAATATCCCGCACTTTATCCACGAGACCTTTATCTTCGAGATCTTTGGTTTCCACCACTGCAAGTTGCTCCAGTAATTTTCTCTGTTCTCTCGTCAATGATGTAGGTGTCACGACTGTGACTGCGACAAAGAGATCACCCCGACCACGGCTACCAAGTACGGGCATCCCCTTCCCCTTAAGTCGGAAAACGGTGCCGGTTTGTGTCCCGGTTGGAATCTTCAATCGCTCTTCGCCATCAAGAGTCTTAACTGTTGTATCGGCACCGAGAGCAGCCTGAGCGAAGGTAATCGGCACCGATGAATAAAGATTGCTTCCCTGACGTTCAAACTGCTCGTGCTCGGCCACATGGATAACGACATAGAGATCTCCTGAGGGACCGCCGTACGTTCCTGATTCGCCCTCACCCTGCACGCGCAACCTCGAACCGGTTTCAACGCCGGCTGGAATCTTGACTTCCATCTGCTTTTCGCGCTCGATACGACCCGTTCCCCTGCATTCACTGCAGGGATCCTTAATGATCCGGCCAGCCCCACGGCATCCGTGACATGTCCGAGCCACTGAAAAGAAGCCCTGCTGATAGCGAACCTGACCGGTCCCTCCGCATGTCGCACAGCTCTCAGGTTGAGTCCCTGGTGCGGTGCCGGCTCCGTTACACGGCTCGCAAGTTTCGAGGCGCGGAATACGCAATTGGGGAGTCATTCCCTCGGCCGCCTCTTCGAGCGTAATTTCGAGATCGTAACGCAAGTCTGCGCCTCGCTGGGCCGCACTGCGGCGAGAACCAGCGCGGCCGGCGCCGAATACATCACCAAAGCCGAACAGATCGCCAAGGATATCTTCGATGCCGCCAAAGCCCGGAGCGCCCCAGCCAGGGCCGGCACCACTGGAAACCCCAGCATGACCAAAGCGATCGTAGCGTCGCCGCTGTTCAGGATCAGCTAGAACGCTATAGGCTTCAGCGGCTTCTTTGAATTTCTCTTCGGCAGACGAATCGTTGGGATTCTTGTCCGGATGATAGCGCATTGCAAGGCGGCGATAAGCGCTCTTGATCTCCTGATCGGCAGCCGTTCGATTAACGCCCAATACTTCGTAATAATCTCTTTTACTCATTGAGATCTGTTATCTACCTCTAGATTTTTATTCGAGTCGCGGCATCCAGGGCACTTCAGGTCAATGCGATTCTTCGACCCCAGTTGGCGAGCTTTCGTCGGCAGGATTAAGCATGGCTGTGGTGAGTTGCGCAGCGATTCGTTCCAGCCCGTTAAGGGCGCGATTGATATCGATGAGATCGTCAGTTTTAATTGCTCCCTCACCTTCAACAAAAAGACGCTCAGCAATCTCCTGATCATTTTCGGAAAGCAGACCGCCAAATTTTGCGAATGACTTCTGGGTGTTTCGCAGCAATGTTTCGAGCTTGTTGCGCAGGACCACCACTTCCTTGGCGCCGCGATCTGCGTCGGCAAAGTTCTCCGCCTCTTTGATCAATCGGTCGATCTCATCGGGTGCCAACCCTGAGGTTGGCGTAATGCGCATCTGTTGCTCCCGCCCGGTGGCTTTATCCTGGGCAGACACTGAGACGATTCCGTTGGCATCGACCTCGAACGAAACCTCAATCTGAGGAATACCCCGCGGACTGGCCGGAATTCCGACTAATTCGAATTTCCCGAGAGAACGATTTCCGGCAGCCACTTCCCTTTCGCCTTGAAGGATATGAATCTCAACCGAGGATTGATTTTCCACCACAGTGGTGAAGGTCAAACTATTTCGCAGCGGGATTGTAGAGTTCCGCTCAATAATTTTAGTGAACAAGCCCCCACGAGTTTCCAGTCCAAGGCTCAATGGAAGTACATCCAGCAGCACAATATCCTTGACATCGCCCGACAGGACGCCACCTTGAATGGCAGCCCCCATAGCAACCACTTCATCTGGATTAATCTCTGATGAGGCCTTTTTCCCGAAGATCCTTTCAACCGTTCGCTCGACAATGGGAGAACGGGTTTGGCCGCCAACGAGAATCACCTTGTCAATTTCGCTGGCCTGTAATTGCGCATCTTCGAGCGCCTTCTGGCAAGGCTCGACCGTCTGCTCGATTAGGTCTGCAACCAGGCCTTCAAACACTTCCCGCGTAAGAGTTTTATTAAAGTGTTTTGGACCAGTGGCATCAGCCGCAATAAAAGGCAGATTGATGTTAGTTTCCGTTGAGGTGGAGAGCTCGCACTTAGCCCGTTCCGCTACTTCTTTAAGTCGCTGTAGAGCTAGTCGATCCTTCCGCAGATCAATGTCGGTGTCGGCGACGAATTGGTCGGCCATCCAATTCATAATTCGCTCATCAAAGTCTTCGCCACCAAGAAAAGTGTTACCCGACGTTGAGAGCACTTCGAAAACGCCGTCGTTCATCTCAAGAATCGAGATGTCAAAGGTTCCTCCACCAAGGTCATAAACGGCAATGCGCTCGATCTGGGACTTACCCAAACCATAGGCAAGGGCGGCAGCAGTGGGCTCGTTGATAATTCGCTCAACTTTGAGACCTGCAATCTTGCCGGCATCCTTAGTCGCCTGGCGCTGGGTATCATCAAAATAGGCGGGGACGGTAATAATCGCATCCGTCACTGGTTCCCCCAGAAAATCTTCCGCAGCAGCCTTTAACCGCTGCAAAATGATTCCCGAAAGTTCCGGCGGACTATAACTGCGTCCCTGAACACGTACACGAGCGTCTCCATTAGGGGAGTCAACGATCTCAAAAGGTGAGGTCTCGCGCATTCGCTGGGTTTCCGGGGAACTGTATTTCCGGCCAATCAGGCGCTTTACCGCATACACGGTGTTCGCCGCATTGGTTACCGCCTGACGTTTGGCGATCTGACCAACAAGTCTTTCCCCCTTGTCGGTAAAACCAACAACACTGGGGGTCGTGCGGCCACCCTCCTTGTTGGGCACAATCTGGACCGCGCCGCCTTCCAAAACGGCAACGCAGCAATTAGTCGTTCCTAAATCGATTCCTATAGCCTTACCCATAGGTCTACCCTTACCGGATGCTTCAGCAATAGATGAGCAAGTTCCTTATTCCTTATTCCTTAACCGCGACTTTGACTAGCGCGGCTCTGATGAGCTTTTCGCCTAATTTGTATCCACGCACAATCTCCTGAATGACGGTCTCAGGCTCGTGTTCTTCTGTCGCTTCAGTTAAAACCGCTTCGTGGACATGCGGATTAAAATGCTCGCCGACCGCTGAAATCGCTTTAACTCCCAAAGCGTCAAGCACGCCGTTAAGCTGCTTGTCGATCAAATCAACCCCACTCAAAAAGTGGCGAAATTCATCAGATTCGGTTGCCTCAACAGACGCTTCCGAATCGAGAGCCCGCCTGAGATTGTCAACTACGGGCAAGAGTTTGAGTGTCACATCCGCAACGACGCGATCGTAAGTTTCGGCACGTTCGCGCTCTACACGCTTTCTGTAGTTCTCAAATTCGGCTTGACGCCGAGCGAGCCGGTCTTTCAAGTCTGCTACTTCTGCCTCGACGCGTTTCAGTTCCGCCCGGGTAGCAACCAGTTCAGCTACCTCCGGACCACCGGCCTCGACCGCCGGAACCTTAACCGCCGGCGACTGGTTTAGAGTTTCAGCGAATTCATGCTCAGGATCTTGATCCTCATTAATCGCCGGTTCGTCGTTATCGGTTGACATAGCTCCGCTCTTTTTGCCGGGGTGCCGAACTTCTGAGCTGTCGGAATCCAATCCAGAGATATTCAAAGGCTCTTCCGGATCGTTGCGGGATTCAGATTCCGTTTCAGCATCCACGAATCTGATCGGAATTCGATTTGACTTTCCTTCTTTGGTGTCAGAAGCCATGGGCAACAAATCCGGATTTCAGTATCCGCGACATGAGGTCAAACTAACCAGCCCTGATTCATTAAAGTGTTACTTCTTCACTCAACCGGCGCTCAATCATCCGCGCCATATAGTTTACCATAGCCATCATTCTTGAATACTCAATTCTCATCGGGCCTACGACACCAAGTGTGCCAACGCTTTCACTCGATCCAATGCGATACGGAGCAGTAATTAGAGCACAATTTTGCATTGAAGGTGTTGCGTGCTCCCGACCAATCACCACATGAACTTCACCCGGAAACTGCGGTTGGTCACGAGAGACACACTCGTTAAGGATCTGGATCAAACGTGACTTCTCCTCGAATGTGCGAAATAACTCACGCATCCTGGTGAAATCAACAAAGTCCGGCTTCGTCAGGATATTTGAAGCGCCATCAACGTAGACGTCGGCGGAACCTCCTTCTTCCCCCTCCAGACTCATGTCACAAAGCAATATCGCGTTTCGCAATAGCCGATCGTAAAGCGCTTTTTCTTCTCGCATCAGCTCGAGTATCTCGGCCCGAATTGCAATCAGACTTTTGCCGCTAAACTCTGTGTTCAAATAACGGGCCGTACGCTCAAGTTCTTCCGGCGTAAGATTATTTTCAACTCGTATGATCTTGTTATGGATAATGTTTGAAGCGGATACCAGGATAACCAGGATTCGCTTATCAGCGAGTGGAACAAACTCAATGTGCTTTAGCAGATTTTCGGCAAGCGAGGGCGTTACAACTATACCCACGTTTTCCGACAATGCGGAGAGAGCATGGGAAGTGCGTTCCATCAACCGCTCTGGGGTTTGGGGCAAATCCGGACCGTCCGGTGATAAGAAACTCTCGATGGCTTTCAAATCAGAACGTGACAGCCGAGCCTTCCCAAGCATGTGATCGACGTAAAAGCGATAGCCCTTATCCGTCGGCACACGGCCTGCTGACGTGTGCGGCTGTTCGACAAGGCCCCCTTCCTCAAGTTGCACCATCACATTTCGGATAGTCGCAGAACTCCAGCCGTAGCCATGTGAAAAGCGCTCAGAAAGCACACGCGATCCCACAGCCTCGCCGGTGACAAGGTGCTCCTTTATTACGGCTGCCAAGACAGCTTGCGCGCGCGAGTCAGGATTTGTTTCGACGGATTGAAGGTTTGAGCTGCGACGGGGCATCAGATGCTAATCATACCCTGCTTAAATTCCCACTTTTACCTCGGGCCTTGCGGCCAACCAAGGTACCTCACATTGAATAAAAGGAAAGCCGCAGAATGGCGAGCCTGCGGCAGTATAAATGATTATTGAAGCAGCCTGCAAACAATGAAATAGCGGGCCTTGACAACATAATTCGAGAGCCGCCAAATACTTAACGAGTTTTTTCTGAAGGAAAGTCTTAGAACTTGTGTAAATTATTGACAGGGAAGGGCTTAGAGGCTAGCCATAAAGTGGGGCGAAAATGGCCGCGACCGGGAAATCGCCAAGTCTGTTGAAAGTCAATGGGTTAGGGGGATCTGTCCGAAATCGATTGACGTGCCGCAAAGTGGCTACTTAAGATGGTCGCACTCGATCCTGTGCTGTCTGGGCGGCTCACGGTCTCACACTTTGAGCGACAAGGCCGTTCCTCAACCCCACATTGGCCAAACTTTCAGCGGCATCTGCTCGAGACCCTTTGCGAGAGCAGCTATGAATGAACTGAAGAAGTTTTTCGTTGACGCCTTCCGCCATTTGGGAGGAAATCGCACGCTGCCAGCCATTGAAGTGCGGTTCTACCCATATGCTGGCCTGCACCATACAATTCGTCTGCGCTCTGGACGCGTCTACGTTCGCCTCTCAGATATATGTAAAGACGCTCCTCCGGATGTTGTGCGGGCGCTAGCATTCATCCTCGTTGCTAGATTGCTGGGAAAAAGAGCTCCGGATGTTCATGACCGAGCCTATCGTGATTACTCATTGGCCCCCGAAGTAATGCGTTCTTCGGATATCGCCCGCCGAAGGCGAGGCAGAAAAATGATCTCATCTGCAAGAGGTGAGGTCTACGATCTTGAAAAAATGTTTGCAAAATTAAACCGGCGTTTTTTTGAAGGGCAGTTGGAAAAACCCACGCTTACATGGTCGCAACGAAAAACCCGCAGTATCCTCGGTCACCATGACCGCGTTTATGACACGATCACAGTCAGCAAGACCCTCGACTCCACTGAAGTTCCCGAGTGGTTCGTCGAGTACATCCTTTACCACGAGATGTTGCACATCAAACACCCGGCCCGGCTAATTAAGGGACGACGGTACTACCACACCTCAGCTTTTCGACTCGACGAGCGCCGCTTTCCACGATACAAGGACGCACAACTGTGGCTCGAACGCGCGGCTCGGTCACGGCGGGTGCCCCGAACCCGTGCTGCATAACTCTTCCTGGAACCTTTTCGCCGGTCGGACGTTAACTCAATCGAGGTAGGTGGGCTCCTCAAAGAAGGGCGGCCATCTCTGAAGCTCTTATGTTTCGGAGAAGGCCGTCTTTTCTTGCATTTTCTGACAAGGCAGCGCTACAAATCCTAACCCATCGACGCATCCTTGTGCGCTTTGCTTGATTTTCACGCACTGGACAGATTGGCTGAACTCTGGCTAGACTATTTGGTTTTCCAACGGTTAACAAACCTACAAATCTACCAAGGCATTAATCCGATTAATGACGGAGACTCAAATCTGACTTATGGCTATACCTGCAACTCAAATTAGACGTGGCATGGTTATTCTTTTCGAGGGACAACCCTGCAAAGTCATGGAGTTTCGACATCACACACCAGGGAATCTCCGGGCGATGGTGCAAACGAAGTTAAGAAACATTCTAACGGGCGCATCCTTTGAACATCGCTTTCGTTCCGCAGACAGCGTGGAGCGAGCCTCCCTCGAGCAACATGAAATGGAGTACCTGTATTCCGACGGCTCTCACCACCACTTCATGAACACCGAGAATTACGAACAGGTAGCACTCAGTGAAGAGGATTTGGGCGATGCTGCAGCGTGGTTAACACCGGGCGTCAAAATTCAGGCAGAATTCTATGATGGATCACCAATCGGGGTTGAATTGCCGCCATCTATGGAGCTAACAGTGACTCGGACCGAACCGAGCCTGAAAGGGGCGACCGTGTCCAATGTTAACAAGCCCGCGACACTTGAAAACGGCATTACCATTCAAGTGCCACCGTTTGTTAACGAAGGTGACCGCATCCGCGTAGCCCCCTCCGAAGCCAGGTACATCGAACGCGCCAAGTGATTGTGATATGTGATCGGTCACATGGTAATAAGGATTACGCCGGACTTATTTGCCATTGCAGCCGTCACTATGTATTCACTATATAGTTTTCTTCTTACCTTCGGTTTACTGATTCTCCTGCCGCGCTTTCTTCTAGATGGAGTCCGCCACGGGAAGTACATTGCGGGCGTCCGTCAGCGTCTGGGTAGCCTGCCTGAAACTGGAGTACCTGAAAGACCGCGTGTTTGGCTCCACTGCGTGTCGGTCGGTGAGACCCAGGCGGCCCGCCCGTTGGTGGAGGCAATCCGCGAACAATTCCCACATCTCGAAGTAGTCATTTCAACGACCACGTTAACTGGCCAAAGCGTCGCCCGTGAGGTCTTTAAGGGGCACGCGGCAATAATCTTCTATTTTCCAATCGACTGGCGCTGGACAGTCCGCCGGGCTCTAAAAAAAATCAACCCACGCGCCGTGCTTCTGATGGAAACAGAAGTGTGGCCTAACTTCTTAAATGAGTGCCGGCGATCCCAGATATCTGTTGCTATCGTTAATGGTAGGCTCTCTGAAACTTCCTTCCGCAGATACAAGTTTGTTAAGAAATTTATTGCGCACGTGCTTTCAAGTCTGGATTTAGCAGTTATGCAAACTGAGGCAGACGCACAAAGAATTCTGGCCCTCGGATTGGAGCCGAAGAAGATCGGGTTGTCCGGAAATCTTAAATTTGACGCTGGTGCCATGCCGGTAACCAGCCCGGTTACAAGCCAATTAAAGACACGGTTTGCGCTGGGAAGCGAGACCTCTGTGATTCTGGCGGCAAGCACTCATGCTCCTGAAGAGCAGATAATTCTCAAAGCATTCATGCAGATCCGGCTGAAGGATCCTTCGGTGAGACTCATCCTCGCGCCTCGCCATCCGGAACGCTTCGAAAAGATTGCGGCCTTGCTCGATGGTGCGGGGTTATCGTGGGCTCGACGCAGCCAAGCTGAAACCGAGGTAGACCGAACTGCGGCCGTAATCCTACTTGACACTATCGGCGAACTCCCCGCGCTCTATTCTTTGGCTACAATCGTGTTCGTGGGAGGTAGCATCGCTAAAACTGGCGGTCATAATATTCTGGAACCGGCGGCGTTTGGCTCATGCATTATCACTGGCTTTCACACTTACAATTTCTCTGAAATCGTTAGAACTTTTGTTGAGGCTGGAGCGGTTCAGCAACTCAGTCAGCTTTCAGAAGCCGACGCGGCAAGCGAGGTGGAAAAGCGGTTTTCTGAATTACTCGCTGACGGAAGACAGCGAGAGGAGATGGGAAAGCGGGCCAGGATGACGATGGAAGAGAATCTTGGAGCCACCTCGCGAACGGTACTAATGCTCACGCCATTGCTTGACCACCAGCAGGCGACAAGGTCCCCGGTGGGCCAAATCTCCATCGAAAGTGCGCCGCTCGCATGAAGCCTCTCACAACAGTTCTCCTTCCGCCCCTTAGTCTTTTTTATAGCATCGCCACAAGAGTGCGTCTTTCCCTTTTTGAGAAGGGCGTAATACGCGTGTCACGGCTGAACGTGCCAGTGATCAGTGTCGGCAACATCACTACAGGGGGAACTGGAAAAACCCCAATCGTAGAATGGGTATGTCGCACGCTAGCGGCCGCGGGTCAGAAGGTTTGCATTCTCACGCGCGGGTACGGTCGCCCAATACCCGCTTCCCGCGTAGTTGTATCTGATGGCACAAAGATTTTCGCCGATCAAACACGAGCCGGCGATGAGCCCTTTATGTTGGCTGAGAAACTTCTTGGACTAACGGCAGTTATCTGTGACCCGGACAGGTTCGCTGCAGGCCAATGGGCCATTGAGGAACTCGGCACGAGGGTCTTTGTTCTGGACGATGGATTTCAGCACCTGCGGCTTTTTCGCAACTTAAACATCGTGACGATAGATGCAACGAATCCCTGGGGTGGTGGCAAACTTCTACCATATGGCAGGTTGCGAGAACCACTCTCCGGGCTTAGGCGTGCAGATAGCGTTGTGATCACCAGGGCAGATCACGTGGCGAGTGTCGAGCCTCTGCGATCAACAATTGAAGCAATCTCAGAGAGGCCATTGATCGTCACATCATCGATGCGAACAACCGGACTGAGGTTTCTCTCTGGCGAGATTTCAACCACGGTTGCCGGGAACATTGCCAAGCCCTTAGGCGCCTTTTGTGGCATCGGGAACTCCGCCGCGTTTTTCAGCCATCTGAAGCGGGAAGGTTACGAACCAATACTGGAACGGGTATTCCCGGACCATCATGTTTACACCCGCGAGGACGTCGACTCGATCACAGCGCAAGCCCGTAAGGAAGGGGTAAAGATGTTATTCACTACAGCGAAAGATGCGGTCAAACTTCATAGTTTTAAGTTTGACATACCAACTGTGGTTCTCGAGATAGAGCCGATATTTGACAATGAGGTTGCGCTTCGAACTCTTGTTCTGAACGCGGCGAAGGTCAGGCTAGAACCTTAACCAGGTGGCTCCTTGGCCGGTGGCAGAGTAGGACTCGCTTTTGCGGGCGCGGTCGTTTCGCCGGGGCTCGGGACAGGTTGTTCAGTCTTTATTTGCTTCGACGGTGATGGAAGCGGGGACGCGCGATTAGCGTTCGTGTTCCCCTTCTCTTCTTCTTCAGCGCCGGAATTGGCATTTGGCGCAACATCCTCCGTGCCCGGAAGTGGCGGTAAGAGACCCTCCTGATTTGCGTTGGCATTAGCGTCCGGTTCCTTACTGGTATTGGCTGAAGATGATGTAATTCCTTCTTCGTCCTTTCCTGTCGGAGGACGAGCAGGCTCAACCGCACGGCTATTTGGATCGGCAGTTAATGTCGAGGCTGGAGTTTGTTCAATCGCTGGTGGCGCTTCAGATCTGCCGGTGAAAGCATAAATCACAGCAAAGACAACGAGCAGGCCGGCAGCGGACGGGATCATAATCTTCCAGGGCGAGAAACTCCTAGGTGGCGGCATTCTCTGCCGGGCGATGCCACTACTTGGCACGGAGGCAGAGAGTTGTTGTCTCGGTCTTACTACGGTTTCCTCATCCAATTCGAGCGGTAATTCGGCAGGCTTTACTGGAGTGGTCTCAGAGCTTCCAGCAACGGAAGCGGAAGGAATGAAAGCTGGTTGCATGCCGCCAGCGATCGAGAGGTCCTCTATAAACTCTGAAACGGTTTGATACCGTTCTTCCGGTCTCTTCGCGAGCGCCCGCGACACGATGCGGCCTACCACCGGAGGAATATCCCGTCTTTCTTCCAGCACTGAAGGGACCGGCTCCTGAATGTGCTTCAACATGATTGTGGTCGGAGATTCCCCTGTGAAGGGGACATGTCCCACAAGCATTTCGAAAAGAATCACGCCTAGCGAATAGATGTCTGAACGAGCGTCGATCTCGGTTGACTGTGAGCACTGTTCCGGAGACATGTACTGGGGAGTACCGATAACCAGATCTGGAGCAGTAAGAGCAGGATCGTATTTACCCTCACGTTCGGTGATCTTCGCGATGCCGAAATCCAACACCTTGGCGTAGTCGGCGCCGTTAGCTGCAAGTAACATTATGTTCTCGCTCTTCAGGTCGCGATGGACCACGCCCTGCGAGTGGGCGGCGTCCAGGGCGCCGCCGACCTGGCGGAGGATCTCAACTATCCTGGGAAGCGGGAGGGGCCCTTCTCGGCGGATGACCTCTTTTAGTGTTTCCCCGCTTAAAAATTCCATCACGAGAAACACGATGCCACCCTCGGCTTCGCCGAAGTCTGTAACGCTGAGGGCATTGGGATGGGAGATTCGGGAGGCGGCTCGTGCCTCGCGGGAAAAGCGCGCCACGATCTTCTGATCGGCAGCAAGAGAGGGACGGAGGACCTTGACGGCTACAGTCTTATCCATCAGGACATGGGTGCCGCGATAGACAGTCCCCATGCCACCCTCGTTGAGGCGCTCATCAATGCGATATTTTTCAGCGAGGACCTGACCAACCAGGCTATCCGTGGCCTGCTCTAGCGCTGCGCCGTCGACCGAACACAGCGTAGTCGTATCCGAGTACTCATTTCCGCATTGCGGACATCTTTTCATCTACCGGGTTAGCCTCTTTTCGTAACTCAGGGAAGAGTAGGTGTCAGCCTAGCACGAGTTGAAATGACAGGCAAAGATCACAAAAAGATGCGAGCAGGGGTTAACCCCCGGCTCGCATTATAAAAAGGAGGAATCTGTAGTGAGTAACGACTACAACGTAAAGACTACGAGTAGCGCAAAGAGCACCAGCGACTCGATTAGGGCAAGGCCCAGGATCATCATCGTCTGGATACGTCCCGCTGCGCCCGGATTGCGCGCCGCCCCTTCCACGGCTGCAGCGGCAACTCGCGACTGCCCCAGCGCGCCACCAAACACTGCGATTGCGAAACCGATGCCTGCGGCGATCGCTCTGAGGCCCGCACCGGTTTGAGGCGCGGCTGCCTGCTCCTGAGCGAAGACTGGCATCGCCGTCAACAGCACGGCAAAAACGACAAACATAAGCAAGTTAACTTTTCTGATCATTTGAACTCTCCTTCTGAAGCTCTGGCGTCAGAAATTCGGAGCTAGCTAACCAACGCGCTAAGCTAAGTTGGAAGGTATGATGTCGTCTGAATCCGGTATCCACCGCCCCTCGAACAACGGCGCTCCTGCGATACAGACCTCGACTGCTACAAAACGTTAATAATCTGGTCCAACAGAACTCTTTGCGGTTATTAGCACCCGACCTTTCACTCTTCGCGTCAACGTGCGGAGACGCACTTGCCCCCGCCGCTCGAACACGTCTGGGTTATTACTGCAATTAACTCGTAGCAAGCATGGCGTCTGAGTCCGGATGAACGTGCTCGGGAACCTCGTCCTCGCCGTGCTCATGTTCTTCATGCGACGGATGAGAAACCTCGCTGAGATACAGTTGTGAAAGCAGGACAAAGACGAAAGTTTGAATAAATGAAACGAACAGGCCGAGCGGCATTAGCAGAACGGGAATCACCCAGTAGGTAACGGGTGGAAACAGCCCGGAAATAGTCACAGCTACCTGCTCATCCGCAAAAATATTGCCAAAAAGACGAATGCCTAGCGAGAACGGACGAATGAAATTGCTGATGACCTCGATCGGGAAAATCAACCACGCGATCCACCAGATCGGGCCAGCCAGATGCTTTAGATGACCGAATAAGCCATTCTCCTTAATGCCTATGTAGTTGTAGTAAACAAATGAAGTTATCCCCAGGGCGAAGGTCACGCTGGTCGAAGCGGTCGGTGGCAGAAAGAGTGGGACGAAAGCCATGAGATTCGAAATCAGAATCAGCACAGCAAACGTCATGACAATCGGGAAATACTTCAGTCCGTGTGGTCCCACTATGTCCGCCAGCATGTCGCGCACCGCCAGCACACCGACTTCAAGAGTTTGTTGTCCAGCACCTGGATCATCCGACGAAAGCCTGCCTTTCAAAAACCAGATAACGACAACACTGAGAATGCAGGCGATCACAAACATTACTGTGTACCAGGGAATTGCGTTCTCAGATGTGTATGGGCCGAATACCGTGTCAGGGGTCGTGTTGAACTTCGCAAAGAACCAGACCCAGAAGGGACGCGTGTACTTGATCTGAAATTCATGGGCCCAGTGCCCGAAGTACTTATTTACCAGCTTGACAATAATTGGAGTATGGTCGCTGGCAAGCAACAAGAACATTAAGTGATTTCCTCTCGATGGATAATTGCGAAATAGATCTCTCTAAGCGCTTCAGCAAACAGGGCAACGACGAAGCTACACAAGCCCGCAACCGTTGCCACTAATGAGATTACATTTAGTTTATAGAATACGAATACTGTGATGCCAACCACTAGATACCGCAGTACATATTGGGCCATGGTGAGCCGCGGCCGGCCACCACGGAAGGCACGGTTGAAAGCGGCGGCAATTGAGGTGCGCAACCAGTAGTGATTGAGCAGCGACAGCAGGCCACCCAGAAGCAAGCCGCTTGTCACGCGCCAGTCTCCGAATGCGACGCTGGCTAAAACGGCGACAGCCACCGCCAGCGCCATCGTGCGGAAAACGCGCCGGTCAATGTCATGCTCAGCTTTGGGGGACGTTGTACCCACTCCGGGAGTCTCTACGCTTGGATTCATCGGCAAAGCTGGAGATTTTATACATCGGACTCGGCTGTTGTCGAGGGTGCCAAGTCGAAGTTCATAAACGAACCTCGGTCTTTCGATCGTAAGTCCAGGTACCGATGGCAATGATGACTGGCTTGTCTCTGATCAGCATTGACGAAAGGGGAGATTTCTCTTAACCAGTTCTTCATCATTCTTCCCCATCGCCGTAAGCAGCTTCTCGTCCGGCAGCACGCCAGCTTCCGTGTCTTTGTCCGCTTTATTTTTGATGTCGTTTGCCAGCGCGGCCAGTCACAAACCGGCTTAACCAGGCGCTCTGTCGTTATAGAAACGTGCGACTGCCAGATCGACACCGCGTTCTAGGGAAGCGCTTTCGCAGCCTCGAGAATCTGCTCCGGGCGGGCTCTGACCCAGTAGTTCTCGGTAAGGTTTACCCAGCGGACGACGCCCTTTGAGTCGATCAGAAATTCAGCTGGCCGCGCAATGTTCTGGCCGTTCTCGCCAGCCCCCGCGTGGACCAGGTCATAACGCTGGATCACTTCGGCATTCGGATCTGAAAGAAATGTAAATGTATACCCGGCTTGTTCCTTCATCTTATGGGAAACTTCGGGAAGGTCTACACTGATAGCCACTGGACGTACCCCTGCTTCGTGAAGCTCATTCAGGCTACGTTGAATACTCCGCAACTCGGAGTGGCACAAGGGTCACCAATGACCCCGATAGAACACCAGAAGGACGGACCTGGGCTTCGTCTGCGCTTCTGCCCCACCGGTAACGCCTCCATTGATCGGCATAGCAAGTAGCTCCGCAAGAGATACTTGCTTGCCGCTACTGTCGGCTAGAGAAAACTCAGGTGCGCTTTGACCTACTCTCGGGGCTGCTTCCGAACTGGGTAGCCAGCGCGCCAGAACGAATGCTGCAAACACAAAAAGGCCAAGCATGGCAACGCTCAGTGTGGCTAAAGATACGGCCAGGACCTTCGATCCCATGCGTCGTCCGGGCGCAAAGGCACGTCGCACTCCTACCGCCAGGAATGACATCGCAATTGCGAAGAGCAGCAAATTGGCCCAGGGGAAATCGCGAGTAACCGGATACCACACAAAAACCGTCGCGAAGCTCAAGCCTGCTATCACCGTAAGTAGAAAGCCTGCCCAGACGGGCCAGTTAAATCTCTTCAAAGAAACCACCTCCTTTGCTTAAAAACCTGATACCTTGCCTGGTGATTGAGAATATCGAGTTCTAACTCTTACGTTCGCGAGTCTCACAAACGAGCCAGCACAGACGTATAACAGCGCGGGGTGTAGATACATTCAAGACCGATGTCGAGCTATCGGTTTTACCAGCAGCACGAATGATGAGGTTTGTTACCTCCCAGCGGCCGATGCGGCAGCGGTTGGCTCCGATACTTCTTTGACGACTTCGGCCACAATCTTTTGACGGGCATGCAGCGCAATGTCGGCAAGTGACACTATTCCGCAGCAAGAACCGTCTGCATCCACTACCGGCACGCGGCGAATCTGGTTCTCCTCCAGAATCCCGCTGCATTCTTCCACAGACATGTCCGGAGTGACCGTCACGCAAGGTTTGGTCATGCAGTCGGCAACTGTCATTTCTAAAGGGTTGAGTCCTATCGCAACCGTGCGGCAGACGATATCGCGATCGGTGATTACACCTATCGGCAACATGGTCTCTTTGTCTTCAACAACCGGTATCTCGCCGCAGTCGTGACCGACCATCATCTGAGCAACGTCTTTGAGAGTGTTCTTCGGCGTACAGCAAGCCGGATCGGACGTCATGATTTCTTCCACCTTCATCTCGTCTACCTCCATTCAAAAGTGGTCAGCTCTCCATCCTCACCAGCAAAGCGAAGCGAATCATCTCTGCGGAACTGCGCTTGATGGAGAAGTACCTAAAAAAGGGGGTTCTCGCAAGTGGAATCCTACCGTAAGCAAATAGTCAATCTATCGATCCCAGATGTCAATCGAGCGGGGGCTCGCAAAAAATGCGGAATATTAGACGGGACCTGGTAGGCGGGCCAATAATGTATCGCATTTCCCAATCTTGTCTCTAACCTGAGCCACTTTGTCTACTTCAGAGCCTCTTAGGGCTTTCTCGGCCTGGAGTGCAAGCCAGACATCAAGGCTGCGCTGAAACCAAGTTTTTGCCTGCCGCGCTCGCTCGATCTGCCTGTCAGCGGAAGCCCCTCGATCGGTCAAAAGATCAGCATACAGTTGCCCGAACTTTTCGTATAAGAGGGCAATATCGCGGCGAGTTGTTGGGCTTTCTCGGTCGTCGGCCAGTAAAGACTCTCGAAAACTCAATGAAGCCCGGTTTTCTTGCATCGTGCTCGTCCCAGGAATACGAGCCAATGCCCCGCAAAAAGCGCAATTCGACGATGCGACTTTGCCTGGGATCGAGCTTTGCGAGAGTATTGAGAGCATCGTCGAGGGCCAACAGATCGACGTCCCGTTGCTCTCTGTAACCAACGGCTTCATCAAGCGAAAGTTTGTGTTGGTAGCCACCGCGTTTTGATGCGAGATGCCGTCGCGCATGATCAACCAGAATGCGACGCATCAACTGAGCGGCAACACCAAAGAAATGGGCGCGGTTCTGCCAGTTAACGCGCGTCTGGTCAATAAGCTTGAGGTAGGCTTCATGGACCAGGGCGGTTGGTTGGAGTGTGTGGTCGGATCGCTCCTGACGTAGATAATGATCGGCAAGCCGGCGCAGTTCATCATAGACGAGCGGCATTAAGCGGGCCGGCGCATCTTTGTCGCCATGTCGCACTTCTTCCAGAATCCGAGTTACATCTGGCGGGGTCATTAGAACAGAACCTCACCACCGGCGTCGTTCGCTTATTGGTGTGGTGAATTATAACACTGAGGCAGCCGGTGCTGTCCTTCGCGGTGAAAGACAGCACCAATGCCGCGGTCAATCGGTGAGACTGGTCTCGAGGTTTCGCCACCTCATTGCTGACCAAATCTGTGTCGATATTCGGTTGAGATGAGAAAGCCCTTAACCATCTCGGCCTGCACGAAGTTTCCGTTGAATTGATTTAGCTTATCCAACCAGAAGTTATATCCAGCGAAATCACCATCTGGAGCATCGTCAGGATTGCGTCTAAGGTAGCCAAAGTATTGCGCCAAGATGAATGCGCGGTTGAATTCGCGTTGTCGGAGCGTTTCATTCTCAGAGAGACGCCGCAATACCCGCCCCCGAGCACCATCCGGGCTAACGAATTCATCTATAGCCGCCTGCCGCTCAGCGTCACTCGGATTAATCCCAGCATGCAGGTACAAGGCGTCCACGTAGTCGGTTGGGGTAAGTGTCAACGGATAGAGGGCGATGAACTCCGGTCGCAAGACAAAGTTGTCTGCAAAGGTGACCCTATTTTCCTCCAATTTGGCCTCCCATCCTGATGCTCCTACAACTACGCCCCGGCGAATTTCCTGCGTATCTCGTAAGAATTCCAGGAAACGCGGTAGCCCGTTTGGCCTGTCCAGAGCGGCGTTGTAAAAGCGATGGACAAGGTAACCTGTCTGCTGGAACTCTATCGACAGGAAGTATGCCGCTGAGACGTTGACGCGCTTATTCTCGATACATTCGATATCCGAGCCGCAAGACGCAATCTCATTGGTCCAGAACGCAAAGCCATCCGGATCTGGTTCGCGATTTAGGAAGTCATGATAATGTTGCCGAACGAAATCGGCTGCATCATCGTTCGGGTTGGTAGTTGACTCTGTTGTATCGTCGGCTATCTCTAACATTGCGCTAGAGGGGGCGCCGAGCACGGCATCACCTGTGGGATTTGACAGTGTAAGCGTTAAGAGCTCAAGACCTTCAACATAGGAATCTTGAGAAATCAGCACAGTGAAGGTCCGGGAGGTCTCTCCTTCCCCAAATCTCAAAGTGCCCCGTGTCGAGGTAAAGTCGCAACGTGAAGACGCTATTCCGTTAGCGGTCGAACAGGGTACTGCAGATTGCGATTCGCTATCATCAGCCGTTGCGTAGTCAACTGTGACGGCGCTTGTCGTGTCTCCGCCGCGTTCTACGGTAATCGTCACAGAGCCTGAACTCTCGGTTGTACTGAACGTATTGGAGAGGAACCTGATAGTCCCACCAGCTGCATCATCATTAAGAATTGTGCCAACACCCTGAGCATCGCTAATGGTGGCATTGGTTGCTCCCGTTAGGTTGACGAGGAATGTTTCGTCGGGCTCCGAGAACACGTCGCCGATGACCTTCACGATTACGTTCCTGGTGAGGTCGCCAGGATTAAAAGTGAGCGTGTTGTTCAGGATTGCTTGATAGTCACTTCCTGCTGCTGCGGTGCCATCAGCCGTTGCGACATCGACGGTGATAGGCAGTGAACTGGCAGCGGAGAGAGTGACGGTAAACACCGCGTCAGTAGTGCCGGAATCTCCCTCTACCACAGAAACGTTATTGATCGACAGCGATGGTTGGGAATCATCGTCGACGATTGTGAGCACCGCCGTAGCCGGGCTGCCAAGTTGTCCCGAGCCGCCGACATTACTGAGAGTCAGATTGACGGTCTCATCGCCCTCATTAAGCAGGTCATTGATGATTGGAACATTAACCGTTTTTGTCGCCTCACCATCGTCGAACGTAATAGTCTGAGAAACAGCCGTGTAGTCGGCCGTCGTGGCTGTGCCGTTCGATGTTGAGAAGAGCACCGTTGCTGTACCGGCGTTACCGTTCGTTCGCGTGATCGTGATGACGGCGTCGCCTACGTTCTCGTTGACGCTATAAGTCGCTGCACTGAACTGAAGTGTGCCGCCATCGTCGACAGTGATGGTGACAGTCGCAATATTACTATCCGCAACTCCGTCGTTGGCCTTGTAAGTAAAGCTGTCAGTTCCGCTAAAGCCCGTCGCTGGCGTGTAGTTGAACGAACCATTGGCGTTGAGAGTGAATGAGGCAGCATTTGACGGACCTGTAACAAGAGTCGCCGTTAGCGAGTCATTTTCAACGTCTGTATCATTATCCAGCACACCTGGCGCGGCCAAATTCAGCGTAGTGTTCTCGTGTGTTGAATAATTGTCGTTCGTCGCTTTGGGAGCATCGTTTACTGCATTGACAGTTATTGAGACGGTCGCTTCCGTGCTGGTCAAAGCCCCGGCCGAACCATCACCCGTGTCCGTTACGGTAAACTTGAACGTATCCGCTCCGTTGTAGTTTGGATCGGGAGTATAGGTCACGTTGGGAGCGGTGCCCGAAATCGTGCCATGTGCTGGTGGCGCCGTAATCGTAAAGGTTAGGTCGCCGGCCGCGGTCTCGACATCTGAACCCGTCAGGGTAATTGAGACCGCAACGTCCTCATCGGTGGTGACCGCTTGCGCGTTGGCTGTTGGAGGGTCATTAACAGGATTGACAGTGATGGCTATGGTCGCATCCGCGGAGTCTGCTTCGCCATCATTGACCTTGAACGTAAAGCTATCCGCCCCATTAAAGTTCGCATCCGGCGTGTAAGTCAGATTTGGTGCAGTCCCCGATAGAGTGCCGTTTGCCGGCCCGGCGGTAACCGTGAACACCAAACTGTTAGACGGGGTCTCTACATCAGAGCCGGTCAAAGAGATCGCCACCGGAGTATCCTCATCCGTACTTACCGCTTGAGCATTTGCAACCGGCAGATCGTTAACCGCGTTCACTGTGATTGAGACAGTAGCAATTCCGGAATCCTCAGCACCATCGTTGACCTTGAACGTAAAGCTGTCCGGTCCGTTGTAATTCAGGTTCGGTGTATAAGTGAGGTCGGGGGCGGCGCCGGAGAGAACGCCGTCGCTGGGTCCAGTTACGATGATGAAAGTCAATGCATCATTCTCCGGATCAGAACCCGTTAGCGTGATGGCCTTTGGTGTATCTTCGTCGGTCACTACCGCTTGACCGTTCGCTGTCGGCGGATCGTTGACTGCTGCGACATTTACACTGAAAGTCGAGTCAACGGATTTTGCGCCACTGTCGGAAGCGCGGACAGTAATGTCGGCAACACCGAAAGCGTTGGGAGCATATTCGAGCGTCAGGATTGTCCCGGTAATGCCGACAGAGGAGAACAACCCTGGACTGGTATTGCTCTGAACGGTGTATACGAGACCAGCTGATCCATCCTCGACGTCATTGAAAAAGTTCGCCAGGTCCATCACCGTGGGAACGCTGTCTTCATTGACGTTCACGCTCGGGACACCCGTTGTAGTTGGATCATCGTTTACGGCGTTGACCGTGAGCAAGAATGTATCACTCATGCTCTGGCCGTTGCTGCCGGTTACAGTCACGGTAATGGTAGCCTGACCGGATTGATCTGCATTCAGTAAGATTGACAGATCGGGCGTCGCGGTAGTCTCGTTGTTGATGATTAGGCTTTGCACAAGCGTCGGGTTATCTGAATCTGCTGAAATCGAGGTGATTCCCAAACCAGTATCACCAACATTAAATTGAAGCGAGTTGATGGAGACATCCTCGTCTGTTACTTGATCGGCAATGTCGCTAACTGACGGATGGGCCTCAAAGGCGCCGATATCAACTGTGGCAGTAGTATCGACATCCGGGCCATCTGCGATCCGGGCAAAGCCGGGTCCGCGTTGGTCGTTGAAAGGCGGGCCGTCAAAAGGCGGATTCAGCACAAACGAATTGTCGCCTGCGTCCAACGCTGGACTAGCAGGTGACAGTGCGTGTGTTTGGGTGGCTCCGCCGTTATCCGCGAGAAGCCCAAGCAATGGATTGATAGGAGCGCCGGAAGTACCAACCTGGTTGCCATTGGAAGCGTGGCTAACACCAGTCATTGCTGTGCCGTCACCGATGAGGTTGCTAAATGACGTAGCGTTATCAAGGGTTCCGCTTACATCGTCCGCGGTCGTGCCCGGTGCGGCATCGTTGAAGTTTCCGGCCACTATAGTGTTGCGCAAAGTGACCTGGCCACCGAGGATGTTAAGTCCACCACCAACGCCGTTGTTGTCATTGTCAACATCCGCGCGGTTATTTGTAATAGTGACATTCGTGAGCGTTGCGGTTCCGGCGTTGTTGATACCGCCTCCGCTACCATTGGCCACATTACCGCTGATCGTGCTGTTGCTAATGGTCAGCGTGGCGGTATTGCTGATTGCTCCGCCGTCAGTTGAAGTCGAGTTACCGCTCAATGTTACAGAGCCGATAGTAAGTGTTCCGTTATTAAGGACGGCGCCACCATCACCAGCGGATCCGTTACCGCCCGTGAGAGTCAGGCTCGAAATCGCTACTGACCGACCGGCACTAATCGTAAAGATCCGACTGGCATCGCTGCCACTGATAATTAATGCACTTCCCGTCGGGCCATTAATGAACAGATCGTGATTGACAACTAACTCTGTGCCATTCAAGGAGATGGTTCCGTTGACTGCGAAGTTAGTACTAATGGGCCCACAAGTGGTCAGCGCGTTGGCCTCTTCGATCGCGGCACGCAAGGAGCATTTTCCTGTTCCGTCATCGCATATGCCGTCGCCAAGGTTCGCATCGCCTGTATCACCAAGGTCGTTGACTGTGAACGAACTCGGGCAGGTCTCATCATCTGTGATCGTCCCGGTAGCAGAACTGGGTGTGCCTAGGTTGTATCCTGCACCCGCGATAACCGTAAGGACAACGTCTTCATCGGTCTCGACGAGATCGTCAGCAGACGGATCAATCGTGACGGGAACCGTAGAATCCCCCGCCGGAAAAGTGGCCGTTCCGCTGGAGTTATCAAAAGTATCCGCGCCGTTCTGAACATAATCGGTGCCGAACGTGGCCGTTCCGCCCACTGAAAAGTTGATGGTCAGAGAATTGGTCGTGACCCCTACTCTGGTAAACGTGTAAACGAGATTGGTCCCTTCATCTTCAACAACCGACGACGGCGATACACTTACACTGACGTCTGTGTCGTCATTGACGATCGTGCCTGTGCCCTCGGGCACGGAGATTGTCGCTTCGGTTGGGTTCGAGAGATTAACGGTGAAGGCCTCATTAGATTCGACTGTGATATCGCCATTGACAAGCACCGTTACCTGCATCGAGGTCTCAGCTGGCCCAAAAGTCAATGTTCCGTTTGCTGCCTGATAATCGTTGTCAGCAACTGTAGCGGTCCCGTCCTGGGTCGCAAAGTCGACGCTCGAACTCAGCGCTGTGCTGCCCGTCTTGGTCACGGTGAAGACGAAGTTGGTCGTCCCACTGTCACCTTCATTCTCAGTGACGTTGTCGATAGCAAAGCTGGGGGCCGCATCATCGTTCGTGATGGTGCCAGTCCCGGTGTCACCGCTGATGGTGGCGTTGGATGGATTCGACAGTTGAACCGTAAAGGCTTCTGTCGGTTCGAA
>JBGSWR010000070.1:0-23971 GCA_041751855.1 Pyrinomonadaceae bacterium
AGATATTGATCTACCCGAATGAGTATGAGGTCGGCCGGGCCAACATCGTCATCTATAACTGGAGTGGCAGCCAGACCGTCAGCCTGGACCTAAGCAGCGTACTCCGTGTCGGCGACCAGTTTGAGATTCGCAACGCCGAGCGCATGCTCGCCAATAGTCAGCAAAATAGTGGCCCCAGTGCGCTAGCTACTCCGATTGTATCCGGCACCTATACTGGTGCACCCGTCCAGATTACCTTGAGCAACCTTAGTCCCTCCATCCCCGTCGGGCACAGTAAGGCGCCGGTGATGCATGGCTCAGAATTCGCTACCCTAATTCTGCAGTGCCGTTCGTGTCCCAGGTAAGCAGATACAGGGGTCAAACGCTAGTACAGCTCGGCCTTGGGCAGAACAACCTTCCGGATTGAAACTAACCGGTCGGCTACTCAGCCCGAGGCCGAGTTCCTTCTTGGACAATCTGCGGTAGAATCTCAACGCATGATTTCTGTGGAAGCTGCAATTGAAACGGTTCTCGCCCATACTGTGGTTCTTTCTTCTGAACACAGAGCCCTTGGCGAGGCCCGGGGACGATTCCTTGCCGAACCCATTATCGCTGATTCGGATCTTCCTCCATTCGATCGCTCGCAGATGGATGGTTATGCATTGCGCGCCGAGGACGTGAAGAGTGTTCCAATCAGACTTCGTGTCGTGGGCGAGTCAGCAGCCGGGCGAGGCTGGCATGAGGAATTGAAGCCTGGCCAAGCAGTGAGAATCATGACCGGGGCACCGGTTCCGGCGGGCGCCGACAGTGTGCAAAAGGTCGAACTTACGCGCGAAATAGGGAAAGACGGACTGGTTGAAATATTTGAAACGGTGGCGAGTGGCCGGTCGATAGTCAAGCGTGGAAGCGAGATCGAACAAGGAGTGACCGTTCTAACTGCCGGAATGAGGATCGATGCCGCGGCTATGGCAGTCCTTGCAGCCTTTGGCTACTCGAAGGTTATGGTTGGGCGACAACCCCGTGTCTCAGTGCTGGCCACAGGGACCGAGTTGGTGCCTGTTGATCAGAAACCCGGTCAGGACCAAATTCGTGATTCCAACAACTATTCTCTTCGCGCCTATGCTGAGATCTCAGGGGCCGTAGTCGACCTACCGACTCATAGCAGCGATGACACAGCCGCGCTTCAACGCCAGATAGAAATTGCTGCGGAGCGCTCCGATGCAGTAGTTACTTCCGGTGGGGTCTCAATGGGCGCATACGATTTTACAAAGCTCGCCCTCAGGAAGCTAAATGCGGAGATATTCTTTGAGAAGGTTGCGCTTAAGCCTGGTAAGCCAACGGTCTTCGCCCGTCTGCCCAGTGGCAAACTAGTCTTTGGGCTTCCTGGCAATCCAGTGTCGGTTGCAGTCACTTTCAATCTCTTTGCGCGCCCCGCTCTGCTTGCGATGCAAGGCGCCAATCAGACCAGTCTGACCTGCAAAAGCGCCATTCTGGGTCGGACTGCGCATGGATCGGCCGACCGCGAGAGTTATCTCCCTGCACAACTCTTTACCAATGATTCAGGGCAGTTGATTGCCGAACCAATAAAGTGGGGCGGCTCTTCGGATTTTGTCGCATTCGCCCGAGCTTCGGCCTTAATTCATCTTCCTGCGGGAGATCCGGTGAATGAGGCCGGGGCGATCGTTCGGGTCGTTTGCCTGCCTACATAAAGGGAAAGCCAACCCTCAACACTTCTTGGTAAATAGCCGGCTGCCGGAATCAAACGCGCAGAGTGTCGTGTCAGGCGTGTGGAGTAAAAACTCATTGCAAAATCGCGCCTCTCAGAAGAGAATACAGGGCTCCAGATAAACAGACTTTAGAGTTCTTCAAGTACCGTTTCGAGAGGACAGGAGTATCTGCTTGAGTCTGAGGAATGCAAGCGAACAACTAGAAATCGAACCAGAATCGACTCCCTTTGATTGTGTCAAGTTTTCAATAGCTCGGCACATGACGCATCAGGCCGGTGGGACGAAGTTCGTGGGACTTGCTGGCGAGAGCGGCGATGAACAATCAGGCCCTTCCCCCTCGTTTCTCGAACACCTGATGACCTATTCCTTTCCGGTTCTACTGGTAGCGAATCTTTACGTCGCGATAGGATGGTTACACGCACATGGCAAACTTTGGACTCTCCTTATTGTTGCGCCTTTGACCTGGGCACTGGCCGATTTCGTCACTGGCTTAGTCCACTGGTTTGCTGATACTTATGGCTCCGAGAAAACGGCCGTGCTAGGAAGCCTGATCCAGCCGTTTCGACTTCATCACATTTACCCCCGCGACATTTGCAACCATAACCTAATACTAACCATTGGCAACTCCTGCTTGTTGGCTGTCCCGGTCCTCAGCGTTCTGCTTTACGCAGTCGCCGCTGATTCGGAGGTTTCGAGTGTCAAGGCTATTCTGGCAATGAGTCTTACTCTACTAGCTGCCGGCACCGTTGCGACCAACGTATTTCATCGCTGGGCACACGCGGAGAGGACCAGCCGGGTGGTGCAAGTGCTTCAAGAATGCCGTCTAATACTCGGCCGGAGACATCATGAGCTTCATCACGCACGGCCATTTGACTCGAACTACTGCATTACGGCTGGATGGTTAAACCCCCTGCTTGAGCAAGTTGCTTTTTTTCGTAGATTGGAGATGGTTCTGGCCAAACTCGGGTTTCATCCGGCCGAAGCCTGCGTACAAGAGCGAATGCAGATAAGGCCGGACCCCTCAACTGACCGATTTTAAGAATAAAGCTGTTAATATTAAGTTCTCCGGATTGCAGAGCAACATCTTATGGCAGAACTTTCGCATGTGGATGAACACGGTCGAATACGTATGGTGGATACCAGCGCGAAAGCTGTAACCACGCGTCGCGCCGTTGCTTCAGCGAGGGTGTCGCTCTCCACAGAGACGCTTAGGGCCATAAAGAAGCACCGACTTCCAAAAGGAGATCCGCTCGAGGCTGCGCGTCTTGCCGGAATCATGGCTGCGAAGCGGACCGCAGATCTCATCCCTCTCTGCCATCCCCTTAGCTTGACTCACATCGACGTTCAAGCAACGCTTGGTGAAGCGGGCGTCGAGATTCTAGCCGAGGTGTCGACTAACGCTTCCACCGGAGTAGAAATGGAGGCCCTGACGGCTGTTACCGTAGCATCTTTGACGATCTATGATATGTGCAAAGCCCTCGACAAAGGCATCACGATCAACGAGGTGCGACTGGAGAGTAAGACCGGTGGTAAATCGGGTGATTATCATCGGGAAGGCAACGTATCCCATGGAACTTCAACAATTTGATTTGCGTTTAGAACATTGTTAAAGCCGAAACGGCTAGGGGAGAGTTGAAATGAAAGTGAGCATTTCCCAGGACGCCAGACCGCAAGCAATCACATTGCTGATCGCCGCAGGTATTTCTATAGTGCTTTGGTTCATACCTTTTGCTGAAATATTGACCTATCCCTTTCGGCTTTTTGTCACGTTTATACATGAGGGCGGACATGCTATCGCGGCGTTGCTTACCGGCAATTCGGTCGCTAGCCTGAGCGTCGCCTTGAACGCGAGTGGCGAAACCTACACCACACGAGGCGGACTCTTTTCCCAGATCCTCGTGGCAAGCTCTGGCTATCTCGCCGCAATGGGATATGGCGCGTTGCTTTTGGTTTTAATCCGTAGAGCTGTTGCTGCACGGGTAGTGCTAATCGGGTCGGCGGCGGTGATTCTGTCTTTGACTTTGGTCTATGGTTTCCTGAAACCGATTCTCTCCTGGGGTGTACTTTCGGGAATTCCCTTCACATTACTTGCTGGTGTCGGACTGTCTATTGGGCTGGTTGCCGTTGCTAAGTTAGCGAAACCGCGAGTGGCAACATTTTTTGTAAGCTTTCTCGCCGTGCAATGTATCTTGAACGCCCTGCTGGATCTTAAGACTGTCTTCTTTCTCTCTACGCCCTTTGCTACGAGCGTTCCGACTGATGCCGTCAACATGGCCAATGCCACAGGTATCCCCGCTATCCTTTGGTCCATCGTCTGGATCGTCGTCGCTTTCGCCATTCTGTCTGTCGCATTGCGACTCTACGTAGTGGCTCGTGATCGATCGGTGCTCCAGCCAGATCTGCCTTTCGAAGAAGTCGCGGATGCCTGAACTCCATCTTGAAGGTTTTCTCCACCCAGACTAACCTCCGACCGTTCCTCCATAACAGGCGGTCGTGGTTTGCCTTTCTTAGAACCTATTGCGGCGCATACAAGTCATTGCGACTTTGTTTCTTGCCCTACACCGCAAATCATAGTAGCCTTCAACTCATGCTACCGCCTGTATTTGATGTGTGCCCTCTGCTAAGTCTCTCGCCTTTAATAGGACTGTAAAACAAATTGAAATTACCTGTTCGCAGATATCTGGAGTTCGGGGCACTCTGCATGCTGGCAATCGCCCTTCTCTGGTGGTTTGGGCGAAAGCTAGACTGGACAGAGGTACATCTCGCTCTAAAAGATGCGGATTGGTACCTGCTTATCTTGGCGATCGGAATCATTTCTCTGGCTTACTTCTTCCGGGCTCTTCGCTGGGGTGCTCTGCTCGTCCCCCTGGGACCAGCACGACTACGAGACTTGTTTGCCGCAACGACTCTTGGCTTTAGTGCAGTTTTCCTGATTGGTAGAGCCGGGGAAGTCGTTCGCCCGGCAGTCTTAACGATGCGAGATCCTCGAGTACGGCCTACTTCGTCGTTCATAACGATCTTTATCGAAAGAATCTACGATATGATGGCCGTATTGGTATTGTTTTCGGTTAATCTGCTCTGGTTCGCGCCTGCGAATAAAAGCCTGGAAGAGCTCTGGCGAGTTCGAATCTCAGGAATCGTCCTTTTGTCGGCCGCGTTAATAGGAATCGTGCTGCTGATTCTTTTTCGACGAAACTGCCAAACCGTAATTGAGTTGTTGAAAAGGATCTTGAAAAGACCTTTTATACCCGCTGCAGTTACGCGAACAATAATTAACCTTTCACAACAATTGGCCAACAGCTTACGCGTTCTCGTTGATGCGCGCGAGCTCGCCGAAACTGTAGGCTGGACCGTAATTGTTTGGTTTAGTATCACCACAGCAAGTCTTTTAGTCTTTCGTGCTTTCGGTCTCCCATTCGGCCCCGGCGAAGCGGTCTTCGTCCTCGGATGGGCCCTCGCAGGGTCATTGGTGCCTACCCCAGGAGGCGCGGCAGGAGCATTTCATGCCACTACCGCAGCCGGACTAATTTTTCTTGGTGTGAGCCGTGAAACGGCGGCCGCGGTCTCAATCGTTTTCCATGTTGTGGCTTTCGGCCCGGCATTACTGTTTGGGTTCTTCTATTTTATTAGAGGAGATATGAACATTTCACGCATGAAGTCGCTGTTGCGGAGTGAGCCCGTAGCCACCGGCAACGCTAGTAGTACACCAGCCATCAACAAGAATCCTTAAAGCCGCTTCCGTTCACCAAGTTGTTACCCGGTATCACCTCCCGAGTGCCTAATCCAAACCGTTGTTAGACCCCCACTTCGCTTCACTAGCGGTGTCAGAAGTCTCAGAGTATTATTGGGGATTTCTGAGTAACTCCGGAATGCTTTCTGTGGCTACCCAGTACGAACAATAAACATGGCACAAGAAGCAATCGAGGTTCGCGGCGCCCGCGTAAATAATCTCAAAAACATCTCCTTCTCGATTCCGATCAACCGTTTGACTGTCGTGACGGGAGTTAGTGGCTCGGGAAAATCATCCCTGGCTTTTGATACGATTTATGCGGAAGGCCAGCGACGTTACGTCGAATCCCTTTCAGCCTACGCTCGACAGTTTCTCGAACGCATGGATAAACCTGATGTCGACGAGGTCCGCGGCATCGCCCCTGCCATCGCTATCAGGCAGAAGAATTCAAGCCGAAACCCACGATCAACAGTCGGCACCCAGACTGAAATCTACGACTATCTGAGACTTATGTTTGCGCGCGTAGGCATGACTTACTGTCGAGTCTGCGGCCGCGAGGTTTTGCGCGATTCACCTGAGTCTATCGCTGATCAGATCCTTCAGGAACTTGCTGAAGGCACGAGGTTCTATGTTCTCTTCCCGGCTGCCGCCGGGCTGACCGACATCAGGCCGAGCCAGGACAGTCACTCAGGGCAGGGAAAGCGGAAGGTCGGAGCTTCTCGCGGCAAAAGTCAGGCTCTGCCCCAACAAGTTCTTACGGGTCACATAATGAGCCTGATGCAACGCGGCTTTACGCGACTGCTTTCGGAAGGGCAACTTATCGAACTTCAGACACCCGACGATTACACGCGGCGTGATTTCGAGGGTGTCTTTGTGCTCGCTGATCGTCTGATAGCTGCACCAGCCATACGGCAGCGACTGGTTGACTCTCTCGAACTGAGTTTCCAGCAGGGCCAGGGTTCTGTCGTCATTCAAACTGTCGAAGCTGATCCAAGGCGTTTCAAGTTCTCTGAAAACTTCGAGTGCAAATACGACGGTACCTCTTATGCTCAACCAGAGCCCCGGTTGTTTAGCTTTAACAATCCGTACGGCGCATGCCCGACCTGCCAGGGCTTCGGCAATACGATAGGCCTGGACCTCGATCTCGTTATTCCAAACCCTGGTCTAAGTCTCGCACAGGGAGCAATCGAGCCCTGGACCAAGCCGCAGCACGAATGGGCAGTGGATGAGCTTCGCCAGTTCTGCCGGGCTGAAAAAATCCCAATGGACATCCCCTTGGCACAACTGGCCCAGGCCCAGCGACGCGCAATCATCGAAGGTAAAGGCGATTGGAGTGGGGTCCGCGGATTCTTTGACTGGTTGGAAAGTAAGAAGTACAAGCTGCATGTCCGCGTGTTTCTTTCAAAGTATCGCGGCTACACCCTGTGTCCTGACTGTGAGGGAGGCCGGTTACGCCAGGAAGCTCGCGATGTTAAGGTCGGAGGGCGCACGCTTCCGGAGATCTGTTCTCTTTCGATCAAGGATGCAGCGTCCTTTTTTGACTCGCTAGAGCTCTCGGCAGAGCAAGGAGCCATAGCAGAGAGAGTACTCTTTGAGATTCGCCGGCGGTTGCGTTTCCTTGTGGATGTTGGCCTTGACTATCTCACCCTCGAACGACTGGCCTCGACCTTGTCGGGGGGCGAGTCGCAACGGATTCAACTTGCCACCAATCTGGGTTCATCATTAGTCGGTGCTCTCTATGTTTTGGATGAGCCTTCAATCGGGTTGCATCCGCGTGACAACGACCGACTGATTCGTCTGCTACATAATCTGCGCGACATCGGCAATACCGTGCTTGTCGTGGAGCACGATGCGGAGATGATGCGGGCGGCGGATTACATTCTCGATATCGGCCCGGCTGCGGGCGAGCTTGGCGGCAAAATCATCTATGAGGGCAGCTTCAAAGGTCTCTTGAGCGATGAAAACTCACTAACCGCTCGGTATCTTCGCGGTGAGGCCGAAATCAGGGAACCAAAACAGCGTCGCACCACTCAAAAAAGGATATTGAGCCTTCGTGGCGCCAGTGAGCATAATCTAAAATCCATCGACGTCGATGTGCCTCTCGATATGCTGGTCTGTGTTACCGGCGTTAGCGGCTCGGGTAAGTCGACTTTGATTCACAATTGCATCTATGCCGGTCTTAAGAAACAACGCGGAGAATGGCAGGGTCACGTTGGCGCGTTTCATAAGCTCGAGGGCGGTCAGCATGTTGATGATGTAATCCTGGTGGACCAATCCCCCATTGGACGGACGCCGCGTTCGAATCCCGTCACTTATATAAAAGTTTACGATGCAATCCGTGAAGCATTTGCGTCTACGCGGGAGGGGCAGGCACGCGGGTTTGAGCCCTCTCACTTTTCATTCAATCTACCTGGTGGGCGTTGCGATGTTTGCCAGGGAGACGGCACTGTTACCGTCGAAATGCAGTTTCTTGCCGATGTCGAGCTCGTTTGCGAAGAGTGCAAGGGAACTCGTTTTAAGCAACAGATTCTCGACGTTCGTTATCGAGGCAAAAATATCACGGAGGTGCTGAATTTGACGGTTCGTGAGGCAATTGCCTTCTTTCGCGAAGTACCCCGGGTGACTAACCGTCTGCGAATTCTCGATGAGGTCGGATTAGGCTATCTTCGCCTGGGACAGTCGGCTACGACGTTGTCCGGCGGCGAGGCTCAGCGAATCAAGCTCGCAGCCCACTTGTCAAAAAGGACCGGAGCAAAAACCCTTTATATCTTTGATGAACCGACGACAGGACTCCATTTTGACGATATCAACAAGCTTCTATCAGCGTTTCGGGCTCTGATTGCTGCGGGAGGATCGCTTCTGGTTATTGAACACAATCTCGATGTTATCAAGACCGCTGATTTTCTGATCGACCTGGGACCTGAGGGAGGTGACGCAGGTGGCTACGTGGTGGGAATAGGAACGCCTGAGCAGATTATGCGCCTTCCCGAGTCGTATACTGGTCGTTATCTTCAAGAATATCTGGCCCGTTCAAACGGTCGCGGGTGAACCTCAAGTCTATTTTCTTAAGAGGTCTTGGCTGTACTTCCATCAGGACACTTGGACCAACATGGATCTTGAAGCGGAAGATTCGACTAAAAAGCCCAGAGTCCCATTGAGGCGCCGGCTTACGTTCGCGCTAACTATCTATCTGGGAATAATTCTCTTCCTCGTGGCAATCGAAGCATGTACGCGACTGCTCTTGCCGCGTCTTTCGGGTCTAGATCTTTTCGTCGTTACTTCGCAACAACAGGCACAGTTCACAGACCGCGAAAAAGTAACCATCTTTGAAAGCGACCCGCTGCTACTCTGGCGCCTTAAACCGGACTTGGACCGAGTCGTCTGGGACTTCACGGTAGTCTCAACTAACTCACAAAGCCTCCGGTCTGCCTACCTGATTGATAAGAAACAACCTGGGACGACTCGGATCGTCTGTCTCGGGGATTCAGTTACGTTTGGATACCGGGTTCCCGCAGTGTGGCCTGAACGTCCTACGGATTATGATCGCACAGCGCTTCCCTACCCGACGCTAATCGAGAAGGCCTTACAAACAGTGAATGACAGTCGGAAAATTGAGGTCATCACTATGGCTGTGCCGGGCTACACCAGCCATCAGGGTCTTGCCTGGTTACGGCGGGATCTCAAAAGCTTTGATCCTGATTTGGTGACTGTAAGTTTCGGGTGGAACGACGCAAGCATGAGCGACTTTCCGGACCGTGAAACGATCAAGACAGACTGGCCTACTGTCACGACGAGGTGGTTGGTAGATCAGAGTCAGATATTCGCGCACGCCACCAAATGGCTACGAGCCCGGAGAAAACCCGTAGTACCACCCGTAATTCAGCCGGCGCCTCGTGTCTCAGAGAAAGAGTATATCGACAACATGATGGCCATCGCCGACCTCACGCAGAAACGTGGCACTCCGTTGATCATCATTGGCGCTCCGTATCGGGATCGCGTAACGAATCCCCCGGAGGCGCAACTGATGACGAGTTACCGCACGGCTCTCAAAGCCGAAGCCGAAAAAAGGGGGATTCCGTTTCTGGAGATACTTGAACTGACCGAGGCTGCTTATCCGGCAAACCTGGGGTGGTTTGGCGAACTGATTCATCCAAATCATAAGGGTCATCTGTTGATCGCATCTGAATTATTGGAGTTGCTGGAGGCGCAACGCCTGTTCAAAGAGCTAAAGATTCCAGCGATTACACCGTAGCTGTCAAAGAACTAAAAGGACCACCAACGACAGAGCTGTGAAGAAAATCCGGAAGCGATGGAGTGGATATTCTGTGATGTTTCATTCGTTTAATTTCGTGTCTTTTAGTGGATTATTTCTTAACCGACCCAAAAAACGGGATCCACGAATCAATCCTTTCTAAGCCGTACTCTTCGACCGCCTTCTGCCGGCTAAGGAGTCAAGTGACAGGCACTAACTCGAGAGTTGCTCTTGCTGTATATTGAGCACGGAGGAATCAGGCGATGAGTTTGAGAGAGCAGGTAATCTCCGATCTGACAGCCGCAATGAAAGCGCAGGACGCTGCCCGCACATCAACATTGCGCATGGTTAAAGCCGCGCTCATGAACCGGGAGATCGAGAAGGGCGGACAAGTTGACGAGGATGAAATGGTCAAACTGCTACGATCACTCGTTAAGCAGCGGCGCGACTCAATCGAGCAATATGGGAAAGCCGGCCGGCAGGACCTGGTTGACAAAGAATCGGCCGAAGTGCAAGTAATCGAATCCTATCTACCCCAGGCAGCTACTCGCGAAGAGATCGAGGCCGTCGTTACCGCGGCGGTTGCGGAAACGGGCGCCACATCGATCAAAGATATGGGACGAGTAATGAAAGCGGCGCAGTCGAAGCTCGCGGGCAAGAATGCGGATGGTCGTACAGTGAGCGAGATCGTTAAGGCCAGGCTCGGTTAATTCGATAGTTGATTGTTCGCAGCGGACTCGCGGGCCCGTTGTTAACACACTTTGGCAGACAGCCGTCAGACTATCCTCCGAGATTCTTGAGCTGGTCTATTCGCGCGCGAAGTTCCCTGACATATGACTCCCTTATAGACCCTTTGTAACCCGCTGCCTGGAAGCCTTCCCGCAATTGTCGATCACTCAATTGAGAGAGTAGCCCTCCGATCCAGCGAGCATGTTCGACAGTGATTCCTCGCATCGATCTCTCTTTCTTAACCTGACTCATGTAATAAGGGAAATAGACAATAGAAAACATCCCCAGCCCGGTCGGCCGCGTGTCGTAGTCAAACTTGACCACGCCATCCTCTACCCCTAATACAAAGCGGGTCGAAAGAAAGTCTGCAAGATTATTCTTTGAACGGCGTCCACCCAGGCCTCCAGTTCGGCCCAATGTCGCGCCGAGGTCCGTTACCACATAGTGCGCCTCTTTACGACGGCCATTATTCACAAGGAAGACGCGATTGTTCTCCGGTCTGGTATCGTAATTATTCAACAGGATCATGATTACTTTGAGACCGTCGAGCTCTCGCGTGCCGGCGAATGGGTTCTTGTCCCAATCCCACTGTGGGCCACGTTTAATATGTTGTCGCCGCGGTTCAAGGCGGACGCGTCTTACCACGGAGTTTCTCTCTATGAATTCTGTACCACGCGATAATCGAGGCAGGTTTCGAACGCTAATCCGATCAAAAAAGTAAGCCTCCTCTGCAAAATATCCGACCGCCCACACCAGTCTGGTGGCGACTGTCTCAGCAGGCGCTTCTTCCCCTAATTTCACAACCCAGGTAACTCCCCGCCGGTCTTTAACAGAAAACTTTGGTGACGTCCCACCCTTGTCCTCCTCAATGAAGCGGTAAGGCGGCACGGGAGCAAGCCTGCTTGAACCGGGACCCCAGCGGAGATCGCGCCTGTTAATGTTGCCCGGATCACGCCACAAGACAGGCGTGGCCTCTGCCAGTTCTTTGCGGCTCCCTGACTCCTGAGCGAACGAAAGTGGCGCCGAAAGCGCTAGCGTCAGAATGAACGGACCGGCTCTCTCGAACAATTTGCGATGTAAAAACATTGTCCCTTCCTTTTGCAAAGCTCCAAACCTATGAAGCGAAGACCAAGGGGGCGTCGCGTAGCGCGGCTACCGGGGACTCTTAATGGGATTTACCGGGAGGGATGAAGGAATGATAAGCATAACTGCCTTGGAAGGAAAGGCTTCAAGGGGCCTTGCCCTTCTGGCATTTTGGCCCATTTGGTCAACTTGCGTACCCGGAGACCTTCTCGTATAATTCACGGCTTGCTCGAAGCGCGGCGGTCTCGTCCGGTGGGTTCGCGCCCACTTTTTCTTTTGCGCGTTAGAGCTTTCGGAGGTTTCAGAATGGGAGCGAGCGAGATTGAAGAACGAGTTCAATCAATAGCTGAGCGCGTCGCAATCGAAAACGGTGTTGAGTTGGTTCACACCGAAGTCGCTGGCCCACAGAACAAGCCGATTGTTCGAATCTTTATTGATAAGCCAGGCGGTGTAACTCACGTAGACTGTTCTGACGTGAGCCTCCACATAGGAACGATCCTTGACGTAGAGGACTTCATCCACTCCGCTTATACGCTGGAGGTATCATCGCCCGGTCTCGAACGCGGACTCTATAAGCGGGCAGATTACGAACGGTTCGCCGGCAAGTTCGCCAGGGTCAAGGCGCAGCGTCCGATTGCAGGCCAGCGAAACTTTCGTGGTCGCCTGCTCGGGCTTGATGGTGAAGACGTACTATTCGAGGACCGAACTAGCGGCAACATCCGAATCCCTATTGATTCGATTACCAGAGCGAATCTGGAAATTGATGTCGAAGAGGAGTTCAAGCGCGCCCAGGTGCGCTAAACAGGCAGTCAACAACTGAATAGGCTCAAACGGCGCAGGATAAAGCTGACGTCGAGCCAGCGGAGATAGCAAGTCCCATGAGTTCATCAATTGCCCAGAACATCGAAGCGCTTTGCCAGGAGCAAGGCATCGAACGTGATCTCGTCATCGAGGCCATGAAAGAGGCGGTGCGGGCTGCCGCCAAGAAGCAGTTCAAATCTGGAGAAGACATTCAGGTTGACTGGAACCCCGAAAGCGGGATCGAGCTATCCGCGTCGAAGGTGGTTGTCGACGAAGTTACTAACACCGCCACTGAACTTTCGATTGAAGAAGCCCGCGAGTTGGCCGGCGACGAGGTCGAACTGGGTGATGCCCTCCTTTTGCCCTTGCCGATGGAAGAATTGGGGCGTATCGCCGCGCAAACTGCGAAACAGATCCTTTTTCAAAAGGTGCGCGATGCCGTCAGGACAAATGTCTACGAGCAATACATCGACAAGATCGGGGATCTGGTGAATGGCTATATCAAGCGCTTCGAGCGCGGCAATATTATTGTCGATCTGGGAAACCTGGAAGCCATTCTCCCACGGTCCCAGCAATCGCGTGGCGAACAGTGGAACCAGGGTGAACGCATTCGCGTGGTGATTAATAACGTTTCGAAGGAATCAAAAGGGCCCCAGGTGGAAGTTTCCCGCACTTCGCCGGAACTTCTCCTCCGTCTATTCGAGATGGAGGTTCCCGAGATTTATGACGGCACGGTCGTAATCAAGTCGGCCGTGCGTGAACCGGGCGAGCGTGCGAAGATCGCGGTCATGTCAAACGAACGAGACGTGGATCCGGTGGGTGCCTGTGTAGGTATGAAAGGGTCTCGAGTGCAGGCCATCATCCGCGAACTCCGCGGTGAAAAGATCGACATCATTGAATGGTCAGACGAACCTTCGGTCTTTGCTGCGAATGCGCTTTCGCCGGCCAAGGTCAATCAAGTCCGCATCACCGATATTGAGAACCGCCAGATGGAAGTGATTGTCAACGAAGATCAACTATCTCTGGCGATCGGTAAGCGGGGACAAAACGTACGACTGGCCACGAAGCTGGTTGGATGGAACATCGATATCCGCAGCGAAGAAGAGCTGAAGCGTGAGGTGACCGAACAGATGGGCGCTCTCATTGCTTCCGGAGAGTCCGTTCCATTATCGGCAATCGAAGGCGTGACTGCTCCACAGGCCGAGGCACTCGCCGAGCATGGCATCTCTGATATCGATGCGCTAGCGCATACCTCTGTTGACGACCTTGTGGAGTTTCTCGACCTCAGTCTGGACGAGGCTGAAACAATACTAAATGCTGCCAAGGCGGTAGTTGCGATTCGTGATCAGAGTCTTCAGGGAGAAGCCGGTGAAGCGCTTGTGGAGACCGGCGAGGACGAAGTCAGCTCCCTTGAAGCTAATGCTATTTCGGTGGAACTCGATGAAACAGTGTCTCCGGGCGGGGTGGAGCCATCGGACGAAATGATTGCCGAAGGTTATGACGACGCGGTTGATAAAGGAGTTCCCTTCTCAGCCGAGCCCGAGGTGCTGGCCCAGGAGTCAGCCGACCCGGTCGCGGTGACTGAAGCCGAGGAAACTTCGGAAGATGCAATTCTCCTTCAGGAAGTGGGATTGGATTTGAGGCCCGACACGATCACTCCCGCGCCTGACATAACTTCGACCGGCGCTGCCGCAATTGAACACATTGACGAACTTAGCGAGGAGAAACCCTCGTTCGCCGCGTTCGTCTCTAACCCGGACCCTGCTTCGGCAAGCTCGACCACCGAAGTGCTGTCAACATCAGCTCCCGAACCCGAAGTTGCTGCATCGCCCGGGAGCGATGACGAAGAGAAGCGAGATGCTTCCCCAGATGCAGCCGAATAGCCCAAGCGAGGGCATGGGATTGTCCCGTGCTTTTCGCTGCTCGCCCAAAGCCTACCGTCAAGCGTTGCACTTCTGAACGCAGGCTTCAACGGTGGTTTTGAGCGAAGGTTCCTAATCACCGATTGAAGAGGCAAGGGCGCGTAGAGTTACCCGCGCCCAGAAGGAGTGCATGACAGTTTCCTCGAAGGTTCGTCTCTACGACCTGGCCAAAGATCTGAAGCTCGACACCAAGCGGCTCATTGAAGAGGTGCGTCGCGAAGGCGTCGATGTGAATGTTCCGTCGAACTCCATCTCGAAAGAGCTCGCAGAGAAAATCCGCAACAAGTACTTCCCCAAGAAGGAGACGGCAGTTAAGCGCACCGTGAAGGTCGTGAAGCGTGCCGCGCGTCCGGTTGAGGAACCGCCTCCAGTCGAAATTCAAGAGGAGGCCGTTCCGTCGCCGCAAGTCGTAACTGCACCCGAGGCCTCTGAGCCTGTGAGCGAGGCGCCCGCGCCTGCCACCGCCGCTCCCAAGCCGCTAACTACCGCAAGGCTTGTAAAGAAACTGACTCCGGCCGCCCGCGCCGAACAACCGGCTGCCGAAGCAACAGTCGCCGCGACCGAGCCGAGTGTGGAATCTCCTGAGAGTGCTCTGGTTGCAGCTCTGGAGGCTGACGCCATTCCAGAGATGCCTGCCCCTGAAGTTTCCGAAGAACAATCGAAGACAGCACCGCCTCCTGGTCGCCAGGTTCGGGTGCTTCGACCGACCGCGGCGGCGCTTAACGCAGGCATTCGTCCAGGCGAAAGGGCGCCAGCTCCAGTGCCTCCCACCCCAGCCGCGCCGCGAGACCGAGTCGAGAGAACCCGCGTCCGAGAGCGGCCTTCGCTGTCCCGATCCGAACGGGTTGGGACACCTGGTGAAACCCCTACTCCGCAAACGACCTATATTCCGCCCCCCGACGCCGGGAGGAGGAGATCCAGACGGGGCAGTACTCGAGCCGGACGAAAGTCAGAAGGTAAGGGAGGACGTTTTGAGAGAGGGGATTTCATCCCACCGCCGACAGTCCAGACTCTTGAAGATCGAATTGCGGGCCGCATGGATATAGCTCCCACCGGCGAACTGAGATCAGTTCGTCTGGTGGAAGGTTCAACAGTAAAAGAGTTCGCTGAGAAGTTGGGAATCAAACCCAAAGACGTCGTGTCGTTGCTGTTACAACGTGGTGTATTTGCAACCATCAATCAACCTTTGAATGATGACGTAGCAGTCGATCTGGGCAAACGCTTCGGCTATGAGGTCGCGTTTGTTCCTTTTGAAGAGATGGTGGCAGAAGAAGAGTTTGAAGAACTCATCGCCACTGATGCCGACGACGTAGAATTACCTCGGGCTCCGGTGGTTACTGTCATGGGACACGTCGACCACGGCAAGACATCCTTGCTCGACGCCATTCGCGCCACCGATGTTGCAGGCGGCGAGGCTGGAGGAATCACGCAGCACATCGGCGCCTATAGTGTGCAGGTGCCGAGTACGGACAACCCTGCCGAGACCCGCCGGGTTGTTTTCCTCGATACGCCCGGTCACGAGGCGTTCACAATGATGCGAGCTCGAGGCGCCAAGGCCACGGATATCGTTGTCCTGGTAGTGGCTGCCGACGATGGCGTGATGCCGCAAACAATCGAAGCGATTGAGCACTCGCGCGCAGCTAACGTCCCCATCGTGGTTGCCATCAACAAGATCGATAAACCTGACGCCAATCCGGATCGCGTAAGGCAGGAACTGGCTCAGCATGGTCTGAATCCGATTGAATGGGGTGGAGAAACCGAGATGGTTCTGGTGTCAGCCAAGAAGCGCCAGAATGTCGATGGTCTTCTTGATACGATTCTGCTGACTTCAGATCTTCTGAATCTCCGGGCAAGCCCGACGCGACTGGCTTCCGGTGTCGTCCTTGAAGCTAAACTCGATCGCGGCCGAGGCCCTGTTGCCACCGTACTCGTACAACAGGGTACGCTGCGAACTCATGAGCCTTTTATCGTGGGCCAGATCTTCGGGAAAGTGAGGGCAATGTTCAACGATCGCGGCGAGCCGGTGGTCGAGGTGTCCCCTGCAACCCCCGTCGAAGTGCTGGGTCTCCAGGGTGTGCCTCAGGCCGGCGAAAGCTTCCAGGTCGTCGCCGACGTAACCAGGGCTCAGCAGATCTCCCATCAGCGGCAGATGCTCAGTCGCCAGGCTGCCCTCCTGCAAACCACTAAGCGAGGCATCGAGGCCCTGGGCCAGAGTGAAGTTAAGGAACTGCTGGTTATCATTAAGGCTGACGTGCAAGGTTCAGTCGAGGTGCTTAAGTCAACTCTGCAAAAGCTCTCGACTGACCGTGTCAAGGTGAAGGTCATTCGCTCGGGAGTTGGAGCCATCACCGAATCCGACGTGCTCCTGGCTTCGGCTACGCAGGCAGGATCTTCGTCGTCAGCCGTGGTCATTATTGGATTCAACGTCCGGCCGGAAGCCCGCGCCTCCGACCTCTCAAAACAGGAGGCCGTTGATATTCGTCTGCACTCGATCATCTACAAGGTTGAAGAAGAGATCCGGGCCGCGATGATCGGAATGCTCGAAGCAATCGAGAAGGAACGGATTATTGGCAAGGCAGACGTGCGCGAAGTGTTCCGCGTGCCGAAAATCGGCGCCGTCGCTGGAACGATGGTTATCGATGGCAACATTCGCAGGAACGCCCGGGCCCGACTGATCCGAGATGGGGTAGTGTCCTGGGAGGGCAACATCTCGTCCTTGCGCCGCTTCAAGGATGATGTGTCGGAAGTTCGAGAAGGATTCGAGTGCGGGATCGGCCTCGAGAACTTTAACGATCTAAAGGTAGGCGACCAGATCGAAGCCTATGTGGTTGAGAAGGTTGCTGCAACTGAACTTTAAAAAGACTGCAGGTCGAAGCAGCCATGCTTTGGACCCTAATGTCGACTGTTTTTTACCATGCGTCGCCCGGAACGAGTAGCAGATGTTTTACGTGAAGAGATATCACAGATCGTCGGATACGAGCTCGAAGACCCACGGTTGACAATGGTCACGGTTACGGATGTGCGGGTTGCCGCCAATCTTCGAGACGCAAGCGTCTATGTCACTGTTGCGGGCGGTGAAGAGGAACATCGGTTGGCTCTGAAGGCGTTGCGAAAAGCGTCGCCTTACATTCGTAAGCAATTAAGTCTGGCCCTCAATCTACCCCGCGCCCCTGAGTTACATTTCGTGCGCGACCGGGTAGAGGAGGAGGGGGAACGAGTAGACAAGTTGCTGGGGGAGATCGAACGGGAATGGGAAAGTTCTAGAAAGGATGGAAAGATGAGGGATGAAAGATGAGTGTGAACGAGACCCGGCATCTCTGTTTCACTGTTCATAGTTCCCTACATCCCTTGAATTACGATGCTTAGTCAAGTGGTCGAGGTGATCGAATCAAAGCGGACTTTCGCAATCACCTCTCACGTTCGCCCGGATGGTGACAGTCTGGGTTCATCGCTGGGACTCTACTGGTTGTTGCGCGCCCTTGATAAGGATGTCGAAGTAATAATGCGGGATCCTGTTCCGCACTCTTATCAGCAGCTCCCGGGGGCCAAACAAGTACGAGTAACTCCTTCCGTGGACCGCCCTTACCAGGCGGTATTCGTTATCGAGTGCTCGGATATCACGCGTCCCGGACTGGTAGATCTCGAAAAGCAGTTCGTGGTCAATATCGACCACCATTCAACCACGGCACTCTTCGGCACCGTTAATTGGATCGATTCAACCGCCTCGGCCGTCGGCGAAATGATCTATAACCTGTGCAAAGCGACCGGCGTTCGGGTCACGAAAGAGATTGCTGAATGTGTTTACACAGCCCTAATTACTGACACGGGTTCTTTCCATTACTCGAATACCACTGAGCGCACCTTTAAGGTCGCCTCCGAACTCGTCCGTACCGGAGTCAAGCCCGCAAAGACAGCGGAAGCCGTATTTGCGAGTTATCCCTGGAGTCGCATTCAGTTATTGGGCGAAGTCCTCTCCACAGCTAAGCGTGATGAAACGGGACACGTCGCCTGCATGCGCCAAAGTCTTGACATGCAGGAGCGCGCCGGTGCTTCGGACGAAGACACAGATGGTTTCGTTAACTACCCCTTAACGGTGGGTGAGGTTGAAGCAGTCGCCCTGTTGAAGGAATGCGCACCGGGTGTATATCGTACCAGCTTAAGATCCAAGGGTGATGTGAACGTAGCTCGCGTTGCCGAAAAATTTGGTGGTGGCGGCCATCGCAACGCCGCCGGTTGCACTCTTCAAGGTCAATGGGAAGAGGTTGAGGAAGAGATTGTCGACCTGCTTCAGGGCGCCGTGAAGCGCGCAAACGGCCTCAAAGACATTACCGAAGATGCTCTGCGTGAGAGCGATCAGGGCGACGCCTCCGAACCGGTCGTTTAGTTCATGAAATTTCAGACGCGGAGCAGTGATGATTCAGTGCTCCGCGTTCGACTGTTTACTGGTCAATGACAGTCAAAGAAAAGAAATACAAGTGGCGGCGGGAAGACTATCAGGAGCAGACTCGCGGCCTCCTCATTGTCCATACGGGCAAAGGCAAAGGTAAAACTACCGCGGCCCTGGGGCTGTTGATGCGGGCAGCCGGGCGAGGGCTCAACTGCTGCATGATTCAGTTTATGAAGTCTCGGCACGATCGCTACGGTGAGCACGAAGCAGCCGAGAAGCTTGGAATTGAAGTCCACACAATGGGTGACGGGTTCACCTGGGATACCAAAAATCCCGAACAGGATAGGGCTACGGCCCGTGCAACCTGGGAACTGTGCGTCGAGAAATTGCGGAGCGGGAAATATGACTTGCTCGTTTTCGATGAGCTGGTATACGTCCTCAGTTACGATATGCTGCCGGTCGAAGAGGTAGTTGAAGAGTTTCGTTCCGTGCGCGCTTCGCAGCCCGCGCTGCACATTGTGGTAACCGGCCGAGATGCGCCGGCTGAACTAATAGAAGCGGCGGACCTGGTTACGGAGATGACTGAGGTTAAGCATCCTTTTACCGCCGGCATACGGGCTCAGCAGGGAATAGAGTTCTGAGGGGATTTTTGATTTGAGACTCAGGTCTTCGATTTTCTGATTTCGATCTTTCACGCTGGAAGGAGAAATTTCAGCGAGCCCGGAAGAATCTTAACGTCAATAAGACCAGTTGCCTTCTCCGCAGAGTCCTTTGTGGGCCAGGCCTCGTCATCAATATGGATGTCGAACCCTTCCCACATGAGCTGCAAGTGCCGGCCGCGGACTACTCTCAATCCCGGGGGGCGCAGTTGTCCGTTCAGGTGAGCGGATAAATACTCGTACAACTCGGGCTTGTCGCTCGATTCCAGAAGCACAATATCGAGGAGCCCGTCGCCGGGCTCAGCCTCGGGCGCCAGGAAAAGATTCGGGCCCAGAAACCTTATATTCATCGCCTCGAACAGAAGGTAATTTCCGGAAAGGTCATTGCCATCCAGGGTGAGCTTTAGGTCCTGAGGCTGGAACTGTTGTAACCGACGCTTCAGAACGAGCAGGACCGCTTCTATCTCTTCTTCCGGCCCTTCTGCTCCGGCAAGCGCCGGTTCATATTCAGTGTCCAACCGCAACATTGTACGGGCAAAGAGTCCCGTACCAACTCCTTCTATAAACTGGCGCGTGCCCCAGGGACCGGTGGCGATGCCTGAATCGAAATCCATGATCCGCCCCTCAGACCAAGCGGCAACCAATTGATCGAATGGGATTTCAGTAAGCCCGAAAGTTTTTGCAATATTGTTGGCTGTTCCAACTGGGAGCACAGTCATCGGAACGTTTTTGCCGATGAGTTTCCTGGCAACCTTCCCAACCGTTCCATCACCTCCGGCGATCACGACGAGTTCGCCCGGCTCAGAGAGCGCATCTTCCCAATCGTCGTCATCAGAGGATTGATAGCGAACTGTGTGGCCCGCTTCATGGATGAGTGCTTGAAGATGTTCAGCGCTGTGCTCTTCTTCGTCACCTGCGCCAGGATTATGAATAAGCGTCAATAACATTGAAGTCGCCTGCGCGACGAGGGGGAAGGTCGCTGAGTAAACTGAGACACGGATATTAACATCTGTCTTTCTACTTTGAATAATGCGAACGGAGTTTGCCGGAGCTGGAAGTTCCAATGCGTCCAGGTTCTACACTCATCTCACGCGTCCAGGAGTTAAGAATCAGTGTTCAAGGAACTCACTCCAGCCGAAGGCTGCTGTTGAGCAACAGAAACTCCAAGCCCAGGTCCGCTCGTGCTAATATCCAGAAATCAGATGAAGGTCGATTCACTGCTGCCATCATTCGAAGGAGCCACTGAGTGGCTCAATCAGGCGACACCGAATGCCCACGAATCTATAGACCGGGAAACAAAGGGCCGGCCCATACTGATTCATTTCTGGTCTATCAACTCCCAAACTTCCAAAATTAATTTCGCTCAGGTTGCCGAGTTGCGAAACAGAGGAAAACGCGATGGATTGCGCGTGATTGCCGTACACCTTCCGCAGTCCGAAGGGGAGAAGGATGCCCAAACAGTCCGCGAAGCAATCGCAAAGCTGCACCTTACGGAGCCCTGCGTGCTTGATAACGAGCACAAGCTGCGTGATGCCTTCTTCAACGAGCCGGGCCTTGTCCCAGCGTACTACCTGTTTGATATCGAGGGCAGGCTACGGAGTTTTTCGGCAAAAGAGAATGCTTTGGAAGTACTGGAGGACCAGCTCGATCAGATGCTTGCAGAACTCCGAGCCCGCTATCCTTTTTGTCCGGAATGCGAACTGTACCTGAATGAAGACGCGATGTTCTGTTCTGACTGCGGCTTGCCGCTTATTTTACCTGGCCCTCGCGGAACTCATCCATACTACGAAAGTCACTACGCTGCCTCGCTGCCCACGGTACGCCTGGTCAATCCAGACCCGCTGATCGGCCACACTATAGATGGCAAATACGAGCTAACGACGCGCCTTGGAGAGGGTGGCATGAGCGTTGTTTATCGCGCTCGTCGGATTCATATCGGGGACGATGTGGCAGTAAAGATCTTGCTGGGAAAACTCGCTAAAGACGACGCGGCGCTCACGCGGTTTCGCAGGGAGGCGCGGGCCGCGGCGATGGTACATCACCCAAACGTCATTACTATTCACGATTTTGGCGAAGCCGGTGACGACAATGCTCCAGCCTTTCTGGTCATGGAGTTCGTCAAAGGCACGCCTCTTCGCGATCTCCTGAACGGCAAAGAGCACTTTTCGGTTGAGCGTGCCGTGAGGCTGATGCGTGGGATCTGTGCGGGCGTAGGGGCAACGCACAAGCAGGGGGTTGTGCATCGCGATCTCAAACCTGAGAACATCCTTGTTGCTGCTCCCAATGATGACTACGAATTCGAGAGTGTAAAATTGATTGACTTTGGCCTTGCGAAACTATTGGCCGATACAAGTTCATGGCCCACGGTTACCGTAGTGGGGACGCCTTATTACATGTCGCCCGAGCAATGCATGGGTGAACCGCTGGATACACGTTCAGATGTTTATAGCCTTGGTGCGATGTTCTACGAAATACTCTCAGGCGAGCGGCCGTTCGCGGCTGAAACCGTCTCAGGAATTGTCAACAAGCATCTATATGATGAGGTACCACCACTGGCGCCTTCGCTGACAATACCCAGAAGAATATCGGCCGCCATCATGCAAGCGCTGGCGAAGGACCCAGAAGATCGACAGCAGACGGCCTCGGATCTGGCCCGACAATTGGCATTAGGCACCACGAGGTAGTTGTAAATTTAAGGGGCCCACCAAATCACACCCAACAACACGACAAGTTTTTGCGGCTCATCGGCGATTTCTCAAAGCGAGTCAAAGCTAAGGTTTCGTGATAGTGAGGTCAGTAACGAAGACCTCGGTGTTATGTGCGAAGCGCAGGCCGTACACGCCATCAGTTGACTTGAGCTTACCTGCTGTCACCAGCGCAGACTTGTCGTAGCTTGCGACCACTTTGTTGTTAATGGCGCATTCAACTTTGTCGCCGTTCACCGAAATCGCAATCTCCTGGGTTACTGGCTCTCCTACGCCCGCCGCCTTGTTCACGGCCGGATCCGCACTGGGACGGGGGCCATTCATTTGAAAGGGCGTAGGTCCGAAACCGCGAACGATAAAGTTGCCGTTACCATAAGCGGCACAGTACAAGTAACTCTGCTGGTCCGTCCCCAGATCGTTACCCGCAATTACCAGCCCGTAAGGGTGAGGGTGGCTATTAAGATTCATGTATTTCGGTTCTTTGAACGTCGCTTTTACGGTGTAGTCTCCTGACCCTTTGTTGGCGGGATTCCAGTACGTTACTGCGGGACCAGTGGTCACATGCAAAGCATCACCGTCCTTTAAAAGTTTCGCGCTGTTGAGGGTCAGCCCGGCTGCCTCCTCTTTAGCGTCGATCTTTCCGGTCCAGCCGGGCACCAATACTCCGCCACCCGCTACGCCGCGGGAAGTCTCCATCTGACCAGGCGTCTGACCACTCTGCGAGAAGCTTGCCGTGGGGAGTAGAATGACCGCCAGAAGAGCAAGCGCGAAAACACAAGTGTGTCGCATGTTTACGGGTCCTCCTGATTTAAATTGCTTACTATTGTTTACGTGGGGATGATAACTCTCATAGTCGATCCTGCGCCACTCGTACTCCAGCCAAGGTAATGACCTCAACCGGCCTATTGTGTTGCCCGATCAATCGTCCGCTTTAACCGCTCTCCACTGCGTCCAGGCGCGTAGCCGGCCCAATGGTCGACGACGCGGCCGTTACCATCGATCACCAACGTCTGAGGAATTGAGTTTCTGCCGTTCATCAACGTGCGTGCCATATCGCGGTCAGCCCAACCCAGCCGGAAACCGAACTTAACATCGCGCAAGAATTTCTTTACTTTGTCAGACGAAGTGCGCGGGTCTTCAGTTGTCAATCCGATGAACTCAACATCGCCTTCTGCATAAGCCTTACGTACTCTTTCATACTCAGGGACTTCACTACGACACGGACCACACCAGGAGGCCCATAGGTTTATTACTACAACCTTGCCCGCGAAGTCGGCGAGTCGAAAGGTGCCACTGTCGAGGGACCTAATTGGGCGGTCACGGAGACTCTCCGGCACTAAAAGCAATGGCGAGGGCCGCATGGCGGGCCTGCGTTCGGGCTCCGGGTTAAGTGATGGCTGAATGGGCGCCGTCGGCGTAGGTGTTACGATCCTTCTTCCGGACTGAGAAGCAGCGTTCAGCGCAGAAGCAGTAACAAGCAGGAAGAGGAGGAATAGTCTACCAACAGGCATATGAGGCTCCTTCGCTCTGAATGGGAAATCAATCCCGATGCGGGTTTATCAAGCCGTGGGCAAGAATACCCTGAATACAAAAAATACTGAACCCTAAAGCTGCGCTCACACCACTCACGGCAGAAGCTGGGCGAGAGTTGTGCAATTCAGAAACTGACAAAAAGACGATCCACGGAAATCACCCCAACGAGGCTCGAACCGCTTTCGAGCCTATTTGATTTCATTCCGACCAAATTGACGTTCGCTTTGTCTTTGTCTTCAACGAAGTATAAATCAGAAATCTTCAGTCTCAACGCTATTTGTTTCTTCGTATATCTGGACAGCTAATCGCTGCAGGTATAGTCCAGTGCCCTGTGCGGCTAGTGCTGTAACACATGATTCCCACGTTCATTCGCATTGATAGTTAAATTTGGATGAATCTCGGCGCGCAGGAAACTAGTTGGCTAAGTTCTCTTCTCATTAACACCTCACTTTAGTGAGGTGGGC
>JBGSWR010000071.1:0-135954 GCA_041751855.1 Pyrinomonadaceae bacterium
GTCCAGGCCGCGGGCTTCCTCAGGCTATTAGTGGGGTCAATTCGTATTGGCTGCGCGGTTACAACAATCCGCCACCAGAGACGGTAATTGTTCTTGGTTTTTCAGAGGAGCGACTGAATCGCCTGTTCACGCGCTGTCAACCTGCGGGGCAGGTGACGAATGCCTTTGGAGTGAAGAACCAGGAGACGACATACCATCCGAACATCTTTGTTTGTAATGGACCGCGGGAGCCGTGGGATAGTCTTTGGGTGAAATTGAGGAGCTTCGGTTAGCGTCTGACTTCAATCAGTCTTAATGTGACTCGCAGCATTAAGGCGGCTCTGAACTCGTCAAGAAATTCCACTCCGAATCCTGGCTGTTCGGACCCGTACCATTCGAAAACCGCTTCTATGTCAGCATCGGTCGCAACATCAGAGACAAGACGGTGGCGCTTCACCTGGACTTGTTGCACCAATCGGTCGTCAAGCCAGAACTTTCTGCAGCTTAGCCAGCCGCTGTATCAATCCCGAGCCTTGGCCGACGCTTGGCATAGGATGTGCCGTCATGGGAAAGAGAAGCGCTAAGCGTCGCGCGGGCCTGAAGTTACGCCAACCCCTCCCGTGTTACGCCACAACACGGTCTATTTCGCCCCACCATTCTTCCTAACCGCTTCGGTTGAGAATTCATCGGGCAGTAAGAACGCCAGATCCACCTCTGCGCTTAACCGGCCGGGAGTTCATGGAAAGACGACATTCCGATGTTAAGTGACCAGGCGGCAAAGAAGATTCCGAGAATTTCCAAATGACAACCTTATCTCAAAATAGTGCAACGCCCAGGTCTACCAGATTTGGAAATGCGACCGGCATCGAGCGAACTATCAACGGCGGGTTGCTGACGCTTCCCAAAACAATTCGCATCGCGAGGAAGTTCGGCTCCGCGCTTTTCCTTTTGGCATTGACTACTAGCGTGGTTGCCCAGAGGTCAACTGCCGACCTTACCACGGCGAGCCTTGAAGACTTGATGAATATCGAAATCACTTCAGTCTCGAAGAAAGAAGCAAAGCTGTTTCAGTCTGCCGCGGCCGTCACTGTGATCACGCGGGAAGATATCCGACGATCGGGGATGACGAGCATTCCAGACCTGCTGAGAATGGTGCCGGGCATGGAGGTGGCACAGATTGACGGCAGTAAATGGGCCGTCAGCGCGCGCGGCTTCAATGGCCGGTTTGCCAACAAGCTCTTGGTCTTGATTGATGGCCGTAGCATCTACTCGCCGCAAACATCAGGCGTCTACTGGGAGGCGCAGGATCTTATGCTCGAAGACATCGAGCGGATCGAAATCATTCGCGGACCCGGTGGCACGATGTGGGGCGCAAACGCAGTCAATGGCGTCATCAGCATTATTACGAAGAGCGCGGCGGAAACGCAGGGGGGCCTGATCGTGGCCGGCAGCGGGTCCCAGGAACGAGGGCAGGCCGGCATTCGTTACGGCGCAAAAATCGGTGACGCGGCTCACTACCGCATCTCCGGAAAGTATTTCACCCGGATGGGGCTTGTGGATGCCGCCGGCGTCGATGCCAACGAAGGTCACAAAGCGTTCCGCGGAGGCGGACGCATAGACTGGCAATTGAACAACCGCGATTCGCTAACTTTCTCGGGCGACCTCTTTCTCAGCAAGATCAGAGAAACTTCGCTGGCAATCTCTCCCGCAGCGCCGTTTGCGCCGCATACCAACACGCCCGGCGAGTTCACCGGTGGACACCTCCTGGGCCGGTGGGCCCGCACCTTTTCACCGCAATCCAACATGGCGCTAAAGATCTATTACGACCGTTTTAGCCGCGACATATTTGACATGAGTGAGCGCGTCAACACGTTCGATGTGGACTTTCAGCACAACCTCGCATTGGGCAAAAAGAATGATGTGGTGTGGGGGGTTGGCTACCGCCGGGTGTCTGATAGAACCGACAGCACCAACTCGACCCCGATGCGGTACAACCCGGCAATGAGGACCGTCCAACTCTTCAGCGCTTTCGCACAGGACGAGGTGATTCTGGTTAAAGATCGTCTACGGGTAACGCTCGGCGCGAAGCTTGAACACAATGACTTCTCGGGCTTCGAGCTACAACCCAACATTCGAATATTGTGGACCCCGCGAAATCACCAGACCGTTTGGGGCTCCGTCGCGCGCGCCGTGAGAGCGGCGTCACGCAGCGACGAGGACCTCCGGGTTAATGTCGCAGCGTTTCCCGGTCCGGGGGGAATGCCGGTCGTGCTTGCCATATTCGGCAATCCTGATTTGAAGTCCGAAAGAGTAACTGCCTATGAGCTTGGCTATCGAGCGCAGGCTGGTGCGAAGTTCTCGCTTGACGTTGCGACGTTTTACAACGTCTACGATCGCTTGGTTAAGACAGAGGCGGGAGCGCCTTTCCTGGAAACCGATCCGTTGCCTGCCCACCTGGTCATTCCCCTGAATTTCAAGAATCCAATGCGGGGCGAAACCTATGGCGCGGAGACTTCTCTGAACGTGAATGTGGCACGACAATGGAGGCTTGCCGGCTCGTACTCATTCATTAAGATAAATATGCGCCTCGACCCCTTAAGTCGGGCCAACGGCGCCGAGGAGGTCGAACGTAGCAGCCCCCAGCATCAATTTCAGTTCCATTCTTACGTGAAACTCCCGCGCAACCTTGAGTTCGACGCCGCGCTTTACCACGTATCTCGCATTCTAAACGTCCCGAGGTACACGCGGGTTGACGTTCGCCTGGGATGGCGGTTTTCCGAAAACGTCGAATTCAGTTTCGCTGGTCAAAATCTGCTGGACGCTCGGCACGCGGAGTTCGGCGGGTCGATCGCGGCCAAACGGCTTGTCCGGCGCAGCGCCTATGGAAAGCTGACCTGGAGATTCTAGTGAGCCAACTTATATCAAATAAGGCAAAGCCTAGACCTCTAACTGAGTCGTCTTCGGGCGGAAACTCATTAGCTTTGAAAATCGCTGTGGGCTGTTTGCTAAGCCTCTGTTTTCTCGGCCCGTTGAGCAGCACGGTACAAGGTCAATCGTTCAGTGAGTATCAGGTTAAGGCAGCTTTTCTTTATAACTTTGCGAAGTTTGTCGATTGGCCGGGCGACGCCTTAGGCAACGGCAACGGTCCGCTGGTCATTGGGGTGATTGGAGACGACCCGTTTGGCGGCGCGCTCGATCAGGCGATCAATGGCAAGACGGTCAAAGGCCGGACTCTGGTCGTCCGCAGGTTGAAGTGGGGTCAGGATCTGCGCTCCTGCCATGTCCTCTTCATCAGTTCCTCCGAGCAAAAGCGACTGCGGGAAATTATCGAAAGTCTCAGAGGGGCAAGTGTCTTAACGGTCGGTGACATGGGACAGTTTAATCAACACGGCGGCATCATTAATTTGATCCTGGAGGCAAACAAGGTGAGGTTCGAAATCAATTCGCGCGGGGCAGACCAGGCGCGATTGAGGATCAGCTCAAAGCTCCTGTCACTGGCGAAAAACCGCTAGGAATCAGGATCATTCAGGAAATAACCACGATGCAAGTTTTCCGAGACCTCTCAATCAAACGCAAGCTGACTCTGATGATCATGAGCATCAGCATCTTCCCGTTACTCTTGTCGTTCGCCTTGATGCTAACTTACGACCGCATCGTCCAGCGGCGGGCGATGGTTCGCCATCTGGTGATTCAAGCGGAGATCATCGGGAACAGTAGCACCGCCGCGATCAGCTTCAACGATCCGGATTCAGCCAAAGAGATGCTGGCAGCGTTGAAAGCCCAGCCGCACATTACTTCAGCCGTTATTTACACCAGCGATCAAAAGCCCTTTGCCAGATACCAGCGCGCTGATCTAAGAGTTGATTCGCCCCCGCCAGCTCCGCGAGCTGATGGCAGCTTCTTTGGGGTTGACCGTTTAGACGTGTCTCAGCAGATCAATCTGGACGGTATCGTGATCGGAACGATCAACCTCGAGTCTGATTTGCAGGAGATGTACTCTCACCAGAGGCGTGATCTTGGCATTGGCGGCATCATCATTCTGATATCGATGCTCGTCGTTTTCCTGCTCTCGTCGAAATTCCAGCGCCTCGTCTCGGAGCCAATTGCAAAATTAGCGCGAACGGCGAACCTTGTATCGGTCGAAAAAGACTATTCTTTGCGCGCTACCAGACATGGCAACGATGAGCTGGGACTCCTGGTGGACAGCTTCAACGAGATGCTGGAACAGATTCAATCCCGGGATCAGGAACTGCAGCGGCACCGCGATCATTTGGAAGAAGAGGTCGCCGGTCGGACCGTTGAACTTACAATGGTGAATGCCCAACTAATCAATGCCAAAGAAAGAGCCGAGGCCGCGAGTCGCACCAAGAGCGAATTTCTGGCCAACATGAGCCACGAGATTCGCACCCCGATGAATGGCGTCATCGGCATGACCGGCCTGCTGCTCGACACAAACCTGACCAGCGAACAGAGAGACTATACTGAGACCATCAACAGCAGCGCGGATTCGCTGATGAGGGTAATCAACGACATTCTGGACTTCTCGAAAATAGAAGCTGGCAAGCTGCAGTTCGAAACGCTGGACTTTCTCCTGAACACGGCCGTCGAGGACACCCTCGAATTACTCGCCGAGCGCGCCCATCAAAAGAAGATCGAGTTTGCTTCGCTAATTCAGAGTGACGTGCCGACAGGGCTGTGTGGCGATCCCGGCCGGCTGCGCCAGGTGCTCACCAACCTGATTGGGAACGCCATAAAGTTTACCGAACGCGGCGAAGTCATCGTGCGCGTGGCGAAGGAGAGCGAAACCAACCAGGACGTGGTACTGCGCTTTTCGGTCAGCGATACCGGCATTGGGATCAGCGAAACCGCACAAGCAAAGCTGTTTCAGGCCTTCACTCAGGCGGACGGCTCAACCACCCGCAAGTACGGTGGCACCGGTTTGGGCCTGGCCATCTCTAAACAATTGGTCGAATTGATGGACGGGAAAATGGGGGTTACCAGCGCGCCAGGCGAGGGCTCGACGTTCTGGTTCACGGCGAGATTTCTCAAACAGCGCACCGGCGCCGATGTTACCAAACCCCAACTCGTGAGTCTGGAAAAGGTGCGGGTGCTCGTCGTAGATGACAACGCCACCAATCGGACGATTCTCTCTCATCAACTCGACTCCTGGGGGATGATTCATCACGAAGCCGATTCAGGCTTTCAGGCTCTGGAACTGCTCCGCTCAGCCGCGGCAGCAGGCACCCCTTACGATCTGGCCATACTGGATTTGATGATGCCTGACATGGATGGTTTCGCGGTGGCGCAGTCTATTAAATCCGACCCGAGCATTGCCGCGACGCTCCTGGTGATGTTGACCTCGTTTAGCGAGCGTGGACACGGAGCGACGACCCGCGAGGCGGGCGTGGCTGCATACCTCACGAAGCCGGTGCGTCAGTCGCAGTTGTTTGACTGCCTGGCCAATGTCATCAGCGCCGCGACCGGCACTCCAGCGCGACACGACACGTCATTACAACCAGTCCCGACCTTAATCACCAAACATATTTTCAAGGAACCAAAGATGAGTTCGCCCAAACTTATTCTCCTCGCCGAAGACAACCTCGTGAATCAAAAGGTGGCCATTCGCCAATTGCAGAAGCTGGGGTACCGGGCGGACGCCGTAGCCAACGGGCGCGAAGCAATCGAAGCTTTGAGCCGCATCCCTTACGACCTGGTTTTGATGGATTGTCAGATGCCGGAGATGGATGGATATGAAGCCACCGCCGAGATTCGCCGCCGCGAAGAGGGATCATCGAGACGCACCCTAATCATCGCCATAACCGCCCACGCCCTCACCGGCGACCGCGAAAAGTGTCTGGCCGCCGGGATGGACGATTACTTAAGCAAACCCGTCAAGATCGAGGAGCTGAGCCGCGTGCTTGAACTCTTCCTGAAAACTCCGAGTAACGACCCTGGAGGACCAACATTCTCCGCGACGGTGCCCCTGGTGGACGTTGATCGCATGCACGAAATGATGGGAGACGAGCCCGTGGAATTTGGCGAGACTGTGAATCTATATCTGGATCAAATGAGCCAGAACCTCAAAAAACTGGATGCCGCAGTCGCGTCGGGCAATCAGGCCGAAATTGAATTAATAGGCCACAATTGCGCCGGCACCAGCGCCAACTGCGGCATGAACGCGGTCGCAATTCCCTTCCGCGAACTCGAGAGTGCAGGCCGAACCGGCTGTTTGGAGAACGCTCAGGCGGTGCTGGCGCAAGCACATAAGCTTTTTGAGCAAACGCACGCCTTTCTTGACCAACATGTTTCCCAACCCGCCAGGTGTTAAATGCAAACCGCTCAGGCCATGCGTCCGGGCCCCCGGTAAACCCCAACTGAAAGACTGAGGATTAAGAGTGATGGAAAACCTCCGACCGAAACTGAAACAAGAAACTCCCCGACGTGTCCTGGTGGCGGATGACGATCCGGTTATGAGACACCTCGTAACGACCAGCCTCAAGCAGCAGGATTACGAAGTAGTCCTCGCAAGTGATGGCCGCGAGGCTTATCGCATACTTCAGACCGACTCACAATTCAGGGCCGCGATTCTCGACATGACGATGCCTTTTCTTGAAGGGGTTGATCTGGTTCGCTACATGCGATCGGAGAAGCGTCTAATGCGGATTCCGGTGATGATCATATCGGCCGAGCGGGACCTCAAATTGATGGCCAGCACCTTCTCGGCCGGGGCGGTGGCGTTTCTGGCGAAGCCTTTTACGCCTGATCAGTTACAAAGCGCGATCCGGATGCTACTCGGGAGCGGATCTTCGATCCGCCGGGCGGCGTAGGTGGTGTTGTCCATGAAGAAAACTATGATTTCATTTAGCGCTAACAACGATCTGGAACACGGTCGGCAGGTTTTCCGCCCGGCCCAGGCTGCCGCAATCGACAATGACGCAGTGGACATGAAAGTGCTCAACGCTTTCGAAGAATTGCAACCTGACGATGGCTCGGACCTGATTGTTGAACTAATCGATCTCTACCTTCTGGCTGCAGCCCAGCGCGTCACCCAGATCCGTGAGGCTTCGATCGCAACTGAGTGGGTATTGCTCACGCGAGTAGCTCATAATCTAAGAGGAAGCAGTGCCAACCTGGGCGTTCGCAAGGTCGCTGAGATTTGCCAAAAACTGGAATGGATGGACCGCCATGATTCGCCTCAGACAGTAGCGGTTCAGGTAGGCCTGCTGGAATACGAATCTGCAAGAGCCGGCGCGGCACTGGCGGCAGTGCGCCAAGGGAGGCTGGTTTGAGAGTTTTGATTGCTGAAGACGACCCGGTATCGCGGCGAATCCTCGAGACGCTCCTGCGCCGGTGGGGGTACGAGGTTACGTCAACCATAGATGGTAAAGCAGCCTGGGACTTGCTGCAGGAGCCAGACGCGCCGTCTTTGGCGATTCTCGACATCATGATGCCGGGAATTGATGGTTTGGAGCTCTGTCGCCGGGTGCGCCGATCCCAGACCAGCATGCCTCCTTACATCATCCTGCTCACGGCAAATCAGGGCGTTCGCGAGATCGTTAAGGGAATTGAGGCCGGCGCCGATGACTATCTAACCAAGCCGTATGATCGTGAAGAGTTGCGGGTGCGCGTACAGGTTGGCGCGCGGATCGTCGAGCTCCAAATGAAATTGTCTGAGCGGGTCCAGCAGCTTGAAGTTGCCCTGGACCACGTCAAGCAATTACAGGGAATCCTGCCCATCTGCTCGTACTGCAAGAAGATCCGTAACGACTTGAATTATTGGCAGCATGTCGAAAGTTATGTCAGCGACCATTCGCAGGCCGAATTCTCACATGGCATCTGCCCGACCTGTTACGAGACCAAGGTCAAACCTCAGCTCGAATCGCTTCAAATCTCTCAGTCCGCCGCCGCCCCCAACAGCTGACACTGACCGAGCGATGGCGGCGCGCTGGCGAGCGACGGCGGCCAGTCGCGCGGATACCGCAAAGATTTCTGATTCGAACAAAGTCGATCTCACCAGCGCTCTGGCTTACTCGAAAAGCGACTATTTCCAGCAGGTTGGCGGTCAAGTCGGTCTGACCAAGATGATCTCATACGCGCGGCAGTTGGGATTGGCCGAGAAGACCGGCATCAATACCAGCAACGAATCCAAGCCGGAAGAGTTTGGGGGAGGAGCGAATCGTTGACTTTATCCTCCTTTGCGTCATATCTTTTCCAAACCATTAAACACTTGCGCCAACACTTGGTGCTCTACCCGTGCCAAGCGTTGTTAAGGTCACATTAGCAACAGAGTGGTTTTTGTTATGCCATCTTGCGCTCGCTGCGCAGGAATTAGCCGAACGAAAGGATGAAAGAGATCAACTCTGCCTTTAAAACGCGTATGAGGTAGGTGAAAAGCATCATGCCCCAGATCGATTGCGAACCGGGAATCGCGGCCGATATTGTCGAAAGCGATGCTCGCTACTTCGAGATGGGCGTGGAAGTACTGCCCCTCCCGGGCTGTGTGCTGGCGTGGGCTCCTGGACTGACAAACCTGGCGGCGGGATGCGTCGTGCAGCGCATCGACACGGCGGCCGCCGAAGCCGATCCGGAAGCGTGGCTCGAACTGGTGGAGCAAGAAGTACAGCGCGTAGGAGGGCGGCGTGCGAGGCTGTATCTTCGCGAAGCCACTCCGCTGTTGGAAGGTGCTCTGCAGAGATCCGGATATCGACGGAGGAAAGAAACCGTTTTCGTCAATCCGCTAAGCCAGGGGAATTTGCCAAGTCAACGCAGCGGTGCGAATCAGGGCGTAATCCTGCGCGAAGTTCTCTCGCCGGACGACTGGAAATTGAAACGGGCCGTGCACGAATCCGAAGAGGAAGGCGCCGACGGATACAGGAACCAAGCCGGACAATGGGTGGAGCTGATCGCCCGGAAGTGGCGCTCGGGCCAAAAGCGTTGCTTTTTGATTCAGCGGGGCGCCGAACTGTGTGGATCCATCGGCATCCTGGAATGCGGACGGGGCTGGCGCGTGAAGAACGTTATGGTTCTCCCGGCCCGGCAGGGACAGGGAATCGGATTGGATGCACTCGGCGAGGTAGCCCGGATGGCCGCACGTGCCGGCAAAGCCTACCTTGGAGTGCTGGGCATTGACGGGCACGCGGGGTCATCGCTCTATAAACAAGCGGGCTACTACGCGGCCTCGGCGTTGGACGAATGGACCAAGAACCTGAAGGACGAGGGCTGACGGTGTTTTCCGAATCCGATTTAGCACGATTTCGGGCTGACGGCTACGCGGTGCTGAGAAGCGTTCTGACCCCAGCTGAGATCCTGGTGCTGCAAAGCGAAGGCGATCGCCTTCAGAAACTGGATCACCTCATGCAGCCGAGCAATCTGAGAACGGTTTCGCGCAGCACGACTTCCGGAGGTGAGGTCATCGACCGTTTCGATCCCGTGATCGATTTGTCGGAGCCGCTTCGCGCGTTGGTCAGGGATGAACGCCTGCTATCGCCGCTGCGATGCATCCTGGAGGATGAGCCACTCCTCTTTAAAGACAAAATTATTTTTAAGGAACCGCAGACTTCCGGATATTCGGTTCACCAGGATTACACCGTGTGGCGCGAACTGCCAGCGCCCGCGGAAGCCATCATTTCCGTAATGGTTGCGATTGACGACTCGTCGCCCGCCAGCGGCGCGGTCGAGATTTTCCCGGGTTTACACCGCAAGCATTACTGCGAGCAAGCGGTGAGAGACATTTTTGATCCCGCGTCCGGAGTGGTGCCGCAAGAAGTGGTGGCCGGCCTCGAGCCCGATATTCCCTCGCTTGCTGCCGGCGACTTGGTGATTCTATCCTCGCTGACGCCGCATCGGAGCGGACCCAACCGCAGCCAGAAGCGCCGTTGTGCCGTATTCCTTTCTTACAACGCGGGACGCTTCGGGAATCTCTACGACCGCTACTATCGGACCTTCCGTCATTACCTGACGCGGGACCGAACCGGCGCCGGCACAACTGGCCGGTATTTCCAGTAGAAGGGGCTGTTATCGAGCTGCGTCGATCAGATTCCCCCAAAAGGCCCGCAGACTTATATTGAGTAGCGCGTGCAACCAACGGCACTGAGTTCCCGGGGCTATTCACAAGCCATGGCTTGGCCGGCTTCAAATAAGAGCCGTCTGCTGATCGTTCGGCACGGACCCGGCCGAGGTCCGCACATCCGCTTGAAACAATGGCGTCCGGCGTACATGGAGCCGATGTTACTGGATCTCGCGCAACGCTATCCCGATCTTTCCCGCCGGATAGATTTCTGGGAAACCGGCACCGCACTGCCGGACCTTACCGATGTTGTTGCCATTTTGATCCTGCTTCAGGATCCTCTCCGGGACTTGTACCCAGCCTGTTACGAGGAAGTCTGCGAGCTCACGCGGCGGGCGAGGCTAGCGGGTGTTCGAGTGATTAACCCACCTGAAGCGCTATCGAACTCGATTAAGACCGCGCAGTCGAGACTTTGGCTGGCAGCGGGAATTCCCACCCCCAGGGCGGTTGGCTATAGCAGTTTGGAAGAATTACTCGCTATCAAGGAGATTTCGTTTCCCGCGATCCTGAGGGCCGATCTGTTGCATTCGCAAACACGGGCACTGGTGCTTCGGACCTCTCACGACCTGCGCGATATCGATCCGAGCCGGCTTCCGATGCCCGGCAGCGTGTCCCCGTTGGTCGACACGCGAGCAGGGTACCGGCTGACACAACCAGGTACTGCGTGGTCGCACTTCTATCACAAGAAGCGCGCGCTGGTGTTTGGCAATCACGTGCGCAATAACCACGTGTTTTTCAGCGAGTCGCCGATTGTGGGCGTTAAGAGCTCCACGTTTCGCCACTATCGCAGCGTCAATCCGGTACGCCGATGGATCGCCAACCGTGCGTGCAGGAACGAGGTCGCGTTGGATTTCGGCTTTTATGGTTCTCCGCCGGAGCATGAGGAAGTCCTGGTTCGCGCAGCCAAAGCGCTGAATCTGGAGTTCGTCGCCATTGATTATTCCCAGTTCTCCGACGGCCGTCCCATACTTTGGGAATGCAACCCGCACTTCGCCCTTCATATGTGGCCATTTGAAATCCTGCCGCGGCAGCGCCGGCTGAAGCAGCGGTTGCAAAGCTTCCACGACACGGCCCATGAATTCTTCCTGGCCTTGCTGACGCCGGAACGGACATAAAAATGGGCCGGGTTTACAGTAAAGGTATCAACATAGGAAAGGTATCAACATAGGACCATTGGTGCCGAGGGCGGGAGTCGAACCCGCACGTCCTTACGGACAACGGATTTTAAGTCCGTAGCGTCTGCCATTCCGCCACCCCGGCATGGACGCCAAAATAACACGCCTTTCAGAGTCTCACAAACAACTGATCCGTGAACCAACGGAGTGGGGGTCTTTGTGTTTGGCCAGTGAGAAGTCTGGTTTGTCCGGTCGCTTTTAGGCTGGGTCGAGTTTGGATATTTCCAGTAACACCGAAGGTGTTCGCGAAGGCCAGCCCAGGGGCAACGCCCTGGGAACTCGACTCAACCTTACCCTTCTTCTTAACACCGAAGGTGTTGGCTAGATCGCGCTTTAATAGTACTCACGTAATTGGAATCCTACATCGGGTTGCGCAGTGTGAGAACTTAGCCAACACCTTGAGTGTTAAGAATATGTTGGGGCGTTTGATTCCCAGGGCGTTGCCCCTGGGCTGGCCTTCGCGAACACCTTCCGTTCTTACTGGAAATATCCAAACTACAGTCCACCAATCCGTACTCCGTTGTGGTCTTTTCTCTCTGGTCCAGGAGAATTTCTTTGGTACGCAGGTCTGTAGGCTGGTCGAACGCTCCTCGAACTGCGGTGGTCGTCTTTTGCTCTGGCCCAGGAGAAGTTCGTTGGTGAGCTTGTCTGTAGGCTAGGGCGAACAATCCACCAACCTCGGCTGAAGCACAGGGAGCCCTTCCGATTTTTGACATCAGTCTCTTGCAGAACGGCACCGGCCCAGGAGAGCACCTGTTCTCGTTCGTGTTTGTTGGTGTGATTTCGTGGATCCGGGTCTGCGAAAGGAAGTTGAGCCAACAAACTTTCAGGAACACCAAGCGAAATCAACCTTAACTCCTGATTTACATGCTTCACACGCGATCACGGTGATGATAAGATCCAAATTGAACTGTATTCATATGCTCGGGTGCGCCGGTTAACCATATGAGCGAAGAACAAGAACTATTTCATCGTCATATCCAAAAGAAAGGCCTCAAGCGTACCACGCAACGCGACGTCATTCTGGATGTCTTTCTCAAGACCGAAGCACACCTCTCCAGCGAAGACCTCTATCGACTCGTTCAGGAAGAAGATCCCACCATCGGTCAAACAACTGTCTATCGCACCCTCAAACTTCTTACAGAGGCTGGACTTGCCCGCGAAGTTCGTTTTGGCGACGGTCGTACCCATTATGAGCATCACTACAAGCATCAGCATCACGATCACATGATCTGCTCTGAGTGCGGCAAGATCATTGAGTTTTTCTCCGCCGAACTCGAAGCCATCCAGGATGCCACGGCAGCAAAACATGGGTTCGAAGTTACTCACCATCTTTTGAGAATTATCGGCATCTGTGCTGAGTGTAATCAGGCTCGGAATGAGACAGGCAAAGATGAATCACCCCCTCAACTGGTCGCGGCTCGCGGCAATAAGTGATTACAGCACAACAGCGGTGTAGACGAAGCGAGTTTCGCTCTCTCATTTTGCCTTTTTGTCTGGTTACGGTGTACCTTCCCTCATGAAACGTTAAAAGTGTGCCGTGTATCAAAGACTCTAGATGACTGTCGCTATCACATTTGAGCCTGCTCATCTGACCGGACTCGTCGCTGCGGGCGTTTCCCTCCTGGATGCTGCTAAGCGCATGGGCGTGCGTTTGCCCGCACCCTGTACGAAGCTGGAAGATTGCAGGTCATGCATAATCATCATAGATAAAGGAGCAGCATTGCTTTCCCTGCCGAGTGACGCTGAGCAGAGACTCCGTGATGAGGGGCTAATGACAGCGGAGCAGCGGCTGGCATGTCACGCAATAATTGAGAGAAATGGTGAAGTTATGGTGACAATACCTGAAGCTGATGAGTCCGCCAAAAAACAGGAACCTTTAAAAGATGTGCGCAAAGCGTTTGGTGAACTGCCATTTGAAAAGAAATTGGCCGCGCTCGTTCAGCTAGAAGCACTCACCATGTCTGAAGCTCTAGATGCTATCAAGCTTAAGACAATCTCCATGGGCGGGAAGATTGTCAATGTCGTTGCGCGCAAGGCGAGGTCAGTTAAGGAATCCAGATCCGAGGACCGTGGTCCATCAGCAAACCGCCCATCTTGATCGCTCAGCTCAAATTTCTCCTGAGCTTCCTGCCGAGATTGATGACTAGCACGAGGAAAAGCACAAGTAGACGGCAGCGCCGGCCCACCCTCCCTGCCGGGATGACACTCTGCCTTTGTCTGTTCCTGCCGGGTTTCTTCATTGCCTGCCCAAAAAGCGACAAGGGGCCGAATAACCCCCGCGTCGGGATATCTCGGTCGGAACCAGCCACCCCACCTGTAGCCTCGGCTGTTGCATTCAACGGCGAGCGGGCGATGGCTCATGCGCGCAAACAGGTGGAATTTGGACCGCGACCACCTGGCTCGCCGGAACTCGCAAAGACACGGGAATACATTATCGGCGAGTTGAGATCTTTTGGGCTGGTTGTATCCACGGGCGAGTTCATCGCTAAAACGCCAAAAGGTGAAAAAAAGATGGTGAACATCACGGCGGAAGTCCCCGGCGAACTGAATGATGTAATCATCATCTCCAGCCATTACGAAACGAAATACTACAAGGACATGCAATTTGTCGGCGCGAATGACCCTGCCGCATCAGCCGGCACCTTGGTGGAGCTTGGCCGGGTTCTCGCCGCGAAACAGGAGCGGCCTAAGTTTACCTATTGGCTCGTCTTCTTTGACGGGGAAGAAGCCCTTTGCGAGGGCTGGGACGACTGCGGGACTCCCGAGGAGCCGGACAACACCTATGGCAGCCGGCATTATGTTTCTGAATTGCGAAATCGAAATGAGCTCAACCGCATTGGCGCGATGGTTCTACTGGATTTGATTGGCTATAAGAATCTCGAGTTGCGGCGCGATACGATGAGTACCAGATGGCTGGTGGATATTATCTGGCAGACGGGTCGTGAGCTCGGTTACGGCGCCATCTTCTTGAATGAAAGTGAGGATGTTGGCGGCGACGATCACGTTCCCTTTCTCCGAGCCGGTATCGATGCCGTCGATATTATTCAACTAAGCTCCTATCCTTACTGGCACCGCGCGGATGATACGCTTGATAAGATATCTCCCCGCAGTATGAAGATAGTGGGAGATGTCGTGCTGGCAAGCCTGCCTAAGATCGAGGAGCGGTTATTGAAAAAGCGATAGCGCCGCTGATTACCGCACTCAGGGTTTTTCGAAAGGAAGCGTCACATGTTCAAGGCATCCGAGATACTCGTGCCGACGGATTTTTCGCCCACGTCAATTAATGCACTCCGCGTTGCGATCGCGATGGCTGCTCCGGAGGGCGACATAACCTTACTTCACGTGATTGACGAGCATTTTGTTAATGACGCCGCCAGCGCCGAACTGGGCACAGTCGATGAGATCAGGTCTCGCTTGCGTGATCGTGCCGAAGTTAACTTTAGCGCCATGCTTGAACAGATTGAGGCAGGCTCGGTCAATCTCGAGCGAATGATAGTTATTGGCGCACCTTTCGTCGAGATTCTTAAGATTGCGCGAGACCTCGACCTACCCTTGATTGTAATGGGCCTGAAGGGGCGGTCGACCCCGCCTGAGGAAATGCTCTTTGGGTCGACTGCTGAGAAGGTCCTTCGAGGAGCGCGTATACCCGTTCTTTGTGTGCCTTATTAAATCCGAAGATGACTGAAAATGAAGCGAGTGGCAGTTATTCCGGGTGACGGCATTGGCCCCGAAGTCATACGCGAGGCACTTCGGGTGATCGACTGCCTGCGCGAGACGCACGGTCTGAAGCTCGCAATTACGAACTTTGACTGGGGCGCAGAACGGTTCTTAACGGATGGCGTAAGTCTGCCGGCTGGCTCGCTCGAAATGCTCCCCAACGACTTCGACGCAATCCTTGCCGGGGCTTTTGGTGATCCTCGCATTCCATCCAATCAACATGCCGAGGACATTCTGCTGGGGATGCGGCGCGGTCTGGATCTCTATATCAATCTGCGTCCCGTGCGGTTGCTTGATGCGCGCCTGACACCGTTGCAGGGGCGCGCGATCGAAGAGATCGATTTCGTTGTTTTTCGTGAGAATACTGAAGGAGCCTACTGTGGCGCCGGTGGATTTCTCAAGAAAGGCTCGCGCGATGAGATTGCCACTCAGGAAGAATTGAATACCCGCCACGGTGTGGAGCGGATCATTGTTGCCGCGTTTGATTACGCCCGTAAGACTTCACGGAAGCGGGTACACATGGCCGACAAGTCAAACGTTCAACGATTTGGGGGCGACCTCTGGCAGCGTGTCTTCAGAGAGGTTGCCGAACGCTATCCGGAGATCGAGGCCCGGCACCAGTATGTCGACGCGATGGCGATGTTCATGGTATTGGATCCCGCTCAGTACGATGTGATCGTCACGAACAATCTCTTTGGGGATATCCTTACAGATCTAGGCGCTGCATTGCAGGGGGGACTTGGCCTGGCGGCATCGGGAAACATTCATCCGGGAAAAGTTTCCTTGTTTGAACCGGTTCATGGCAGTGCACCTCCGCTTGCAGGGAAGGGCAAAGCCAATCCGATTGGCGCTATTCTCACTTTGGCGATGATGTTAGAATACCTTGGTCACGAAGAAGAGAGCGAAGCTATTGACAAAGCCGTCCGCAAGGCGATCTTGAATAGCGAGATTACAGCGGATCTTGGAGGGACGTTGTCAACCGAGCAAGCAGGGGCTGCGATTTGTAGCTGGTTGGCGTCTTGAAATGATGGTTGGGACGGCCGGATTTCAACTGCCAGGGGGAGTTATGAGTGGAAGAAGCAAACAAATAGCCCAGAAACTTGTCGCCATAATAGTGATCGTCGCAATACTGAATGTAATCGGCGTCTCGACCGCGGTCATTGTTTTCCTGCTGGTCGTTGGTTTTCTTGTTTGGCGCGCCACTCAGTACTCAGACACGCGGGAAACTGAAAAGGTGTTTGAGTTTTTTATCGCTGCTGACGAGATACTGCGCGACGAAGAACGCCAATGGTATGGATTTGAAGTTTCGGAAGTGATTCATGAAGGCGAACGGGTTCTCGATTCGATGCCTGATCCTCCGACGCTAACGTACTTTGTCCTTGGCGCCTTGTATCATCGGATCGGCGAGTATCATGCCTCGTCCGAGTACTTGTCCCCAGTAGCGGAAGACGGGGTCTTGAGTGAACGTCATCGGGCGCTGCCCTCGCAACGATTGCGCCGGTATGTAGAGACCCTTCGAAACATCGAGCGTGACCCGGCGATTGCGCCAAAGTCTCTTTCAGCGATTCGCAATCTTGAACGGGCTCGTCGCCGGCGCACTGCCGACCTGCTTAATAAGAATCGCGAGTTACTCAGCAGAGAGGCATTACCCGGTTCGACAAGCGCCATTGAAACTCCTCACTCACCCGGCGCTAAGACAGTGACACCCATTAGTGCACCCCGGCCGATAGCTGAGGTGCTGCATGACGTGTACCAGGAAGATAAGAAGACTGCCTGATACGAGATGATTCGCACTTAGCTTGTCGACGCCAGTACTCACCGCAGAGATTATTGCCATCGGTTCCGAAATGTTGGAGCCGGATCGGACCGACACAAACAGCCTCTGGCTCACCGAAAAACTCAACGGCATAGGAATCGAGGTCAAGCAGAAGACTATCGTCGGGGACGATGATGCCCGGCTCGAAGAAGCTATCCGGGACGCGATGAAACGCTCCAGCGTTATTCTGACAACTGGAGGACTCGGCCCAACAGAGGATGATATAACGCGAAAGGTAGCCGCTCGCGCGCTTGGTAGAAGACTTCTTCTCGACGAGACCGTCCTGGAGGAGATCAGAGCCCGCTTTCTGAGCTTCGGGCGTTCGATGCCCGAACGCAATTCCCGGCAGGCAATGGTCATCGACGGTGCGGACGTTCTCGCAAATCCAAACGGCACTGCTCCGGGAATGTTTATCGAGCACCAGGGCGTCTCGGTAGCCCTTTTGCCCGGACCGCCCCGCGAGATGCGACCCATGTTCGAGAGCCAGGTAATTCCCCGGTTGGTTGCAAAAGGCGGAAACGTTCGGGTAGTGCGTCGTGTGTTGCGGGTCAGCGGATTAGGTGAGTCGGCCGTCGACGAAAAGATTGCGCCGGTCTATACGCAGTATGAGAACCCGCAGACGACGATTCTCTTCAACAACAGCGAAGTAGAGATCCATCTGACCGCTCGAGCCCGAACCGAGGCAGACGCCGACGCCTTGCTTGATCGGCTATCGGGCCAGCTTGAAGAGCGGCTTGGCAATGCGATCTTCGCTTTTCGCGGTGAGCGTCTGGAGGACGTGGTAGCCTTGCGTCTCACCGTCGGCGGTTTCACGGTGGCGGTTGCGGAGAGTTGTACCGGCGGATTAGTTAGCCAGCGCCTCACCGACGTTGCTGGCTCCTCAAAGTATTTCATCGAAGGTGTCGTCGCTTATTCCAACGAAGCAAAAATCAGGACTCTCGGCGTCGAGCCCGTCCTTTTGTTGGAATATGGAGCGGTTAGTGCCCCTGTTGCTGAGGCGATGGCGGAGGGTATCCGTAAACGCGCTGAAACTGACTTTGGTCTATCTGTAACGGGAATTGCCGGGCCGGGTGGTGGCACAGATGAGAAACCAGTCGGACTTGTCTACATTGCTCTTGCCGATGATGCTCACACGGAACATAGAAGACTAATGATTCCGGGTGATCGCAACCTGATACGCTGGCGCTCCTCACAAGCCACAATCGATCTTTTGCGCCGGCGCCTAATCTGATTTCCAGCTTGCCCCAGCCTTTACTTGCCGCTTGGATGTGTTCCGAGTTTGCTTGTATAGTCTCCTGCGCTCTGAGGTGCGAATCAATATCTGGCGTTTCCGAGGTGGTCTGAATGCGGCCCTTCATAGTGCTTGTTGCGTCGTATCTCCTCGGTTCAATCCCGTTTGGATATCTCATAGTTCGCGCGAGGAAGGGCGTCGATCTGCGCGATACGGGATCTGGTGGCACGGGAGCGACGAATGCGACGCGGAGCGCCGGAAAGGGTGCGGGACTTCTCACACTGCTTCTGGATACGGCAAAGGGAGCTGCTGCAGTTTGGTTGGCGCGATTGGTGTTGGCTTCAGAAGCGGAGGCGGCATGGTGGGTGGGCGCAGCTGCGCTGTGTGTTCTTGCCGGTCATATTTTTCCGGTCTGGCTGAAGTTTCACGGTGGGAAGGGAGTAGCCACCGGACTGGGCGTCTTCCTCGTATTGGCTCCGATTGCGGTGGTTGGTGCTGCGATCGTTTTCTTATCGATTGTGGGGCTGACTCGTTTCGTGTCGTTGGCCTCAATTGGGGCGGTGCTGGCTGTACCTTTGATTATCTGGATCCAGCACGTGTTAGCAGGTCCGGTTGAGGAGCTTGTGCAACTGGTCGTTGTCGCCGTCGCGGGTGCTTTATTGATCATTTTTGCGCACCGCGGAAATATTGGTCGCCTCGTTAGGGGAACCGAACCCAGGTTCGGAGCAGGAGTTTAAGATTACGAGGATACCGATCTTGCCGCTATCGTAAACATGACGTCTATCGCCGTTGTCGGATCAGGAAGTTGGGGAACGGCGCTCGCAATCGTAGCGGGACGCGCGGGGCACGAGGTGCGCTTGTGGTCACGTAATCAGGAAGTTGTCGCATCGATCAATCAGGAGCGCTTTAACTGTGCCTATCTGAACGAAGCGGAGGTGCCTGCTACTGTTCGAGCAACAACAAATATTGGTGAAGCAGTAGGCGGGAAAGGGGTCGTGATTCTGGCGGCACCGTCCCATGCGTTCCGGCCGGTGCTCACCAGTCTGGCCAGCACACTTGAACCGGACGCAATTGTTGTTAGTGCGACCAAGGGAATCGAGATTGAAACCGGAAAACGGATGTCGGAAGTTGCCTCCGATGTATTGGGCGAACGACGCTTTGTTTGCCTATCTGGTCCTTCCTTCGCGAAGGAGGTTGTTGAAAGGCATCCGACCGCAATCGTTGCTGCGGGAAACGATCGGGAAGACTGTCGTACCGTTCAATCTTTGTTGAGTTGCGACAGTCTTCGCATCTATACGAACAACGATCTTGTTGGAGTTGAACTAGGAGGCTCTGTCAAGAATGTAATGGCTATTGCAGCGGGCATGGTAGCGGGCCTGGGATTTGGAAGTAACAGCGTCGCCGCCCTCATCACCCGCGGACTGGCCGAGATGACTCGTCTGGCAGTGCGCCAAGGTTCACGAGTTGAGACAATGATGGGTCTCGCCGGTCTGGGCGACCTTGTGCTGACCTGTACCGGGAACCTTTCACGCAACCGGTTTGTCGGGGAAGCGCTTGGAAAGGGACAGACGTTATCGGCCATTACTCAGCGGATGCGTGAAGTTGCCGAGGGCGTCAAGACAACCTGGGCAGTAAAGGGACTGGCAGCTCAGAGTGGTGTTGAAATGCCGATCACCGCCGAGGTTTATCAGGTCCTTTACGAAAACAAGGCGGCCCGTGACGCTGCCGTGGAATTAATGAATAGACCATTGCGCGGAGAATTCTAAGACAGGTTTTCTAACGATCCCATGGCCGCCACTAACGACGAGAAGGTCTTGGCCGCGAACAGAGCCGCGTTTCACGAGTACCACATTTCCGACCGGTACGAAGCAGGCATCGCCTTGAAGGGTACCGAAGTCAAGAGTGTGATGGGAGGACGTATTCAACTGAAGGAAGCGTACGTTGCGGTTCGCGAAGATGAAGCTTGGCTGTTTAATGCTCACATTTCGCCCTATGCTCATGGCAACAGGGAGAACCACGATCCGGTAAGGACCCGCAAGCTCCTTCTCCATCGCCGCGAAATAGCCCAATTGAATCAAGCCACAGTCAAGCAGGGGATGACTCTTGTGCCAACGAAGGTCTACCTGAGAAATGGTCGAATTAAGGTCGAAGTTGGCGTGGCAAAAGGAAAGAAGTTGTATGACAAGCGCGAAACCGAAATGCGCCGGACTGTGGACCGAGAGGCCCGCGCGCAACTGAAGGAGCGCCAGCGGTAGTCAGATTTGTTCGGTTAAGGAGATCAAGTGATCATGGAATTAGAAAGCAAGTCGGATTTGAGCCAGATTGACGTACAGACCTTAGCAGTTGCCGTTTTCAAGGATGAGCAGGCAAACGAAGGGATCTTGAAAGAGCTGGATGAGCTGAGCGGTGGCGTGGTCAGTTCAGTGATCGAGTCTGGTGAATTGAAAGGCAAGGAAGGTGAAACTGCGTATCTACATCTCACCGGAGAGAACCGCGGCTTTAAGCGCCTGCTTCTAATTGGAGTGGGTGAGCGCGCAGATTATCTTGCCGCACAGGTTTCACAACTCGCTGGAACAGCTATTCGGTTTCTGACCAGCCGGCACGTCAAGACGATCGCTGTGTTGCCGCGCGCCGAAGGTGGCCCGGAAGAGATTGCTTCGACGGTAGTACAGGGCGCGATTATTGGCCAATTCGAGCCGAACAAATATCGCACTATTGATAAGGAGCAAAAAGAGATTGACCGGCTTACTGTTTTGATCGAAGGCGCGGAACAATCTGCCTTGCAAAGGGGAGTTGAGCGCGGCCGCATCATCGGCGATGCGGTGAATCTAACACGCGATCTTGCGAATGAGCCCGGGGGATACCTTACGCCAACCATCATGGCAGAAAGGGCCCGTGAGATAGCGACCAGGTTTAACCTGGAAGTCGATGTGCTTGATGAGAAGCGAATGGAAGCGGAGGGGATGGGTTCACTGCTGAGTGTGACCCGCGGGTCTGATGAACCGGCCCAACTGATCGTCCTGAAGTACACGCCAAAGGACGGAACAGGGACTGACGCCGAAGGCCTACTTGCTTTTGTAGGGAAGGGAATCACGTTTGACTCGGGAGGTATCTCCCTCAAACCAGGGGAGAACATGGAGTTGATGAAGTACGACATGAGCGGGGGCGCGACCGTACTCGGCGTAATGCAGGCGCTGGCGCAGTTGCAACTCCCGGTATCAGTGCTCGGGGTAGTTCCTTGTGCTGAGAATCTTCCGTCAGGGAAAGCTACAAAGCCAGGAGATGTGGTGAGAGCCATGACGGGCAAAACCATAGAAGTGATCAATACGGACGCAGAAGGCCGCCTGATACTGGCAGATGCCATAGCCTACGCGAGGAAGTTAGGGGCTACCAGAGTCGTCGACCTGGCAACTTTAACCGGCGCGGTCACAATCGCGTTGGGTGATGTCAACGTCGCGATTCTGGGCACCGACCAGGATCTGATTGATGAAGTGATTAATTCCGGTAAGGAAGTAGGAGAAAAGTTCTGGCAACTACCGCTCGATAAGGAATACACGAAGCAGATCAAATCGGACATCGCGGACATAAAGAATGTTGGTGGCCGCAAAGCCGGTACAATTACTGCTGCCGCTTTCCTTAAGGAGTTTGCCGAGGGTCTTTCCTGGGCTCACCTGGACATTGCCGGAACTGCCTGGGGGGATGAGGCCAAGCCCTATAGATCAAAAGGACCGACGGGAATCGCCGTAAGAACTTTGATCAACCTTGTGATTCGAGAAGGCAGCGACGCGCAATCGGATGCTTAAGCGTGCTGGTAATAAACATTCGAAGGGGAAGTTGGATATTATTGTGCCCAATAGTAGACATTGGCTGTAGTCGCGAGTGCACACCGGCGAGGACTTAAGAGCGTAAGATCGCTGAATTGCTTGCAGTTTTCTTTAAGTTCATCTGGCACGCCAGTTGTTTGGTAAATGACGAGCCAGAGGGCGCGGTCATAACTTCACCACTAAAAAACGTCCTTACCCCCCCTCGACAGGCCGCTCGAGGATATAGCGAGCCGCCCCTCTGGTGCTCCCAGCAAATTCTCCAACTCTCCTTAGCGCCTTTTCGATATCCTCTTTGCGGGTGGTCTCCTATTTTTTGGGGTGGCTCTCCCTTGGTCGCCAACAGTGAAATGACTGTTAAGACGTTAACAACGGCTACAAATTCGGACACCATCTGTCTTTGCGGCTAGATGCGACGAAGCATTGCCCGTGGTGTTATAATTTTGGGCAACTATTTTTGCTGCTGATTCATCGGCTGGTATTGGAGTTGAAGAGGCACCGTGATTGATTATTACAAGATTCTGGGGGTCAAGCGCACTGCAACACGTTCTGAAATCAAGTCAGCCTATCGGAAGCTGGCTAGGTTGCGGCACCCTGATTTAAATGGAGGCTCCGAACGTGCAGCGCGGGATTTTGCCTTGCTCTCAAAGGCCTACCAGGTGCTGAGTGATCCCCAGGAGCGCGCTTATGTGGATCAACAACTCAGCGCACAAAGCAAAGGGTTCTCTTTCCTTAATTCAAGCAATCCTCACGCACGGCGCGCTCGAAACCTCGCCGTACAAGCCCGTTGGGACCGAATCGTTGATGAAGTCCTCGAAAAGGATCGTCAGGAAGTTCGCGAACGTCAACGGGTCGTCTTTACGACCGTTTCGCTCTTCCTCTCGACATTCTTCGTGGCCATGATTCGCCCTCAACTCTGGCAGGTGTTTGGCTATGCTGGACGGGCCATCGTTCTGACCCTATTTGTTATTGCGATCTGGCATCTCGCCACAAGGCTGCGTGAGTACCTCAAGCATTACACCTACACTCCAAAACCGATTCAGGATTCCATCATGCGCGAGGAGCCAAAACCGGAACAGCCCTTCACGAGGTTTTCGGCCTACACTTTTCTCTTTGTGGGGTATGGGCTAAGCCTGGGTATCGGATTGTTGGTGGGCTGGCAGGCGCAGGATTTCTTCAGCGATTTGACGTTGGTCTTTCAGCATCGCGTTCAAGTAGTGCAGTCAAACATGTTAACGTATGCGCCGTCCAGCGTTTTAATACCCGATCTTGTCGTTTATCCCCCTATTGCGGTTTTGATTGTTGATACGATGCAATCTTTAGCATCCCGTATCGACTAGAGCTAATTTCAGCGCTGGATAGCTCAGTCTCAATCTTGCTCGTAGCCGGTCCAGTCGTGTATATTTCTTGACCCGCTAAGAGTTTGCCAGTTTTGAAACCCGACGTTTCGGTTGGAGGGAACTCACGCAAGGATAATATGCATCGGTATTTCGCTGAAGATGTGATGGACCGGCGGCTTTCTTAGTCATCTGCACTACAGTGGCCGTCGCCTTTGCAGAATGCAGGAGCAAAGAGATGGCCAAGCAAGTATCCCAACGTCAGCTTCTAGCCCTACGAACCGACAATCTCAGTGATACTGAGTTACAAGAAGTGCTGGACTTCATAACCTTGTTGGAGTCAAGACGCCCTTTCAGAGGGCCATCGCCGGTGCGGGAGGACGAACTCGTTGCTGTATTGGCCGATGCGCAAGAGAATCGGCGCGCGCGACAGGCGTATGAATGGGAAGTTGTGAGACGTCGCGCCGAGCGTCGAGCCTCAGTCCATCTTGGTCACGCCTAGATTCGCAGATTAGAGAGCACTAGATGTCTCAAACCGCAGCCTGTTTCATTCTTATTTTAGTGCTTGCGGGGATAGCTCCCATGGGCCGCGGCGCAACTCTGAACAACCGAGGTTCTCAGTCCCAAAGACCCTTAACTCCTCTCCAATTCGAGATTGAACAGCAACGTGAACGTCTTAGTGCTCCGGAAATCGAGGATCGACGGGACGCGGTAATGCGTCTGGCGGCAATTCGCCACCCTGCCGCGTCGAGAGCCGTCATCCCAGCCCTGCGAGACCCTTCGCCCCTCGTACGTGCCACCGCTGCCAGTGCTGTTTTGGGGTTACCCGAGGAAGAGAGTGCGGCGCTCCTGTTGCCAATTCTTGCAGACCGGGACGAGTTTGTTCGTCGCGAGGTTGCTTATGCGCTGGGAAAGACTGGTAGGCCAGCAGTATCTTCTTTGATCGAAGTTTTGAACCGGGACAGAGAGGACAGCGTTCGCGGTGCTGCGGCAGTGGCCCTGGGCGAACTCCAAGATGAAGCGGCCGTTGTGCCGCTGGCGCAAATTCTGGTCCCTCCTCGGCGTGCGCGCCAGACGAGAAACGCTTTCGTCCTCATGGCGGCAGCTCGTTCATTAGGTCAGATAGGCAGTCGCGCGGGTGTGACATCATTGATCGCGACGCTCGACAACAGCTCAATGAGTGATGAAGTGAGAAGGGAAGCAGCTATATCGCTGGGAATGATAGGTGATCCGGTTGCCGCTCCGTCGCTGCGGCAGGTGGTTACGGCAAAGGATCCCTACTTGGCCCAGGCAGCCGTGGAAGCTCTCAAGAAGCTCTCGCTCTGAACAGAGGGAAAAAAGAAAAAAAAGAGCGCCGTTCACTTTTGGTGAACGGCGCTCTCGTTCTTATGTGATTAACGCGTTTAGTTTTCAGATTTTTCGCCGCGACTCTGACTCTTCTTGGCAGCTTTCGTCGCCTGAGGAATTGGCAGGCCAACTCCTCCTGACAGGGACTCAGCATCTGTAATCGGCATCTTGCCCTGGGGCAGATCCTGAATCAACGCTCCGCCAGAACTCTTCGAGAAGATCAGCCGATGAGTGAGCGGATGGACATCGACGCGAACCAGATCTCCAAGACCGATTTGGCCCGTTGCAACGAGGTTTGACAAAGGATAGACCAGAAAGCGCTCGACGGATCGCTTCAAATGACGGGCGCCATATTTATAATCCAAACCTTCCTTCAGAAGCATGTCTTTCGCTGTCTCTGAACATTGGAAGACAAACTTTGTTCCTGCGGATAGCATGATCCGGTCCTGCACAGCTTGCAGTTCTAGATCCAGTATCTGACGCAGGTGATGCTCCTTAAGCGATCTGAACACAACGACCTTGTCGATTCGGTTCATGAACTCGGGCGAGAACTTTCGACGTGCAGCCTCAACGGCGGTGCGGTAGATCTTTTGATCAACTTCTGTGTCGTTGGGATTCTTTGAGCCTTTGCCTGGAGCAAAACCGATTCCGCCCGAGATAAGCTCTGACATCTCGCGTGCGCCTAAGTTCGAGGTCATAATGACCATACTTTGCGAAAAGTCCACGCGCCGGTTATCGCCGAGTGTTAGCGTCGCTTTGTCGAGAATCCCCAGTAATAGCTGCCACAGACTATCCGAAGCTTTTTCAATCTCATCGAACAAGATGAGCGACAGCTTCAGTTCCTCTGTATGCATGCGATCCAGATTCTCCTGCGTGAGCATCGGAGATGTCTCGCGATGACCGAGATATCCCGGCGGTGACCCGATGAGCTTTGCAATCTCATGCGAATGTTGGAACTCCGCACAATCAATTTTGACCACGGCATTGTGATCGCCATACAGGACTTCCGCTCCTGCCTCGATCACTCGAGTTTTCCCGGATCCGGTCGGTCCAAGAAACAGCATGGTGCCAATCGGCCGATTTGGCGGGTTCATACCAGCGAGAAAGATCTGGTAAAGCCCACTTACGCGGCGGACGGCGCGCTCCTGCCCAACAATTCGCGCAGAAAGTCTTTCCTCGAAATCCTGAGCACGAGGACTCTTTTGGTCAGGGTCCAGAAAGACTGTACCCACGTCGTCGTTTTGCTTTGTCATCTCAATTTCTGCAACCATGATCGTTCTCCTTGCCAGAGCGCCTCGGTTGGCCCAGTTTCTTAGGTCCGGTGACCTGCGCCGGGTCGCGGCCACTTATTATGCAAGGAACGATCCGCTGTCTATATTGATGCGTACGTTAGTGCCTTTAGTTTGCTAAAAGACTTAACAGCAAAGCCTTTCCGGTGTTATGTCCGTTGCTATATACACAACGGAGAAGAAAATGTCATCAGAAAATCTTAGGGATTAGAAGAATTAGGTGCAGTCAAGCACCTGATTCATTTCCTCAAAACCGAGGTGACATTTCATGTCAGAGTTTCCCTGACAATTATTGTTTGGACTTTAGTTGGGCGTTCGACGGGTATTAGTCGGGTAGTGCACCGCACCTTTTAGCACGTTAATCGACCAAAAGGTACCCTTGATTCGTCTCTAATATGGATCGAATCTTCAAAGGGCTCAGTCGTAATACTCTAGACCAAGATGCGTAATGAGATCCTCGCCGCGAAGATGTCGGAGCGTGTTCTTCAGTTTCATCGACTGAATGAATATATCATGCTCCGGATAGAGTCCCGGCGCGGTCTGCGGTGATTTGAAGTAAAATGAAAGCCACTCCTGAACACCCTTCATGCCCGTGCGCTGAGCCAGATCCATGAAAAGCGCCAGATCAAGAACCAGTGGGGCGGCCAGGATCGAATCGCGGCAGAGGAAGTCGATCTTGATCTGCATGGTGTATCCCAGCCAGCCGAAGATATCGATGTTGTCCCATCCTTCTTTGTTGTCACCGCGCGGCGGGTAATAATTGATACGCACGACGTGCGAGAAATCTTTGTAAAGGTCAGGATAGACCTCAGGCTGAAGAATATACTCGAGCACCGACAGCTTCGACTCCTCTTTCGTCTTGAAAGAAGCCGGATCGTCCAGAACCTCACCGTCGCGATTGCCAAGAATATTCGTCGAATACCAGCCATGGAGGCCAAGCATTCTTGACTTCAGACCTGGCGCCAGGATTGTCTTCATTAAGGTTTGCCCGGTCTTGAAATCCTTTCCGCAGATTGGAACCTTGTTCTGTTCGGCCAGTGTCCTTAACGCCGGGATGTCGACGGTAAGGTTTGGAGCCCCATTCGCGAAAGGTATCCCGGACTTTAGCGCGGCATACGCGTAGATCATCGACGGCGCGATGGCTTTGTGATTCTCGCGCATCGCCGCCTCAAAGGAAGCGAGCGTCTTGTGGACAGGATGCACCTTGAGAAAAATCTCTGTGGATGCCGCCCAGATCATCACCAGCCTTGAGCACCTGTTTTTCCGTTTCCACTCGGCGATTTCATCGATCAGTTGCCGCGCCAGCTCAAGTTTGTTAGCTCCTGTTTTTGTGTTCGTTCCGCTGAGACGCTTCACGTAAAACTGATCGAAAATGGCACGCATGGGTTTGATCTTTTGGAGCGGTCCTTTCAATTGGGTAAGGAGCTCCTTTTCAAGCACTCCGGCTTGTAGCGCAGCTTCATAGGCTGAATCCGGAAAGATGTCCCAGGCGCCAAAAGCAAGATCGTCGAGGCTCGCGAGCGGCACAAAGTCTTTGATTAATGGGAACCGGTTATCGGTACGTTTGCCAAGGCGGATGGTGCCCATTTGTGTGAGACTGCCGATTGGTTCAGCGATGCCTTTCTTTATAGCTTCGACTCCGGCAATGAACGTTGTACTGACAGCGCCCAGACCTACCAGCAGGACACCCAGCTTTCCTTTTGCAGCGGTGATGTCAGCGCCCTTCTCAATTGGCATATTTCAGCACTCTCCCTTTCCCAAAAGTGACGTGATGATACTTGTGGCGGCTCATGGCTGTCCCTCTCGATCTTGCGCATTACTATCGCGGGATTGCGCAATCTTCGCTTAAAGGGGGTGTTACCGCGAGACTATGGCTTTCCGGAAAGCGCGTGGAGTCATTCCCGTTGCCAAGCGAAACGACTTAGTAAAGTGACTGGGACTCGAATAACCGACTCGCGTGCTGATCTCGGTAATGTTCAGATCCGTCTCGGCCAGCAGAGTCCTGGCTCGATCGGTTCGTATTGCTGCAAGGTAAGCATGGGGAGTGGCCCCGGTCAATTTCTTGAAGAGTCGCGCAAAGTGAAATGGCGAGAGATACGAGGCAGCGGCAATCGCTTTAAGGGAAAGCTCGTGCTCCAGTTGCGCGTGCATCAATTCCACCGACCGGCGAATTCTCCTGTCAATGAGGCCGGCGCGCGAGAGTTCAAGCTGATCAGACCGGCGCATGTTGGCATAGGAACGCAGTATCTCTACCACAATCTGTTCGAGCAGTGCCGGAATTACGATGTCACGTCCCGGACTCTCTTCGAGAAGTTCAGTGACGAGCCGCATAGCAGGCTGGAGGACGCGTTGGCCAGGTCCGACCACCTGTTGTTGAAAAGAGATTGAGGAGCCCGACCCAATCAGGCCCATGCGGGCGGCATGGTCCAAGACGAATGCCGGTGAGATTTCGAGCAGGAGGAATTCAACATCGGCTGCGGTTACGTTGGCGCCGCCGCTGGGATCAAGTAGTAACAACTGATCTGGTGCTAAGACGCCTCTAATGTCTTCGATCCTGTAATCGAGGTTCCCTGAAAGCAGGACGAATACACCGTACGCCGACCGGATTTCGTTGGACCATTGGAGCTTCTTGAGCCGGCGATAATATGCCGAATAATGCTGAGAAATAAAGAAGCGGTTTAACTGAGGCTGCCGGTTGCCCATTCACATCACTGTACGCGAACCTTGAAGAAAGCTTCAATCTTTTGCCGGTTCATGCCGGTGGCGCAGCATTCCTTCGGGGTCGTTGGTAATAAGAGTGCTGATGCCAAGTGCGCGGGCGCGGTCAATCCAGACTGGGTCGTCGACAGTCCAGGCAATTACCTCGAGGTCGGCGGCCAGCGCGGCGTCCACTGTGGGCTTATCGATCAGCTTGTGATGCAAGGCGATTTCACTAGCACCGGACTTCACGGCGAGGTCTACCATTGTTTCCGATCGTAAGAACGGGATATGACGCATCCAGCGTCGTTGAAAAAGGGCCGCAGTGCGGATGTTTCCATCGCATGCTTTAATGGCTTCGATTGAAGCAAGATCGAAGCTTTCAACTACCACCCGATCTGTCATCGGGAATTCCCTGATCAACTTGGTAACCGCTTGGGCCAGCTCAGCCCTTTCTTCAGACCTGAGCTTCAACTCGATATAGAGGAGTCCTTGACTGTTGGCGAAAAGCTTCAGAACGTGATGCAATCTGGGGATTCGTTCTCCGGCAAAAGCGGGAGGCGTTGTGTCTGATTGGAACCAGGCTCCCACATCGATCTCTTCTAAGTCGTTCGCGGTAAGCTCAGCGACCTGTCCCTCGACGAGACCTGTTCGTTGCAGAGTTGCGTCGTGAATGACGACGGGTATGCCGTCACGGGAAAGCCGCACGTCAAACTCGATGCCATCAGCTCCGACCTCCAGAGCCTGTTTGAAAGCAGTTATGGTGTTCTCGGGAGCGACTAACGATGCTCCACGGTGGGCGATAATCAGCGGCGTGAGGCTCTCAGGCATTTAAAGGTGGGTAGTGTTATTCCTGCTTAGTCAGATATTCCACAAGGGCAGGATTCTGTACGGCCTTTTTTAGTTTGATATCAAAAGTACCAAATTCGCTTTTCAACTTTGCTTTGACAGGTATTCGGCGGTGGTCGTTGGTAAGCCAGACCGAGAACGCGCCGTTGTGTGGAATCATTCGATCGGGCCCAAAGAGTTCAGGGTCGATCCTCAGGGTATCAACCCGACCGAGGACAGTGTTGATGCGCTTTCTTTCAACTACGCGCAACGGGAGTGTGTAAACCTGTCCCGAATCGCTGATTGAAATTTCAAAAGTTTTTCCGACCTTGAGCGGCAAGGTGCGGACGAAATAGATTGCCGACAGAATGTCTTGAACTTGACCCGAGAACTCGGAGACTTCCGTGCGCGGCTCGCGAGCCGGGTTGTTCGGGTCGCGCTCCGTCCAAACCACCTTGCCGGTGGCTTTATCGAAGATGGCCTCGCTTTCGCGGACTCGCTTTCCCTGCTCATCAACTCTGGCGGTTCTCAGAACGGTAAAAGATCCGGGCTCGACGGTAGACTCGACTTGTTGCCTAAAGCGCAGGTTGAACAGTCTCGGAAAGAAGCCCTTGCTCGCCACATCGCCCTTAAGTATTAAAGAGTATGTTGGACCAATCAGGTCGTTGGATTTGCCGGTGGTTTCCTCCTCGTTTAACAGTTTCCGCGCGGCAGTAAACCGAAAGTCTGCAACATCAACCTTTCTCAGCAGCGCTCGGGAGAACTCAGCTTCATAGATAAGTTCTTCAGCTGGTCCAAACGGCAGGGGATCCCCAGCTTTTAAGGTAGCCTGTCCATATCCCCTCGACCCGAACACGACAAGCACCAGTGCCAATGCCACGCAGAAAAAAGAGATTCGCGATCGAATGTTCATACTGTGTAATACGCCTTTAATGCGAGCAATCCCCAGGCTAATAAGAATCCGATGGTCGCGCGATATTCGCGGTATCGCATATACAAGCTACCATCAAAACTGGTTTGATCAGATTCGTCCTCGCGGTAAGCCGTCAGCCGCGGAAAAAACAGTGGTACTGCCCGAGAATAACGGCGATAACTTTCACCAAAGATTTCAAAGAGGGTCGCCGATTCGACGCGCATAACCGGTAAATAGATGCCAAGAAAGAGAGCTGCGAAGAGTACTGCAAGTTCCCAACGACCTGAAGCCACAGTGAAGCCAAGGCCCAGAAAGAAGCTTCCCAGGTACAGGGGATTACGAGTATAGGCGTAGGGACCGGAAACAGCGAGGGACGAATTTTTTCTGATGTGGCCGGAGGCCCAGGCGCGGAGGGCGAGACCGATAAGGGAAACCACTCCACCAATTACGAGCGTTGTCGAACCAGGCCGGGCCAGCAAAATAAACGATGTGGCTACAAGAAAGCCGAGTGGAACGCGCCAACGCTGAATCCACGTCCCACCCCGGCGCAACGGCTTGCTCTGATCGATTACTGACTCGCGGATATCCATCTTGAAACTAAACCGGGACTGTCGTCGCGTTAGGTGCCAGGGTATTTCCTTTTCCGAGACGCCTATCGACGGCATGAAGTACCCGGCCGACCTCGATGTCCATACAGATCCAATTAGAGCATGCACGGCGATGGCAACTCACGCGACAGTCAATGTCTGTTCGCTCAACGCACACATCTCCGGAATACGGACTGCCATTTCTCCACCACTCAGTGGGGCCAAATAGTCCGACAACCGGGGTACGGGCGGCCACCGCGAGATGAGTTGGCCCGGTATCCCCACCCACATAAACCCGAGCGCCTTTGGCCAGAGAGTAGAAACCCTTGAGGGACAGGTTCACTGCATGCAGTTTTTTGGATCGAGAACTCTGCCTCACTTGTTCAGCAAGGGACTCTTCTCCGGGCCCATAGTTTACTAGTGATTGCATGCCAAATTGAGACCAGAGTTCGTCAGCAAGCAATCCGAAGCGGGCGACGCTCCAGAGTTTCGTCGGCCAGCCTCCGCCGGGATTGAGAATCGCAAAGTTACCGCTCGTTGAGTCAGACGCTGCCTCGGCTTCAAGTTGATGCTCGCGAGTCGCCTGGATAGGAAACTCGTATTCTGAAGCTCTTGTAGGAGTTGGGATATCAAGGGCGCCGCTAACCAGGGCAAGGTTCTTGCGGATGACGTGGCTCCCTTCGGGTATAGGTATGCTCTTAGTGAGCAGCAAGCGACTCGCCTGCTCCCGCAGATCTCGTCTTGAGAAGCCAAAAACACGACGCGCGCCCGAGAGGCGCGCTACTGAAGCTGATTTGATTAAGCCCTGAAAGTCGAGTGCAAGATCGAAGGCTGAGGCACGTAACCGACGTAACTGCCGGCGCGGTGCCCGCAGCGTCTCCCCAGACATCAGCCCGCGCCTCAAAGCCTTCGTGTCGACTTCGATGAGGTGATCAAGAAGCGGGTTGTCTCTCAAAATTTCCGCAGGTTTCGTCTCGACAACCCACGAGATCTCCGCGCGAGGCAGAGCCCGACGGATTGCTGCGAGTGAAGGGAGCGTATGGACGATGTCACCAATACTTCCCATTTTTACGATTAGAAGCCGCATAGTTGAAGCCCCTTACGGGCCGGTTTAATCGGGCGCGTCCGATTTTTCGGATTTCTGTAGATTTACTCGTCGAAGCAGTTCCGATGTCGAGTGATCCTTGGGGTCCCCGACAATCGCGATGGTGCCACCGTAAGATCGTACCACATCCCGCTCGGGTACTGTCTCCTCGGTGTAATCCGTACCTTTGGCGTGAACATCGGGTCGAATCGCCAGCAACAATGCCTCGACCGTCGGCTCGTCGAAGATTGTGACCAGATCGACAGCCTCGAGCGACGCAACAATCTCCGCCCGTTGATCTTGAGGCATTATCGGCCGGCCCGCACCTTTTAGCGCGGATACTTGCTGATCCGAATTGATTCCTACAACGAGCAGGTCACCCAGGGCACGAGCGCCCTGGAGATAACGGACGTGGCCCACGTGCAGAACATCAAAACATCCGTTTGCGAGAACGATGCGACGGCCACGCTCCCGTTCTGCCATTAGACGAGCAATTAATTGGACACGATCCAGAATTCGGGTTCCGGCATCGATGTCGTCCGCTGGGACAGTCATCTCTACTCCAAACTCTGGAGCGAATTCTCTAGTTCGCCGGCTGTTACTGCTGCGGTACCGCGCTTCATCACTACCAGGCCGCCAGCATGATTTGCCAGAACAGCGGCCTCTAAGAACGATGCTTCGGAGGCTAGGGCGAGAGTGTAGGTTGCCATCACGGTGTCACCTGCACCGGTTACGTCCACGGGTTCGCGCCCACCTACCGCATCAATGTGCAGTGGACTCAGTCCATCTTCTACCAAGACCATTCCCTTGCCACCCCTGGTGATTAAAAGCGCCTGATAGCCCTGTTGGGAGCGGATTCGGGATCCCGCAGATTCTAACTGATCGGTTTCGCTGATTGGTTCGCCTACCAGTTGCTCAACTTCGGCCTCGTTAGGAGTAGCCGAAGTGAAGCCTTCAAAGCTGGAAAGACGAAAGCGCGAATCGACCAGAACAGGAATTCCTCGGGAATGCGTGGCATCGCGGATAACGCTTGCTGTTTGCGCATCTGCGACACCATAGTTGTAGTCCGAGATGATTACGGCATCGAACCCCGCGGTCCGTTCAACAATCCGCTTATGAAGTTGTTCTTTTAGTCCTGATTCGGCAACCGACGATCCTTCATAATCCAACCGGATCACCTGTTGTCGGGTAGAGTGCACTTGTCCGGCCAGAATGCGGACTTTGGTGGTTGTGCGAAAGTCGGGAAGCTTAACCATTCCGGAGCAGTCAACGCCAGCTTGAATAAGCTTCTCAACCATTGAGCTGCCCGGTTCGTCAGTTCCGGCAACACTTACCAAGGCGACCTGCGCTCCTAAGGAGGCGATGTTAATGGCACAGTTTGCTGCACCGCCTGGGACCGTTTCGGTTAGTTCGTGTCTTAGAATGAATACAGGCGCTTCCCGCGACACCCTGCTGATAGCGCCATATACAAACTGATCCGCCACCGAATCACCGATCACCAGTATCTTGCGCTGTGAGAACCGCCTCACAATGCTTAACAGTCGATCTCTGGCAACATGGACCATGAGATTACGAAGTTTTCTCACTTAGAATTGACTTGACGGCTGTCAGGAGATCTTCAGTTACCATGTCGGGTTGCTCGGTCCAGTTCTCACGCTGATACTCCCATTCCCCCCGGCCATAACCGCTCAATACAAAAGCTACGCTTAATCCTGCGTTGCGAGCCAGCTCGATATCGCTATAGCGATCGCCAACCATCCAACTTCCATCCATATCGATATTAAGCTCCGCTGCTGCTCGCTCAATCAGGCCTGGTTTCGGTTTGCGGCAATCACAATCCAAACGATAAGGTGGTTGGCCCACAGTAGGGTGATGGGCACAATAGTACATTCCATCGAGCTGAGCACCTTTACTCTTCAGCTCGCGCTGTAATTGCTCGTGTACAGTGTGCACCAATTCTTCGCGGAAATAACCACGGGCTACGCCTGCCTGATTCGTTATCAGGACCGCAAGCCACCCGCTTTCGTTCAGCAGCTTTACTGCCGCAGCGCTATAGGGAAAAATTTGAAGACGGGAGGGATGATTGATGTAACCAACCTCAGCCGAGATTGTCCCATCGCGATCCATAAACACTGCTTTACGTTTCAAACAATATTCCTCTGAATCTGCCCGGTCGTGATCCCTGTTCCTAGGCGATGTTACCAGCCTTTTCGATCTTTAGTAATTGACCTTCCACCAGCATGTTCCGGGCTCGTTCAAACACCTCGTCCGGGGTGATAGCAGTCATGCAGCGGTGATCGATTGGACAGTCGCGCAACATACAGGGTGCACATTCGGGGGGATGGCGCAGAATCTGAGCTGAACGTCCGAATGGTCGCGTGGTGGCTGGATTCGTTGGACCAAAGATCACCAGCGTCGGTCGTCCAAGAGCGGTAGCAACGTGGGCAGGACCAGTGTCGTTAGTTACCACCAGGTCTACCAGATCAAGAATAGCGACTAATTCGGTAAGGTCCGTTTCGCCGGTCAAGACGATTGGCTTGTTGTGCATCAAGCTACTGACCTTCTGCGAAATCTCGAGTTCGCCTTTCGAGCCGATCAGCAGAATCCTGGCGTCGCAATCCTCAACCAGACGGTCACCGAGTTCAGCATAGCGTTCAGCCGGCCATCGCTTCGCGCGGCTATTGATCGATCCGGGGCAAAAGACTATTGCGGGTGTGCCTTTCTGTAAGCCTCGGCCCTGAAGAAAATTCCTCGCGTTCAACCGGTTTCCAGGCGGGATATTAATCGAACAATCGGGCTCCATTTTCTGTGAAGACCATCCGAGCAATGCTTCGATTTCCGCAACTATGTTCAAGTAGTAATAGATCTCGTGTCGGGTATCTCGCCATTCCGGGAGCGGCAGCGGTTGAGTCAACAAAGCCCGCCGCCATTGACCGGCATACCCGATCCTCAAGGGAACCCGAGCTGCGGCAGCTATCAGTGCAGCTTTGAACGCATTTTGAAAAAGAATGGCCAGATCAAACTCGCGCCGTTTCCATTCATTAATCTGTTCAATAACAGAACCCTCTTCAGAGGGGCCGTAAATGAGCAGATCATCGATATACTCCGCACCTGCGAATAAACCTTTGGCCAAGGGCTGGGTAGCTAGCGTTATTGTGGATTCCGGGAAGAGGCGGCGAAGTTCACGCAAAGCAGGAATAGTCATAACAGCGTCGCCGACCCAATTTGTGCCCCGGACAACAATCCGCCCGATCTTTTTTGCCTTCAACTTCGACATCTGATGCTTCTTCCCCGGCGCGTCTAAAACCGGATGTTGGCCACTTCGCTTACTTACAACAGGCTGCGAAGTCCTTCCTCCATTCCGATTCGAGGTTCCCAACCCAGTTGTTCGTTAATTTTTTCCAGATTGGAAACGTAGTTGACTGGAACCGGCAGGGGCATTGACGCCTCTTCCGCGATTATTGGTTCGCGCTCAATTAACCGGCCTACCGTTTCGATTATCTCACGCAAGCTTGCGGAATTACTCCTCCCCCCACCGAGATTGTAAAGCCCAGTCGTTCTTGTTGATTTAATGAAAGCTTCACACGCGCGCGAGAAGTCGTCAACATGCAAAATGTCGCGCACGGGCGACCCCCGGAGCGGCAAGTGAATCGGCCAGCCCCTCTTCACCGACTCGACATAATGCGTGACAAATCCATACTCGTTTCCTTCGGAAGGGCGAGCGTAGACGGTCGACAGGCGAAAGATGCAAGCCCGAACGTTCTTTCGCGGCGAGTAAAAATTGACGTAGTACTCGCCGATTAACTTTGACCATTCCAGAGCCGATTGCCCTGAGTAATCTGTCCTGCAAGTTTCAGGCACTTCGTTATAGGCTTCGGCGTGACTGCCGTAAACGTCTTTGGTCGAAGCATAAATAAAGACCGCGCCAGGTCGCAATCGCCTCAGGATTCCCGCCGTGCCTTCGGCATTTGTCTGAAAGCACTGATCAGCATTTGCGGGATCTTTATCGAGGTGTGCTGCCAGGTGGATAACAACATCGTAGTCAGACACGACGTCCAGATCGCTTGATTCAAGCAGATTGAGGTTGGAGCGGCGCGAGTAATCGTCTGCTTCAAAGAACCGGCGCACGTGCATACCCAGATAGCCGCTGCCACCGGTAACGAGAATTCTCATCGATTCAGAGGTTCCGATTCTTCCTTTTCAAGCAAGAAGCATTCAGAGCGTACTCTTCTCCAAATACGCTTTTGCAGTAAAACATTCAACTCATGCGGCGGGAAACGCATCAAAAGCACAGCAAATTGAAGTCGTCACGTTAACCAAAGCAGAATGGAGTGTCAATAAGCAGGCAAGCCGAACGTCAGCGAGGAGATTAACCAACTCTTTCAGCACCCTTATGACTTGGCTAACACCTCAAGTAAAAGTATTCTGGATCTGTCGTTATGGGCTGGCCGGGTTTGCGTGCCGGAGCTTTTGGCTAACCTGATTTATAGGGGACTTTAATTGTTACGCTAAGTTGTTGCCCGCGTTATGCCAATACGCTATCCACCGGAAGATAATCTCCCTCCCCCAATCAATCGCCGCAGAAGAGGACGCGTTGAGGGACACATCGTCGCCTACGAACAGCCTGAGCCACCCCTCTGGCGGCGAGTTTCTGGCCGTATTTTTAGCGCGCCAGTAGTGATCCCGCTCGTTTTCTTAGCCACTATCGGCATAGGCGTTCTTGCGTATTACTGGACAGTTTTCTCAGGACGAATCGACAACCTTCTTGCCGGTGAGGTCTTTACGCGTTCGGCTGGAATTTACGCGGCGCCCAGGCAACTACGCTCCGGACAGCCGCTCGATCGGGCAGAGCTGATCTCTTATCTCCAGCGTGCAGGCTATGTAGAAAAATCACAACAAGCTGACTCAGCTCGAGGAAGATACTCTGTTACAGGCGAAACTGTTGCCATTGAGCCGAGCCAGCATTCCCTGGTCGATGGTGTTCAGCAGTTTCAATCCTTATCAATTGAGTTCTCGCGCACGGGAAAATCGATCAGCTCGCTTTCTACCCTGGATCGCAAGGTCCGCCTCGAAGTGGCCGCTCTCGAACCTGAGCTTATCACTTCGGTTACCGGGAGAGAGCGTGCCAAGAGAAAAGTGATAGGCTTTAACGACCTCCCTGAACACCTCTTAAAAGCAATAACCGTTACTGAAGACAGGTCGTTCTTTCAGCACTACGGCGTGAACATTCGCGGTATCTTGCGTGCCTTTCTAAGGCGTTACGACAACTCGGATCCTAATTCTCCGATTGCCCGGCAGGGTGGTTCCAGCATCACTCAGCAACTCGTCAAGAACCTTCTGCTTTCACCTGAAAGAACGCTGCGTCGAAAGTTGGCCGAAGCCTACATGTCGATAATTATCGAGACTCGGCTAACCAAGGAACAGATCTTTGCACTCTATTGCAACCAGGTTTATCTGGGACAGCATGCGGGATTTTCAGTGCACGGATTTGGCGAAGCGGCGGATGCTTACTTTAACAAAGACATTACAAACTTGACCTTATCCGAAGCGGCGTTTCTTGCGGGCCTGGTCCGTAGCCCCAACCGCTACAATCCATACCACAACCTCAAGACCGCGACGGCGCGCAGGAACCAAGTCCTTTCTTCGATGGTTGAGGTTGGCGCCCTGACTCAGGATGATGCGGACCGGGCCAAGGCTGAACCGCTAAAAGTCACTGATGTGAAGGGTCGCATAGATGTTTCAGACGCTCCCTATTTTTCCGATTACGTTCAGCAACAACTCGGCGACATAATTGCCGGGGTGGATGCTACCCAGCATCTCCGCATCTATACGACCATCGATATGGATCTCCAGCGGGCCGCATACGCAGCCTTGTCAAAGCAGCTCGCCGCGCTGGACAAAGTGCAGGCCAAGCGCTTTGAGCCGGGAACATTGCAGGCGGCCCTCGTTGCTGTGAACGCCAAGACCGGCGAGATTGTTGCGATGGTTGGCGGGAGAGACTACTCCAAGAGCCAGTTAAATCGAGCGACTGATGCGATGCGTCAACCTGGTTCGGTATTTAAACCCTTCGTCTACGCTACGGCGCTAAACACAGCCTACGATCCGGTTCCGCGAGTTATCACCCCCGCAACAGTCTACGTTGACGAGCCAAAGACGTTCACCTTTGACAACCAGGAATACTCACCGGGGAACTTCGGTAATACTTATCGAAACGGACCAGTCACACTGCGAGATGCTCTTGTTCAGAGCCTGAATGTGATCACTGTGGATGTAGCCATGGAGGTGACCGTGGGTCGGGTGATGAATCTGGCCGCAAAAGCAGGTTTGCCCCGACCACCGCGTGCTTATCCGGCAATGGCTCTCGGAACGAGTGAGGCTACACCGTTGCAAGTCGCTTCTGCCTACACTGCTTTTGCCAATCTCGGTACCCGAACTTCCCCGGTAGCCATCAATAGAATTACCACGGGTAGTGGCGTTACCATCGCAGCTCCGAGCGCGCAAAAGAGCGAGGTCCTGCGACGCGAGGTTGCTTACGTGATGAACTCATTCATGCAGGACGTTGTCGCTCGTGGTACGGCAGCAAGAGTTCGTGCCCGGGGATTAAAGGCGAACGTAGCCGGTAAAACGGGTACTTCCCGAGATGGTTGGTTCGCGGGTTATACACCGAATCTGGTTTGCGTGGTCTGGGTAGGCTTTGACGATGGTTCTCAGCTTGGCTTGACCGGAGCGAATTCGGCGCTGCCGATTTGGACCGACTTTATGCAGATGGCTCTCGCAGCACATCCAGAGTGGGAAGGTGATTGGGAGATGCCTGCGGGTATCGAGCAGATCGAGATCGATCCGAAAACTGGAGGGATAGCAGATCCCGAGGGTGAAGAGAAACGTCTGGAGCTTTTTCTCAATGGCTCTGGCCCAGTTGCTCTACCTGTCGAAGACGAGAGTGATCTCGAATCAGAAGCTGAGGAGGAGTCGCTTCAGGAGGAGAGTCAACCCGCACGATTGCCTGAACCCTATCCAGGGATATCGCCTCGAGCGCGGCCTGATGCGGTAAAACAAGAAGACACCGGCCGGCTGGAAGGCACGATAACTATTGATATAGATCCTGCAACTGGATTGATAGCGGTGGAAACTTGTCCGGTGGTTCGCACCCGAACCTTTGTCATTGGCTCAGAGCCCAGAAGGTATTGTGGACCATCGTTCCACAAGGAAAAACCCAGCGTCCCCTCAGGAAGCAGTAGACCGCGTACCGTGGCTACCCCACAGCGCTGACCATCTCTTCAATCGCGATTTCCTGAAAGCTTGCTACAACCGGATTCGAGTGCCGCTCGCAGCGTTTCTATTGCGAGGGCGGCAGCGTGATGCTTCCTTTGCGGCAGACCTCCGCAGGCCGCGAGTAACTGTTTGCGGTTTAGGGTCATCGCTTCGCTGATCGAAAGGCCTTCAAGCAGGTCAGTTAGAACAGAACCACAAACAAGTGTTGCCGGACAGCCATATCCAAGAAAACGCACCGCTTCAATGCGGTCGTTGTTGAGGCGCAGCGATAATCTTAAGCGATCGCCGCACACCGGATTGGTCTCTTCAGCGACTGCGTTTGCGTCAGGAAGTTCACCGACATTGCGTGGGTTGGAGATGTGGTCAATAAAAATAGTCGATTGCACGGCCGAGTGTTCCACGTAAAGCGAATGTTTAAGCTGGGACCTCAGCCAGCCGCGGTTTGTTAAGAGGTGACATCTGTCTGAGCTTTTGGACGATGTTTGGTAGAACCTCGAGTAAGTAATCAACTTCGGTGTCGCTATTGTCCTTTCCGAAACTGAAGCGGATCGAACCGCGCGCCAGTTCTTCATCGTGGCCCAGGGCGCGAATAACGGGCGAAGGCTCCAATGTTCCTGAAGAGCACGCCGAGCCTGTCGAAACCGCAATACCCTGCAGATCGAGATTGATCAATAACCCTTCGCCTTCAACGAATCGAAAAGAGATGTTTGAGACCTGCGGGAGCCTCAGATCAATGCGGCCATTAAAGGTGACGTCCGGGACGCGTTCTCGGATTGTCGCCTCGAACCTATCGCGTAAGCGTCGGACATGCTCCACTCGAGTAACCAACTCCTCACGCGCCAGCCGCGCCGCCACCCCAAAGGCGACGATATTTGCGACGGCTTCTGTGCCGGCGCGCCTTTCGCGCTCTTGATGGCCTCCAACGTTCTGACCTTCGAGCCGGACACCCCGCTTGATGTAAAGAGCGCCGACTCCTTTTGGGGCATAAATCTTGTGGGCTGAGAGTGAAAGAAGATCACAGCCTAGCTCATCAATATTAAGCGGGAGGCTGGATCCTGCCTGAACTGCATCGGTGTGAAGAAAAAGGTGACGCCGGCCGCGGGCTCTCTCATCATTAACGAGTCGCCCAATCTCGGGAATCGGTTGAATGGTCCCAATCTCGTTGTTAGCAAGCATCACAGAGATTAGGACGGTGTCGGACCTGAGGGCAGCGCGAACGTCTTCGCAGCGAACAACTCCGTCATCGTAGACCGGGAGCCGGGTGACCTCCCAGTCATCTTTTTCCAGAACCTCGCATACACCTCTTACCGATGGGTGTTCGATTGCCGAGGTTATGAGGTGCCGGCCCCGAGCCTTGAGGGCCTTGCATAGCCCACCAATCGCGAGGTTGTTCGCTTCTGTTCCTCCAGAGAGAAGGACGACTTCGTTTGGCCGGGCGCCGATCAGGGCAGCAACTTCGCGACGGGCACGATCGACGGCCGCCCGGGCCTCCTGTCCGAACGAATGAACACTGGATGGATTACCAAACTTTTCCGTGAGAAAAGGCAACATGACTTCCACGGTGCGCGGATCAGCGGGCGTCGTGGCGCTATGGTCAAAATAGATGCGGCGGCTTGCGGCCATCAAAATGCATCCTTCCTCTCACCCAACCAGCGGGTCCTAATTGAGCATCTGAACGCTAGCTTTACGTCATGAGTCTAGGAGCCGCTGACCGGGACGGTCAAGGACCCCTTGAATTTGTTGACTGACTCGGTTGAGTGATAGCATCTCACTCGCACGAGGTTGGATTCCTGAAGAAGCTGCGGCGACGTCCGTAGTGCACATCTCTGGAAGGAAAGACGAAATGAAAAACTTGAAGATTTTGTCAGTAGCGCTGCTCTGTTTTACTTTGAGCGGGCTGGGAACCTTACCGACTCTCGCGCATTCGTATGACAGCCAGGGCCAGTCAACTGCATTGGAGCGGGGGTTCCGCACTGGCTACTCAGATGGTTATAACGCTGGCTATAAAGATATTGCTGATCGAACTCCCAGTGACTTCCAAAACAAGGAAGAGTTCCAGCGTGCCGATCGTGCGTACAATGAAGCCTGGGGATCACTCGAAGACTACCGCGACGGTTATCAACAGGGATACGCGGCCGGTTATGAGGCAGGATACGATCGGCGTCCGTTTAATTCATCACTACCAACGGTGCTCGCCCGTCGTGGCCCATCCAACGGAGACCAAACCGGAAGTTCCGATGAGGACTACAGCGGAAACGCCGGTTCAGCCGTCGGGAGCAATATATTCATTCCTCAGGACACGATTTTATTGGTAGCGTTGGAATCCAGCCTTTCAACCGACGCTTCGCAACGGGGCGATCGCTTTCAGGCGCGCGTTGTCGAACCAGGCGAATATCAGGGGGCCATCGTTGAAGGACGTGTTGCCCAGGTTAAGCGACCCGGGAAGGTCAAAGGAGTTGCGGAACTGCAACTCACTTTTGACCAGATTCGAATGCCAGACAATCGTTCCAACAACTTCAGCGCCGATGTTATTGAGGTAGTTGAGTCGGGCGGGGATGGCGTAGGCAAGGTTGATCCGGAAGGCGGAGTCAAAGGCAAAGATTCGACCAAAGATGACGTCACTCGAGTTGGAGCCTCCACCGGAATCGGCGCGCTGATCGGAGCCATTGTTGGTGGCGGAAAAGGCGCGGCAATCGGTGCTGCCATCGGAGGTGCGGCTGGAACCGGAAGTGTTGTGACACAGCGAGGCAAGGAGATCCGGCTGGATCGCGGCCAGCAATTGAGGATTCGAACTGCCGCTGATACTCGCATTCAATAATGAAGCGGGGCGGAGACAAGAGCGAGCGTGCGTCCGCAGCCAGTCGAGGGGTTTCTCCTGTCTCCACTCCATCAACCTCTCTAATTACGTTACTCACCGACTTTGGCGCCTCAGATTATTTCGTCCCTGCCATGAAGGGAGTGATTCTCGGGACGAATCCGAAAGCGCGAATTGTAGATATTACCCACGACATCCCACCTCATGACATTGAGACGGCAGCGTTCATTTTGCTGGCCGTCTACCAAGCGTTTCCGGTGCGAACGGTCCATGTTGCGGTCGTAGATCCAGGCGTTGGCTCGTCTCGGCGCCCGATTCTGGTGCGAGCGGCTGGTCAGACTTTCGTGGGACCTGACAATGGCATCTTCAGTTACATCTATGACCGTGAACCTGACCATCGAGTGTTCCACTTAAACAACGATCGCTACTTCCGGCAACCAGTGAGCGCGACTTTCCATGGCCGCGATATTTTTTCTCCCGTGGCAGCTCGCATTAGCAAAGGAACGTACACAAGTGATTTAGGAGCCCCGATTGGGGATTACACGCGGATGGAGTCGTTGGATCCTGTAAGGCTGGATCATAAGAGGTTGAGCGGCCGGATCATCCACATCGATCACTTTGGAAACTGTATAACTAACTTCACAGAGCGGGATCTCGAGTCAGCAGGAGCCCGGCGCCTTGTCATCAACGGAACGAGCATTAAGTCTTTTAAGCGCTTCTTTGCCGAGACCACTGGCGCGCGAGAGAAGCTCTTTGGGATCGTCGGTAGCACCGGCTACCTGGAAATCGCCGCGGAAAACACGTCGGCAGCGAAACTTCTAAAGGCTAAACGCGGTCAGCTTGTCGTTGCTTCGTCGTGAAGAGCGGACGTTGGCACTGATTAAACAGAAAGGGTGGGGTCTTAATTTGTCGGGGGGCCCTCCGTGGCCGCTCGCAGTAAAAGACTGTTTCGGTGGTTAAGCGCGGCCCCGGAGAGCCAACCGAAAAATTAAGACCCCACTAACAGAAAAGCCCACTTGTCACTCATGGGCCTCTTTGTTATCTTCGGTCAAAATACTCATAAGGACCTTTTATGAACAAAGCGAAGGATACTTCTTCAGTCGGCGCCAGTTCCGGACTGAGAGGTGTTGTCGCCGCCACATCCTCGATTTCGGATGTTGATGGCGAAAAGGGAGAATTGATCTATCAGGGCTATAACATTCACGACCTGGCGAGTCACTCTACCTTTGAAGAAGTAATTTACCTGCTGTGGCATAAGCGTCTGCCAACGTCATCGGAGCTGGACCAGCTAGGGACGGCGCTCGCCGGTGATTATGAACTACCTGCGCCGGTCCTCGACTTAATGCATCGGTTTCCCCGCGAAGCGGATCCGATAGATGTGCTTCGGACCACTGTTTCGGCGCTTGAGTTCTATGATCCATCAGCCCGGGATCTCTCGCCTGATTCGGCGCTTAGAACAGCAACACGACTTACTGCGCAATTTCCCACCATCGTCGCGGCGAATCATCGAATTCGCAGCGGGCTGGAACCGATCAAACCCGATCCATCTCTCAACATCGCCACTAATTTTCTTTATATGCTGAAGGGTGAGGCGCCGGACGAACTTTATGCGCAGGTATTCGATCTTGCTCTGATTCTTCATGCCGATCATGAGCTGAATGCCTCGACCTTTACCGCGCGCGTTGTTGCCGGAACACTGGCCGACATGTACGGAGCGGTCACTGCCGCGATAGCTGCCTTGTCTGGCCCACTTCATGGCGGCGCAAACACGAACGTGATGAAGATGTTGCTCGATATTGAGAATGTCGAGAATGTCGAGAGTTATCTGAGTAAGGCGCTTGCCGAAAAACGCAAAATCATGGGTTTCGGACACGCGGTCTATCGCACCGAGGATCCAAGAGCAACCCACTTGCGTCGGTTATCGAAACACATGGGTGAACAGGCCGGCAACACGACGTGGTATGACATCTCGCGAAAACTCGAAGAAGTAATGATGCACGAGAAGGGACTATTTCCAAATGTCGACTTCTTCTCGGCATCCGCTTATTACATGATGGGCATTCCGCTGGACCTGTACACACCAATCTTTGCCGTAAGTCGCATCAGCGGTTGGGCTGGGCATATTCTCGAGCAGTATGCCGATAACAAGCTCATTCGGCCGCGCGCCGACTATACCGGGCCGCGCGACGTGCGTTACACGCCGATTGCTGAGCGCTAACTTTTTTAAGATTCCGGGCGGGTGTTCCCTGTAACAGACAGCACGTGGTTTGGAGCTGCCGGGTTCTCTTTCGATGTCAACTCGAGCAACTCCGGAGTCGCCGATACCAGTTTGGTTCGCCAGATGAAGATTGTCGAAAACACTAAAGCTATCGTGCAAGCAATACCGCCCTCGATTCCATAGCCTCCTCCAGTCAACCAGGCCGGCCCGATGTCCGTTCCCCGGAGTAACGGTTGTGGGGCTATATGCGTTAGTCCACTTACAGGCAATCCGAATACCGATCCCTGCGCCCAATTCCAGGCCCAGTGAACACCAAGGGGAAACCAAAGGCTTCGGGTGCGCAAATAAGCGGCCGCAAGCCAGACGCCAGCGAGGGCAGTATTGATAAATGTAAAGCCCTGGACCACATTCGGGTTTCTAAGATGTACCGCAGCGAACGGTAACGATGTAAGCAGGACCCCCAGCCAGACGAGTCCCGCCCGGGTCATCGTTTGTAGCGGGTAGCCTCGAAACAAAATTTCTTCAGCCAGGCCCGCGATGATGAACAGGACCGCGGAGAGGAGAAGGGTCTCCAATACCGACATCAACATCTCACGCCCGGAAAAGGTAAAGGTAAGTCCCCCGCCTGCCGTTGCAATCCCGGCGGCAAAGGCCAACGAGACAACTCCCAGTGCGGAACCGGCGACGAGATCGCGCATCCAACCAACATGAAGTGTGAGTCCTAAAGCGCGTGCCGGCAGACCTTCAAGCCATCTGTTGCACAGTACTCCAGCGCCTAAGGCTGATAACAAAAAACTGACTCGCAGTATGATTTCCTGGAGGTAGGGTCCCGGTTGTAGACCCGACGGCAAGTGAAGAGCAATAGCAAAGAGTATCCTGATAACTGTACCGACCAGAAACATCAGTGCGATAAAGGTCAGTACAAAAACTATAAGTCGCCAGCCGCTGCGCAGACGACCCACAGGGTTAAAGAAAAGCTTCTCCAACTCCATCAGCCAACTCTCGTCAGTGTCACGGTCTCAAAACGAAAAACCAAGTATCTGAACGGTCCCTATTTGAATCTACCCGCTTAACAGGAGCCTATGCCAAAACAGTGCATCGCCAGCCTCTATGCTAAACTCTAACCCGCAGTTTCATGGACTATAACCGAAGTAATCCTGACCCCGAAAGGGCCAAGAAAACAGGTCGCCGCCGGCGAATCATATTGTGGGCGTTGGGCCTGATTGTGTTAGTGTTGTTGGCGATCATAGTCTCCCAACAGCTATGGTTGTGGACGGTCATTCAACCCGACACAGCGTCTGATACCCTCGCTCTGTATGCACTCTCGACCCTCAACTTCGTTGCATTTGTAGTTTTCTCTTTTATCTTCGTTCGCAATCTCTTGAAGCTGCGTCGGGAAAGACGCGAACGCCAACTCGGGTCCAAGATTAAGACTAGGCTACTGGTCTACTTCATCGCGATCAGTTTCCTGCCGATCACGGCAATGGCAGTCTTCTCCTATCTATTCCTGAATCGCTCGCTCGAGAAGTGGTTTAGTCCCTTTCCGGAAGGGGTAGTGCAAGAGGCACGAGAAATTCGGCTCGAGTCCCTCACCATCCATAATCAGAGCTTGCGGGAGACGGCTTCGGTGCTGGCTGTAGTGTTGGGAAGCCAGAATGACGCAGACCGGCAACAAACGATGGACCGGGTTGTAGCTAAAGGTCACATTGTGGCCCTCGAAATAATTGATTCGAAGGGCACAATCACCATGCAAAGCAAAGCGCGCCTCCCAACAAATGAGCAATTGGAATTAGAGCAACTCCTCGATCAAGCACGGCGCACCAAAGCAATGACTGAGAGCCTGGCTGATGGTAAGGCTTTCGACGTGCTTTCCGTTTCACTCTCGGGTACGCAAAGACTACTGCTCGCACCCGCACGTCTCCCAAACAGCCTGATCACCGATTTGATCGCCGATTCTCAAAGCGAGTATCAAAAACTTGTTAAGCGGCAGCGTAGGGTCCGCTGGCTTGGCGTTTCAACGCTGGGTTTAATGACATTGATGTTGTTCTTCGTATCGAGCTGGGTGGCAATTTATCTGGCGCGCGGCATCGCTACACCAATCAAGGCACTTGCTGAAGCGTCGGACGAGATCGCGCGTGGAAATCTCGCCCACCGTGTGGAAAGTGTCGCCGAGGACGAGCTGGCCTTGCTGGCCCACTCCTTCAATGAGATGACTGCTCAACTCGAAGAGAATCGTCGGCGAATAGAGGCCGGCTCGGCGGAGTTGCGGGAGAAAAACTTTGCGCTGGAAGAGCGACGAAACTACATCGAAACAGTCCTTGAATCTCTGACTACGGGTGTCATTTCGCTTGACGAAGACGATCGCGTCACAACCATTAACGCGGCAGCGGCGCGAATGCTCCGGCTGACATCCTCCACCACCGCTGAGGCTAAACTGCAAGCTTTGATTGGTGCTGAAGATCATGTCGTATTGGATCGGCTGGTGCGCCGGGCGCGGCGCACTGGGCAGGCTACGGAACAGACGCAATTAACCGGTAGTGGCGCCGAGGAGCCCGTTCCTATTCCCGTGGCGTTAACGGCAACGGCGCTTCGCAGTAATTCCTCCTTGCAACGGCGGGGAGTGGTAATTGTGCTCGAGGATCTGTCGGAGCTGCTTGCCGCCCAACGAGCGGCGGCGTGGAGCGAAGTAGCCCGACGGATGGCCCACGAAATCAAGAACCCGTTGACCCCGATTCAGCTTTCAGCCGAGCGCATAGCGAAGAGTTATCGCCGCCTCGGTCTGAATGGCGCCCCGAACGGCATTGAGAATAACGGAGACGAATCGGTCGATGCCGCTCGGGTTGGGAAAGTTATTGCCGAGTGCACCGAAACCATTACTCGGGAGGTCTCAGGTCTGAAAGCCATGGTCGACGAATTCTCCCGTTTTGCCCGTCTGCCTTTGGCGCGGCTGGAACCAGCCGATCTCAATGAAGTGGTGCGTCATGCAGTAGCCTTGTACCAGGATCGGCTCGACGGTGTGAAGATCGAAACCGATCTTGATCCCCATTTACCAACGGCGCGGTTGGATCCGGAACAATTGCGGAGGGTCTTCGTGAATCTGATCGATAATGCGTTCGAGGCACTCCTTAATGTTCACGGCGAACGCATTATCACCATAAAGACTATCCATGATAGTTCCAGAAACACACTACAAGCGCAGGTGGCTGACACGGGGCTGGGGATTGAGTCTTCCGATTTCAAACGGTTGTTCCAGCCTTATTTCTCCACGCGCGGGAGTGGGACGGGGCTGGGACTTGCTATTGTGCAACGAATCGTAATGGAACATCGCGGCCGAATCAGAGCTGAGCCGAACCAACCCCGGGGCGCTCGGTTCATCGTTGACTTACCCGTGACAACCGGCTGAGCGCAGACTGCGATACGATGGCTGACTCGATCCTGATAGTTGACGATGAGCCTGGAATCCGCGACTCCCTCCGCGGGGTGATGGAGGATGAGGGGTTTGTAGCTGAGGCTGTGGGCTCGGGCGAAGAGTGTTTGAAAGCCGTCGAGCGCCGTGCGTATGGTTGCATTCTGCTAGATGTTTGGCTTCCCGGAATCGACGGCCTGGAGACTTTGAAACAATTAAGAGCAATGGGTGCGGAGGCTGCTGTAGTGATTATCTCCGGACACGGCAACATCGAGACGGCCGTTCGCGCAACCAAGCTCGGCGCCTACGACTTCATTGAGAAGCCGCTTTCAATCGAAAAGACGGTCCTGACGGTGCGTAATGCACTGCGCCAGCAGCGACTGGAACTGATTAATGCCGAACTGTCCGCGGAACTCGCCGGCGACTACAGAATGGTCGGTGAATCGGTTGCAATGCAGGCTCTTCGTAAACAGATATCAGTCGTCGCGCCCACAGATGGTCGTGTACTGATTTTTGGGGAATCAGGCACCGGGAAGGAGCTTGTTGCGCGCGCCATCCATTCGCAGTCGCAGCGCGTTGCTGCGCCGTTCATTGAGGTAAATTCTGCTGCGATACCCGAGGAGTTAGTCGAGTCTGAACTCTTTGGACACGTTAAAGGCGCCTTCACCGGAGCCACTGCGGCCAAGAAAGGCAAGTTCGAGTTGGCCGACGGAGCAACTCTATTCCTTGATGAGGTCGGCGACATGAGTCCGAGAGTCCAGGCAAAAGTCCTGCGCGTGCTCGAAGAACAACGTTTCGAACCCGTTGGCAGCGGCACCTCGGTGACCGTGGACGTGAGGGTGATCGCAGCCACTAACAAACGACTTGATGCCGAAATGGAACAGGGGAAGTTCAGAGCGGATCTCTTCTATCGCCTCAATGTAATTCCGTTTGAGTTACCCCCCCTCCGCGAACGGCCCGAAGATATTCCCATGTTGATAGAATATTTCAACGGGAGTTTCTCAAGGGCCTATGGAAAAGAGCCCAAGCAGTTTGTGGGGGATGCAATCGAAGAACTTAAGAGCCATTCATGGCCGGGTAATGTTCGCGAGCTTAAGAATACAATCGAGCGGGTAGTGATAATGCACCCTGGCGTTAAAGTGGCGGTTGCGGACCTTCCGCCGCGCGGCAAGGAAGAACCTCCCGCCGCTTCGTTCAGGTTTCCTTCCTTCAAGGAAGCCACCGACGCCTACCATCGGGATTTCATTCAGCGAAAGCTGGACGAAGCCGAAGGAAACGTCTCACGCGCGGCGGAGCTTATGGGCGTCGATCGTAGCCATCTCTACCGCCGCATGCGCGCTTTGGGAATTCATAATCGCGGTGAACGTGAAGCCATGTCGTGAGCCAGGATTATCCCTGCATTTCAGTACTTTCCTGGTTCGCAGTTTTAATAGACCCTCTGAAGACTCTCCGTCCGAGCCGAAAGATCCGCTCTGACTCCCTGGTTAGCAATGGTCCAAGCACGGCCAGGATGAGCACATAGAGCGCTGCAAAAGGCTGTATTACTGGCAGCAAACCCCCGGCAAGTGCTAGGTTCGCCATAATGATTGAGAACTCACCGCGAGAGACGATCGTTAAGCCAATATTCAAAGAAGAAGCGGGCGCCAATCTAGCGCTTCTTCCCGCCAGCATTCCGGCTAAAACATTCCCCGCCAATGTCAACAACACAGCGCCAAGCACGGGCCATACGGCACCGCCCAGTGCTGTAGGATCAATAGTAAGACCGAAACCAAAGAAAAAAATGGCCCCGAAGAAGTCTCTGAACGGGACAATCAAATGCTCGAGGCGCTGCATGTGCTCGGTCTCGGCCAGCACTAACCCCAGGAGTAACGCCCCAATAGCCTCAGCTACGTGAATTGTTTCTCCAACGCCGGCTAACAGGAACAAAGAGGCGAAGACGGTTAGCACAAAGGCTTCGTTTGAAGGAATGCGAAGAAGTCGATTCAATAAAGGTATTCCGACTCGTCCGATGATAATCAAGCCGAGGATAAATCCAAGTGACAAGCCGGCAGCGCTGAGAACGCCTCCAATTGAGGTCGCGCCACTCAAGACTATTCCGGAAACAATCGAAAGATAGATGGCCAGAAAGACGTCTTCGAACATGATGATGCCGAGTATCATCTCGGTCTCAGGGTTGGCCATTCGCCGCAGATCGAACAGCACTTTGGCAACGATGGCGCTCGACGAAATGGTTGTGATTCCGGCAACTACCAGCACCTCTCTCAGAGGCCAGCCCAGAAAGTAGGCATAAAGGAAGCCGGCGACGAAGTTAATCGCGATATAGATTGAACCGCCCACGGCAATGGAGCGCCCCGCCTTTACCAGCCGGCCGACCGAGAATTCCAGGCCAAGATAAAAAAGCAGGAAGAGGACACCGATGCGGCCCATGAAATGAATGAGTGGGGCGCTTTCAATGAAACGGAAATCGAAAACTCCAATTTTCGGGGCGTGGGGACCTACAATCATTCCCGCCAGGATCAAGAGCGGAACGACCGAAAAGCGTAGCCGGACTGAAAGCAACGCGGCCGCTGCTATGAGGCTCAGAGCCAGGCCCACTTCCAAGACCATGTGATCCATCGCCTACTCGACCTTTCCGTGCCGCAGGAGTTGCTTCAGGGCCGCGATAGTTTTGCGGTCGCCGGCAAGGATCAACGTCGCGCCTTCATGCAGGATGGTGTCGGCGCCGGGATTGAGGCGCTTAACATGGTCGGGCTCGATAATTGAGACGATTGACGCGCCTGCAACGGTACGGACCTGGAGTTCGTGAATCGTCTTTCCTATGCAGGCCGAGCCCGGTTCAATCGTGTACCACTGGAGTAACAGGTCATCCAGAACGATCTCCGCAGAGGGAAGGGCTTTGGGCACATAGGTGAGCCCGCCAACGATGCCCGCAATCTGACGTGCCTCGCTGTCGGTCAAAGTTATAACGGAAGCAACTTTGTCTAGATTCTTCCTAGTGAAATGATAAAGCTCGCGCGTACCATCATCGTGAATGACGATGACAAGCCGGTCGCCGCTTGCGGTTTCTATCTGGAACTTTCGACCGACGCCGGGTAGAACGGACTCACTTATCGTAGACATAACAAGGTTTTGCTCCTTCCTCTTTTGCTAGATCTGTATTTGAAAGCATTATCGATCGAAAGCTTATCATCTGCGTTCACAATAGCCGCACGTTGACAATGTCACAGTAAATACCTTATCAGTTACACTGGGCGTCTCCGTCAGTTCGGGGTGCGTCGCAGGAACTTGAAGGTGATAATGGATTACACAACAAAAGAACTTCTTAAACGATACGCAAAACTGGCCTTAGGACAGCCGTTCTCGCCCGTTTTGCTCAATATTCTGGTGACGTCGGTATGTGACATGAGGTGTACCCACTGTTTCTTTACCGATGAACTCGATGATCGCCCGCGCAAGAAGCTTCAGATGAAGACCCACGAGATCGAGAAAATCTCTCAGACCCTGGGAGGGAACCTTGGTGTCTTGATTCTTGCGGGCGGCGAGCCTTTTACCCGCAAGGACCTCCCGGAAATCGCGCGCGCCTTTTATACCAATAACAAGCTCGAATCCATTTACATAATGTCGAATGGGCAGATTCAGAAACGAATCTTTCCGGATGTCACTCGAATCCTCGAAGAATGCCCTAATCTAAATGTGACAGTAGCGCTCGGTATTGATGGCCTGAAAGCAGAGCATGAGAAGATTCGCCAGAAGCGCGGATCATGGGACATCGCTATCGATACGGCGCGTCAACTCCAGGCTATTAAACAAGAGTATCCGCATCTTGACGTTCAGACCTGCACCTGCTTCATGAATTCGAATCAGGACTCAATTTTTGACTGGTACAACTTTCTCAAATACGATCTCAAGCCAGATAAGGTGAATTTCAATTATATTCGGCCGCCATCGGCAGACCCGATGGAGCTCGACATCGATCACTCCCGATATGCCAGACTTGCCCAAATGATCGATGAAGACTCTCGCCATGCAGCAATTAAGAACAATTATGGTGGTAGCATTGGTTTCTTCAAGGCAGCCATAGACATTTACATGCACGGCCTGATTGCAAAAACCCAGGAAACGCAGCAAGCACAGATGAAGTGTTATGCAGGAACTGCCGGTGGGGTCATTTATGATGAAGGAACTGTTTCGTCCTGTGAGAATCTGGAGCCTATAGGTAACCTTCGAGACTTTGACTGGAACTTTCAGAAACTGTGGGTCTCTCCTGCGATGCAGGCCCGCCGCAAGAAGGCTGCGGACGGTTGCTTCTGCACTCACGAATCAAACAGCTACTATCCCTCGCTACCTTTTAATCCGCGTCATCTGATTCAGATAAAGAAGCTCGAACGTGAAATGAAGAAGGCGCGCAAAGCAATGGATCAGGCTGAAGCTGAGGTCGATGGCTTTGCAGTTCGAGCCTGATGCGGCAGCAATGACAGAGAGAGTTTTGTCGATCTCGTTTCCTGAGCGAGATTTCGAATCAAAAATGTTCAGAGAGCGCATACCGAAAATCCTCATTATCTCTTCCGACACAGGCGGCGGGCATCGCTCGGCTGCGGCCGCAATCGTTGCCGGGGTACAGAAATTCTTTGAGGGTCACGCGTACGCTATCAGGGTCGTACGGGCCATTGAAGAGTCCCATGCAATTACCCAGAGATTGGTCCAAATCTACAATTGGCTTCTGAGAAACCGCCAGAACTGGATGAAATATCTTTACTGGTGCGTGAACCGCTTTCGCCCCGAAACGCGGGAGTTCTTCTACCGCCGCACCGTGGGCTACGTTGCCGGACTTTTCGAGCGCTGGTGTCCGCATGTAGTGGTGAGTGTCCACCCACTTACGCAACATGTGTTCGCTCGCGTGCTTAAGGAATTAAAACTCGCCGATCGCGTTCCGTTGGTTTCCGTGGTTACCGATCCCTGCTACGGATTCTGGAAGGGCTGGGCGTGTGACGACGTAACACTCTATCTTGTCGCGAGCGAGGAAGCCCGGCAGCAATTGCTCGATTATGGGGTAAGTCCCGAGCGAATAAAGATCTCGGGGATGCCGGTTCATCCAAAGTTCGCATTTCCCGGAGAGGAAGCGGCGCAAGCCGCCAGGCAGGCCCTTGGCCTGGATCCCGAGAAGTTCACCGTATTTGTAAATGCCGGCTGGTCCGGTGGCGGGAACATCCCGCAAATCTTCGGCGAATTGGTCCGGGGCGAATTGGACATCCAGGCGATTTTCCTGGCCGGGCGGAACGAGAAGTTAAGGGCTTCGGCGGAATCGCTTGCTGCCACGGCGAATTTTCCGATCAAAGTAATCGGTTATTCAGATCAGGTTGAGCAGTTAATGGGCGCGGCCAACGTCATGATCTCAAAACTGGGTGGCTTAACAACTTTCGAGGCGTTTGCTTGCCGGTTGCCGATCATCGCAGATGCCACCACGGAACCGATGCCTCAGGAAGTTGGCGCGGCAAATCTTCTGGTAAAACGCGGCGCCGGAGTGCTGCTGAGACGCACGTCGGATATCGTGCCAGTGGTTCGCCGCATGGTTGAAGACACCGCCCATTACTCGACAATGCGGGCCGCCACCATTGGCCTCGCGATTCCGAATGCAACCCGCTACATCGTCGAGGAGATAGCGGCCCTGATCCCGGTACAGGTCAAGGCCTCCGACGATGCGCGCCTGCCGGAAGTCGCTTCAGTCTGACTCCGTTCGTTGACTGTTGATGCTTTTCAGGATTTAATTCCCGCCACGAATTGCATGAGCCTGATATTCGCCCGCTTACGATTATCGGAGCGGGCTTTTTAGGAGAAAACATAGCTGGTGAGTCTTCTGCTTGAAGGAAAGCGTGCGTTCGTCACGGGCGGAACGCGGGGGATTGGTGCGGCCATCTGTGAGGTGTTCGCGCGTGAGGGCGCCGATGTTGCGTTCAATTACGGGCAGCGAGACGACCTCGCGAAACAGACCGTGGATCGGGTCGAAGCACTCGGAAGGCGCGCTTTAACTTTTAAGGTTTCGGTTACGGATCGCGTTGGGATGAAGCGTGTGACGCGCGAGATTATCGAGAAGTGGGGCGGCATTGATATCCTTGTAAACAACGCTGCAATTAACCGCGGTGACAACTTTGCTACGACGACGGACCGGGCCTGGGACGAGGTGATCCATACGAACGTAGACAGTCTGTTTGCCGTCACCAAACCCATTTATAAGCAGATGCTTCGTCAGCGCAGTGGCAGCATCCTCAACATCACTTCAATCGGGGCGCTTAGGGCCCTACCAACGGCGGTCCACTACGCCACTTCGAAAGCTGCGATGATCGGTTTCACGAAGTGCCTCTCGCGTGAGGCAGGTACATTTGGTGTGACCGTCAATGCAATTGCCGCAGGAATCTTTGACACCGATTTGGCCCAGGCGTTACCGGAACGTCTGCTCCAGATGCATGAATTTTGGGCTTCGAGAGGACGTCTCGGGCGCCCCGAAGAGCTCGCCGAATACGCTGCGTTCATGGTTAGTGATCGGAACAGCTTCATGAATGGTGAGGTTGTAATTGTTGATGGTGGAGCCATCACTTAACAACTGATCTGCGGAAGTGAAATTCGATTTCAGAACCAAAATAAGTTTTTCTTTTGATCAATTGACTTGAAGTGTGGGCCAGCCTATTATTCGCTCGTCACCACAAGTGAAGGGACGCTATTGGAGGGGGATGAGATGGCGAATAATGAACTCGTTGATAATTTAAATCGCGTGCTGAGTCTTGAACTGGCGGCCGTTATTCAGTATATGCAGCATAGCTTCTTAGTAACGGGGCAGGAACGTGAAGTGTACTGCTCGTACTTCAGCGATCAAAGTGAAGAGTCGCATAAGCACGCGCGAACAATCGGCGATAAAATCGTTGCACTCGGCGGCGTGCCAACTGTTGAACCTGCAATGATCAGGCAGTCAACGGATCTCAAAGAGATGCTGCGCCAGGATCTGGCGATGGAGCGAGAAGCACTTGATGCCTACATGGCTGCCTGGCGATCGTGCGGCGATGCCGACGCGCCGGTGCGCTTTCAACTCGAGGAACGCATCTATCAGGAGCAGTTGCATATTGACGAACTTGAAAAGCTGACCTCAGAGCGCAAGGCCAGTGTTACACAGGAGAAGATAACGCTGCGACAGATTGTCTAGGATTGAGCTCACGCAAAAGGGAAGGGCAGTGAGAGACTACTCACTGCCCTTCAGTGCTTTTATCGAAGAGAGACTTAGGAGGCTCTCGGGAACTGCAAGACTTTTGCCGGCTCGAACTCTCCAACTTCCGATTTACGCCTCGCGATCTGATGTCGAGCAAGTGTAAGCGAGCCGTTCAATTCTTCAAGGTGGTCGGCGGGCACCCGGACTGTCTTTTGGGTGCACCACCCAAGTCCATCAGTCCACGTAAACTGCCGAATAACTACTTCGGGTTCGCCGTCCCGAAACTCCAGTCGCACCTCAAACCTTTGGTTATCTACCGGCTGAAGCGAAGGATTAGTTATTAGACTATTGCTCTGCACTTAAAACTCCCCAAGAACCGATTAAAGACCGTGGTTTTCTTGAACGAAATTGAAAACCGATTTCATTATCCAGATTCAACACGAAGACGTCAAGGGAAAAAAGCCTCGGCGACCAGAAAACAGGGCTCCGGCAGCTAACCGGCCAGGTCGTCTTTCGGTTTCTCGAGCGCCTGAAGGCGTGTTTCCAGCAACCGCAGACTGCGATACATTTCTCCCAGTCTGCGGAAAGCTGCCGTGGATCTCAGCCACTCGCGATTATCAAAAGCAGGGATGCCTGAGATCACTTTCCCAGCCGGCACGTCGTGACTGGTGGCGCTCTTGGCTGTGACCACAGCATCATCACCAATCGTCAGGTGGCCCGCTACGCCAGCTTGGCCTGCCAGAACCACACGATTGCCGATGTGAGAACTGCCCGCCAGTCCCACTTGAGCACAAAGCAAACTGTCTTCCCCGATCGTGCACGAGTGCCCGATCTGGACCAAATTGTCAATCTTACTTCCTCGGCCGATTCTAGTTTCGCCGACAGACGCCCGGTCTATCGTGCTGCCTGCGCCAACTTCAACGTCATCCTCGATAACCACACGGCCCGTCTGCGGGATCTTGAGCCAGCGGCGTTGCTCATCTTTCGCATAACCAAAACCGTCGCAGCCAATCACAGCGTTATTATGGATGACGACGCGTTCACCTATCTGACATCCTTCGCGGATAACTACTCCGGAATGGATGATCGAGTTCTCGCCGATTGTTACTCGATCATAAATCGTAACGTTGGGATAGATTTGCACGCCGGCGCCCACCTGTACCTCCTTTCCTATTACTGCGCACGGCCCGATCGAGACGTTGTCACTAATAGCGGCAGTTGGATCGATTACTGCTGAAGGATGGATTATTGGGTTAGCTATCGGGTCCGGATGAAAAAGTCGTAGCGCGCGTGTGTAGGCCAGATAGGGATCATTCGCTCTCAAGACGGCAATCTCTCGTTCGATGGTGGCGTCAGGTGAGAGATAGATCGCCGATGCCAGCGTACTCTTGACTCGCGGTGTGTAGCGCGGATTAGCAAGAAAGGTAACCTGGCCCGGTCTGGCCTCGTCGAGACCAGCGGCGCCACTGATTTCCAGATCGAGAGTGCCTTCAACACGAGCACCAGTCAGGGTGGCGAGTTCAGAAAGTTTCATGGATTGAAGTTTAGCGCATCAGTCGCAGGCCGCGCACGGGCTTACATCACCGAAACGGGATCAATCTCGAGGTTAATTGAGCGGCGGCTAATACCAAGCCGAGCAACTTCGGCGAGTGCCTGGTCAATGACCTGCCGTAGCCGTTTACGCGTCCGGGATTTGACCAGCAACTGGTAGCGATGCTCACCTTTTAGTCGAGCCAGCGGAGCCGGAGCGGGACCAAGCACCCGACAGAGACGCTGAGTATTTGCGGCGTCCAACGCTATCCTCAGTTCGTTTGCCTCGGACTTCAACCGGCCCAGATCCGTTCCATGCAGCAGCAGGAGCCCGAGCACAACGAAGGGCGGGTAACTATGATGCTTACGGTAGCGAATCTCTTGTTCATAAAAGCTGGCATAGTCCTGGGCTGCGGCGTGCCGAACCGCATAATGTTCTGGGTGATAAGTCTGAATCAGCACTTGTCCGGGCTGATCTCCACGTCCGGCTCGGCCAGCAACCTGGGTGATGAGTTGAAAAGTTTTTTCGGCGGCTCGGAAATCCGGGAGAACAAGGCCCGCGTCAACGGAGACCACCCCCGCCAGGGTAACATTTGGGAAGTCGTGTCCCTTCGCCAGCATCTGAGTGCCGACTAACATATCTATTCGACCGGCGCCGAAGTCCATCAATGTCTTCTCAAAACTGTGTCGGTGAGCGGTGGTATCTCGATCAATCCGGGCGATTCGAAGGGAGGGGAACTGGACTCTAAGCACCTCTTCGATCTGCTCAGTGCCTTCGCCAATGTAATAGATGTATTCACCATCGCACGATGGGCACCGTGAAGGGGCGGGTTGAGTATGGTTGCAGTAATGGCAAACGATGGTCCTCAAACTGCGGTGATATGTCAGAGTTACATCGCAATTCGGGCACTGCATGGTTTCGCCGCAGGTGCGACAGAGGACCGCACTCGAGTACCCGCGGCGGTTAAGCAGGATTATCGACTGCTCTTTCTTTTGATGGGTCGCAGCGATAGCGTCAAGCAGCTCATCAGAGAAGACCCGTGGCCGGCCGTATTGAGCAAAAACCTTCCGCATATCGATGATTCGAGCGCTCGCGAACGGTCGATTCCCGATGCGCTCGGTGAGTTGCAAGTGTTCGTACTTTTCTGTGTGCGCGTTGTGAAAAGTTTCCAGCGACGGCGTGGCTGAGCCCAGAAGTACCACGGCAGATTCTTGTTGGGCTCTCACTATTGCGGTATCGCGGCCATTATAGATAGGAGAATCCTGCTGCCGGTAAGTTGCTTCATGCTCTTCGTCAATGATCACGAGGCCGAGGTTTCTGACTGGGGCAAAAACACCCGAGCGCGTGCCGATTACGATGCGGGCTTCTCCGCTTCGCACCCGTGTCCATTCGTCGAACCTCTCCCCTTTGGAAAGCGAGGAATGAAAGATCGCCACGAGGTCACCAAAATTGGCTCGCAAGCGTCGTGAGAATACCGGCGTCAGTGCTATCTCAGGTACGAGCATCATCGCCGAGCGTCCCAGTTGGAGTGCAGCCCGCATTGCTCGCATGTAGACCTCGGTCTTGCCACTCCCCGTCACTCCGTGAAGGAGGAATGTTCTGTAAACTCCCTCTCTCAGCGGTTTCTCTATAGTCTCGAATGCGCTTTTCTGCGCTTCCGTTAAGCAGTGCTCTTCCGCCTGAGGAATTTCTGCGTCGACCATCGGGTCACGTCTTACCGGTTCGTCGAACACTTCGACAATTCCTCTCTTCGCGAGGGTGTTTACCGAAGAGAGACTGACCCTTGCTTGCGCAAGCAAAGTCCTGAGCCGCATTGTCCGCACGTTGTTAAGTTCCCCGATAATCCGACGTTGTGCTGGTGACAGCTTTTGCGCGGCCAGAACCTCTTGGTCAACTTTCATGAGCCGTATGGCCCGCTGATATCTTGTTCTGATTGGTAACTGTCTTGGCCGATGGATAGCTTGGACTAAACCGTTGCGTTCCAGTTCTCGAATCAATTCATTCGCCCGGGTCTTTCCGATCTCCTTTGCCAATCGGCCGGGGCTAATCTCGCCGTGCTCAGCGATCAATCTCAAAATGTTGCTCAGGGCGGGATCTGAGGCTGCGAGGGCCTCTATTTGATTTTGGCCATGCAGCGTAAGTGCGATCAGACGTTCCAGGGTTGCGCTAATGCCAGGAGGTAGGGCCGCCTTGATCACTTCACCCCAGGGGGAGCCATAGTAGTCAGAAATCCAGCGCGTGATCGCCAGAACCTCCGGCGTCACAAGTGGCACTCGGTCCAAAAGTTCCACAGCTTCCTTGATCGCGGTTTCTGCAAGCGCTGGTTCGGACTGAATGTCATCACGCAACGCGACTATATAGCCTGTCACTAGCTTTGAATGGAGAGGGACGACCAGACGCGCTCCCGGTTGTGCGTCGTCGCTGATTGAGCGCGGAAGGCGGTAAGTAAAAATTCGCGACACGTGTACCGGCAGAGCCACTTCGGCGTATTTTGGCGACACTGCGCTGGTTGATTCAGCGGCTGAGGCCGCAGCAGTCGAATGCACTCCGGAAGGGTCTGACACGTAGGAGAAGTTAGCGCGAAACTAAGAATTGCAAAAGCCGGCTATCCGGTATCACTATTTTGCGGATACACCATCGAGATAGTCGCGAACCTTTTTCAGATCGCTCCAGGTCTCGCGTTTCTTGGAGGGATCACGTAGCAGGTATGCTGGATGAAAAGTGGGCATGACCTTAATCCCTTTATACTCCTGAAAGTGACCTCGAAGTTTCGTTATGCCTTCTTTGGTGGCGAGCAGGTTCTTCATGGCCGTATTACCGAGGACGACTATTACTTCCGGTTGAACGACGGCAATCTCGCGTAGCAAGAAGGGCTTGCACATCGCGGCTTCGTCGGGGGTTGGCGGTCTGTTTCCAGGGGGGCGGCAGCGGTTTACATTCCCGATCAGTACTTCTTCGCGGGTAAACCCGATTGCCTCGATAATCTTTGTCAGTAGCTGTCCGGCACGGCCCACAAATGGTCGGGCCTGTTCGTCTTCATCGGCTCCGGGCGCTTCGCCGACGAACATCAAGCGCGCTTTACGATCGCCTTCTGTGTGGACAACGTTTTTTCGTTCGGTATGCAGAGGACACCGTTGACAATTTGTGAGCTCTGCCCAGATCTGTTCCATGGATTCTTCGGAATGGCAGAGTTGTTCTTCTGAAGGCATCAGGTCGCTAAAGAGACCCGAGCGGGCCGATGAAACGGCTTTACGGACACCTTCTCTTTCCGTAGCTTGTCCCCCGTTTGAAGGCTGCGGACGGCCTTCTGAGTGCGCCTGGGTTCTCGGGAGATCCGGCTTCGATGAAAGGCTTCCGATACCATCGAGCCCCATCTCCTTCAAACTAATTAAATGCTCCCTGGTGTTTTGAATTACCGCGAGTAGTTCGTTCGTGAGCTTTGGATCTGTTTTCATTAATCGAAGGACTCAAACTGAAGAAACTTCTGTTGAAGATCTTAATGCCTCTCGTAGCTTAACTACTTCATCGAGCACGCATTGAGCGGCCGCTTTTTTGTCCATCAGAGGCAGCCGGAGTGGAGAATGAGCCGCGGCTCGCGTAATAATTGTGATTTCGTTGTCCGGAGAGTCAAAACCCGCGTCGGTCCGAGAGACGTCGTTGGCAACGATGGCGTCGAGGTTCTTGTCTTTAAGCTTCCCGAGCGCGTTGTTCAAAACATTCTCCGTTTCGGCCGCAAAGCCAATAACCAGGAGTCCATCCTTTCGCGAAGCAGACACCTCCCGCAGGATGTCGCGGGTACGCTCGAGCGGAAGGACCATGGTTGGGTCGTCCTTCTTTACTTTCGTTGCCGACGGCATTGCTGGTCTATAGTCGGCCACTGCCGCAGCGGCAACAAAGACAGTCGCATTCCCCAGTTCGCTCATTACCGTCTGATACATCTCATCGGCTGAAACAGTTTTCAGGAGACGAATGCCGCGTGGTGGCTTGGCGGTGGTTGTCGCGGCAACGACCGTAACGCTTGCTCCACGCTTAAGTGCTGCCTCCGCCAGCGCGAATCCCATCCGACCCGACGAGCGATTCGAGATAAAGCGCACCGGATCGATAGCTTCGCGGGTGGCGCCCGTGGTAATCAAAAACTTTTCGTGCGCGAGGTCTGCCGAATCGTGTAATGCGGTGGATTGCAAAATCTCCAAAGCCGCAGTTACTATTCGGTCCGGGTCGCTTAAGCGTCCCGGTCCCACCGTACCGCAAGCCATCTCACCCTCATCCGGATCAATTATGTACACCCCATGATCCCTGAGCCGCGCCAGATTGTGCTGCGTCGCAGGATGATTCCACATAGTCGTGTTCATTGCAGGAGCAATCAGAACGGGAGCTGTGCAAGCAAGGTAGGTTGTGGTTAGAAAGTCGTCGGCCACGCCGTTAGCAAACTTGGCGATCAAGTTGGCGGTAGCGGGCGCAACCAACAAGAGATCAACTGATTGAGAAAAAGTTATGTGTGCTATCGGATCCGGATTGTCGGGGGCATAGTCGTCAACCACGACATGTTCTCCCGACAAGGCGCGAAAAGTTAGGGGTTGCACAAATTCGCAAGCCCGCTTCGTCATCGCTACGCGAACACTGCACCCCGAGCGCTGTAGACCACGGAGTATCTCGGCTGCTTTATATGCTGCGATTCCGCCGCTGATGCCGAGCGCGACCTTTTTCCCCAGAATAATTGGTGCTGCCGCGCTCTTGGCCATTTGATAAGATCTCTAAGGACTTAACTGAATTTGAAGATCAATGTAACATTGCTGAAATGGGTGCGCAATATAGTCAACCACCCATTGCATATAATCTGTTTTTCAACAAATGACGACCTCACCAGAAGTTGGCTTCGCGATTGGGACGGAGATTGGAACTATCCCCAATGAAGAAGACCCTTTCAATTCTGTTTGCGATGATAGTCATGCTCGCTGGCGTGTCTCCATTTGGTCGGGTTTCAGCCCTCCAGGGGGGAAACGTAAGCGACGAAGAGTTTGGTCCAGTGGTCCGTGCCTATTTGGGCTATCTCCGAAGCGAGCAGGAAGTTACGGATGACCGGGTAAGCCGTCATGAGGTAAGCAGACCTTATTATCGGCGGAATTCAAACCGGATTAGGGCCCTCAGACAAATGGCCATTCGGATTGCAAGGGAGAGCCACAACGACTACCTTCCAGAGCTTGAGGCAGTGGCGCGAGATGAGTTGGGGCTCTTGTTTGAGCGTCCCCCGAGACCCACTGACCTAAGACAGGGCGAGGTTTATCACAATACCTTCAGATACTTGGGCTCAGTGCAGTCCGCGGAACTGTTCTATCTGTTTGCGCGCCTGGATCCCTATGAGCAGGCGGAGTTTATGGAGAAAAGTGGGGATTCTCAAGCGCCAGTTGCGGGGGAGTCTTCGGAGGGGGTCAAAGGCACGAGCCGAAGTAGGAGGGTTTTCCCCGACAACTGACCATTCTTCCCGGGGGATGTCGAGGGCTGCCAGACTGTCCACCTGCTAGACCAAACGCTCACAGCTTTAGCAGGTTTCGCCAATTGAAACTTCTAGACTCGATTAGGGTCGCGTGTTATCTTGGGTGCCGCCACGGGAAAAAAGCACAGTTTCGTGCCATTTCCCCAGTAAATGTTTGTTGACAGAGGGCTAGTATTCGTGTAATAAAAGCCCGGTGTTAAAGCGTTTGCGGGCGGTAAAGCCTTGCTTGATACGGTCCGCAGTGGCAGTGGAGACGAGAAAGGTGACCAACCTCCGTCTTTCAGGTTCTAAGCCATCGTGCACGCAAGCAATCAAGAATTTCTTGTTCACTATACGGGAGGAAAGTTAATGATCAGCAAAACTAGGAGCCGCAAATCGATCGCTGTGTGTTTAGCGGTTGCCGTTTTTAGCGTTTATTCGATGGTTGTATTGGCAACGCCGGGCGCGAAAGCCGCTTCCGGTGAACTGTCCATTTCGGGACAGGTTACGGTCAACGGCCAGAAAGCGATCTCTGGTGGTACGGTGTTTTCCGATAGCATTCTCGTCAGTGCGGAAAACAGCAGCGCCATTGTTAGCATTAGCAAAGTGGGAAGAGTTGAGCTGGCTCCCAACTCAAGTCTCAGGCTAAGCTTCACGGACAACAGTGTTTCGGCGATGCTTGATGGTGGTGCTCATGTTTCGACTCTGGCGGGCGTAACAGTCAATGTCACTACGAAGGATGGCTCAATTGTCGCAGATGGAAACGAGCCAACTGCCTTCAACGTGAATACGGCGCGCGGAAACACGGTTTTGATGACCGAGACTGGTGTCGCTGAGTTGCGTGCCGGTGGCACTGTCAAGCAGGTGGCGGCTGGTGAAAATGCCACGGCAGGAATGCCGAATCCTCAGGCAGACGATGAGGGCGGCTTAAGCGGTGGAGCGCTCGCTGCTTTATTGCTTGCGGTTGGCGGTGCGGTAGCTGCGATCATTTATGCAACGACCCGTAACAACGACCTTAATTTTGGTGGTTCGGTAACTGTAGTAAGCCCGACCAAGTAACTTGAGTTTCTCCCACAAACACTCCGGCGCGATTAGCTGGCGGTCATTTCAAATTTAGACCTTGCGGGTCACACGCCTCGCGTGTTTGACCCGCAAGGTTTTGACTGTAACGCCCCGCCCCCCTCCTTCCGGATCAGGTAGACTTCCATGCATATCGCTGTACTTGGCACTGGTTACGTCGGTTTGGTTACCGGCGTGTGTTTCGCTGAATTTGGTGTTGACGTCACCTGTGTCGATGTCGACGCGGAGAAAATAGCGCAGCTCACAGCCGGCGTCATGCCCATTTACGAGCCCGGGCTTGAGCAAATGGTTCTAAAGAATGTGCAGGCGGGCCGCCTCAGGTTCACTACCGACACCAAACAGGCCGTGGAAGAGGCTCTCGTGATTTTCCTGGCTGTAGGTACTCCTCCCAAAGAAGATGGCTCACCCGATCTAAGTTTTGTGGAAGCTGCTACAAAATCGGTAGCTGAGCACATGAACGGGTACAAGGTGCTGGTAACCAAGTCTACGGTTCCTATCGGCACTGGCGAACATCTGCGAAACCTGATCCGAGAACATCAAAAGACGAAAGCCAACTTTGGAGTGGTCTCAAACCCTGAGTTTCTGCGCGAAGGGGCGGCGATCAGTGATTTTATGAGACCAGACAGAGTCGTAATAGGAAGCTGCGATGAAGAGGCGGTGGCTATTATGAGAGACTTGTACCGGCCCCTGTACCTGATCGAGGCCCCGTTTGTAATTACTTCTCTCGAAGCGGCCGAACTCACAAAATATGCGGCAAATGCCTTCCTTGCCACGAAGATTTCGTTTATTAACGAGATCGCAAACCTGTGCGACAAGATCGGCTGCGATGTGCACGATGTCGCCCGGGCAATGGGAATGGACCGACGGATCGGCAGTAAGTTCCTCCATCCCGGACCAGGCTTTGGTGGCTCCTGTTTTCCGAAGGATACTCAGGCACTCGCCTCTGTGGCGCGGCAATTCGAGAGCGATTCCTTGATCGTAGATGCGGTAATCGAAGTCAATCGTAAACAGCGAAAGGCGATGCTCAAGAAAATCGAGAAACTCGTTGGCAGTCTTCACGACAAAACCATTGCGGTGTTGGGTCTGGCTTTTAAACCTGAAACCAACGACATCAGAGAAGCTCCTGCCGTTGAAATCATAAACGCGCTCATGGAAGGTGGGGCTGGAATCCGCGCCTACGATCCGGTGGCTATGACAGAAGCAGCCAAGATCCTGCCGGGCGTCGAGTATGCTGATGATGAATATGCTGCCGCCAAAGATGCTGACGCGCTTGTATTTATGACGGAATGGAACCAGTTTCGTGCTTTGAACATGAGCCGCATACGGGACCTGATGAGATCGCCAAAGATTGCCGATCTACGGAATATCTACGAACCTAGCCACATGCGCGAGCTTGGCTTCGACTATGTGGGAGTCGGCAGATAAAGGAACGCCTGAAGTTTCAACGGCTGAAAAATCTATGGGTTTGTCGGGAACAGTATTAGTAACCGGAGGAGCCGGCTTTATCGGTTCCCACATTGCCTCTGCTATGGTCCGGCAGGGCGCTCGGGTCCGAATAATCGACGATCTTTCAACCGGGAATTTGGAGAACCTCAAAGAAATATCCGGCGAGATCGAGTTTGTCGAGGCAAGTCTTACCGATGAGAGTGCCCTGCGCCGTGCCCTCGAGAACGTCGAACTCGTTTTTCACGAAGCCGCCATTCCTTCGGTGCCCCGTTCGGTCGAGGATCCGCGCCAAACTCATATCGCATGTGTCGACGCCACTTTCTCGCTTCTGCTGGCCGCTCGCGAGCAAAGTGTCAGGCGGATTGTCTATGCGGCGTCGAGTTCCGCTTATGGTGATCAGCAGACACTCCCCAAGGAAGAGAGGATGTTGCCTGAACCACTCTCTCCCTATGCCGTCGCCAAGCTGGTAGGTGAATATTATTGCGAGGTCTTTACCAGAGTGTACGGACTCGAAACTCTTTCTCTGAGATACTTCAACGTCTTTGGCCCACGTCAGGATCCGAGTTCCCCTTACTCAGGGGTGGTTTCAAGGTTTATTAGCGCCCTGCTCGGTAATGAAAGACCGGTTATCTTCGGCGACGGAGAGCAGTCAAGGGATTTCACCTACATTGATAACGTTGTACAAGCCAATCTAAGTGCGGCAACTACCACTAAAGGCATTGGCCAGGTGATGAATATTGCCAATGGCCAGCGCGTAACCCTGAATCAATTACTGGCCGAGATTAAGGATCTGACTGGGAAACGAGAGGTCCAGGCAGATTATCAGGAAAGCAGAGTTGGCGATGTGCGCCATAGCCTGGCTGATATCTCTCGGGCCATCGAGTTTCTGGATTTCAAACCGCAGGTGGCACTGCGAGAAGGCCTACAGCAAACGATCGATTGGTGGAAGCAAAGCCGGTTTGCCCAACCCTGATCTCTACTCACCCTTACCACCTACCAAGTCTCTCAGACTGGTCACGTACGGTTCCCGCACTACTCCCTTGTCCGTGATGATTGCAGAAATGAGTTCATGGGGCGTTACATCGAACGCCGGGTTCTGAACACCTACTCCGTCCGGCGCAAGCTGTTGGTCCCCAATATGCGTTACCTCTCGCCTGTCGCGTTCTTCTATTGGAATTTCGGCGCCTGAGGCAAGCGATAGATCTAGCGTGCTGACGGGTGCAGCAACATAGAAAGGGATATTGTGTTGCTTCGCAAGGACCGCGACCATATAGGTGCCAATCTTATTGGCAGCATCGCCATTTGCCGCTATCCGGTCGGCGCCCACGACTACGCAGTTGACTTGCCCGCTCTTCATCACATGACCCGCCATGTTGTCTGTGATCACGGTCACTGGAATGTTGTCCTTCGCCAACTCCCAGGCCGTTAGCCTTATTCCCTGGAGAAACGGGCGCGTTTCGTCCGCAATCACTGCTACGCGCTTGCCGGCGTCACGGGCTCCGCGAACGACACCCAATGCTGTTCCGTAGTCGCCGGCTGTCGCCAGCGCCCCTGCATTGCAGTGGGTCAACACGGTCGAACCATCGGCAATTAACTCTGCTCCATGACGGCCCAGCGCACGATTTGCTTCGATATCTTCCTGGTAGATCTTGAGGGCCTCGGCAACCAGGGCCTCCTTAACTTCGTCGGAATTATCAGTTCGGGCTTTTTCGCGCTCTAAGGTGCGGCGCATCCGTTCAATTGCCCAGAAAAGATTTACTGCTGTTGGGCGGGTCTTGCTCATCACGTCGCACATATAAGCAAAATCGTCTTCGAGATCAGAAACCGACATGCCGACGGATTGGGAGGCGCCTAACGCAAGGCCCATTGCGGCGGACACTCCGATGGCAGGGGCGCCCCGGACAACCATCTTCTTGATGGCTTCAGCGACCTCCTCGTAGGAGCGCAACATCAGATACTTCTCTTCCGTGGGTAGAAGGCGTTGATCCAGCATGCGGACGCCTTCTTTCGTCCATTGGACCGTGTTTATCATGATGGGGAATTTTCCTTTTCGTTGAAGTTCGAGGAATCTTACTGGACGAAAACTGTTGAAGCAACGCATGAGTCTGGGAGTGGTTGTGGTCACAAGCCTTTTCTCTTGTTTGAAATCCCATACTGGGTGCCAGCGGACGTTGACAGAGTTTTGGGCAGCGTGATACTGTCCGCCCTCGCTAATCAAAGTAGGTTGTTCTTTTTACTTAAAGTGGTCCGGGTGCCCCACAGAGTGGGGAGAATAGGGAAGCGGGTGAAAATCCCGCGCGGTCGCGCCACTGTGATGAGAATGCAGTTCTACGCTGCAGCCTCAAAGCCAGGAGACCTGCCCGCGATCCTTTGCTGCCTCTTGAACGCTTCGCGCAAAGGTGTTCAGGCTGCTCCGGGTCTCAGCAACGCTTAAAAGTCCCGCCGATTGCCTGCTAATCCTTTCGTGAAGAGAAGCGGTATTCGGCGGGCATCGTGTTATTAGTCTACGTTTCTAAATCTCATAAATCACAGAACATTGCGCTGTTACTGATAATAGCCGCTTGTTGTGCCGGTTCGTGTGTCCGCCCGAATCCTGAAGCACAATCAACTTCATCGCAACAAGTTCGAGAGTTCACTGACGAAACCGGCCGGCTAGTCCGCGTACCGGTACATGTAGCCCGCATCGTATCCCTGGCGCCGAACCTCACAGAGACTATTTTTGCGATCGGCGTTGGCGACCGGCTGGTTGGGAACACTACTTACTGTGATTACCCACCCGAAGCCAAAGCAATCGCGAAAGTCGGCGATACACTTCAACCGAGCATCGAGCGAATCGTTGCCCTTAAGCCACAACTTGTGCTTGTGTCCACCGCCTCTCAGTTGGAAGCATTCACGAAGCAATTAGATGATTACCAGATAGCAGTTTACGTAACTGACCCGCGCGATCTGGAAGGCGTTTTTACTTCAATTAAGAACATCGGACTCCTGCTTGGTAAGGAGATTGAATCGCTCGCGCTCGTCAATCAGTTGCGAGCCCGAACACTGTCTGTCGAGGAGGCGGTAAAATCCCGGCGGGCTCCGAGCGTTTTCTATCAACTCTCCGCTGAACCCCTTTATACCGCCGGACGTGATGCATTCGTTACAGATCTTATTCACCGGGCACGGGGGCATTCCGTCACCGCGGAAGTCCCTGGCGCCTGGCCCAGGTACAGCGGAGAGTCTGCTCTCGCGGCGAGGCCGGAAACAATCATTTTGCCTGCTGGCGACTCTATGGGCGCAGATGCCGAAATCGCAACTGCAGTCAGCCGTTCTCCCGCGGTCGTTAACGGTCGAGTCTATCGAATAAATGCGGATCTTCTCGTGCGCCCGGGGCCTCGCTCAATCGAGGGACTCGAAGAGATCGCGCGGGCCCTGCATCCGGAGGCGTTCGCAAAATGACCTCAACAGCAGCGGTAAAGGCTCCGGGCAGAGTGGTCACTCTTGATGCGCGTCTGACTTTTCGCCGTATGTTCATTGCGTGCCTCCTCCTCCTGGTAGCGCTCCTGCTCATCATCTTTGGAACATCGCTACTGGGCAGCGAACAACTGCCTACCCGCGCCACAATCTGCGCTCTCGTAACTTATGGTGATCACTCCTGCGGCCTGCGTCCGGATCACGAAGCGATACTCTTTGACATTCGATTGCCGCGGATAATCCTGGCTGCTTCGGTAGGCGCGTCGTTAGCCGCAGCCGGTGCGAGTTATCAGGCGTTGCTGCGCAACCCTTTAGCCGAACCATATCTGCTCGGCATCTCCAACGGTGCGGCAGTTGGGACCATGCTGGCGCTGGTTTACTTTGCCGGCAACGAATGGAGCAGACCGATGATGGCGTTCTTCGGGGCGCTGCTGGCCACACTGGTGGTTTATCGGTTGGCGCTCGGCAGGGCCGGAGTCACGCCGGAACGGCTGATCCTGGCGGGTGTGATCGTAACGACCTTCCTGTCATCAGTCATTGTGTTTGTAACAACGCTAATGGATGCAACCAGGATTCGGTCGTTTACATTCTGGCTGCTCGGAGACCTTTCCGGAACCACCTCGTCCATGCTCGCGATTACAGTCGCCTTTGCGCTTCTGGGTACCGCCGTCCTGGTGGTCAATGCGCGTTCGTTGAATCTCTTAATGCTTGGCGAGCGTGATGCATTCGACCTTGGTGTCGAGGTTGGACGAGTGAGGTTGGTGGTCTTCATCGCAGCGAGCTTTCTGGTGGGAAGTTCCGTTGCTTCCAGTGGCTCTGTCGGTTATGTCGGATTGGTTGTTCCTCATCTCGTACGACTTTCATTGGGAAGTGACAACCGCATCACTATTCCGGCTGCTGCGCTCGCGGGTGCGATCTTTGTTGTCGTCGCTGACACCCTCGCCCGAACCGTTATAGCTCCACGCGAACTTCCGGTTGGCGCTATAACGGCACTGGTCGGCGCCCCACTGTTCATATACCTGCTAAGAAGAGGAATTTAAGAGGACGGAGCGAATGCTGGAAGCTCGCAATTTAACTATTAAGTATGGTTTGCGAGTTGCTGTCGCTGGGCTATCGCTGAAGCTTCAGCCAGGCGAGATTATCGCAATTATTGGGCCCAACGGCGCCGGTAAGTCTTCATTGTTGCGGGCCCTGAACGCCAGCGTCCAGGCCGCTGCTGGTGACGTGCTGCTTGATGATAGATCCGTAGCAACGTACTCCAGGAGAAATCTAAGCCGCCGTATTGCGGTGGTAGCCCAGGAGGCTGACCTGCGGTTTCCCATTACGGTGCTCGAGTTTGTGCTTGGCGGCCGTTACGCCTGGTCCAGCAACAGCGCCTGGGGCTGGGAGACCGTCCGGGATCTGGAGGTCGTGCAGCAGGTGCTTCACGAAACCGAACTCGAAGAGCTAAGCCATCGCTTTCTCAACGAACTCTCCGGCGGCGAGCGTCAGCGTGCTGTGCTTGCTCGAGCCCTGGCGACTGAAGCTGGCGTCCTTTTACTTGACGAACCAACGGCCAATCTCGATCTGGCCCACCAGGCAGCACTTTTGATGCTCGTGCGCAGTCGTTGCGACACCCGCGCAGCCTCCGCCGTAGTGGTCACCCACGACATAAATTTGGCGGCTGAGTTCGCCAATCGGATCATTCTGATGAAAGAAGGGCGCTTGATTGCTTCGGGTGCGCCGGAGGAGGTCTTAACTCCGCTCCTGTTAAGGGAGGCATTTGGAGTAACAGTTTTGGTGGATGCGCATCCAGTAACGGGTGTGCCAAGGATAACGCCGGTGCACGAGATGCTCCGGTAAGATAAATCGACGAGCGGAGTCGCAGGGAAGGCGGTGTAAACCCGCCACTGCCCGCGCAACTGTATGCGGTAACAAAGTTCCCACGGCATTTGCCACTGTTTCGGAAGAGATGGGAAGGCAGGGAACCGAGGCGATTCTCTCTTAAGGGAGTCACGGCCGCGAGTCAGGAAACCTGGCGCCGCTCTTTTTCAGCTCGGACTGCGACGGGCAGGAGAAGCTTACGATGAAAAGAAGACAATTGAGGCGGCGGCGTCGGTTCGGCGCCGATCTTGTGGGCATAATTGCGGCGTCCTCGGTCGCAGCATTACTAGCGGTTACCACCTTCGCACAATCCAGAGGGTCCATAACAACTAGTCTGACTGACGAGAGAGGGGCCAGGGTAGCGAATGCTGATGTTCGCTTGGTCTTTCCAAATGGGATCCAGCTTTCTACGAGGTCCGATCTCGAGGGGGCTTTTGAGTTCAGGGCTCTTGATCGAGGAGACTACTTTCTTGAAGTCAATGCGAAGGGCTTTGCGGTGGCGGCGGAAAGGATCAGGTTGGACCAGGGTGAGGTTAAGCACCTCCGACTCGAGTTAAGGGTTGCGGGTGTCAATGAGAGTGTCGTCGTGACTGCCACGGGCTTGCCTCAACGATCGGAAGAGGTGGCAAAAGTCCTTTCCGCGATCGATTCCCGAGATATAGACGACAGACGAGAGCTCACCATAGCAGAAGCGTTGCGGAGTATTCCCGCAGTGCGAGTTCAGCAGCAGGGCTCCCCGGGCGCGCTAACCACTGTTAGATTGCGCGGTCAACGAAACTTTGACACGTCAGTGCTGCTTGATGGGTTGCGAATTCGCGATGCTGCCGACATCAATGGTTCGGCGGTTTCATTGATTAGTGATCTGGTTCCACTGGCTGTTGATCGAGTCGAGATCCTCCGGGGGTCAGGGTCGTCAATCTACGGCACGAATGCGATTGGAGGCGTGGTGAATCTGGTGCCGTCGCTGCCGGCCGGCAATTTTCATTTGGATTTGGGAATGGAAGGCGGAGGTTTAGGAACGTTTCGCGAGCGGATTCAGGGCGGTGGCGGCAGGGACCGTTTTGCGTATAGCTTTGGCTTATCGCGTCTTGATGTGCGCAGGGGAGTTGATGGTGAGGACCAGTATGGGAACTCAGCGGGCGCCGGGCGGATTCAATTCAATCCAACCCCTTCGATCACTATAGCAGGCAACTTTTATGGCACGATTGCGAATGCTCGTTTGAATGACAGCCCGTTTGCCCTTCCAGCGGCTTTTGGTTCTCCGGAGTCTTTCCCTCGAGCAGTGCCCGGTGTCACATTTCAGCCCGACTTCAACAACCCCGATCAGGGTCGCAGAAATCGGTTACTGGTGGGAGCGTTCCGGTTCTCGCAGCGACTTAATGAGATGTTTTCTTACACGATAGCTTATCAACGAGTGCTGAGTAACCGGCGTAATTACAATGGGCCAGCCGTCGATCCCCGCTTCGCCACGTTCGTTCCCTTTGGCGATTTCGAGTTCCTCAGCGCCAACCGGGGAACCACCGACACTGTTGACGGTCGGCTAACTGTACGCCCGAATAGAGCCAACCACTTGACGGTGGGATTTGAGCTTGAGTTTGAGTCGATGTTCCAGCAGTCAATCCCTTCCTTTAGCGCCTTTAACAACACCACCGACAAGCAGCGAACATTCGCGGTCTTTGGTCAGGATCAGATTCACCTTCTCGATGACCGTTTACAATTTTCGGTCGGGGTGCGCGCACAGTTTTATCGGATCCGAGCCGCCGACCGGCCCGGTTTTCTGAATGCCATCCGGGCTGAGAATTCTGTCACTGCGGATGGCGCGGTCGCCTATTTTTTCCGTTCGCGCGGTACAAAGTTACGCGCCCATGTTGGCAACGGTTTTCGAGCGCCATCGCTTTTTGAGCGGTTTAGCGAAGGAGTATTTCCAAACGCTGGTTTTGTGAGGTTTGGCGACCCCACCCTGAAGGCCGAGCAATCGATCAGTGTGGACGGAGGAATCGATCAGCGACTCGCTGGTGACAAGGTGCTGGTAGGTATGACCTATTTCTATACCCGTTTGCAGCGTGTAGTCGGATTCACAGGATTTAGCGTGGATCCGCTCGGCCTTGGCAGATTCAGCGGATACGTGAACGAGCCGGGTGGCCTCTCTCGCGGTCTGGAAAGTTACGTCGAGGCCAGGCCGGGACGGGGTACTGAAATTCGGGCGTCTTACACCTACACAAACAGCGATCGCAGCACAACCACCCGCGGGCTCATTCCCGAATACGTAATTCCAGAACACCTCTTTGGCTTGACCGTAAAACAGAGTTTACGATCGCTGCTCATTAGTCTCGATCTTAATCGTACGGGTTCGTACATAGGTCCGGTCTTCGAAAACAACTTTCCTTTTCGCTTGGCCGAGCTCACCTTTCCGGGTTACACAAAAGTGGACCTCTTTGGTGGTTATGACAGTCGAGTCTCGGAGCGGGTGACCGCAACCTTTTTCGCAGGCGCGGACAACATTCTGAACCAGAAGTACTTTGAGAATGGTTTCCGCGCGCCTGGAATCGTCGGTCGGGCTGGGGTGACGTTTAAATTCCGGTAGGGCAGCTGAAGAGCTTTTACAGGGCTGGAGGTCGGGGCGTTTGCTGTCCGGTTCCAGCCCTGGTTAACCAAAAGATCAGGCAGCCTTTTTCGTAAATAATCCTCCAGCGAGAAAAGCCGCGCCAAGTAACAGGTGCAGTCCGTGATCAACTGCGCCCAGCATTAATGGTCCAACATGCCACATGCGGTTCTCAGCGGGATCTCCCAGAGCCAGACCTAAGACTCCCAGACCTAAATAGACCACTCCAAAAATTAAGCAGAATGCTCTGGCTGCTGAGAGCGAGCCCGCAAAGCCGAAATACAGGGCTAGAATCCCAGAAACAATGTGTACCACATTGTGGGCCGGAGTGAGATGTGCACCAATGAAGTCTGGACGAGCAAAACCAAGCAGGCCTACGAGCACAAAAGCTGCGCCGAGTATCTTACATACAGTCTTTGCCATCAGTGTAGTTCCTCCTCTGGGGTAGGACGGTTACAAGCGTGCGGACAAGGGCGAACGGCCACCCGAGTCCGCTAAATTGCGAGGGGTTAATCGGAGCGCCAATCTGTATATCAGAAGGACGGTTATTGAGCAATAAGTTACAGCACCCCATTGGATCGTCAATCTGACCAGGTGGTATACTCAGACACAAATTACGAGAGACGTAACCTGAGATGGTCAGTGGTCCGTTGTCAGTGGCTGTCGACTTGATCAGGTTCACGATTCGATTGGCCGTCGACAAGGGACCAGTGACTACGGACCACGGACCACGCTGACCACCAACATACCGCTGACCAGTGACTACTGACCACGGACCATGACTTGGGAAACGATAATCGGTCTCGAGATTCACGCGCAACTTAGTACTGAATCCAAGATCTTCTGTGGTTGCTCGACTCGATTCGGGGAAGAGCCCAATCAGAATACTTGCCCCGTCTGTCTCGGCCTGCCAGGCGCTCTACCCGTACTTAATCGACGCGCCGTGGAACTTGGAGCCCGGGCCGCGCTCTCACTCGGGCTGCATATAAACGACACCTCAATATTTGCCCGGAAGAACTACTTCTATCCTGATCTTCCCAAAGGCTATCAGATCTCTCAGTACGACCAACCGTTCTCCTCCGACGGTGATTTGGAGATCATGACTGCCGAACGTGACGAGGCCGGGCATCCTGTCGACTGGCGACCTTTGAAGATCAAGATTACCCGCCTGCACCTCGAGGAAGACGCCGGCAAAAACGTTCATGAGGGACTACCTGATGTGGACCGGTACTCATATATCGATCTCAATCGGGCCGGAACTCCGCTTGCCGAGATCGTAACCGAACCGGTCTTCCGTTCATCATGGGAGGCCTACGACTATGTCAATCACGTTCGCCGGACACTACAGTGGGTCGGCGCGTCCGATGCCGATATGGAGAAGGGAAATCTTCGTTGTGAGGCGAATGTTTCCGTTCGTCCAAAAGGCTCGACAGAGTTTGGGACAAAAGTCGAACTGAAGAATCTGAATTCCGTGCGGTTCATGCAGCGCGCCATCGAGTACGAAATCGCCAGACAGATTGCTCTGCTCGAGAGCGGAGGTTTAGTAACTCAGGAAACGCGCCTCTGGGACGATAGGGCAATGGAAACAAGGGTGATGCGGTCAAAGGAAGAGGCGCATGACTATCGTTACTTTCCCGAACCCGATTTGCACCCTCTGCGTCTTACCCCAGAGTTTATCGAGAACGTGCGAGCTTCCATCCCTGAACTTCCCGAAGCTCGTCGCCGCCGATTCATGGAGCAGTATGGGCTCTCGTTCAGCGATGCCTCACAACTGAATTCTGAACGCTCGCTCGCTGACTACTACGAGGTGGCTGCCGCGGCATCAGGAAACCCGCGCGCGGCGGCAAACTGGCTGAGATCCGAGCTATTGCGAGAACTGGAAGCGGCCGGCTTGGAGGCGGGAGCTTCACCGGTGCCCGCTCAGGAGCTCGGCTCGTTAGTGCGGCTCATTGACGAAGGCAAGATCAGCGGCAAGCAAGCAAAGGCTGTCCTGGTTGAAATGTTTAGCACCGGCAAGACCGCTGTTGCGGTTGTCGAAGAAAAGGGTCTGGTACAGGTTAGTGATCAGGCTGAGATCGATCAATTGATTGACGACGTGCTTGCAGCAAACCCTGGCCAACTGGCGAGTTACCGGGGTGGCAAAGAAACTCTTTTTGGGTACTTTGTTGGTCAGGTAATGAAAGCGTCAAAAGGCAAGGCGAACCCCAAAGTCGTCAATGAGAGGTTGCAGCAGAAGCTTCGCGCAGAGTGAAGGTGCTCCTAACTACGATTTCAAATGAACATTAACGGCAAGGTGGCGGTGGTGACTGGGGGAACGAAGGGGATCGGGCGCGGAATCGCCGAAGCCCTGGTGCGCGCCGGCGTAAGCGTGGCTATCTGTGCGCGAAAAGCGCAGGAGGTGGAAGCCGCGGTCGCCGAGTTGAATCAGTTGGGTGGAGGAATAGCAATTGGCGTTGGCTGCGACGTGCGAGATTACGGGCAGGTGTCAGGTTTTATGGACCAGGTGGTCAAGAGGTTCGGAGGTGTGGATATCCTCGTAAACAACGCCGGGGTGGGCTTCTTTGGACCAGTAGAAACCATGAGACCCGAGGAGTTTCGTGCGGTAATTGAAACTAATCTCTACGCAGTGTTTCATTGCTGCAAGGTTGTAATTCCGTTGATGAAGGAACGTGGCTGGGGTTACATCATCAATATCTCCTCATTGGCGGGCGCGAATCCGCATCCGGGAATGGCTGCCTACAACGCTTCGAAGTTTGGTCTGAACGGGTTCAGCGAGGCGCTGATGCAGGAGATCCGTCATGATGGCATTAAAGTGAGCTACATCATGCCTGGTTCGGTGAATACGGAGTTTGGTGGTGACACACCAGGGCAGGACAAGGACTGGCAACTAAGGCCTGAGGACATAGCTCAAGTTGTTATGGATCTCCTTCATCATCCTGACCGCAGCCTTCCAAGCAGAGTTGAAATCCGGCCGAGTAAGCCCCCCAGGAAATAGATGCGAGCAGTCGTCCAACGCGTTACTCGCGCCAGCGTCAAAGTCGAAAATGAGGTCGTCGGTGAGATCGGAAACGGTCTCGTCGTTCTCCTGGGAGTTGCCCGCGACGATGACACTCGAGATGCCGAATACCTTGCCAGTAAGATTGCCGCGCTAAGAATCTTTGATGATGAATCTGGCCGGATGAATGTTTCCGCAAAAGGCAGTGGAGCCGCAGTACTCGTTGTCTCGCAATTTACCCTCTTCGGAGACGTGAGGCGGGGGTTGCGTCCATCATGGATAGATGCGGCGCCACCCGAGGAAGCCGCAGAGCTTTACGAGTTCTTTTGTATGGCGCTAAGAAAGTACGTCTCGAGTGTGGCTACCGGCAGCTTTCAAAAAATGATGCAGGTGGAGCTTGTGAATGACGGACCGGTAACCATATTGTTGGACAGCAAAAAGCTCTTTTAGATGGTGTCATCCGAAGTCTTAGAACGAGAATCGAGCTCGAATCTGTCTCGATCTCGCCGTTCTATCTTATCAATAAACTCCAGCTCTTCGTTGTCCTCAAAGTTCACCCCGACTGCGTGAGCGTTGTCCTCGACGATTGACTGATCCGGAGTTGGATTGTCACCAGCCACGGTTTCCGAGCCACTATCGTTCACGTCTTCCCAGACAGCATCGAGGTCGCCCCCGGCATCGCTTGGCGAGGCGTGAGTGTTGTTCCGCAATCGTTGGGCCAAGTGCTCAGGATCTTTTGGCGCCCTTGAAATCTCTTCTTCCATGAACGCTTCAATATCCGGATCCGGCACATAGTCGGGATCGTTGCTCAAGTACTCAAAATCCTCTGGCCTCTTCTTTGGCATAAAAGCTCTCCTTACAGGTCCCTTTGAAATCAGTTTAGGTGGTGTCGTTCATCACAGACACAATTCCGTCGATTGCGGGGGATCGGAAGCGTTTGTTAAAGGAGACAGGAGAACTATACCAAAGCACTCAAATGATGGGCAATAACTTAGTGTGAAGCTGCTTTCCCGAAGACAATGACCGGGGAAAGTGAGACTGCTTGACGATTATTCGGTGTCACTTTACACTGAACTTTGCTAATAAAAACCCTTTCAGACCGGTAAAACCACCTCTGGTGCGAAGGCTTGCACCATTCTGATCACGAAGGCTTAGGGTACCCATGTCAAACAGTCCTTTTAACTCTTTACAGACTTTCAATCCCGCCCCGGGAACCACTGGGCAGTTCTACTCGCTTCCTGAACTTGAAAAGCAAGGAGTCGGCGCGATCTCCCGGTTGCCCGTCAGTATTCGAGTTGTGCTTGAGTCTGTGCTCCGCAGCTGCGATGGTAAGAAGATCACCGAGCAGGACGTCCACGCCCTGGCTAGCTGGCGTCCAAACGCCGTGCGGACCGAAGAGATTCCTTTCGTCGTCGCGCGCGTACTCCTACAGGATTTTACCGGTGTACCGCTGCTGGTAGATCTGGCTGCAATGCGTTCCGCTGTGGCTCGACTCCGGAAGGATCCCGAGATTATCGAGCCGTTGGTTCCAGTTGATCTAGTCATCGATCATTCCATCCAGGTCGATTTCGCAAGTGTGCCGAATGCTCTCGAGAAGAACATGGAGGTGGAATTCAAAAGGAATAGGTCACGCTATCAGTTCCTGAAATGGGGAACGCAGGGCTTTGAGGGCTTCAGTGTCATTCCTCCCGGCATTGGTATCTGTCATCAAGTAAATCTGGAATATCTGGCCAAGAGCGTCTGGGTGCGCGACGGTATCTACTTCCCCGATACTCTGGTTGGCACCGACTCGCATACGACAATGATTAACGGTCTGGGGATTGTAGGCTGGGGAGTGGGCGGGATCGAGGCGGAGGCAGCCATGTTGGGCCAACCGGTCTATTTCCTCACGCCCGATGTGGTAGGCGTATGTCTGAGCGGTAGTCTTCGCGAGGGTGTAACCGCTACAGATCTTGTCCTCCGGATCACTGAGATGCTGCGCCAGGCACGGGTTGTGGGCAAGTTTGTCGAGTTCCACGGGGAAGGGGCTGCAAGTCTTTCTGTTACAGACCGAGCGACAATCGCCAACATGGCCCCTGAATATGGAGCCACGATGGGATTCTTCCCGGTTGACGAAGAAACCTGCTTGTACTTGACAGCCACTGGGCGTTTGGATGAACACGTGGAGGCGGTGCGAAGCTACTATCAGGCCCAGGGAATGTTTGGGATTCCACTGAAGGGCGAATGCGATTACAGCGCTGTGCTCGAGTTGGAACTCGATTCTATTGAGCCAAGTGTCTCGGGGCCAAAGCGTCCGCAGGATCGAATTGCCCTACCGGGGTTGGGCGATAAGTTCTGGGACCTTTTGCAGAAGCCGATCAGCGATGGCGGCTACGGCAAGAGCGGTGACGAGCTTCAGGCGCGATATCCGGTCAAGTTTAAACCCTTCGACCTCAGGGTCCCGCTTCCGGGTGGTGGCGAACAGAAATCCGATACGCTTCCGGAAACTTCCGAGGACAGCGTCACCCCACGGAACACAAGTGTTTGGACTGAGATTGAGATGGTAAACAACCGGCCGACGCCCGATGTGGTCCGGGAAGTGTCGGTCATGGAGACTTCGCTGGCAGAGATGGATCTTGGTCATGGTGACGTGCTCATCGCGGCCATTACCTCCTGCACGAACACTTCCAATCCAAGTGTGATGCTGGCTGCGGGGTTGCTCGCGAAAAAGGCTGTAGAACGTGGTCTGACGGTACGACCAACCGTAAAGACTTCGCTTGCCCCTGGGTCACGCGTCGTTACTGATTATCTGACTAAGACGGGGCTTCAGTCTTACCTGGATCAGTTGGGTTTCAACCTGGTGGGGTACGGTTGCACCACCTGTATCGGCAATTCAGGGCCTTTGAACCCTAAAATCGAGGAAGTGGTTACCGAACGCGACGTCATCGCGGCAAGCGTGCTTTCAGGAAATCGAAACTTTGAAGCACGGGTGCACCAGAGCATCAAGGCCAACTTCCTGGCGAGTCCCCCATTGGTCGTAGCTTTCGCGCTTGCTGGTCGTGTTGGTCTGGATCTTACCCGGGAACCGCTTGGGTATGGCAGTGGGGGCCAGCAGGTCTATCTCCGAGACATTTGGCCAAGCCTTGCAGAAATCAGGGACTTGATGAACTCGGCGCTGGATCCATCAACCTATCGCAACCTCTACAGCGACTTCCAGAACCAGAATCCTCTTTGGAACGAGATTCCTACCACGATAGGGAAGGTATATGAATGGGACCCCGAGTCAACTTACATTCGTGAGCCTCCCTTTTTCGAGGACTTTAGCAAGAAGGCCGGAGGCTGGTCCGATATTCGCAAAGCGCGGCCACTCGCAATCTTTGGCGACTCGGTAACTACCGACCACATTAGCCCCGCCGGCGCGATCAAGGCTACGTCTCCTGCAGGAGCTTACCTTTTGGAAAAGGGCGTCACGATGGAGGAGTTCAATAGCTATGGTTCGCGCCGGGGCAATCACGAAGTGATGGTGCGGGGGACTTTCGCCAACGTGCGTATCAAGAACCTGATGGTGCCTGGAGTGGAGGGTGGAGTGACGATCCACCAGCCCGCTGGTGAACGAATGAGTATCTACGATGCTGCTATGAAGTACCAGGAGGAGGGAGTTCCGCTCGTCGTCTTCGCAGGACAGGAGTACGGCACCGGAAGTTCACGTGACTGGGCGGCGAAGGGAACTCGGCTCCTCGGGGTAGACGTGGTAATCGCCCAGAGTTTTGAACGAATCCACCGCAGCAACCTTGTTGGGATGGGAGTGTTGCCCTGTCAGTTTAAGGACGGAGTCAACGCCTTCTCGCTGGGGCTCGATGGAACAGAAACGGTCGATCTGCTAGGGTTGGAGGACGGAGTAAAACCCCGTCAGGATCTCCAGCTTGTAGTGCATCGAGCAAATGGCGCTGCGGAAGAGGTGCCCGTTACGTTGCGAATCGATACGCCGGTTGAAATAGAGTACTTCCAGCATGGTGGAATTCTTCCCTATGTGCTCAGGCAGTTACTCGCCGGCACGGAGAACTAGGTGAATGTAGCGGCACACCTACAGATTTGATTCTAGAAAAACTGGAGTTATGAATGTCATCTGCGCAACCTGTTGGATCTGACACACCAAGAAAGTACCAGCTCTTTATTGATGGGGAGTGGGTCGATGCCGACTCCGGCAAGACTTTTACCACCCCGAATCCCGCCACGAACCAAACTCTTGCCGAGGTAGCAGAAGCAGATAAGGCAGACATCGACAAGGCAGTGGCTGCGGCAAGACGCGCTTTTGAAGGAAAGTGGTCCAAGCTGAGTGCGCGCGATCGTGGTCGCTTGCTCTACAAGCTTTCGCAATTGATTGAGGCCAATTCCTCGGAACTTGCCGGTCTCGAAACGGCGGACAACGGAAAACCGATTCGCGAATCGCTATACGTAGACCTGCCCCAGGTCGCCGAAAATTTTGAGTATTTTGCTGGCTGGGCCACCAAGATCGAAGGCGAGACCATTCCGGTGCCGGGCCGCATGTTCAATTACACGTTGCGTGAGCCGGTGGGAGTTTGTGGCCAGATCATTCCCTGGAATTTTCCACTCCTGATGGCTGCCTGGAAGCTTGCGCCCGCGCTGGCAGCAGGAAATACAGTGGTCCTCAAACCTGCGGAACAAACACCCGTTACGGCGATGGAACTTGGCAAGCTGATCCAGGAGGCGGGCTTTCCGCCTGGCGTGGTTAACATTGTTCCGGGGTATGGTGAAAAGGCCGGTGCGGCGCTCGCTTCGCATCCCGGAATCGACAAGGTAGCCTTTACTGGTTCTACGGAAGTTGGGAAGCTAATTGCTCGAGCGGCCGCTGAGAATCTGACAAAAGTATCGCTCGAACTCGGCGGTAAAGCGCCTAACGTAGTGTTTGCTGATGCTGATCTTGAGCAGGCCGTGAATGGGGCAATGATGGGCATCTTCTATGGTCAGGGCCAGGTCTGTTGTGCGGGATCACGGCTCTTTGTTGAAGATAAGATCAAAGATGAGTTTCTGGCTAAGCTCCAGGAGCGTTCCCGCGGAATCAAGGTTGGGGATCCTATGGATAAGGGAACCCAGATGGGCCCACAAGTTTCCGCAGAGCAACTCGATCGAATCAGGGGTTATGTTGCAATCGGCCAAGCTGAGGGCGCCACTCTCCTAACCGGGGGCGAACCCCCCTCGCTCGAAGGTAATTTCCAAAACGGGTTCTTCTTCCAACCCACTATTTTCTCGGAAGTAAAGAACCAGATGCGTGTAGCCCAGGAAGAGATCTTTGGTCCGGTCGTCTCCGTTATTACATTTAGCGACGAAGATGATTTGATCAAGCAGGCTAATGAGACGATCTACGGGCTTTCGGCAGGCATCTGGACGCGAGATATCACCCGAGCCCATCGATTCGCAAAAGAAGTTAAGGCAGGTGTCGTCTGGATCAATACTTTCAACGTGTTCAGTCCCGCCTCGCCGTTTGGTGGTTACAAACAGTCAGGTTATGGCAGGGAGATGGGGAAACATGCTCTGGAGCTCTATACGCAGGTGAAGAGTGTCTGGGTCGATCTCTCGGGTAGGCCGATTGGTTGGTTTAACAAGTAACATGTTTTTTCCCATTGCGGAAAACGTAATCTGTTCTCAGCGCATCTCTAAATCGCCGCCGCCGGCTGTTTCTGCTCGACTGGCTCGCGAATCGACGCGGCGCTCTCCCAAAAAAGAGATTACTCGAAAAAGGAGACGCCTATGCAATTAACAAGAAGACTGGGCCTGTCGATGCTGATTCTCTCAGGAGTGCTGCTCCTGACCGCCTGTCCCGAAAAGACTACTATCTCGAAAATCAACGCCGACCCGGGCCGTTACCGCAATAAGGAAGTCGGTGTGATTGGTACGGTAACGGATAGCTACGGCGTGCTTGGTAATGGCGCCTATGAGATTGACGACGGTACAGGAAAGATGTGGGTAGTTACCAGGAAAGGCGTTCCCTCGCGCGGCTCGCGAGTTGGGGCCAAGGGGCGGGTCCATACCGGCTTTAGCTTTGGCGGCAGGAACTTTGGAACTGTCCTCGAGGAGAGTGACCGGCGCTATCGAGGCAAGTAGGTTTTGAAAAACATCAAAAATGCATGACCGCACAGGCGCGCAAACTCCACCCGAACAGACGCTTATTCTCTGTTTCGACTGCGAGTTTGCGCGTTTGCATGCGCAGTTGTGTGACATTGTTCGCGAAGTGTCGATTGAGGATTTCTACCATGATTCGGAATCCTCCGGTGGCGCCCCGGGCCAAAGCCTTATGCGAAGTGCGGCTATAGTTGAGCAGACCTTTGGAGGTATCACAGCCAATCTTTGGGACGATCCTTTCGAGTGGACCTTGCCGGAAACTTTGACGACTAGCGCCCACATCCTTGAATATCTCGCCGACGTGGAAGCAACCCGCAAGCGGGCTTTTGCCAGATTTGCGCAGGATAGCGACTTACTGAAGGAAATCGCAGTGCCGGCCGGTACCACTCGGTTATTAGTGGACCTGCTTCTGGAAACACTGGTTCGCGCTTCCCACTACCATGGTCGTAGTGTTGCCGCTTTACAGCTTCGTTGATCTGTAGTTTTCTGTGGTCTGGAGTAGACTTATATAAATCATGAGCTGAGGTCTCCCTGATGAACTGCCCACGTTGCGGTCAGCAACAAGTTTCTGAAGCAACTCGATTTTGCTCTCGCTGTGGCTTTCCACTTGAAGGGGTGGCTGAGTTATTGGCTTCTGGAGGGGTGCTCCCGACCCACTACGTTCAACCCGAGAGACGTGAGTTGTCGCCGCGCAAGAAAGGAGTTCGGCAGGGCGCAATGCTAATGCTCAGCACCATACTCGTGGTGCCAATTGTGGCTATTCTGGCAGTCTCCTTTCTTCCTTTTGCTGAGGTTCTCATCCCGATCACGGCACTGGTCTGTTTTATCGGTGGCCTATTGCGCATTCTCTACGCTCTACTTCTGGAAGAAACCGGCCCGGAGCATTCAGGCGCCGCGGTGACCTACCAGGGACCAGTTGGACCAACCCAGTTGGGTCAGCCGCGACAAACAGGAGCAGCCTTGCCACCGGCGTCAGTGAATCCGGCAAGCGGTTGGCGACGGCCCAATACGGGTGAACTCGCCCCACCCTCGAGTGTTACAGAAAACACTACCCGTCTGCTTGATCGCGATGATCCGAAGACTCGTTAACAAAATTTCCTTTCAGAGTAACTGAATGTTAGCGAGTCAAGGTGCAAGCGTTTTCTGGGGCATGGCAAATACCTTTAAAACCCAGGCGCCAAGGGAACTGTTACGGCGCCGCATTCTCGAAAGCGGACCAATTACGTTTCGCGAATGGATGGAGACGGCCCTCTACGCTCCTGCTTCGGGCTATTATATGCAGCCGCGAAAAGTCCGCTGGGGGCGGAAGGGTGACTACCGTACGAGCCCTGAACGAACGTCTCTTTTCGCAGCGACCCTTGCCCGCTATTTCGCGCGACTTCACCAGAATTTGGGGGCGCCGAAAGGCTGGACCATCGTCGAAGCAGGTGCCGGCCCTGGCTTTTTTGCATCTGGTGTGCTCACCACGTTACAGAAGCGATTCCCTGAAAGTTTTGCCGCAACACATTACATCATTGACGAAGTGAGTTCGGACTCGCTCGCGCACGCCCGGTCGCTGTTGGCACGATTTGACGACAAAGTCTCGTATAGAAGGATCACTGAACTCGAGCCAGTCGACTCGGGTATTATCTTCTCGAACGAACTGTTTGATGCATTTCCAGTTCACCGCGTAGTCATGGCCGCCGGTGAGTTACGCGAACTCTACGTTGGATTAGGCGAATTCGGCGAGTTTATCTGGTCCACCGGCCCGGCTTCGACCCCAAAGTTAGTTCGCTATCTCGAGCACGGTGGCATTCCGCTCCGCGATGGCCAGGCGGCAGATCTAAACCTGGAAATCGAACCATGGCTGCGCCGAGTTGCTCAGATCTTACGGGAGGGATATCTGATAACCGTCGATTATGGCGCCGATGCGAGCGACCTCTATGGCTTTGAACGAGTGGACGGAACGTTGCGAGCCTTCAACCAGCACACTCTGTTGGAGAACATCCTTGACAATTGTGGTGAGCAGGATATTACAAGCACAGTTGACTGGAGTCTGGTGAAGCGTATCGGCGCAGAGTTGGATTTGCGAACCATCGATTTTCAACGGCAGGACCAGTTTTTGTTGGCAGCCGGCCTGCTCGATGAGTTAGCCGAGCGACGTAAAGAGGTCGGCAGCGAAGCAGCGAGGACCATCGTCAGTACCGAAGCAAGGGAGATGATCCTGCCTTCAGGGATGGCAGCCAGCTTTCAGGTTCTGGTACAGGAGAAGAGTGTTAACCGGCAAGCTGGACCGGGATGAAGACGCCTCAAATGCCGAGGACATGGACGAATCCCTCTCTTCTTTTGATCGCAAAAATTTAGTCGCAGGAGGTAAAGATGGCAATTAGTCAGGCACTGTTACCGGAATTTGATCACGAGATGACAATCACGCGCACGACTCTTGAACGTGTCCCCGACGATAAGTTTGATTGGAAGCCGCACGAGAAGTCCATGTCAATGGGGGGACTTGCGACTCACCTAAGCAACATTCCCACCTGGACTGTTCATGCCGTCAACCTGGATGCTCTAGACGTGGCGCCTCCTGGCGAGCCGCCTTACAGGGTAGAACCTGCTACGACACAATCAGAGGTACTGGAGCGGTTTGATGAGGCGGTGGTCAAGGCACGAGCAGCAATCGCGAGCGCCAGCGATGAACAGTTGATGCAATCGTGGACACTGCTATCTGGCGGGAGACCCATACTAACTCTGCCAAAGATTGCTGTTCTGCGTAGCTTCGTGATGAATCACTTGATCCATCACCGGGGCCAGCTTTCTGTGTACCTCAGGCTCAACAACCTTTCGGTCCCGTCAATTTATGGTCCCTCGGCCGACGAAGGGAGCATGTAGTAATTAGTCGGATTGACCACGGCCCGTCAGTCGCGCTACCGAAAGCAACAACTGAGCGGAATCGATTGGTTTTGCCATGTGGAGGTTAAAACCGGTTGCGAGTGCCCGCTCACGATCTTCGGGCCGAGCATAACCCGTCAGGGCTATGGCCGGAAGCTGTTCCCCAGCGGTCTTGAAGTCGCGAATTCGATCCAACAATGAGTAGCCATCTTCTCCTGGCATGCCGATATCGCAAAGCAGGATGTCGGGTAGCCAGTCTTTTAATATTTCGATCGCAGTATCTGCCGAACATGCCGTCCTTACTTCGGCAAGGCATTGGGAAAAAAGTGCGTTTAAGAACTGGCAAGTCTCGATATTGTCATCGACAACCAGGATTTGCAGGCCCTCCAGCACTGGCGCGCTGTCAGCATCTTTCTCGGTGGAAGGCTCAAACTCCTGTTCCCCTGACGGCAGCGCCACTGGTGCAAAAACACCTGGGGGTGTATGTGGGATGCGGACGATGAAGGATGAGCCGAGTCCCATCCCGGGACTCTTCGCCTCAATGGTTCCGCCGTGTAGCTCCACAAGATGGCGAGCAATCGCGAGTCCCAGACCAAGCCCGCTATATCTCCTGGTTATACTGCTGTCCGCCTGACGAAATCGTTCAAAAACGTGGGGTAAGAAGTCAGGCTCGATGCCAATCCCAGTATCATTCACTTCAAGTTGGATGCTGCCGTCAAGGTTTTCCAATTTCGCCTCAACGCGCCCTCCCGCCGGCGTGAACTTGATAGCGTTTGAGACCAGATTCCAGGCGATCTGTTGTAGTCGGCTGGGATCTCCCATGATAGGTCCGGCTGAAGGGTCGAGTTTTCTCTCGAGTCTAATTCCTTTGGTTTCTGCGGCCGGTCGAATTGAGTCAATCGCAGCATTTATAGCGTGAATTGGGGCTACCTTCTGAATATTAAGTTGAAGTTTTCCCGTAATAACGCGAGAGACATCGAGAATGTCATTAATTAGCCGTGATTGCGCGTGCACGCTGCGTTCAATCACTGTGAGTGCGTGACTGACTTCGCTATCATTTAACTTGCCGGTGCGCAGCATATGAGCGTAGCCGGAAATTGCAGTAAGTGGGGTCCGCAATTCATGTGAGACGGTAGCCAGAAACTCATCCTTTAATCGATTGGCTTCATGCGCCAGGCGATAGAGGCGACTGTGTTCGATTGCCTGCGCCGCTCGACCACACAATGCTTCCGCCAGTTCCAGGTCGGCCTGGCCAAAGTGCCGTTTTGACTCGGTGGTCACGAAGCTCAAAGCACCCAGAATCTTGTCGTTAGCAACCAGCGGTACGATCATTACCGAGGTGAAGCCCACTTCTCTAAGGAGCTGAAGGTGTTCTTCGTCCTTGATTGCGGCTACCAGCATTTCATCAGTAATTACCGGATAGACCTCTGATCGGCCGGATCGGAGAACTTTGGGAAGCCCCAGTTCCTCGTCCGCGTTTGCCAGGTAGAGATCATGGAGTTGCCGTGCCCATGCGACTTTTTCTGGGTCGACATGAGCAACTGCTAATCGGTTTACTCCGCCGACTTCCACGATATCGACAGTACACCAGTCCGCAATTCTGGGAACTACCATCCTGGCCACACTGGCGAGTGTGGTTTGATAGTCCAGCGACGACGACAAGACCTGACTTGCCTCGACAAGAAAGCGTTGATTCTCTTCGGACCGCTTGCGGTCGGTGATGTTCTGGAAGACATTTACGGCGAGTTGAACTTGACCCTGATCGTTCAGAATTGGCGTTGACTTTATTGAAAGCCACCGTTGCTCGCCAGTCACCTTGTGTCGAAGACAGGCCGTCATTGCAACAGGTCTACCTTCCTTCAACGCAATCCGGCCGGGCAGATCATCGCGAAGCAGTTTGGCTCCCGATTCGTCCATGAGGTCGTAATCTTCAATCAGTGACGCAACCGGTGCGGCCAGTAGATCAGAGACCTTTTCATACCCGAGGGCACGAGCCGCAGCTTCGTTTGCAAAGACTAGCTTGTCCTGCTGATCAAGCACCGTAATGCTCTCTGCCACGCCCTGGAAAATAATCTCCATCTGCTTTCTTGATTCCTGCATCTGAGCTTGGGCAAGCTTTGTCGCCGTAAAGTCACGGGCTATTGTCGAGGCTCCAGTGAGGCGTCCCTCCCGATCCCGGATGGGCGATATTGTGAGTGAAATAGAAAGGCGTTTGCCCTCTTTTGTTATTCGCTCAGTCTCAAAGTGATCGACGTGTTCACCCTGCCTCAATCGTTGGAGGATCTGGGGAATTTCATCGGCGCGCTCGGGCGGCACAAGAATCGAAATAGGACGCCCAACCATTTCACTTGCCGCATAGCCATAGATTCGCTCGGCGCCCTTATTCCAATTCGTGACCGTGCCGTCGAGCGTCTTTCCGATAATCGCATCGTCGGACGACTCGACAATGGCTGCCAGTCGAAGATTTGCCTCTTCTCGCAAGGAGGTAAGTTGCTCGATTGTGGGATCGCGAGCAACACAAAGGTGGAAGCCCGGAATAAGGTTGGCCCGTGTGGTCCATTGCAACTCAACAATGCTGTTATCGAGCGCACGCAAGGGGAAGTCTCCCTCAAAGGAGCCGCTGCTTTTTAGATCAGCGAAAGCTTGGCTTGCTTTGTCCAGATTGTCTGAAGGAACAAATTCTGTGAAGTGAGAACCGACCAGCCGTTCTCGCGTCGCCTTCAAAAGCCGGCATGTCCTCTCATTGACATCCGCGAAATTACCTGAGTCGTCGACGATAATTATCCCGACACCAATAGCATCAAAGAGCGCATGGTAATTGGCAAGGAACGATTGCGGAGTGGATGCTTGCTCAGGAGCAGAAAGGTTCTCGTCTGAATTGAGATCGTGCTGATCGGTTGTGAGCATAAACTAATCCTCGGGAGTCTCGAGCCGCCGAGACTCAACCGCGAAAAAACTCGAGGGGGAACATTCGAGGGAATTAATCCCAGCAGGGAAGGGATCTCCCTGCCACGACTTGATCAATATTAGACGGGGGGACTCCGATCAAGCCGATCAGAACAAGTGAAACCTCACAGTAAGATACCTTCTGGGGTTTTGGCGAAAGTCGTAGATCAGTTTCACGCCCTCAGACGAGAGCTGATTCACGTTTGAATAGAGCGCATCGTCCGTCAACAGTTTTCCCAACGTACCTTCTCCTCGTTGGGCAGCTGCGACAACGGCGTCGACTCGTTCGGCTGTGGTATTAAACCGGGCGATGGCGGCGCGTGCGTCGTTGTAGATCTCCTCGTCTCTAAGCAACTTCCCGAGCGTGCCTCGGCCGGCATTTATATCTGCGATCATTGCATCGAGCTGACTTGCTGAATTGTCGATCCGATCCGCGAGACGATTGATTCGATTGTATAATTGATCGTCGGTAAGCAATTTGCCTGCGGTGCCGCGGCCGGCCCTGATGTCTTCAGAGATCCTTCTCAATTGCAGCGCGACCTCGTTGGCATTGTTATAAAGCTCGGGATCATTTATGAATCTCCCGGCGGAACCGTCCCCGGATCTTACCTGCCGCATCACATCTTCGGTTTCGCGAATGGTGGCATTCAGATTATTGTACAGCGCTTCGTCCGAGAACAACCGGCCCACTGTTCCTCTGCCATCCTTTACATCACGGACGATCCCGCTGATTTCGTCCGAAAGGCGGCTCAGCCGTTGGGCCAGGTCCGTGCCGGAGGTTGCAAAATCATTTACGGTGTTGGTCGTGGAAGAAGGAAGAATGTCGTAGTCCTTGACTGGTTGGCCCAGGGCCGATCCGGGCGTGATATTGATCAACATCTCGTTACCCAGGAGGCTTGGAGAGCCTTGCTGAGCCGTCGAATCGGTACGAATTCTTTCGTTCGCGGGTCGCCCGTCAATCACGCTGTCAATGACCAGCAGGGCTTCCACCCGCGGCGCCGTTGGCACATCCGAAGGTGGCAAGAGAGTGATCGTGTCGACTTTTCCCACGCGCACGCCCGCCAGCCTTACCTCCGAGCCGACACGCAGGCCGTTAGCATCCTGGAAGCGTGCTTTTAGATAAAGCTTCTTGCTAAATGGGTTGATGTCGCCCGAAGCGTTCAGAATCAGGAAGATCAGAACCGAGATTGAGACAAGGACCATGATGCCAACGCGCAATTGGTTTAGCGGGATAGACTTCTTTGATCTAGGCATAGCTTGACTCCATTGCTAATTGAAACTCTTTTAGCTCTACTGCCCATCATCCGGAAGAGGCGCCCACGAGCCCCCTTTTAGTGTCCGCGCAAAAACTTCTGGATATAGGGATCTTCGGCCTTTTTTAAACTTTCGTCTGTGCCGCTGAAGATGACGTGACCGTCTCGCATCATCATCACTTTGCTGTTGATCAAACAGAGCCGTTCTCCTTCACGCTCGAACACGACCTGACCTTCTTCGTTGACGACCGCGTATTCTGAGCAGATGTATTCGAGATTGTTCATTTCGTGGGTGACAAAGATCGATGATACATCCTCAAGGTCACGCAGCTTCATTGCCAGTTCGCAAATCGTTCTGGAAGTTGGCGGATCAAGACCCGCGGTGGGCTCGTCGAACAAGACGATCTTCGGATCGCCAATCAGTGCGCGAGCGATACCTACTCTGCGCCGCATGCCGCCCGAGAGTTCCGCAGGCATCTTGTCAATGGCATCCTCAAGATTGACAAAGCGGAGCATCCTTCTGACCTCGCGCTCCACCTCTTCTTCGGGCACGCCCTGTTCGTGAAGGCGATAGGCTACGTTGTCATAGACCGATAAAGAATCGAAGAGTGCGCCTTCCTGGAATACCATGCCGATCTTTTTGCGCACTTTCATCATTTGCGATTCATCGTAGGCAGTTATCTCTTCGCCATCGACGAGGACCTGTCCCGCGTTGGGTTTGAGAAGACCAAGAACCAATTTAATGATTGTCGACTTGCCGCCTCCGGACCCTCCCAGGATGATCTTCGTTTCGCCCTTCATCACTTTGAAGCTGAGGCCATTGAGCACTGGGCGATCGTCAAACGACAGGTGCACATCACGGAATTCAATTGCCGGCGTAATACGTTGTTCGTCATCTCGTTGCACGAGAGTCGATCCGGAACGATTGCCGGGGTGACTCGCATTTGAGGTGGTTTGTGAAACTTGTGCTGCCATAGTTTCCCAGGGCGATTAACTTACAGGCATGCCCAGTATGTAATGAAGGGCACGGGCCAGGAAAAAGTCGGCGATTATTACGACTATAGATGCCGTTACGACCGCACGTGTTGTGGATCGGCCCACGCCAACTGTGCCGCCTTCCGTACTGAGCCCCCTGTAACAAGCGATCGATCCAATAATGAGCGCAAAAACGATCGGCTTTATAATGCCTCCAATAATATCATCCGTTGTTATTCCGTCGCGAACCGAGTTCAGGAACTGGGTCATCGAGAGCCCGTAGAGTGTCGTGGCTGCGATACCGCCGCCACCGATGCCCACCACATCAGCCAGTACTGTCAGGAGCGGCAACGTTACCAGTAGGGCCACCATGCGGGGCGCCACCAATTTTTTGATCGGATCAGTGCCCAGGGCCCTCATGGCATCGATCTGTTGCGACACCGTCATGGAGCCAAGTTCGGCGGCGATTGCCGAGCCTACGCGGCCGGTCACCATCAGCGCAGTCAAGACGGGACCCAGTTCCCGAACCAGGGAAATGGCTACCAGGCGACCGGTTTGCGATTGTGCGCCATAGAACTGTAGGGTTGGGAAGGTTTGCAGCGTAAGGACGCCACCCGTAAAGAATCCCGTCAGCAGGACGATTGTTAGCGAACCAACTCCGATTACATCCATCTGGACTATCGTCTCCTGGAGGTAACGCGGACGCTTGAAAAGGCCGCGAGCGGCCCGGGCCACCAGCAACGTCGTCTCCTGCAGTTCGAGCAGAAAGCGCGTAATGAGATTCATTCGTGGATGAAATGAGAGCCGGTATTCAACGGTGCATCGCGGCTAAGTTGTTTTTGACGATCTGTGGAGAAAGAGAGCCAAAGCTCGCTTAAGCTTCGGTTCAGCGAAAAAGATTGCGTTGGCGACTCCCAAGCAAAACAGCCACAGTTGAAAAGCGGTTTATCATGCGCAAATTTTCCCTAACGCGTCAAGCTTGAAATCTCGTGACAACTCGGGCGGTGTTCCGCTGCGTGAATAAAATAAGCGAGCCGGTCGATTGAGAATCGACCGGCTCGTTAGCTCTTTCGAACTGTTTCGCTGTGGATCACGGACGAGGAGTACCCTGCTGATTACGTCTCTCCCCAGGACGGATTGGGGGCATACTATTGCGATTAGGTTGACGGCGCGGAGTATTAAAGCTTTCACCGCGGCGCTGAACCCCGGGATTGCCGGGTGAACGTTCACGCCTCAACTGCCTTGCTTGCTGGCGCAGAGTCTTGGCTGTTTCCCGCTGTTCTGGCGTGAAAACTCTGCGAATCCTCAACTCGGTCAAGATTCTCAACCGGAGTTCCGCAGCCTGAGCCTCCGCGGAATCACGCAGGAGCTGATCAACGACGGCTTCATCCGGTGCGTCGGATTCCAGTGCCTCTTCAAGGGCCCGCCAGGTCTCGCGGACGCGTCGTCCAATTTCCGCTCGTTCTCCTCTTTGTGATTCCCGAATGTTTCGGATCTCCTCCATCTGTTCTGGGGTCAGATTCAATTTTCGAATAGGGTCCTGCAAGGGTCTGCCCTCCGGTCCTTCAGCCTGTTGTTGCTGCGGTTCGGTGAAGGTGGCGCCAAAGGCCGGCACCATCCCGGAAGTCATAAAGACCGCCAGGGAGACGGCAAACGACTTACGACTTATCCAATTGGTGATCATCTCTGAAGATTTTTCCTCCGTTCGTGTCGAGGCCTATCGCCGGGCTTACGAACTTAATCGCGATTGAAACGGTCACCTAACAGATCCAGATCCGTCTCATCGTTAACCTCGATCAGCCTCAAGTCGGTTGCTAACTCCTCACGTTCCTCTCTTGTCAACTGTAGTCGCTGTGGTATCGGCGCCGCTCTGGAAGAGCTCCGTATAGAACGGGGGCGCTTCGAATTTACCGGTGCAGAGCGCTCTTGATCTTGGGCGATCGTGGGTAGAGAAGCTACTTGCTTTTTGGTCTTGTCACTGGCATCACCGGAGTTGTCCTTCGTGTCGGCAGCCTCGAAAGGAACTGGAGTCTGGACAGCAACCGATGGCTCAACAGACTCACCGAGACGGGCCATCACAATCACAGCAAAGACACAGAACAGAAGCGAAGCAAAAGCTACCGCCCCTTTCATCCAGAGCGGTGAAAGTCTGAAGAATTCGCGAATGGCTGCAACGGCAGAAGGCTTGACCAGTTCTTCGCGCGGACTCTCGTCAAGACTCCGCACTGGAGAGACCGCCAACGAGCCCAACGCTTCGAGCCTCCACCAACCCAGAGATTCCCGGATGCCGCCGAAGGCAACTAGATCCGAGCGGCAAGACGCGCAACTCTGAACGTGCATCTGAAAGTGTCTTGCCTCTGCTGGAGTCGCTTCGCCATATAGAAATGCCACTAGATCCGGAGCTCGCTCACATTCTGAACCAACAAACTTCTCTGTCATCTGTTCTCCCACATTCCCCCAGATTGGTCACTGAATTTCTGGAGCCGCATCTGCAACTGTCGTAATGCAGTGTAGAGCCGGCTTTTTACGGTACTCACCGGCAGGTCGAGCACTTCTGCAATTTCCCTAAACGTGAGTTCTTCAAACTCTTTCATTACTACCACCTGCCTCAATTCGATTGGCAAGGCGTTAACAGCAAGTCTGACTGCCGCAATCCTTTCGCTCCCTTCGACTACGCGAGCAGGTGAATAAGTTTCCGCGGCGGCAAACTTGGAGGCATCCTTTTCTTCCTCATCGTCGAGGGCGCCCTCGCTTCGTACTTTCGCACGGCGTTTACGCGTAATGCACTGGTTGACCGCGATTCGATGTAGCCAGGAGGAGACTCTTGCTTCGCCCCGGAAGCCCCGCAAATTCCGAAAAGCGGCGAGAAAAGTCTCCTGCGTAGCGTCGCGCGCATCCTCCTCACGGCCTAGCATGCCGTAAGTAAGCGCGAAGATCCGTCGCTCCCAGCGTTGAACAATCTCGCCGAAAGCCTCGGCATCTCCGGTTAAAGCGCGCTGAACGATCTGCTCGTCGCTCGTGGCGGTCTCCATCTTGTCGCGTCTCGCGTGGCGCCGCGCCCCGCGTCCGAAAATCGTGGGCTGAGCGCGATCACGCTTTGCGCTCATGCCTTTAGACGCTGGCACTCCACATTAGGTCTAAGAAATGGCCCTTAGGACTGAAATGGGCGAAACTAGCCCTGTCCTTGCATGCCTTCCGCCTTCAACAAAACAAGTTATTGCCTATCAACAGGTTAAACGAGGATAAAAGAAGATTGACACGATAGCTTCGAGTCGACAATAATGGAGCCGCTTTTTCGGGCCGTTCGAAAAGCTTACTCCCAAGCCTACCGCTGCTTTTCTCATTTCAGCTGAAAATAACTTAACACAATGCTTGAGAATTTTGGCCGCATACGCCTCCTCTACATCGTGCTCGGTGTTCTCCTGCTCGTTGGGCTGCTCCCCCTCGCGCTGGCTGGAACCCTCTTGTCCGGGCGCAGCGCCCAGGAACTCCGGGCGATTGAAGGACGCTATCAAGCCCAACTTGTGCAGGACAAGGCCCGGCAGATCGAACTGTATGGTCAGCGCTACAGGGACGTTGTATCCGGTCTGGCCAGAGCTTTCGAGATTTCCGGCGGCATCAGGTCTCTCCGTGATGAGGGTTATGACGAACGGCTTCAGAAGACTCTGCAAGAAGATCCAAATCTTATTGCCCTGGTAATCTGGCCTGTTGACGGTGAACTCCGCCGTGCTTTTCAGGGCGATGTAATTAGACGCGAAGAGGTTGACGAGCGAGTGAGTGAAGTCCTCGCGAGAATGAGCGGACGCGGCTTGATTGTGGGTCGACCCCAGATCATCAGGTCCGGACAGGAGATGGCCCTCACAATAGCCGCCCCCGTGATGGGCGGTGACAATGAGGACGTGGTCGCCGCAGTGGTCGCCATCGTTTCATTTCAGGAGGTATTTAAGGCAGTTCAGCAACTGACCTCCAAAAGTGAACGAGAGCTTCTGGATGCAGGACTCCCGGTTGTTTTCGTTGTCGACCAAAATGGTCGCGCCGTCGCTCATCCGGATGCCAGCCTCGCCTTTTCCGAAAAGCCGATGACCAGCCTTAAGGTAGTCCAGGACTGGCAGGAATCAGGGGCACAGGTGCAGTCCGCGCTCGCTCCATTCTCTGCTTCGCGAGATGGCCGAAAGATCGATATGCTTGGCTCCTATGCTACGGCCCACTTGGATAAGAATTCGCGTTTGGGGGTGATTGCCATTCAGGATGAGGCGGCCGCTTTAAGCTCCGTTACTGACATGCGCCGACAGACGATCTGGATCAGTCTCTTTGCGGCTTTCTTCACCGTTGTCATTGGATTCTTCTTTGCCAACAAGTTGACGCAACCGGTTCGTCAGCTCGCGGAGGGCGCCCACCGTATTGCCTCAGGCGACTTTTCACAGCGCATCGAAATACGCAGTCGCACTGAGCTTGGCGATCTGGGACAGTCTTTTAATCTAATGACTGCGCAGATCGAAGAATACATTAAGGATCTTCAGCGTTCCGCGGACGAGAATCGCGAACTGTTCCTGGGAACAGTGAAAAGCCTTGCAGCAGCAATCGACGGCAAGGACCCTTACACCCGAGGCCATTCCGAGCGGGTTTCGAGGGTTTCGGTTGCTATCGCCCAGCGGCTGGACATTCCCGAGGGCGAGATTGAAAAGATCAGAGTAAGCGCCTTACTGCACGATGTGGGCAAGATCGGTATAGATGACAGTATTCTGAAAAAACCCGCGGCCCTGACGGACGAGGAATACGAGATCATGAAGCAGCACCCGCAAAAGGGTTACAAGATTATGTCGCAAATACCGGCCATGAAGGAATTCCTGCCCGGGATGTACATGCATCACGAGATGGTTGACGGCAACGGCTATCCACAGGGGCTTAAAGGGGAGGAGATTCCTTTGATGGGCCGCATAGTTGCTGTGGCTGACACCTTTGATGCGATGACGACCGACCGCCCTTATCAGCGGGCAATGAAGTTTGAAGAGGCGCTTGAAAGGATCCAGTCCTTCGTCGGCACACGTTACGACGAATTGGTTGTAGCGGCGTTTACCGAAGCTTGTGAAGACGGTCAGATTCGGCCCGGGTCGGTTCGGCTCAAGAGAACCTCTCGACCTTCCGCACCTCCGCCCACAGTGGTTAAGGAGTCGATATCCGAGAACGAGCCTGTGGGAGCCTTGTAAGACATCGGTCACCCATTCTGAATGACCTTCAGCCGCGTCCTTTTTTGTGAGGACGCGGCTGTTGTGTTTTAATCCAAGACTTAACGAGGTTTCTTTTCGAAAGCCATCTTGGAATATGGGATTCTTCTGGAAGCGCAAAAGCAAGGATCGGTTCGTTACGCTGGGCTTGAACCGGCCTGATACGGATAGTTCAACACAAGACGAACGTGGGGTGACGGACCAGCCTCCCGGAGTCCCCAAAACATCCGAAGGGGCTCCTCCACCCGTAGCCTCCGCGCCGGTGCTTGAACCAGTTGCGGATTCAATGGGACCAACTCCTCTTCCGGTGGAGGAGAAGGTCGAGCATGCCGCGACGAAAGCGACAAAAACGGACTCAGCCGCGCCACCGAAACCTGTCCCTTCGCGATCGCCGTTTACCACCTCTGTTCTTGGCCTTAACCTGTCAATGGAGGAGCTTCAAGCGCAAGAGGCGGCGCTCGAGCAGGAGTTCACGGCACGCTTTCGTCGTGCAGTTGCCGCAACGCGTGAATCGCTTTCAGAGCGGCTCGATGATGTCTTTCAGGGAAGAAAGCAGATTGACGAGGACCTGCTCGACGAGTTGGAAGAGGCATTGATCGGGGCTGACATTGGAGTGGTTACGACCCAGCACATTTTGGAGACCGTTCGCCGGGGCGTCGCACGCAAACAGATTAACGACCTGGATGCTTTGAAACAGGCGATAAAGACAGAGCTGTTGGATATACTGCGCGCGTCAGAGAGACAGGGAATAGCTTCAGAAACAAGCGTGCCGGATACGGTTTCACCCTATGTGATGATGATTGTCGGCGTCAACGGCGTGGGGAAGACCACCACTATCGGTAAGCTTGCGCAGCGAATCAAGGCAGAAGGTAACGATGTATTAATCTGTGCTGCCGATACTTTCCGTGCCGCTGCTTCAGATCAGCTCGCCATCTGGGCCGAACGAACCGGCGTGCCGCTGATCCAGCAGAAGCAGGGTACCGATCCGGCAGCAGTGCTCTTTGATTCGTTGAAAGCCGCAAAGGCGCGCGGTTCAGATGTGCTCATCGTAGACACGGCCGGGCGCCTGCACACCAAATCAAATCTGATGGCCGAGCTCGAAAAGATGAACCGCGTTGCTGGTCGAGAAGTGGAAGGCGCTCCGCACGAGACTCTCCTGGTAGTCGATGCTGTCACCGGGCAGAACGGACTCGAGCAGGCCCGGCAGTTTCTTAAAGTTGCAGGCGTGACTGGAATTGTGCTGACTAAGCTGGACGGCACGGCAAAAGGCGGCATTGCAGTAGCCATCGCTAAAGAGTTAAATCTTCCGATACGTTATGCCGGCATTGGCGAAAAAGTTGATGATCTCGTCGTTTTTGATCCCGAACAATATGTCGACGGGCTTTTTGCTTAGACTCCGATAATTCTGCTTTCCTCCTCGTCCGCGGACGACACTTAAATGCAGGAAATTAAAACTACAGCCTCTGAAGCAGTCGAGCATTGGACGGAGTTTGATCGTCTGATGATGGCCCGCGCGCTCGAACTGGCTTTGAAGGGCCAGGGACAGGTCAGTCCCGGACCATTAGTGGGCTGTGTTATCGCCAGCCCCGGCCGTGAAGTGATCGGCGAAGGCTTCTACGTTTACGAGGCGGTGAAGCATGCGGAGACGATCGCGATTGAACAGGCTGGAAGTAGAACGGAAGGAGCAACCGCCTACGTATCACTCGAGCCTCATGCCCATCATGGAAGAACTCCGCCATGCACCGATGCCTTGATTGCCGCCGGCGTCACGAGAGTCATCGCCCCAATCGAGGATCCCAACCCGAAGGTTTCCGGAAGTGGCTTTGCGCATCTCCGCAGAGTTGGAGTTGAGGTGCGAACCGGATTGATGGCGTATGAAGCCTCTCGCATAAACGAAAAGTATCTTCACTTTATGCGTACCGGCCGTCCCTTCGTTCACCTGAAGCTGGCGGCTTCGCTTGATGGCAAGATTGCCACGCGCACGGGAGATTCACGCTGGATAACGGGAGAGGCGGCTCGAGTTCGCGTCCATGAATTACGAAATGAATACGACGCAATACTTGTTGGTATTGGAACGGCGCTTGCCGATGATCCTCTCCTTACGGATCGCTCCGGGAAGCCAAGAAGGCGACCACTGGTCCGAGTTGTGCTTGATGAGAATCTCCGGCTTCCGCTGGATTCCACTCTTGTTACTTCGGCAAACGATCACCCGGTTTTGATCTTTGCCGGCCAGGCCGCTGGAGAAGCCCAACTTCAAAGCCTTGAGTCCATGGGTGTTGAGGTGGTTAGGCACGAGGGTAGCCGACGAGATCCGATTACCACCCTTGAGGAACTTGGCAGCCGCGCGCTTCAGAGCGTTTTGATTGAAGGCGGGGCCCGGGTAGCCTCTCGATTCCTCGACGCTGGGTTGATCGATAAAGTAACTTTTTTCATCGCTCCGGTACTCATTGGTGGCCGAGAAGCGCCCAGTGCTCTAGCGGGCAACGGCGCCGCCACAATCGCAGAGGCGATACGGCTCGAGAGTATCGACATCACTCAACATGGTCAGGACTTCGAGATTACCGGTTATCCTGCCAGACCAGTCGTTCGGTGACGGATGATCGATGGGAAAGAGATCTGTGTCTGACGATCAAGCTTCAACCCTTCCTGATCCTTCAAAACGATTTGGCCAGCACTTCCTTCACGATCAGCGAATCATTGATCGGATCATCAAACACCTGGGCCCGCGGCCTGACGAAACGTTAATCGAGATTGGTCCCGGACGGGGAGCGCTCACGGCCAGGCTAATTGAATCGACGGGAAGAGTTGTGGCGATTGAATTCGATCGCAACCTCGTCCCATTGCTTGCAGATAAGTTCGGTGCAAATAAGAGGTTTAAGTTGGTCCAAGCGGATGCCCTGGTAACGGATTTCTGTGCGGAGATTCATCCCGCCCAAACAGCCCGAGTGGTTGCCAATCTTCCCTACAACATAGCAACCGCAATCCTCCAACGACTCATTGAACAGCGGCATTGTTTGACAGAAATGGTCCTGATGTTACAGCGAGAGGTGGTTGATCGCATCACGGCTGCGCCCGGAGCGCGCGAACGTGGTTATCTTTCCGTCCTTGTTGAAGCTTATTGCGAAGCTGAGAAGCTTTTTGACGTTGCGCCAGGGTCGTTTCAACCGGTGCCCAAGGTCTGGAGCAGCGTCGTTCGGTTAAGTTTCCGACCGGCAGCGCCGGGTGACATGGCGCAGAAAGAATTATTGTGGCAGGTCGTCAGTGCCGGTTTTGCGCACCGCCGGAAAACCATCCTGAATAATCTCCGGCAGGCGCCCGCGCAACTTGGCGCTCGCATCAAGCAACAGGGCGGCGCAAGCATTGTTCTTTGTCAGGCTGGGGTTGATCTCCAGCGGCGGGCCGAAACCCTCACGCTTGAAGAATGGACCAGAATAGCAAGAACGATCGAGTAGCCATCCTTACCCCTTGAAACCAATCCGCTGAACGAGTCAGCCTTCCCAACGTTTAACTATGACTCTGATTCCGTCGCGAGGTCGTAGCGACATGGCGGGCAAGATGGTGACGGGATGATCCTGAGCGAGACCGAGACTGTATTGCTGACCGATAGTCGCCAGCAAGAGAATGACCTCCATCATAGCGAACTGATTCCCGATACAAAAACGCGGACCACCGCCGAAAGGAAAGTAGGCATATTTCGGCAGGCTGGCGGCGAACTGCTCGGTCCAGCGCTCAGGGAGAAACTTGTCGGGCTCAGGAAAGAAACGCGAATCACGATGGGTGGCCCACTGAAACATGAAGACCTGGGCTTTTGCCGGTACGACATAGCCGCCGATTTCGCACTCATCGATCGCTTCACGACCCAGGCCATAAGCAGGTGGGTAAAGACGCATCGACTCTTTCGCGATCATTTCAGTGAACTTGAGCCGGGGCAGGTCGTTAACTTCCGGCAACCTGCCTTTCAGCACCTCATCGAGTTCCGCATGGAATCTCTGCTCAGCGTCTGGATTGCATGCCAGAAGATACCACGCCCATGAAAGTGTAAGTGCGGTTGTCTCGTGCCCTGCCAGAAACAATGTCATCACTTCATCGCGCAACTGCTGATCGCTCATCTGGCTACCATCCTCGTCGTGTGCCTGCAACAGCATCGAGAGGAGGTCGCCCTGATCGTAACCGGTTCTTCGTCGTTCCTCGATGATGCGGTAAACAATGTCATCGATCTGACGTGCCGACCTATGGAATCGGCGGTGGGCCAACGTCGGTAGCCTGTTATCAAGGATCCATTTAAGTGTTGCCTGTGAAGCGAACGGTTTGACAATTTGTGACAAAACCTGGCCCACGCGATCGGCATCACCCGACACGTCGGCGTTGAAGAGAGTCTTCACCACAATCTCAAGTGTGAGTTTCATCATGTCGCGATGAACATCACGAAACTCGCCTGGCCGCCACGAAGAGATCATTCGCTGGGTATACTCGACCATGACCTGTCCATACGAGTTGATCCGCTCTCGGTGAAATGCGGGTTGAGACAACCGGCGCTGTCGTCGCCATAGTTCACCTTCGCTGGTAAGCAGGCCCCTGCCAACCAGGCGCTGAAAGAAGTTCGAGCGTAACGACATCGCCTTGATGAAGTTCCTTGCGTTTGTCGAGACTACGTACTCGATATCGTCCGGGTGATACAGAAAATAGGCCGTGACATAGAAGAACCTCGCACGGACTACATCGCCGTATTCGCGGCAGCGCGTGATGAATCCCAATGCGTCCCGATTGAACTCTGGCATGACACCGAGAATGGGGCGCCCTCTTGGTCCCGGCGGGCGTAACGAGGCATCTGGCTTGTGCGGGAAGGTGTCCATGATGGAAAGGTTTTAGTCTACTCCAGCGGAGTCGTGTAGATCCCTGGCTCGCTGTCGGGAATGACGATCGCTCCGACCGTCTTCTCGTAGAACTCGACAGGTCCTACGCCACCGATAATTCCGTAGACGTAACCCAGTTCGCGGAGGCCTGACAGGCAGGCAAACAACAGCGTGGCGCCGACGCCACGACCGCGGAAGCCCTCAAGCACCCCGGTTGGTCCAAAAAAGGCTTTGCGGGTACATTCGTAAGCCCCAAAACCAATAATGCTCCGGTTGCTGACAGCGAGAAAAACTGTCACTGGTTGGTTGCCAAATCCAACCGAACTCTCATCGGCCCAACTCAAAGAAAAGTTCTGCTCGACGAATGCTCGTACCTTGCTGAGTTCGAAAGGCTGCGCGCGGCGAATTACGACACCCGTCGCTTCGAGCTCAACCAGTTTCGGGTCGAGCGCCGGTAAGCGTAGGAGATTAACCAGGAGATCAGCCATAGTTACTGGAATTATCTAAAAGGGCAGTTTACGTGGGCGGTCGTTTTGAGTCGAGCGCAGACTGTCAGGGCCGGCGGCCGCGTGGCGTCCTGCTCACGGGCTTTCGTAAATCCCTATGCTATACTCGCGTTCTCAGAATTTAGGCCCGCCGCAACTAATCACGGGCCATCCCCCCGGTTTTGCGAGAATAGGATAACTTCAACAAGTGAGTAATGTGCTAGAGATCATCCCGCTTGGCGGAATCGGCGAGTTTGGGATGAACTGTATGGCGATCCGCTACCAGGACGAGATGTTGATTCTCGATGCCGGTATGGGATTTCCAGAAGAGGTCGCGTACGGAGTCGATGTCTCAATACCTAACTTCGACTTTCTCGAGCCGTACCGAGATGAAATCACCGCTATAGTCCTAACCCATGGACACGAGGACCACATCGGAGCTCTCCCCTACATTCTTAAGAAGTTTAATGTTCCGGTCTATTGCTCGCACTTCACCGCCGAACTTGCCGACAGCAAACTGGAAGAGCACGATCTGACTGGCGACACTTTGATTCACCGTGTAGAACCTCGTGACGTGGTCGACATAGGTCAGTTTAGTGTCGAGTTCATTCGCGTATCACACTCCCTGGTTGATTGTTTCTCTCTGGCTATCAAGACACCCGTCGGCACGATCATTCATACAGGCGATTACAAGGTTGACGAGACTCCGGTGATTGGCGAACCGATTGACCTGAGAAGTTTTCGTCGTTATGGGCAGGAAGGGGTGCTGGCCCTCCTGTCAGATTCGACAAACGCCACGGTTCCGGGTCGTACACCATCCGAACGGGCCGTGATTCCGGCCTTCGAAGAGATATTTGGCGAGGCCAAGGGCCGCATTGTTGTCGCCGCATTTGCTTCTTCAATTCATCGGCTACAGATTGTTCTCGACATTGCACAGCAATTTAATCGGAAAGTATGCGTGCTCGGTCGTTCGATGCAGAAGAACGTCGACATAGCGGATCGTTTGGGGTATTTGGATATTCCCGATGGTCTACTCATTCCGCTTAACGAAGCGAAACATCTCCACGATGACAAGATTGTCTTCCTGGTGACTGGTTCACAGGGAGAAATGCGGGCGGCCTTATCCCAAATGGCAACCCAAAGTTATAAGGGCTTGACCATCAGCGAGGGCGACACCGTGGTTCTCTCCGCGCGCATCATCCCGGGAAACGAACGCACGATTTCGCGGATGATCGGTAACATCTATAAGCGTGGAGCTAACATTATTGAGGAGAAGCGGAGACTCGTGCATGTTAGTGGTCACGCCTCACAGGAAGACATTCGAATTATGACCGAGGCCGTGCGGCCAAAGTTCGTCATACCCATCCATGGCGAGTATCGCATGCTCTTTCGTCACAAAGAGTTCGTGCGGAATCACCTTGGCTATCCTGAGGAGAATATAGTTCTGATCGAGAATGGCGACGTTCTGGAGCTGGATGGCGAACGCGCCTCTATCGTCAACAAGCGAGAGGTGGGCCGGACGTTCATTGATGATTCTGGATTTGAAGTGATTCAGGGTGAGACGATTCGCCAGCGCAGGCAACTTGCTTACGACGGAGTGGTGACCTTGATTGTCACTGTCAACGCAGAAACGGGTGAACTTCACTCGCCGCCTGAGATTGTGATGCATGGGGTCCGCGGGCTTGACTCATCTAACGGTTCGTTAAAGGATGCTCAGCGCGTCGTTACGGCAGCCATCACCGGAGCTTCACGGGATACTCTGCGAGATGAGAGTCTGTTGCGAGAGCACGTTCGTGTGGAGTTAAAAAGATTCATTCAAAAACTTACCGGCGCCCGTCCGGTAATCATGCCAGTTGTTCTTCAGGTCTGATTCTGGAAATAGTCTTTTCGAAAATTTCATGGACGATATTGCCGGGCCGGGGTACGTTTCATGCCAGAGGCCATGAGGGCTAAGTCAGTTGCTCAGCTAATGCGAGAAACCAGGGTTGAGGTGGCGCCAGGTACCTTGGCTTTGATGTCCATCTCTCATCAGGATTGGACCAGGCTCCTGCAAGAGCCGGAGTTGAGTCCTCGCCCTGATTCAGTATTCCTTGTGCTTCGAGATACTCACGAGGTAACGCTGCTAATCGAAGAGGATGGTTATCAACGTCTCCATAAAATTGTTCCTGAAGCCCGAGTCGAGATAGGATTTCGACTTGTCACACTCGACATTGCCCTGGACTGGAATATAGTTGGTTATCTGGCGTTGGTCACTCGGATACTCGCTGAGGAGGACATTTCAGTGGGCGCCGTATCTGCATTCTCGCGAGACCATCTGCTTATTAAACAGGAGGATCTCGGCAAGGCACTACTGGTCCTGGGGAAGCACACAGAGGGATTGTGTTAACGGCAGCACGCACCGGCGACCTTAATAGAGATCGGGAGCTATGAACTACTGGAAAGACAAAGTCGTTTTAATCACGGGAGCTTCATCGGGGATTGGGCGTGGGATCGCTACGCAGGTTGCAAGACGTGGAGCGAAGTTGGGACTCGTGGCCCGCCGTGCGGCTGCCCTCGAAGGGCTGGTCGGCGAGATCAAATCAAGTGGCGCTCAGGCATTGGCGTTACCGGCGGACGTTCAGGACTATGATTCGTTGACAACCGCGGTTACTCGTTTGCGAGAGGAAGTTGGTCCGGTAGATCTGCTGATTGCCAACGCAGGCATCGGCGCAACCACCGATCCGGCAGACCTGAAGCCTGCTGAAGTCGCAAATGTTATCAACGTCAACGTGCTTGGCGCCGTGAACAGTGTTGCGGCTGTGGTCCCTGGAATGGTCGAAAGGGGAAGTGGCCATCTGGTGGTGATTTCGAGTTTGGCCGCTTATCGAGGTCTGCCCAAGTCGGCGGCGTACTGTGCCAGCAAGGCCGGAGTTTCGGCGTTCTTCGAGAGCCTGCGGCTTGACCTCGAGCCGCGCGGCATTGATGTAACAATCATTCATCCGGGCTTTATCAAAACCGCGCTGACGGAAGGAAGGCAGGCGCGCATGCCTTACCTGATGGAACTCGATGACGCGGTTCTAAAAATTGTTCAAGCGATCGAAAAGCGCAGGAAGAGCTATGCCTTTCCCTGGCAGTTAGCGAGCATTGTTCGAGCCGGGATGGTTATGCCTAATTCAATGTATGACTGGATCTCACGTCGCAACTCCTTTCGCGAATAATGGCGCTCTTTACACAGATCGGGACTCAAATCCAAAAATTCAAGAATCTCTATGACCCTTCTTCAAGCGATCGTTCTCGGCATCGTTCAAGGCCTCACTGAATTCATTCCAATCAGTTCAACGGGCCACCTTGTGCTGGCGGCGCGGGCATTAGGGTTGTATGAGGGGGTAGATAAGACGTTACAGGCGCAGCAAACAACCGCTACGATCGCCGTAATTCAGTTGGGAACTATGCTGGCGGTGTTGGTCTATTTTTGGCGCGACATCATCTCCATTAGCTATGCCTTTACGCGTGATCATATTGCATTGCTGCGAGGGAATCGCCAGAGGCAGGGTGCCAAATGGTTGTCGCATGACGCCTGGTTGGGCTGGTTGGTGATTTTGGGATCCGTACCGGTCGGGATTGTGGGGCTGCTCTTCAAGGATCAGATCGAGGGTCCGTTTACCAAGAATCTTTGGGTTATTGCCACGATGCTGATTGTGGTTGCGGTGCTTTTGGGAATTGCGGAGATGGTAAGTAAGCGTAATCGCTCGATGGCAGATCTTGGAGTTCGGGACGCGCTGGCGGTGGGCTTTGCGCAGGTGTTGGCTCTGATTCCCGGATCGAGCCGTTCTGGGTCGACGATCATGGCCGGACTCCTGGTAGGCCAGACCCGGGAGACGGCGGCACGATTTTCGTTTCTCCTATCGATGCCTGCGGTTGCGGCGAGTGGATTGTTGGAACTCAAGGAAGCGATTGAGAAATTGCCGGTAGGGAGTTATGGCGCTCTGTTTATAGCTACACTGGTCTCGGGCGTTGTTGGTTACGCGTCTATCTGGTTCTTGCTGCGGTTTTTGCGGACGCACTCGACAGGTATTTTTATTGGTTACCGCATAATTCTTGGTGGAATAATTATCATCCTGCTGCTTGCGGGGATTGTTTCGGCGCCGATCGACTAAAGAAAAAACGACCATGTCGGCAGAAAGACCTAACAATAATCCTTCACTTTGGGTAAACTTACCGGGCCCCTTTTTTCTCCGCAATCTGGACTTGGGCCTTTCCGAGCTATTGTTCAAAAAGGGCGGTGAATTTTAATGACCCAGAAAGATCGACGTGGGGTAGCAACACTTTCACAGAGACCGCGTAGCCCTCGGGTTCCAGTCGAATTTGCCCTCAAGGTTGAAGGCAGCACACCAGCAGGAATTCCCTTCAATGTTCCCGCGCAAGCCGTGAAGATAAGCCGTGGTGGCGCCACGATAATCATGGATGCTGAAGTTGAATTGGGCAGTATTGTAAGACTGGCCCCGCCCTTTGGCGGTCAACTCGAAGCAGAAGTGAACGGCGTATGGACCGATGAAATGGACGGCCGGCAGCGAATCGGCGTGAGGCTAATGTCTCCGGATGGTTGGTTCGCCGAGTAGTTTCTCCAGACAGGCTGAATGAAACCTCACGTTAGCTGCAACGATTCACACGATTGGTTGTACCCACCGCGAACCTTCCCATTATGTAAAGCCCGGCTGACTGGTCGTTATGGCGCGTCTCCATTAGACTGGTTAGTGGAGCAGCAGCCTCAATTGGGGTTATAGGACTTAAAGCGACTGTAGGACCTATAGGGCTTATCGGACTCATAGGACTTATAGGACTTATAGAACTCATGGGACAAGAAGATTTCTAGATGCAGGAGTTGACTAAAAAAGGAGCATTTGCGATTGGCTTGCGGGCCCGAATGCCGCTCCTGGTTCGCGCCGTTGCTCTGCTCGTCCTCATCGCTGGGCTCACTGTCGTTGTCATCTCATATTACCGTCTTCGTAATAACACGCCGTTCCGACTCCGATCAGAAGCGCCCGAACTTTCAAAAGAGATCACCGGCATCATCGAGGGTTATGAACAACGTGTCACCAAAGACGATCGGTTATATCTTTGGCTACGAGCCTCTCGTGACATTACCTATTCCGACGGACATCACGAGCTCGAGAACGTCAAGCTGGCTGTTTATCCCCCTTCTGGTGACAAGCCAGATGAGATTTCAGCGAACCGCGCAATCTATGACCCAAGAACGTCAATCATCTCTTTTAACGGCAATGTTCAGATAGAGACTAAGGACGCGCTTAAAGTCAATACGGAATCCATTGCTTTCGATCAGAATACAGAGGTGGCACAGACAGATGCGGCGGTAACCTTTCAAAGAGAAAATATCTCCGGCCAATCGACCGGCGCCGTCGTACTATCTAAGACGAAGCAGCTAGAACTCAAGCGAGACGTTCATATTACAGTTGCCCCCGAAGTTCTGAATGCGACGCAGGCTGAACCCCGGTCCGCTCGAGCACGGCCAGTCTTGATCCGCTCCGCACAGGCACTGTTTGAGCAGGAAGCTATGAAGCTCTCTTTCACCGGTGGCGTCATTGCCGAACAGGACCGCGACATCATGAGCGGCGACCAACTTTACGCAAATCTCAACGAGCAGAAGCGCCTGCAGAAGGTTGAGTTGCGAGGCAATTCTTATCTGCGCTCAATGGAGGATGGCCGGGCTGCCGAGGTCTATTCCGCGGACATGGACTTCTTTTTCGATGGCGATCAACGGCTCGAGCGGGCGCTTGCGCTCCGAGATGCCCGTGCTCGGAGTCTTGATGCAGATTCTGAAGTGCATCTGTCAGGCGCCAGCCTGATCGAGGTGAACTTTCAGGCTCAGAGAGAACGCAGTCTACTAAAGGAGATGCGCACCGAAGGAAGGACCGTCGTTACGCTTTCCGCCCCTAAGTCTAAGATGAACGATCCCCGCGCGGCGAACAAGAAGCTGACCGCAGACACGGTGAAGCTTACCTGGCGCTCGTCCGGACAAGATCTGGAAAAGGCCGAGGCGGTTGGGAACGCAGAGTTGTTTGTGGACCCTGTCACAAAAACTGCGAACAACGACAGTAAGACCCTTACTGCGCCCCGATTCGACTGCAATTTCTTCGAAACCGGAAATCTGGCCCGCAACTTTATTGCTACCGGGGGAGCAAAGGCTGTCATTACACCGACTCAACCAACGGATAATAGGACAACCCGAACCGTTACGTCACAGAAGATGTCGGCCGCATTCGTGAAGGACACACAGGACGTTGATCGTCTCGAAGCTCAGGGTGAAGCCAAGTTCAATGAAGCGGATCGCAACGGAGTGGCATCCAGTATGGTCTACACTGCCGGTGACGATACCGTGCGCCTACGCGATGGTGAACCCACCATTTGGGACTCACGGGCCAGGACCAAGGCGCTAGAACTGGATGCTGATTTACGCAACGACATCTCATACAGCCGCGGCAAGACAGCGACCACTTATTACAGTCAGGAGCAGACAAACGGGGCAACGCCGTTCACAAAAGTGGACAGCCCGGTATTTATCGTGAGCGACCGCGGGCAGTTCAATCATGGCAGTGGGGTGGCTGTGTACACGGGCAATGCGCGCGCCTGGCAGGATGACAATTTTGTTCGCGCTGACAAGCTGACGATTTATGCCGGGGAAAAGAAGATGGAGGCCGCGGGTCGCGTGCAGACCGGTCTGTATAACGCGAAGCGTAGGGTCGGCGGAGCCAGTAGCACGGTGCCGGTGTTTGTGACGGCGGATTCAATGGTCTATTCGGATCCAAACCGCACCCTTCATTACGCCGGCAGCGTTGATATCAGGCAGGGAAACGATCGGCTCACTAGCGGTATTGCTGATGTGTATCTGCAAAAAGACAGTAGCGAGGTCGAGAAGACGGTAGCGCAACGCAATGTGGTTCTCACTCAGCCCAACCGCAAAGGCACCGGTGATTGGGTGCAATATACAACTGTCGATGAAGTCGCAGTGCTTACCGGAAATCCGGCGCGCGTAGAGGATTCTGAGCAGGGCAGTACCGAAGGTGGTCGTTTGACCGTCAATTTGCGAGAGGGTAGAGTGACCGCGGACGACAACCGAGGCACTCAGTCACCCGGACGAGTTAGATCTACGCACCGGGTCAGGAAACAACCGGGCAACTAAAACGGAAGCCTCAGACAGAAGCACTTATGAGTACACAGACGGAAGTCTTTGAAAGCGCCACTCAGACCGAGCAGGTTGTTCCGATGACCCAAAGCGGAGAGGCGCTGGCATTAGAGTCGCCTACAAATACAGCGCTCGCTGTGCTTCAACTGGAAAAGAGTTACGGTAAGCGTCGCGTCGTGGATGGCGTAAGCCTTCATGTCGAACGAGGCGAGGTGGTGGGATTGCTCGGGGGGAACGGCGCCGGTAAAACGACTACCTTCTATATGATTGTCGGCCTCGAGCGGCCCGATGCCGGGATTGTCAGACTCGGCGAACGAGACGTTACGAACCTTCCCATGTACCTTCGGGCAAGGTTGGGAGTTGGTTATCTACCGCAGGAACCTTCAATCTTCAGGAAGATGACGGCGGCGCAAAACATTCTTGCAGTGTTGGAGACGATGGGATTGCGCCGGCGGGAACGATTAAAGAGGCTTGAAGAGTTATTGCAGGAGTTTGGAATTGCCCACGTGCGGAACACGCGCGGTGATGCGCTCTCGGGAGGCGAGCGAAGACGCGCGGAGATTGCCCGCGCGCTCGCAACAGAGCCTCAATTTATTCTTCTGGACGAACCTTTTGCTGGTATTGATCCAAAAGCAGTAGATGATATTCAAAATGTCATACTTTATTTACGGAATTGTGGCATCGGAATCCTGGTTACAGACCATAATGTCCGGGAAACTTTGGGAGTTACCGACCGGGCCTACATTATGACTGAGGGGCGCATCTTCCGGTCAGGCGTCCCTGGGGACTTGACAGAAGATTCGGAAGTCCGGCGGCTTTACCTGGGCGAAAAGTTCCGAATGTAGACCGACCCGCGCAAAGCATCAAAGGATGGGTTATAATCTCCCCGCGCTAAGGCGCAAATAAGACAACAAGTTTAAGTCTGATTTGAGGAATGTCCCTTAAACTCACTACCAGCCTCTCCCAACGTCTCGTGCTGACGCCTCAGTTGCGCCAGCGCATCGAGATGTTGCAGATGACCTCACTCGAGCTCACCGATCTGATTCAGCAACAGCTGCTTGAGAACCCGGTCCTCGAGGAAGTGGCCACTCAGGAAGAGGCCCGTGAACTGGCTGAAAAGATTCTGGATCATTTGGCCAGTGCTGACCCCGCAGCGGTCCCCGATCAGTCGCAGATCGAACCTGTCGAGCCGGAACTCGGCAGTCCTTCAGCAAACGGCAGTGGCGATGTAGAAGCCATATCAACGTCCCAGTTTGAGGGTGATGGGGACGGCGGCGATTTTGCAAGTGTCGCCGATACGAATGAGGATTCGATAGGTGACGACGTCATTGGTGAAGAGGCTGTTCGCGATCCGTTCGAAGAAATAGATTTTGGTCGTGAGTTTCAGGACTATCTTGACCCGGGCTATAAAACTCAGGAAGTCGAATACAAGGAAGACGCGCCGACCTTTGAGCAGTTTCTGACCAGACCCCCGTCGCTAGCCGAACATCTGGAATGGCAACTGCACATGAGTCCGATTGATAGCAAAGTATGCGATGCGGCTATTTGCGTGATTGGAAATCTGGATGCTGACGGGCGCCTGAACGCTACCAACGAAGAGATCGCCGCAATGAGTAAATGCTCGGAGGAGACGGTTGAAAAGGCCCGTCGTGCGGTGATGCAGCTTGACCCGGTAGGTTGTGGGGCGCGCGATGTGAAAGAGTGTCTACTGGTTCAATTGGAGGTCCGCGGGGAAAGTGATCGGCTTGCAAGCCGCCTGATCGGCGAACATCTGGTAGAGCTTCAGCAGCATAAACTACCGGGCCTCTCAAAACAAACTGGAATCGAGATCGATACGCTCCTGGAAGAACTTCAGATAATTCGTACACTCGACCCTTATCCGGGCAGGCGCTACTCTTCCGAAGAGCCGGTCCTGATCACGCCCGAGATTTATATCGAAAAACTTGATGAAGATGATGTTGAGTACATTATCTATTTTGCTGACGATGGGAGCCCACGGCTTCGTATCAGCCAGCAATACCAGCAGATGCTTGGGCAGACCGGTGTGAGCAACGAGACGAAAAGCTTTATAAGAGAAAAGATGCGCTCCGCTGTCGACCTTTTGAGGAACATCGAACACCGCAGACAGACAATCTACAAAGTAGTGGAATCGATTGTTCAGCGGCAGAGGGACTTCCTGGATCGCGGCGTGGAGCATATAAAACCGATGATGTTGAAGGACATCGCCGAGGATATCGGCATGCACCTTTCGACGGTGTCGCGTGTGGTGAATCGTAAGTATGCGCATACGCCCCAAGGGGTAATTGAATTGCGCCGGTTCTTCACCGAAGGCATGATGAATGAAGACGGTGAAGAGATCTCGACACGCATTATTAAGTTAAAGATTAAGAAACTGATTGAAGAAGAGGATTCGCACAACCCGATAACCGATGATCAGGTAGTGAAGATTCTGGCCAGGGACGGAATAAAACTATCGCGCCGAACCGTTGCCAAATACCGGGACCAGATGCAGATCCCCGGCTCGCGCGAGCGACGCGCTGTAGTTTAGCGCCTCTCACCCGGCGCGACGGCATTTCGATTCTGCTAATCGCCCAGCTTGTTCTACAAGTCGGACCCCCTGAGTCTGACAAGCAGTACTATATTTATTGATAAAGGAGGGAACTTAAGTCATGAGATTCGATTATACGGGTCGTCACGTCGAAGTCTCCCCCGCAATTCGCCGGCACGTTGAGGACCACTTCCGCAGGCTCGCTAATATATTCAATGATTCCACGACCTCAACGCACGTAATTATCGATGTCGAAAAGAACCGCCAGATCGCGGAGATTATTGTTTTCTGGCGCGATCACACCATTACGGCAAAAGACACAAACGCCGACATGTACATGGCACTTAGTCGCGCAATTGCGAAGATCGAGAAGCAGGCACTAAAACTGAAGAAGAAGATGATCGATCGGAAACAGGCGGCCAGGCCCACGGCGGCTGTTGCCCCACAACCGGATGGCCAGTTGGAGGCCACGCCTCGGCCACCGCGCATAATTGCTGCCCGGCGTTACCCCGTAAAGCCGATGACGGCTGAAGAGGCTGCATTGCGACTCTCTTCGGAAGCTGACCAGTTTGTTGTCTTTCGGGATGCTGATACTGAACGGGTGGGCGTGCTCTACAAACGCAAAGACGGGAATTTTGGTCTTATCGAACCGTAACCACACTCCTTCCCGATTCCGATTGATGACAGCGGCTCACCTGAGTGCGTGTTCGCTGGGAGTTCTGCGTCGCGAGCCTCGTCGGATCGCTTTAACCTGCTATTACTTCTCGAAGGGAGTCTAGAAGAATGCTCAGAAAGTTCCCCGCGGTAGCTGCCTTACTGGCCCTATTTTCATTTGCCACCTTTGCCGTGGCGCCAACGAAGTACTCTGTTGACGCAAACCACTCGAATGTCGGTTTCGCAATTCCCATCCTGGGCGGCGTTTCAACGGTGCGCGGCAAGTTTACCGACTTTAGCGTAGATATTGTCTATGACGAGGCCGACGTCACGAAATCTTCTGTCGGTGCGACTATCAAGGCCACTAGTATCGATACCGGTGTGGAGGGTCGTGATAAGCACCTGCGTAACGCCGACTTCTTTGACGTCGAAAAGTATCCCGAAATCACTTTCCAAAGCACGCGCGTGGAAAAGCAGGGAAACAACTTTGTCGCAATCGGAATGTTTACAATGCACGGCGTTTCAAAAGAGATAGCGATCCCTTTCACTGTTACTGGCAAGGACGTTAACCCTACAACAAAACGGACGATGGTTGGATTCAAAGCCAACCTTGCTCTGAAGCGTAGCGATTACGGGATGAATTGGCAGCACCGTTCGGTAGCGAACTGGGTTGGAGACGAGGTGCAGATTGACCTGGCCATTCTCGTCCGCAGCGAAGAACAGAAACCGTAGGGCAGGCGCCTCTTGCACTTTACGATGTGCAGTTAGGGAAGTTGAGAACCGTTCCTCCAGAGGGCGGTTCTTATTTCTTAGCACATTGGCAGAAGGAGAACACCCCGGAACGTAGTACACTACGCTTTAACTGCGACCTTTCTATGGCGAAAAAAAGAGAGAAACAAAGTTCTGTACCGAGTCAGAGTGGGCCCGACATTGTAATCATTACCGGTCTCAGTGGTTCCGGGATGTCGTCGGCAACGAATGCCTTCCAGGATCTCGGCTATTTCTGTGTTGATAACCTCCCCACGACGATGCTGAAAACGTTCGCGCGGCTGGTGAATCCTGGCGAGGAGAACGGCATCGCGCGCGCGGCGTTGGTCATCGATATCCGTGAGGGCAGCTTTCTCGCAGATTTCAAGAAGCACTTGGCTGCATTGCGAGCTACCGGACTCAAAGTCTACGTGCTTTTCTTGGAAGCCTCTGACGAAGTGTTACAGCATCGATTTAGTGAAACGCGAAGGCCTCACCCTGCGGGCAAAAAGAAGGGCCTGGTGCAGGCTATCACCGCCGAGCGCACCGCGATGTCGCACATCCGGTCTCTTGCGGACCAGATCATCGACACCTCGGAGCATACCGTTCATACACTGCGCAGTCTTCTGCTTGAGAGGTTCAGTCCTGACCGTCAGGGTGCTCCGATGCGGGTTCAGGTGCTGAGCTTTGGCCACAAGCACGGCGCTCCGGGTGAGTTGGAACTTCTCTTTGACGTTCGTCATCTGCCGAACCCGCATTTCGTGCCGGAGTTGAAGCGCCTTTCGGGTCACGACCGCCGAGTTGTGCAATATCTTAAATCGCAGGCCGAAGTGGGGGAAACCCTGGATCGATTTACCGACCTCCTGGATTACCTGCTGCCACTTTACAAACGCGAGGGTAAATCTTATGTGACTGTGGGCATTGGCTGCACCGGAGGCCGGCACCGTTCTGTTATGGTGGCAAATGCGTTGACCCGAACACTGCGGCGCAAAGGTTTCGATGCCCATGCGTCTCATCGTGACGTGCGGAAAGCCGACCGGCATCGTTAGCGTAACACCCGACGGAATCTTGACGGCTATGGGGGTGATAAAAAAATGAGCGAGAATCCACAACCTGCAGTTACTGCCCCCGAAGACCCGCGCAAGGTTGCAGGAGTCATCGTAACGCATGGACATTTGGCGGGTGAGCTACTGGCGGCAGCCGAAATGATCATCGGCCCCATATCTCACATCACTGCAGTCTCTATAGGATGGCATGATGACGTTGACGCAGCGCGTGATGAAGTTCAGCGCGCCATCGCCCGTGTCTCTCAAAACGCCGGCGTCCTTCTGTTGACCGACATGTTTGGCGGTACGCCTACTAACATCGCATCGATGTTTCTGGATGATGGGCAGATAGAAGTAGTGACAGGAGTCAACCTGCCGATGGTCATCAAGCTGGCAAGCCAGACAGGCGAAGAAGGCTTGGCTGAGACGGCAAGGCGAGTATGTGACCTGGGAAGGCAGGGTATTTATCTGGCCGGCGATCTGCTTGCGCCTCAAGCAAAGAGCGGAGCAGACTAGGTGGTTGAACGGACGCTGAGAGTAGAGGCCAGATTGGGATTACATGCCCGCGCGGCCGCAAGGCTTGTTCGGGTGGCGAGCCGCTTTCGGAGCAGTCTTAGACTCGAACGTTGCGACGGTGGCGCGACTGCCGATGCCAAGTCTATTCTCAGTGTGTTAATGCTTGCCGCAAGCTGTGGAACCGAACTGCGGATTGTCGCTGAAGGAGTCGACGAGGAACAGGCGATAAGAGAGGTGGGCGAACTGTTTGCCGCGAGCTTTGAAGAAGCCGACCCGAGCGTGAAGTGAAAACTGAACCACGAGAGATTCGGTGGCATGGATTGGGCGTGTCTGAAGGGCTGGTCATTGGGCGCGTACTTCGTATGCACAATGGAACGAAGTACGTATACCGCACTACTGTCGAAGAAGCCGAAATTGAGCATGAACTCAGACGCTTTCACGCTGCCGTGCGTTTGGCTCGGCGGCAATTGACCGCAATCAAGGAACGTGCGGAGAAGGAGCTGGGCAGGGACCACGCTTACATCTTTGATGCCCACCTGCTGCTGTTGGAAGACGAAAAACTGATCGGCGACGTTGAGCAGTTCATTACCGAGGAGCGGATAAACGCCGAATGGGCAGTCAAGGTAGTGAGCGATCATCTGCTGGTCGTTTACTCGGAAATTAAGGACGACTACCTTCGTGAGCGTGGCTCGGACATCGAAGATGTTGTTCAGCGTCTCGTTGTGGCACTGAGCGGGGAGCGGCCGAAGCAAAGTAGCCTTTCCGAACATTCAGTGATTGTCTCGCACGATCTCCTTCCTTCTGCCGTGGCCGAATTGGATCTCGAGCACGCCCGTGCCATAGCGACCGATCTGGGGGGCTGGACCTCTCATACTGCAATTCTTGCCCGCGGTTTAGGCGTTCCGGCGGTCGTCGGTCTGCGGGATTTTTACCGCCGCGCTCGTACCGGCGACGTGGTGATCGTAGATTCTTTTCGTGGCGACGTGGTTTTGCATCCATCACCGCAAACTCTTGAGCAGTACCAGACGGAAGTCGCAAGTCGTGCGCTGGGTGGGCGTACTGAATTGGCGCCTCTGGAGACTGGTCCAGTCCTCACTCAGGATGGTGTCGAAATAATTTTGCGAGCTAACGTTGAACTACCCGCGGAATTTGACGGTGTTCGCAAGTACGGGGCTCGGGGAGTCGGACTTTACCGATCTGAATTCCTTTTGACTCGCCTCGGTGGCATGCTGTCCGAGGAAGAGCAATATGCTGCGTATGTAGCAGTGGCAAAACTCGCGGCCGGTGAGGGCGCAATTGTTCGACTATTTGATCTGGGAGGTGAACAGGCCCGCAATTCCTTAAGTGAGTCCGAGAGAAATCCTGCGCTTGGACTGCGGGCGATTCGATTTGGCCTCAGGCACGAACCAACAATAAGGACACAAGTCCGGGCCATCCTGAGGGCGGCCAACGAGGGTCGGTTGGATATCGTTCTACCCATGATTGTGGATGTCCATGATGTCCAACGGGCCCGGGAGATCATAAAGCAGGAGCAGGTCCGGCTTGCTGAAGAAGGCATCCCGCAAGGCAGTGTTCGGGTAGGCGCGATGATTGAGGTCCCGGCTGCCGTCCTAACTGCCGAGAAGATTGCTCGCACTGTGGATTTCTTCGAGTTGGGTACTAACGACCTGGTGCAGTACACCCTGGCTGTGGATCGCGGTAATGACGAAGTGGCTGAATGGTTTCGCACCCTTCATCCGGCTGTACTACAAGGGATAGCTCAGAGTCTCAAGGCCGCTCAGCAGGCTGGAATTCCCGCAATTGTCTGCGGTGAGATGGCCTCAACCCCTGTGTATGCTGCTTTGCTGGTGGGTCTGGGGGCGACTGACCTGAGCATGACACCATCCTCAATTCCGCGAGTCAGGCGAGCATTAACGAGCATTGATTCGAAATCAGTTAGCCGTATCGCGGCCGAATGCTTGAGTTGCGCCACAGCCAACGAAGTCGAGGAGCTCATTCGAGACCGTTTTGGACGCCAGTGGCCAGACGTCTTCGATCCAGACAGCTTGCCACTGCCTAAGGGCTAAAGAACGATCCTCGTGGAAGCCAAAATCTCCTGTTTTCTTAGGACATTGTCACCTTTAGTTCTTTAATATCCTCACGGCGCCAATCCCGTAAGCGCCCCTAGCCACGAATCGCCACGATTCCTTAACCTTGAGAAAATCTATGAAAAAGCTCACCAGCGCAGCCCTGCTCATTTTTTCGTTCTTTGGAGTCTCTGCAAACAGCCAGGATAAATCGAGCCTAGCCCTGGACTCAACCAATCCAATCGCAGTGGGTGGCATCTTGCGCGTATCTGCCGACAGTTCAGAAGCGATCAGAGTCGGAGATGCAGCCCTTGCCATGGCCGGCGACCCGCAGCCGTTACCCGCCTCAAGTAGGGCAAGTACGTCAGCTATCCGGCTCGGCGAAGAGAAGAATGCCCCTGGGGAATCAGGAAAGGGGCTCAACCCCCTGGGTGTGAATTGGGCATTAACTGAAAGTTATAGGGTCGGAGTCGGAGACGTGCTTGACGTTCGGCTTCCGGAGATTGGAACAACTCAATCCACCTTGTACACGGTGATCGATGGTGGGCTACTGGACTTTCCGCTTGTCAGCAATCCTGTTAAGGTCGCCGGCCTGACCACCGACGAAATCGCAGCCCTGTTAGCGAGGGAGATCAAGTTTCTGGAGAACCCTCAGGTAGTAGTAAACGTCCGTGATTATGGGAGCCATTATGTGAATGTAGCGGGCTTCGTTGCCGCGCCCGGAGCCAGGGCGCTACGCCGCGAAGCAGTGCCACTGTATGTAGTATTGAGCGAAGCACGGTTGCTCTCGGAAGCAACCTGGGTCGTAATCAATCGAGTGGGGCAATCACCAATAGTCCTTGATCTCGCAGATCGTGACACTACGGGGACACTGGTGCTGGCAGGCGACGAAATTAAGGTCGCCGGCATGCCGCTGGTTCGGACTGAATATTTCTATGCGGGCGGCGCGATCTCTACGTCCGGGCAGAAGCCATATCATCCTGGTATGACTCTGACCCAAGCCATCATGGCAAGTGGAGGCATAACAACCAGTGCCGGTAACATGGTTCGAATCACACGTCAGGGAGAAGATGGGTTGTTGATTACGAGCGAATACGATCTGGGCAAGATTACGGAGGGGAGAACGCCGGATCCGTTGCTTAAGGCGGGCGACCGTATTGAGGTAGTCAAGCTTCCCTGAGCTTTAGCTGATATGAGTTCATCCCTGAGGGGCGGCTCCGCTAGGCCGCCCCTCATTTTTTGCTTACAGGTTATAATGCGCTCCATGTTGCAGATGTCTTGCGTGTTGAAGATCGGATGAGACTCATTCACATCCTAATCGGCAAATCAATTCTCGACACAGTTTTCGTTGGGTCGTTGGCGGTCGTATTCTTTTTCTTCACCTTTCCTCCACATTTCAAGGGCTGGGGCGAAGCCACTGCCGATTCCATCTCCGGCTGGGCAGTAAATAGTGCAGACCCGGGGCACCGCGTCGAACTGCAACTGTTTATCGACGGCTCTTTTGTGGCGATGGGGACTGCAAACCACTCGCGACCTGATGTCCTGGCTGCAGGGTGGTCCAGAGACGAGTGGAACGGCTACCGGTTCGAGGTTCCATCCCTCGAGATCGGTGATCATGAGGCCCATGTTTATGCCACACACGTAAGTGCAGGCGGTCTTCGGCGAACACTTCAGTTGGTTGGGGATCCGATCCGTTTCTCCGTGGACGAGAGTGGGCGGCTGATCAATTTGCAAGGGAAACGATAACGAAAGGCCCCAAATCTTTTGACAACTGAACCTTCAATCGCATCGCCACTAACGCTGACCAGAGTAGGCAAGGCGATCGCGGGCTGGGAAATCGCCTCAGTAGTTATCTCATGTCTCATCGCCGAGTGGGTTGTCCTTTCTCTAGCAGGCACGTTTCGCTGGTTAATAGTGGTTCCGGCGTTGATGGCGGTCGCCCTGATGGTCCTTTCGCACCGCGAGCGCCGAGAAACGCTGAGCGACCTGGGGTTCAGGCTGGACAACTTCTACGCCGCCGCCCGGCTTTTGCTCGCGCCGACAATTGCGGCGATCGGGGCTATTTTGATCGGCAGTTGGTTGCTCAATGACTCTGGATTTATCGTTAGACCTTTAGGTATCCGTCACCTCTCATTGCCCATTTGGGTTCTTTTCCAACAATATGCGCTTCAAGGGTTTATAAATCGGCGCGCCCAGATTGCTTTTGGCAAGGGCGCCTTGAGCATAATCATTGTTGGCCTCCTTTTCAGCCTGCTGCATTTTCCCAACCCTTTGCTGAGTGTTTTGACCTTGGTTGGAGGCCTGCTCTGGGCGTATGTCTATCAGCGGCAACCGAATCTCCTGGCTCTGGCTCTCTCGCATTTGGTCGTGTCGCTTACCTTAGCAGTTACCTTTCCCAAGGGGCTGATTGACAGTCTGCGTGTCGGCTTCAAGTACTTCGCCTAGTTTCCGCTCGTTTAAAGCAGACTGCCAGCGTGCTGTACGTGTTGAACACAGGTTTGGTATAATCTCCGGGCCTTGCAAAAGAGAACAGGTCGGGTGATCGCTGCTGGAGCTTAAGGCTCCAGGAGAGGAAAGTCCGAACACTACAGGGCAGCGAGCCCGCTAACGGCGGGGGGATCGAGAGGCGGTCTTCCGTTTCTCGAACTACGACAAGTGCAACAGAGAGCAGACCAGCCGCGGAGCATTCGTGTTCCGGGGTGATGGGTGAAAGGGTGCGGCCCGGAAGGGCTTAAAGTAAGAGCGCACCGGCGTACGTGGTGACACGTGCGGCCAGGCAAACTCCTCGCAGTGCAAGACCAAATAGGGAGGCGTCAACAGGGCTGCCCGCCCGAAGCGTGTTGCAAAACATGCTACGACCTCCGGGTAGGTCGCTTGATCCAACTGGTAACGGTTGGGCTAGATGAATGATCGCCACTCCGGATTTCCGGAGCACAGAATTCGGCTTACAGACCTGTTCATAATTGCGAGGCAAACTGAGACCTAGAGAAACGAAGGAGAGGCCGTAAGCGATGGCGAACCGCAAGGGAGTGTTTATTGGAGCGTATGTACCAAACCACTTGAAAGAATCTCTGCGACGACGGGCTGCGGCAGAACATCGAACCCTGTCACAGGAAATAACACGGATTTTAGAAGAGGCCGTGCATGGGCGTGGTCTGCCTCCCGGAAGTATCGATCGCAGGAATAAGGAATCAATCCCCCGCCGCCGCTCCAGCGATCCGACGCCGCGCCGGCGTGCGAATGATGTGCCCCACGTTGCCGTAGGAAACAAGTCCAGTGATGATCGCGGCTAGTTTCAGTTAAAGGTCATTCAAGCTATCTTGAAATACTTAGTTATCGCGGCAATCCTCGTAGTCTTCTTGACGCTGATCTATATGCGAGTGCGTCCCTACCTTCGCTTAATCCGAAAAGTCGCCGGAGCAATGAAGGGAACCCTCAGGAGTGATGCGGGACATGGGCAAAGGGGAAGTTTAAGGGTTGAGAAGAAGCTAACCCGCTGTGTGTCTTGCGGAACCTGGGTACCAGTGGCTCGGGCCATCACCCCTGGTGCGAAAAGTGCTACTTACTGTTCCCACGAATGCATCGAGAGTGCAACAGCTCCCAACAAGAGAAACTCGCGGGCTAACTCAACCTTCTTCCTCGGCCTCCTCCGGTAGCAGATTTCCGGCCTCATGGACCGCTTTATCCGTGTTTGTTAACGCTAGGATTATTGTGCCGATTACAAAGAACACCACCAGGGACAAGAGTGCCTGACGGTAGGAGTTCGTTGCCGCTACTATAATCCCAAATGTCATAGGTCCCAGCCAGGAAGTGCCGCGCTCTGATACCTCATAGATACCAAAGAATGACGCTTCGCGTCCTTGTGGAATCATCCGCGAGAACAGCGATCGGGACAGCGCTTGTGAACCGCCGAGAACGACTGCAATGACGGCAGCCATTACCCAGGCCTCCGTGATGGTATTAAGAAAACCGTAACCATAGAAGACCACCAGACACCATAAAATTAGCGAAACCATGATCGCTCGCTTGGTGGTTATTGCGTATGCCAGCTTTTCAAATAGCAGCGCGCCGGCAACAGCTACGAACTGGACCATCAGAAAAATTCCAAGTAAGAAGGCTGGATTGGTTTCCAATCCGCGGGCAATAAACAGCTCCTGGGACATGAAGACGGCGGCCATGCTGATGACCGTCTGAATGCCGTCATTGTAGAAAAGATAGGCGATGAGATATCTGAGCGTATGGCGCAGCTTTGCCAGCTCGCGAAAGGTGCGTCCGAGTTCTGAGAAGCCAACGGTAAGATAGGACTTGCCGGGCGGCAGGGCCTTCTCCGGGGCTCGCGTCCGCAATGTAGCGAAGGTAATAAGCGCGAAGACACCCCACCAGAGGCCGGCTGACAACAAGGAGATTCGTACTGCCATGTATTGGTCCAACCCCAGACGCCCCGCGTTTTGCACAAGAAGGAAGTTAAGAGCAAGCAGCAGCCCGCCGCCGAAGTATCCATAAGCAAATCCCCGGCTCGATACCTTGTCGCGCTGATCTTCAGTTGTGATCTCGCCCAGGAACCCGTTATAGAAGACGATCGACGCGCCAAAGCCGAGGTTGGCGATAATGAATAGCAGCCCTCCCAGCCAAAAGAGGTTTGGAGTTACAAAAAAGAGCAGACACGTGGCCGCGACGGCGATGTAGCAGAAGACCATCATCATCTTTTTCTTCAGATTCGAATAATCTGCTACTGCGCCGAGTATTGGCAGCAGGAAGATCTGAAGAAAGACTGCAAGCGAGACGCAGGTGGGGAAGTAGGACTTAGCTGTCACCGCGCCCAGTGGACCGAAGTTCAGCACAACGCCATTCTCGCCAAAAGCCTGCTGGGTGACTTCCGTCAGGTATGGCCCGAAGAGCGCGCCTACGACGGTGGTGTAAAAGGCTGAGTTGGCCCAGTCATACATCTTCCACCCAAAAACTTCACGGGGATTGTTTTTGTCTGGAAATATACCTTTGTCGACCGTAGTCGAAGTCATGAATGGGCCCTTTTAGTCAGATTGTCGACAATTGCCGGTGTGATATCAACAAGGCTTCTGATGCGCGCTGCTATTTGATCACGCATCGCGCCCCAGATCAGGGTAGGAACGGCATTTAGCGTATGGTTGCGCGAAGATAGGTCTTCAATGTTGCCGTGATCGCTGGTCAGTATAACGGACGTGCGATGGAGATCAATGCGAGTCAAGAGTTCGCGAATCAGCAAGGCAAGGTCCCGAAGCACCGTGCGAGCTGCTCTAAGGTCCTGGAGATGTCCGATCTTGTCGGTGATGAAGTACTCATAAAGAGTAAAGCGGTGCTGCGCCACAAGGCAGGCAAGCACTGCGGCAGCTTCGGCAGGAGTTCGTTTTGGGACACCCTCACCACGTTCGATCAGCAGCCCGTTCGTAAAGTCCTGATAGACTGCCTGTCCGTCCAACAGATCGCTAACAGTGCGGAAGTTGAGAGCGGCGGCCTCGACCGCCGCTGTGGTCGCCGAAACCCAGCGCGGCCTTTCGTGAAAGAAGCGGTCCGTATAGGCGTTGGCAAAAGTGATTGGGTGCACACCGGCACGCTTCAACTGGAGGAAGAGCGAGTGCTCGTGAATGATCTCAAGCAAGGCCTTGTTGGGAAAACCCTGCTTATGATATCCCAGACGCTCCGCAGCGTTTATTCCTGTCAAAATTGTAGTCTGACCCGATGCGCTCTGCGGCCGTCCCGCTATTCCCAGAATGGCATCGGTGGGTACCAATACGCCGCCATCAGGAACGATCGCTGGTTCGCCTTCAAAGATTGCCAGGGGCTCGGCGTCTTCCAGCCCGTCGAATGGATTCTGGGGCCCGCGCTTGCCGATTCCAAGACCGTCGATGAAGAAGAGGAGTACAGCAGGCGAATTATTCTTCATGGAGCTGCCCACGCTCCCGGTAAAGATTGATCTTGTTATGAAGGGTTTTGAGGCTGATACCCAACAACTCGGCGGCACGCGTCTTATTGTTCTTCGTTTTCTGTAGCGTGCGGAGGATCATCTGTCTTTCAACCTCTTCAATAGGGGTGCCCACAGGCAGGGTGAGCGTGTCTTCAATGCGGGCCCGCTCCCGTTGCTCAATTGGATAGGGCGCAAAGTGATGTCTATCAATCTGCTCGGAAGAGCAGATGATCACGGCGCGCTCGATAATGTTCCGCAGTTCCCGGACGTTGCCGGGCCATGCATGAAATTGGAGGGCACTCAAAGCGGCGGGACTAAGGAATCGTGCCGGGCGGCCATGTTTTTCTGACAGCTTGGTAACCAGGTGTTGGGCCAGAAGAGGGAGATCGTCTTTGCGTTTTACCAGCGCCGGCAGGTGAATGCCAAAGACATTGAGCCGGTAAAGAAGGTCGCCCCGAAGGTTCCCCGCTTTTACAGCTTCATTTGGCTCGCGATTGGTGGCGGCCAGAAGCCTTACGTCAACCTGGATCTCACGCCTTCCGCCGAGTCGTCTAATGGTCCGCTCTTCAATCACACGGAGTAGTTTTGCCTGCAGCATCGCCGGCATTTCGGCGATCTCGTCCAGCAGCAAAGTGCCAGTGTCGGCAAGCTCAAAGCAGCCCTCGCGGCGGGAAGCGGCTCCCGTGAACGCGCCCTTCTCGTGGCCAAAGAGCTCCGACTCCATCAGAGTTTCCGGGATCGCTGAGCAGTTAATAGCTACAAATGGTCTGTCCTTTCTGGGGCTGAGCGCGTGGATGGTGCGGGCCACGAGTTCCTTGCCGGTTCCGGATTCACCCGTGATAAGAACCGAAGCACTCGAAGGAGCGACCTGCTCGATCAGGGCGTAAATCTCTCGCATCGGTTCGGAATTACCAACCAGTTCACCGAACGCGCCGCGATCCTTCAGTTGCCGCCGCAACAATTCGTTTTCCCGCTTGGCTTCGTTAAGTTCGACCGCGCGATCCAGAACTATCCGAAGTTTGTTTGCGTCGACCGGCTTTTCAAAGTAGTGGTAAGCTCCCTCTTCCTGGATGGCTTTGATGGCCAGTTCGATTGAGCCGTGATCTGCCAACAGGATGACTGGAATATCGGGCTCTTCGACGCGGATCTCTCGCAAAGGACCAAACCCATCGACTGTAGCCGGCGAATTGGCTGCGATTATCGCAGCGGGCTTGAACTCTCCCAACCGCTCAACGCCGGATCTTAGGTCCTCTGCGAAGACGGTTTCGTAGGCCCAACTGCTGATTAGTGATTGGAGCGCTTCGCCGCTGTTGCGGTCGTTATCGAGGATGAGAACACGTCGCAACGTCATTGAGACTCAGTGTAGCACGAGCGGGCCAGCCATTGTTTCATTGGTTTTAGCGGCGGCTCTTTCAATGACTTCACTTCGAGGGTTCTGACGAGAAATACTCACCAATTGCTCGAGCTAGAGCTGGAACCGTGAATTCCTGTGGTTGGATCAAGGGTTGAAGTCCATACTCGATGGCAGTCTGGGCCGTAACGTCGCCGATGCAGGCTACGACTACCCCGGGCAGCACCTGGCTGAGATCCGTCGCGTCAAAAAGCTGCGCAAGGTTTCGGACAGTCGATGAACTTGTAAAGGCAATACAGTCTGCGCCGCCGGCCAGCATGGCGCTGATTTTACCGCGATCGAGGTTGGCGGGTAATACCGTCCGATAGGCCGGAACCACATCGACTCGGGCACCCGCAGCGGTCAAGGCCGTTGGTAAGAAGTCACGCGCAACTGCCGCTCGCGGGATCAGAAAATTAAGTCCGCGCAGTGCTTCTGGTCCACCAGAGAACTGTTCCAAAGCTGCAAATACTCCTTCAGCTTTGAATTCCGCCGGCACGACGTCAACATGTATCCGGGCTTCGCCGAGCCGCGTGGCCGTAGCTTCGCCGATAGCGCAGACGCGCATTTCATCGAGTTGGGTCACATCAAGCCTGGCTGAGTGAAACCGCCGAAGAAAATAGTCGACACCGTTTACGCTGGTGAAGACCAACCAATCATAACCGTAGAGATCATTGAGAGCTTCGTCGAGACGATCGTAACTTTCCGGGTCGGTAATTTCTATCGTCGGACAGCCGATAACGTTAGCGCCCAGTTCCTCAAGCGCGCGAAGGAACTCGTCGGCCTGCTTTCGGGCACGGGTAATTACGATCGTTCTGCCGGCAAGCGGCCGATCATTCGATGAGTCAGGCGACGCCATCAGAATCTTATTGCCGCGTGAATTCCAGGCGGTGTCTTTCATTCAGCAGTTTTCTCGGACGCATCCAACTGAGACCCGAATCAACTTCGCCTCAAGCTCTCTGTTCGAGAGTTGTGAGCAGCGCGCCGGCGCCCTGATCCAGCAGGCGCTGGCCAAGATTCTCGCCGAGGAGCACAGCATCTGAACAGGCGCCAGAAACAAAATCTCTCACAATCTTGCCGCCATCAGGACTGACCACTAATCCGTCAAGTTTCATTTCATCCTGGTGGACCACGGCATACGCGGCAATTGGCAGCAAGCAGCCGCCGCCAAGTGCTCGCAAGAATGCTCGTTCAGCCGTCACAGCAGTCCTGGTGGGAGCGTGCTCCAGTTGTCTCGTGACCGCGATGGTAGATTCATCGTCAGATCGCGCCTCAATGCCGATAGCCCCCTGGCCAACCGCCGGAAGCATCTCTTCAGTAGAGACACAGTGTCCAATTCTGTGCTCCAAACTCAGTCGCCGGAGTCCGGCGGTCGCCAGAATCAAGGCGTCATATTGGCCCTCATCGAGTTTTCGCAGCCTTGTGTCGACGTTCCCTCGCAGTTCCTTGATAATGACATCCTGCCGGTGGCGCCTAAGTTGCGCCGCCCGCCGCTGACTGGAAGTTCCCACTACGGCGTATTCCGGAAGATCGGCGATCGATCTGATTTTGGTCGATTTGAGATCCTGGCTGAGGACCAGCGCATCGCGCGGATCTTCACGTTCGGCAATTGCTGCAATGGTCAAATCGTCAGGAACTAATGTAGGCAGGTCCTTGAGCGAATGTACGGCAAGATCGATCTGGCGCTCGCGTAGCGCTTCCTCAAGCTCCTTAGTGAATACGCCCTTACCCCCGATGACGGACAGTGGTTCACTTTTCACATCACCTGTGGTCTTGACGATCTGAATCGTAATATCGAGTTCTGGATTGAAAACGGCAAGTTTGGCTCTCACCCATTCTGCCTGCCTCAGGGCAAGCTTCGAACCACGCGAGCCAATGACCAGTTTGTAGTTCATCTCTTATTGCGAGCAGGTTATTACTCTTCGAGTCCGAAGATGTCACGCCATGCCTGCAAGGTTTCCGGGACGCTGGCGTCGTAAGAGCGTCGCAGGTGACTGAAAAGCGGATGAGAGATTTTGTTGACGGTCGCTAACAACAGGGCTTCGATTGCGGCCTCCTGTTCCGGGGTCAGGTCGCCCAGTCGGCCGCGTTGTCTGCCCAGTTCGGTGCGAGCAATACTCTGAAGCCTCTCTTTTAGGGCTCCGATAGTTGGACCAACGTCAAGCGCCCGGAGCGCTTGCTGAAACTGCATGACTTCGGAAGCGACAATCAGTTCGGCGCGTTCGGCTTCTCGTTCACGTTCTCGAATGTTTGAGGATATAACTGCTTCAAGGTCATCGACGTCAAAGACGAAGATATTGGGAAGATATCCAATCGCCGGATCGATGTTTCTCGGGACGCTAATGTCTATTAGGAAGGCCGGGCGATTTCGCCTTTTCTCGAGCGCTTCGCGGACCATCGCCTCAGTGACCACATATTCGTTGGCGCCAGTAGAGCAGATGACGATGTCGGCCTCGTTCAAGTGGTCGGGAAGATGACTGAACGGCACGGCCTCGCCGCCAAACTCGCCAGCCAGCTTTTGAGCGGATTCTTCGGTCCGGTTTGAGATGAGCACGCGAGACACTCCCGCGTTCAATAGATGGCGCGTCGACAGTTCGGCCATCTCTCCGGCGCCTATAACGAGGACTGTATGACCTTTCAGTGAGCCGAAGATCTTCTTGCCCAACTCGACGGCCATGTAACTGATCGAGACTGCGTTGGCTCCGATTCCCGTTTCAGTGCGCACCCTTTTGGCAACGTGAAATGCGTGATGGACCAGGCGATTCAGAACCCGGCCGGTGGTCCCGACTTCAAGCGCTAGTGAGTACGCCCGACGCACTTGCCCGAGAACCTGAGCTTCGCCGACGACCATCGAATCCAGAGATGAAGCTACGCGGAAAAGGTGTCTGACAGCATGGTCATCAGTATGGCTATATAGGTGGTTTTGGAGAATGTCTGCCGGCAGTCTGTGGGATTGCCCAAGAAATGTGGTTATCCGCTCCGTTCCATCATGGATCTGATCCGTGGCGGCAAGAACTTCAACCCTGTTGCAGGTCGAAACGATCAACCCTTCCTGCAAAATCTTGCCGTCGATCAGGTTCCGCAGGCCCGCCGAGCAGGCTGCCTCGGAAAAAGCCAATAACTCCCGCACCTCGACAGGTGCGGTTTTATGATTGACTCCGACTAGAACTAGCGGCATCAGTTGGTTTCTCAGTTAGAGGCTTTGGTCAGAACCTCATCCGAATACGTGGTATCCACCCATGAACCGGGCCCCAAAAAAAGTAAATAGAACAAGAGCAAACCCAGCCACACCCATCCAGGCTGCGCGGCGGCCGCGCCATTGCGCGGTCGATCGATAAACTATGAGCGCAAGATAGAGTAACCAGGTCAGAACGGCAAAAATCTCCTTAGGATCGTTGTGCCAGAGGCGGTTGTACTGCGAAGACGACCAAAGCATGCCGCTAGCAATTCCCAGCGTGAGAAACGTGAGCCCTAGCGCGGCAGCAACAGTGGCGATCTCATTCACAGTGGTTAATGAAGGCAGCCGGTGAAAGATAGCGCTGAAAGTCTTTAGCTTCAACTCTCGCTCGAGCACCAGATACATTATACTGGCCACAAAAACGACAAAGAACGCAGCGTAAGCCGAAAACAGAAGCGTTGTATGAACGGGAAATAGCCACGTCTCCGAGAAGCCACTTGCCTCTTTGGCGCCGGATTCGGATTCCGTTAGCAGGGCGACAAAGATCAGAATTGAGACTAGCGGCAAGGTGAACGGGCCCAGCGCTCGAGCGCGATACTTATAGAGCACTAGACCGTAGGCCCCAACCATTGCCCAGGCCAGGAACGAAAGCGTTTCGCTACGATAGAAGAGCGGGTAATGTCCCTCGAGCAACCATTCGGTAATCAAGGCTGCCGTATGCAGGATAAACCCTACGGCCATTGACCATTCAGACACACGTTGGAGCGAGCGGCGTTTGTTAACGAATGCCAGCACCGAGTGGATCGCGGCTACCACATAGGCCGCAAGTACTGCCAGGAGAATGGATCTCATGAAGCGTAAAGGCTGTTAACGGCTGATATTCTAGTAGAGGGCCCGTGAGTCAGCAAGTGAAAAGGGGAAACTGGGTGAGGGGTGATGTCTCCTGAGTCGGTGGCGGAGTGCACCACAAATATGGAAGAACTTACCATGTCATGCATCGTGTTACTTTTTGGGTATGACTGCTCAACATCCGAACAGGCTCTGCCACTCCCCTTGCGGTATGCCTTCGGCTTACCGTGAAACCTGAACCACCCTACTTCAGGCTGCGCCTCATCTGATGAGGCATAGCCCGGCGGGAAGGGAAGAGGCCACGGTAAGCCAGAGGCATACCGCACGGGAAAGGCAAGCCTCATGGAAGTACCGCACGGGAAAGGCAAGCCTCATGGAAGAGGAAAGTTACGCAGTCTACTCCGTGTCTGGCGATTGTAGTATCATCACGCTCACTTTTAATTACACTTGGTAGCTGTCCTTGAGACGTGCCAGCGTTGCTGGCCTCAATAAACCTTGCGATACGAAATGGGCGGTAAAAGTTCTATGCCCGATAGAAACGATGCCTGGGAACTGCTCTGCGAATACACTAAGGGAGAGAGCCTGCGCAAGCACGCTCTTGCCGTCGAGGCGGCCATGCGTGCCTCCGCGACTCGCTACGGAGAACCTGACGCCGACGTGGACGAATGGGGATTGGTAGGATTACTACATGACTTCGATTATGAGATGTTTCCAGCGCCGGACCAGCACCCGTTTACCGGAGGGAATATCCTTTGTGGCCGTGGTTACTCCGATAGGATAATTCGCGCAATCATGGGCCACGCCACCTACACGGGCGTGCCGCGGGATACGGCGATGGCGCGAGCGCTTTTTGCCACAGACGAATTGTGTGGTTTTCTGGTAGCGTGTGCTCTGGTGCGACCTACGAAGAGTCTAGATGATCTGGAAGTCTCGTCTGTCAAAAAGAAGCTTAAGGACAAAGCCTTTGCTCGCTCAGTCAATCGCGACGATATCCGACAGGGCATTGCCGAACTTGGCGTTGATCCTGATGATCACATTCGGTTCGTCATTGGTGCTTTGCGCCCTATCCAGACGGAGATAGGATTGAATCCGGTGGGCGCACCATCATCTGCCTGATTTGTCCGACATCTGTTGGTATTGTCTGGTCCGGGGGCGTGATTGGTTGAGAACGGGAGGTCAGGATTGAAGCGAGTACAAATACAAAAAGACTGAGGAGAATTGACAGCAGCGCAGTTAGGATGGCTTGCAGGCGCCTTCGACGTGCGGTATGCCGATAAACAAAGAGGGATGCCAGAAAAACAGCAAGAATCGGAATGATCAGTGTCAGTGCAGCTAGCAGGCCCAATGCTGACGGCGGCCTAAGTGGAGCAGAGAAAAACAGCGTAATTGCAATTGAGGTTCCAGCACCAACAATTGCCGCAAGTAACGAGGCCAACAGTAGCAGTTTCAGGCGCATTCGACCTTTCCTTTTGGCGACCTTCTGTCTAAAGTCAGGATCACGAATAGGCGGTGTTCGGAAATGCGCTGCAAAGAATAACACACGGTTCAAGCGGCGCTCAGAAGATGTCCCACTAAACTCCCAGGATAAGAACACCCATAACTTGCACAAATGGTTACCAAAAGTGCGTTAATCTATCTGTCCCGCCAAGAGGGGCTCAAAGATTTTGCGACCCGTTTTCGGCCATTTAAAAAGCTGACAACTCGCTTTGTTGCTGGTGAAAGCATTGAGGAAGCCGTCGCCGCCATTCGCGAACTCAACGCTGAAAATATCACCGCGTCGTTCGACCATCTTAATGAATCTGTGGCAAGTGAGGCTGAGGCGGAAGCTGAGGTTCGCGAATACCTTCGAATACTGGGCCAAATCGATGCCACGGGAATCAGCTCGAACGTTTCCATTAAGCTCACGCAGTTTGGACTCGAACTTGATCCGGAACTCGCTTACAGGAATGCCAGAAGGGTGCTCGTGGATGCGGCTCAACGACGCAACTTCGTTCGCGTGGATATGGAAGGCTCCAATGTGACGCAAGCAACTATCGATATTTTTAAGCGATTGCGCGGCGAGTTTGATCTCAACGACGTCGGTATAGTTTTGCAGTCGTATCTTTACCGCACTTTCGAGGATGCCGTCGATCTGCTTAAGCTTCCGGCGCGTATTCGTCTCTGCAAGGGCGCCTATAGCGAACCGCCGGAGGTTGCCTTCCCGGCTAAGAAGGATGTCGACGACAATTTCATCCGCGTAATGCAGTTGCTGCTTTCAAGCGGCACCTATCATGGCATTGCCACCCATGACCCAAGAATGATAGATGCCACGATTGCCTTTGTGCAGAAAGAAGGGATCTCAAAAGAGGCATTTGAGTTTCAGATGCTCTTTGGAATACGGCGCGATCTGCAACACCAGCTCTCCGGAGAAGGATACAACATGCGGGTCTATGTGCCTTACGGTAAACACTGGTATCCTTACTTTATGAGACGGCTTGCGGAGAGGCCGGCCAACATCTGGTTCGTGTTGAAGAATATTCTCAAAGGCTGAGCGAAGATGGAAAACATTGTCTGGATCCTCTGGTGCGTGCTGGGCGCCGTTCTGATCATTGCCGAGATTTTCACTTCTGGCTTTGTACTGTTGTGGTTTGGGATCGGGGCCCTGGCAGCGGCGTTTGCAGCGCTTATCGGAATCAATAGCCTGGCGCTGCAATTCCTTATCTTTGCGGTGGTTTCGATTGGCTTAACTGCGGCATCGCGCACGATCTTCGTGAACTACTTGTCGCGAGAGAACACCGGCGAGCAGTTACGCACAGGGGTTGAGGCCTTGCCTGGCAAAGTTGGGACGGTGGTCTCATCGAGTCGGGGAGCGCTACAGGAAGGAGCAGTTAAGGTTTATGGTTCGACCTGGACTGCCTTTCCAGCGGACGGGGAAATGCCGCTCGAGGCAGGCGAGCGGGTTCGCGTTGAGAGTGTTCAGGGAGCCTCGATCTACGTAAGGCGAGTTGACGGCGACCGCAACTGGCGCGAGCGTGCACTTTCCGAGGGAAAAGAATAGCCTTCTCGAGACTTGGGCCAGGTTTTATTCAGAGGTGTTTTAGTGGGGTTCGGTGTCCGCGTCGAAGCTGTCATCGAGGGTCTTGTCATCTTCGAGTGGCGGGAGTTCAATCGTGATGCGGTCGCTCGTTGCTTCCTCAAGATCCTCGCCATCGAAACGGGCCAACACAACGGTAATGTTATCCTCGCCGCCACGCTGGTTGGCCTCTTCTATAAGCATGCTGCAAGTTTGGGCCAAATCCTCTTTGTACTCAACGACGATCCGCTGAATATCTTCGGCGCGCAGTTTTCCTGACAATCCATCACTGCAAAGTAGGATGATATCTCCGCGTCGAAGGCGAATCTTACCGGTGACCGGGGTCACTTCACTCTGAGCCCCCAGCGCTTGCAGGATCACATTCCGAAACATGTGCGTCTCGGCTTCAGCTTCGCTAATCTGTCCAACGTCGACGAGTTGCTGAACGAGTGATTGGTCCTTCGTGGCGAGACGAATATGATCGCGCCGAATGATGTAAGCGCGGCTATCACCGACTTGAACCAGATCCAAAAACTCTTGTGTGATTGCAGCGCCAGTGAAGGTAGCGCCCATTCCGGCGCAGCGTGAGTCTTCCTGGCTGCGAACGTGTATAGCGAGATTGGCATACACAGTTGCGTTCTTGAGGCAGTCAACCAGTGGCAGTGCCGGATCGCAACCCTCTTTCTCCTTGTCGCCAATGAGCATTTCACGCACCGACTCGACTGCCATCCGGCTCGCTACGTCGCCGGCCAGCGCGCCACCCATGCCGTCTGAAACAACCAGCACAAGACCTTTCTCACCAACATCAAAACGTGACAGCTCAGGTGGAGGCTGCTCCCCATCCGAACCGCTCCACGTCTGTTCCCGTGAGAGGTCCAGAACAAGGAAATTATCCTCGTTCCCGCGGCGAACCCGCCCGACATCTGATTTTGCGTGTACCTCTACGATCATAAGGAGAGCGAAGGGAGAAAAGTTACAGGTTCAATCTTTGTCCAATTCTAAACATTCTTCGGCTTAGCTGTCATCTGCCTGCTGGATTGTATCGAGTGCCTGATCCAGGTCGGCGATTATGTCGTCAGTGTCTTCGAGCCCCACAGAGATCCTAACCAGACCGTCGGTAATTCCCAGGCGCTCTCGTTTTTCAGCGTCAACCGAAGCGTGAGTCATTGTTGCGGGATGCGAAATCAATGTCTCGACCCCGCCGAGGCTCTCGGCAAGCGTACAAAGCTTAACCGAATCCAACACAGTTCGGGCCGCAGCGAGCGAACCAACATCAAAGGCGACCATGCCCCCAAAACCCTTCTGCTGACGCTGTGCTAAAAGGTGCTGTGGGTGGGATGCCGAGCCTGGATAATATAACTTCTTCACTTTAGGATGCTCTTCGAGAAACGCAGCCACGGCCCTGCCCGATTTGTCGTGTTGCTCCATCCGGAGGGCCAGTGTTTTCGTCCCGCGCATCACGAGCCAGGAATCGAAAGGAGAAAGAATCGCCCCGGCGCTGTTCTGTATAAAACCGATCCACGCCGCGTCCTCCTCGCTGTTCAGAACTACGATTCCGCCTACCCCATCCGAATGGCCGTTGAGGTACTTTGTGGTCGAGTGAACGACGATATCGACTCCGAATTCGATTGGGCTTTGTAGATAAGGAGAAAGAAAGGTGTTGTCGCAGACTACCCGGGCTCCCACGCGGTGCGCCAGTTCGCTGACTGCGCCCAGATCCGAAACGATCATGACCGGGTTTGTGGGCGTTTCCACAAAGATCATTCTCGTATTCGGTTTGATGGACGCCTCAACTCTATGCGGGTCCGAAGTGTCGACAAAATCGAACTCGAGATTGTAGTTGGCGAGCACCTTGGTGAAGAGGCGAAAGGTACCGCCGTAGGTGTTGTCCGAAACGATCACATGCTCGCCTGCTTTAACGAGCCGCAGCGTGGCATCGATTGCCGCCATGCCTGACGCGAAAGCGAACCCATAACGCGCGCCTTCAAGGGCGGCCACATTCTTTTCCAGCGCTTCGCGAGTTGGATTCTGAGTGCGAGCATACTCGTAGCCCTTATGTTTCCCCAGTGCCTCTTGCGCGTAGGTTGAGGTCTGATAAATTGGTACGCTTACCGCGCCAGTGGTCGGGTCGGGATCCTGACCTGAGTGGATTGCCGTTGTTGCAAAGCCCATAAGAGTTAAGAACCGGGATTGCCGTTAGCGGACCGGCTTCAAGCTTAAGAATCGGACGCCGGATCGCAGGCCTGTCCCCCTTTCGCATCGAAAATCCTCAGGCGCATGAGATGCCGGACATTGGGGTGTTCAGGTTCAACTGATGCGAGGACGGATCGATTCAATCGGAGTAGTAGCAGAGGGCTCTGGTTTACGGGATCGATACTGCATTCAGCTCTGCCGAGAGTCATCAAGTTATGATCGCGCAATAATTTATCTATAGATGTTCGTTTCGAGGAAGGCATGGTAGCCCGCGTCTCTTATCAAGTCAAACTGATTGGCAACAGAATACGTGACTGGCCAGAGCGTCGCAAATGGCGACGAGCACATAGCCGGCGCGTCCCGACGGCCTATACTACATGAACTCCATCCCCTCGTGGGATTTCGTGGATCCATTTTGATGCGTGATCCACGAAACCCACGGTTAACAGCGACGGTCCCTAGAGCTCTTCATCGGACACGCCGGCTCCTTACTCCTTATCGGCTCACCCTCGGAATGACAGGTTTAAGTCTGCTGGCCCGGGCAATTGGCGCCATCTCCAAATGACTCTCCGAGCGTCTCTTCATCTTTTTTACCATCCAATTCATGTCCAACATCGAGTTTCACCCCCCAATATCTATTCAGTTTCTTGCAAGACACCCATGGGCGTCGCAATTACTAATGCGGAGAAACTCGATAGCTGGGATCACCGCGACCCCTAGTACTGAATGAGGCTTCCTTCGCGTTTGGCCCGGCGTACTGCACGTCCAAACACCCATAATGAGAAGGGGAGTAGCACGCCGAGGAAAATTAGCAATGTGGTGAGCGGTTCCATCACTTCCGCTAACCCCCGGCCTTCAATCAATACCTGGCGGATTCCGTCGAGCCCATATGTAGGTGGAAGAATCCGCGAGATGCCGCTAATACCCGCACCAGCATGCTCCGACAATAGTTGGGTAGGGAAAAATACGCCGGAGAAGAGGGCCGAACCGGCGCCCAGGAAGATACCAAAAGGATCACCGCGTTTGAAGACCATAGCAAAACTGGCTGAAAGAATACCGAGGCAGGCCAAAACCAGCGTTGTCAGAATCAGGAAGAGAGAAGCCAGCAGAAAGCTCCCAGCGTAATTGACGTTAAAGAACAACCAGCCAAAGAAAAGATAAAGAAACGAGAAGAAAGTGGCCTGCACGAAGTCCCAGGCTGAACTGGCGACGATGATTGTCGGCAAGTTCACCGGGGTTGCAAGCACGCTCTCCAACGTTCCCTGTAGCTGCTCTTGTCTTACGGCATTTGCCAGGCTCGAAAATCCGGTCATGAAGTAGTTGAGCACCGCCAGTCCGGTTAGCCACGCCGCCAGTGGGTTGCGCCATTGCGCAAACCGGGCGTCGGTGAAACCAACAAAGATCTTAGAAATGAAGAACAATGTGGTAACGACTGCCAGGACAGACAGCACGCGCAGAAAAAAGAGCATCCGGTAGCTAAGAAACAGACGGAAGTCCCTTACCAGAAAGGCATAAATGCGACGCGGTAGAAGTTTTAGTGATCGCATTTCAGGTCATTCATAACTTTCGAGCACATCGAGGAGCGTGGCGCGTTCTGATTCAACGCCTGCTACAGTTCCCCCATCCGCCTGGGCGATTCGAATCGCCTCATCGAGCTTGTTGTCGTCACTGACCCGGGTGAATGAAACCACCACGGTTTGGCCTTCGGTCACTATCTCAGGGTTTTGGAGCACTGGAGCCAACAGCCGTTCTGCACGCTCTGCGGTGAGCCCCGCGATTTTCAAATGAACGACTTCCGATGGATTTGATAGCGAACGGAGGTTTCTGGGTGTATCCAATGCCTGAATGCTGCCGCGCGCAATAACCGCAACTCGATTACAAAGCGTTTCGACTTCCGCGAGATTGTGGGAAGTGAAGAGGATTGTAACCGGTGGTTCCTCCTCGGCGAGCGACTTGATCAACTCTCGCATTCGGGTCGCCGCAAGAGGATCGAGTGAACGTGTAGGCTCATCCAGCAGGAGGACGCTCGGTCGCGGTAGTAGTGCGCGCGCAACCGACAGTCGTTGTTTGTTTCCCGTCGAGAGTTCACCAAAACGCCGCCGGGCAGTATCTTGTAGATCCAAACGGGTCATTAGTTCTGAGATTCGTTCTTTTGCCACACGATCACGAAGTCCGAAAAGCCTGGCAAAGAAGAGCAGATTTTGCTCTGCCGTGAGCCTCCAATAAAAACTCCTCTCCTCGGCGCCCGCCAGACCCAGTTGCATGCGAACCTTTTCGTCATCATTGACGCTGTCGTAACCGTTCACGGCAACACTTCCTGAGGTCGGCTGCACGAGCGTGGCAACAATCTTTGTCAGCGTGGTCTTTCCGGCGCCATTCCGGCCAATCAGGCCAAAGATTTCGCCTCGGGGAACTTCGAATGAGACCGCGCGCAATGCTTCAACCGGCGCCGTCGTTTTACGCCGCAAGAAGGCTTTCAATTTTGCCAGCGGAACGGGATAAGTCTTTGAGAGATTATCGATTGAAATGGCAACGCCGCCCTGGGTTTGCTGGGGTTTGCTCGGAGATCCGGATGTTGTAACAGGCCTTTCAATCATAGTGAGGTTAGCGGGCCCGCTGGCGGGGGTCGAGATATTCTCGCAGGCCGTCACCTATAAAGTTGAATGCGAGCACCGTCAGAGCGATTGCCATTCCCGGGAAGATTAACGCATGTGGCGCCGCCTGTAGGGTTGAAAGATCGCGGGCTTCTTCGATCATCACACCCCAGGAAGGCGCTGGCGGAGGCACGCCCAATCCGAGGAACGACAGCGCTGCTTCCGATAGAACAGCGCCGGCCATTCCCAGACTTGCCTGTACTATCAGGGGCTGAATGGCGTTCGGAAGTATGTGAATAAGAAGGATTCGGGCATCGCTTGCCCCGAGTGCCCTTGCAGCTTGAACGAAGTCATATTCCCGAACCTTCAGAACCTGCCCCCGAATCAACCGCGCGTAACCTACCCAGCCGATGACGCAGAGCGCGAGAATCAGTTTGTTCAAGCCGGCGCCGAGGAAGGCCACCATAGCTATAGCCAGAAGCAGACCGGGAAAAGCGAGGAATACATTAAACAGATAGCCTGAGATAAACCGATCGATCCAGCCTCCATAATAACCGGCCAGCGCCCCTAACATCGTTCCCACAACGGTGGACACCGCCACTACGATCATCCCGACTTGAAGTGAGATCCGCGCGCCGAATACAACCCGCGAGAAGATATCGCGACCCGTGGAGTCGGTTCCGAACCAGTAAGTTGCGGAAGGAGGCAGATAGCGCTGCGAAAGATTTGTTGTGCCGACGTCATGGGTGGCGATCCATGGAGCGAAAAGCGCTACCAACACCAGAACAGCGACAACAAAAAAGCCGAATTTAGTAAGCCGATTCATCTTAACGGCGTTCGCCGGACGTCCTCAAGAGACTCTGATTCTGGGATCCAGCCAGCGATAGACCATGTCGGTCAGAGTATTGGCAATTATGTAGGTCATACTGATTACCAGCACGCAACCCTGAACAATCCGATAATCGCGTTTGCCGATCCCGTCCTCAACCAACAACAAACCAAGACCTGGCCAGCCGAAAATTTTTTCAGTAATGATGGCGCCCGCAAGGAGTACACCCAACTGAAGTCCCAGGATTGTAACTACAGGAATCAGTCCATTCTTCAAAACGTGTTTGTAAATTACGGTGTTTTCGCTAAGTCCCTTCGCTCGCGCTGTGCGGACATAGTCTTCACCCAACTCTTCGATAACTGACGAGCGCACCATGCGCGTGAGGATGGCCGAGAGTGCTGCGCCCAGAGTAAATGCGGGTAGGATAATGTCGCTCCATTCGAACCGCCCCGAGGGAGCTAACCACCCGAGCTTTACCGCAAATATGAATACCAGCATCGGGCCGATGACGAAACTTGGCAAGCTGATGCCAACGAGAGCTACTACTGACGCAAGATTGTCTATCCAGGTGCCACGATGGGTGCCGGCAATCACTCCGAGCGGAATAGCTATGGCGACAGCAATTAATAGTGCGGTGATGGCGAGCTGGATGGTGGCAGGGTAACGCTCGAAAATGAGATCAACGACCGGGCGGTCGGTGCGGAAAGAGAGTCCCATATCGCCGCGCAGTATGCCTCGCCAGTAATCCGTGTAGCGATTATCCACGCCGTGCCATTCAAAACGTCTCTGCCCCTCATCATTTCTAGGAAAGGAAAAGAAGAATGGTGGCTGGTCGAGACCGTGCTTCTGCTTGAATTGAGCGAACTGCTCAGGTGTAGCCTGTTCTCCAAGCACTGCGACAGCCGGGTCTCCAGGAACGAGTTCGATCAGCAAGGTTACGAGCGAGACTACTGTCCATACGACCAGCAACAGAATCGCCAGGCGTCGCAGCCAGCCCAGAACTTTAAACTTAAAGACTGAACGCACTCCGGAGAGTCTCTAACGAGCAGCAGCAAATTACGAAGACGCCGGTATGATAGCACGGTGACTGTAGTGAGGTCTTTCACTGCAAATTAAGGGTGGTGTCCTAATTTGTAGGGGTGGCCCTCCGTGGCCGCCCGCATTGGAAAAGATGTTTCACTCGGTTACGGGCGGCCACGGAGGGCCA